>CAVUUF010000022.1:0-109588 GCA_963744575.1 uncultured Actinomycetota bacterium | reverse complement strand
CGTCGCGTCATCACACACCCCTGAGCACGTCACGACACTACTCCCCGGCATACCGCGAACCCGCTCCAAGGTCAACAAACTACCGCTACGTCCGCCTCACATAAGGCTTCGCCCGTGCGGCCGGACGGCCCCGGCCTACGGCCGGCCGTGCCGGAGACCCCGTCAGCACCACCCGTCCCGCCAGCTCCCCGGGCCGGCCCGGATCCGGGCAGGCGCCCGCCTGGGAACAGCATCGATGTGATGCGATGTCGCCCGGACGCGTCAGTTATTAACCCGTCGGCTTGCGGCCGCGCTGGCCGGCGCGGGCTAGGCGGGGATCGCGTCATCGTGGCGCTGTGACAGCAGTGATGCGTGGTGCCCGCGCACGGCCCGGAACCCCGCGGGTTATCTTTGGACACGGCCCCCGGCAGCATCGATGCGGTATGACCCGGGTCTCGCACCGCCCGGGACGGCCGGTCCGGGTGGTACGGGCACGACCGGCGCAGCCACATCGTCGTGCTCGCGGTGATACGCCTGCCTGGCGGATGGCCGCCGGAGGCGGGCCGAGCCCAGCCTGGCCCCCTTGACCGCGGCCGGGGCGGCCCCGACCCCTGAGGAGGCCGCCTTCTATGCCGGGCTCGGTCACCTCTGGCCGTCCGGATAAGGAGCCACGGGGACCGACGGCTGACGGCCCGGTCAGCCGTCCGCGGCTCCCGGGCCGTCTTGGCTCGCGGCGGCCGCGTCCGCGGTGCCGACCGTCCCGTCCGCGGTGCCGGCCGTCCCGTCCGCGGTGGCCGCTCCGTCCGCGCCGCCGTGTCCGCCGGTGACGGCTGTTGCCATTCTTGGGACCGAACGGGCGAGGAGTTGAGCCACGTCGACGACTTCGAGGGTGTCCTTGGCGTCGCCGGAGCCCTTCTTCGCGGCTACCGCGTCGCCGAGCATGACCAGGCAGTAGGGGCAGGCGGTGGAGATGGTGTCCGGGTTCAGGGCCAGGGCTTCGTCGATCCGCTCGGTATTGATCCGCTTGCCGATCCGCTCCTCCATCCACATCCGCGCCCCGCCCGCGCCGCAGCAGAACCCGCGGTTCTTGCACCGGTGCATCTCCTCGACCCGCACCCCCGGCACCGCCTCCAGGATCTCCCGGGGCGGGGTGAACACCTTGTTGTGCCGGCCCAGGAAGCACGGGTCGTGGTAGGTCAGCTTCTCCTCTACCGCGGTCACCGGCGTCAGCTTGCCGTCGGCGACCAGCTTCGCCAGCAGCTGGGTGTGGTGGATCACCTTGAAGTTGCCGCCCAGCTGCGGGTATTCCCGGGCGATGGTGTTGAAGCAGTGCGGGCACGACGCCACCACCGTGCGCGCCGCCACCTCGTTCAGGGTCTCGATGTTCTGCTGGGCCAGCATGGAGAACACGAACTCGTTCCCGATCCGCCGGGCCGGGTCCCCGGTACACGTCTCGCCCGGCCCCAGCACCGCGAACGCCACCCCGGCCTGGTGCAGCAGGGTCGCGATGGCCTTGGTGGTGCGCTTGGCCCGGTCCTCCAGCGCCCCGGCGCACCCCACCCAGAACAGGTACTCCACGTCGGGCTCGAGCTTGCCCTCGGCCACGGGGACCTCGAAGTCCAGCTCGCTGATCCAGTCGGCCCGGCGGGCGGCGCCCATGCCCCACGGGTCGCCCTTGTTCTCCAGGTTCCGCAGCATCCCGGCCGCCTCGACCGGGAACGCCGACTCGATCAGCACCTGGTGCCGGCGCATCCCGTCGATGTGGTCGATGTGCTCGATGTCCACCGGGCACTCCTCCACGCACGCCCCGCAGTTCGTGCACGACCACAGCACGTCCGGGTCGATCACCCCGCCGTCATCCTTCGCGCCCACCAGCGGGCGGGCCGCCTCGGCCCGGACCGCCTCCGGCAGCTTAGCCCGCTCCTCATCCGAACCCGCGAGCAGATACGGCGCTTGGGCGAACGCGTGATCGCGCAGGTCCAGGATGACCTGCTTGGGCGACAGCGGCTTGCCCGTTGCCCAGGCCGGGCACTGCGACTGGCACCGGCCGCACTCGGTGCAGGTGCCCATGTCCAGCAGGCCCTTCCAGGAGAAGTCCTCGATCTTCCCCAGCCCGAACACGTCGGTATCCGGGTCGGCCTCCTCGAAGTCCAGCACCTTTCCGCCGGACCGCATCGGCTCCAGCGGCCCGAGCCCGTTCGGCCGGCGGGAGAACAGCACGTTCACCGGGGCCAGGAAGATGTGCAGGTGCTTGGAATAGGCCACGATGACCAGGAACACCATCACCACCGCGACCTGGGCGATCAGGAAGGTCGCTTCCAGCACCGCATTGGTCCCGTACCCCAGCGGCGCCAGCCAGTGCCCGACAATTTCCGAGGCGAACGCGCCGTGCGGGTAGGGGAACACCCCGGTGTTGATCTGCGCGCCCCGGTAGATCAGCAGGGTCGCAATGACCAGGAAGATCATCCCCAGCACCAGCCACGCCGCGGTCGTGTGCGACCCGAAGAACCGCGACTTGCGGCCTTCGGTGTGCGGGTTGTTGCGCAGCCGGATCACGGCGAAGGTGATGATCCCGGCCAGCACCCCCACCGCGAACAGGTCCTCGAGGAACCCGACCAGCGCCCAGTGCCCGATCCAGGGCAGGGAGAACGTCCGGTCGAACAGCGCCCCGAACGATTCGATGATCGTCAGCAGCAGCACCGTGAAGCCCCAGAATGTGGCCGCGTGCGCCGCGCCGGGCACCGTCCACTTCAGCAGCTTGCGCTGCCCGATCACCTCGGCCGCCTCCACCCCGGCATCCCGGCCCGGATGCGACCGCACCGCCGCCACCCGCTCCGGCGCCGGCTGCCCGCTGAACGCCAGCCGCTTCAGCCACCACATCCGCCGCCCGGCCACCGCCAACGCCACCGCGGTCAGCGCCAAACCGATGGTCATCCGCAGGACCACGCGAACCTCCTCGATATCCGGAGCTCAAGCGTAGCCGCGCGAGCGCGCCCAGACATGATCACGTGCGCACCGGCGTGCTACGTTCCGCGAGCTATTTGAGCCCCTTACCCCGAACGGGCAGGGTGGCACACCCTCCGGCCGGCCGATCGCCACCCGGGCCAGGCGCTACGTACGACGGGGCCCGCTGCGGCCGGTCCGGACCCGGCGCCATCGCGGGGCGCCTCTATCCCCGGGAAGGCAATCCCGGATCCCCGGGAAGGCAATCCCGGATCGCGGGCGTTAACCTCCCGGACCACGGATGGCGGGCAGGTGCGATCACAGGCCGACCGGGAACGCCCGCTCCGCTGGAGCCGTTGCCGCAAATCGCGCGCGCATTTCGCAGGCCGCGCGAAGATTTCCAGCACGCCGGGAATCTTCCTGGACTCTGTTAAGTTGAGCCTATATGACTCAAGTCATTTGACGGCGGTAGCCCCTGCTGGCAAGCTTGAGCCCGAACTACTCAACTTCACACACACACAAGGACTGCTCATGGCACGTGCGGTAGGGATTGACCTGGGGACGACCAACTCTGTCGTCGCCATTCTCGAGGGCGGAGAGCCTACGGTCATCGCCAACGCCGAGGGCTCACGGACGACTCCCTCGGTCGTGGCCTTCGCCAAGAACGCAGAGGTACTCGTGGGCGAGGTCGCCAAGCGGCAGGCCGTCACCAACGTGGACCGGACCATCCGTTCGGTCAAGCGGCACATGGGTACCGACTGGTCCGTCAACATCGACGGCAAGAAGTTCACCCCCCAGCAGATCAGCGCGTTCGTGCTGCAGAAGCTCAAGAGGGACGCCGAGGCCTACCTGGGCGAGAAGATCACCGACGCGGTGATCACCGTCCCTGCGTACTTCAGCGACGCGCAGCGGCAGGCCACCAAGGAGGCCGGGCAGATCGCGGGCATGAACGTGCTCCGCATCATCAACGAGCCCACCTCGGCCGCGCTGGCCTACCACCTGGAGAAGGAGAACGAGGCCACCATCCTGGTCTTCGACCTGGGCGGCGGCACCTTCGACGTGTCCCTGCTCGAGGTCGGCGACGGCGTCGTGGAGGTCAAGGCGACCAGCGGCGACAACCACCTCGGCGGTGACGACTGGGACCAGCGCATCGTCGACTGGCTGGTCAAGGACTTCAAGAACGGCTACGGCATCGACCTGTCCAAGGACAAGATGGCGCTGCAGCGGCTGCGTGAGGCCGCGGAGAAGGCCAAGATCGAGCTGTCGCAGTCGATGGAGTCGCAGATCAACCTGCCCTACATCTCCCACTCCTCCGACGGCCCGCTGCACCTGGACGCCAAGCTGACCCGGGCCGAGTTCCAGCGGATGACCTCCGACCTGCTCGACCGCTGCAAGGCTCCGTTCCAGCAGGTCATCAAGGACGCCGGGATCAAGATCGACGACGTCAACAACGTCGTGCTTGTCGGTGGCTCCACCCGGATGCCCGCGGTGGTCGACGTGGTCAAGTCGCTGACCAACGGCAAGGAGCCGAACAAGGGCGTCAACCCGGACGAGGTCGTCGCCGTCGGCGCCTGCCTGCAGGCCGGCGTGCTCAGGGGCGAGGTCAAGGACGTCCTGCTGCTGGATGTGACCCCGCTGTCGCTGGGCATCGAGACCAAGGGCGGCATCTTCACCAAGCTGATCGAGCGGAACACCACGATCCCGACCAAGCGCTCGGAGATCTTCACCACCGCCGAGGACAACCAGCCGTCGGTGCAGATCCAGGTGTTCCAGGGCGAACGTGAGATCGCCGCGTACAACAAGAAGCTCGGCATGTTCGAGCTGGCCGGCATCGCGCCCGCGCCGCGCGGCGTGCCGCAGATCGAGGTCACCTTCGACATCGACGCCAACGGCATCGTGAACGTGTCCGCCAAGGACCTGGGCACGGGCAAGCAGCAGTCGGTGCAGATCACCGGCGGGTCCGCGCTGGCCAAGGACGACATCGAGAAGATGGTCAGGGACGCGGAGCAGTACGCCGAGGAGGACCGCAAGCGCCGCGAGGAAGCCGAGAGCCGCAACCAGGCCGACACGCTCGTCTACAGCACCGAGAAGTTCCTCGGCGAGAACGAGGACAAGGTGCCCGAGGACATCAAGTCCGAGGTGCGCGAGTCGATCGCCGAGGTGAAGAAGGCGCTGGAGAGCAACGACACCGACGCCATCAAGTCGGCCACGGAGCGGGCCGCCCAGGTCAGCCAGAAGATGGGTACCGCCATCTACGCCCAGGCCCAGGCCCAGCAGGCCAGCCAGCCGGGCCCGGCTGACGGCAGCACCGAGACGCCCGCCGAGGACGAGGTCGTCGAGGCCGAGATCGTCGACGAGGGCGACAGCGGGACCGGAGCGGCCTGATGCCAGCATCCGAGGAGACGGGCTCCGGTCCGGTCATTCATGACCACCGGCGCATCGACCCGGTTACCGGTCAGGTCCGCGGGAAGCACGCGGCCGCCAAGCCGGCCGGCACCAGAGGTGCCGGCCGGCCGCCGGAGGGCGAAGCTACCCCGCCCGCCGAGGCCGCCGGGCCGGACGAAGCCACCGGATCCCGTGACGACCACGGCTCCGCGGAGCAGGCGGAGTCCGCAGCAGAGGCCGCAGAGATGGCAGCAGAGGCCGCAGAGATGGTTACCGCCCAAGTAGTCACCGGCAAGCAGGCCGCGGAACTCGAGGCGCAGCTCGCGGAGCGGACCGCGGACCTGCAGCGACTGCAGGCCGAGTACGCCAACTACCGCAAGCGCGTCGACCGGGACCGCGCCGCCGTGCGCGAGCAGGCCGTGACCGGCACGCTAGCCGGGCTGCTGCCCGTGCTCGACGCCATCGACCAGGCCCGCGAACACGGGGAGCTGTCCGGCGGTTTCAAGTCGGTCGCCGACTCGCTGCAGGCCGCGCTCGGCCGGTTCGGCCTGGTGACCTACGGCGAGAAGGGCGACCCGTTCGACCCCAAGATTCACGAGGCACTGACCCATTCCTATTCGTCCGACGTCACCGAGGACACCTGCGTCGAGATCCTCCAGCCCGGCTACAAGGTCGGGGAGCGGATCCTCCGGCCCGCCCGGGTCGCCGTCGCCGAGCCGGCCACCGGCCCCGACGGGATCAGCAACGACCCCGAGTGGCAGCCCGGCGAGGAAGGTAACTAGACCACAGCCTGCGAGGCGGGATGAGCACGAAGGACTTCCTCGAGAAGGATTACTACAAGGCCCTGGGGGTCGCCAAGACCGCCAAGCCGGCCGAGATCAAGGCGGCCTACCGCAAGCTGGCCCGCAAGTACCACCCGGACTCGAACCAGGGCGACGCCAAGGCCGAGGAGCGCTTCAAGGAGATCTCCGAGGCGTACTCGGTGCTGTCCGACGAGAAGCGGCGCAAGGAGTACGACGAGGCGCGCTCGCTGTTCGGCGGCGGGTTCCGGGTGCCGACCGGCACCCGGCCCGGGCAGGGCGGTTTCGGCGGCTTCGACCTCGGCGACATCTTCGGCGGCGGGGACGCCCCCGGCGGCCTGGGCGACCTGTTCGGCGGCGTGTTCAACCGCGGCCGCACCACCGCCCAGACCCGGGCGCGCCGCGGCGCCGACGTGGAGACCGAGACCACGCTGAGCTTCGGCGACGCGATCGACGGGACCACGGTGGCGCTGCGGCTGACCGGCGAGGGCCCGTGCCCGACCTGTCACGGCACCGGCGCCAAGGCGGGCACCGTGCCCAGGATGTGCCCGTCCTGCCAGGGAACCGGTCAGTCGAGCCGGAACCTGGGCTCGTTCGGGATCTCCGAGCCGTGCAAGGAGTGCCGCGGCCGCGGCCTGGTGGTGGACGACCCCTGCCCGGCCTGCACGGGCAGCGGCCGGGCGATGAGCTCGCGCACCATCCAGGCCCGCATCCCGGCCGGGGTGGCGGACGGCCAGCGGATCAAGCTGGCGGGCAAGGGCGCTCCCGGCGAGCGCGGCGGCCCGGCCGGCGACCTGTACGTCCGGGTGCACGTGAAGCCGCACCCGGTGTTCGGCCGGTCGGACTCCAACCTGACCGTGACCGTGCCGGTGAGCTATCCCGAGCTGACCCTCGGCGCGGAGGTCAAGGTGCCCTCGCACCGCGGCGCTCCGGTCACCGTCCGGATCCCGCCGGGCACGCCGAACGGGCGGACGTTCATGGTCCGCGGCAAGGGCGTGCGCCGCAAGGACGGGACGGCCGGCAACCTGCTCGTCACCGTCGAGGTGATGGTACCGAAGGACCTGAACACCAAGGCGCGCAACGCCATCGAGGAACTGCGCGAGGCCACGGCCGGCGCCGATCCGCGGGAGGACCTCCTCGAGCGGGCCAAAGAGGCCTGAGCGGAGGAGACGACATGAGCAGTCCGTACGATCGGCTCTCCGACGACACGCCGGTGTACGTCATCTCCGTGGCCGCCCAGCTGTCCGACATGCACCCGCAGACGCTCCGCGGCTACGACCGGCTCGGCCTGGTATCACCGGGCCGCAGCGCGGGCGGGGGCCGGCGCTACTCGATGCGGGACATCCTGGCGCTGCGCGAAATCCAGCGGCTGTCGAAGGAGGGCGTGAACCTCTCCGGCATCAAGCTGATCCTGGACCAGCACCGGGAACTGGAACAGGCGCGCCGGCTCATCGCCGAGCTGCACGCCGAGATCGCCCAGCTGCGGGTGGAGCTCGAGTCCACCCGCGCCGTGGCCGCCCGCCTGGCCGAACTGCGCCGGAGCGGGACTGACACCCGGTCCGGGCTGGTGCCGGTGCGCGGCGCCCGGGTCGCGGTATGGGAACCGATTACTGGGCCGTCCAGCGGGACTGGATCGCCCAGAGGAGATACATAATGGATGACAAGCTGACCCACAAGAGCCAGGACGCGCTGCTGGCCGCAAATCGGCAGGCGGCGTCGGACGGCAGCCCGCAGGTCGACCCCCTGCACCTGCTCCTGGCTCTGGTCGAGCAGGCGGACGGGACGACCCCGCCGCTGCTCAAGGCGGTCGGCGCCGACCCGGCGCTGGTCGCCAAGCAGGCCGAGGAGCGCCTGGCCCGGCTGCCGCGCGCCCGCGGCGCCACGCTCAGCGCGCCGGACTTCTCCCGGCCGTTGCAGTCGGCGGTCCGCACGGCCTCCAGCCGGGCCAAGGAGCTCGGTGACGAGTACATCTCGACCGAGCACCTGCTGGTCGGCCTGGCCGCCGACGGCGGCGAGGCCAAGGCCATCCTGACCGCGGCGGGCGCCACGGCCGACGCGCTGCTCGAGGCGTTCAGCCAGATCCGCGGCAGCGCCCGGGTCACCAGCCAGGACCCGGAAGGCACCTACAAGGCGCTGGAGAAGTACGGCGTCGACCTGACCGCGCAGGCCCGGGACGGCAAGCTGGACCCGGTCATCGGCCGCGACGCCG
Organism: uncultured Actinomycetota bacterium; assembly: GCA_963744575.1. Taxonomy (GTDB): domain Bacteria; phylum Actinomycetota; class Actinomycetes; order Streptosporangiales; family Streptosporangiaceae; genus Palsa-504. Next base: position 101,272 of record CAVUUF010000022.1, on the reverse strand, counting down.
AGATCCGGCGCGTCATCCAGGTGCTGTCCCGGCGGACCAAGAACAACCCGGTGCTGATCGGCGAGCCCGGCGTGGGCAAGACCGCGGTCGTGGAGGGCCTGTCCCAGCGGATCGTGGCCGGTGACGTGCCCGAGTCGCTGCGCGGCAAGCGCCTGGTCGCGCTGGACCTCGGCGCCATGGTGGCCGGGGCCAAGTACCGCGGCGAGTTCGAGGAGCGGCTCAAGGCCGTGCTGGACGAGATCAGGCAGAGCGAAGGCCGGGTGGTCACGTTCATCGACGAGCTGCACACGGTCATCGGCGCGGGCGCCGCCGAGGGCGCGATGGACGCGGGCAACATGCTCAAGCCGATGCTGGCCCGCGGCGAGCTGCGCATGGTCGGCGCGACCACGCTGGACGAGTACCGGGAGCGGATCGAGAAGGACCCGGCCTTCGAGCGCCGGTTCCAGCAGGTCCTGGTGGGCGAGCCGAGCGTCGAAGACACGATCGCCATCCTGCGCGGGCTCAAGGGCCGCTACGAGGCGCACCACCAGGTGCAGATCTCCGACGCGGCGCTGGTCGCCGCGGCCGCGCTGTCCGACCGGTACATCACCGCGCGGTTCCTCCCGGACAAGGCCATCGACCTGGTCGACGAGGCCGCCTCCCGGCTGCGGATGGAAATCGACTCCCAGCCGGTCGAGATCGACGAGCTGCGGCGCGCCGTGGACCGGCTGAAGATGGAAGAGCTGGCGCTGGCCAACCAGGAAGACGCGGCCAGCAAGGAGCGGCTCGAGCGGCTGCGCGCCACCATGGCCGACCGGCAGGAGCAGCTGAACGCGCTGGTGGCCCGGTGGGAGCAGGAGAAGTCCGGCCTGAACAAGGTCGGCGAGCTGAAGAAGCGGCTCGACGACCTGGAGGGCCAGGCCGAGCGCGCCCAGCGTGACGGCGACTACGAGGCCGCGTCCCGGCTCCTGTACGGCGACATCCCCGCGGTCAAGGAGCAGCTGGCCGAGGCGGGCAACGCCGCCCGTTCGGCTACATCGGACGGAACGGGCGCGGCCGGGACCTCCGCTACGGCGCCCATGGTGAAGGAGGAGGTCGGCCCGGACGACGTGGCCGACGTGGTGTCCTCCTGGACCGGCATCCCGGCCGGGCGGCTGCTCGAGGGGGAGACCGCCAAGCTGCTCCGGATGGAGCAGGAGATCGGCCGCCGGGTGATCGGCCAGACCCGGGCCGTGCAGGCCGTCTCCGACGCCGTGCGGCGGGCCCGGGCCGGCGTCTCCGACCCCGACCGGCCGACCGGATCGTTCCTGTTCCTCGGGCCGACCGGCGTGGGCAAGACCGAGCTGGCCAAGGCGCTCGCCGAGTTCCTGTTCGACGACGAGCGGGCCATGGTCCGCATCGACATGAGCGAGTACGGCGAGAAGCACTCGGTGGCCAGGCTGATCGGCGCCCCGCCCGGTTATGTGGGCTACGACGAGGGCGGCCAGCTCACCGAGACCGTCCGGCGCAGGCCGTACTGCGTCGTGCTGCTCGACGAGGTGGAGAAGGCGCACCCGGAGATCTTCGACGTCCTGCTCCAGGTGCTCGACGACGGCAGGCTAACCGACGGCCAGGGCCGCACGGTGGACTTCAGGAACGCCATCCTGGTGCTGACCTCGAACCTGGGGTCGCAGTTCATCGCGGACCCGGCGTTCGGCGACGAGGCGGCCAAGCGGGACGCGGTGCTGAACGCGGTCCGCGCCGCGTTCAAGCCCGAGTTCCTTAACCGGCTCGACGACGTGATCGTCTTCGACGCGCTGTCGACCGGCGAGCTCACCCAGATCGTCGACCTGCAGATCGAGCGGCTGGCCGCGCGGCTGGCCGGCCTGCGGCTGACGCTGACCGTGACGCTCGCGGCGAGGGAGTGGCTGGCGCTGACCGGGTTCGACCCGGTGTACGGGGCCCGGCCGCTGCGCCGCCTGGTGCAGTCGGCCGTGGGCGACCAGCTCGCCCGGGCGCTGCTAGCCGGCGAGATCCTCGACGGCGACGAGGTGAAGGTCGACGTGGACCAGGCCAGGGACGCGCTCAGCGTCACCAGGGCCGAGAAGATCGCTGGCTGACCTTCGGGGGAGGCCGGTCTCGCGGCGGGATTCAGTTTCCCGCGGCGGGGCCGGCCTTCTTGCTGTTGTCCAGCATCTTGTCGTAGTCGTCCTCGGGCAGGCCCAGGTCGACGCGGAGCCGGTAGCGCAGCCGGAGCAGCAGTTGCAGCTCGTCGCGGTCCTCGCCGCGCAGGCAAGACTCGACGCCCGCGGTGGCCCAGTCCAGCGCGGAGTGAAGGTCGCCCTGTTCGGTGAGGAGTTCGGCCACCAGGTCGCAGGTGCGCGGCTTGGTGCGGGCGTCCGAGCCACGCAAGTCGCGGAGCAGGCCGTCGGCGTCGGCGGCTCGGTCGAGAGCGAACATCGCCCGGGCCAGCGGGACCCTGGGGTCGTCGAAGGTGGGGCCGGCGTCGGCGATGGCCTTCTGGAACTGCTCGACGGCCTCGGCGGGGTCGTCGGCGAGCAGCCACTGTTCCCCCGCCCGCATGTGCGCCTCGGCCCGCGACATGCCGCCCTGGGTGGCCTGGACGGCCAGGCGGCTCATCCGGACCGCGGCCCGCTTGTGATTGCCCGTGCGCGCTGCGTTTACCTCGATGGCGTCGAACAGCTCTGCGGACAGCACAACCACGTCCACCACCCTACCCACCGCGGCCGCGGACAATCCGGGCGTCATTCGTTTTACCGGCGGGTGCGCTCGAGCGCGTCCCAGAAACCGCGGCGCAGCGCGTGCCTGACCTCGTTGTGCAGGAGGAAGTCGATCGGCAGCGCCGAGCCCTGCAGCAGCCGGGCCTCCAGGTCCGACGGCATGCGCGGCTTCCTGGCCAGCACCGCCTCCAGCCACAGCGCCGGGGCGTCCCTGGCCACCGAACCGCCGAACTCCTGGCCTTCCTCATGCGCCGCCTGCACGGCCTCGGACAGCGATGCCCCGCCCGAGGCGTTCTGGTAACCCGGTGGCGTGGCCGGGCCCGCCACCGGCTGCGGACCGCTGTAGGGCGCGCTGCGGGCCGGCCCGGGCCCGGGCTGCCCGGGCTGCCCGCGCCCGGCCCGCCGTGGCCCGGCCCGGCGTGCGCCTGGCCGCCGCCGTGGCCCTGGCCGGCATGGCCCTGGCCGTCGATCTGGACCGGCGGCGTCGGGGTGGCGGCGGCGACGCCCGCTGGCCCGGGCTGGCCCTGGTTCGCGGGATTGCGCGCGGAAGGCAGGCGTCGCAGCTGGGTCGGCGGGACCGGGGCGGCTTCGGGGACCGGGGTCGCTGAGGCCGGCGGTCCCGCCTCGGGGGCGCCCGGCTGGTAGCCGGCCTCCTCGGTAGCGCGGGCACGGTTCTGCGGCGCCTGTTCCTGGCGGTCCGGCCGGTCCTGCCACTCCTGGCGTTCCTGGCGGTCGGGCCACTCCTGACGGTCGGGCCGGTCTTGGCGTTCCTGGCGGTCGGGCCAATCCCGCGCGCTGGTCGCCGACGCGGCGTAGATGTCGGACCGGCCCGGGATGTCCTGCCGCCCGGGCATGTCCTGGCGGGCCGGCATGTCCTGGCGGGCCGGCATGTCCTGGACGGCCGCGGGCTGGACTTCGCCGTTGACGGCGGGCGCGACGGGCCTGTCCTCGCGGGGCCTGTCTTCGCGCGGCCGCTCCTCGCCGGGGCGCTCCTCGCGCACGTCCCTTCCCTCGCGCGTCGTCGCCCGGGGCAGCTGCGGCGCGGGCCGCTGGTACTCCGCCACCACCGGTGCCGTGTGGATCGCGGGCGGCGCGTGGTTCCCGGACGGCGCGGGCACCGGCTGGTAGGACGCCGCGGATGCCGTCATGTGGCCGTTGGCCAGCGGCCTGGCCGCGACAAGCTCGCCGTCCTCGTCCGGCTGGGCGGGCTCGGCCCCGGCGATCAGCTCCACGTAGGGCCGCAGGTGGTCGCCGCTGATCTCGATGATGTCGTCGGATTCCTGGCGCAGCGCGCGGGCGATGGTCCAGTTCCCGTCTACCGCGATGTTTACCAGCGTGACCCGCATGCCGAGGTCTTGCACATCGGCGATGACCTGGGCCAGGTCCTCTTCGGCGCTGACCACGAGGGCGTCGCTGATGGCGTTGTTGCGGGCCAGCGTGGTCAGGTCGCGGTGGATCTCGGTCTCCACGCCCTCGCGCCGGCCGGGACGGATCTTCGCCATCCGGAGCTTGATGCCCGGCAGGTCGGCCAGCGCGTCCTGCTCGGCGGTGCGGCGGCCGTCTATCGTGGCCTCGTACCAGTAGCAACGGAGCACGGGCAGGCCGGATCGCTCCCTGGCCAGGCCGGACAGCAACTGCAGGAGGCCCTCGTAGTCCCAGGAGACCGATTCACCGCGGCGCGTCCCGTGCACGGCCATGGCACCATCTGCCAGCACGTAACCAGCATCAACGAACAGCGCGCAGCGATCCACGGCCCCACCGTCCTTCCCGCGGCGCAGCGGCCGGCATTCTCGACATTAAATCTGGGCCCAACCGCACTAAGACTAGTGAAGTAACCTCACTTCGGATGCCTTTCCGCGCATTCCCGCTGCCCAGTGGACCTTAGCCCGCTCCGCCACCCGGCCATCTGAGCCCCAAGGGCCACCAGTTCGACCAGCTCCTGCTTTAGCCGGGAGGATTCGGGTTCTCGGGAGACTTTGGGGGCCTGGAGTGCACCAAAGTCTCCCGGTAACCCCGATCTTCCCCGATCTTCCCCGATCTTCCCCGATCTTCCCCGATCTTTCGGCGGCTGGACGCTGCGCGAAACCCACGGGACATCCGAGATCCGCACGACACCGCTGCCCGGGGGGACTACTGACGCGCTGCGCTTGGTGGCCGAACTGGCCCCCACGAATGACGCCGGCGCTCCAGTGTGAGGGGACTGGACCCGGCGCTTGGCGGTGCATCGTCTAGGATCCCGAGCGGGAGGCACAGTGAGCGACCGGGCCGGACTTCTCGCCGCGATCAGGGCCAAGGCCGTGATCCGCGGCGACTTTGTCCTGTCTTCGGGACAGCGCGCCGACTGGTACATCGACCTGCGCCGCGTCCTGCTCGACGGGCGGGTGGCCCCGCTGGCCGGCCGGGTCATGCTCGACCTGACCGCGGACCTGGACTACGACGCGGTCGGCGGGCTCACGCTGGGCGCCGACCCGGTGGCCACCGCGATGATGCACGCCGCGGCCGGCCGCGGCGTGCCGGTCGACGCGTTCGTGGTGCGGAAGAAGGAGAAGGAGCACGGCACGCATCGCCAGATCGAGGGCCCCGACGTGACCGGGCGGCGGGTGCTCGCGGTCGAGGACACGTCCACCACCGGCGCGTCCGTGCTGACCGCGGTGGAGGCGCTGTGCGGGGCCGGGGCCGAGGTGGTCGGCGTGGCCGTGCTGGTGGACCGGGGCGCCCGGCCCAACGTGACCGGGCGCGGGCTGGCCTACCGTGCCGCCTACGAGCTAGCCGACCTCGGCGTCTGACCGGTCGGCCCGGCGGGACCGGCCGGCCCGGTGGGACCGCGGCCTGGGCCGCGGCTGCGGGTCCGGCCCGGCGACCGCGCCGGGACCGCCAGGACTCCCGGGACCGCCAGGCCCGGAAGGCCCGCCGGGACCGCCGCCCGGGCCGCCGGGGCCGCGCGCCTCGCGCCGGAACTGCCGCAAGCGGTAGAAGACGAAGCCGGCGATGGCGATGACGATGAGCGCGAACAGCACGTAGCCCACGACCGCCAGGCCATGGCTGACGCGCTGCCACTCGGCCCCGGCCGCGTACCCGATCGAGGCGAGCACGGTCGCGTAGATCACCGTGCCGATCAGGCTGAGGATCCCGAACCGGATCGGGGGGACGCGCACCAGGCCGGCCACGATCGAGACGAAGGCGCGGACGAAAGGCAGCATCCGGCCGACCGGGATGGCCCAGGCCCCGCGGCCCTCGAGGAAGCGCTCGGCCCGGCTCACGTCGGACTCGGTGACCAGCACGTACCGGCCGAGCCTGTGCACCAGCGGCCGCCCGCCGATCCGGCCCACGAAGTAGGAGGCATAGGACCCGGCCAGTTCGGCCAGCGTGCCGATGACGATGACCAGGGCGAGGTTAAGATGCCCCTGGTAGGCGAGCACCCCGGCGAACCCGAACGTGATCTCGGACGAGATCGGGATGCACGCCGCCTCCAGGAAGCCGAATAGGATGAGCGCGGCGTACCCCGCCGAGGTGAGAAAGCTCTCCATGGCTGTCTGTTGTACCTCATGCCCGGCAGTGCCAGGTCCATATTCATGCGTGCTTCATGTCCCGAAGTCCTGGTGTCTAGAGTGGGTTCCAGGTTCACCCGAGGGAGTTACCGCCATGCCCATCGCGACCGCTGAGATCTATCCGCAGATGCTCGAGCAGGCCAAGCAGCGAGGTTTCGCGTTCCCCGCGATCAACGTCACCTCGAGCCAGACGCTGAACGCCGCGCTGAAGGGGTTCGCGGACGCCGGAAGCGACGGGATCGTCCAGATCTCCACCGGCGGCGCGGAGTACCTGTCCGGCCAGGCGGTCAAGGACATGGTGACCGGCGCGACCGCGCTGGCCGAATTCGCGCACGTCGTCGCGGGCAAGTATCCCATCCACGTCGCGCTGCACACCGACCACTGCCCCAAGGACAAGCTCGACGGCTACCTGCGCCCGCTGATCGCGATCTCCAGGGAGCGGGTCGAGCGCGGCCAGGAGCCGCTGTTCCAGTCGCACATGTGGGACGGCTCGGCCGTGCCGCTCAAGGAGAACCTGGATATCGCGGCCGAACTGCTGGCCCAGTGCGCGGCCGCCCGTGTCGTCATGGAGATGGAGATCGGCGTGGTCGGCGGCGAGGAGGACGGGATCGTCGGCGAGATCAACGAGAAGCTGTACTCGACGCCGGAAGACGCCCTGGCGGTCGCCGCGGCGCTCGGCCTGGGCGAGCGCGGCCGGTACATCCTGGCCGCGACGTTCGGCAACGTGCACGGCGTCTACAAGCCGGGCCACGTGCAGCTGCGGCCCAGCGTGCTGAAGGAGATCCAGGAGGCCGTGGGGGCCAAGTACGGCCAGGACAAGCCGTTCGACCTGGTCTTCCACGGCGGGTCAGGCTCGGCCCTGGCGGAGATCAGGGAGGCCATCTCCTACGGCGTGGTCAAGATGAACGTGGACACCGACACCCAGTACGCGTTCACCAGGCCGACCGCGGACCACATGTTCACGAACTACGACGGCGTGCTCAAGGTGGACGGCGGCGTCGGCAGCAAGAAGGCCTACGACCCGCGCAGCTGGGGCAAGGCGGCCGAGGCGGGCATGGCCGCCCGGGTCAGCCACGCCTGCGAGGACCTGCTGTCGACCGGGCACAAGCTGGGCTAGCCGATGGAACACCGGAACCTGCTGGGCGAGCCGCCGGCCACCCGGCTGCCCGCCGACGCGGCGACGGCCGCCGCGCTGGCCGCGGGCGAGGCGCCGGAGAAGGTCGCGGCGCGCTTCCCGGCGTACTCGGCGGCCTGGGCCGCGCTGGCCGCCCGCGCGTTCGGCCAGGGCGACGCGGTCACCGCCTACGCCTACGCGCGGACCGGCTACCACCGCGGCCTGGATCAGCTGCGCCGGGCGGGCTGGACGGGGCACGGCCCGATCCCGTGGGAGCATGAGCCGAACCGCGGCTTCCTGCGCTCGCTGCACATGCTGAGCGTGTCGGCCGCGGCCATCGGCGAGGACGACGAGGCGGAGCGCTGCGCGCAGTTCCTGCGGGACAGCAGCGCCACCGCCGCGGCCGCGCTGGCCAGCTAGCAGCCGCAGGACCGTCCCGGCTGGTCACCGGGCTGTCTTTGCGGGTAACCTCAGAGCGCAAGAGCCCCTGCCGCCTTGCGCCTGAGCGGGGGCTTCGTCGCGCCAGGCGAAAGGGACGCGCATGCCCGCCATCGTGGTTGTCGGCGCCCAGTGGGGCGACGAGGGCAAGGGCAAGGCCACCGACATGCTCGGTGACCAGGTGGACTACGTGGTCAGGTACCAGGGCGGCAACAACGCCGGCCACACGGTCGTCGTCGGCGACGAGAGCTACGCCCTGCACCTGCTGCCGTCCGGGGTGCTGTCGCCGAACGTGGTCCCGGTGATCGGCAACGGCGTGGTGATCGATCCGCAGGTGCTGCTGGACGAGATCGACGGGCTGCAGCAACGTGGCGTCGACTGCTCGAAGCTGCTCGTCTCGGCGGACGCGCACCTGATCATGCCGTACCACCGGGCGCTGGACAAGGTGACCGAGCGCTACCTGGGCAGCGCCCGGATCGGCACCACCGGCCGCGGCATCGGCCCGGCCTACGGCGACAAGATCGCCCGGGTCGGGATCCGCGTCCAGGACCTGTTCGACCCGGGCATCCTGTGCCAGAAGCTCGAGCTGGTGCTGCGCGAGAAGAACCAGGTGCTCGGCAAGGTCTACAACCGCCGCGGCATCGACGCGCAGGCGACCGCGGCCGAGTACGAACGGTACGCCGAACGCCTGCGGCCCTACGTGGCCGACACCGGTCTCGCCCTGGGCCGGGCCCTGGACCAGGGCAAGGTGGTGCTGCTCGAGGGGGCCCAGGCCACCATGCTCGACGTGGACCACGGCACCTACCCGTTCGTGACCTCCTCCTCGCCCACCGCGGGCGGCGCCTGCGCCGGGTCGGGTATCGGGCCGACCCGGGTGTCCGACGTCATCGGCATCGTCAAGGCCTATACCACCCGGGTCGGCGAGGGCCCGTTCCCCACCGAGCAGACCGGCGAGCAGGGCGAGTGGCTGCGCAAAACGGGCGCCGAGTACGGCGTGACCACCGGGCGGCCGCGCCGCTGCGGCTGGTTCGACGCGGTCATCGCCCGGCACGCGACCCGGGTGAACGGCATCACCGGCTACTTCCTGACCAAGCTCGACGTGCTGTCCGGCCTGGACCGGGTGCCGGTCTGCGTGGCCTACGAGGTGGATGGCAGGCGGCACGACGAGATCCCGGTGACGCAGACCGAGTTCCACCACGCAGTGCCGGTGTATGAGTACTTCGACGGCTGGTGGGAGGACATCTCCAAGGCCCGCACGCCGGACGAGCTGCCGACCAGCGCGCGGGCCTACGTCGCGGCCGTGGAGGAGATGATCGGCGCCCCGGTCTCCGCCGTCGGCGTGGGTCCGCGCCGCGACCAGACCCTGCAGCTCAGGCCCCTGCTCCGGCTCTGCTAGCTAGGCTGGCGCGGGTAGGCTCGCGGCGTGCGCATCCTCGTCATCGGCTCCGGCGGCCGCGAGCACGCCCTGGTCCGCGCCCTGAGCACCGAGGACAGCCTGCACGCGGCCCCGGGCAACCCCGGCATCGCGGCGCGGGCGGAAACGCATCCGGACACCCCGCTGACCCCGGCCGGGATCCTCGCGCTGGCCCGCAAGCTCAGCCCGGACCTGGTGGTGATCGGACCGGAGGCGCCGCTGGTCGCCGGGGCGGCCGACGCGCTGCGCGGGGCCGGGATCAGCTGCTTCGGCCCGGGCGCAGACGCTGCCATGATCGAGGGCTCCAAGTCGTTCGCCAAGCAGGTCATGGCCGAGGCCGGGATCCCCACCGCCGCCGCGGCGGCCTGCACCACCGCCGCGCAGGCGGACCGGGCCCTGGCCGCGTTCGGGCCGCCCTACGTGGTCAAGGATGATGGCCTGGCCGCGGGCAAGGGCGTGCTGGTCACTACCGACCTCGAAGCGGCCCGGGCGCACGCGCGGGCCTGCGGCACGGTGGTGATCGAGGAGTTCCTGGACGGCCCGGAGGTGTCGCTGTTCGCGGTCACCGACGGCGTCATGGCGGTGCCGCTGCTGCCGGCCCAGGACTTCAAGCGCGCCCGCGACGGCGGCCAGGGCCCGAACACCGGCGGCATGGGGGCCTACGCGCCGCTGCCGTGGGCCCCCGCAGACCTGGCCGGACAAACCATGGCCCAGGTCATCCAGCCCGCCGTCGACACCATGCGCCGGCGCGGCACGCCGTACCGCGGGCTGCTGTACGCCGGGCTCTGCCTGACCCCCGCGGGCCTGCGAGTGGTCGAGTTCAACGCCCGCTTCGGCGACCCGGAGACGCAGGTGGTGCTGAACCGCCTCGGTTCACCGCTGGCGCCGCTGCTGCACGCCGTCGCGATCGGTGACCTGGCCGGCGCGGAACCGCCGCGGTGGCGGCCCGGCGCCGCGGTCGTCGTGGTGATCGCCGCCGAAGGCTACCCGGAGCGGCCGGTCAAGGGCGACAAGATCACGATCGTTGATACCGAACGAGCTGGGGATCCCTATCTCCTGCACGCGGGCACCGGCACTGACCAGGCGGGGAACCTGGTATCAGCGGGCGGCCGGGTGCTGAACGCCGTCGGCTCCGGGCCGGACATCGCCGCCGCGCGCGATGCGGCCTACGCGCTGGCCGCCTCGGTCCAGATGCGCGGCGGCTGGTACCGCCGCGACATCGCCGTGGGGACCGGGGCCGGGCACAGTAGCGTGGGAGCATGATCGAGCGGTACACGCTGCCCGAGATGGGGCGGGTCTGGAGCGAAGCACGCAAGTTCGAGCTGTGGTGCCGGGTGGAGGTGCTGGTCCTCGAGGCACACGCCCGGGCGGGCACGGTGCCTGTGGATAGCGTGGAGCCGGTTCGTTCGGCCCCGATACCCACTCCCGAGGCGGTAGCAGCGGTGGAGGCCGTGACCGACCACGACGTGATCGCCTTCCTCACCGCGTGGGCGGACAACACCACGCCGCGCTCGGCCGCCGCCTGGGTGCACTACGGCATGACCTCCTCGGACCTGCTCGATACCGCGCTGGCGGTCCAGCTGGCCGAGGCTAGCGACCTGCTGATCGCGAAGGCCGGGCGGCTGGTCGCGGTGCTGCGGGACCACGCGCTGGCGTACCGGGACACGCTGCGGCCCGGCCGGACCCACGGCATCCACGCCGAACCCGATACCTGGGGGCACCGGGTGGCCGACTTCGCCTTCGCCATGGCGCGCAGCCGGGACCGGCTGGTCCGGGCCAGGGAGGCCGTGGCGGTCGGCAAGCTGTCCGGGCCGGTCGGCAGCTACTCCAACATCGACCCGGGGCTGGAGGCCGAGGTTATGACCGCCCTGGGCCTGCGGTCCGCGGACGTGGCCACCCAAGTGGTGATGCGGGACGGCATCGCCGAGTGGGCCGGCGCGCTGGCCATCGCGGCCACCGTGTGCGAGGCGGTCGCGGTCGAGGTCCGGCACGGGCAGCGGACCGAGGTGCGGGAGCTGGCCGAGCCGTTCCGGTCCGGCCAGAAGGGCTCCTCGGCCATGCCGCACAAGAAGAACCCGGTCCGTTCGGAGCGGATCAGCGGCCTGGCCCGGGTGATCCGCGGCTATGTGACCCCGGTGACCGAGGGCATCCCGCTGTGGCACGAGCGGGATATCTCAAATTCGTCCGTGGAGCGGATCGCGCTGCCCGACGCCGCCATCGCCACTGATTACCTGCTGCACCTGACCACCGGGCTGGTCGAGGGACTGACCGTGGACGCCGCGCGGATGCGGGCCAACCTGGACGCGACCGGCGGCCTGATCTATTCCTCGGCGGTGCTGCTCGCGCTGGTCAGCGCGGGTATGTCGCGCGAGGACGGCTACGGGCTTGTGCAGGCCGCGGCGAACCAGACGTGGAGTTCCGGGACGCCGTTCCGGGAGACGCTGCGCAAGCAGGCGGCGACACGCGGGGTTTCCCTGCCCGAACGCGCCCTGGACTTCGCATTCACGCCGGAACGGTACACGCAGCGGCTTGCTCCGGTATTCGAGCGCCTCGCCCGGCTAAGCTAGCGCCCATGACTTTGGGACCCGAGACGAGCTACCTCGTGCGCGGAGGCGCTCCGCTGCACGGGACGGTTTTCGTGCAGGGCGCGAAGAACGCGGCGCTGAAGATGATCGCCGCGTCCCTGCTCACCGCCAACGGCCACACCGTGCTGCGCAACGTCCCGCCGATCGAGGACGTCAAGCGCGCGGTCGAGCTGGCCGAGGCGGTCGGCGCCGTCGTCGAGTTCCACGAGACCGAACGGACGCTGGTCGTCGACGCGTCCAACCTGACCAGCCCGGTGCTGCCGGCCGAGATCGCCCGCCGGTTCCGCGGGGCGGTGCTGTTCGTCCCGGCGCTGCTGCACCGGTTCGGCGAGGCCGTCATCGAGGGCATCGGCGGGTGCAACCTGGGTGACAGGAACCTGGACTTCCACTACCGCGGCTTCGCCCGGCTCGGTGCCGTCGTGGACGAGGGCGAGACGGTCATCCGGGTCAAGGCCAGCAGGCTGCAGGGTGCGCACCTGTACCTGGACACGCCGTCGCACACCGGCACCGAGAACCTGATCATGGCGGCGTCGCTAGCCCCGGGGCGGACCGTCATCGACAACACCGCGCAAGAGCCCGAAGTGCTTGACGTCATCGCGTTCCTGACCAAGATGGGCGCGCGGATCACCGGCGGCGGCACCGGCTTCATCACCGTGCAGGGCGTGGACGAGCTGACCGCGGTCGAGCACACCGTGATGGCGGACCGGATCGACGCGGGCGTCTTCGCGATGGCGGCGGCCATCACCGGCGGCGAGATCAACCTGGTCGGCGCGTCGCTGGACCACTTCGGCGTGGTGCGCTGGAAACTGGAGCAGATGGGGGTGCAGTTCGCCACCAACGGCGCGGTGGTCTCGGTCCGGATGGACCGCCCGCTGCGCCCGATCAACGTCCTCACCAGCCCGTATCCCGGATTCGCCACCGATCTGCAGTCGCCGATCATGGCGCTGGCCTGCCTGGCCGACGGCGCCTCCTACATCCGCGAGACCATCTTCGACGGGCGGTACACACTGGTCAGCGAGCTGAACAAGATGGGCGCGCGGGTCGAGTTCGACGGCACCCGGGTCGTCGTGCACGGGCCCTGCTCGTTCCGTGCCGCCGAGGTGGTGGCGCACGACCTGCGGACCGGCATCGCGCTGGTGCTCGCGGGCCTGGCCGCCGAGGGCGAGACCATCGTCACGCCGGGCTACCCGATCGATCGCGGGCACGCCACTATCGCACAGCGCTTCAACGCCCTCGGCGCGGACATCACGGCAGTTACCGCCTGATCACCGCGCGCCCGCCGGGCGAGTCGTGCTGCGCGGGTGGCATGGCGTTGAAGCGCACCGTGAGGCATCCGATCGCGGAAAGATCGGGGAGGATCGGGGTTCCCGGGAGAGTTTGGTACACGATAGGGTCCCTTTTCCTCCCCGGAGGCCAAATCCTCCCCGTTAAAGCTTGGCTTGATGTCCGGAATGCGTGGCCGTCCAGGCGGGAGCGGTGGCGAACGCGTTCGTGCTGTCCGGCTAAGCGTTGCGGTGCGGGAAGGCCCCGGCCACGGCGAGGAAGGCATCGTTGGCTTCGGCATCGCCGACGCTGACCCGGGCGCCCTCGCCGGCGAACGGGCGGACCGCGATGCCCTCCGCCTCGCAGGCCGCGGCGAAGTCCATGGTGTGCTCGCCCAGCCGCAGCCAGACGAAGTTGGCCTCGGTCGGCGGCACGGCCCAGCCGTCCGCGACCAGCGCCTCGCGGACCCTGGTCCGCTCCTTGACGGTGAGCTCGACGCGCGCCAGCAGTTCGTCCTCGGCGGCCAGCGACGCCACCGCCGCGGCCTGGGCGATGCTGTTCACGGTGAACGGCAGCATGGTCATCCGGACCGCGGCCGCGACCGGCTCGGGCGCGATCAGGAAGCCGGTCCGCAGCCCGGCCAGGCCGTACGCCTTGGAGAAGGTGCGCAGCACCGCCACGTTCGGCCGGTCCCGGTAGTAGTCCAGGCCGTCGGGCACGGCCTCGTCCCTGATGAACTCGTGGTAGGCCTCGTCCAGCACGACCAGGCAGTCGGCGGGCACCCGGTCGAGGAACGCCTCGAGCTCGGCCGCGTGCACCACGGTGCCGGTCGGGTTGTTCGGGTTGCAGACGAAGATAAGCCTGGTGCGCGGGGTGATCGCGGCCGCCATCGCGGCCAGGTCGTGGGTCTCGTCGCGCAGCGGGACCCGGACCGACTCCGTCGCGGCCAGGTCGGACAGCGTCGGGTACGCCTCGAAGGAGCGCCACGCGTACATTATCTCGGCGCCGGGCTCGCCGACCGCCTCGAGGAGCTGCTGGGCGACTCCCACCGAGCCGCACCCGACCGCGACGTGCTGCGGCGGGACGCCGAACCTGGCCGCGATGGCCCCGACCAGGGCCTGCGCGCCGTTGTCCGGGTACCGGTTGACCGAACGCGCCGCCTCGGCGATGACGTCCACCACCGAGGGCAGCGGCTGATACGGAGATTCGTTGGAGGACAGCTTGTGCGTCCGCCCGGTTGCGCTGACCGGCGTGCGGCCCGGCTGATACGCGGGAAAGCCGTCCAGGACCGAGCGGAAACAACGTGGTGACGCGTCAGTCATGCCATCAGTCTCGCACCGGTGGTCAAACTTACGCTATGAATAATTATGCATTCATAGCGTAATATGCGTCCGGTGCGGTCGGTGTCAGCCGTGGCCCAGTTCGACCGCCTTTACGATCAGCAGCAGGACCGAGATCACGAGGTAGCCGCGCAGGGCCAGCAGGGCGACCTTCCGCCCGGCGGACCACTCGGCCGGCTTGAGCAGGGCGAGCGGTGGCATGCGCCAGTTTATCCGGTCGGCCTCGGACATCGTGGATCGCGGGTGCGGCTCCCGCGGCGGCCGCCGCTTCCTGGTCAGCCAGAACCACGCCCCCGCCAGGATCCCGGCCGCCACTAGCCCTATGGCCAGCCACGTCGCGGTCTTCACGGCGCTGAGGCTGGAGAACAGAGTGTCGATGACGAGAGTCCCGGACAGCACGAGCAGCACGCCAATGATGAAGGTGGCCAGGATGTTCAGCCAGCGCGGGTTCATCCACGGGCCGAGCACCTCGCGGTCGTTGCACAGCAGCAGCAGGAACACGCTCGCGCTCGGCAGCAGGATCCCGGCGAGCGCTTGCACCGCGGTGGTGAGCAGCCCGAGCGGGGTGCCGGGGATGAGCACGATGATCGCCGCGGCCACGATCATGGCGGCGTAGCTGGCGTAGAAAGGCTTGGCCTCCCTGAACCTGCGGTGCAGCGAGTGCCTGATGCCGAATACGTCGCCGAACGCGTAGCTGGTGGACAGGGTGACCGCGGACGCGCCGATGATGGAGGCGTCGAGCAGGACGGTGGAGAACGCCGCGCCGTACCACCGACCGTGCGTCTCGAGCGCGCGGGCCACCCCGAGCGCGTCGGTGAACTGCCCGGCCAGGTGGGTGCCTTCCACCGCGAAGACCGCCACCGCCACGATCATCGCCGCCGAGATCACCACCACGAACGCGCCCAGCGTGGTGTCGCCCCGCTCGTACGGGATGAACCGCGGCGTGATCCGCTTGTCGATGACGTTGGACTGCTGGAAGAACAACTGCCAGGGAGCGACGGTGGTGCCCACGATCGCGATGATGAGCAGCACCGCGGTCGAGTTCGCCCCGCCACCGATGCCGGGGACGACGAAGTGGTAGCCGATCTGACCCCAGTCAGGGTGGGAAGTGACGAAGAGCGGGACCAGGATCACGCTGACCGCGATGAACGCGAACATCGCCCGCTCCCAGCGGGCGAAGCTGCCGCTCATGGTGATCCCGATCAGGACGAGTCCGGCGATCGGCACCGAGATGTACGGGCTGACGTGGAAGTACTGCAGCGCGAGCGAGACGCCGATGAACTCGGTGGTGATGGTCAGGAAGTTGAGTATGAACAGGTCGCCGACGCTGAACCAGCCCCAGAACCGGCCGAACCGTTCGTTGATCAGCCGGGCGTGGCCGACGCCGGTGACCGCGCCGAGCCTGACCACCATCTCCTGGTTGACGATCAGCACGGGGATCAGCAGCAGCAGCGTCCACAGCAGGCTGTAGCCGTAGTCCTGGCCGGCCTGCGCATAGGTCGACACGCCGCCGGCGTCATTGTCGCCGACCATCACGATCAGCCCGGGCCCGACGATGGCCAGGAACGTGATCAGCTTGCGGCGCAGACCGCCTTCGCCGATGTCCGCGCCCGCCTTGATGTGGCCGAGCGCACCCTCGATGTCGCCCAGGTGGGCCTCGTCCAGGACCGCGGTGGCCCGGCCCGACGGCGCTCCGGCCGCGGGAGCACGGAGCTGGGCGCGCGCCTGTTGAGGCTGGGGAGGTGCCGGAGCAGGGGCCGGAGGCTGAGGGGGTGCGGAGGGGGCAGGGGGCTGGGGGGACGCTGGGGAGGAGGCTGGGGAGGAGGCTGGGGGCCGGGGCTCGCCGGGTCGTGCGCGCTCACCAGGCTGGGCGCGCCCGTCGTGCGTGGTCACGGGGCGTCACCGTGGCGCGCGTCCGGCGGCTCCGCGGCTTCCCGGCGCCGCCAGTCCTCGGGCAGGGTGGCCTCGAGCACATCGTCGACGGTGATCACGCCGAGCAGGCGGCGCTCGTCGTCGACGACGGGGATGGTGATGAGGTTGTAGTCGGTCATCAGCACGGCCACGTCGGGTACATCGGTGTCCGGGCCGACCCGGACCGGATCGGTGTCGCACACGTCGATCAGGGTGGTGGCCGCGTCGGACTGGAGCAGCGTGACCAGCCGTGCCACGCCACGCAGCCCGCCGCCGTCGTCGACGGCGTGCACGCTGGTCAGCGCCTCCGACTGGAGCGATACGGACTCACGCACCCTGGCCAGCGCGTCGGCGACGCTCGCCATGGTGGGCAGCGAGATGAAGTCCACCCCCATCAGCCCGCCGGCGCTGGTGGGATTGAATCCCATCAGGGTCAGCACCTTGGTCCGCTGGGCGGGCGGCAGCAGGTCGAGCACCGGCTGCCTGCGCCGCTGGGGCAGTTCGGCGATCGCGTCCGCGGCGTCGTCGGCGCGCATCCGGGCCAGCACGGCGGCGATCTCCTCGTCGGTGCGCGCGCCGAGCAGGCGGGTGGCCTGGTCCTCGTCGAGTTCCTCGAAAACATCGGCCTCGAGTTCGGGATCCGCGTGCACGCTGCCGAGGATCTCGGTCTCCTCCTCCTTGGAGGCTTCCTCGAGCAGGTCTGCGATCTGCGCAGGCTTCAGCCTGCGGATCCGGGCGAACGGGCCGCGCAGCAGCGCGCTGCCCTGATGCCCGATGAGCCACTCGAAGTCGTGCCAGTCGCGGAAGGCGCCGGCATCGTCCGGGTCCTTCGGTCCGAGCAGCCCGAGCAGCCGGCGCGGGCGGCGCCGGGTCTCCACCCCGGCCACCACCCGCTCCTCGCCGTCCCGGACCAGCTCGAGGTCGGCCGCGCGGACCAGGCGGGCGTTCTGCACGTCGATGAGCCGATGGCCGAGCACATCGGCGCGGAGCAGCACTTCACCTTCCCGCCGCTCGAAGTGCCGCAGGGACAACCGCGCGCTCTTCAGCCGGATGGGGTCGTCGCGGAAGCTGATCACCTGGTCGATGGGCGCGAAGATCTCGCGTCCCCCGACCGTGACGACCACGCCGGTGACGAGCGGGTAATCAGACCCGCGCAGCCGGACGATGACGTCGGCCAGCTTGCCGATGGTCTCGCCGCTGCTGTCCGCCACAGGTCTTCGGAGCAGCCGCGACAAGCGCAGCGTGGCTTTGTTGTCCGATGGGGCACTCGGCGCGGCGGCCGGCGTTGTCGTCATGGCAGGCCTCTTCAGCTCGGACATCGACGTCTCCCTACCAGCCTAGGGGCGTATCGTCCACGTCACCTTGGCACGGGCGGATGAACGCCTGGTATACGGGTAATCCCTTCCAGACAGGCCACGACGACCCCCACGGGGGGCACGCCATCGGCGGGCCGCCGGTTACGCCATACCGGTTGTGGTGGTAAGAAGTCTCTGGCGCCAGAAAAGCGTATAGACCGGACGAAAGGCGCAGACCAGTGGCCACGCGCAAGGCGGCGCCCCTGCTCGACAGGAGCGTGGGCCTGCCCGACACATTCTGGTACACCACCAAACGCCGGCTGCTCGGCCCGCCGCTGGTCAACCAGGACCTCGGGGAACAGCGGCTATCCAACCCGCTCGCCCTCGGCGTGCTGTCGCCGGACGGGATCTCCTCCTCCGCCTATGGCACCGAGGAGATCCTGATCGTGCTGGTGCCGGCGGTCGGCCTGGCCGCGTTCTCCCTGCTGCTGCCGATGACGCTGGTCATCTTGTTCGTCATGGTGCTGGTGCTGCTTTCCTACCGCGAGATCGTCATGGTCTACATCAGGCCGGGCGGCTCGTACGTGGTGGCGCGGGAGAACTTCGGCCCGCGCATCGCCCAGGTGTGCGCGGTGGCGCTGCTCATCGACTACGTGGTGACGGTGGCGGTGCAGACCTCGGCGGGCACGGCCGCGGTCGCGTCCGCCTTCCCCGCGATCGGCCCGTACAAGGTCGAGGTCACCGTCGGCGTGGTCCTGCTCATGTGCTTCGGGAACCTGCGCGGCCTCAAGGAGGCGGGCCGCGCCTTCGCGGTGCCGACCTACCTGTTCGCGGGCGCGGTCATCTTGATGATCGTCGTCGGGCTGGTCCGCGACCTGATGGGGAACCTGCAGCCCGTCAACCCGCACACGCTGCACGGCGCCTATGCGCTCGGCTCGAGCTCGGACGGCCTGATCAGCGGGGCGATGATCTTCATCCTGCTCCGGGCGTTCGCCAACGGCGGCGCGTCGCTGACTGGCATCGAGGCGGTCTCCGACGCCGTCGGCGCGTTCCGGCGCCCGGAGGGCGTCAACGCCCGCCGCGTGCTCATGACCGAGGGCGCGATCCTAGGCGTCCTGATCGCCGGCATCTCCTGGCTGGCCTTCCGGACTCACGCCACACCGTACAAGAGCGGCTACCCGACCGTGCTCGCGCAGGAGGCCCAGATCGTCTTCGGGCACACGTGGGTCGGGCAGGCCTTCTTCTACCTGCTCCAGGCCGCGACCATGCTGATCCTGTACACCGGCGGCAACACCAGCTTCAACGGCTTCCCGTTCCTGACCAGCTACGTGGCCGGCGACTCGTTCCTGCCCCGGTGGCTGCTCAAGCGCGGCCACCGGCTGGTGTTCTCCAACGCGATCATCCTGCTGACGGTCGTCTCCGTGGCGCTGATCATCATCAAGGACGCGGACGTCAACAGCCTGGTCCCGCTGTACGCCATCGGCGTGTTCACCGCGTTCTCCATGGCCGGCTTCGGCATGGCGAAGTACCAGAGCAGGCACCGGGGGCCCGGCTGGCGGCGCCGGCTGATCATCAACTTCTCGGCCGGCGTGATGACCGCGATCGTGGTGCTCGTCTTCGCGGTGGTCAAGTTCACCGAGGGTGCCTGGTTGGTCGTCGTCCTGTTCGTCATCCTGGTCCCGGCGCTGATCAGGATGAACCGGGAGTACGGCGCGGAGAGCGAGGTGCTCGAGACGATCAGCGAGAACCAGCCGCCGCCCCCGCCGCACTACAGCCGGCGCACCGTGTTCGTCTTCGTGGACGGCTTCGACCTGGCCACGCTGGCCGCGCTGCGGTACGCGCGGAGCCTGCGGCCCACCACCATCCGCGCCGTGCACTTCGTCATCGACAGCGTCCGGGCCGACAAGCTGCGGGAGAAGTGGACCCGCGCCGACCGCGGCGTAGCCCTTGACTTCATCGACGTGGCCGACCGCAGGCTGACCCGGGCCGCGGCCGAGCTGGTCGAGCGGGAGGTCAGCGACCCCGGCACGCACGTGACCGTGGTGCTGCCGCGGCGCAGCTACTCCGCGTGGCTCGGCCGGCTGCTGCACGACCGCACCGCGGACAAGATCGCCGCGGTGGTGAGCCGTATCCCGCGCTCGGCCGCGACCATCGTGCCCTACGACGTGGACAGCCGGGTCCGGGTGCTGCAGGAACGCCAGGCCGCGAAGGTCGCGGCGGCCAGCGCGGACACCGCCGACCAGGCGGACACCGCCGACCAGCAGGTCAGGTCCGAGGAGGCGGACGTGGCGGCCAAGCACGCCGCGCCGCCGGACGGCGACTCGGCGGAAACCGCGGCGCCGCTTTCTGAGCCGGTGGCCAAGGCGCGCGGCCTGCTCAGGAAGCGGGGACCCGGCGAGGCCAACGGCCAGCGCGAGGCGGAGGCGGGCGAGGCGCCGGCCGCGGCCCCCGGCGTCACCCCGATCGGCTCGCTGACCAAGCCGGGCCGGGCCACCGTGGAGGGCCGGATCCGGGTGGTCGAGATCAAGCCGGTGGAGCGCAACTCCGTGCTGGCCTGCGAGATCTCCGACGGGACCGGCGAGCTCACCGCGCTGTTCTACGGCCGGTCGCATATCCCCGGCATCGTGTGCAGCGCGCGGGTCAGGTTCAAGGGCTCGGTCGGCATCAAGGACGGGCACCCGGTCATGATCAATCCCGCCTACGAGCTGATCTTCCCCGCGACCTGACCAAGCCCGGAACCTGACGAGCGGTGGCCGGGGCGGATAACCCGGCCCGTTCGGCCCTATTTATCTCCGTCCGCACCGGGCTTGCCGGTCGTATCCGGGACGATGAGCTCGTAGGCCGGGTTGACCATGACCGGGACGCCGGCCTTGATGCCGGCCGGGCCGCGGAACCGGACCCGGGATCCGCACATCAGGCCGGCGATCCGGGACCGGCCGTAGAACAGCGCGGTGAGGTCCCCGGTGGAATCGGAAATCTCGCAGGCCAGCACGGAGTTGTGCTCCACCGAACGGATCTCGACCACCCGGACCCGCCCCTCCACGGTGACCTTGCCCGGCTGGCGGATCGAGCCGATCGGGGTGACGTCCGGCGGCGGTATCGGCCGGCCGTAGCTGCCCGCGCCGGGCAGCGGCCCGGGCTTCTCGTCGGCCGGCGTGGCGGCCGCGGCCGCCACCTCGAGGTGCTTCAACTCGGCCGCTGTGCTCCCGGCAGACGCGCCTTCGCCGGATGCGGGCGGGCCCGGCACCGGGGTCAGGCTGGCCGGCGCCTGGCCGTCCCGCTCGGCCTGGCGCCGCTGCAGCACGTGCAGCCGGTTCTGCACGTCGAACGGGATGATGGTGGCCGCGGCGTTCGGCACCCGGCTGACCACGCCGGCGATCTTGTCCGCGGTGCGGTCGTGCAGCAGCCGGCCGAGCAGCGGCGAGAAGCTGCGCCGGGGCAGGATCGCGGTGACCTGCGTACCGGGTGTCTCGGCCTCGCGGGCCGCCAGGTCGGCGGCGGCCCGGGTCAGCCTGCGGTCGGGGCAGTCGATGAACTCGAGCGAGACGTTGCGGTCCGGCAGCCAGGCCGCGCGCAGCTTCTCCGCCTGCTCGGTGTCGATGACGAAGTGCACGGCCCGGACCGTGGTCGGCCGCAGGCTCTTGGCGTAACGCAGCGCGGCGATGGTGGACAGGTCGAAGTCGTCCACGAACACGATGACGACCCGGCGGGTGTAGTTCGGCTGCCGCGGCCCCTCGCCCGACGCGCGCCGCTCCCCGATGCTCTGCAGCGCCCGCGACTCCGCGCGGTACTGCCGGTTCAGCCTGATCAGCGCGAAGACCCCGACCGGGAAGATGATCAGGATCAGCCAGGCGCCCGCCTTGAACTTCACCACGGCAAAGATCACCACCACGATCGAGGTGAGCACCCCGGACGAGAGGCAGATGACCAGCTTGTGCCGCCAGCCCGGTGGCTTATGCGTGCGGAAGTACCTCGCCATGCCGAACCCGGCCATGGTGAAGGCGGTGAACACGCCGATTGCGTAGAACGGGACCAGCGCGTTCACGTTGGCGCCGACCACCCCTACCAGCGTCACGGACAACACCGTCAGCACGATGATGCCGTTGGAGAAGACCAGCCGCTGGCCGCGTTTCATCATCCACCGCGGCAGGAAGGAGTCCTCGGCGACGAAGCTGGTCAGGAACGGGAAGCCGTTGAAGCTCGTGTTTCCGCCGGTGTACAGGATCAGCGCGGTCGCCGCCTGCACCACCCAGAACATGAAGTGCCCAGCGGACCCGAACACGATGTCGGCTTCCTGCGAGATCACGGTCGGGAATCCGAGCTTATAGGGAGCGGCGTGGGTCAGATGCGCTAGCCAGGAGATGCCGGCCACCAGCGTGCCGAGGATCAGGCCCTCCATCACCAGGACCCGGCGGGCGTTGATGCCCTCGGGCGGCCTGAACGCGCTGACGGCGTTGGAGACCGCCTCGATGCCGGTCAGCGAGGCGCCCCCGTTAGCAAACGCCTTCAGCAGCACGAAGATGATAAACAAGCTCGTAACGCTGGAGGTGCCCTTGCCGATGGGGTACAGCCCGTGGAGGGCGTAGATGTTCTGCTGCGGCAGGTTACCGAGCGCCTCGCGGATGAGCCCGACCACGATCATCAGGATGACCGAACCGGAGAACAGGTAGGTGGGCAGCGCGAAGATCTTGCCCGCCTCCCGGATGCCGCGCAGGTTACCGAAGCACATCAGCAGGATGACGCCGATCGATATCGGCGTCACGTATGGGCCGATGGCCGGGAACGCCGAGGCGACTGCCGCCGTACCCGCGGCGATCTGCACCGCGACGGTGACTACGTAATCGATCAGCAGCGCCACGGCGGCGACCTGCGCGATCCGCGGCCCGAAGTTGTCCCTGGCAACCACGTAGGATCCGCCGGCCCGGGTATAGACCGTGACCACCTCGCGGTAGAGGAGCACCACGAGCAGCATGACGAACAAGATCACCGCGGTCATCGGCATCAGCACCGCGAACGCGGCTATGCCGAAGAGCTGGATCAGCTCAATGAGGATTTCCTCGGTGCCGTAGGCCGAGGAGGAGATGCCGTCCGGGGACAGCACGCCCAGCGCGAGAAATTTTGACAGCCGCTGCTCCCGGAGCTGCGCGTTGATCATCGGCGGCCCAAGCAGGCGACGCTTGGCCGAGTACCAGAAGGTCTCCGGGAGTTCGTTCGGTTGGCCGCCGAGCAGGCCGGCCGCCTTGCGCACGGCCACTAGGCTTCTTGCTCCGTCCGGGACGCTCGGTTGCCGATCATGTCTCCCGACGCTAATCCGGGCCCCCCGGCCGCCGCCGTATGCGGCCCGTCAAGCTTTCCGGGCCGGGCGTTAAGGATCCGTCAAGAACGCTGATATCGGCCGGAAGCGCGGCTGGAATAGCAACCGAGATGACTCACGGTCTGGGACAGCGCGCGATACCGGCGCCCTACGCACTGCCGGTCGGTTTCGCCATGTTCCTGGCCGTGGGCACGGTGGCCGCCGCGCTGCACGGCCGGCTGACCGCGACCGGGGTGCTGATCGCCTGCGCGGCGGTGGCCGGCGCCACCTCGTTCACCGCCGAGCCGCTTGCGGCGGTCCCGCTGGCCGGCATCGGCTGGCTCACCACGGTCGGGTTCTCCCGGCCGCCCTACGCGCAGCTGCACCCGACCGGGCCGTTCGCCGTTCACGCCGCCGTGGTGGCCGGCGCGACCGCGCTGGCCGGGGCCGGCCTGGGCCTGGTCTTCCGCTGGTACTGGCGGCGACTCACACTGGTAAGCATGGGTACCTATAGGGGTATGCGACCTGGCCGCCCTGCCCAGAGCAGGGCCCCGCGCGGCCTGGCCCGCCCGGCGCCCGGCCGGAACGGCGGCGCGGCTGAGACCGGCGGGACGTTCGGCCTCGTGACGCCCGGCCTGGACGGCCCGGGCGGCGGGATCGACGCCCGCCGGCGGCTAGCCGGGGTGCTGCTGGCCGCCGTGCTGCTCCCGGCGCTCACCGCGGTCCTGGCGGCCTGGCGGCCGCACCTGAACCTCGCCGACGACCTGCTCATCTACCTGGTCGCGGTGGTGACGATCACGGTGGTGGGCGGCTTCTGGCCCGCCGTGCTCGCCGCGGTGGCGGCCAGCCTGCTGCTCAACTGGTTTTTCACCGAGCCGCTGCACACCTTCACCATCCAGGAGCCCAAGAACCTGCTGGCGCTGCTGCTGTTCGTGACGGTGGCGGTCGCGGTCAGCAGCGTGGTCCACCTCGCCGCCCGGCGCGCCGTGCAGGCCGCCCGGGCCCGGGACGAGGCAGCCTCCCTGCTGGAGCTGGCGCAGACCGTGCTGGGCGGGGCCGACTCGCCCGCGGCCGTGCTCGATCACCTCACCAGGACCCACGGCGGCCAGGCCGAATTGACCGAACGGGCCGGCGGCCGGTGGGTACGCGCCGCCTCGAGCAACGTCGAGGGGCGCCTGCCCCCGGCCTCCCGCATCGACATCCGGGACGACCTGACCCTGCTCGTCACCGGGCAGGATGCCTCGGCCACGCCGGCGCTGCTCGCGGGCTACGCCGCCCAGGCGGCGGCCGCGCTGGACCGGGAACGGCTACGGACCCAGGCCGCCCAGGCCGAGGCGCTGGCCGAGGGCAACCGGATGCGGACCGCGCTGCTCGCCGCGGTCAGCCACGACCTGCGCACGCCGCTCGCGTCGATCAAGGCTTCGGTCAGCAGCCTGCGGCAGACGGATGTGCAGTGGTCCGAGGAGGACCAGGCTGACCTGCTGGCCACCATCGAGCAGAACGCGGACCGGCTCGACGCCCTGATCGGCAACCTGCTCGACATGAGCCGCCTGCACACCGGGTCGCTGCAGCCGTTCCTGCGCCCGACCGCCATCGACGAGGTGGCGCCGGTGGCGCTGCTCGGGCTCGACGACAGCCTGCGCCTGGAGATGGCGGTGCCCGAAGGCTTCCCGCTGGTGCTCGCCGACCCCGGCCTGCTCGAGCGGGTGCTGGCCAATCTGTTCTCCAACGCGCTGCGCTACTCGCCGCCGGCCCGGCCGCCCGAGCTGCACGCCTCGCTCGAAGACGGCACGGTGCGGCTGGAAGTGGTGGACCACGGGCCGGGGGTGCCCGACCAGCAGAAGGAGCGCATCTTCGAGCCGTTCGCCCGGGCCGGCGACCGGGTGCGGCATGCGGGCGTGGGGCTCGGCCTGGCGGTGGCCAAGGGCTTCGCCGAGGCGATGGGCGGGCGGATCGCGGCCACCGACACGCCGGGCGGCGGCCTGACCGTGCGGATCACGCTGCCGATGGCGAGCGCGGACAAGTCCGCGCTCGGCACGGGGTCATGACGCGGGTGCTCGTCGTCGACGATGAGCCGTCCATCCTGCGTGCGCTGCGGATCAACCTCAGCGCGCGCGAGTACGACGTCAGCACGGCCGTCGACGGCACCACGGGGCTCGCCGCGGTGGCGCGCGACCGCCCGGATGTGATCATCCTGGACCTCGGGCTGCCGGACATGGACGGCACCGAGGTTATCCACGGCGTCCGCGGCTGGACCTCGATCCCGATCATCGTGCTGTCCGCGTGGGGGCAGGAGGGCCAGAAGGTGGCCGCGCTGGACGCGGGCGCGGATGACTACGTGACCAAGCCGTTCGGCATGGACGAACTGCTGGCCCGGCTGCGGGCCGCGGTCCGCCGCGCGTCGCCCGCGCCGGACGAGCCGGTCGTGGTCACCGGCGACTTCACCGTGGACCTGGCGGCGAAGCAGGTCGTGCGGGCGGACGGCTCCGCCGTCCGGCTGACCCCGACCGAGTGGCAGCTGCTCGAGGTCCTGGTGCGCAACAGCGGCCGGCTGGTCACCCAGCGGCAGCTGCTGCGCGAGGTCTGGGGCCCGGCGTACGAGACCGAGAGCAACTACCTGCGGGTCTACCTGGCCCAGCTGCGCCGCAAGCTGGAACCCGAACCCTCCCGGCCGAGGTACCTGCTCACCGAGTCGGGCATGGGCTACCGGTTCAGGCCGTAGATCCCCGGTCGCTCGCCGGCTCCGCCGGGACTCTCGCCGGGGCTAGGTGCGGTCTCAGCGGCGCCCCGCGGTCTCAGCGGCGCCCCGCCGAGGCTTAGCCGCGCCTTTTCCGGACCTTGAGCCTCATTAGTCCCACCAGCCCCGCGCGCCACGCGGTCGGCGCCTGCGAAACAGCATGGGTGTGGCAGCGATGTCGCTCCAACGACATCGATGTGGCAGCGATGTCGTTGGAGCGGCGTTTCCTCGCTACCAGCGCGGGTTCTTCTCGAAGCGGCGCTTCCAGACGCCCCGGTAGAGCAGGCGCAGCGGCGGCGGGAGGGTGCCCAGCGTGGCGGCGGCATCCTCGCGGCCGGCGCCGTCCAGGATCCAGGCGAACATCTCGCCCCCGTTGGACAGGCCGTTCTGCCGCGCTATCTTGAAGCCGACGCCGCGCCATTCCGCGGCGGTCAGGGCCACGCCGATCAGCGGCAGGCAGTCCCGCTCCTCGTGCGCGAGGTGACCGGTCAGCGTGCTGGCCAGGACGTCGATGACGTCCGCCAGCCGGTCCTCACCCGGCCAGTCGTCGACCGCGCCTGGCGCCGGGCCGCTCGCCGCGCCTGCCGCCGGGCCGGCCGCCGGGTCGCGCTGCGCGAACGCCGCGTCCACGGCGGCCAGCAGCGGATCGATTCGCTCGTGCTCCTCCTCCATCGCGTCCAGTACCGACAGGGCGTGCTCGCTGTGCGCCAGCCGCGGCCGCAGTTCCGGCCAGATGATCTCGTCCTCGGCGGTGTGGTGCAGGTGCAGTTCGTGCTTGAACAGCTCCCAGCCGGCCGCGACCGACCGGCGCCTGGCCGGGTCGGACCGGTCGGGCGCGGCCGCCGCACGGGCCAGCCTGGCCAGGTCGCGGCGGAACGCGCGGTGCGCCGCCAGCATGATGGCCAGGTCGGCGTCGCCGGTGCCGTGCCGGGCAGCGTCGGCGCCGGGCAGTTTCTGCGTCGTCATCGGTCTCCCTCCGTAGTGATCGTCCCCCGGGCTCGCCTGGTGATCTCGTCCAGCGTCCGGACGGTGGTCTCGAGGTCGTCGCGGTCGATCGTGGCCAGCATCGGACGGGTGATCTTCGCAGACGCGGTGAGCACCTGCTCGCGCAACTCCCGCCCCCGCGCGGTCACCCGGACCTCGCCGTCCTCGGTGTCGGCCAGGTCGGCCGCGATCAGGTTGCCGGCCAGCCGGGCGGCGGCCGGGCCGTCCAGCAGGAGCCAGTCGCTTAGGTCGCGCTGGTAGGCCTCCCGGGTCGCCTGGCCGCCGAGGGCGGCCAGCCGCTGCAGGCCGAGCCAGGCCTGGTAGCTGGTGCCCGACTCGGCCAGCACGCCGACGAGCAACCTGGTCAGCGAGGCCTGAGCCTGTCCCACCGCCTGCCCGATGAGCGGCGCCGGGCGAGCGTTCTCCTGGATGGTGGTCATGGTGATGATCCCCTCGTAGTAGTCGTACTCTCAGACGGAATTCACCCCGGCGATGTGACCGCGTTGGCACAGCGGCGCGAGCCTGGGTGGGAAGGCGAGCGCGGCGCCCTGAACATCGTGGCACTGACCGGGCCCATGACCGCGGGCGACCTGGCCAGGCAGACCGGGCTGACCACCGCGTCGATCACCGGGGTGCTCGACCGGCTCGAGGAGGGCGGCTTCGTCCGGCGGGAACGCGACCCTAAGGACCGGCGCCGGGTGATCGTCAACCTCAACGCCGGGCCGGGCTTGAGAGAGATCGCTCCCACCTTCGGGCCGCTGGTCAAGGCGTGGCGGGACGCCGCGGCCAGTTATTCGGACGAAGAACTGCGGCTGCTGCTCGGCTTCCAGGAGCGGCTCGTGGACATCGTGCTGGGACAGCTGGACCGGCTCCGTGGTGATCTCGACCGACGATCTGACCGGCGAACTTGACCGGCGAACTTGACCGGGGAATCCCCTCCCGGGGGTAGGCGGCGCGGGGGACGGGTACGCACTAGACGTGCGGCAATCCCTCCTCCCCTCGGCCCGGCGCCCGCGCAAGGCGCGCAGGCTCTCCCTGTTGTCCCGGCCGGCGGCCATCGCCGAGCGCATCGAGCGGGCGCACACCCTCGACCCGCTGGTGTACGGCTTGTCCGAGACCGTGGTGCGAGCCCTGCCGGCCGGCAAGCGCACCGACGCCCTGCACGGCGTCCCGTTCGGCCAGCCCGCCCATCCCGCGCTGGTCCGGTTCCCCCTCGGCTGCTGGACTTCGGCGGTCATGCTCGACCTGTTCCGCGGCACCGAACGCGCGGCCGGGATGCTCATCGCGGCCGGGGTCGCGGGCACCGCGCCCGCGGCGGCCACCGGCCTGGCCGACTGGTCGGCGCTGCACCGGGATCAGCAGCGGGTCGGCCTGGTGCACGCCGTCTGCCAGGCCAGCGCGGCCACGCTGTTCCTCGGCTCGCTGGCCACCCGGACCGGCGGCCGGACCGGCTACGGCCGGACGCTGTCCGCCGCCGGGCTGGCCGTGGCCACTGTCGGCGCCTACCTCGGCGGCCATCTGGCGCTCAGGCTGGGCGCGGGCACCAGCCACGCCGAGCAGGTCAGCCACCTGTCCGTGCTGGGCTGGCATGACCTGTGCGGTCTGACCGAACTGCCCGACCGGCGCCCGGTGCGACGCCAGCTCGGCTACCTGTCCCTGCTGGTGTACCGGCGGGGAGCCGAGGTCAGCGTGCTGTCAGACCGGTGCTCCCATCTCGGAGGGCCCCTGCATCAGGGACGGATCGTCATGGAGCGGGGCGCTGCCTGCGTCGCCTGTCCCTGGCACGGATCCACCTTCGTCATTGCCGACGGCACCGTCGTGCACGGACCCGCCACCGCCCGCCAGCCATCCTTCCAGACTCGCGTGACGGCCGGCGGGCGCGTCGAGCTCTGTCCCCGGACCTGACGGCGCCTGGCCGGCCGGAGCCGGGGAGGCCGGAGGGGCCGGGGAGACGGAGGAGGCGTCGGACCGGCCCGCGGTGGCGGCGCTGAAGAAGCCGCCGATCCCCTCCAGCGCCTTCCCGATCTCGCTCGGCACGATCCAGACCTTGTTCGCGTCGCCCTGGGCGATCTGCGGCAGCATCTGCATGTACTGGTAGGCCAGCAGCCGTTGGTCCGGGTTGCCCTCGTGGATCGCCCGGAACACGGTGCTGATCGCCTCGGCCTGCCCGCGCGCCCGCGCCGCCTGGGCCGTGGCCTCCGCCTCGGCCCGGAGCACGGTCGCCTCGGACTCGCCGCGGGCCTTGAGCACCGCCGCCTGGCGCTCGCCTTCCGCGGTCAGGATGGCCGACTGCTTGGACCCCTCGGCGGACAGGATGGCGGCGCGCTTGTCCCGGTCGGCGCGCATCTGCTTCTCCATCGAGTCCTGGATGGAGCCGGGCGGCTCGATCGCCTTGAGCTCCACCCGGCCGACCCGGATTCCCCACTTGCCGGTCGCCTCGTCGAGTTCCTTGCGCAGCTCGCTGTTGATCTGGTCACGCGAGGTGAGGGCGTGCTCCAGCTCCATGCCGCCCACCACGTTGCGCAGCGTGGTCACGGTCAGCTGCTCCACGGCGGTGATGTAGTTGGCGACCTCGTAGGTGGCGGCCCGAGCGTCGGTCACCTGAAAGTAGATGACGGTGTCGATGCTGACCACGAGGTTGTCCCTGGTGATCACGGGCTGCGGCGGGAAACTGACCACCTGCTCGCGCAGGTCGATGAGCGGGCGGAGCCGGTCGACGAACGGCGTCACGATGTTTAGCCCGGCGTGCAGGGTGCGGTGGTACCGGCCGAACCGCTCGACGATGCCCGCGGTGGCCTGCGGCACGATGCGCACCGACTTGATGACCGCCGCGACCACGAGAGCGACGAAGGCGACCAGCAGGATGGTTGCGACCAGGGTGGTCATGGCTGCCTCACTCCTGCGCCCGGTGCGGGATCCCGGCGGTTTCCGGGCTTTCCGGGCCTGTCTGCTACGTTACCGACCGCAAGCGAGTTCGGCTAGCAAGCGAACACTCAGCGTGCGCGGGCCGTCCACCGCGACTGCCGGTACTCGATCTCGAGCTGAACCCCGAAGCAGCGGGACAGGTTACGCGCGGTGAAGACCTCCTCGATCGGCCCGGCCGCGAGCACCAAGCCCCGGCGCAGCAGCATCGCGTGGGTGAAGCCGTCGGGCACCTCTTCGACGTGGTGGGTGACCAGCACCATCATCGGCGCCTTGGGGTTACGGGCCAGCTTGGTCAGCCGCCGCAGCAGATCCTCGCGCCCGCCCAGGTCGAGCCCGGCGGCCGGCTCGTCGAGCAGCAGCAGTTCGGGGTCGGGCATCAGCGCCCGGGCGATCTGCACCCGCTTGCGCTCGCCCTCGGAGAGGGTGGCAAACTTGCGCCTGATCAGGTGCGCGCAGCCGAGCGCGTCGAGGATCTCGACCGCCCGGGTGACGTCGGCGGAGTCGTATTCCTCCTTCCACCGGCCAAGGATGGCGTAGGAGGCGGTGAGCACCAGGTCGATGACCTTCTCCCCGGGCGGCACCTGCTCGGCGATGGCGGCGCTGGTCAGCCCGATCCGCGGGCGCAGGTCGAAGATGTCGACCTCGCCGAGGCGCTCGCCGAGCACCTCCACGGTGCCCTCGGAGGCGAACATCTGGGTGGCCGCCACCTGGAGCAAGGTGGTCTTGCCCGCCCCGTTCGGCCCGATCAGGATCCACTGTTCGTCCCTGTGCGCGGTCCAGTCGATCTTGCGCAGCAGGACCGCCGAATCCCGCCGGACCTCGACGCCCCGCATCCGCAGCACCTCGTCGGACATCCAGCCCCCTTTCTCCGCACGCGCCGCGATGGCCCTGGGCCCCGCTCGAATGGCCGACGAAATCGAACCTATGCCACCGCGCCCCGCTCAGCCCACCGGACGGACAGGTAAGTAGCCGCTGTAGCTAGCCCGTTCGGGGATCTCGCTGGTGAGAGCCCGATCTGGGGCGTGTGTGCCTGCTTGGCGCTTGATATCCAGTTTCTCAAATAACACTTATCTAACATCCGTGACTCGGTCGCTGAACGGCGCTACGCTGCCGCTGCTTGCTTGCTTAGTTAGTTAACAACAAGTTATGGCCGTAATGGGCGGTCGACTGAGGAGGAGCGGGAAATGACGTTGCGCATGAGGGTGGTAGCAGGCTGCTTCGCCCTAGGCGTCGGGGGGGTGCTGCTGACCGGGACGGCCGCGCAGGCGGCCCCGCAGTCCGGCGGTCATCATACGCCGACACCGGCGCCGACGTGGACCGGCGACCAGAGGTGGACGGCGACGCCGACGCCGACGTGGACCGGCGGCCACACGTGGACACCGACGCCGAAGCCGACTTGCACCGAGACGCCGACCCCGTCGGCCACACCCACCACGCCTGTGCCCACCACGCCTGCGCCGACCACCAGCACCCCCGCTCCCGCGACCTCAACGCCGCCCGCGCCTCAGGTCACGGCCAGTGCCACCGCGTCGGTGGCGCCGACCGGTGGTGCCAACACCGGCGGCGGCGGCAGCCTTGGCGGCGGCGGTAACCTCCCGCTGGCCGCGGGCGGCGCCGCGGTCGCCCTGGCGTCGGGTGGCCTCGGCCTGCTCGCCTTCCGTCGCTGGCGCCGGACGCGTACGGTCGCCTAGACGTTGTACCTGGCTCGCCACCGGCGCAAGCCACTGGGCCGGTGGGCCCTCGGCACCGCCCTCGCCGCCGTCGTGCTGTGCGCGGGCGGTGTCGGCATGGCTGCGTTCGGCCTGTTCAACAGCACGCCCGCCGATGCCGGGGCGACCTACACCCCGGCATCGGTGACGACCGTCCCGCCCCGGCTGACCCACGATCCGCAGGCCACGCCGCTGGCCCGGTCGGTCCCGGTCAGCATCCGGATCCCGGCCATCGGCGTGGACGCGCCGGTGATGGAGGTCGGCGACAGTACCGACGGCACGGTCCAGGTGCCGCCGCTCGACAATCACAACCTGACCGGCTGGTACCGGTACGGTCCGGCGCCTGGCCAGCGCGGCCCGGCGGTCATCCTCGGCCACGTGGACTCGCTCACCGGCATCTCGGTGTTCTACTACCTCAAGGACCTGCACGCCGGGGACCGGGTCTACGTCACGCTGGCCGACGGCACGGTCGCCGCGTTCGCCGTGGACGGGGTGCAGAAGGTGGCCAAGGACGCCTTCCCCACCGCCTCCATCTACGGCAAGTCCCGCGATCCCAGCCTGCGGCTGATCACCTGCGGCGGCCCCTTCGACCGGGCCACCGGGCACTACGTGGACAACATCATCGCCTACGCCCACCTGATCAGGAACTAGGCTCCCTCGTTGCGGACCGCCATCAGCGCGGCCTGCGTGCGGTCTTGCACGCCGAGCTTGGCCAGCACCGAACTCACGTGCGCCTTCACCGTCTTCTCCGAGACACCGAGCGCCCGCGCGATCTCCCGGTTGGACCGGCCCTTGGCGATCTCGGCGAGTACCTCGCGCTCGCGGCCGGTGAGCGCGTCGAGGCCGGCCGCCGCGAGGCCGGCGCCGCGGACCATGGCGCTCGCCGCCTCCGGCGCCAGCAGCAGGTTCCCGTCGTGTACCGAGCGGATCGCCCGCACCAGCGCGTCCGGGTCGACGTCCTTGTAGAGCACTCCCGCCGCCCCCGAGCGCATCGCCAGACTCGCCGCAGCGGGTTCGGTGGCGCTGGTGAGCACGAGCACCCGGGCGGCGCTGTCCCGGGCCTTCAGCTCGCCCAGGACGGAGATGCCGTCCATGCCGGGCAGCTTGAGGTCGAGCAGGATCACGTCCGGGGCATACTCGTCGGCCAGGGCGAGCGCCGCGGCGCCGTCGCCCGCCTCGCCGGCCACCTCGATCCCGTCCTGCACCTCGAGCAGCACCCGCAGGCCTCGCCTGACCACCGGGTGGTCGTCCACGATCAACACCGAGATGGGCCGCGTCATCGCTGTTCCCCGGTGGTGACGGGCACCTGCCTGAACGGCACGGTCATCCGCACCACGGTCCCCCGCTCCCCCGACCTGACGGTCAGCGCACCGCCGGCCGCCGCGGCCCGATCGCGCATCGAGGCCAGCCCGAGCCCGCCGGACGCGGTCTCGGGCGCGAACCCGTGGCCGTCGTCAGCCACCTCCAGAACGACCCGGCGCCCTGCCTTGGACTGGGTCCTGGCCAGCGAAACGCGGACACCGGTGGCGCCGGCGTGGCGCAGCGCGTTGTGCAGCGCCTCCTGCGCGACCCGGTAGAGCGCCGCCTCCACCCGCGGCCCGAGGGCCGGCAGGCAGGCGGCGGTGACCGTGACCGGGATCCCGTGCGCCCGCCCGGCCAGCATCGCGTACCGGCGCAGGGATTCGGCCAGGCCCGCCGCCTCCAGGTCGGGCGGGGCCAGGCCGTCGATCACCGCGCGCAGCTCGGCGTGCGCTTCGGCGCCGAGCTCGCCGACGACCCCGATCTCGGCGCGGACCCGGGCCGCGTCCACCGGATCCCTGGCGGCCAGGACCGCGGCAGCCCGGGCGTGCGCCCTGATGCTGAACAGCTTCTGCGTGACCGCGTCGTGCAGGTCCCTGGCCAGGCGGGAGCGCTCCTGCATGACCGAGAGCTCCTGGCTGCGCTCGTACAGCCGGGCGTTGGTCAGCGCGATCGCGGCGTGCGCGGCGAACAGGGACAGGATCCGCAGATCGCGTTCGGTGAAGCCGCGCCCGGCCGCCGCCGCGGAGACCTTGTTGGCC
Organism: uncultured Actinomycetota bacterium; assembly: GCA_963744575.1. Taxonomy (GTDB): domain Bacteria; phylum Actinomycetota; class Actinomycetes; order Streptosporangiales; family Streptosporangiaceae; genus Palsa-504. The sequence goes on along the minus strand of CAVUUF010000022.1, from coordinate 67,957 downwards.
GCGAAGATGATGCCCAGGACCCGGTCCCCGTCGCGCACCGGGACGCCGAGGAAATGCGACATCTGCGGGTGGGCCGACGGCCAGCCCTCGAACCTGGGGTCCTTGCGTATGTCGGCCAGGCGTTCCGGCTTGCCCTCGTCGAGCAGGACGCGGAGCATGCCGTGCCGCCGCGGCAGCGGGCCGATCGCCTGCCACTCCGCCGGGCTGATCCCGTCCACCACGAACTCGGCGAACGAGTCGCGCTCGTCGGGCACGCCGAGCGCGGCGTACCGCGCGCCGACCAGGGAGCGCGCCGACCGCACGATCACCTGCAGCACGTCGCGGACGGACATCTGCCGGGTGACCGACAGCACCGCCTGGCTGACCTGGTACAGCTCATCCAGCCCATCGCTCACCCCACCGACGTTAGCTCGCCTGGCGGACCCGTGCATCGGGGCAGGGGCGTAGGACCATAGGCCCAGGACCTCCCGGGCGCGGGACCGATGCGCCCGGGGGCGGCGCGGCCTAGCGTCGAGGACATGAGCAATCCGACAGCCATGATCACGGGGGCCTCCCGCGGACTGGGCCGCGCCCTGGCGGCCGGCCTGGCCCGCGAGGGCTACGATCTCATCGTCGACGCGCGGGACGGGGCCGCGCTGGACGCCGCCGCGGCCGGGATCCGGGCGGCGGGCGGCGCCGTCACCGCGGTGCCCGGCGACGTCACCGACCCCGCGCACCGCGCCGCGCTGCGGCGCGCCGCCGGGGCCGCGGGCCGGCTCGACCTGCTCGTCAACAACGCCGGGACGCTGGGCGCCAGCCCGCTGCCCGCGCTGGCCGACTACCCGCCCGACCAGCTGCGCGCCGCGTTCGAGGTGAACGTGATCGCGCCCATCGCGCTGACCCAGCTGATGCTGCCGCTGCTGCGGGCGGCCGGCGGCGCGGTGCTGAACATCACCTCGGACGCGGCCGTGGAGGCCTACGCGGGCTGGGGCGGCTACGGCGCGGCCAAGGCCGCGCTCGAGCAGGCCTCGAACGTGCTCGCCGCGGAGGAACTCGCGCTGCGGATCTGGTGGACCGATCCGGGCGACCTGCGCACCGACATGCACCAGCTGGCCTTCCCCGGGGAGGACATCTCGGACCGCCCGGAGCCCGAGTCGGTCGTCCCGGCGTTCGTCCGGCTGATCACCCAGCGGCTGCCGAGCGGCCGGTACCGCGCGGCGCACCTGATGCCGGTGACGCCATGATCACCGACATCCCGCTGGCCGGCTTCACCCTGCCCGCCGAACTCGAGGCGCACGACCCGCCGGAGGCGCGCGGCCTGCCCAGGGACGGCGTGCGGATGCTGGTCAGCCGCACCGCGTCCGGCGAGGTGAGCCACCACCGCTTCGGCGACCTGCCCGGCCTGCTGCTGCCCGGCGACCTGCTGGTGGTCAACACCACCGCGACGCTGCCCGCCCAGGTGCGCGCCCGGGGCCGCGACGGCCTGGCGGTGCACTTCTCCGGCCCGCGGCCGGACGGAGCATGGCTGGTCGAACTCCGGCAGGTCAAAGACAAGATCTCGAGGCCGAACGAGGAGGGCTCACCCGGTCAGCGCATCGTCCTGCCCGGCGGGGCGATCCTGACCCTGGAGGGCAGGGCCACGGCCCGGCTCTGGCGGGCCCGGCTATCGGTGGCGGTAGTGCCGTACCTACTGCAATACGGCATCCCGATCCGGTACTCCTACGTGCCGCGCGAGTGGCCGCTGGCGGCCTATCAGACGGTGTTCGCGCGGCAGCCGGGCAGCGCGGAGATGCCGAGCGCCAGCCGCCCGTTCACGCCGTCCGTGGTCACCAGGCTGGTGGCGGGCGGGGTGCTGATCGCCCCGCTCACCCTGCACTGCGGGGTGTCCTCGCTGGAGGCGGACGAGGACCCGTACCCGGAGCCGTTCGACGTCCCACCCGCCACGGCCGACCTGGTCAACCACGTGCGGACGGGCGGCGGCCGGGTCATCGCCGCGGGCACCACCGTGGTCCGCGCGCTGGAGACGGCCGCGCTGGACCGGCCCGGCGGCCGGGTGGCGGCCTCGTCCGGCTGGACGTCGCACGTGGTCACCCCGCAGACCGGGGTCAGGGCGGTGGACGGGCTGCTCACCGGGCTGCACGAGCCGCGTTCCTCGCACCTGCGGATGCTGGCCGCGTTCGCCGGACCTGAGCTGCTCACCCGGTGCTACCAGGTCGCGATCGACGCCGGGTACCTGTGGCACGAGTTCGGAGATGTTCACTTGCTGCTGCCCTAGGGCAGTGGACCCGCCCCGGGGGGCCGTTTGGGGTAGCCTGGCGCCCGCGATGAATACTCCGCGGACCTCGCTGCTCATCACGCTGACCGGCCGGGACCGGCCGGGCGTGACCTCCCGGCTGTTCGGCGTCCTGGCCAGGCACCCGCTCAGCGTCCTGGACGTCGAGCAGGTGGTGATCCGGGGCCGGCTGGTGCTCGGGGTACTGCTCGGCTGCGACGTGCTGCCCGACCTGAACGGGATCCACAATGCGGTCCGCTCGCTGGCCAGCGACCTTGGCCTGGAGGCCGAGATCACCATGGGCTCGGCGCCGTCCGGCGAGCCGGCCTCCCCGGGGCGGGGCGGGCGGCTGCACGTCACCCTGCTGGGCAGCCCGCTGGCCCCCGCCGCCATCACCGCCATCGCCGGCCGGATCGCGGCCAGCGGGGCGAACATCGACCGGATCGGCAGGCTGGCGCGGCAGCCGGTGACCTGCATCGAGATGGACGTCTCCGGCGGGGACCCGGCGACGCTCCGCGAGGACCTGGCCCGCGCCGCGGTGGAGCAGGGCATCGACGTGGCGGTCCAGCGCGGCGGGCTGCACCGCCGCGCGCTGCGGCTGATCGTCATGGACGTGGACTCCACGCTCATCCAGGACGAGGTGATCGACCTGCTGGCGGAGCGGGCCGGCTGCGCCGCCGAGGTGGCGAAGGTGACCGCGGCCGCCATGCGCGGCGAGCTCGACTTCACCGCGTCGCTGCGCGACCGGGTATCGCTGCTGGCCGGCCTGGCGGCCGGGATCCTGGACGAGGTCCGGGCCGGGCTGCGGCTGACCGCGGGCGCGCGCACGCTGATCGGGACGCTAGGCGGCCTCGGCTACAAGTCCGGGATCGTCAGCGGCGGTTTCGTCCAGGTGATCGGGCCGCTGGCCGCCGAGCTCGGCATCGACTACGTGGCCGCCAACGAGCTGGAGATCGTGGCCGGCAAGCTGACCGGGCGGCTATCCGGTCCGGTGATCGACCGGGCCGGGAAGGCCGGCGCGCTGCGCCGGTTCGCCGCGGCCGCCGGCGTCCCGCTGTCTCAGACGGTGGCGGTCGGCGACGGGGCCAACGACCTGGACATGATCGCGGCCGCCGGGCTCGGCGTGGCGTTCAACGCCAAGCCCGTGGTCCGGGACGCGGCCGACACCTCGCTGAGCGTCCCCTACCTGGACGCCATCTTGTACCTGCTCGGCATCTCCAGCGACGACGTGGCCGCCGGGTCCTAGCGCGAGTCACAGTCGCCTCCCCCGGGCCCGCCGCCTCCCGGAGATCGCCGAGACGACCGTGTGCCGCTGAGTGCCAATTCGGGCGCTCAGCGGCACACGATCCTGCCCGGGGCGGGCTACTCTGGTCGCTTGGCGGCGGGCTCGCGGTTGGCCGCGTCCTGCGCCGTGACTCCGGTGGCTCCCGGGGCCGGGCTGGCGCCCTCCACGGCGGGCGAGACGGCACCGCTCACCTCGGTGCCCGCCGGGGTCTGTTCGCCGCCGCCCGCGGCGCGCCGCTTGGAGATCACGATCGCCGCGACGATGATGATCACCGCGCCCACGGCCACGCCCACGCGCAGGCCGGTATTGCTGCTGTACTTCACCACGCTGGTCGCGACCAGCAGCGAGACCAGGTTCATGACCTTGATCAGCGGGTTGATGGCCGGGCCCGCGGTGTCCTTGAACGGGTCGCCGACCGTGTCGCCGATGACGGTCGCGGCGTGCGCCTCGGAGCCTTTGCCGCCGTGGTTCCCGTCCTCGACCAGCTTCTTGGCGTTGTCCCAGGCGCCGCCGGAGTTGGCCAGGAACACCGCCATCAGCACCCCGGCCGCGATCGCGCCGGCCAGGTACGCGCCGAGCGTGGCATAACCGAACGCGAAGCCGACGGCGATCGGCGTCAGCACCGCCAGCAGGCCCGGGGTTATCAGCTCGCGCAGCGAATCCCTGGTGACGAGGTCGATCACCCGGCTGTACTCGGGCTTCTCGGTGTAGTCCATGATCCCCGGGTGGTTGCGGAACTGGTTCCGCACCTCCAGCACCACGCCCTGCGCCGCCCGGCCCACCGCCATGATCAGCAGGCTGGCGAACAGGAACACCACCGAGGCCCCGATGATCACGCCGACCAGGACCCTGGGCCGGTCGACCGACAGGCTGAACGACCCGGCCCCGCTGCCGAGCGCCTGCTCGACGATGGTCCGGAAGGAGCCGAACAGGGCGGTCGCGGCGAGCACCGCGGTCGCGATGGCGATGCCCTTGGTGATCGCCTTGGTGGTGTTGCCGATCGCGTCCAGCTTGGTCAGCGCCTGCGCGGCGTCGCCCTCCACGTCGCCGGACATCTCCGCGATGCCCTGCGCGTTGTCGGTCACCGGGCCGAACGAGTCCATCGACACGATCACGCCGACCGTGGTCAGCAGGCCGCCGCCGGCCATCGCCACCGCGAACAGCGCAATGGTGGGATTCCCCGTCGCGAGCAGGTACGCGCCGAACACCGCACCGGCGATCAGCAGCGCGGAGTACACGGCCGACTCCATCCCGGCCGCCACCCCGGACAGGATGACCGTGGCCGCGCCGGTCTCGCTGCTGTTCCCGATGTCCCTGACCGGCCGCCGGTTCACCTCGGTGAAGTACCCGGTAAGCAACTGGATGGCGCTGGCCAGCGCGATGCCGATCAGCACCGCCCCGAACGCGATCCAGCGGGGACTGCCGCTGTAACCCGCGATGGCCGGGTCGGTGACGCCCTTCAGGTCACTGAAGTGGGCCGGCAGGAAGGTGAAGCAGGCGATCGCCACCCCGATGGCCGAGATTACCGCGGAGACGAAGAAGCCTCGGTTGATCGCGGTCATGCCGCTACGGTCACCGCGGCGCGGTGAGACCGCGAAGATGCCGATCACCGCGGTGATCACCCCGATCATCGGCACGATCAGCGGGAACACCAGCCCCTTGTCGCCGAACGCGGTCTTGCCCAGGATCAGCGAGGCCACCAGCATCACCGCGTAGGATTCGAACAGGTCCGCCGCCATGCCGGCGCAGTCGCCCACGTTGTCGCCCACATTGTCTGCGATCGTGGCCGCGTTCCTCGGGTCGTCCTCCGGGATGCCCTGCTCGACCTTGCCCACCAGGTCCGCGCCGACATCGGCCGCCTTGGTGTAGATGCCGCCGCCGACACGCATGAACAGTGCCAGCAGCGCCGCGCCGAAGCCGAAGCCCTCCAGCACGTTGGGCGCGTTGGACTTGTAGATCAGCACCACGACCGCCGCGCCGAACAGGCCCAGGCCGACGGTGAACATGCCGGCCACGCCGCCGGTGCGGAACGCGATCCGCATCGCCGGGCGCTCGCCGCCGTCCCGGGCCGCGGCCGCTACCCGCACGTTGCCGCGGACGCACAGCGACATGCCCGTGAATCCGGTCAGCGCCGAGAACACCGCGCCGACCAGGAAGAAGATGCTGCGGCCCCAGCGCACTCCGGCGCCCTCCGCGGGCAGCAGGAGCAGCACGAAGAAGATGATGACCACGAACACGCCGAGGGTCCTGAACTGCCGGCGCAGGTACGCGGCCGCGCCCTCCTGCACAGACTGGGCGATTTCCTGCATCCGCTGGGTGCCCTGGCTGGCCGCCAGTACCTCCCGCACCAGCGTGCCGGCCACGCCCAGGGCGAGCAGCGCGACGACGGCGACGATGATGACCCAGGTCAGGTTGGAGCCGCTCACGCTGACAGGATTCGCCGCCAGCGCAGAGACTTGCCTGAACATTCGACCTCCTGGAACTCCGAACGGAAGACGTTGCCGATCGGGACTGACGAGTGGCCGGGAGTCTACGCACGCGCGGGCCGAACCACTAACATCGGGCCAATCCTAACAATTCCGTTATCTTTACGTTAGCTTTGCGAACCACTGCCGTTATCGTTGGCGAGGCCGGTGATGAAACGGTAGCCGCGCCTGCTCGCGGCAGGCGCGGCGCGTCACGCTGCTCATCCGGTGGGGCCTGCGGGACGGCCGGACCGGGCGCCCGGCGGCCTGGCAGCCGGTGGCGGGGCCCGCACCCTCAGGCCGTGGTCGCGGCCGACGGCCAGCTCATCCGGACGGTCACACCCGAACTCGTGGACGACACGCGCACGTCGTCGGCCAGGCCTGATATCACGGCCAGTCCGAACCCGGCCGGGATCCCGGCGTCGTCCGCGCCGTGAACCAGGCTCCCCGGGCCGTGGCCGTTGGTGCCGGCCGGAGCGGGGCTGGCCGACGAGGCGGCGCCCGTGGGGGCGTGGTCACTCACCACGACGACGAACCGCTCGCCCTGGTCGCTCATCTCGATCTTGACCGGCTCGGCCGGGCAGTGCCGCCGGTGCGCCTCGACCGCGCGCGAGCATGCCTCGCCCACGGCCAGGCGCACCTCATCGAGCAGCGACTCGTCCACGCCGCTGCGCCGCGCGACCGCGGTGGCGACCAGGCGCGCGGTCCGGACGTGCGCAGGCAGCGGCGAGAAGGTGACTTCTACGGTGGCCATCTCGGACAGGCCCGGCGGAGTTACTTCTCGGCCTTCTTGGCCGCGATGGCCTCGTCAACCGTCTCGTGGATGCCGAACACCTTCGTCAGGCCGGTGATCCTGAAGATCTTGAGTATCCGCTCCTGCGTGCAGACGAGGTCCAGGGACCCGTCGTGCGCGCGCACTCGCTTCAGGCCGCCGACCAGCACGCCGAGACCGGTCGAGTCGAGGAACTCGACCTTCTCCATGTTGACGACGAGCTGGTAGTTGTTCTTGTTGACGAGATCGATCAGCAGCTCACGCAGCCGCGGCGCCGTGTAGACGTCGATCTCGCCCTCCACGTCGACGACTTCGATGCCGTCCTTGTTGTAGTGACCCAGCTTCAGATCCACAAATCCTCCAGCGCCATGCATGGCGTCATCTCATCGTCCCGCCCCGGCCGGGGGCTGGCCTTACAAAGCCTAGGGCGTGATCCTGTGCGGCATTCAACCACGCTCGGTGTCATGTCTATACGAAAACGCGTCCGGCGGCACCCCCAAACAGACGACACACGCCAAAGTTCCGAGCATCCCCGGGCCGGGATGTCACACTGAAGAAACTGTGTCTACGCTCAGCCCGCCCTCGCTGGCGCCTCTTGCTCCGGACCTTCTTCCCCCGGCTGGCCCGGTTACGCACGCGGCAGGAACCGGAGCGGAGAACCGCGCCCTCGGCATCCTGCTCGGCGACGCGCGGGCGGGCCGTCCCGTGCACGTCGAGCACATCCCGGCCCGGGCCGGTCGGGAAGTGCCCTGGCCGCACTGGGTCCCGGCGGAGATCACCGGTGCCTTCGCGGCCCGCGGCATCAATGCTCCGTGGAGTCACCAGGCGCTGGCCGCGGACCACGCGCGGGCCGACCGGAACGTGATCATCTCCACCGCCGCGGCGTCCGGCAAGTCGCTGGGCTACCTGATGCCCGCGCTCACCTCGGTGCTGGCGGGCGATACCGCGCTCTACATCACGCCGACCAAGGCGCTGGCGGCCGACCAGCTCGCATCGATCCGCTCGCTGGGCCTGCCCGGGGTGCAGGCAGCCGTCTTCGACGGTGACTCGACCTATGTGCAGCGGGCCTGGGCGCGCAGCCACGCCAGGTACCTGCTGACCACCCCGGACATGCTGCACCGTGCGCTGCTGCCGGGGCACGCCCGGTGGTCGGGGTTCTTCAGCCGGCTGCGGTACGTCGTGGTCGACGAGTGTCACGGGTACCGTGGCGTGTTCGGCTCGCACGTGGCCCACGTGCTGCGCCGCCTGCGCCGGGTGGTGGCGCAGCACGCCCCGCCGGACGGCACACGCCGTCCGGTCTTCGTGCTGGCCTCCGCCACGGTCGGCGCGCCGGGTGCCTGCGCCCGCCTGCTCACCGGCCAGGACGCCGAGGCGGTGACCGAGGACGGCTCGCCGCGCGGCCCGCTGGCCTTCGCGCTGTGGGAGCCGCCGCTGACCGAGGCCCGCGGCGAGACCGGCGCCCGGCTGCGCCGCACGGCCACCGCGCAGGCGGCGGACCTGCTCAGCCGGCTGGTCAGCCAGAACGTGCAGACGCTCGCCTTCATCAGGTCCCGTCGCGGCGCCGAGGCAGTCGCGCTGGCCGCGCGCCGGTCGCTGGACGCCCGCGGGGCCGCCGGGGCGGCCGGGTTCGGCGCAGCCGACGGCGCGGCCGAGGCGAAGGTGGCCGCCTACCGGTCCGGGTACCTGCCCGAGGACCGGCGCCGCCTGGAGGCGGCGCTGTCCGACGGGCGGCTGGTCGGGCTGGCCACCACCACCGCGCTCGAGCTCGGGGTCAACATCACCGGCCTGGACGCGGTGCTGATCGCCGGCTGGCCGGGCACCTGGGCCTCGCTGTGGCAGCAGGCCGGGCGGGCCGGGCGCAGCGGGCGGTCCGCGGCCGCGGTCCTGATCGCCCGCGACGACCCGCTGGACACCTACCTGATCCGGCATCCGGAGATCCTGCTCCGGCATCCGGTGGAGGCCACCGTCCTGGATCCGGACAACCCCTACGTGCTGGCGCCGCACCTGTGCGCGGCCGCCGCCGAGCTGGCCCTGACCGAGCAGGACCTGGATATCTTCGGCCCGGCGGCCCGGGTCGTCGTCGCTGACCTGACCCGGGCGGGGAAGCTGCGGCGCCGCCCGGCGGGCTGGTACAGCATCCGCCGGGACGCGGCCGCGGCGGCGGGGCTGCGGGGCGCGGGCCTGGCCCCGGTGCGGGTGGTGGAGGAGGCCACCGGGCGGCTGGTCGGCACGGTGGATGAGCCTTCGGCGCACCTGATCGTGCACCAGGGCGCTGTCTACGTGCACCAGGGCGACAGCTACCTGGTGGGAACCCTGGACCTGGCCGACCGGGTGGCGTTGGTCGAGCCGTGCGAGCCCGGCTACGTCACCACCGCGCGAGACGTGACCGAGGTGGAGGTCCGGGGCGAGCTGCAGCGGATGCCGTGGGCCCAGGCCGAGGTCTGCTTCGGTGACGTGCAGGTGACCCGCCAGGTGGTCAGCTTCACCCGGCGGCGCGCCGATACCGGCGCGCCGCTCGGCGAGGAGCCGCTGGACCTGCCGCCCCGGCGGCTGCTGACCCGCGCGGTGTGGTGGACGATCGGCGACGAGGCGGCCGGGGCGCTCGCCGCGGCCGGGATCGACCTGGGCGGGGCGGCGCACGCGGCCGAGCACGCCTCGATCGGCCTGCTGCCGCTGTTCGCTACCTGTGACCGCTGGGATATCGGGGGGGTCTCCGCCGCCAGCCACCCGGCCACCGGCCGTCTCACCGTCTTCGTCTACGACGGCCACGACGGCGGCGCCGGGTTCGCCGAACGCGGCTTCGGCGCCGCCGCGGACTGGCTGCATGCCACCAGGCAGGCTATCGCCGGCTGCGACTGCGAGTCCGGCTGCCCCTCCTGCGTGCAGTCACCCAAGTGCGGCAACGCCAACCATCCGCTGTCCAAGCGCGGCGCGGTGGCGCTTCTCGACGTCCTGCTCGGCGGCGGCAGCTGATTAGCCGCCCAGAGGGGTAACACAGCAGGCCTCTCCCGTCAAGAGCCGGCGTGGTTTCCCGTTCTTTTCCCCGAGGCCGTAACGGGGCCGGACCCGGCGAATTGACACATCTGTCCGGGCGGCGGTCCGGGAGCAAACGTTCCACCGGGTTAACTTGTTGGGATGGGTGGTATGAAGTCCAAAACGCTGCTCATCACAAGGCAAGATAGGCACATATGCAACAGGAGCAGCGAGGGTGGCGCCTCATCGGTCACAGAGGCCAGCTGTGGCCACACGCTGTGGAAAAGGAGGCGGGCGCCGCCGGGGGGGAGAGCGGCGCCCGCGCGCACGGTCCGGCCCTGGGGGGGAGGCCGGCTCCGTCCTTATGGGTAAGCTTATCCGCAAAGTGCCCCTGTATGCATCCACAGGTGTCGTTTTCGCGATCGCCTCTGGCTTATTGCTCACCGGCACCCCTTGCAGCGTCAGCTAAGCGAATGATTGCATATGGCGAAGGGGCTGAGAAGGGCCTATCGCCAGATCGGCTGCCCTTCGGTAGCAGTTTTCACTAGGTAAGGTTCGGCAGCCGGAAGCTTCGGACACGGTCCGCCAACAACGGGTGTATACGATGCCCGGCCGCCCGGCTGCCCCAAAGTGGCCGGTGGCCTGCGACTACGCACCCGGAACGGCGAGTCACTCGTTTACGGCATGTGATCGCTCCGACTGATTAAGATCACGGATTGGTCACATGCCGGGGGTTTCCAGGCCGGGGTTTTCGTCGTAGAAATAAGTCACGGACGCAGGAGCGTCCGGGCACGGCAGCCAGGTACCCACGCGCGACCAGCCGCGGGAGGCGTGTCATGCCAGGCCAGGTCGGTAGCGGCCAGCCTGGATGACGGAGAAGGTGCACGCTTGGTAGCCAGGCCTGACGTGGCTTTCGCAGCGGCGCCCCGGCCAGGGGCGCCGCTCGCTATTGGGGCGGCCGTTAGCGGTCGTCCGCACCCAATCGCGACGCAATAATCCGGCGAACCGCCGCATATACGCCTATATGCGGCACGGTGGCCACGACGCCGGCCTGCCGCCCGCGCATGAACGGCCCGGCGGCCGGGTACGTTCTCCGCCCGGCGGCGCGGCCGGAAACGCCGTGCCGACCCGGGTGCTGCCATGATGGCGATCAACAACGCTAGCCTTAGACCTTGCCGAACATGAGCTATCGGACGCGGGCGCCCATTGCCGGGCGGAAGCGCGGATAAGTGGTCCGCACACGATGGGAGATGGACTCGATGGTCCGCAGCGGAACGCCGGAACCGGCCGACGGCGATCAGTCACTCGGGGATCTCGTCGCCCTGGCCGCCAAGGACATATCCCAGCTGATCAGGTACGAGATCGACCTGGCCAAGACCGAGCTGAAGACCGATGCGCAGCGGGTCGGCATCGCGGCGGGCGGGGTCGGGACGGCCGCCTTCCTCGGCTGCCTGGTGCTGGTCATGCTCTCCTTCGCGCTGGCCTACGGCCTCATCACGCTCGGCATCTGGGACTGGGCGGCCTTCCTCATCGTCGCGGGCGTGTGGGTGCTGGTGGCCCTGTCGGCGCTGGGGGTCTCCTACCTGAAGGTACAGCGGGTATCCGGCCTGGCCAAGACACGCCAGACCGTGACCGAGGGGATCGAAATGCTCCGGCACGAGGTCCAGTCCCCCGACGGCCAGCGCCCCGAGATCGCCGCGCGCAAGACCGGGTGAGGGGGGCGCGATGGCCGGCGGCGTCGATGCCGTGGTCCAGATCGGCGGCCCCTGGCAGCACCGCAGCGTCTCCGCCAACGGCTGCCGGTTCCACGCCGCCGAGGCCGGCGACGGGCCGCTGGTGCTGCTGCTGCACGGCTTCCCCGAGTTCTGGTGGACCTGGCGCCACCAGCTGGCCGCCCTGCCCGGGGCGGGTTTCCGCGCGGTCGCGGTCGACCTGCGCGGCTACGGCGGCAGCGACAAGCCGCCCCGCGGCTACGACCTGGTCACGGCGGCCGCCGACGCCGCCGGGCTGATCCGGGCGCTGGGCGAGGCGAACGCGATCGTGGTCGGCCACGGCCTGGGCGGGCTGGCCGCCTGGACGCTGGCCGCCTACTACCCCAAGGTGGTCAGGCGGCTGGCCGTGGTCTCGATGGGGCACCCGCTGCGGATGCGCTCCTCGGTGTTCACCGACCCGCTCGGCCAGGGCCGCCGAAGCCGCTACGCGCTCGGCTTCCAGCTGCCCGTCCTCCCCGAGCGCCGGCTGCTGCGGGACGACGCCCAGCGGGTGGGCCAGATGCTGGAGAAGTGGTCCGCGCCCGGCTGGCCCGACGCCGAGACCGGGGAAATCTACGCCCGGGCCATCCGGATACCCTCGGTGGCGCACTCGGCGCTGGAATACCACCGCTGGCTGGCCCGCAGCGGCGTGCGGCCTGACGGCCTGCGCTACGCCCGGCACATGCGGTCCCCGATCAGCGCCCCGACGCTGCACCTGCACGGCGCGCTGGACAGCTGCGTGCTGCCGCAGACCGCGCGCGGTGCCGGCCGGTACGTCGACGGCCCGTACCGCTGGCGGGTGATCGACGGCGCCGGCCACTTCCCGCACGAGGAGCGGCCCGAGATCCTGGACACCGAGCTGCTCGGCTGGCTGGCCGACCCGGAACCCGAACGGTGACGCGGGACCGCGACCCGGCCGGGCGGCCGAGGAACGCGCGTCCCCGCGACGCCCTGGGCCGCCCGCTGGGCCGCGGCGCGCCGGAGGTCGGCACGGCGTCCGGCCAGGCCCGCATCCCCGACGACCTCGTGATCACCGGGACCGACGCGGCCGCGCTCGCCGACCGGCTGCTGCGGGAGGAGCGCCCGTTCCACGCGCACGAGGTCCTCGAGGCGGCCTGGAAGTCGGCTCCGCCGGGCGAGCGCGACCTGTGGCAGGGCCTGGCCCAGATCGCGGTCGGCCTGACCCACGCCCGCCGCGGCAACGCCCGCGGCGCGGCCGCCCTGCTCCGGCGGGGCGCCGGACGCGTCCGCGCGGGCCAGGACCGGGCCGCCGATCAGGCCGCGAGGGATCATCCGTACGGCATGGACATACCGGCCGTCCTGGCGGCCTCGGACGCGCTCGCGGCGCGCATCGAGCGGTGTGGCCTGGACGGCATACCGCGCGCCGACCTGGCCCCCCGCCTGCTGGGATCCTGACCGGCAGCCAAGTTCGGCTACGGCCTGGACGTCATCCTCGACGGCCTGGCGTCAGTCGCACTCGCCGGTGGAGACCGCGGCGGTGGCGCTCGCCCCCATCTGGGCGTCGGCGGCCACCTGTGCGGCGGTGAGCGCGAAGCCGGTGTCGTTCACGCCGACCGCGGCGGCGAACACGACGCCGTTGACGGTGCCGTCGGACGACAGCAGCGGGCCGCCCGAGTTACCCGACTCGACCACCGCCCTGATCTCGTAGATCTGGCGGGTCACCGTGCTCGTCTGGTAGATGTTCGGGCCCTGCGCGTTCTGGATGCCGCCGATCCTGGCCGGCACGACGTGCAGGCTCGGGGCATCGAGCGGGTAGCCCGCCACGGCCGCGTTGTCGCCGGGGTTGGCCTGCCCGGCGAAGTGCAGCGGGGCCAGGTCGAGCCGGGGCACGTACAGGACGGCCACGTCCACCTGCGGGTCGTAGAAGACGACGGTGGCCGGCAGCGTCCGGCCGTCCGGGGTGGTGATCTGCTGCTGCTGCGTCGCCCCGGCCACCACGTGGGCGTTGGTGAGGATGTGGTCGGAGGAGATGACGAAGCCGGAGCCCTCGATGGACCGCTGGCAGCTCGGCGCCACCCCCTGCACCCGGACCACCCGGCTCTGCGCCGCGCGCACGCCCGCGCTGTCCAGCACGGATGGGTCGGGCGCCGGGATGGACAGGATGTGCTCCGCGCCGATCCCGCTGAACACCTCGGCGTAGGTGCTGTTGCTGGCCAGCAGCCGGCGGAAGTCGGAGAACATGGTCTTGGCGGGCGAGGGCATGAACTTGTCGAGCGTCTGCAGCGCCAGCGAGTTGTTCACCTGCTGGTCGACCACCGGGAACGGGGACCCGTTCAGCACCGACCCGACCACCCAGGCGATCAGCAGCACCGAGACCACGCTGACGATGGCGCCGCCCACCGAGTCCAGGGCGGTGGCCGAGCGCCAGGTCACCGTGGACCGCATGGCCGCGCCGATGGTGGACGCGATGAACTGCCCGAGCACGGCGAAGCTCACCAGCAGCACGACGGCGATGACATCCTGCTGCGTCTGGCCGCCGACCAGGGCCCGGGAGATGCTCGGGCCGAACTCCGCGCCGAGCAGCGCGCCGCCCACGAAGCCGAAGAAGCTGAGCACGCCGACGATGAAACCCTGCCGGTACCCGGACACGGCGAACGCGACCACGATCACGATCAAGATGAGGTCGAGTACGTCACCGTGCACGCCCTAACCGTATAGCGTTTTCGCCGCCGTCATGCCCGGCGGCGAATTCACAAGTCCTGCACCACGGTGGCGTCCCAGGGCTTCTCCCAGCCGCCCAGGGCGAGCAGGCGGTCGACCAGCGCGGCGGTGAAGCCCCAGATCAGCATGCCCCGGACCCGGAAGGCGGGGCTGGTCCGCCCGTCGGGCACCCGCACCATCAGGCGCGCGGCGGGATCGCCCAGCTCGGCCACGCCGATCCGCTCGACCGCGGCCACCTCGCCCGCGTCGACCGCCGCGACCGCGGACGGCCGCCGCCACCAGGCCAGCACCGGCACCACCCGGAATCCCGTCCGCGGGATGAAGACCTCGGGCAGGGTCCCGAGCACGGCCACGCCGTCCGGGTCGAGGCCGACCTCCTCGACCGCCTCCCGCAGCGCGGCCCCGACCGGTCCGCCGTCCCCGGCGTCGATGGCGCCGCCGGGGAAGGCCGGCTGCCCGGCGTGCAGCCGCAGGCCCTCGCTGCGCTGGATGAACAGCAGGTCGGGACCGCCCGGTCCGTCGCCGAACAGGATCAGCACGGCCGACTCGCGGCCGCCGGTGGCGGGCGGCAGGAGCCGCGGGGATATCTCCATCGTCTCGGCCGCGGCCGCCAGCTCGCGCAGCCAGGCTGGCGCCGGCTCGCAGCCCGGGGTCACGAGAACGGGCCGGATCTGACGAGCTTGGCGGCCACCTCGGGATCGGTCGGGCCCTCGCCGTAGGAGGGGCAGAGCCGGGCCAGGCCGCACGCGCCGCAGGCGGGCCGGCGCGCGTGGCAGACCCGCCGCCCGTGCCAGATCATCCGCTGCGACAGGTCCGTCCACTCCTTGCGCGGGATGAGCGTGGCCACCTCGGCCTCGACCTTCACCGGGTCGGTTTCCGTGGTCCAGCCGAAGCGCCTGGCCAGCCGCCCGAAGTGCGTGTCCACCGTGATGCCGGGGATGCCGAAGGCGTTGCCGAGCACCACGTTCGCGGTCTTCCGGCCCACGCCGGGCAGGGTGACCAGGTCCTTCAGCCGCGGCGGCACCTCGCCGCCGAACCGCTCGCACAGCGCCTGCCCCAGGCCGATCAGGCTGTTGGCCTTGGCGTGGTAGAAGCCGGTCGACTGGATGATCTTCTCCAGCTCGCCGCGGTCGGCGGCCGCGTAGTCCGCGGCCGCCGGGTACCGCGCGAACAGCGTCGGGGTCACCAGGTTGACCTGCTTGTCGGTGGCCTGCGCGGACAGGATCGTCGCCACGAGCAGCTCGAGCGGGGTGGAGAAGTTCAGCTCGGTGTACACGTCCGGATAGAGCACGGCCAGCTCGCGGGCGATCCGGCGGGCGCGCCTGACCAGCGCGGTATGCGAGGGGGGCTCGGCGGTCACCGTTCCAGCTTAGGGCCTTCCGCGGGGCCCGGACGGGCGTGGACGGCGCATGCCGCCGGGTCGTAGGCGGCCGGCGCCAGCCGGGCGGCCAGCGGGCCGCCCCGCCGGTCGGCTGGGTCGAGGTGACGGCCGAGCACGACGACCGCGACGCGCCGGGCGCCCGCCCGCTTGAGCGCGGCCGCGGCGGACTGGGCGCTGGCACCCGACACCCAGGTGTCGTCAAGCAGCAGCACCGAGGCTCCCGGCCCGGTCCGTTCGGCTGAAAATCTGTTCTCGTTCGGGTCGCGGCCCTGCTCGCCCGGCCTGATGACCAGCCGGGTCACCGGCAGCCGCAGGTAGCGGGCGGACAGCTCGAGCAGCGGGTGGGTCCCCGGGCGGCCGCAGCCGGTCGGCACCACGGCCAGGCGGTCCGGCGGCGGCATGCCCGCCTGCCGCCACACGCAGCCACCGTGATCGTGCAGGAAGGCGAGCAGCAAGACCAGCAGCGACGTCCGCGCGGCGGCCCCCGGCGCCGGCCAGGACTTGTACCGCCACAGGTCGGCCGCGAACGCGGTGCCCTTGACCGCGTAGGAGACGGGCACGACCGCGTCGGCGAGCAGGCCCGGGCCGAGCAGGTCGTGCCGGGCGCACTGATAGCAGCGCGCGAACCCCGGCCGGGCCGGGCCGCGGCAGACGGCGCAGATGCCCGGGCGGCCCGCCGGCTCCGGCGGGTACAGGCGGAGCCGCCGGCGCAGGACGGCCCAGGGATCGCGCACGGTCTGGGGCATGGGGTGATGGTAAGGACCGGGACCGACAACGCCGCGCCGGGATTCCAGCCCCGGTCGCAACCAGTGACGACACGGGCCAGATCTCGCCCATGCGCCCGCCGGTTAACTCCTGATGCGGCAGAATGAGACCTGCCACGACGGCGGCCGGGCGGTTGGCGTGGCATTTTCCCGCGGCCTGATGCGACTCATGGCGAGGATTCCGCGTGACCAACAGGAGCGAAACCGTAGTGCCCGCCGCGGGCCAGGCAGCCCGGTAACGGATGGGCGCCCCGGATATCCGCACGCTCGCGTCCGGCGTCGTCTACGAGGACAACTGGATGCGCCTGCGACGGGACGAGATCGAGCGGCGCGACGGCTCCCGCGGCACCTACGCGTTCGTCGAGAAACGCGATTTCGCGCTGGTCATCCCGGCCGAAAACGACGGCTTCCACCTGGTCGAGGAGTTCCGCTACCCGATCGGGCGGCGCACCTGGTCGTTCCCGCAGGGCGGGTTCCCGCACGGGCAGTCCGGCGATCCGGCCGAACTCGCCCGGCTCGAGCTCGCGCAGGAGACCGGTCTTCGCGCCCGGGAACTGGTCAGGCTCGGCTACCTGCACTGCGCGCACGGCATCACCAGCCAGGGCGGCCACTTCTACCTGGCCACCGGGCTCGAGCCGGGTCCGTCGGCGCGGGAGACCGAGGAGCAGGACATGCGCCAGGCCTGGGTGCCCCGGGCCAGGTTCGAGGAGATGATCGGCGAGGGCCTCATCACCGACGACTCCACCGTGGCCGCCTACGCCCTGCTGCTGCTCACCGAGCGAACCCCGGGCCGGTAGCGGCGGGCCGGGACCTTCGGGTACTAGCCAAGCACGGCGCCGGCCTGGTACCGCTATCGGAGGAGGGAGTTTCATCATGAGCCGTTACGCGCGAGAGTTCGACCGGAGCCTGTCCGATCCCGAAGGCTTCTGGGCCGACGCGGCCAGGGACATCGACTGGTACCAGGCGCCCAGCGTGGTGCTCGACGCCTCGAATCCGCCGTTCTATCGCTGGTACGCCGACGGGGTGCTGAACACCTGCTTCAACGCGGTGGACCGGCACGTCCGCGACGGCCGGGGTGAGCAGGCCGCGCTGATCTACGACAGCCCGGTGACCGGCAGCCAGCGGACCTACACCTACGCGGAGCTGCGGGACGAGACCGCGCGCTTCGCCGGGGTGCTGCGCGGCCTGGGGGTGGGCCACGGCGACCGGGTCATCGTCTACATGCCGATGATCCCCGAGGCCGTGATCGCCATGCTGGCGTGCGCGCGGATCGGCGCGATCCACTCGGTGGTGTTCGGCGGTTTCGCCGCACCCGAACTCGCCACCCGGATCGACGACGCCGCGCCCAAGGCGGTGGTCTCCGCCTCCTGCGGCATCGAGGTCAGCCGCGTCGTGCCGTACAAGCCGATCCTGGACCGCGCCATCGACCTGGCCACCCGCACGCCGGACCACTGCGTGATCCTGCAGCGGCCGCAGGCGGCCGCGGCCCTGACCGCCGGGCGCGACGTCGACTGGACCGAGGCCATGGCCGCCGCCGGACCCGCGGACTGCGTCCCGGTCGCGGCGACGGACCCGCTGTACATCCTGTACACGTCCGGCACCACGGCCAGGCCCAAGGGCGTCGTCCGGGACAACGGCGGCCACGCGGTCGCGCTGCGGTGGAGCATGGCCAGCATCTACGACACCGGGCCCGGCGAGGTGTTCTGGGCCGCCTCCGACGTGGGCTGGGTGGTCGGGCATTCCTATGTCGTCTACGCCCCGCTGCTGACCGGGTGCACCACCGTGCTGTACGAGGGCAAGCCGGTGGGCACGCCCGACGCGGGCGCGTTCTGGCGCGTCATCGAGCAGCACCGGGTCAAGGCGCTGTTCACCGCGCCAACCGCGTTCCGGGCCATCAAGAAGGAGGATCCGGACGGCGAACTGGCCCGCCGGTACGACCGGTCCGGCCTGCGGTACCTGTTCCTGGCCGGCGAGCGGCTCGATCCCGAGACCTACTGGTGGGCCGGCGAACTGCTCGGCGTGCCGGTCATCGATCACTGGTGGCAGACCGAGACCGGCTGGGCGATCGCCGCCGACCTGATGGGCCTGGACCCGATGCCGACCAAGGCCGGGTCGCCCACCATGCCGGTGCCCGGCTATGACGTCCGCATCCTGAACGCCGACGGCACCGAGGCCAAGCCCGGCAAGACCGGCGAGATCGCGGTGCGGCTGCCGCTGCCGCCGGGCTGCCTGCCCACCTTGTGGCACGACGACGAGCGGTTCGTCGGGTCCTACCTGTCGGCCCACCCGGGCTTCTACACCACCGGCGACGGCGGGTACCGCGACGGCGACGGCTACCTGTACGTGATGGGCCGCATCGACGACGTCATCAACGTGGCCGGCCACCGGCTGTCCACCGGGCAGATGGAAGAGGTGCTGGCCAGCCATCCCGCCGTGGCCGAATGCGCGGTGATCGGGGTGCACGACGAGTTCAAGGGCCAGGTCCCGCGCGGGTTCGTGGTGCTCAAGGCCGGGGTCGGCACCGAGCCCGCCGCCGTGTCGGCCGAACTCGTCCAGCTCGTCCGCGACCGGATCGGGCCGGTGGCCGCGCTGAAACGGGTCGACGTGGTGGCCGGGCTGCCCAAGACCCGGTCCGGCAAGATCCTCCGCAAGACCATGCGCGGCATCGCCGACGGCGCGGACGAACCCGTCCCGTCCACCATCGAGGACCCCGCGGTGCTGGACGCGCTGCGCCCCGTCCTGTCCGCGGAAGGGTAAGCGTCAGGAACCGGCCAGCAGCGGGGCGAACAGGTCGCCGCGCTCGGCCACGCGGTCCAGGGCGTCGCCGGCGGTGAAGAACAGGTCCTGGGGCTGGCGGCAGGATTCCACTTCGTCCCAGCTGACCGGGGTGGAGACGGTCGGGAACTGGCGGGCGCGCAGCGAGTAGGGGGCGACGGTGGTCTTGGAGCCGTTGTTCTGGCTCCAGTCGATGAGCACCTTGCCGGTGCGCAGCGATCTGGTCATCCGCGATACGGCGCGGCGGGGCTGCTCGCGTTCCAGCCGTTCGGCGTACCCCCGGGCCCGGTCGCTGGCCTGCTCCGAGGTCACCCCGGAGACCGCCGCGTACAGCTGCAGCCCCTTGCCGCCTGAGGTCTTGGCCAGCGGCGCGAGGCCGTCCGCCGCCAGCATCGGCCGCAGGTCGCAGGCCACCCGGCAGCAGTCCGCGATGTTGGCGGGCGCCCCCGGGTCGAGGTCGAAGACCAGCAGGTCGGGCTGGCGGACGTGCGGCAGCCGCCACATCGGGACGTGCAGTTCCAGGCCGGCCAGGTTGGCCGCCCAGATCAGCGCGGGCAGGTCGTCCACCACCAGGTAGGTCACGCTGGGGCCGCGCGCCCGGGCACTGTCCGAATCGACCCGGGCGGTCCGGATCCAGTCCGGGCGGTGCGCAGTGACGTGCTTCTGGAAGAAGGCCTCGCCGTCCACGCCCTCCGGGTAGCGCTTCAGCGTCAGCGGGCGGCCCGCGATGTGCGGCAGCAGCACCGGCGCCACCCGCTGGTAGTAGTCGAGCACCTCGGCCTTGGTGAACCCGGCGTCCGGGTACAGCACCTTGGCCAGGTTGGTCAGCGTCAGCGTCCGTCCGTCCACCTGGACGGCGACCTTGGCGTCGGCGCCGCTCACGACCGCTCCCGGACCACATCCGCGGGGTCCTTGTCGTCGCGCAGGCCCTTGTACACCGGCGCGCGCATCCGGCCGGCCCTGGTCCACCTGTCGAAAAACACCTCGATCACCAGCGCTGGCTCTACCCAGACCGCGGTGCGGGCATGCTCCGGTGGCACCGGCTCGTCGAACGGGGAGTCCGGGCGGCGCAGCGGCTCCAGCCGTCCCCGCAGCATGCGCAGCGTCTCGGCGGTGAAGCCGGTGCCCACGTGCCCAGCGTAGATCAGCCGCCCGGCTTCGTCGTGCACCCCGACCAGCAGCGACCCGACCAGGCCGGTGCGGTTGCCCTGGCCCGGCTTGTAGCCGGCCACCACGGCCTCCTGGCGGAGGTGGTTCTTGATCTTGCGCCACTGGTCGGTCCGCGTCCCGGGCAGGTACCTCGAGTTGAGCCGCTTCGCGACCACGCCTTCCATGCCGTGTTCGACCGAGACGGCCCGCACCGCCGCGAAGTCCTCGGCGGGAAACGACGGCGGGGTCTGCCAGCAGGGACCGGCGAGGCCGAGCGACTCCAGGCGCGCGCGGCGGTGCCGGTACTCCTCCTCGAGCAGCGGTTTGCCGTCCAGCTGGAGCAGGTCGAACACCAGGTAGGTGACGGGGTTATGGCCGGCCAGCAGCCGGGCCTGGCCGGCGTCGCTGACGTGCATGCGGGGCTGGAGCGCCTCGAACTCGGGCCAGCCGCCCGCGCCGAACACCACGATCTCCCCGTCAAGCAGCAGCTGTTTGTGGCCGGTGGCGTGGCCCAGGGCCGCCAGCTCGGGGTAGGCCACGGTGATGTCGCGTTCGGTCCGCGACATGAGCCGGACCTGGCCGCGTTCGACGAAGGCCAGCGCCCGCACCCCATCCCACTTCATCTCCAGCGCCCAGTTCGCCTCGTCCCGCGGCGGCGTGCTGAAGGACCCGGCCAGCATGGGCCGCAGCCCGGCGGGCAGCGGCAGACGCTCCCGGTGGATCATCCACTGTTTCCCCCCGGTCTGGAACAGCGTGTAGCCCCCGGTGACCCGTTGCCCGTGCAGCCTGACCTTGACCTCGTTGCTGGCCCACTTCACCGTCTCGTAACGGCCGGCGTCCCAGATGGTGACCGAACCGGCGCCGTACTCCCCCCGCGGGATCTGCCCCTCGAACGCGCCGTACTCCAGCGGGTGGTCCTCGGTGTGCACGGCCAGGTGGTTGACGGCCGGGTCGTCCGGCATGCCCTTCGGTACCGCCCAGGACACCAGCACCCCGTCGCGCTCGAGCCGGAAGTCCCAGTGCAGCCGGCGGGCGTGGTGCTCCTGGATGACGAACGTCCCGCCGTCCGGCCCCCCGGTCCCAGCCGGCCCAGCGGCGGGCACGGGCTCGGGGGTGCGGGCCGGGTCGCGCTTGTCCCGGTATGGCTGCAGCTTGTCCGCGTCCACGTCATCCGGTTTACCCCGGTTAGCCGGCGGGAGAACGGGCAGCCCGGCCCGTTCGGATCAAATGACCTGGGATTTTACGGCTGTTTCCGACTTTGCCTAGTTGTAAATTAAGGTAGTCGGGAATGTGAGGAACTACGGATCACGGCGAAGGGAGCACCGGATGGGGCTCAGCCTCTATGTCGTCCTCGGCAGCGCGGTGGTGGGACTGCTGGTCGGCCTGACCGGCGCCGGCGGCGGCGCGCTGATGACCCCGATGCTCATCCTGCTGTTCTCGGTCAAGCCCGCCGCGGCCATCTCCAGCGACCTGGTCGCCGCCGTGGTCATGCGGCCGGTCGGCGCGGCGGTCCACCTGCACAAGGGCACGGTGAACCTGCGGCTGGTCGGCTGGATGGCGCTCGGCTCGGTGCCGATGGCGTTCCTCGGCGCGTTCATCCTGCGCGAGATGGCTAGTAAAGCCGGCCAGCAGAACGTGGAGATCGCGCTGGGCGCGGCGCTGCTGGCCGGCGCGGCGGCCATGGTGCTGCGCTACCTGCTGGACCGCCGGTCGGGCCTGGTGCGCACCGCGCAGATCGCGGAGGTGACGATCCGCCCGGTGCCGACCGTGCTGATCGGCATGGCCGGCGGGCTGATCGTCGGGATCACCTCGGTCGGCTCGGGCTCGCTGATGATCATCCTGTTGCTGTTTGCCTACCCGCTGCTGTCCGCGGGCCAGCTGGTCGGCACCGACCTGACGCAGGCGGTCCCGCTCACCGCGGCGGCCGCCCTCGGCGCGCTGACCTTCGGGCACGTCGAGTTCGGCGTGACCGCCTCGATCATCGTGGGCAGCGTGCCCGCGGTGCTGGTCGGGTCGCTGCTGTCGTCGCGGGCGCCGGACCGGTACATCAGGCCGGCCATCACCTTCGTGATCTTCGCGTCCGGGCTGAAGTACGTCGGCGTGCCGACCTACCCGCTGGGCTGGACCATGGCCGCCATCGGCCTGGCCGGCCTGGCGTACTGGGGGATCCGCAGGCAGCGCAGGGAGCCGGCGCCCGCCGTGACGCGGGCCGGGCGGACGGACGCGGACGCCGGCCCACTGGACGGGGTCAGGGTCAGATAGCGCACTTCGCCCCTACAGTGGTCTGCGTGACCGAAACCTGGCAGGTGGAACCGTCCGGCCCGCTGCGCGGCGACATCGGCGTGCGCGGGTCCAAGAACGCGGTGACCAAGCACATGGTCGCGGCGATGCTCGGCGACGGGCCGAGCGTGATCCGCAACGCGCCCGAGGTCGGCGACGTGGACATCACGGCCGCGATGCTGGAGGCCATCGGGTACGAGGTGGGCCGGTCCGGGGGCGACGTCACGGTGGCGCCGGGAGAACGCGGTCGAGCCGCGCGTGCCGGAGGCGTTCACCGGGCTGAACCGGATCCCGATCCTGATGCTCGGGCCGCTGCTGCACCGGACCGGGGAGGCGTTCGTGCCGCTGGTCGGCGGCGACCCGATCGGGCGGCGGCCGGTGGATTTCCACATCAACGCGCTGCGCGCGCTCGGCGCCGAGGTCGACGCGGGGCCGGCCGGGATCACCGCGCGGGCGTCCCGGCTGTACGGCGCGCGCATCGACCTGCCCTACCCCAGCGTGGGCGCCACCGAGACGGTGCTGCTGTCCGCGGTGCTGGCCGAGGGCAAGACGGTGCTGCGCAACGCGGCCACCGAACCCGAGGTGGTCGAGCTCGCTCTGTTCCTGCAGCGGATGGGCGCGCACATCGAGCTTAGCCCGGACCGGCGGATCGTCATCGAGGGGGTGCCACGGCTGCGCGGCGCCTCCCGGTGGCTGGCCGGCGACCGGCTCGAGGCGTTCTCCTACCTGGTCGCCGGGCTGATCACCCGGGGCGAGGTGCGGGTGCACGGCTGCCCGCAGGACCGGCTGGTCACCGCGATCACCACGCTGGCCCGGATGGGCGCGCAGATCGACATCACCGACGAGTGGGTCACCGCGTCGGCGCCGTCCGGGCTGCGCCCGGCCGCCGTGCACACCGACACCCATCCCGGGTTCATGACCGACTGGCAGCAGCCGCTGATGGTGCTGTTCACCCAGGCCGACGGGATGTCCGTGCTGCACGAGACGGTGTTCGAGAACCGCCTGGTATACGTGCCCGCGCTGCAGCAGATGGGCTGCGAGATCGAGACGTTCGCGGCCTGCCTGGGCGGCCCGGCGTGCCGCTTCCACGACACCAACGCGGTGCACTCGGCGGTGATCCGCGGCGGCTCCAAGCTGGTCGGCGCCGACGTGACACTGCCCGACGTGCGCGCCGGGTTCTCCGCCGTGCTGGCCGCGGCGGTGGCCGACCGGCCCTCGGTGCTGCGCGGGATCCAGCACATCGAGCGCGGCTACCACCGCCCGTTCGAGCAGTTCGCCGCGCTCGGGCTGACCGTCCGCCGCGGCTGAGGCCGTGTTCCGGGCCGAACGAGCTGGCTAGGCTGCGGTTATGGGCACGGCTTTCGTACTGGGCGGCGGAGGCCTCCTGGGCGCTCACGAGGTCGGCATGCTGCGTGCGCTGGCCGAGGCGGGCATCCGGCCCGACCTGGTGGTGGGCACCTCCGTCGGCGCGCTGAACGGCGCGCTGGTGGCGGCCGACCCGGCGGCCGCGGCAGACCGGCTGAGCCGGATGTGGCAGGGGGAAGAGCTGCGGGCGGCGTTCAGCGAGAGACTGTGGGGACGGGCAGCGCGCCTGGTGCGTTCGGGTACGCACCTGCACTCGCTGGAGCCGCTGCGCCGGGTGCTGGCCGCGGCGCTGCCCGGGGACAGCTTCTCCGACCTGGCCCTGCCGTTCCAGTGCGTGGCGGCCAGCATCGAGGAGGCCGCCGCGCGCTGGTTCTCCGCCGGGCCCGTGGTGCCCGCGGTCATGGCCTCGTGCGCCGTGCCCGGGCTGCTGCCGCCGGTCGAGGTGGGCGGCGTGCACTACTTCGACGGCGGCCTGGTCGACTCGATCCCGGTCGGGCGGGCGCTGACGCTCGGCGCCGACACCATCTACGTGCTGCAAGTGGGCCGGATCGAGAGCCCGCTGGCGGTGCCGCGCCGCCCGTGGGAGGTGGGCCTGGTCGCGTTCGAGATCGCGCGGCGGCACCGGTTCCACGAGGAGATGTCGGCGCTACCGGGGAATGTCCGGGTGCACGTGCTGCCGACCGGCGGGGACCGGCTCGCGCCCGGCCTGTCGCAGTTCCGGTACCGGGACCGGAACCGGGTGGGCCTCGGCATCGAGCGCGCGTACGCCGCGTCGGCTACCTACCTGACCGCGCTGGCCAGGAACTGACCCGGCCCGCAGCCGGCGGCGGGTGCCTGGGCATCGGCGTATCACCGGGGACGGTGCCGCCTCCGTATGGGTGTATGACCAGCCACCCGCCGGGGGTCAGGGTGGCCTGCCCGGGGGAGGCCTGGATGCTGGAACCGCAGAGCACGGCGCTGTTCGTGCTGCTAATCGCGATGTTCGGCGCGCTGATGTGGCGGATCGTGGTCGGCCGTCGGATGGTTGTCCGCGTCCTGGCCGCGGGCCTGGCCTTCGTCACCGCCATGCTGTTCGGGGTGCTGGGCGTCAACCGGTACTACGGCTACTACCAGACCTGGGGCGCGATGTTCACCGACCTCGGCGGCAAGAGCGTCGCCGCGGCCGGCCAGGTGCCCGACGTCAGGCTCGCCTCCGCCGCGCGGCCCGGCACCCTGGACGGAAGCCACGGCCAGCTCGAGCTGGCGCAGCAGCAGGGATACCTGCTGCGGCTGACGGTGACCGGCCGGCGCAGCCACATCACCCGGGCCGTGTACGTCTACCTGCCGCCGCAGTACTTCCAGCCTGCCTACCGGGCGTACCGGTTCCCCGCGATCGAGCTGATCCACGGCCAGCCCGGCCAGCCGCAGGACTGGATCACGGTGGTGGGCGCGACGCAGGCGTTCGGCCGCCTGCTGGCGGACCGGTTCGCCCGGCCCGCGGTCCTGGTCATGCCGGACGCCAACGGCGGCGCGGGGATCTCGCTGCAGTGCCTCAACCAGGTGGGCGGTCCGCAGGACCTGACCTACCTGGCGGTGGACCTGCCCGGCCAGCTGGCCCGCACCCTGCGGGTGCGCCGGGCGGGCCCGGCCTGGGGCGTGGCCGGCTACTCCGAGGGCGGCTTCTGCGCGGCCAACATGGCGCTGCGCTACCCGCGCCGCTACGGGTTCGCCGGCGTGCTCAGCGGCTACTTCGCGCCCGACGACAACCAGCTGGGACCGGGACGCCCGGTCAGCCCGTTCGGCGGTAACGGCACGCTGCGGGCGCAGAACACCCCGCTGGCGGAGATCCTGCCGCTGCCCGCGGCCGCGGCCATCCCCCGGTTCTGGCTGGGCGCGGGCACGGCCGACGGCCAGGACGTGGCGAGCGCCGAGCGCTTCTGGCGGGAGCTGCGAGCGGTTCAGCCGGGTGCACCGCTGGTGCTCACCCCCGGGAGCGGGCACTCCATGACCACCTGGCGCGCCGAGGTCCCGTCGATGCTCACCTGGATGACCCGGGGCCTGGCCCGGGCGGCCCAGCCCGGGCCGTCCGCCCCCCGGGCGGCCGTCCTGGCCGCCGAGCGCCCCGCCGCCGGGAGTAGCGTGGGACGCTAGCCCGCCTGGCGATCGGAGCCGCCGATGACGACACCACGGGGAGGCCGCCTGGCAGGCCCGTGCCTGCTCACCCTGGCCAACGTGATCACCGTGGCGGCGCCCGTCGCCGCCGACTGGAATGACTCGCACGTCTTCAACCCGCGCTGGCCCGCGCACGCCAGGTTCCACGGCGTGACCTCGCTGGCGATGGCCACCACGCTGGCGTCTTTCAATATCTGGTCGGTATGGGCCAGCGGGGACGACCAGCCCACCGCGCGGTTTTTCGCGGCCGCGGTCCCGGTGGCCTACTGGGCGCCGTTCTTCGTGGCTCCCCTGGTTCCCGGCACGGCGGTGGGCGACCCGCCGCACCCGGTCTCGCGCCTGGCCGGGGTGCCGGTCAACTTGCTGGGCGCGGCGGCTACCACCGCGACGGCGGCCGCCGGCTGGTTCCTCGACCGCCGACCCCGGCCGGCCAGACCAGCCCAGGGCCGGGATGCTGGACGATGAGCGGCTGCGCCGGCTCAGGCTCGCCGCCCAGCGGCTGACCCCGGCGACGGCCGCGGCCGACGCGGCCGCGGCGGCGCGCGCGGTCGTGGGAGTGCAAGCCCAGGACGTGCGGGCGGCCGGCCTGGCGCTCCGCTCCCGGGTGCCCGGCCTGCGGCGGGCCGACGTCGACGGCTCCGGGCTGGTCCGGACGTGGACGGTGCGGGGCACGGTGCACCTGATCGACCCGTCCGACCTGCCGTGGCTGCAGGCCACGGTGGGCGCGCGCAACCTGGCCCGCTTCGACGCGGCGATGCGAGCGCGGGGCGGCCGCGACGTCGCCGCCGGGATGCTCGATGACATCGTCACGCTGCTGGCCGAACGGCCGCTGGACCGGGCCGGGCTGCTCGGGGAACTGGCCGCCCGCGGCCATCCCGGCCTGGGCCAGCGCGCGATCAACGTCCTCATGCCGTGGGCGGCCGCCCGGGGGCTCATCGTGGGCCTGCCCGACGGCCGGTACCGGGCCGCCGAGCCGCTCGCTGCCGTCGACGGTGACCAGGCCCTGGCCACGCTGGCCCGCCGGTACCTGGCCGGGTACGGGCCCGCGGGCGAGGCGGATTTCGCGTCCTGGTCCGGCCTGCCGCTCACCACCGCCCGCCGGGCCCTGGCCGCCCTGGAGCACACCGAGCGGGCCGGCGAACTGCTCGCCTTGCCCGGCACCCTCGATACGGCTCCGCCTCCGCCGCCGGCCGCCCGGCTGCTCGCCGCCTTCGACACCACCATGCTCGGCTACCGGACCCGCGAGCCCCTGGTGGCCGCCGGCGATGACCGGCGCATCCTGCCAGGCGGCGGCATGCTGAAGCCGGCCATCCTGATCGACGGCCGCGCGGCCGGTACCTGGACCGTTACCACCAGCGGCGGGAGCCGCACGGTAACGATCGACTGGTTCCGGGGTCCCGCCGAGTCGGCGGAGCTACGCGCCGAGCAACTCAGCGTGGCCGGGTTCCTGGGGCCGGGCTGACCGGGCTGACCGGGCTATCGCCATCGGTCACGTCCGAGGTACCCTGCGTAAACAGGCTCGGCAATCGGTACACTCCGACGGCAACCAGAGGCGTCCGGCGGACGTTGCCATGATGACCTCACCGGTCGATGGCATTTCTCCGGACGGGACGAGGGCGGGTGTCATGCCGCTGAGGACGCGGATCGGATTGCTGGCCGCGGCGGCCATCATTGTCGGCGGCGTCGCGGCCTGGACGTCCACGGCCGTAGGACAAAGCGGGCGGCCCGCACCCGGGCCTACTATGGCGCCGGCGGCCCGTTTGGGCGCGCCTGGCGGCCCGGGCCAGCGCGTCAGCCACGCCATCCCGCTCCCAGCCGCCGGCCGGCCCGGTGATCGCGGTGGCCGGCGCGCCCCGCGGGGTGAAGGCCCAGGGCGCGGTGCTGGCCGACGCGGTCACCGGCCAGGTGCTGTGGGGCCGCGCCGCGGCCACCGAACGGCCGATGGCCAGCGTCACCAAGGTGATGACCGCCCTGCTGGTCCTGCAGGGCGGCGACCTCGGCCGGGAGATCCAGATCCCGAAGGCGGCGCAGAACTACGCCTGGCATTTCGGCGGCGAGTCCGCGGGGCTGCACCCAGGGGACGTGCTCACGGTACAGGAGTTGCTTGAGGCGCTGCTGCTGCCGTCGGGGGCGGATGCGGCCTATACCCTCGCGGACGCCTACGGCCCCGGCATCAACGCGTTCATCGCGCGGATGAACGCCACCGCCGCCCGGATGGGCATGGCGCACACCCATTTCACCTCGCCGGACGGGCTGCCCTATCCCACCGAGACCTCGACCTACTCCACGCCGTCCGACCTGCTCACGCTCGGCCTCGCGGCGATGCGGTACCCGGCCTTCCGGTCGATCGTGGACCTGGAGTTCTACCACCTGCCGAAGGGGCCCGGGCATCACCAGTACTGGTGGGACAACACCGACGAGCTGATCGGCAGGTATCCCGGCGCCGTCGGCATCAAGACCGGGTACACCGACGACGCCAGGCACTGCCTGCTGTTCGAGGCGATCAGGAACGGCCGGGCGCTGATCGGAGTCGTGCTGGACAGCCCCGCCACCGGGCCGGCGGCCGGCGCGCAGGACGCCACGCGGATACTGAACTGGGGCTTCGGGCTGCGCGACGCGGCCGGGTAATGCCGGGCGTCCTGGGCCGACCCGGCTAGAGCTCGAAGCGGGTGCCGACGGTGTTCGGCACGAACGCCGCGCCGAACCGGGCGCCCATGGCGTGCTGCGCCCGCCAGCCGGTGCAGTGGGCGGGCACCACGAAACCGGGGGCCAGGGCGGCCAGATCGTCGAGGACCCGCGGAATGAGCGGCTCGAACAGCGGCCCGTTGAGATGGAAGCCCCCGATCACCGCGTGCAGGGGGCGGTCCCCGGTGAGCCGCCGCGCGTACCGGCAGATGTTGATCACCCCGGCGTGCCCGCAGCCGGTGATCACCACCAGGCCCTTGTCCCTGACGTCGACGATGAAGGCCTGGTCGTCCAGGACCAGCGGGTCCGGCTCCCAGCGGCCGCCGAGCCAGGCCTGCTGCGGCGGGAAGCCGGGCTCGTAGCCGGTGGTCCGCGGCACCTCCCCGGTCACCAGCACGGACCGGTCGAACAGGAAGCTGGGCTGGCGCTCCTCGATCACCTCGAAGCCGGCCCCGGTCAGCGCCCGGCGGCTGGTCGACGGGATCTCCTGGGGGTCGCGGCCGGGAAAGGCCACCCGCCGGCGGTACCAGAAGTGCGGGTGGATGAGGACGGGCAGGTTCACCCGTCCCAGCCGGCGGATGAGCCCGTCCAGGCCGGTGGTGTGGTCGAAGTGGCCGTGGCTGCAGACGATGGCCTCGATGCCGGCCGGATCGACCTGAAGCCGGTCCATGTTCCCGATCACCCCGTCGGGGCTGGTGCCGGTGTCGAAGAGGATCTGATGCCGGGCGCCGTTCTTGGTCACGGTGACCAGGACCGCGAAGCCGTGCTCGGCCACCAGCGCGTTCGGCGCCAGCCCGCCCTCCATGACAGCCGCCGGGCGGCGTCCCCCGGTGCCGACGGGCGCCCGGCGGGCCGGCCCCTGGTCGGGCATGAAGACGTCGGTGAGATTGTCCATCAAGGTGGTGACGGTCACCGAGTCGACGGGCTCCAGGCCGAACGTCACCCGGGGCTCGAAGTCGTGCCACAGCGAAGCCGGGGCGTGTCCGGCCGGCGTGTCATCAGTGCACATGGCGGGCCTCCCAACATCGATACAGTATGCGGCGGCTGGTCAGCACGGGCCGGGGCGTGCCACTCTGCAGCGGTGGCGCCGTCCTCCGGTTTTGATCCCGAACGGGCGGGATGTCACGCCCCGCGGACCCCGGGGCCTCAGGTCTTCCGCGCGGCCAGGGCGGACAGCAGCTCGTAGCCGACGTGCGCGGCGGCGACGCCGGTGATCTGAGCGTGGTCGTAGGCGGGCGCGACCTCCACGATGTCGGCGCCGACCAGGTTGAGCCGGGCGAAGGAGCGCAGCGTGGCCAGCAGTTCCCGGCTGGACAGGCCGCCCGCCTCGGGGGTCCCGGTGCCGGGCGCGTGCGCCGGGTCGAGCACGTCGATGTCGACCGAGACGTACACCGGCCGGTCCTCCACCCGGTGCCTGATGCGCTCGGCCACGCCGCTGACGCCGAGCTGGTCAAGCTCGGGGGCCGGGATCACCTGGAAGCCGAGCTCGGAGTCCTGGTCCAGGTCCGCCTCGGTGTACAGGGGGCCTCGGATGCCCACGTGCAGGCAGCCCGTTCGGTCCAGAAGACCTTCCTCGGCGGCCCGGCGGAACGGGGTGCCGTGGGTGTAGGCGGCGCCGAAGTAGGTATCCCAGGTGTCCAGGTGCGCGTCGAAGTGGACCACGGCCACCGGGCCGTGCGCGGCCGCCACCGCGCGCAGCAGGGGCAGGGCCACGGTGTGGTCACCGCCGAGTGTCAGCACGAACCGGGCGCGCTCGAGCAGCGACCGCGCGCCCCGCTCGATGGCGGTGATCGCGTCGTCGATGCTGAACGGGTTGACCGCCAGGTCGCCCGCGTCGGCGACCTGCTGGCTGGCGAACACCGGCACCCGCAGGGCCGGGTTGTACGGCCGGAGCAGCCGGGAGGACTCCCGGATGTGGGACGGCCCGAACCGGGCGCCCGGCCGGTAGCTGACCCCGCTGTCGAACGGCACGCCCAGGATGGCCACGTCGGCCTGCGGCACCTCGTCGATGCGCGGCAGCCGGGCGAAGGTGGCCTCGCCGGCGTAGCGCGGCACCGCGGTGGCATCCGCCGGCCCGACCACCTCGCCGGTGCGGATCCGCGGGACGGGTTCGGTCATGTCAGGCCTCCTTGCTGGCCGCGTCGATCGCCTGCAGTTCCCGTTCGCTGGCGCGGATGGCGTCCTGTTCAGCGGTCAGGTCGAGGGAGCGGGACAGGATCAGGTACACCAGCCCGGAGACGAGCAGGCCGACCAACCAGGAGTAGTCCACGCCGTTGGTCACATGGTCGGGGATCCAGCCGGTGTAGGACAAGCCGGCGATGGGCGGCAGCACCATGAACGGGATCTCGGCCGCGAACCCGGCGAAGTAGGCGGTCAGGCCGCGCCAGCCCCAGGCGCCGTACACCCCGTCCGGGCGGAAGATGTCGGTGATCGCGTAGTGCCCGCGGCGGACGAAGAAA
Source organism: uncultured Actinomycetota bacterium (assembly GCA_963744575.1). Classification (GTDB taxonomy): domain Bacteria; phylum Actinomycetota; class Actinomycetes; order Streptosporangiales; family Streptosporangiaceae; genus Palsa-504. Next base: position 36,769 of record CAVUUF010000022.1, on the reverse strand, counting down.
AAGTCCACCAGGTTCAGCGCGGTCCACGGCACCAGCAGGTAGAGCATGAGCGTCAGCGAGTTCAGCACCGCGCTGACCGCGGTGTTGGACCCGCTGGTGGAGATGCTCTCGCCGATCGCGTACCAGATGACCGCCAGCACGATGACGGTCGCCGTCCGCCAGGCCCGGCTGGTCTTGAGCGTCTTGAACGAGTCCACTCCGGTCAGCACGGTCAGCATCCCGCCGTAGGCGTTCATCCCCATGGTGGCCAGCAGCGCCGTCGCCGACAGGAACGCGGTGATGGAGCCCAGCGGGGCGGCCACGTTGTCGCCGACCTTCTGCAGCCCGACCAGGCCGTCACTGACGCCCAGCCGGGTGGCCAGCCAGGCGCCCAGCGCGATCAGCCAGACCGCCGAGCCGGACGCGCCGCAGAACACGGCGGCGATGATCCCGCGCGGCGAGGTGTTCCGCGGCATGTAGCGGGAGTAGTCCGACACGTACGGCGCGTAGGTGATGTTGTAGGCGGCGGCCACCGAGAACTGGGACATGAAGGCCGCGAAGAGGAAGTGGCTGGGGCGGGCCGGGGCGGTGCCGCCGGCCTGCCCGACGAGGATGGCGACCGAGATGATCGCGTAGCACGGGAACGAGATGACCAGCAGGAACCGGAACACCCGGTGTACCCAGTCGTAGCCGAAGATAGCCAGCGCCGCGGCCAGTACCGCGGTGACCGCGGCCACCAGGTGGGCGTTCCAGCCGAACGCGCCGTGCAGCCCGCTGGCCAGCAGTACCTGGTCGGCCACGTTGAAGGCCATGTAGGTGAACAGCACGGCGAACAGCGCGACGACGACGCCGCGGTAGCCGAGCTGGGCCCGGGTCTGGATCATCTGCGGCAGCCCGAACACCGGACCCTGGGTGGCGTGGAAGGCCATGAACAAGGTGCCGAACGCGATGCCGAGCACGCCGGCCAGGATCGACCAGCCCAGCGACAGGCCCAGCGCGGGACCGACGAACCCGATCGGGATGGTGAAGTACTGGAAGTTCCCCAGGAACCACAGCATGGCCTGCTGCCAGGTCTTGCCGTGCCGCTCTGTGTCGGGGATCCAGTCGATCGAGTGCACCTCGATCTGGCCGAGCAGACCGCGCTCTCGCTCTTCCTCGACCGCGGGTTCCCGGGACTGTGTGGCCATCGCCGCCTCCACTGGTGTGACCTGCCTCACGAGCTATGATCGAGTTAGGTTTCCTGTTTGTCAACCCTTGTTTCATAAATGATCCTAAAGTTTCATTACGGTGCGCCCCGCTGCGGCGCGTCAGGAAGGAGGGCCAGTGCCTGGCGGGCCTGAGGCGATCACGGACGGCACCCGGATCGGCGCGCAGCTGAAGGCGGCCCGGCTCGCCGCCCGGATGAGCATGGCCGAGGTGGCCGAGCAGGCCGGCCTGACCAAGGGCTTCGTGTCCAAGCTGGAGCGGGACCTGGCCAACGTCTCGGTGGCCTCGCTGATCCGGCTCTGCGACGCGCTCGGGGTCTCGGTCGGGTCCCTGTTCCAGGCCCCGAAGGGCGAGGTGGTCCGCCGCGACAGCAGGCCGCGGATCAACTTCGGCGGCCAGAAGATGACCGAGTACCTGCTCACGCCGTCCGGCGAGAAGCGGGTCCAGGCCATCCTGTCCGACATCGAGCCCGGCGGCGGCAGCGGCCGGGAGCCCTACGTGCTGCCGGCCGACGTGGAGTTCGCCTTCGTCCTGGCCGGGCAGTTGCAGGTCACCGTGGCCGGCGAGCAGATCACCCTGGAGCAAGGCGACAGTTTCACCTTCCCGGCCGGCCTGGAGCACACCTTCCGGGTCCTGTCCCAGGCGGGCCGCACGCAGGTGCTCTGGCTCATCTCCCCCGCCCTCCCCGATCACGACCTCGACGTCCCCCCGATGGACGACCGCGCCGTGCCCCCGGCGGACAGCCTCGCCATGCCCCCGGCGGACGACCGCGGCTGACCGGGGGGCGGCTTCGCCGGGCGCTGAGGCGGGCAGGACGCGGCCGTCAGATCGGGCTGAGCAGCATCGATGCTGTGTGGGCGACGGCGATGTGGCATCGATGCTGTCCCGGCGGGCGCGCTACCGAGGGCTGGTTCCCGGCCGGCTCGACCTGGGAGCACCGGCGCAGCGACGGCTCGGGCATCGCCGACGTCATCGGCACCGTGCTGGAGTCCGTGCCGCCGCGCCGGCTCGCGATGACGTTCGACGCCCGGGCACGACCCCCGCCGGACGGGCCGTCGCGGGTGACCTTCGACGTCGAGCCCTACCACGAGATCATCCGGCTCACCGTCACGCACGAGAACCTGGCCGACGACGGCGCCCTGGAGGCGATCTCGGCCGGCTGGCCGGCCGTGTTCGCCAACCTCAAGTCCCTGCTGGAGACGGGCCACGTGCTACCCCGCGCGCCGTGGAGATGCACGCCGAACTGCGCACCGCCCAGATGGCCCGCGACGACGCTCCCGCTGACCCCGGATGGGCCCTCCGGCCGGCGTCGGGTGGCCCGTTACGGCGGGTCCCGCCGACGACGGCGGGGCCGTGGTTATGGGGTCGGTACCGCGATCACCGCGTAACGGTCCACGGCCTCGCCGAAGTCGGTGCCGACTTCCCGCAATCCCGCGAGCTCGAGCCGTTCGCGCAGGTCGGTGACGGTGAAGGGACGGAACGAGATCGGGTGTTCGTGCGGCTCGGTCCGGTCGCCGTTCTCGAAGACGAACACGATGTGGGCGATGTGCTCCTGGTCGAGGCGATCCGGTATCTCCCAGGCGTAGACCCCGAGGCAGCGGCGTCCGCCGCGGGTCAGCACCCGGTCGGCGACCTGCACGACCCGGCGCTCGGCGTGGAGCTTCTCCCAGTTACGGGAATCGACCACCACGTGCCCTCCGGGCCGCACCATCCGTCTCAGCCCGGTGAGCGCCTGGACCATGGCGTCCCGGCCGGCGGCGTGTACCAGCGAGTTCCCGATGCAGAGCACGACGTCGAACCGTTCGTCGATGACGACGGGAAGATCCGCCCACAGGCAGTGCACCAGCGGGATCGTCAGCTGCTCGCGCCGGAACCGGTCCGCCGCGACCTCGAGCATCGCATCGCTTCCGTCGGCCGCCCAGACGGTGAAGCCCCGGCGGCCGAGCACCGCCGCGTGGATGCCCGTGCCGCACGCCGCGTCCAGCACGGCACCGGCCGGACCGATCCGCCCCAGCAGGCGTGCCGTCGCGGGCTGGTTGATCGCGTCTCCCCTGGCGATCGCGTCGTCACCGAACAACCAGTCGTAGTCGGCGGCGAAGCTCTCGTAGGAATCAGCCATGGGCCACAGTCTGTCAGACAGCGGGAGCAGCGGACGGCACGGCGCGTCCTGGCCGGCGACGCTCCGGCCCGGCTGGCCGCCGACGTCCGCGCACGCCGCGGCCGCCTTCGCGCTGCTTGCGGACGGCCTGGGCGACGAAATCGGCCACCGGGCCCTTGATCAGGGTGCTGTTCGGCCACTGGTCAACGGAGTTCAGGGTGCTGGAGGCGACATACTTCTGCGTGCCGTTGATCCAGCTGGCGAACGGCTCGTCGGTCGAGGTCGGCCAGTACCCGGCCCATTCGGTGAACGTCACCCGGCCGGGCGGCCACCGCGGTGTTCCTGCAGCACGGCTATCTCGGCGCGACCACGGACGAGGTGGCCGCCCGCGCGTCGGTATCTAAGCAGACCCTCTACAAGCACTTCCCCGACAAGCAGCACCTGTTTGCCGAAACCATCCTGGACACCACGATCCGGGTGGTCGACGGGCTGTCCGGTGCGGTCGCCAGTACGCTGCAGGATGCGCGGGACGTGCGCCAGGCCCTCCGTGACCTCGCGGCCGACTGGCTGCACGGCCTGCTCCAGCCGGACGTCGTCAGGTTGCGCCGCCTGGTGATCGCCGAAGCCGACCGCTTCCCCGAAGTCGGCCGAGCCTGGTTCGACCGCGGTTTCAGCCGCGCCCTGACCATCTTGGGCGAAGCGCTGCAGCGCCTGGCCGACCGCGGCCTCCTGCGTAATCTCGGCGATCCGGCCCTGGCCGCCTGGCAGTTCGCCGGGCTCGTCATGTATCAGCCGATGAATCAGGCCATGTTCGCCGGGACAGGCGGGTTCCCGCAGGCCGCCCAGCTTGACCGCATCGCGGACTCGGCCGTAGCCATGTTCCTCGCCGCCTACGGGTAATGCCGGTGCGGTCACCTCCCCCCGCGCGGCTCGGCGGGCGCCTGCACCGGGCCGATGTGGACGTGGGCGAGTACCCAGCGATCCGCTGGCCGCACCATTCGGCTAAAGATGATCATGGCTGACCGGGCCGGCCTCTGCCCTTTCTCTCTGGTGCCCCGCTGGCCCCGCACCTCCCTGCACGCGTCCGCAGCCCCGCCCAGGCACGCCCGCGGACCCGCCCGAACAGCATCGCTGCCACATTGATGCTGCTGGGGCAGCATCGCTGCCACATCGATGTAGTTACCGGGCGGGCTGCGGCTCCGGAGCCGCGCGGGGCGGCTTGCGGTCCGGCTGACGAGGCAGGCCGCCGTGACCCGCCAGCCAGCTATTATGCGGCGCGCCGCAGGTATCACGGTTCGCCCATCGCTGGTCCGGCCGTCGTGAGGGCGACCGCTACCGGATAGGGAGCCGGCGCGCCTTGCGCTAGGCCGGCGGCTCACCCTCTCCCGGCATACCGTCTGACGGGCCGCCACCCGGCGTCTCGCCGTTCCGCGGGGCGCGGTGGCCCACCGCGTCGTTTCCTGTGGCACCGTTTCCTGGGGCGCCGGCGGCGGGCTCGCCGGGCCCGCGGGCCGCCGTACCGGGCTCGCGGCTCCGGGCCAGCGCGGCAACCTCCTGCGTGATGCCGATCGTCGGCCCGCCGATGAGTTCCCAGGCCCGGGCGATCCCGATCAGGAAGCACACGACCACCAAGATCGCGATCGTGTTCACGTCGCCGGGGTTGACCGGCCGGGCGCTCAGCTCTGCTCCCTGGACCAGCTGGACGACGAACGTGACGGCCAGGCCGACCAGGAACAGCGCGTCACGCACGATACCCCAGCGCACCTGGCGCAACCGGACCAGCGACAGCAGCGCCGCCGTCACGAACGTGAGTCCCCCGGCTGCGACGGCCACCGCGGTGGGCCCGATCTTGTGCCCGGGGACCAGCGCGAACAGCGACACCGCCAGCGCGTTGGTGAACGCCGTGAGCGCCGCCGACGCGCGGATACGGTGGACCTGCGCGCTCGCCTGGCTCCGGGCGAGCCGCTCGGTCGAGACGGAGATGGCCACGAACAGCAGCCCGACCAGGGCGCCGGCCACGCTCGCGGTGGCCATGAAGAAGTCATGGATGTTCGCCGGTACCATCCGGCGATTCTCCCAGCGCGGCTCGTCGCGGCCGGCGCCGGGCGGGTCGCGGCGCCGATTGCGGACTCCGCGGGCGACCGTAACGCCCGGTTCCAAGCCCGGACGGGATGCGGCCGACCCGCGCCCGCCTGGTCAGCCTCGCGGCACCGTGATACGCGTTTCTGCGGAGACGTCTGGTGCAATTGAGGCTCTCAGGTGCCCTGGCGAGCCCGGGCGTTAACAGCATGGCTGTCACAACGATGCTGCCCGGGCGGCATCGCTGCCACATCGATGCTGTTCCCGGGCGGCCGTGGGTCCTGGGCTGCCCGCCAGAAGCGAGAGTCGCGGATGCCAACTGGATCACTCAACCGGCACGAGATTGGCCCTCACTGGTACTCCACTTCAGGCCTACGGTCACTTATATGAGCACATTGACGCCGCTGGAGTCCAGCCGGCAGAGCGATGCGACCACGCCGCGCGAGCGCTTGGTCAGCGGCCCGCTCGCCCTGGTGTTCGGGTCGGAATTTGCCATCCTCACCAGTTTCTACCTGCTGCTTTCTGTGACACCGCTGTATGCCGCCCGGGCCGGCGGCAGCGCGGGGGCCGGGTTCGTGACCGGCGCGCTGCTGCTCGGCACCGTGGCCGCCGAACTGGCCGCGGCCCTCTTGATGAGGCGGTACCGGTACCGGACGCTGCTGGCCGCCGGGGCGGCGCTGATGGGCCTGCCGTCCCTGGCACTGCTATCCGGCGGCCCGCTGGTGGTCGTGGCCGCGGTCAGCGTCGTGCGCGGGTTCGGCTTCGGCCTCGGCACCGTGGTGCTGGGCGCGCTCACCGCCCTGCTGCTGCCGCCGGAGCGGCGCGGCGAGGGTCTGGGCTTGTACGGGGTGGTGGCCTCCCTGCCGGGTGTGCTGGCCCTGCCGTCTGGGGTCTGGCTCGCCGGTCATTTCGGCTACCCCGTCGTCGTGCTCCTCACCGCCGCCACCGCGCTGGTCCCGCTGGCCACGTTCCGGTCGCTGCCCGGCACAGCCGAACCCGGCCAGGCCGGACCGGACGCCGCGCCCGGACTGCAGGCCGGCCTGCGGCGCGACGGGGAACTGCGGCTGGGCCTCATCTTCGCCGCCACCACGGTGGCCGGCGGCGTGGTCGTCTCCTTCCTGCCGCTGGCCACCGGGGCGTCAGGCAGCACCGCCGCCGCCGGCCTGCTCGCCCAGGCCCTGACCGCGACGGCCGGCCGCTGGTGGGAGGGCCGGCCCGGCGACCGGCACGGCCATGCCCGGCTGCTGGTCCCGGGGCTGGTGGCCAGCTCGTTCGGGATGATCATGATGACCTGGCTGGCCTTCCCGGCCGCCGTGATCGCGGGCATGTGCCTGTTCGGCGCCGGGTTCGGGATCATCCAGAACGCCACCCTGGCGCTGATGATCGACCGGATGCCCGCGTCCGGGCTCGGCACGGCCAGCGCCCTGTGGAACCTGGCCTACGACGCCGGCTACGGGGCGGGGCCCGCGGTCTTCGGCCTGTTCGTCGGCCACACCGGTTACCCGGCCGCCTTCGCCTTCACCGGCCTGCTGGTCCTCGCCGCCCTGCCGGCCGCCCGGCGGGAGCGGACAGGTAGCGGAGGAAGTCGCCAGCGAGGGTGATGACGGTGACGGCGGGCGCGGCTAGCGTGGGAGCACAGCATCGGGTGAACGGAGATCACGATGGCCCGGATAGCAATCGTCACCGGTGCGTGGTGTCGTGCACGGGGTGCACGCGGCCTACCCGGTCATGATCGAGCAGCGGTCGGGACACATCGTCAACACCGCCTCGCTGGCCGGCTTGCGTCAGATGGCGCGGACCCGCGCGGCCTTCCCCGCCCAGCCGGTTTTGTCACGGCGATATTCCAGCGGCCGCCGCCCGTCTCAGTTCAGGCGGGCGGCGGCCCGCGAGGAGGAGGAGAAATGGCGAAACCGAAGATCGTGTCGGCCGGGGAATGGCAGCGGGAGCGCGACGAACTGCTGACCGCCGAGAAGGAGGCCACCCGCGCGCTTGACGCTCTGGCCGCGCGCCGCCGACGGCTGCCGATGGTCAGGTTCAGGAACGACTACGTGTTCGACGCGCCGGACGGCCCACGGGCGCTGCTCGACTTGTTCGACGGCCGGGACCAGCTCGCCGTGTACCAGTTCATGGACCTCGGCCCGGACAATTTCTGCCCGGGCTGCACCGCGTTCACCAACAACGTCGCCAGCCTGGCCGGCCTGGCCAACGGCGGGGTCAGCTGGGTGACCGTGTCGGACATGCCGCTCGCGCAGATCGAGGCGTACAAGGCGCGGATGGGCTGGACGCTGCCGTTCGTGTCGTCGCACGGCACGTCGTTCTCGGCCGACTGCGGCGTCGGCCCCGGGTTCATGCTGAGCGTGTTCCTGCGCGACGGCACGGACGTCTACCGCACCTACGCCACCACCGCCCGCGGCGTGGACCGGCTGCTGTTCGTGCACAACATCCTCGACCTGGCCCCCTACGGCCGCCAGCAGGACTGGGAGGACTCCCCGCCCGGCTGGCCGCAGCACCCCACCTACGGCTAGCGCATCCGGCTTGACCTTGAGCAGGCGACCGGCAGATCCGACCCGCCAGGGTCCAGATGCCAGCAGCGCGGCGACGGCGTGGCCGAGTTCACTCGCGACGGGTGATCCTGGCGCGGGCATCCGGCCCTATCGTCCTCGTAACCAGCGATCGCACACGGGAATGCAGGGAGCTTCGTGATGGCAGTCGACACGTTCATGGCCTATGTCGGGGTGTATGACAACGCCGCCGACGCTGACGCAGACTACGACCTGGTCAAGGACCTGCACACCAAAGAGGGCCTGATCGACGCCTATGACGCTGCCGTAGTCGAGCGCCGGGCCGACGGGAAAGTCAAGATCACCAAGAAGCACGAGACGCCGACCCGGGTCGGCGGCGTGCTCGGCGGCGGCGTGGGCCTGGCCACCGGCCTGGTCATAGCCTTGTTCCCGTTCGCCGCCATCGGCGGCGGCCTGCTCGCGGTCACCACGGGCGGCGGTGCGGTGCTCGGCGCGCTGGCCGGGCACGCGGCCGCCGGGATGAGCCGCCACGACCTGAAGGAGCTCGGCGAGCATCTCGACGCCGGCGAGGCCGGCCTGGTCGTGGTCGGGGTGTCCGACATGGGAGCGAAGATCGAGCGGTCGATGAAGAAGGCACGCAAGGTCGAGGCCAGGCAGTTGAAGGTCGACACCGCCGACATCGAAGCCGACGCGAAGTCCGCCTCGGAGTGACGCGGTTCAGCTGATCGAGAGCTGACAACCGTCCCTGGGCCGCCGGGAGACCGGCGCGCCGAACCTGGACGCCGCCCGGGCGGAGATGGAGACGAACTACTTCGGCACGCTGTGCATGTGCCGCGCCTTCGCCCCGGTCCTGGCCGCCAACGGCGGCGGCGCGCTGGTCAGCCGGCCACGGGATCATGCCCAGTCCTGAGACCTGAGACCGCCCCGCACGCGCGGCAACCGTGCGTGCGCTGGCGACCCGGAACGCCGGCCCGGCAGCGCCGCTGTCGGTTATATATATCATTCAAGCTTACCGTCCGATTTTTGGATAAATCCATTACCGTGGTCACGGTCCCCTCGCCGGAAATCCGGACGCCATTTCTCGCGATTCTCGGGTGCCATGTGGTTCTTGCATGGGATTATTGGCCTCCTCATCGGCGCCGCCGACGTCGCGCTCATGCTTGTGGCCGTCATCACCGTGGCCGACGCCATCGGCATCCGCTACCTGAAGAACCGCCCGGCAGTCACGGCGCGAACTCGTGCATGGATGGCGGGCAAGGAGACGATGATCATGGCTACGACGCCACAGCAGGAAGCCAGGCACCCGCTCGACTACGGAACAAGCAGCTCAGGGCAGCGCCCCGGCGATCAGATCGAATATGACCGAGTGGAACGCAGGCAGGTCCGGCGTGGGCGTCGTGAGGCAAGGGCCCGCGAGCGGAAGGAGCGGCGCGAGCTGGCCGCGGCCACGATCTGGTTGCCGGCGCTGGGGGTGGCAATCCGGGACGGAAGTGTCTACGCGTGGGAGCTCTCGTGGAGCGGCCCCGTCACAGGACGACTGCTGGGCTCACTGGCCTGGGCGCACGCCGAAGCGGCGAGCGGCATGGCCGATCCCGTTGGTCTCCTGGCCAGGGTGCGCCGTAAGCGGTACCGGGGAGTCGCCGCTGTCGCCTTTCCTGACGGGAATGTCTGGAGGCAGGAATTCACGGACGTTTCGGCTTTGATCAAGGTGAAAGCTGAGGCGGTACGATTTAACATCCTGGCCGTTGGCGCGGCTGCTGAGACCCGCCCGGCCGGGAACGGGGTTGCCTCCGACTTGGAACGCCTGGCCGCCCTGCACACCTCGGGCACCCTGGACGACGAGGAGTTCCGCCAGGCAAAGGCATGCGCCCTGACTGAGGGAAGATAACGATCACCACTAGGTCAGCGTGGGGCCGGGGTGTAGATCAGCTTCTTGTTCACGAACTCGTCGATGCCATACGGGCCCAATTCCCGCCCGACGCCGGAGCGCTTGGTCCCGCCGAACGGCAGGTCCGCCATCGAGCCCTGCGGGCTGTTGATCCAGACCATGCCGGTGTCGAGCAGGTCGGCGATCTCCTGGGCTCGTCCGGGGTCCGCGCTGTAGACCACGCCGCCGAGCCCGAACGGTGAGGAATTGGCCAGCTCCACCGCCGCTGAGGCGTCCGCGACCCGGTAGATGACCGCGGCGGGCCCGAACAGCTCCTCGTGATACGCCCGCATCTGCGGGGTGACGTCGGTCAGGACGGTGGGCTCGACGAACGCTCCCGCCCGGTCGACCCGCTTGCCGCCGGTGCGCAGCGTGGCGCCCTGGTCCACGGCGTCGCTGATCTGGCCCATCAGGCGCTCGGCGGCCGCTTCGGAGGACAGCGGCCCCAGGTCCGAGGCGGGGTCTGCGGGGTCGCCCGGACGCAGGGCGGCCATCGCGGCGGTGAACTGATCGGTGAACTCGTCGTAGAGATCACCGACCACGATGATCCGCTTGGCCGCGTTGCAGGCCTGGCCGGCATTGCCCATCCGGCCGGCGACCGCCGCTTTCACGGTCTTGGTGACGTCGTCGCTGTCCAGCACGATGAAGGGGTCCGATCCGCCGAGCTCGAGGACGACCTTCTTCAGATTGCGGCCCGCCACCTCGGCGACGGCGGCGCCGGCCCGCTCGCTGCCGGTCACGGACACGCCGGCCACCCGCGGGTCGGCGATCATGTCCGCGATCTGGCTGTTGGTGGCGAATACGTTGATGTAGGCGTCCTCCGCCAGGCCGGCGTCCCCGAAGACCTGCTCCATGGCCAGGGCCGACTCCGGGCACTGCGGCGCGTGCTTCAGGATGATCGTGTTGCCGGCCATCAGGTTCGGGGCGGCGAAACGGGCCACCTGATAGTAGGGAAAATTCCACGGCATGATGCCGAGCAGCGGGCCGATCGGCTCCTTGCGGACCAGCGCCGTCCCCCCGGCCCGCGGGCTGAGCGGGGTGTCCTCGAGGAGCGCCGGTCCCTGGTTGGCGTAGTACCGGTAGATGCTCACCACCAGCAGGATCTCGCCCTTGGCCTCCCGGGTGGGCTTGCCCATCTCCCGGGTGATCAGCGCGGCCAAGTCGTCGATCCGCTCCTTGTACAGCTCGGCCACCCGCAGCAGGACCTTAGCCCGCTCGTCTTTTCCGGTGGTCCGCCAGGACTGGTAGGCACGGGCAGAGCGCTCCAGCACCTGCTCGACCTCCGCATCAGTCGCGGCGGCGAACTCACGCTCGGTCTGGTTCGTGGCCGGGTTGACGACCTTGAATTCGCTCACGCTGACATCCCTCCGTCTTCGCCGCCGCGGCTACTTCCCGTTCCCGGAACGGCTCTCGCCACTTCTTGTCCAGCTACCCACGATAATCCCCGGGCAGCCGACGGGGTTCTGGTCGGCTTAGGTAGCGGCCAGCGCCCGGGCCAAGGTCGCGGCGAACCTCAGGCGGTCGCCCGCCACGTCCACATGGGCGCGAGCGAACCCGGCCGCGCGCAGCCGGGCCTCCAGCGTGCCGGGGTCGACCGGGACGAACACGTCGCCCTCGTGCACCTCGCGACGCGCGGGCGTGTCCAGCCCGTCCGAGCCCGCGAGCAGACCGCCGGGTCGCAGGACGCGGGCGAGCTCGGCCAGCGCGGCGTCCTGCAGCACGGGGGACGGAATGTGGTGCAGCATCGTCAGGCAGGCCGCGGACGAGAACCGGCCCGCGGGAAACGGCAGCCGGGTCACGTCCCCGGCGATCACCCTGACGTTGCTCCCGGTAAGTCGCGACGCCAGCTTCCCGGCTAGTCCCAGGTCCAGTTCGACCGCCGTGACCCGGGCTGCCTTCCGCCGCAGGACGTCGGTGGTCAGGCCCGGGCCGGGACCGACTTCGAGCAGGTAATCCCCGAGGTCGTACCCGTCGAGCACCCAGGGGAGCAGCTCGTCCTCGACCTGGCGGGCCCATTCCGGGCTCGAGCAGAACTGCAGATGCGCCTTATTCACAGACCTTCAGGGTAGGGCAACGGATGAACATGCCGGACGAAGTGGGCTCGTAGCCCAACCTCACACTCCAAGGCTAACCTGGGCTGACCACGATGACGGGAGGGGCCCCATGCTCCCACCCAGGCCGGTCCGCCGCGCTGTGCTGGCGCCGCTGGTACTCGTCATCGCGGTCGGGTTCATCGTGCTCTCCCCGTTCCTGGCCCTGGCGGCCCTGGTATCCGGGCTGCTGGCGCGGTCACGGGCCGGCCATATGCGCAGCCTGCGGCTGGTGTGCTTCGCGCTGGTCTGGTTCGTCGCCGAGACGGTGGCCCTGGTCATGCTCGCACCGAAGACCACGAGGCGCAGGTCCAGTGGCGCTACGACTGGTGGGAACGCATCGACACCTGGGTCTCGCAGAACCGGCCCCGCGGCACGCCGGCTCCGGCGACCGAACCCGCGGAACCGGTCGCAGAATTACCACGGATGCCGGGCCCCCGGCGGCCTCAGCGGCCTGCTCCGGCTGCCCGTCAGCCCATGGACTTGGCCCCGTCCAGGGATTCGCGGATGATGTCGGCGTGGCCAGCGTGCTGCGCGGTCTCGGCGATGAGGTGCAGGAACACCCGGCGGGCGGACCGCCGTTCGCCGGGCGGGAACCAGGGGGCCTTCGGCAGCGGGTGCGCGACGTTCAGGTCGGGCAGGCCGGTGACCAGCCCGTCGGTCCGGCGGGCCACGTCGGCGTAGCCGGCCAGCACATCGGCCAGCGTCTCGTCCGGCAGCAGCCGGAACTGGTCCGCCCACCGGGCCATGTCAGCCTCGGTCATGGCGGAGAAGTCGCCGCCTAGCGCCGACGGGCCGTCCAGGATGAAGTTCGCCCAGCCCTGTTCGATGACCGCGACGTGCTTGATCAGGCCGCCCAGGGTCAGCTCGCTCGCCGTGGTGCGCTGCCGGGCCTGCTCGTCGGTCAGGTCCCGCACGGTGAAGCGCAGGAAGTGCCGGGCGGCGGCCAGCGCCGCCAGCAGGTCGGCGCGCTCACCGCCGGCTGCCTCGGCCTGGCCGCCGGCTGCTGCCTCGGCCTGGCCGCCGGCTGCCTCGGCCTGGCCGGCGGCCGCCTGGTCGCCGGTGCTCGGGTTGCTCGTTATCACGTGTTCGCCTCTCGCTGGGGTTTCCGGTCTGACGCCCACGCTAGACCGAATAGCGGCCAGTTCCTGACCTGAATGGCCCGAGAATGGGGACATGGCCGACACCAGCTCACCACGCACGATGAGTGACGCGGCCGCGCTTACCGGGGTTCAGCCCGGCGCACCCGCGGCACCGCTCAGCTCGGCTCGGGCCGCTCCATGATCGTCAGGTCCCCGGCGGTCTCCATGCCCTTGCGCCAGACCGACCGGGAAATGATCTTGCTCGGGTCGACGCGGTCGCGGTAGCGCCCGGCGATCTCGGTACCCTCCTCGAGCAGCCCGTCCGACAGCCTGGTGGGCTCGAGCCCGAGGGCGAGGAACTGGTCGTTGCGGACGATCAGCTCGTTCTCGTCGGCCTCCCGCCGCGGGTTGGGCAGGTACGCGATGTCCGCGCCCATGATATCGGCGACCATCTTGGCCAGGTCGCGCACCTGGTGCGTCTCGGTGACCTGGTTGAGCACCTGGGGCCGGTCACCGGCCTGCGGCGGATGGTTCAGCGCGATCTCGATGCACCGGACGGTGTCCCGGATGTGGATGAAGGCGCGGGTCTGCCCGCCGCTGCCGTGCACGGTCAGCGGGTGCCCGATGGCGGCCTGCATGAGGAACCGGTTCAGCACCGTGCCGTAGTCGCCGTCGTAGTCGAAGCGGTTGATCAGCCGGACGTCACGGGCGGTCTGCTCGGTCTGGGTGCCCCAGACGATGCCCTGGTGCAGGTCGGTGATCCGCAGCCCGTCGTTCTTGGCGTAGAAGGAGAACAGCAGCTGGTCCAGGGTCTTGGTCATGTGGTAGACCGACCCGGGGTTGGCCGGGTGCAGGATCTCCCGCTCGAGCTCCCCGTCCGGCGTGGTCAGTTTCACGGTCAGGTAACCCTCGGGGATCGGCGCGCTGCCCGACCAGCCGTAGCCGTAGACGCCCATCGTGCCCAGGTGCGCCAGGGCCGCGTCGATGCCGGTCTCGACCAGGGCGACCAGCAGGTTGTGCGTAGCGCGGATGTTGTTGTCGACCGTGTACCGCTTGGTCGCCGGGGTGCGCATCGAGTACGGCGCGGCGCGCTGCTCGGCGAAGTGCACGATCGCGTCCGGCCGAGTCTCCAGCAGCACGTCCACCAGGCGGGCGTACTGGTTAGCGATGTCCAGGTTCACGAACCCGATCTCGCGGCCGGACACTTCCTTCCAGGCCCGTAGCCGCTCCCCGATCGGCCGGATCGGGGTCAGTGACTCGACCTCGAGCTCGATGTCGATCTTCCTGCGACTCAGGTTGTCCAGGATGGTGACGTCGTGACCGCGGTCGGACAGGTACAGCGAGGTAGGCCAGCCGCAGAACCCGTCTCCGCCGAGAACCAGAACGCGCATCTTGTGGAAGCTCCATCTTGCTGGGAGGTGACTAGTAGGTACCGGCCACACGTACCAACTGGACCTTACCCGGCCCGGCGGGCGGGTGAGCGCACCTTCCGGCGGTACTCCGGAAGCTCACCGTAGTTTTACGGGCCGAACGAGCTACCCACCCAGCCGCCCGGACCGTCACCGCCTCGCGCCGTCGGCGCACAGTCACCTCGCGCGGCGCCGTCGCGGCCCCGCGGGTCAGCAGCGGGTGAGGAACCCCGCGCCGCGCCGACTGCCATCGCCTGCCCCACCGTCCCGTCCGCCTCAGCTGCGGCGCCGGCCCGGAGTCACGGCTCGCCCGGCGACGTCGAGCTGTACAACACCACGTTCAGGACGCTGGTGGAGCTGGCCGCGGCCCCCGGCGAGACCGGCGAGATCATCGCGGCGATGATCCCGGCCTACCGCGAGCCGCCAGGCTGAGCAAGCCGGCCGAATCGGGCCGGACCGGATCTCACCGGACGCACGCGTTCAATCCCGTTCGAACCGGCCCCACCGGTGTACTCTGCTGTGCCAGAAAGCCGTGGACCGGGGAGCACGATGGGCTACAGCGCGACGACGGGACCGCTGCCCGTCGTCCCGTGCCTGCCGGACGACTGGTGGGATCCGGCCTGGCAGGCGCTGAAGTCACCGGGTGCCAGCGGGCTCGAGCCGGTCATCTGCGCGCCCGCGCCGCCAGCCTCCGCATCCGAGACGCCCAAGCCTCCGCCGTCGTGGGGCGCTGTTCTCGCCACCACCTTTCGCCTGTGGCGGTGGCGGCATCTGTCCTGGCTGCGCCGGCGGCGGCTGGCGGCGTCGGTGCTCGGCGCCGGGCTGGTAGCCGTCGCCGTCGGGACCACCGGGCTGGCCGCGGCCCTGCACTCGCCGGCGTCCGCCGCGCAACTGCCCGCCAGGCCGGCGCCCATCGCGGCCCCGTCGGGCCGGAGCGTGCGGCCGGCCTCGCTGGCGACGGTCCCGCAGCCGGCCCGGCCGGCGTGGCTGAGCGTGCCGTCGATAGGGGTGCGGACCTCGCTGGTGGATCTCGGCCTCAACACCAACGGCACGCTCCAGGTGCCGGCCAGCACCAAGGTGGCGGGCTGGTTCACCGGCAGCCCGCGGCCCGGCATGGTCGGCTCCGCGGTCATCGCCGGCCACGTCGACTCCCGCGCCGGGCCGGCCATCTTCTTCTGGCTGCGGACCCTGCGCCCCGGCGACCGCGTGTACGTGGGGCGCGCCGACGGGACGATGGCGGTCTTCACCATCACCGGCGTCCGGATGTATGACAAGGACCGGTTTCCCACCGCGGCGGTGTACGGTCCCGTCCGCGACGCGGAGTTGCGCCTGATCACCTGCGGCGGCGTCTTCGACCGGTCGCTCGGCAGCTACCTCAGCAACGTCGTCGTCTTCGCCCGGCTAAGCGGATGATACCGGTGCGTACCGTAGCGCACGGGATGCAATTGGGCATTCCGGTTGATAAGGACCGGGGTGTGTGTTCTGCTGTCCCAGATAACGGGGCGGGCGGGGCAAGCGGGACGAGCGGGAGTGGGATGCAGGTTGCCGGTTCGCCGAAGCAGACCGGGGAGGCGGTAAGGCCAGGCGCCCCGGGGACGCCGCCCGGGGTTCCGTCGTGGGGACGGGTCCTGGCCACGACCATCAGCTTGTGGACGTCGCGGCGGCTGCCTGGCCTCCGCCGGCCGATGGCGTTCCTGGTGATCGGTGCGCTGGTGCTGGCCGCGGCCGTGGTAGGGGTGGTCAAGTTCACCGGCACGCCGGGCCGGGCCGCTCGCGCGGCCACGCCGGGCCGTCCGCACCCGGGCCGCCCGGCCGGGCCCGGGCCGGCTGGCGCCGTCACCTCGTCCGCCTGGGCGCAGGCCGCGGCCTGGGTGGCCAGCCAGCTGGGCGACAGCGAGATCGTCGGGTGCGATCCGCTCATGTGCGCCGCGCTGGGCGCGCACGGCGTGGCCGCGAGCCGCCTGCTGCCGCTGCGGCCGGCGGCGCCCGGTTCGCCGGGCGCCCAGGGCGCCGACGTGATCGTCGCGTCGGCGCCGGCCCAGGGCGCGCCGGTGCTGCTCGCCAGCTTCGGGTCCGGCGCCAGCCTGATCCAGGTCCGGGCCGCGACCCCGGGCGGAGCCGCGGCCTACCAGCAGGCGCTCCGGGCCGACCTGGCCGCGCGCAGGTCCGCCGGGGCGCAGCTACTGCACAGCCGGCGTCTCGAAGCCGGCGCCCAGAGCGCCGCGCCGCTCCGCGCGGGCGAGGTGGATTCCCGCCTGCTGATCATGCTCGCGATGCTCGCCTCGCAGCATCAGTGGCGGGTGGTCGCCTTCGCCGGCGCTTCTCCCGGGGTGTCACCCGCGGTGGCACCGTTCCGGCAGGTCATCATAGCCGGCGCCGACAGCGGGGCGGTGGCCGCGGCTCTCGCCCTGGCGCGCGCGCAGCGCGCCCCGTACCAGCCAGCCCAGGCCACCGCCATCCGCCTGGCCGGCGGCCAGGCCGGGCTGCTCATCGACTTCGCCGCGCCGAGCCCGCTGGGGCTGCTGACGGGCGGTGCTCCCGGGTGAAAGGAACCGACGATGAGGTTCGGTAGGCGTCTCGCCCTGCTCGCCGCCGTCACCAGCCTGTTCGGCGGTCCCGCCGCCATCGTGACCTCATTGCCCGCGGCCGCCGCGGCCGCGAACCCGGGGTGGGTGCGTTGCGCCAACCTGTCCCCCGGCACGCCGGAGGACGTGTACCTGTACCCGTTCGGCAATCCGGGGCAGCCCACCGTGCTGCAGCACGTGGCCTACGGCGGCGTGTCCGGCTACATGCCGGTCAGCGCGGGCCAGTACACGGTGGCGATGCGCCCGGTCGGCGCCCCGGCCTCCAGCGCCCCGTCGGTCTCGACCAGCTTCATGGTCAGCGCCGGGGCCAGCTACACCGTGGCCAGCATCGGATCCGCCGCGGCCCGGCGGATGGAGGTGCTCGCGGACCAGACGGCCGGGCCGGCCGGGTCGGCGCTGGTCCGGGTCATCCAGGCGTCGGCGAAGCAGCCCCGGGTCACGGTCAGCGTCGGGACGGCCGTCCTCGCGCGCCAGCTGGCGTTCGGGTCGGCCTCGCCCTACCGGGCCGTCCCGGCCGGTACGCCGACGGTCACGTTCAGCGCGCTGGGCGGGCACGCCGCCATGACCGTCACCCTGGCCGCCGGTTCGGTCCACACGATCGTGGTCCTGGACGGATCCTCCGGTTTCACGATCGACAACCTGACCGACGCGGCGGGCAGCCAGAACACTCCCCGGGGCGGCGCCGCGACCGGCCTGGGTGGCACGGCTCCGCCCGGCCCGCGCCTGGCACCGTGGCTGGCCACCCTGGCCGGCGGGCTGCTGCTCGTGGCCGCCGGGGGGTTCGGCCTGCGCCGGTCCCGCGGCACCGCCGTGGCGCGCGGATAACGAGCCCGGCGCCGCGGTCACGCTCCAGGTCGGCCGTCAGTACAACTCGAGGTCGCCGGTCACCGGGTCGATGCGGTCGTCGTAGTCCGGGCCGATGCCGAGGCACGTGTGGGTGGGCACTCCCCCGAACTCGGTCAGGCCCCGGTCGGTGATCAGGTACACGACCAGCCCGGCCTCGATCGCCTTCTGGTAGACCGCCAGCAGTTCTGCTTCCGAATCCACCTTGACCGTGACCTTGCGGAAGCTGCCTTCCAGCCAGGCCCGTTCGGCCTCGGACAGTTCGACGCGGGTCACGGTCCCCGCGGGCGTCATCCGCTGGATGACACGATCGGCCAGCCACAGCATCGACGCGTGCGCGCCCTGGGCGATCTCCTTGCCGCGGCGCATCTTCAGGTCGCGCCGGATGACGATGACCTGCTTGGTCAGGCGCCGTTCGGTTCTGTCATCCACGTGCCGCACCGCGGATTCGAACCGCGAACCTCCCGGGCTTGGACCGGGCCGCCTCTGCCAGCTGGGCTAGAACGGCATGCGCGCGAGGCCGATAAGGCCCCCTTCATCTCATACATGAGGGGGGCCTGGTGGCATTCTGCCCCGAACCGGGAGCGCGGGCGCGGCGACACGCCGGCCAGCTACCGGGATAGGCCCTCCCCTAGCCGGGCCGCGGAGCGGATACTGGCCCTTAGGGAGGAAGTCGGATGTACGGGCCGGGTATCCGGCGGAGCCGCGCGCGGGGCCGCTGCGCGCGGGCGCTGCAGACCGCGCTGCTGGCCGCGGTGCTGTCCGTGATGCTGCTCCTGGCCGCCGCGTGTACCTCGCCGGGACCCCCGGTGAGCGTGCGCCCGCCCCCGGCCCCCACGGCATCCGCGACGGCGGTTGTCCCGCCCGATACCCCGGCCGGGGCCCAGCTGCGCTGGCTCATCGCGGCGATGGCCCGCCTGCCGCTGTCCGGCGCGCAGGTACGCGCCCATTTCGACGCGGCCTTCCTGACCCAGGTCAGCCCGGCCGGGCTCAACCAGGCGCTGGAGGAGACGATCAGCCTCGACCTGCTCTCGATCCGGGTCAGTAACCCGGGCACGCTGGTCGCGAGCGTCTCCACCGGAGGCGCGAACGCGCGGGCTCAGATCTGGCTCACCGTGGACAGCCGTGGCCTGATCAGCTGGCTGAGCATCAACCCGGCCGTCACCGGGCCGACCCCGACCACCTGGGCCGGCGTCGACGGCGTGCTGCGCTCGGTCGCCCCCCAGGTCCGGCTGCTCGTCGCCGACGTCAGCCACGGCTCGTGCCAGCCGGTGCACAGCATCGACCCGGCCAGCGCGGCTCCGCTCGGCTCGGCTTTCAAGCTCTACGTGCTCGACGCGCTGGGCCACGCGGTGGCCGCGGGCAAGGTCAGCTGGGACCAGCAGCTGGCCATCACCGCGCGGGTCAAGGGCCTCCCCCCGGGCGAGCTGCAGATCGAGCCGGATGGCACCCAGATCGCCGTGCGGGACGCGGCCGACAAGATGATCTCGCTCAGCGACAACACGGCCGCCGACATGCTGATCAACCTGGTGGGCCGGTCCGCGGTCGAGGCGGCGCTCACTGCCACCGGGATGGCCAGCCCGGCCAGGAACCGGCCGTTCCTGACCACCCGGGAGATACTCGTCCTCAAGCTCGAGCAGTGGCCGGAGCTCGCGAACCGGTACCTCGCCGCGGACGAACCAGGCCGGCTGGCGCTGCTCGCCAGCGTCGTCGACCGGGCGCCGCTGCCCACCGCGGCGGCGGCGGGCAGCTGGACCACGCCACGCGACATCAACAGCCTGGAGTATTTCGCCTCGTCCAGCGACATCTGCCGCGCCTACGCCTCCCTTGCCACCCTGGCCCGCCGGCCGGGCCTGGCCCCGATCGGCCAGGTCCTCTCGATCAACGACGACGGCCTGCAGCTCGACCCGGCCCAGTGGCGGACAACCTGGTTCAAGGGCGGGTCCGAGCCGGGGGTGCTGACCCTGGCCTACCTGGCCACCACCCGTACCGGGCGGAGCTATGCCGTCACCGTGCTAGCCGATAACCCGTCGCAGCCGCTCGACGAGACCACGGCGATACCGGCCATACTCTCGGCGGTCAAGGGCGCGTTCACGCTGGCGGCGCACGGCTGAACCCCGTCGTCCGCTGGCCACCGGCGGAACGGCAGGAGGTAGGTCCGTTCGGAATATCCCGAACGAGCGGGCCGCGAGCCCCGGCGCCGGCCCTCAGCGGAACTGGGCCCGCCAGCGGCGGCCGAGCAGCGCGGCGCGGGCCGCGAGCCACAGGCCCAGGGCGGTCCAGACCCCGGGCAGGCCCAGCCCGTGGAAGCGCAGGACCAGCGCCGCCACCGGAACGTAGGCGCCGATGGCGAGGATCATCGCGCGGCGCATGGCGACGTAGTCCGAGACGCCGAGGATGAGGCCGTCCAGGACGAAGGCCAGCGCGGCCAGGGGCTGGGTCAGCGCCGCCACCAGCAGGGCCACCGCGGCGGCGTGGCGTACGGCCGGGTCGGCGGTGAACACGGCGGGCACCCAGGGCGCCAGCGCGGCAGTGACCACGCCGAGCCCGGCCCCGGCGATCAGGCCCAGCCGCAGGGTGCGCCGCCCGACCCGGTGCGCGCCCTCGGTGTCGCCGGCGCCGAGGGCGGAGCTGACGTAGACCTGGGCGGGCACCGCCAGCGCGTCGAGCAGCAGCGCGAGCAGGAGCCAGACCCGCATGGCGATCTGCTGGCCGCCGAGCGCGACCGGGCCGAGCCGGGCCGCCACCGCGGTCGCGGTCAGCGGCACCATGCCGAGCGCGATCGTCCGCACCGACAGCCGGTGCCCGTCCCGCAGCAGGGCGGCGACCTCGGCCCGCCCGGGCAGGCGCGGCCGGACCCGGGCCCGCCGGGAACCGGCCGCGTACATGGCGGCCGCCGCGACCTGGGCGGTCACGGTGCCCCAGGCCGAGCCGAGCAGGCCTAGGTGCACGCCGTACACCAGGACCAGCTCGAGCGCCACGTTCAGCACGTTGGCGGCGACCGCGATCCGCAGCGGGGTGCGGGTGTCCGCCAGCCCGATGAGATGACCGTTCCCCGCGTAGGACAGGTACAGGAAGGGCAGGCCGGGCGCGGACGCCCGCAGGTAGCCGACCGAGCCGGCCAGCACGGCCTGGTGCGCGCCGAGCAGCGCGGCGACCCAGGGTGCCACCGCGATCATGACTACCGCGACCGCCGTCCCGCCGGCCGCGCCCACCAGGTAGGCCGCTCCGGCCGAGCGGGCCGCCCGGTCGGTGGCCCGTCCCGCCGTCAGCCCGGCCACCGCCGAGGTCGTCGCGGTGGTCAGGAAGATGGCCAGCCAGGCCGTCATGGTCAGCGCGGAGCTCGCGATGGCGAGGGATCCGAGCGGCGTCCGGCCCAGGTGACCCACGATGGCCGTGTCGGCCAGGTTGTAGGCGGGCTCGGCGGCGATGGAGCCGAGCGCGGGCAGCGCGAGCGCCGCGATGCGCCGGTCCAGGTCCCGGTCAGTGCGGGTGGACCGGTGCATGGTCCGAGGCTACTGTCCCGCCCGGGCGGGACGCGGCGGCAGGGCACGCACCCGCCCCGTTCGGTCCCTTCCTTCCGGTTCAGCGGCTTTATGCTGCTGTGGTGCCGCATATCTCGGGTGGGCAGGCGCCGCGCCTGCCTGCTGGTACCGCGTGGTGACCGAACAGGCCAGATCGCGGCGGGCGCGGCCGGTGCAGGCGCTGCTCGTCTTCGTGTGCGCGCTGGTCCTGGTCGATACGGTCTTCTTCACCGCGCTGACGCCGCTGCTGCCGCACTACCAGCACGTGGCTCACCTGTCCAAGTCGGAAGCGGGGCTGCTGGTGGCCGGCTATCCGCTGGGCACCCTGGTCGGCGCGCTTCCCGGCGGACTGCTCACCGCCCGCCTCGGCTGCCGGCGGGTCGTGGTTCTCGGGCTGGTCCTGATGAGCCTGTCCACCTTCGTCTTCGGCTGGGCCTCGGCCGGATGGGCTCTCGACGCCGCCCGCTTCGTCCAGGGCCTGGGCGGAGCGTGCACCTGGGCCGCAGGCCTGGCCTGGCTGGCCACCGAGGCACCGCGCGACCGGCGCGGCGAGCTGATCGGCACGGCCCTGGGTGCCGCGGTGGGCGGGGCGCTGCTCGGCCCGCTGATCGGGGCGGTGGCCGACGAGGTGGGGACCGGGCCGGCCTTCTCCACGGCCGCGCTGGCCGGCGCCGTGCTCATGGTCGTGGCTTTCCTGATGCCCGCACCGCACCAGCCGTCCCCGCAGGGCCTGCGGGAGGCGTGGACGTCGATGGGCGACCGCCGGGTCAGCACCGGCCTGTGGCTGACCATGCTCGCCGGGCTGGCCTTCGGCATGCTGGACGTGCTGGCGCCGCTGCGGCTGGCTCACCTGGGCGCCACGGCACTGATCATCGCGGGGACGTTCCTGGCGTCCGCCGCGGTGGAGGCCGTGCTCGCGCCGCTGGCGGGCCGGCTGGCCGATCGCCGGGGCGCCCTCGTCCCCATCAGGATCTCGCTGACCGTCGCGGTGGCCGTCAGCCTGCTCGCGCCCACGCTGCCCTCGGCGCGCCTGCTCATCCCGGTGCTGATCGCGGGAATGCCCGCCTTCGGCACCCTGTTCACGCCGGCCATGACGCTGCTGAGCGAGGGCGCGCACGGTCTGCAACTCGACCAGGGACTCGCGTTCGGCCTGGGTAATCTCGCCTGGGCCGCCGGCCAGGCCATCGCGGCCGCGGGGAGCGGGGCGCTGGCCCAGGCCACGTCGGACCTGGTCCCGTACTGCCTGCTCGCGGCCGCCTGCCTGGCCACCCTGGCAAGGGGAACGGGGACAGCGGGGCCCGAACGATAGCGCTGATTGTTGGCATGCTGGCCGGCACGTTCATCGGCATGGGCATGGGCATGGGCATCGGGATCGGCATCGGCAATGCCGCGAGAAAACGAATGGGAGGATGGTCACCTTGTTACTAAAGATCCCCTGCCCGGCGAGGTTACCTGAGTTCCCTGCCTGGCTAGACAGGGGCAACTACCCGCCCCAGCTGCGGTGCAGGCATGAACGAGCACGCTGGGTGAAGCCCCAGTCACCGGCTCGCTCGGAGCCAGGCGTAACCATCGCTGCCCGAAAGGCAGAGGCAGCGCATGATGCTTGGCATGGTCGCTACACGGGTCGCACAGCCGACTTCACGTACACGTTCACCAGGCATTTTCCACCTGCGCTCCTTACCTTGCGGGCACGGCTGAAGAGGCGGGCACGTGCACTCAGCCGGCCATCCCGGATCCGACGGCGGCTGCCGCGTTGCCGCTTCCTACCATGTCAGGGCAGGATAGACGGATGCAGACCGAGCCTTGCTTCCCGCGGAACGCATGAGCGCCGACATCGACGAGTTGCGCCGACTGCGCCGGGCCCGCGACCGGATGGACCGCGAGTACGCGCAGCCGCTCGACGTCCCGGCGCTCGCCCGCACGGCGCTGATGTCGCCGGCGCACTTCAGCCGCCGCTTCCGCGAGGCGTACTCCGAGACGCCGTACTCCTACCTCATGACCCGGCGCATCGAGCGGGCGAAGGCGCTGCTGCGTCGCGGCGACCTGAGCGTGACCGATGTCTGCTTCGCGGTCGGCTGCGCGAGCCTCGGCTCCTTTTCCGCCCGGTTCACTGAGCTCGTCGGCGAGACGCCGTCCATGTACCGCGCCCGCAGCCACGACGAGCTTCGTGGCATGCCCGGCTGCCAGGCGATGGTGCTGACCCGGCCGCGCAGGACGGGGGTCAGGGGCGCGCGGAAGACATCAGTTTCTGAGAAGCAGTCCGTCGCCGCACCCGCCTAGCATCGGTGCCATGACCACTTCACTCAGCGGCGTGCACGTCACCGTCGATGACCCCGACGCCGCCCTTGGCTTCTACCGTGACACCCTCGGCCTGACGGTGCGCAACGAGGTCGCCAACGACGGCTTCCGCTGGATCACTCTCGTCACCGGCAGCCAGCCCGAGATCCAGATCGTGCTGTCACAGCCGCATGCGGGCCGCTCCCAGGAGGACGGGGACGCCCTCGCGGCCTTGCTCGCCAAGGGCGCGCTGCCCATGATCCAGCTCCGCTGCGACGACCTCGACGCGACCTTCGATAAGGTCGCCACCGCGCCCGGAGTCGAGGTGCTGCAGGAGCCCGCCAGCCAGTTCTGGGGGGTCCGTGACTTCGCCGTGCGCGATCCGGCGGGCAACATGGTCCGCGTCGAGCAGGGGTAGAACCGGATCCTGGCGGAGCGCCGGGCGGCGGGCCGCCGCGTGAGTTGAACTGGAAGTGCACGGTGGACTGGAGTGCCGCCACTGCGGCGGCCGGGCTGCCCGGGTCCGGCTCGATCATGCCCACCGCCAGCTCATCGCCGCCGACCCCATGCCTGCCGCTGGAACTCGCGGGATGAGCGGTGTGGTCCGTGGGATCCGGGGGATGAACCTCTCCAGCGCGGGGTGATCACGCGGGCGTTTCCCCCGGGGCTGCCCGAGGGAACCCTAGCTGAGGGCGTATCGCTGGAGTGCCCGGCAGACAAGGCTGGGCGGGGAGGACAGATGCGGGTCGGGCTCCATGCGCTGGGCATCGGCACCGGCGCCCGCCCGGAGGTGATCCGGGCTGTTGCCATGGCGGCCGAGGCTGCCGGATTCGCCACCTTGTGGTCCGGGGAGCACGTAGTGCTAGTAGACCGGCCCGGGTCACGCTACCCGTACTCGGCTGACGGCCGGATTGCTGTTCCCGCCGCGGCCGACTGGCTGGATCCGCTGCTCGGACTCAGCTTCATCGCTGCGGTGACCACGACGATCGGGCTGGCGACGGGCGTGCTCCTGCTCCCCGAACACAACCCGGTGATATCAGCCAAGCAAGCCGCCACGCTGGACGTCCTATCCGGGGGGCGGCTCACGCTGGGCGTAGGTATCGGCTGGTCGGCGGAGGAATTCGCGGCTCTCGGCATCCCGTTCGCCCGGCGGGGCCAGCGCACGGCGGAATACATCGCCGCCATGCGCATGCTATGGGCCGATGACGTCGCCTCATTCACCGGCGAGTTCACGCGGTTCGAGGCAGTACGGGTCAACCCCAAGCCGGTGCACGGTCGGCGCATTCCGGTCGTGATCGGGGGCAACAGCGACGCGGCAGTTGAGCGAGTGGCGGCCTTCGGGGACGGCTGGTATGGCTTCAACCTCCCGGCTGGAGCGGTCGCCGAGCGGGTCGCGGCGCTCGGCAGGCACTGCCAGCAGCACGGCCGTAGCCTGCGAGAGCTGAGCGTGGCGGTGGCGCTGGCTGATGGCAATCCCGGCATGCTTCCCGAGCTCGCCCGGCTGGGCGTGACCGAGTACGTCGTGGTGGCGACACCACCGGCCCACCCGGCCGCCGCCACTATCTGGGTGGCAGACTTGGCCGCCGACTGGGGCCTCACGCCCAGGTAATAGCTCCGACGAGGTGGCCGAGCAGTACGCGCTGATCCCGCTAGAGAACCGCTGTCGCTGCGATCGCTCTGGCTCATCCATTCACTCGGGGCCCCTGAGGTTAATTGTTTACCGGGGATTCAGCACCCCGTGCGGCGGAGCACACCGGTAAGATCGCGGTCGGCTGGCGCCACTGCTCGACGAAGCGCCGTAGTTGCCCACGTCCCTGCAGGCCGCATTTGGCGTAGATGTTGCCCAGGTGATATTCCACCGCCTTGCGGCTGATGAACAGCTCGGCGGCGATCTCAGGGTTGGACAATCCCTTCCCGATCAGGTGGGCAACTTCGGTCTCCCGGCTGGTCAGGGCCAGTGCAGGCTGCTTCTTGGCCGGGTCGACGGGCAAGTGACACGCCGCCAGTTCCTGTTCGGTCCGGGCGATGAACGGCTCGGCCCGCAGAGCCGAGAACAACGCGTGCGCTCGGCGCAGGCGCTCGACGGCGTCCTTCCTGTTTCCGGTGCGCCGCAGCAACCGACCGTGGGCCAGCAGCAGCCGGGCCATGTGAACCGGGCTTTGCATGCCAGCGCTGTCCTCGCCACGCTGGTAGATCTCCCGGGCCCGCTCTGGGGCACCCTGCAGCTCAGCCAGCCAGCCATCCAGCCAGGCCAGGGCAGGCTGTAGGTAGCTCACCTGACTGCTATCGGCTCGCAGCTGGGCCAGTACGGCGGCCGCTCTCTCCTCCTGGCCGGAGCCGATCAGGCCCTCAGCCAGCAGCGGCCGCCACAGCCCCGCGTCCATCCGGCTGCGGCCGTCCAGGGACCCATCATCCCACCAGGGACCCAGCGCGTTGGCCATGCCTGGGTAGTCACCGGCCGCCTGACACACCAGGGCCCGAGCCATCGCCGCGTACAGTCCCTCTTGGCTGTAGTCCACGCTGGCCGCAGCCTTCTCGGCCAGCCGGGCGTGCTGTTCGGCCTCCTCGGCCGCGCCGCGTCCGGCAGGCACGCAGCCCGCCGCCAGGTGCAGCAACGGCAATGCGTAGTGACGGGCACGGATCGCCGCGGCCGATAGCCCCCGCTCGGCGGTGAGCAGCACGTCGTCCCAGGCGCCAGCCAGGTACTGGGCCAGCGCGAGGTAGCAGTAGGCGCGCAGGCCCGTGGTGAGAGTGGCGCCCCGGCGGGCCAGCTCGAGGCTGGCGGTCAGGTCATGTACGGCCTGGCTCAGGTCTCCGGCCAGCAGTTGGAACACCCCGCGCAGCGCCAGGGCGTCAACCTCGACGGGGCGGATCCTGGTCGCATCGGCATCCAGGTGTCCCAATTCGGCCAGTGCCTGGTACGGGCCGGCCACCTCACAGGCGCCGATCGCGATCAGGGTGCGGGTCTGGCTGGCGGCCGCCGCGTCCAGGCAGCCGGTGTCCAGCGCCCACCGGCCGAAAGCCTGCACCTGCTCTCCATCCCCTAGCAGTGTGTACGTGCCGGCCAGCTTGTTGGCGATCAGGGCGGCCAGCGGACGGCTGCCCGGGTCGTTCCGGGCCTTCGCCAGGGCTTCGCTGAACCACAGCTGCGCCTCGGCAAGCTGGCCCGCCGAGAATGCCATCGTGCCTAGCACGCAGTTGCGCAGCGGGGACGGTACCGCCTCCTCCACCGCGTCGCGCAAGGCCAGGCCGCGGGACTCCTCGGCCAGCATCAGGTGCAGCGCAGCGGTCAGCAGCCGCCGCTCCCGGTCGGTGCGGGCCGGGGAGACATCCGAGGCCCACCGCAGGTGCGTGGCCGCCCGGGCCAGGCGCCCGTCGGCCACCTCCTTGCTCGCAAGGCGCTCCAGCTCAGCAGCTAGGCTCTCATCTGGGCGGTCCAGCGCCGCCACCCGGTGCTGCCACGACGCCGACTCGCTGACCACCGAGGCGGCACGGGCGTGCAGGACGCGGCGTCTGGTAACAGTGATCCCGGCGTAGATGGCGTCTCGGACCAGCAGGTGGCGGAACTCGACTGGGCACGTGGGCTTCTCGGGCCACCAGTCCACCAGGCCGGAAGCCACGGCCGGCTCGACCGCCGCGCCGGGCGAGTCGACCTGTGCCGCCTGGCCCAGCTGGACTAGCGGCATGCGCAGATTCAGGACCGACAGCGTTTCCACAATGACCCGGGTCT
This sequence comes from uncultured Actinomycetota bacterium, assembly GCA_963744575.1. GTDB lineage: Bacteria > Actinomycetota > Actinomycetes > Streptosporangiales > Streptosporangiaceae > Palsa-504. The sequence continues at coordinate 9,418 of CAVUUF010000022.1, read as the reverse complement.
CCGTCGGCAGCACTCGCAGATGATCACCGACGGCAGCGGCTAGCGACCGGGGCAGCGTCAGCCTCCCCGGCGCCCGCGGATCAGGGTGGAACCCTTCGCTCAGCACCGTGCGCAGGTACAACGCGTGCCCCCCGGTGCCCCGGTACAGCCGCTGGACGACCTTGCTGTCCAGCGGCCCGCCCGTGACCGCGGTCGCTAGCGCCGCTACCTCATCCGGGCTCAGTCCACCCAGCCGGATGTCCAGCCGGTTCTCGATGCTCCGCAGCATCCGCTGCGCCGCCTCGTCCAGCTTGTCGGTGGGCCCGCGGTAGACCACCAAGACCAGGACCGGGTCCACCGATAGCCGCCGCAACATGAACGTCAGCGCTTCCATCGACCTGCGGTCTGCCCACTGCAAGTCATCGACCACGATCGCCACCGTCCCGGTGGCCTGCTGGTCTCCCACGACCTCCAGCAAATGCGCGCCCACCGCGAACGACGAGGCAGGTGAGCCGATCCCGCCCGTTGACGGGAGCATTGGAAAAGCTGCTCCGGCCGCCTGGAGCAGCTGGTCGACCAGGCCGAAGTCCAGGTCGCTCTCGGCCTGGTCGGCGCGAGCCGAGAGCACCGTCAGGTTGGGCGCCCCTGCCAGGCACCGCCGCGCCAGGGCTGTCTTTCCCACTCCCGGATTACCCTCGATGGCCACCAGCCATGGCTCACCCGCCGCCACCTGGGTAATGACCCTCGCGATACGCGTAAGCTCCGCCGCCCGGCCCACGAAAACTCCAAGTGGCGCCGACCGGTCCCGCACGCGCCCACCTCGCTCCCGCCTATGGCGTCGGCAACCCCAGACCCAATAGGAGCGTAACCATCGGTCAAACGGCACATCAATCCCAGTACCGGTGAGCGTGGTCGCGTTCGGCGACCGACCTGGTCGGGATGGCGTTCCCCATGTGTTCCCGTACGTTGCTCGCAGGCCCGAAGCCTCCGCCAGCTTCACGTTCGCAGGAAGGCACGGCCGAACCAGCCAAGTCTGGCCTCCGCGCGGTCACCCGTCGATGGTGTTCTTCGGGGTCGGAAAGGGTCGTTTCCAGTACGACCAGGCGCGCGGCTTCGGCAATCGTCCGCCACCCGGAACGCGCTTCCGGTACTGGATTTACCGCATCGATGATGACCGACGTGCCAACTGCCCCGGCTACCAGATTGCGCGTTCCCGTATATCCGTGTTACAGTACGGACGTACGGAGGTAGAGATGTCGCCACTCGATCACGACCATCCCGTCGACGCCGAGCGGGTCGCCGCGGCCCGGGCCGGGGTAGTGTCCGTCGCCGACGCCGGGCGGCTGGCCGGGCTGCTGGGCATGCTGGCCGACCCGGTGCGCTCCCGCATCCTGTTCGCCCTGGCCGCGGCCGACGAGCTGTGCGTGGGGGACCTGGCGCTGGCCCTGGAGGTTACCGAGGATCAGGTGTCGTACGCGCTGAAGATGCTGCGCCTGGCCGGGCTGGTCAGCTTCCGCAAGGACGGCCGGATGGTCTTCTACCGGCTATCCGGCGGGTTCCCCCACCAGCTGCTGGAGCACTGCCTGCGCCAGCTGCTCACCATCGCATCCCCGGAGGCCGACGATGCGCGCGCTTGACGCCATCGGTCATGCCCTGGCCGTGGCCGGGTCGATGACCTGGCAGATCACCTGGTCGCTGATCCTGGGGTTCACCTTGTCCGCGGTGGTACAGGCGGTGGTGCGCCGCGAAACGGTGGCCCGGCTGCTCGGCGACGACAAGCCCGCGACGATGGCGCGGGCCACCGGGCTGGGCGCCGCGTCCTCCTCCTGCTCCTATGCGGCGGTGGCGCTGGCCCGTGCCCTGGTCCGCCGCGGCGCCAGCTTCACCGCCGCGATGGCCTTCGAGATCGCCAGCACCAACCTGGTCATCGAACTGGGCATCATCTTGGCCCTGCTGCTGTCCTGGCAGTTCACCCTGGCCGAGTTCATCGGCGGCCCGATCATGATCGTGCTGATGGCCGTGGCGTTCCGGCTGTTCGTCCGCCAGCGGCTGATCGACGCGGCGCGCGAGCAGGCCGGCAAGGGCCTGGCCGGGTCGATGGAGGGCCACGCGGCCATGGACATGAGCATCGCCTCCGGCGGCAGCTTCCGGCGGCGGCTGGCCAGCCGGGAAGGCTACACCTCGGTCAGCCACATCTTCGTGATGGAATGGGCCGCCGTCATCCGCGACATCGTGGCGGGCCTGCTGATCACCGGGGCGGTCGGCGCCTGGGTGCCCAACTCGTTCTGGCAGCACCTGTTCCTGACCGGCCACCCGCTGGCCGCCAGGCTGTGGGGGCCGGTGATCGGCCCGGTCATCTCCGTGCTCAGCTTCGTCTGCTCCATCGGCAACGTGCCGCTGGCCGCGGTGCTGTGGAACGGCGGGATCAGCTTCGGCGGCGTCATCGCCTTCCTGTTCGCCGACCTGATCATCATTCCCATCCTGGTCATCTACCGGAAGTACTACGGGACCACGATGATGCTGGCCATCCTCGGCATCTTCTACGCCACCATGGTCACCGGCGGGTACATCATCGAGTTCCTGTTCGGCCGGCTCGGGCTGGTCCCCGCCACCCGGGCCGCCAAGGTCACCCAGACCGGCGTCACCTGGAACTACACCACCGTCCTGAACATCATCTTCCTGCTCCTGGCCGCCGCGCTGCTGGCCCGGTTCTTCCGCACCGGCGGCGCCGCGATGCTCAAGATGATGGGCGGTGGTCCGGCGGAGCCTGCGTACAACCAGCCTGCCTGTCAGGAGAGCCGCACGCCTGGCCCGCCCCGGCCCGCTTAGCCGGGGCACCCGGCTGACGGCACGAAATGAGCAGGTGGTGCCGCCCGCTGCGGCGGGTCAACCCCGCCACAAGAATGATCCTGACCGGATGCAGCTTTCCCTGCAGGGTGCGGTTACGGACGGGCTTGGCGGGTTCCGGGAGTCACGCACCCTCCTACGGCGGGTCCGGGGCAGGACACTCACACTTCCACCTGCATGCCGCCTGTCGGTAACCCTACCGCTGCCGGGGAGCCTGCGGCCGTCTGGCACCGGCTAAGCGCGCTAGGATCCGGTGCGTGCGGGATGTCGCGGCAGGCCTCAGGCCGCCGACCAGGCAGCGGCGGGGCAACCGGTCGGTGATGCTGGCGATTGTCGCGTCTGGGCTGGTCTTCGCGGTGGCCTTCGCCTTCGCGGTGACCGCGTTGCGCCCGCATCACAGTCAGCCGGGCGCGGCTCTGGTTTCCGGGATCCCGGCGAGCGTGCCTGCCTCGCTGGCCAACTTGATGAGCCTGTCGCCGGTGCCGGAGCAGACCGCGCCCGGCTTCACGCTGACCGATCAGGCCGGGCACCCGCTCTCGCTGGCCAGCTTCAAGGGCCGCGCGGTGGTGCTTGAGTTCATGGACCCGCACTGCACCGACATCTGCCCGATCGTGTCGCAGGAGTTCGTCGGCGCCTATCACGATCTCGGGTCCGCGGCGTCGCACGTGGTGTTCGCCGCGGTGAACGTCAACGCCTACCACCATGGGGTCGCCGATGTCGCCGCGTATTCCCGCGAGCAGCAGCTGAACACGATCCCGTCCTGGCACTTCCTTACCGGCCCGGTGGCCAGCCTTCAGGCGGTCTGGACTGCCTATCACGTTTATGTGCAGGCACCGAGCCCGAACGCCGATATCGTGCATACCTCGGTGGTCTATTTCATCGACCCGAGCGGCAAGGAGCGGTTCGCAGCAAGCCCGATGGCCGACCACACGCAGAACGGCACTGCCTATCTGCCCATCGCTCAGCAGGCTGACTGGGGCCGCGGCATTGCGCTGATAGCCCGCCAGCTGGTCCGTTGACCACTGCCCTGCAGGCCGACCGTCGACGCTTGCCGTTGGCTGCTGTCCGGTGGTCCTGACCCAGGCAGCGCGAGGTGGCCGGATCACCAGCTTGAAAGCCGGAGAGTGCCCTGTCGATATGCAGCCAGAACCCTGCTCAGCGGGGGGCGCCGGTTGCGCCTGAGTGCCCGCAGCACACTTGGATTGCCGCTCGATCGGGCGCGAGCGGCACCGGGGGCTTGAACTTGAAGTGCGGTCCAGGGTTTAGCGTCATGGCATGACGGTCGATCTGGTCACCGGAGGGATGACGGTCGGACAGCTGGCTTCCCGCACCGGAGTACGGGCCGACACGATCCGCTACTACGAACGGGAAGGCCTGCTGCCGGTCCCGCGGCGGACCGAAGGCGAACATCGCCGGTACGGGCGGGCTGATGTGGACCGGCTGCTCTTCATCCGCGGCGCGCAGCGGCTCGGGCTGCGGCTGGCGGAGATCCGCGAGCTGCTCACCGTCCGCGATACCGGCGCATGCCCGTGCGAGCCTGCCGCAGGCTTGCTGGAGCGGCATGTCGCTCAGATCGAGGAGGAAATCGAGCGGTTGTCGGCGCTGCGGGCCGAACTGCTCGGCATGCTGGCCGCGATGCCGGGCCCGGACTGCCCTGACCCGTTCCCGGGGACCTGGTGCCCTCCCGGCTCTTAGCGACCAGGAAGGAGGTGATGGCGATGTGCGAGTGCTGCGGCACCGGCAGCTGCGACGGTTCATGCTGCGACGGCGAATGCTGCTGAGCTGACCGGCGTACCCCCGCCCCGAGGCGCCAGGGCGGGGACCCGGATGCTCACCTGGGCCGCGTGTGGCTCGTGGATCCCGCCAGATCTCCCACCTGCACTAATCAGCTTGGGAAGTGGACCGATCGCGGTTCGTGGTATCGCTGGCCAGGCAACTCGGCGGACCGGGAGTAGCCATGATTGACCGCTTGTCACCTGGCTAATTTGCATGTTAATTGCACGACGATCTTCCGCTGACCTGGAAGTCTTCCCAATCCCGCACCCCTTGGCGACTGCCCCGCGCCTTGCCGGGGATGGCCCGCGTCCGGTCCGGGCAGGCTCGTGCCTGGCCCTTGGTTTCTGGCCGGAGGGGCGCCCGGACACTGAGCGGGCCATCCCCGGCCCCCCGGCCTCACCACCGATGGGCCAGGATTGGGATGGGGGAGTCCCTTTGCACCTTCGGCTCGCATGCCGGCCCGATTTTCGCCCCTGCGTTATCGGCTTGGGAGTGTCAGTGGGTGGTGCCGGTTTCGTGCCCGGCGTGCTCGGCGGCTTCGAGCTGGAAGGTGGAGTGCTCCAGGTCGAAATGCCCGAGCAGGCAGGCCTGCAGCTCATCGAGCAGCCTGGGCACGTGCCCGTCGTAGAAGCAGGAGTCATCGACGACTACGTGCGCCGACAGCGCGCGCAAGCTGGAGGTGACCGTCCAGATGTGCAGGTCGTGCACGTCGTGGACGTGGCGGGTGTCGAGTAGGTGGCCGCGTACCTTGTACAGGTCCATGTCCTTAGGCGCGGCTTCCAGCAGGACCCGGCCGGAGTCGCGCAGCAATTCCCAGGATGCTTTGAGCATCAGCGCGACCACGACCAGCGAGGCGATGGCGTCCGCGCGAGTGTAGCCGGTGGCCACGATGATGAGCCCGGCGATGACCGTGCCGATGAACCCGTACAGGTCGGTGAGCACGTGCCGGAAGGCGCCTTGCATGTTCAGGCTGGTCCGGTTGGCCTTGGCCAGCACCCAGGCCGCGGTGAGGTTGACCGTGATCCCGGCGGCGGCCACAATGACCACCGGCCAGCCGTCGACGTGCGGCGGGTGGATGAGCCTGCTGATCGCCTCGGCCGTGATGATGCCGCTGACCACCAGCAGCGTGATGCCGTTGCCCGCGGCGGACAAGATCTCGGCGCGCTTCCAGCCGAATGTCCAGGCGCCTGCGGCGGGCCGGGCCGCGAGCCGGATGGCCCACAGCGCGGCGCCGATCGCGCCCACGTCGGCGAGCATGTGCCCGGCATCGGACAGCAGCGCCAGCGACCCGGAGACGACTGCCACGATCACTTCGCCGAGCATGAACGCGGCCAGCAGCGCGAGCGCGATCAGCAGGTAGCGGCGGTCCGCCTCAGCGCCGACCCCATGGGAATCGCCGTCGTTCCCGCCATGCGCGTGCCTGTGGCCATGCTCATCGCCGTGGGCAGCGGCCTGGCGCCGCCGCCTCCAGCGGTTGCCCTGGCTGCTCATTCAGGCCCTGCCTTGGTGACCGAGGCGGTCCGGGTCTGCGCGCCGCTGCGGTTGAGCGGGGCCCGTGCCAAGCGCGCTCTGCCATAACGTGCCGTGCTTTCTGCGATCATACGGCGCGGGCATGTGAGCCTGCAGGCCTCGCGGTAGCTGCGCCTGGCCGCTCACCGTCCCGGCTGCGCGCGCGGCGCCCGCATGGTCGTGGTCAGTCGTCTTGCCAGATTTCCGCGCCTTCTTTGACGGCCAGGGCGGCGATGATCAAAGCCGCGGCGGGGTCGGCCCACCACCAGCCGAGCCAGGCGTTGAGCCCCACGCCCAGCAGCGCAGCGCCGGAGGTGAAGGCGCAAAAGGCGCTCTCGGCGGCATCGGCGATGAGGGTCCGGTTGGCCAGGGCCTTGCCGGTCCGGTGCTTGGCCACGGCCAGCGACGGCATGACCAGCAGGGCTGCCGCGGTCACGATCAGTCCTGCGACCGGCTGTCCGGGCCGGCCCTGGCTGATGAGGTCGTGGATGCTCTCGGCAGCCAGGTAGGCGGCCAGGACGAAGAACGTCATGCCGATCAGGCGGACCGCGCGGGATTCGCGTTCTTCTCCCCCGCCGCGCAGCTGCCAGACCACGACGGCCGCGGCGAAGAACTCGATGACCGAGTCCAGGCCGAAGCCGATCAGGGCGATCGAAGAGGCGATGATCCCGGATGCGACCGCGACCGCTGCCTCCACGGTCATCCAGGCCATGCTGGCGTACTCCAGCCAGAATCCCCGCCGGGTCAGCCTGGCCAGCTCCGCAGGTTCGCGTACGTCCGGGTTCACATCGATCCATCTTCCCCGGTGTCCGCTAGGACCCGGCGAGCGGTCGGGGGCAGACTCGGGGTGCCCGGTTGTGACGATGCAGCAGGCGCTCTCGATGTGTGGCCGCGTCCCCAGGCCATCGACCCGCGAGGTGACCGGTCGGCGATCCGCGTGTGTGCGGATCGACGCGTCTGATCACGTCGGCACTCCAGCACTCGCAGGACGCACCCGCGCCGGGCGGGCCTCCAAGGCAGAGCCCGGCGGCGGGGGCGCCGCGGCGGCGCCGCCGACATCGCGCCGCCGAGATTGCCCTGGTCAGCTAGTGAAATGCGGCTGCCGTAACTAGGCAATCTGTAAAACATGTCCTGGGACCGATCCGTCAAGAATCAGGTGCGACTAGACAAACCGTCAACGATCAGTTGGACCTAGGCACCGAGGTTGGGCGCCGTGCTTGTGACGGCTGGTGACTGCTCTTTAGCGTAAGGTGAGAAGCGAGTATCGCGCGCCTCCCCTTGTCCGCGGCTATTCGGGCCAGTCGAACCTTGCCCAGATGGTTCGGGTGGTGTGGTCTCCGTCGATGCCCCACTCGTCGGCGATGGCGCGGACGATGTCCAGTCCATGGTGCCGGGCTGGATCGATCATTCCTTGGTTCCACGGGCCGCGCATCAACGGGACGACCAAGAGCGGCCGGACACGTGTCGTCTCCATCCATGACGACACCGTCACCGTCCTGCGCCAGCGCAGGGCCGACCAGGTTGCTGAGCAACTGCAAGCGGGCGACTCCTGGCGCGGAAACCAAAGACGGATACGTCTTCACGACCGGCTGGGGCGAACCCATCTACCCCGATACCGTCACATCGCTCATGCCCAAGCTCATCCGCGCCCACAACGAGCCATACCAAGGTCCCCGTCCGGAGGACCATCTACCGCACGCACGGCTGCACGACCTCAGACACCTCCACGCTACGACCTTGCTGCTCTCGGGCGTCCCGGTGCATGTCGTCGCGGCCCGCCTGGGCCACGCCGACCCCGCCATCACCCTGCGCGTGTACGCCCATGTTATCCGCAGCGCCGAGGCTGCTGCCGCGGGCATCTTCGCCCAGGCCGTGAAGGCCGCGTAGCACCCCGACTGTTAGCAGATCCGTTAGCAAAAGGCCACTTCCGCTTCGAACTTAAGGGCGAAAGTGGCCTTTTAGCTGCGAGCCGCCTGTCGGAATCGAACCGATGACCTACGCATTACGAGAGGCCCGCGACCTGGCAGCGAGTGCGCTACCAGCACGGATAGCACGGCGGACCGCACCGGAAGCCCTGATGGCACTGGAATTTCGCAGCCTCCCGTTCCACGACCCGTTCCACGGCTCAGCCATCGACCGTGGCTTGCCACCGTAGTGTCGTCCCCTGACTTACTCTGGCCCAGGCCCAGCAAGGGTCAGCTGCGGATCGGCCCATCCCGGCCTCATCGATCTACACTTTGGCCTGAAGCGCCGAACTGAGGGAGCCGCGTGAGCGCCGAAGCATCCGAACTGGTCAGTATTCCCCGTGCCGAACTGGATGCGCTGAAGGCCGAGCTGAAGCGACTGCGTCGGGAGGTCGGGCGAGGCGTCGCTATGGCGCGCATTCAAGCCGACCCCGGCCCGGGCGATGACGCGCCCGCGTTCACCCGCGCGGAGCTCGCTGAGGCATGGGGAATACGTGAGTGATCGCCTCGTTCGCTTCCCGGGCTCGTCCTGGCAGGAGATTGAGGCCTTGCCGCAGCCGCTGCGGTGGACGGTGCAGCGCACGATCTTTCATCTGCTGGACGAGCCGGTCCCGGCCCTCGCGGACCCTTTCCCCCCGCGACGACCCTCTGCCCGGCGCCTATGAGCTGCACCTGTCGGCCGATGACGTGACCATCTGGTACACCGTCACCGAGCATGAGGGCCAGGAAGTCATCAGCGTGCAGCACGTCAGCCTCGACACGTGACGCCCAGCGGCCGGGGGCCTGACCTGGTCAAGTTCTCGCGTTTAGAGATGACCTGGGCTAATGGGGCCTAGCGGGAGGTTCGCCTGCAGGTTAAGCGCGTTGAACCCACACCGGCCGGGGGGCCCTAGCGGTTCCAGCGGGGGTCGTCGTCGGCGATTTCCTGGCTGAGGGTTTCCAGCTCGGCGATCAGTTCGCGGAGGCGGCGCTGGTTGTCGAACCAGGGCTGGTAGTCGGCGAGCTGGTCGTCGGTCAGGATCCGGATGACAGTCTTGCCGTTTATCTTGCGGGTCCACTGGTGGTAGGGGCCGTGCAGGCGGGGCGGGTCGGCGTGGCGGCGGTAGGGGTAGCCGCAGCGGGTCATCCGCTCGGTGAGGGTGCCGGGCAGGATGAAGCCGGCCTGGGCGGTCTCAGCGATCTGCGCCGCGAGGCGGGCGGCGCGGGCCTGCTGGGCCGGGGTGAGCGGCACGTTTCGTTCCAAACCCCGCAAGATTGCCATGTCATTGCCGCCATGCTGGTCGTCCGGCAAGCCGGGGGAGGCATTGTCGTGGGTAGAGCGCGGGATCAGGATCGATACGACG
>CAVUUF010000021.1:0-43631 GCA_963744575.1 uncultured Actinomycetota bacterium | reverse complement strand
CGCAGGTGGTGGCAGGTGTTGGGTTCGAACCAACGTAGGCTGAGCCGACGGTTTTACAGACCGCTCCCTTTGGCTCGCTCGGGCCCCTCGGGCAACCTGCGTGAAGACCGTCAGCAACAAGGCAGCGCTCCCGCGTTGGGACTCGAGGACGGCATCCTGGCCGGACGGCGACATGAGGCAGCTCATAGCGTCGTTAAGGACGAGTGCTTCATCTTGAGCCCGCCGCGTCAAGCCTAAAGACCGGCACCGCGGCCGGGCGGAGCGGCGGTATTGTCCGTCGACCAGTGGCCCGGGTCACGGCAATTGGTTCTAGACCTGTTAACGTATTGGTCTAGACCAAATCGATGCAGGTATCAGCACGGATTCAGCACGGGGTCCGGAAACGATGGGAAACAACCGGTACGATCCGGACAAACGCCGCACAAGATGGGGATTTGCCCATCGTCCCCCGGTGGGCAACCGCCACGCACCAGGTGTTATGATGTAACCGCAGCTCAGAGGCCGGACATTACGCTCTTTGAGCAGCTGCCGCGCCATCACCATCCGCTGGATCTGGTTGGTGCCCTCGTAGATCTGGGTGATCTTGGCGTCGCGCATCATCCGCTCGACCGGGTAGTCGTTGACGTAGCCGTAGCCGCCAAGCAGTTGCACCGCGTCGGTGGTCACCGACATCGCCACGTCGGACGCCGGCACTTGCAGGCCGAGGAGAAGAACGTCAGGTCGCCGACCTTCTCCCCGGACATTGCCCGCTCGGACCTGGCCGCGGCCGCGTAGGTGAGCTCGCGGGCCGCCTCGAGCTGCATCGCCATGTCGGCCACCATGAACTGCAGGCCCTGGAAGTCCGCGACCGGGCGGCCGAACTGCCTGCGCTCCCTGATGTACCCGAGGGCGTAGTCCAGCGCCCCCTGCGCGATGCCCAGGGCCTGCGCCGCGATCGTGATGCGGGTGTGGTCCAGCGTGCGCAGCGCGATCTTGAAGCCGTCGCCTTCGGCGCCGACCAGCCGGGACGCCGGGATCGCGCAGTCGTCGAAGTACAGCTCCCGGGTCGGCGAGCCCTTGATGCCCAGCTTGTGCTCGGGCGCCCCGAACGTGAACCCCGGGTCGCCGTCCTCGAGCACGAACGCCGAGATCCCGTTCGCGCCCGCCGCGGGGTCGGTGACCGCCATCACCGTGTAGTACTTCGACACCCCGGCGTTGGTGATCCAGCGTTTCACCCCGTTCAGCACGTAGCCGGAGTCGGTGCGCACCGCCTTGGTCTTCATCGCCGCCGCGTCGGATCCCGCCTCGGGCTCGGACAGCGCGTAGGAGAACATCGCCTCGCCCCGCGCGACCGGCGCCAGGTACCTGGCCTTGACCTGCTCCGACGCGGCGAGCAGCAGCGGCACCGTGCCGAGCTTGTTCACCGCCGGGATCAGCGACGACGAGGCGCAGGCCCGGGCGACCTCCTCGATGACGATGACCGTGGCGATCGCGTCGGCGCCGGCCCCGCCATAGGCCTCCGGGATGTGCACGGCCTGCAGGTCCGCCTTGACCAGCGCCTCGTAGACGTCCCAGGGGAACTCGGAGGTGCGGTCGATCTCCGCGGCCCGCGGCGCGATCTTGTCGTCGGCCAGGGCGCGGACCGCCTCGCGCAGCGCGTCGTGCTCTTCGGACAGGGCGAACGCCGGGAAATCGCTCATGCGACGATGGTAAGCCGGGCGCGCGCCGCGAAGTTAAGGGACTTTGGCCGGTAGATTCCCCGGGATCAGGACTGACCCTCGACGGTGATCTGGTAGACGCCGACCTGGTAGGTGCCGGCTCTGTCGGGCGGCAGCCTGGTGAACCAGAGGAGCAGGTAGCGGGCGTGCAGCAGGCCGGGCTGCAGCCGCACGGCGCGGCCGGCGTCGGCGGCGGTGGCCACCTTGGTCATCCCCGGCCCCGGGCTGCTCCCGGCCCGCAGCTGGAGCCCGGCGCCCGGGCTGGTCATCCAGACCCGCACGGAGGAGACCGTCACGGCGCGGCCCATGTCGAGCAGCAGGCCCGTGCCCGCCTGCAGACGCCCGAAGTCGGGCGTGCTGTACCAGTCGCTGTACCAGGGTGTGGCCGGACGGCCGGCGATCGCCAGCGCCGCCCGCTGGGGACCGTCTCCGTCCGCCGTCCCGGCCGGGCCGAACGCCGCCACGCTGGCCGGAGCGAGCACCTGCGTCGCCACGGTCGTGACCGAGGCAGACGGAGAAGGAGAAGCCGAAGGGACCGAAGAGGTGATGGCCGTGCCGCTCTGCACGGCCGGGGAAGGGCGCGGTCCCGTGGCGGACGCGTGCCTTCCCGGGCTGGCGGTGGCGGACGGGCGGTGTCCCCGGCTGGCGCCGGAGGCGAACTTGTAGCCGGCGAAGCCGAGCACCGCCAGGACCAGCACCGCCAGCAAGGCGGTCCAGCGCACCCGCCGCCGCTCGCGCCGCCTGATCGGCATGGACGGCCCGAAGGCCTCCGCCGCCGTGATCTGCTGCGACGTCCGCCAGGTCGAGTCGAACTCGTCGATCAGCGGCGCCGGGTCCTCCCCCACGGCCCGGGCGATGGCGCGGATATGCCCCCGCGCGTAGAAGTCACCCCCGCACGCGGCGTAGTCATCGTGCTCGATACCCCGGATGATGGGCTCCGTGACCCGGGTGCTGTGACTGACGTCGCTGACGGTCAGCCCGGCCCGGCGGCGGGCCGCGGCCAGCGTCGCGCCGATGCTCACGCGCGCCTCCTCACACCCGGGGCCGGATTCCTGCGGGGGGAGCCTACCCGGGCCAGCCGCCGGGCAAGCACCGTTATCCGGGCGGAAGACGCCACCCGTTCGGCCGGAAACTACGGACGTCGCTGGCGCAGGGCCGCACCCTTGGCCCGGGCCTGCTCGGCCAGGGACGCGGCGAAGGCAGTGAGCCGGGTGCGCAGCGCCGCGCCCTCGGGGCTCTCGGCCGCGCCAAGAATGCGGACGGCGAGCAAGCCGGCGTTGCGGGCCCCGCCGACCGCGACGGTCGCGACCGGGATGCCGGCCGGCATCTGGACGATGGACAGCAGCGAGTCCAGCCCGCTCAGGTTGGCCAGCGGGACGGGCACCCCGATCACCGGCAGCGGCGTCACCGAGGCCAGCATGCCGGGCAGGTGCGCGGCGCCGCAGGCGCCGGCGATGATCACGCGCAGCCCGCGGCGTTCGGCCGACGAGCCGTACTCGATCATCTCGTGCGGCATCCGGTGCGCCGAGACCACGTCGGCCTCGTAGCGGACGTCGAACTCGTCCAGGACCTCGGCCGCGGCGCCCATCACCGGCCAGTCCGAGTCACTGCCCATCACGATGCCGACCAGGGCGGTTCCGGTCATTGCCCGTCCTCCTTGCCCCAGCGCAGGTAGCTGGCGGCGCGGCGGGCCCGGTCGGCCAGGCCGGCCGGGTCGTCGCCGGTCACCGTGACGTGGCCGATCTTCCGGCCCGGGCGCACCGGCTTGCCGTACATGTGCACCTTGACCGCCGGGTCGCCGGCCATCACGTGGATGTACCGGTCGTAGACGTCCGCGTCGTCGCCGCCGAGCACGTTGGCCATCACCGCGGCCGGGACGGCCATGGCCGGCGAGCCGAGCGGCAGGTCCAGGACGGCCCGCAGGTGCTGCTCGAACTGGGACGTGCGCGCGCCCTCGATTGTCCAGTGACCGGTGTTGTGCGGGCGCATCGCGAGCTCGTTGACCAGCAGCCCGGCCGGCGTCTCGAACATCTCCACCGCCAGCAGCCCGGTCACGCCGAACTCCCTGGCGATCAGCAGCGCCAGTTCCTGCGCCGCGGCCCGGCGCCCGGGGGCCAGGCCGGGCGCGGGCGCGATCACCTCGCGGCAGACGCCGTCCCGCTGCACCGTCTGCACCACCGGATACACCGCACCCTGCCGGTGCGGCGAGCACGCCGCGAGCACCGCCAGCTCGCGTTCGAACTCGACGTACTCCTCCGCCATTACCCCGATGTCGTGGCCGAGCACCTCGGCGGCCCCGGCGGCGGTCTCGCACACCCACACGCCCTTGCCGTCGTAGCCGCCGCTGACCGCCTTGAGCACCACCGGCCACCGGCCGTCCGCGAACTCCTCCACCTCGGCGACGGCGCGCACCGGCGCGAACCTCGGGCAGGCCACGCCGAGACCGGTCAGCCGCTCCCGCATCGCCAGCTTGTCCTGGGTGAAGCGCAGCGCCGCGGCGCCCGGCCTGACCTTGACGCCTTCTTGTCCGAGAGCCTGGAGATGCGGCCCGGGCACGTGCTCGTGGTCGAAGGTGAGCACGTCGCAATCCGCTGCGAAGGCGCGCAGGTCGGCCAGCGAGCGGTAGTCCCCCACCCGGGTTCCCGCCACCACCTGGGCCGCGCTGTCGGCGGCGTCGCCGGCCAGCACCCGGAAGCCCACGCCAAGTCCGGTGGCGGCCTGGCTGGTCATCCGGGCCAGCTGGCCGCCGCCGATCATGCCCACCACGGGCACGCCGGGCAGCGCGACGGGGGCGGGCGGCGCGGCGGGGGCGGGCGGCGACGGATCGGCGGAATTAGTCACGCTCGGTACCCTACGGGACCGGCGGCAGGGCCTGAGGCCAGGATGTAACGCAACCGTTCCCTGGCCGTCAAGGATTTTCTGCTACGAAACATAGTGGCCTTTCGCCCCGTATTTATCGGGGTAGAAGACTTATGATCATGGGGCCACCCCGAGGGGAGCGCGCAGATGGCGACACGCGATCAGGATGTCACGCACAGCGGCGCCGAGCCTGGCGTCCTCGTCCGTGAGGGCAGCTACGGCACGCAGGTCATCGCGGTCGAGCCGGGCGGGGCGGAATTCATCCCGCTCAACGAGCGGCACGGCCGGCCGATCCAGCTCTTCTGGACCTGGACCTCGCCGAACATGGAGTTCGCCACGATCTTCGTCGGCGTGCTCGCGGTCGCGGGGTTCGGCCTCGGCTTCTGGTCGGCGGCGCTGGCCCTGATCCTGGGCAGCGCCATCGGCGGCCTCACCCAGGGGATCCTGTCCCTGCGCGGCCCCAAGTACGGAGTGCCGCAGATGGTGCTGAGCCGGCTCGGGTTCGGTTTCTGGGGCAACGCGCTGCCCGCCGGGCTGAACTCGGTAACCGCCGGGATCGGCTGGTTCGCGGTGAACAGCGTCAGCGGCGCCTTCGCGCTGAACGTGCTCACCCACCTGCCGCAGGTGCTCTGCCTGCTCATCATCGTGGCGGTGCAGGTCTTCGTGGCGTTCTTCGGCTACAACCTGGTGCACACGTTCGAGCGGTACGCCTTCCCCATCCTCACCGTCATCTTCCTGATCGCCTCCGGCGTCATCCTGAGCAAGGCCCACCCGGGCGCCTCCCACCACACCATCCCCGGTGCGTTCCTGCTGACGCTGGGCGCGTCGTTCGGCTACGCGGTGGGGTGGAACCCGTACGCGTCCGACTACACCAGGTACTTCAAGCCGGACACGAGCAAGGCCGCCATCGCCTGGTGGTCCGGGATGGGGCTGTTCCTGTCCTGCGCGCTGCTCGAGATCGTCGGCGCGGCCGCCGCCACCCTGGTCAGCGCGTCCGACGCGCTGGGCAGCAACCCGACCGGCGCCTTCACCGGGCTGCTGGCCAAGCCGCTGGCCGACCTCACGCTGCTGGCCATCGCGCTCGGCGCGGTCTCGGCGAACGTGCTCAACATCTACTCGGGCGCGCTGTCGTTCACCGCGATCGGCATCAAGCTGCCGCTCTCGCTGCGCCGGGCGATCGTGGCGCTCGGGTTCGGCACCATCGGGTTCTTCCTGGCCTGGAGCGGCCTGCACAACGCGGGGAGCGATTACCAGAACTTCCTGCTGATCATCGCGTACTGGATCGCCCCATGGCTGGCCGTCTACTTCTGCGACCTGATGCTGCGGCGCAACCCGGACGAGACCCTGCTGTTCGACACCAGGCGGACGAACTGGGCCGGGCCGGCCGCCATGCTCATCGGGATGGGCCTGTCGATCTGGCTGTTCTCCAACCAGACCAAGTACGTCGGGCTGGTGCCGACCCACGTCCCGGCCGTCGGCGACCTGACCTTCGAGGCCGGGTTCGTGATCACCGCCGCGGTCTACCTGACCTGGCACGCCATCGCCGGGACCGGGCGGGAGAACACGCTCGCCGCCTGACCACCGCGGGCGGTTTCAGGGTTCCTTTCCGGGAAGCGGACCTGGTACTGAGGCGCGGCGGTAGCATGTGCGGGTCGTGTCCGGAGCCTGTACGGGGTTGACGCGCAGGCCTGACAACGCCGTCCGGAAAGGACCGTTTCGTATGCCCAGGCTGGTGAGCCTACGCAAACGTTTCGCCGAGCTGATCCCGGAACTGGCGAAGTTCGGCCTGGTGGGGCTGACCGGGTCGGTCGTCGACCTGGGCGGCGCAGCCTACCTGCACGGCGTCCTCGGCATCGGGCCGATGGTCTCCAAGGGCCTGTCCATCGCCGCCGCGACCGTGGTCACCTACCTCGGCAGCCGGTTCTGGACCTTCCGGCACCGGGCCAACCAGGCTTTCTGGCGTGAGGGCATCTTGTTCGTCGCGCTGAACATCGTCGGCCTGGCCATCGCCGAGGTCGTCATCGCCCTGGTCACCTACGGGTTCGGCCTGAAGGGCGCGCTGGCCTACAACGCGGCCAGCGTGGCCGGCACCGGGCTCGGCACGATCTTCCGGTACTTCTCCTACAAGAAGTGGGTGTTCCTGGCCGATGCCCGCGGAGCCGCCGTGGCCGCCGGGGAAGCCGCGGTGTCGGGTCTGGTCGATCCCGTCGCCGAAAGCAGCGAGGCGGCGGAACTCCTGGCCAGCCCGGCCGGGAGGCACCCGCGCAGGCACGTGCCCGCGCACGCGCGGCCCCGGCGCGAGTCGTACCGGCCCGAATACGGGCCGCCGCAGGAGGCCCTCGACGCGGCCGACTCCCGGCGCCGCTAGTTCCCCGGGGTTCCCGGGACTTCCGGTCAGGCGGGGCCGCGGACGGGCTGGGTGCCCGGCCGGGGCGGGTGCCTGGGCAGGAAGACCGCGAACGTGGCGGGCTTGGGCTTGACCAGCACGACCCGGCCGCCGTCCGCCGCGGCCATGGTCCGCGCCAGCGCCAGCCCGAGCCCGGTACCCTCCGGGCGGCTGCTGACGCTCCGCTCGAAGATCCGGGACACCAGTTCCGGCGGGACGCCCTTCCCCTCGTCCCGGACCTCGATCACGACCGAACGCGCGTTCTGCGAGGTCTGCAACGTCACCGTCCCGCCCCCGTGCATGAGCGCGTTGTCCAGCAGGGTGGCCAGCACCTGGGCCAGCCCGCCCGGGGTGACGTGCGCCTGCAGGCCGCGCTCGCCGATCACCACGAGCTTGCGCCGGACCCGGCGGAAGGCCGGTTCCCACTCCACGACCTGCTGCCGCACGATCTCGTCGATGCCGGTGGGGGCGGCCGACGCCGCGGTCGCCCGGCGGGCCGGGCTGAGCAGCTGGGAGACCACGTCGGCCAGGCGCTCGGCCTGGGTGAGGGCGGCGCTGCCCTCCTCCCGGACCACCTCGGGATCGTCCGCCGCCGCGATCATCTCCTCCAGCCGCATCGACAGCGCGGTCAGCGGCGTGCGCAGCTGGTGCGAGGCGTCCACCGCGAGTTCGCGGTCCGCGGCGAGCAGGCTGCCGATCCGGCGCGCCGAGGTATCCAGCCCGTCGGCCACCTGATCGAGTTCGGCCACCCCGTACCGGCGGCCGAGCGGACGCGGGTCGCCCGCCCCGAGCCGGGCGGCCGCATCGGCGAGTTCCTCGACCGGCCGGGCCAGACGGCGGCCCAGCACCGCGGTCAGCCAGCCGGCCAGCGCGACCGCCACGGCCATCAGCGCGGCGATCACGGCCAGCGCGACCGCGCCGTGCCCGGCGCCCATGACCAGGGCGGGCACGCCCACGACGAGGACGGCGAGGACCGCCACGGCGAAGCCCGAGTACCAGAGTCTCTTGCGCACCGGGTCACCCCGCGGGCCGCGCGGGGTTAGTCGCCGCGCTCAAAGCGGAATCCGACGCCCCGGACCGTGGTGATGTACCTGGGGCTGTGCGCGTCGTCACCGAGCTTGCGGCGCAGCCAGGAAATGTGCATGTCGAGCGTCTTGGTGGACGTCCACCACTTCGCGTCCCAGACCTCGCGCATGATCTGCTCGCGGGTGACCACCTTGCCCGCGTCGCGCAGCAGGATCCAGAGCAGGTCGAATTCCTTGGTGGTCAGGTCGAGCTCGGTATCGCCGTGCCAGGCCCGGCGGGCGTCCGGGTCGATCCGCACGCCGAGCGCGGCCGACCCTTCCGCCGTTCCGCGCCGCAGCAGGGCCCGGACCCGGGCCAGCAGTTCGGCCAGCCGGAACGGCTTGGTGACATAGTCGTCGGCGCCCGCGTCGAGGCCGACCACCGTGTCCACCTCGTCGGCGCGCGCGGTGAGGATCAGCACCGGCACGGCGTACCCGCCGGCCCGGACCCGTCGGCATACCTCGAGCCCGTCGAGTTCGGGCAGGCCGATGTCGAGCAGGATCAGGTCGGCGCCCTCGCCCAGCGCCCGGTCGAGCGTGGCCAGCCCGTCCGACGTGACGTCCACCTCGTATCCCTCCCGGCGCAGCGCGCGGGACAGCGGTTCGGAGATCGAGGTATCGTCCTCGGCGAGGAGCACGCGGGTCATAGATAAATAGTAAAGGAACGGTAAAAAGCGGCCGCCTCGCGGGGCAGCCTCAGCCTTCCATGATCGCGAATTAATCCGAACGGGCTGGGTTACTGCCCTGGCCAGGCGGGCTTGTGTTTCCAGCGGTCACGGCTGGTTCCGGCTGTTCCGCTCGAGCCTGCGCTGTTCGGCTTCGACCAGCCGGAACAGCGTGGCCTGCGTGGCCTCCACCCGGGGGATGTCGTTCAGCAGGATCTGGCCGTGCTCGCCGGCCGACTCCACGACCAGCCGCCCGCTGCCGAGCACCCGGTCGAGCAGGCCCTTCTCGAACGAGATGTCGCTGATCCTGGCCAGCGGGATGTCCCGGCCGTGCCGGGTCACGATGCCGTCGCGCATCCGCAGCCGCCGGGTGGTCAGCTCATACGTCGTCGTCCGCCAGCGCAGCACCGGCACCATCAGCCACAGCATCAGGCCCAGGATCGCCACCGCCGCCACCACCAGCCGTTCCACCGCCGCCGCCGTCCCGGGCGGGATCGCCACCTCCGCCACCAGCGCGACCGCCACCACACCCGCCGCCACCAGCGCCGGCCGGATCAGCGTCTTGGCGTGCGGCCGCAGCCGCAGCACCAGTTGCTCGTCGTCAGTGAGCGACGGGTCGGGAATCATACGCCACATAGTGGCACGTCCGGCGAGCCAACGGGGGCCGGCATAAACTCCGCTGGTGGGCCTGGTAATGGTGGCGCGGCGACATTGGGTCTTCGGGCTGGTGCTGGCGGCTGCCGTCGTGCTGCGGGTGCTGGTCATGCTGGCCTTCCGGCCGGTCATGTGGTTTGGCGGGGACTCGGCGTCCTACCTGGCGAGCGGCTTGCGGCTGATCCCTGACCCGAGCCGGGTGGGCGGCTACGCACTTCTGCTGTGGGTGCTCCGGCCGCTGCACAGCCTGGCCCTGGTGGCCGCCGTCCAGCACCTGATGGGCCTGGTCATGGGCGTGCTCATCTACCTGCCGGCGCGGCGCTACGGACTGCCCGCCTGGGGCGCGACGCTCGCGGCTGTCCCGGTGCTCTTCGATGCGTACGAGCTCCAGCTCGAACACGATGTCGTGCCAGACGTCCCGTTCGGCTTCCTGGTTCTGGTCGCCCTGGGCCTGGTGCTCTGGCCGGCCGGCGAGCGGCGGCCAGCCCGCACCACCGCCGCGGCCTTCGTGCTGGGGGTGTCGGCGATCCTGTGGCCGGTGGGGCTGGCACTGCTGGTGGTGCTGCTGATCGCGCTGGTGATCCAGCGGGCGGGCCTGCTGAGCGTGGCGGCCGCGCTGCTGGCCGGCGCGCTCCCGGTCGCGGCCTACGCCGCCTGGTTCGGCCTGCACCAGCACCAGTTCACCCTGACCAGGAGCGACGGGGCGTACCTGTGGTCGCGGACGATGTTGTTCGCGGACTGCGCGGTGATCAGGCCCCCGGCCGGCGAGCGGGTGCTGTGCCCGCCGCCGGGCCCGCGGATCGCGTCGTCGCTGTACATCTGGGACGGCAACTCCCCGCTGCTGCGGATGCCCGGCGGGCGGTTCTCGGCGCGGACCAACTCGCTGGCGCTCGATTTCGCGCGGCGGGCCATCGTCGCGCAGCCAGGCGGATACCTCGCCGCGGTGGGGCACGACGTAGCGCTGAGCTTCTACCCCGGCCGGCCGGTCCACCCGGACACCGGGATCGTGGACCGGTACCAGTTCGCCGGCGCCGCGACGGCCTGGGTCCCGGCGGCGATGCGCACGCCGGGCGGCGGCACCGTGGCCGGCGACCAGGCCGCCTACGACGGCGGGCGGCCCGCGCCCACCCGCGCGGTCCAGCCGTTCGCCTCGTGGCTGGTCAGCTACCAGCGCTACGTGTACCTGCGGGGGACGCTGCTCGGCATGATCCTGCTCGGCGCGCTGGCCGTCATGGCGGCCCGGCGATTTCGCGGCGGCTACGGGGCCGGCCTGGCCTGGGCGTTCGCGATGACGATCCTGCTGGTGCCGCCGCTGACCGCGGACTTCGACTTGCGCTACCTGGTGCCCGCGGTGCCGGCCGCCTGCCTGGCGGCGGCGCTGGCCTGCGCGCCGGCCGCTGATGGCAGGGATCAGCGCAGGTGGACGACGTCGCCCGCGGCCACCGGCACCTCGGCGCCGGGCGACGCGCGGACCAGCAGCCTGCCGCCGGAGTCGACGCCGACGGCCAGGCCGGAGAGCAGCTGACCGCCGGGTAGTTCGGCCCGGACCGGGCGGCCGATGGTGGCGGACCATCTGATGTAGGCGGGGCGGAGCCCGCTGCGGTCCGGGTCGCCGGCGGCCTGCCGCCAGGCCTGGTACCAGCGCTCGAAACCGGCCAGGATGGCGAGCAGCAGCGGTTCCCTCGGGGTTGCGCGGGCGCCGGCGGCGCGCAGCGACGTCGCGGGCAGCGCGGTGCTCGGCGTCGGGCCGGGGGGCGGCAGTTCGGCCGGTTCGGTGTCGACGTTGAGGCCGACGCCGACCACGATCGCGTCGCCTGCCGACTCGGCCAGGATCCCGGCGAGCTTCGCCGGGCCGGCCAGCAGGTCGTTCGGCCATTTCAGCCGGGTCTCGATGCCGGTGGTCGCGGTCACCGCCTCGGCGACCGCGACGCCGGTGAGCAGCGGGAGCCAGCCGCGGCGGGCCGGTGGCACCGCGTCCGGCCGCAGCAGCAGGGAGAACGTGAGCGCGGCGCGCGGCGGGGCCACCCAGGTGCGGCCCATCCGGCCGCGTCCCGCGATCTGCTCCTCGGCGGCGAGAACGACGCCCTCCGGCGCGCCGTCCCGGGCCTGGCTGAGCAGGTCGGCGTTGGTCGAGCCGGTGCGTTCGGTGACCTCGAGGGCGCGCCACAGGCCGCCCGGGCGGATCGCGGTGTTCTGGAGGTGTCCGACGTCCAGGGGCTGGCGCGGGGCCGTATCGTCGTCGGCTCGCATGGCAACCCACTATTGTTCAAATGCCGGGAGGAGGGAAATCGTTGACCGGTCTCGGAACCAGCCGGCGCCGCGGCGCGGACGACGGCAGCGCGGGCGACGGCAGCGCGCCGTCGGGCAGTGCCGCGCCGTCGGGCAGTGCCGCGCCGTCGGGCAGTGCCGCGCCGTCGGGCAGTGCCGCGCCGTCGGGCAGTGCCGCGCCGGAGCGCCAGCGGAGCTGGCGGCTGTGGCCGCCGGAGATCTCCTGGGATCTTGAGCCGCAGATCGCGCGGGCCCGGCGGGTGGCGGCCGGCCTGACCCCGGCCGCGCTGTGCCGGAACCACCGGCTGTTCACCGTCGTGGCCTGCGTCTCGGTCATACCGCGGGTCATCGCCGCGCTCGGGTTCAAGCCCGCGCTGCTCATCCAGGACTCCTTCTCCTACCTGGCCGAAGGCGTCCACCTGACGCCGCTGGCGCAGCTGCGGCCGGCCGGGTACCCGCTGCTGCTGCGGGTGCTCGAGCCATTCCACAGCCTGCTGCTGGTGACCACGCTGCAGCACCTGATGGGGATCGCGCTCGGCGTGATCATCTATGGCGTGCTGCGCACCCGCGGCCTGCCGGCCTGGGGAGCGACGCTGGCCGCCGTGCCCACGCTGTTCGACTCGCGGCAGATCTGGCTGGAATCCTCGATCCTGTCCGACACCCTGTTCATCTTCGTGCTGATGATCGCCGTCGCGATGCTCATCGTGCGGCCCAGGCCGGCGATCTGGC
Source organism: uncultured Actinomycetota bacterium (assembly GCA_963744575.1). Lineage (GTDB taxonomy): Bacteria > Actinomycetota > Actinomycetes > Streptosporangiales > Streptosporangiaceae > Palsa-504. Next base: position 31,309 of record CAVUUF010000021.1, on the reverse strand, counting down.
AGGCGGTGATCATCGGGCTGCTGGTGTCCTGGGCTTCGGTCATCCGCGGCAACGGCGCCCCGGTCATCGTGATCGTCCTCGCCTTCCTGCTGATCATGCGGGCCGGCTGGAAGGTGATCACCGCGTGCCTGGCCGCGTTCGCGATCCCGCTGGCCGGGTACGTGCTCATCTTCTCCACCGAGTACGGCCAGCTCAACATCACCAACAGCACCGGGATGTTCCTGTGGGCGCGGACCATGTCGTTCGCCAACTGCGCGGTCATCAAGCCGCCGGCCGACCTGGTGCCGCTCTGCCGGGAGAACCAGCCCGGCCACCCGACCTCGCCCGCCCCGGCCTGGTCCGTCGACGCGCTGCTGAACGAGCGCACCCCCGCCGACTACCTGTGGGCGCCCGGCGCCTGGTACCGGACCGACGCGCACCCCGGCATCAACGCCTACAACAACAAGCTGGCCATGCAGTTCGCCGAACGGGCCATCCTGGCGCAGCCCGTGGACTACATCAAGACCGTGGGCCAGGGGGTGTTCCTGACCTTCTTCGCCACCGACCGGCCCACGGACTACCTGTCGGATCACTTCACCGTGGCCCCGCACGTCACCACGCTGGCGCCCTACATGCAGCACGACGAGGAAAGGTACGCGCACACCAGCTCGAACACGCACGTGGTCCAGCCGTGGGCCTACTTCATGTTCCTGTACCAGCTGCCGGTATGGTTCCCCGGCTGGGTTTTCTTCCTCGTGATGGCGGCCGGGCTGGTGCTGCTGATCTGGCGCTGGCGCGGCTGGGGCAAGTACGCGGGCCTGGCCTGGGGCGTCGGGACCGTCAACCTGGTGGCGCCGATCGCGGCGTCCGAAGTCGACTACCGGTACGTGCTGTCGGCCGTCCCGTTCGCCTGCCTGGCGCTCGGCCTGGCGTGCATCAGGAAACCCGCGCCCGTCGTGTCCGGGACCCGGGCCGCGGTGGCTTCTGCCGAGGCCGCTCCGGCGGCTTCTGCCGAGGCCGCTCCGGCGGACTAGGCTTCGGGCCATGGACGACACGCAATGGCGCACGCACCGGCTCGAACTGGACGACCAGACCCTGCGGGAATGGGACGCCCGGGTGCTCGCGGCGGACGCCGAGGGGATCGTGCTGGACCGTTCGGCGTTCTACCCGGGCGGCGGCGGCCAGCCACCTGACCATGGCGTGCTGCTCTGGGGTGGCGTGCAGACTCAGATCGTGGGCGCCCGCAAGGGCGACGACCTGTACCTGATCCCGGCCGAAGGCGATCAGCTGCCGGCCGTCGGCACCGTGGTGCGCGGCGCGCTGGAGGACGAACGCCGGACCGCGCTGATGCGCACGCACTCCGGCCTGCACGTGCTGTGCGGCGTGGTATTCCGTGACTTCGGTGCGCTGGTGACCGGCGGCAACATGGAGCCGCTGACCGCGCGGATGGACTTCAACCTGCCGGAGGTCCCGCCCGGCTTCCGCGAGGCCGTCGAGGCGGCGTGCAACGCCGAGGTCGCCGCCGGCCGGCGCATCGACGTCCGGGTGCTGCCGCGGGACGAGGCGTTCGCCCTGCCCGACATCATCCGTACCGCGACCAACCTGGTGCCGCCGGAGGTCAAGGAGGTGCGGATCATCGACATCGTGGGCCTGGACCAGCAGGCGGACGGCGGCATCCACGTGGCCTCCACCCGCCAGGTAGGCCGGATCGGGGTCGTGAAGATCGAGAGCAAGGGCAAGGGCTTCCGCCGCCTCCGCATCCGGATCGCGGACTAGCCGCGTAGCGCCGGCGTCACGGCACGCCCCTCTCCGGAAATAACGGGGAGGATTTGGCTTACCGGGAGGATCCGGGCCCCCCTGGGGACCCAAAGCTTCCCCATAGGCCAAAAACTCCCCGATGATTCGGTCGGCTGCGATGCCGCGAGGAATTACTTTGCTTGATGTTGCTCACGGTGCCAGCGGGGCATCGAAACGGGAGGACGAGGGGCCCGGTCAGCCGGTGTTCTGCAGGCCGGCCGCTACGCCGTTCACGGTGAGGAGCAGCAGGCGCTCCAGTCGCTCGCGCTCCTGGTCTTGGGGGGCGGCATCGCGCAGCGCGGCCAGGGCGCGCAACTGCAGGTAGGACAGGGCGTCCACGTAGGGGTCGCGCAGCGCGACCGCGCGGGAGAGCACGTGCCGGTTGGCCAGCAGGCGGTCGTGCCCGGTCACGGTGAGCACCAGCCGCCGGGTCAGGTCGTACTCGGCCAGCACCCGCTCGGTGAGGTCGGGGCGACCGCCCAGGGCCAGGTAGCGCGCTCCGATCAGCCGGTCCGTCTTGGCCAGGCTCATCTCCGCGTTCTCCAGCAGCGAGCCGAACAGCGGCCAGTCCCGGTACGCGCGCCGCAGCACGTCCGCGCCGTCGGCGTCGGCGATGGCGGCGAGCCCGCTGCCCAGGCCGAACCACCCGGGCAGGTTCATCCGGGTCTGCGACCAGGCGAAAACCCACGGGATCGCGCGCAGGTCGGCCAGGTCCATGGCGGGAACAGGGCCGGGGCCGGGCGATGCGGCCAGGCCGCGCCTGGCCGGGCGGGAGCCGATGCGCAGGCCGCCGATCTCGCCCAGCGGGCTGATCCGGGCGAACCAGCCGGCGAAGCCGTCGGCCTCGACCAGGCCGCGGAAGGCGGCGCAGGCGGCCACGTCGATGCGGCCGGCGACGTCCCGGTAGGTTCCGGCCGCGGCCGCGGTCCGCTCGGCTATCCGGGGGGAGGACGCGAGCAGCACCGCGGAGCTGACCTGCTCCAGGTGCCGCCTGGCGATCGCCTCCTGCCCGTACCGGGCGAAGATGACCTCGCCCTGCTCGGTGACCTTGAACGACCCGTTGACCGAGCCGGGTGCCTGGGCGAGCACGGCGCGCCCGGCCGGGCCGCCGCCCCGGCCGAGCGCGCCGCCCCGGCCGTGGAACAGGGTCAGCCGGATGCCGTGCGCCGCGGCCCACCCGGCCAGCCGGGCCTGGGTGTCGAACAGGCGCAGGGTGGCGCTGGCCGGCCCGAGTTCCTTGGCCGAGTCGGAGTAGCCGAGCATCGCCTCGAGTTTCCGGTCGCTGACCGCCAGCCGCTCCGCGACCTCGGGCAGCGCCAGCATGCCGGTCAGCACGTCCGGCGCGTCGGCCAGGTCGGCCGCGCTCTCGAACAGCGGCACCACGTCCAGCGCGGGGACCCGGCCGCCGGCCGTGGCGTAGCGGGCGAGTTCGTACACCGCGGCGATGTCGTCCGCCGAACGAGTGAAGCTCACCACGTACCGGTGGCACGCGTCCACGCCGTACCGGTCCTGGATCCAGGCCACGGCGCGGAACGTGGCCAGCACCTCCTCGGTCTGCGGGGACCAGGCCCCGCCGGGCTCGGAGCCGGGCGGGCCCGCGGCGCGGAGTTCGGCCAGCGCCCTGGTGTGCACCTCGCTGTGCTGCCTGACCTCCAGGCCAGCCAGGTGGAAGCCGAACGTCTGGACCTGCCAGATGAGGTGCTGCAGCGCGCCGTAAGCCTGCTTGACCGCGCCCGCCGCGGCCAGCGACTCCTGCACCACGCGCAGGTCGGCGAGGAAGTCCCAGGGCCCGCGGTAAGCCAGGTCAGCGTGCCGGGCACGGGTCGCGGCCAGCCGCTGCGCCGCGTACAGCAGGTAGGTCCGGTACGGCTCCTGCGGCGAGCGGGCCGCGATCTCGGCCAGCAGTTCCGGGTGCGCGGCCGAGGCCGAGGCCAGCGCCCGCCGCAGCCCGGCGGACGGCGGCGTGGTCTGGTCGTGCAGCGTTAGCGCGCGGCCGATCCTGGTCGTGACGGCCTCGAGCGCGCGCAGGATGTGGTCGGCCTGGATCGTCGCGGTCTCCCTGGTCACCTGCGCGGTCACGAACGGGTTGCCGTCCCGGTCCGCGCCCACCCAGCTGCCGAACCGCAGGAAGGCGGGCACCGGCGTCGCCGCCCGCCCGGACGCGGCGGACGCGCCGGCCACCGCCCGGTCGAGCTCCCGGTACACCGCGGGGACGATCCGGAACAGCGTCTCGTCGAACGCGGTCATCACCGTGCGGACCTCGTCGATGGGGTCCATCGCCTTGACCCGCAGCTGCGACGTCCGCCACAGCAGGTCGATCTGCTCGCGCAGCTCGCGCCGCGCCTCGGCGTGGTCGGCCGCCGCGGCGCGCGGGTCGTCCAGGATGTCGAGCAGCACGCTGATCCGGCGCAGCGCCGCCACGACGGCGCGCCGCCGCGCCTCGGTGGGGTGCGCGGTGAGCACCAGGTGCACCCGCAGCGACGCGAGCAGCTCGCCGAGATGCCCGGGCCCGGCATCCCGGCTCACCTCGCCGACCGCGGCGGCCAGCGACTCGCGTACCGGCTGCTGACCCGTGTCGCGTTCCCGCAGGTTGCGGATGCGCTGGTGCTCTTCGGCCAGGTTGGCCAGGTGGAAGTAGACGGCGAACGCCCGGGCCACCTGCTCGGCCCGGTCCAGGCTCCAGGACGCGACCAGCTTGGCGATGTCGTCGCCGGCCACGGCCGCGGGCTCGTCGTGGCGTTCACGGTGCCGCGCGTCGATCACGGCGTGCCGGAGCCGTTCCACGTCGGCCAGCAGGTCCGGCCCTTCGGAATCGCGGATGATCTCGCCGAGGATGTCACCGAGCAGCCGGACCTCGCGCCGCATCTGGTCCGGCAGCGCGGCGCTGTCCCGCTGCCTGGCCCGGTCCCTGGGCCTCTCCGTTTCCCTGTTCACGCGTAGAGCGTAGTCCGGCTACGTTAACGGCCCGTTAGCCTGATCCCCATGACCACTGAAGCCGCGGCGCCCGAACCCGCCAAACCCGAGGAGCAGAGCCCCGACCCGCACACCACCGCGGGCAAGATCGCCGGCCTGGAGCGGCGGCGGCAGGAGGCGGCGCACGCGGGCTCCGAACAGGCGGTGGCCAAGCAGCACGAGCGGGGCAAGCTGACCGCGCGGGAGCGGATCGACCTGCTGCTCGACCCCGGCTCGTTCACCGAGTTCGACGAGCTGGCCCGGCACCGCGCGCACGACTTCGGCATCGCCGCCACCCGGCCCTACGGGGACGGCGTGGTCACCGGGTACGGCACCGTGGACGGCCGCCCGGTCTGCGTGTTCAGCCAGGACTTCACGGTGTTCGGCGGCTCGCTGGGCGAGGTCTACGGCGAGAAGATCGTCAAGGTCATGGACCACGCGCTGAAGACCGGCTGCCCGATCATCGGGATCAATGACGGCGGCGGCGCCCGGATCCAGGAGGGCGTGGTGGCCCTCGGCCTGTTCGCCGAGATCTTCTACCGCAATGTGATGGCCTCCGGGGTGGTCCCGCAGATATCCCTGATCATGGGCCCGTGCGCGGGCGGCGCGGTCTACTCCCCCGCCATCACCGACTTCACCCTGATGGTGGAGGGCACCAGCCACATGTTCATCACCGGACCTGACGTGATCAAGACGGTGACCGGCGAGGACGTGACCTTCGAGGACCTGGGCGGGGCGCAGGCGCACGGCGCCAAGTCCGGCGTCGCGCACTACCAGGCCAAGGACGAGCAGGACTGCATCGACTTCGCCCGCGACCTGCTGTCCTACCTGCCGTCCAACAACCTGGACGAGCCGCCCGGGCGGCCGGACGCCGGACTGCAGGACGACACCGAACCCGACGAGGACGACGCGGAGCTGGACACGCTCATCCCCGACTCGCCGAACCAGCCCTACGACATGCACGAGGTGATCACCCACGTGCTGGATGACGGCGAGTTCCTCGAGGTGCAGGCCGGCTTCGCGCCGAACATCCTGGTCGGCTTCGGCCGGGTGGAGGGCTCGCCGGCCGGCGTGGTGGCCAACCAGCCGGTGCACCTGGCCGGCTGCCTCGACATCGACGCCTCGGAGAAGGCGGCCCGGTTCGTGCGGACCTGCGACGCGTTCAACATCCCGATCCTGACCTTCGTCGACGTGCCCGGGTTCCTGCCCGGGGTGAGCCAGGAATGGCGCGGGATCATCCGCCGCGGCGCCAAGCTCATCTACGCCTACGCCGAGGCCACCGTGCCGAAGGTCACGGTGATCACCAGGAAGGCCTACGGCGGCGCCTACGACGTGATGGGCTCCAAGCACCTCGGCGGCGACGTCAACCTGGCCTGGCCCACCGCGCAGATCGCGGTGATGGGCGCGCAGGGGGCGGTGAACATCCTGTACCGCCGCGAGCTGGCCGCTGCCGCGGACCCCGACTCGGTGCGCGCCGAGCGGATCACCGAGTACGAGGACATGCTGGCCAACCCGTACATCGCGGCCGAGCGAGGCTACGTCGACGCGGTCATCCGGCCGGCCGAGACCAGGCTCGCGGTGACCCGCGCGCTGCGCACCCTGCGCACCAAGCGGCAGACGCTGCCGCCGAAGAAACACGGCAACATCCCGCTCTAGACGCAATTGCCTAGGCAACTGCTTACCAAGCGTATCTGGGTAGATCCAAGCCGTGCGGCAAAAGTGGCGCAAGTGTCACACGCACGCCCCGACCTGCCCTAGAGTCGGAGATGATGACCGAATTCGCTGCCCCGCTGCCCATCCTGGCCCGTTACGCGGTCATGGTGGATGTCGGCTATATCTATGCCGCGGCGGGCGAACTGCTGTTCGGCTCGAGCTCGCGCCGCGATTTCCGGGTCGACGCCGTCCCGCTGATCCAGGTGATCACCAAGCACGCCGACGAGCTGATCCGGGGCGAACTGCTCCGCGTGTACTGGTACGACGCCGCCCGGGACCGGGTGCCGACCATCGACCAGCGGGTCATCGCCCAGATGCCCTGGGTCAAGCTGCGGCTGGGCAACCTGAACGCGCGCGGCCAGCAGAAGGGCGTGGACGCGCAGATCAGGGCGGACATGGAGGCGCTGGCCCGGCACCGGGCGATCACCGACTCGGTGCTCATCGCCGGCGACGAGGACATGGTGCCCGCGGTCGAGGCGGCCCAGGCCTTCGGGGTCCGGGTCCACCTGTGGGGCATCGAGCCGCCGTACGGCACCAACCAGGCCGAGCGCCTGGTCTGGGAGTCGGACACGGTCGACGTGCTCGACGGGTCGTTCCTGCGCCCCTACTTCACCAAGAACCCGCCTGTCCCTGTCGAGGCGGCCCGGCCCGACGCGACCCTGGGCCCGGCGCCGGCGGTGCCCTCGCCGGCCCAGCTGTTCGGCGAGCACCGCCGCTCGGTGTCGCGGACCGGCGGGCACCCGGCCCTGTCCAACACCGGCGGCTTCCCCGCCATCAGCAGCACCGGCCCGATGCCGCGGCTGGGGCCGGACCGGACCCGGGTCGAGGAAGCGGGCGAGCACGTCGCGCAGAAGTGGATCCTGACCCGCGGCCGGGACAACATCAGGGACCTGCTGCCCGGCCCGATCCTGCCGCCCGTCATCGACAAGGAACTGCTCGTCGACGCGGAGAAGGAACTCGGCCTGTCGCTGCGCCCCTACCAGGAGGCCCGGGAATGGCTGCGGGACGCGTTCTGGGAGCGCGTGCACCGCGAGTTCGGCATCAGCCTGGGTAAGTCCCGCCCTTGATACCGAACGGGCGCCGGTGACACGCCCCGCCGACGGCGATCCGCCCCGGGGGGGCTCGGGCCCGCCGCCGCAGGCGGCCAGGCCAGCAGGGTCGTCCCTCCCCCAGGGGGGTCCGGGGGGATGGGTCCCCCCGGGAGAAGGAGAGAAGGAGCCAGCAGAGCCCCGGGGGGAACCGCTGCTGCGGGTGGTCCGCGGCGACGCGACGCCGGAAGAGATCGCCGCCCTGGTCGCCGTCCTCCTCGCCGCGCGTCCGGCCGGCCAGGAGGCCCCCCGCCCCGCCCGTTCGGCCCAAAATGCCTGGTCCGACCGGGACAGCTTGCTCCGGCGGCCGTTGTCCCCCGGTCCCGGCGCCTGGCGCCGCTCCGCCCGGTCCGGCTAGATTCCGCCACGCCGGGATTCCGGGCTTCACACCCGGCAGCGCGAGGTCCGGGACGAGACGGCCGAGGCCGTCAGCTTTCCCGGCGACTGAACCCTAGCCCAGGCGGTCCAGGATCAGCTCGCGGACGCGGGCGGCGTCGGCCTGGCCGCGGGTGGCCTTCATGACCGCGCCGACCAGGACGCCCGCCGCCTGGGTCTTGCCGCCGCGGATCCTGGCCACCACGTCGGGGTTGGCCGCGATCGCCTCGTCGACGGCCTTGGTCAGCGCGCCTTCGTCGCTGACTATGGCCAGGCCGCGGGCCTTGACCACCTCGTCGGGATCGCCCTGGCCGGCCAGCACGCCGTCGATCACCTGCCGGGCCAGCTTGTCGTTGAGCGTGCCCGCCGCGACGAGCGCGGCCAACCGGGCGACCTCGGCGGGAGTGACCGACAGCGCCGTCAGCTCGGTGCCGGTGTCGTGGGCGCGCCGGGACAGCTCGCCCAGCCACCACTTGCGCGCGTCGGCCGGCGAGGCGCCCGCTGCGACCGTCTCGCGGACCAGATCGAGCGCGCCCGCGTTGAGGATGGCGTCCATCTCCAGCGCGGAGGAGTTCCATTCGGCCTGCAGCCGGGCCCGGACCTTGGACGGCGCCTCGGGCAGCGCGGCCCGGATCTGTTCGACCCATTCCTCCGGCGGGGCGACCGGCACCAGGTCGGGCTCGGGGAAGTAGCGGTAGTCCTGGGCCTCTTCCTTGGACCGCCCCGAGGTCGTGGTCCCGGTGTTCTCGTGGAAGTGCCTGGTCTCCTGGATGACCCGGGCGCCGGCGTCGAGCACCGCGGCCTGCCGCTCGATCTCGAATTCGACGGCGCGCTGGACCGAACGCAGCGAGTTGACGTTCTTGGTCTCGGTCCGCGTGCCCCACTGGGCCGAGCCGCGCGGCGCCAGCGAGACGTTCACGTCGCAGCGCAGCGACCCTTCCTCCATCCGCACGTCGGAGACGCCCAGGGAGCGGACCAGGTCACGCAGCTCGGTGACGTAGGCGCGGGCCACGACGGGCGCGTCCGCGCCGGTGCCCGGGACCGGTTTGGTCACGATCTCGACCAGCGGGATACCCGCCCGGTTGTAGTCGACCAGCGAGTACTCGGCGCCGTGGATCCGGCCGGTGGCCCCGCCCACGTGCAGCGACTTGCCGGTGTCCTCCTCCAGGTGCACCCGCTCGATGCCGACCCGGACGGCCTGGTCGCCGATGGTCACATCAAGGTACCCGTCCGTGCACAGCGGCTCGTCGTACTGGGAGATCTGGAAGTTCTTCGGCATGTCCGGGTAGAAGTAATTCTTCCGGGCGAACCGGCACCAGGCCGCGATCTCGCAGTTCAGGGCCAAGCCGATGCGGATGGCGTACTCGATCGCCATCCGGTTCACCACCGGCAGCGAGCCGGGCAGGCCCAGGCAGACCGGGCAGACCTGGCTGTTGGGCTCGGCCCCGAAGGTGGTCGTGCAGCCGCAGAACATCTTGGTCCTGGTGCCCAGCTCCACGTGGGTCTCCAGGCCGGTCACCGGCTCGTAGCGCGTCATCGCCTCGGTGAACGGGACGAGGGTTTCCGTGCTGGTCGTCATGTTTTACAGCCCCTTCGCCTGGTTCAGGAGCGGCTGCCCCCAGCGGCCGGTGAAGGCCGCCTCCGCGGCCGCGGCGACCCGGTACAGCCGGTCGTCGGCCAGCGCGGGCGCCATCACCTGCAGCCCGGCCGGCAGCCCGTCTTCCGGCGCCAGGCCGCACGGGACCGAGATGGCCGCGTTGCCGGCCAGGTCCGACGGGATCGTGCACAGGTCGGCCAGGTACATGGCCATCGGGTCGTCGGCCCGCTCGCCGATGCGGAACGCCGTGGTCGGCGTGGACGGCGACACCAGCACGTCGACCTGGCCGAAGGCCGCGTCGAAGTCCCTGATGATCAGCGTGCGGACCTGCTGCGCCTTGCCGTAGTAGGCGTCGTAGTAGCCGCTGGACAGCGCGTACGTGCCGAGGATGATGCGCCGCTTGACTTCGGCGCCGAAGCCCTGCTCGCGGGTCAGCGCCATCACCTCCTCGGCGTCCCTGATGCCGTCGTCGCCCACCCGCAGGCCGTACCGCATCGCGTCGAACCTGGCCAGGTTGGACGAGCACTCGCTGGGCGCGATCAGGTAGTAGGCGGGCAGCGCGTAGGAGAAGTGGGGGCAGGACACTTCGGTCACCTTGGCGCCGAGCGACTCGAGCAGCTCGACCGCCTCGGCGAACCGGGCCAGCACGCCGGGCTGGTAGCCGTCGCCGCCGAGTTCGGTCACCACGCCGATCCGCATGCCGCTCACGTCCGCCTCGCGCGCCGCGGCCACCACCGGCGGCACCGGCGCGTCGATCGAGGTGGAGTCCATCGGGTCGTGCCCGGACATGGCCTCGTGCAGCAGCGCCGCGTCCAGCACCGTCCGGCCCAACGGTCCCGGCGTGTCCAGGCTGCTCGCGAACGCCACCACGCCGTACCGGGACGACCCGCCGTAGGTCGGCTTGGTGCCGACGATCCCGCAGACCGCGGCGGGCTGACGGATCGAGCCGCCGGTGTCGGTGCCGATGGCCAGCGGCGCCTCGTAGGCGGCCACCGCGGCGGACGAGCCGCCGGAGGAGCCGCCGGGGATCGTGTCCAGATCCCATGGGTTGTGGCTGGGGCCGAACGCGGAGTTCTCGGTGGAGGAGCCCATGGCGAACTCGTCCATGTTGGTCTTGCCGAGGATGATCGCGCCGGCCTGCTTGAGCCGCTGGACGATGGTGGCGTCGTAGGGCGGGTGCCAGCCCGCCAGGATGCGCGAGCCGCAGGTGGTCGGCAGGCCTACGGTGGTAAACACGTCCTTGACCGCGACCGGGACGCCGGCCAGCGGGCTCAGCTGCTCCCCCGCTTTTCGCCTGGCGTCGATGTCTCGGGCCTGTTCGAGGGCGCTGTCGGCGGCGACGTGCAGGAACGCGTGCACGCGGTCGTCCACGGCGGCGATCCGGTCCAGGTGCGCCCGGGTGACCTCGGCCGCGGAGACCTCTTTACCGGCCAGCGCGGCGGACAGCTCCGCCGCGGTCATGCGAGTGAGCTCCATTGTTCTAGTCCTCCCCCAGGATCCGCGGCACCTTGAACCGCTGCTGCTCCACCGCGGGCGCCTGGCTGAGCGCTTCGGCCGGAGTCAGGCACGGGACCGGCTCGTCATCGCGGTACACGTTGGTCAGGCCGGTGGCGTGCGACGTCGGCAGGATTCCTTCGGCGGCGACCTCCTGGACCTGCGCGACAGCCGTGATGATCTGATCCAGCTGGGGCGCCAGATGGTCGAGTTCGGCGTCGGTGAGCGCGATCCTGGCCAGCCGCGCCAGGTGCGCGACCTCGTCACGGGTAATGGACATGCACGCGATTCTAGGGGCCCGGCGGCGGCACCCTGTAAGCAATAAGGGTGGGTGCGGTGATTCCCGGCGGGTCCGTCCCCGGTGGTCGAACTGAACCGCGCGGTGGCGGTGGCCATGGCCGAGGGCCCGCAGGCCGGGCTGGCGCTGGTCGCGCACCTGGAGGCGTCGGGAAAGCTGGCCGGCTACTACCTGCTGCCCGCCACCCAGGCCGACCTGCTGCGCCGCCTGGGGCGCGCCGACGACGCCGCGGGCTTCTACCGCGAGGCGCTCGCGCTGGCCAGCACCGACGCCGAGCGGCGCTATCTGAGCCGCCGCCTGGCCGAAACCGGCGGCGAGGGCTTAGGGCTGCGCGGTGGGGGCTGGGGTGACCGCGTCCGGGCCCTCGGTGAGCAGGACCCGGAAGGCGGCCTCGTCCAGGACCGGCACGCCCAGCTCGACCGCCTTGTCGTACTTGGAGCCGGCGTTCTCGCCCGCCACCACGAAACCGGTCTTCTTGGACACCGAGGAGGTCACCTTGCCGCCGGCCTGGCGGACCGCCTCGCCGGCCTCGTCCCGGGTCATGTCGGCGAGCGTGCCGGTGATCACCACGGACACGCCGGCCAGCAGCCGGGCCGCGGCCCGGTTCGGGTCGAAGTCCGGGTCTTCGAGACGCACCCCGGCGTCCCGCCACCTGGCGATGATCGCCTGGTGCCAGTCCACGGTGAACCAGTCGCGCAGCGAGGCGGCGATGGTCGGGCCGACGCCGTCCACCGCGGCCAGCGCGGCCGCGCTCGCTTCCTCGATCGCCCGCACCGAACCGAACTCGGTCGCCAGCGCCCGCGCCGCCGTCGGCCCGACGTGCCTGATCGACAGCGCCACCAGGATCCGCCACAGCGGCCTGGTCCGCGCCTGCTCCAGGTTGGCCAGCAGCCGGGTGGCGTTGGCGCTCAGCGTGCCCTGCTTGACCACGAAGAACGGGCAGGTCAGCAGCTGTTCCTCGGTCACCGCGAACAGGTCGCCCTCGTCGGCGGCCAGCCCGCAGTCCAGCAGCGCGCTCACCGCCTCGTAGCCGAGCACCTCGATGTCGAAGGCACCCCGCCCGGCCAGGTGGAACAGCCGCTCGCGCAGCTGGGCCGGGCAGGACCGGCTGTTCGGGCAGCGCCAGTCGACCTCGTCCTCCTCCTTGGCCAGGGTGGTCTGGCACGACGGGCAGGCGGTCGGGAAGCTGAACTCGCGTTCGCCGCCGGTCCGCAGGTCGGCCACCGGGCCGAGCACCTCCGGGATCACGTCGCCGGCCTTGCGCAGGATCACCATGTCGCCGATGAGCACGCCCTTGCGCTTGACCTCGTCCGCGTTGTGCAACGTGGCCCGGTCCACCGTCGAGCCGCTCACCTTGACCGGTTCCATCACCGCGAACGGGGTGACCCGGCCGGTGCGCCCGACGTTCACCTGGATATCGAGCAGCCGGGTGGTGACCTCCTCCGGCGGGTACTTGAACGCGATGGCCCACCGGGGCGCCCGGCTGGTCGAGCCGAGCCGGCGCTGCAACTCGATCTGGTCGATCTTGATCACCACGCCGTCGATCTCGTACGGCGGGTCGTGCCGGTGCTCGGCGTAGTGGCCGATGTACGCGCGCACCCCGTCCATGTCCGGGACGACCTGGTACAGGTCGCTGACCGGCAGGCCCCACGCCCGCAGCCGTTCGTACCAGCCGGACTGGGTGTCCGGCGCGCCTTCCAGGTGCCCCTCCTCGCCGGGGCCGGCGGCGGCACCGGTGATGCCCTCGCGGCTGTCCTGGCCGGCTTCGCCGGCGGGGCCGGCGCGTAGCGGCGAGCCCTCGACCCGGCCGATGCCGTGGATGATCGCGTCCAGCGCCCGGGAGGCGGTGATCCGTGGGTCCTTCTGCCGCAGCGAGCCGGCCGCCGAGTTGCGCGGGTTGGCGAACGCGGGCTTGCCCGCGTCCAGCAGTGACTCGTTCAGCTTCCCGAACGCCTCGGCCGGCATGAACACCTCGCCCCGCACCTCCAGCGTGGCCGGATGCCCGGTGCCGGTGAGCCGGGCCGGGATGGAGGCGATGGTCCTGATGTTCGGCGTGACGTCCTCACCGGTCCGGCCATCGCCGCGGGTGGCCGCCTTGACCAGCGCGCCGTTGACGTAGACGAGATCGATGGCCAGGCCGTCGATCTTGAGCTCGCACAGGTACGGCCCCGCGCCGCCGAGCTTGGCCGCGCGGTCGGCCCAGCCGCCCAGGTCCTCGTCGGTGAACACGTTGTCCAGGCTGAGCAGCCGTTCCAGGTGCTCGACCGGGGTGAACAGAGTGGAGATGGTGCCGTGCACGGTCTGGGTCGGCGAGTCGGGCGTGCGCAGGTCCGGGTACTCGTCCTCGAGCGCGCGCAGCTCGCGCATCTTGGTGTCGTACTCGATGTCGGAGATCGTGGGCGAGTCCAGGACGTAGTACCGGTGATCGGCCTCGGTGATCTCCAGGCTGAGGTCCGCGTGCCGCCGCCGCGCTCCAGCCGGCGCTTCCTGGAGTTCCCCGCTCGTTTGGTGCTCGCTCACCTGGACTCTTCCCCCGTCTCCTCGATCAGCTCGGCCAGCATGCTCCCGGCCTCCCGGCATCGGGTCAGCGCGGCGCGCGCCTGGGCCGGGGACATCCCGGCCAGCCCGCAGGCCGGCGTGATCACCGCCTGCGCCGGGCAGGTCGCCAGCGGCAGGCCCAGCCGCCGCCACAGCCGGATGACCCGCTCGGCGGCCTCCCGGGCCTCGGCGCTGCCGTCACCCGGCCCGGTCGGCCCCGCGCGGCGGGCGGTCCCGGCGTCCGGGGCGGCCGGGACCACCCCGGTCAGCAGTCCCATGCCCGCCTCGGCGGACTCGGCCACCCCGTCCTCGTCCTCCCGCCGTAGCTGGCTGAGGTCGAAGGACACCGCATCGGCCCGGGCCGCCCTGATTATCCCGAACGGGATGGCCGCTGCGCAGCTGTGGATCACCGTGTAGCCGTGGCTGGCCGTGATCACCTGAGCCAGCCGTTCCCGCAGCACGTCAGCCTCGACGGCGGCCAGCCGGGACAGCCCGCTCGCCGTCGGCACCCGGCCCGCCGCCACCGCGGGCAGGGCCGGCTCGTCCAGTTGCACGACCGGCCGGGCGCCGGGCACGCGCTCGGCCAGCTCGGCCGTGTAGGCGGCTGCGCCCTCGGCCAGGGAGGCGGTCAGGTCCGCCACCGCGCCGGGATCGGCGATGGCCACGTTCATCGTGCGCGGCAGCTCCAGCGTGGCAGCCAGCGTCCACGGGCCGCACAGCTGGATCTTGACCGGGCCGCGGAAGCCGTCCAGCACCTCCTCCATGACGTCCAGGTCGGAGGAGAGCATGGACCTGGCCCGGGCCAGGTCACGGCCCGGCCGTTCGGCCAGCCGCCAGCCGCGCGGAGTGACCTCGACCGGGATGTCGACCAGCAGCGCGGCGGTCCGGCCGGTGAGATCCGCTCCCGGACCACGATCCGGCAGCTCGGGAACATGCGGGAAGTCCGGCAGTTCCCCGGCGATGACGCGCATCGCCTCGGCCGGGTCGGTCCCGGGCATCGAGCCGATCCCGGTGGCACTTCCGGCCGGCCACGGAAAGTCCGGCCCGTCACGGTCATCACGCACATGTCGAGCTTAGAACCCGCCTGGTGGCAACGGCGCGATCGGAGCTACCCCGCATCCCGGCCCCGGCTCGGGACGCGGGGTAGCATGGCCGCCCTGATACCGGGCTAACGGCCGCGGAAATCGCTGTCGCTGCCCTCCGGCCAGCGTGAGTGGTCACCGGGATCGTCTTCGTCCCAGCGTGGGTCCGGCCAGCGTCCGTCCGGTGGCTGATCGCCGCGGCGGCGCGGCTGGTAGTTCCGCGGATGGCCGCGATGGCCGCGCCGTTCGGCCCGGAGTACTGACATGGCGAGGACAGCGACGATCCCGAAGAGGATCCCGATGACGAAGAAGGCACTGACGATGGCTACGACGGTGTCGTTCATGGCTACATCCAGCCGCGCGGCCGGTAGTGCGAGCCTGCGCCGCCGAAGCGGGTGAGCCATCTCGCCCCGCGGGCCGCCGCGCCGGGCGCGGGGCCGTCGAGGGAGTAGAGCCGATCCTCCCTTCGCACCGCGATCGCCACCATCGCGACCACTCCCAGCGTGACCCCGCCGAGAAAGACCGCCAGAATCACGTACGCTACCGATGCTGCGCTGCTGCCGCCCATTGCAGCCTCCCAAAACCTGCCGGCGGTGCGGGTGCCGCCCGCCGGGTCCTGCTGTGTGCGGCTCCGGAGCTCCTCCGGAGGCCTGGTGTGCGGGTCATGAGCTGCTCCGCCTGCTGCGCATACCATCCGGCCCGGCGGACTGAGGCAAACCATCGGTCCAGTAGGGGTGGCATGACCTGTACTTCTATGACCAAGCAGTCGAATGGCCAGGCTATTACCGACCGTCCTGGCGATCCCAAAGGTTGGTACATGTTCCCGGCGTACCCAGGGCCGGACGTGACCAAACTCATCCTGAGGTACCTAATGCCGATGGCAAGAATGAGTCCACTAGATCAGCTCAGCCCAGCTGTTGGGATGGCTGGCACAGGTGATCACCGCTGCCGCCCTGGGCGGTCGGGCAGCGGACCATTTCACCAGCTCAGGTCGGGTTAGGTAGCCGCGCGCCCCGGCCGGCCGAAGGCCGGTCAATCGAGACGCTCAATCTGACCTGGTGCTCGTGGACCACGGTGTCCCGTCTGTCCGCGATTCGTGCTCACTGTCCGGTACATCCAGTCGAGACCGATTGTTCTGCCTTGTCGAACCATCTGGCAGGTTCTGGTGCAACCAAGCAGACCCACTGCTAGGATAGAACCGATCGATCAGGTCATCCTAGCCATCCCAACCTTTGGTATCCTTGCGAAGGTATTACCACGGTCAAGGCGGGTATAAACCCGCTGAGGCCAAATATTCCAGCGGTTCTAGCAGTGTGGATGGTTGGCATGGATAGGATGAGTTTGTCTGGGCCCTCGGGAGCTGAGGAGGTTTGATGGCGAATCCGATGTACCGGCAGATCGCCGAGGATCTGCGTCAGCAGATCGAGTCGGGACACCTGCCGCACGGGAGCCAGCTACCCACCGAACTCGAGCTCCGAGAGCGTTACAACGCGTCACGGAACACCGTTCGGGATGCCATCAAATGGCTTACCAACCTCGGCCTGGTGGAGACGCGGCCAGGGCAGGGCACCTTCGTCAGCGAGGACATCGACCCGTTCGTCACCACACTGTCGGGAGACCCTACGACCGGCCGCGGCGGCGACGAGGGCCCCAGTTACCTGTCCGAGGTGAGCGCGTCCAAGCGGAAGCCTTCCACCAGTCCGGTCCAGGTCGAGATCCAGCAGGCCTCCGCCGACGTCGCCACCAGCCTGCGGATCGCCGAGGGCGCCGAGGTTATCAGCCGGCACGAACGGCGCTTCATTGACGGCACGCCCTGGTCGCTGCAGACGTCGTTCTACCCCATGGAGTTCGCCGATCGCGGCGCGGACCGGCTCATGAAGCCCCGGAACATAGTCGAGGGCACCGTGCAGTACCTTGGCGACACGCTGCACATCCGGCAGGTCGGCTATCGCGACTGGCTCACCGTGCGGGCGCCGAACCCGACCGAGGCCGACTTCTTCAAGCTCCCGCCGGATGGCCGGGTCGCGATGTACGAGATATTCAGGACTGCCTTCGACGGGAACGACTCGCCGGTACGACTGACGATCACCGTGTACCCCACCGATCGAAACCAGTTCATCATAGAGAATGGCCGGGTTCCGGATCCCATTTCCAGCCCGGGAACCGAGACGTCCTGACGAGCGACACCAAAAGTTAATAAAAACGTGGCTAGTTATGTCACCACGGGGGCGAGATACTTCTGAGCACACTGGAGATCTACCGGTCGTCATGGTCGGCACCTGTCCGCGAGGCGGCAGGCTTCCGGTTTACCTGAGCGGACGAGCAGGCCGGAATCAATAACCGCATACAGGCTCCGGCCGCAGCCGACGCGCGAGGCAGCGGCCGGACGGGGCCATTTCGGTCCTGGGCACGTGGGAGAACCCTCGGGCCAGTACAGTGGCAAGGTTGATTTAGTTTTCCCGTCAGATAGTTCCCGGAATGGGAGATAGGGCAGAAAGGGGGAAAGTGCCATGGCGAAGCTGCACGCGCGTCCCTCAGACCAGTACCGTTACGAACACTACGACCCCCGCTGCTAGCAGCCGGTCCGAGCAGGGCGGGCCGTCGGCGCTGGCTGGTACACGCGGCGCCGGCGGCCATGGGCGCGGACCGTGATCTCGTGAGGTCTGTGTGGACCACCAATGAAGAGCCGCACGCATACTACGAATGGCAACGCTTTACGCGCAGAAACGGTAGGGATCCGCAGGAACTTGCCAACTACCCGTCCCAGGCGCTCTTCGAGCGCGAGGTAAACTGGCCCGGATCGGATTACCAGGAATTCTTCGCGGCGAACGGGTTAGCGCAGGCCCGGCGTTCCGTTCTCCGCTGCGCCGGCGCGACATGGGTGCACCTTCCATAGTTCGTTAGGATGACCTGGCTATGCCGCAAGAGCTGATCGAGCTTAAGTATTCAGAAATGGACGTGACCGGCCTGCTTCCAGGGGGCTGGCAGAAAGATATCGACGCCGTTGTCGAGGCGGCTGTTTTCCGGGCTTTCCCCCGGACGCCTATCTTGTCCCGCGAAGCGCCGGATGTGACGCACATCGAACGCGGCCGGGTCGAAGCGGACGCGGTGATGCAGCGGCTGCCGTGGCTGTACAAGCTTTACCGGACCGAATTTCTCGAGCGGGCCGCCCGGGCCTGCGGCGAACCAGTCGACGCGGCCCTCGACGACCGGTACGGCGTCGTGCTCAACGTTCAGCGCGGCAACACGATGCGGTTCGAGTGCCACGTCGACTCGAACCCGGTGACCGGCCTCCTCTTCCTCTCCGGGCACCCGGCGGGCGGCGAGCTCGTGGTCTCCCACGACCCGGACGCGATCGGCGTGGACGGGCTGGAACGGCACTGCGCGGCCATCCGGCCGCAAGCCGGCCAGATCATCTTCTTCGATGGAAAGACTCACCCGCACTACGCGCGGAAGCTGCTCGGCGAGTCAGACGTCCGGGTCGTCGCGGTCATGAACTTCTACACCAGGTCCTGCCCGGAGTCGACCCGGCCGGCCGAGCTGAACCGGCACCGGTTCGGTGACGGTTGACCATTGCCATCGTCGGATATGGTGAATTGCCCTCAGCGGGCGTCTTGTCCGACCGGGACGCGGGCCGCCGAGGTGCCGCTGATGGTGGCGCTTCCGAGGACGGTGTCGCCGTCGTAGAGGACGGCGGCCTGGCCCCTGGCCACGCCGCGCGCCGGGTGGTACAGCCGGATGCGCACGGCGTCGCCGTCCAGCCAGGCCGTGCAGGCGTGCACCTCACCGTGCGCGCGCAGCTGGACGAGGCAGTCGAGGGGCTCGGCCGGCGGCGCGCAACCGGTCCAGACCGGGCGGGCCGCGGTGATCTCGGAGACATCCAGGCCTTCGGCGGGCCCCACCGTGACCGTCCTGGTCACCGGCTCGATGTCGAGCACGTACCGGGGCCGGCCGTCACCGGCCGGCGTCCCGACCCGCAGGCCCCGGCGCTGGCCGACGGTGAAGGCGTACGCCCCCTCGTGCTCGCCGACCACGGCGCCTGAGGTGTCCACGATCCGGCCCGGTGCCTGGCCCAGCTGCCGGGCCAGGAAGCCCTTCGTGTCGCCGTCGGCGATGAAGCACACGTCGTGGCTGTCCGGCTTGTCCGCGACCGCCAGTCCGCGGCGCGCCGCCTCGGCACGCACCTGGGCCTTCGGCGTGTCGCCGAGCGGGAACATGGCGTGCGAGAGCTGAGCGGCGGTGAGCACGGCCAGCACGTAGGACTGGTCCTTGCCGGGATCCGCGGCCCGGCGCAGGATCCCGCCGCCGACGCGCGCGTAGTGGCCGGTGCACACCGCGTCGAAACCGAGGGCCAGCGCGCGGTCGAGCACCGCCGCGAACTTGATCTTCTCGTTGCACCGCAGGCACGGGTTGGGCGTGCGGCCCGCGGCGTACTCGGCCACGAAATCCTCGATCACGTCGCGGTGGAAGCGCTCGGCCATGTCCCAGACGTAGAACGGGATGCCGATGACGTCGGCGGCCCGCCGGGCGTCCCGCGCGTCCTCCAGCGTGCAGCAGCCGCGCGCTCCGGTCCGGTAGGACGACGGGTTCGCCGAGAGCGCCAGGTGGACGCCGGTCACCTCGTGGCCCGCGTCCACCGCCCGCGCCGCGGCGGTCGCGGAATCCACCCCGCCGGACATCGCCGCCAGCACCCGAAGACCACTCACGCCTCAAGGCTACGTGCCGGGTATCACCACTCCCGCCCAGACATCCGGGTGAAGTGAGCCGATGTCCCACCGGGCGATGCCGCTGCCCGTGCCCAGCGAGCGGCCTTAACGGGGTGGGCCACGCGGCGGCGGGGCGGGGGGCGTCAGTGGGGCGGACGGCACCAGTGGGGCGGGTCAGCGGGCGGCGGCGCGGCGGGCGCGGTCGACGACCTCGCCGATCACCAGGCCCACCGAGTCGACGTCGCGCTTGGTGGAGGTGTGGCCGAGCGAGAAGCGGAGCGAGCCGCGGGCCCGCGAGTCGTCCGCGCCCATGGCCAGCAGCACATGGCTGGGTTCGGCCACGCCCGCGGTGCACGCCGAGCCGGTGGAGCAGGCGATGCCGTTGGCGTCGAGCAGCATGAGCAGCGCGTCGCCCTCGCAGCCGGGGAAGGAGAAGTGCGCGTTCCCGGGCAGCCGTCCGGGTCCCGGCGGCGGGCCGTTGAGCACGGCGTCGGGCACGGCGGCCAGGACCTGGCGCACCAGTTCGTCCCGCAGCGCGGCCACCCGCTCGGCCTCGTCGGCGCGCTGCCGGGCGCTCTCCGCGGCCGCCACCGCGAACGCCCTGATCGCCGGGGTGTCGAGGGTGCCGGAGCGGATGTCACGCTCCTGGCCGCCGCCGTGCAGCACGGGGACCGGCGCCGCGCCGCGGGCCAGGATCAGCGCCCCCACGCCGACCGGGCCGCCGAGCTTGTGACCGCTCACCGTGAGCGCGTCCGCCCCGCTGGCCGCGAAGTCGACCGGAAGCTGCGCGGCGGCCTGCACCGCGTCGGTGTGGAACGGCACGCCGGACTCGTGCGCCACCGCGGCCAGCTCGCAGACCGGCTGCACCGTGCCGACCTCGTTGTTCGCCCACATCACGCTGACCATGGCCACTTGCTCGGGGGCCTGCGCGATCGCGGCGCGCAGCACCTCCGGCCGGATCAGGCCGTCGGCGCCGACGGCGAGCCAGATGGCCTCGGCACCCTGCGCCTCCTCCAGCCAGCGCACCGAATCCAGGACCGCGTGGTGTTCGGCCGAGGTGGTGAGGACCCGCCGCCGGGAATCCTCGCGGCGGGCCCAGTACAGGCCCTTCACGGCGAGGTTGTCCGCCTCGGTCCCGCCGCTGGTGAAGACGATCTCGCTCGGCCGGGCTCCGAACACCTCGGCGAGCTGCTCCCTGGACTCCTCCACCACCCGGCGGGCGCGCCGGCCCGCGGCGTGCAGCGACGACGGATTCCCGAGCTGCCCGAGTTCCTCGGCCATCGCCGCGATCGCCTCGGGCCGCATCGGCGTCGTCGCCGCGTGATCCAGGTACGCGGGGTCTGTGCGGTACGAACTCATGGCTCCGTACAGCCTAGCCGCCGGCCAGAAACAGATGTAACGGGCAACCCCGCGGCTACTTGCGCTTGCCGATTTCCTCCAGCAGCTGTGGTACCACCTTGAACAGGTCGCCGACCATGCCGAAGTCGGCCAGCTCGAAGATCGGCGCCTCCGGGTCCTTGTTCACGGCGATGATCGTCTTGGAGGTCTGCATCCCGGCCCGGTGCTGGATGGCGCCGGAGATCCCGATCGCCATGTACAGCTGCGGCGATACGGTCTTGCCGGTCTGGCCGACCTGGAACTGGTGCGGGTACCAGCCCGCGTCGGTCACCGCCCGCGAGGCGCCGACGGCGGCGCCGAGCGAGTCGGCGAGCTGCTCGATGACGCCGAAGCCCTCGGCTCCGCCGGTCCCGCGGCCGCCCGAGACCACGATCGTCGCCTCGGTCAGGTCCGGGCGCTCGCCGCGTTCGGCCACCACCCGGTTGGTGACCCGGGCGCCGGCGGCTTCGGCGGCCAGCGACACCGGGGAGAGCTCCGCCGCGCCCGACGCGGGCTCGGGCGCCACCGAGTTGGGCCGCATCGCCACGATCGGCGTCCCCCGCCTGACCCGGGAGTGGACGATGACCGCGCCGCCGAAGTTCAGCTGCTCGGCGACCGGGCCGTCCTCGCCCGGCTGCAGGTCCACCACGTCGGTGAGCACGCCGGAGTCGGTCTTGACCGCGAGCCGGCCCGCGACCTCCTTGCCCTGGGCCGTGCCGGCCAGCAGCACGAGCGCCGGGGACTTCTCGGCGACCAGCTGGGCCAGCAACCCGACGGCCGGAGCCACGACGTAGTCGTCGAGGGCCGCGTCGGCGGCGACGTACACCCGGGCCGCGCCGTACTCGGCGCACCGCGCCTGGCCGGCCTCCGCGCCCGGCCCGGTCCACACCACCGACGGCTCGCCGAACCGGCGGGCCAGCGTGATCAGCTCGAGCGTGACCTTCTTGACGTCCTCGCCGGTGTGCTCGGCGGGGACCAGGATCTCAGCCATGTCGCTCCCCCTCAGATGAACTTCTGCGCGGCCAGGAACTCGGCGATCTTGACCCCGCCGTCGCCCTCGTCCTTGACCACCGTGCCGGCCTGGCGCGGCGGCCGCTGGGCGTGATCGACCACCTCGGTGGCCGCGCCGCCGAGCCCCACCAGGGCCGGGTCGATGCCCGCGTCGGCCAGCGTCATCGTCTGCACCGGCTTCTTCTTCGCCGCCATGATGCCCTTGAACGACGGGTAACGCGGCTCGTTGATCTTCTCGACCACGCTGATCACCGCGGGCAGCGAGGCCTCCACCTCCAGGTAGCCGTCATCGGAGACCCGCCGGGCGCGGATCACCGAGCCGTCGATGTCCACCTTGCTCACCAGCGAGACCTGCGGCACATCCAGCCGTTCGGCCAGCATCGCCGCCATCACGCCCATCCGGGCGTCGGTCGACTCCGAGCCGCAGATCACCAGGTCGAAGCCGGTCTGCCCGAGCACCTGGGCCAGCGCGTAGGAGGTGGACAGCGCGTCCGAGCCGGCCAGCGCGTCGTCCAGCAGGTGCACGGCCTTGTCCGCGCCCATGGACAGCGCCTTGCGGATCGACTCGGTGGCCTTCTCCGGGCCCATGGTCATGATGGTGACCTCGGCCTCGTTCCCCGCCGCGCGCTGCGCCTCGGCGATCTGCAGCCCCTCCTCGATGGCGTACTCGTCGAGCTCGTTGATAAGGCCATCCACCGACGCGCGGTCCAGCGTGCCGTCCGCGGGCTTGAGCTTGCGTTCGACAGCGGTATCTGGCACCTGCTTGACGCACACGACGATGTTCATGGACTACACCGACCTCCTTGGTCTAGCCGGGGGCACCCCCCAGAGGCAGCAGAGCTGCTGGCATACAGCCTGCCAAACCGCGAAGCGGCCGGCGGCACCGGGTCCGCGACGGCTATGTTACTCGCTGGTAAGTTAATTCACCAAGGCGACGGTAACGGCCGTTTCACCAAACGGCAAGCTGCCCGATACCGCCACGGCGGCGCCTAGAGTTCCTGATGGGTAAGAATCGATAAGGAACGTCCACAGGCAGGAGGGCCAGTTGCCGCGGGTCACCGTCATCGGGACCGGATATCTCGGGCTCACGCACGCCGTCTGCATGGCGGATCTCGGGCACGAGGTGCTGGCGATCGACGTCGACGCGGAGAAGATCGCGATGGCGTCCCGGGGCGAGGCCCCCTTCTTCGAGCCCGGCCTGGAACCGCTGCTGCGCAAGAACACCGAATCCGGCCGGCTGCGGTTCACCACGTCGTTCGCCGAGGTCGGCCGGTTCGGCGAGGTCCACTTCATATGCGTAGGGACGCCCGAGGGCCAGGCCGGCCGGACCGACCTCAGCGCGGTCCACGCGGCGGCCGGCGCGCTCGCCCCGCACCTGACGTCACCCTGCCTGGTCGTGGGCAAGTCGACGGTGCCGGTCGGGACGGCCCGGCAGGTGCTGGACCTGATGCGGGCGAGCGCCCCGGCCGGGCCGCGGGTCGACCTGGCCTGGAACCCGGAGTTCCTGCGCGAGGGGTTCGCGGTGCAGGACAGCCTGGCGCCCGACCGGATCGTGCTCGGCGTGACGTCCGCCCGGACCGAGGCGCTGCTGCGCGAGGTGTACCGCGGGCCGGCCGAGGCGGGCACCCCGCTGCTGGTGATGGACCTGGAGACGGCCGAACTGGTCAAGGTGGCCGCCAACGCGTTCCTCGCCACCAAGATCTCCTTCATCAACGCCATGGCCGAGGTCTGCGAGGAGGCGGGAGCCGACGTGATGCCGCTGGCCGAAGCGCTCGGCTACGACGAGCGGATCGGCCGGCGGTTCCTGTCCCCCGGGCTCGGGTACGGCGGCGGCTGCCTGCCCAAGGACATCCGGGGGTTCCGCGCCGCCGCCGCCGAACTCGGGGTGAGTTCCCTGGTCAGCCTGCTGGGCACGGTAGACGCGATCAACCTCGGGCGGCGCGACCGGGTGGTCGAGCTGGCCCGCGACGCGGCCGGCGGCACACTCGCCGGCCGGCGGGTGGCGGTGCTCGGCGTGGCGTTCAAGCCCAACAGCGACGACGTCCGGGACTCCCCCAGCCTGGCCATCTGCGACCGGCTGGCCGCCGAGGGGGCTCTGGTGTCCGTGCACGACCCGGTGGCGATGCCCAGCGCGGCCAGGAAACGGCCGGCCCTGCGGTACGCCCCTTCGGTCCCGGAGGCGGCGCAGGACGCGGATCTCGTCCTGCACCTCACCGAGTGGTCGGACTACCGGGCCATCGACCCGGCCGCGCTGGCCCGGGTCGTCGCCCGCCGGGTCATCATCGACGCCCGCTGCTGCCTGGACGCCGCGCTCTGGCGCCAGGCCGGCTGGACCGTCCGCGTCCTGGGCCGCCCCTAGCCGCGCCCGCGCCCGGTCGGCCGGATGGCGGAGTGGCGTGGGGCGCGGCGACGGCGGCCTAGGCGCGCTCGGCGGCTTCGACCACGTTGGTCAGCAGCATGGCGCGGGTCATCGGGCCGACGCCGCCGGGCATGGGCGCCAGCCAGCCGGCCACCTCGGCCACGTCCGGGGCGACGTCGCCGGTCAGGCCGGCGTCGGTCCGGGTGATGCCCACGTCGACCACCGCCGCGCCGGGCCGGATCATGTCCGCGGTAAGCAGCCCGGGCCGGCCCGCGGCCACCACCACGATGTCCGCGGTCCTGGTGTGCGCGGCCAGGTCCTTGGTGCCGGTGTGGCACAGCGTCACCGTGGCGTTCTCGGTGCGCCTGGTCAGCAGGAGGCCGAGCGCCCGGCCCACGGTGATCCCCCGGCCGACGATGGTGACGTCGGCGCCCGCGATGGCCACCCCGTGGCGGCGCAGCAGCTCCACGACGCCGCGCGGGGTGCAGGGCAGCGGGCCCGGCTCGCCGAGGACCAGCTTGCCCAGGTTGACCGGGTGCAGCCCGTCGGCGTCCTTGGCCGGGTCCATCCGGGTGAGCACGGCGTGGGCGCCGAGCCCGGCGGGCAGCGGCAGCTGGACGATGTACCCGGTGCAGGCCGGGTCGGCGTTCAGCTCGCCGACCGCCGCCTCCACCTGCGCCTGGGTCGCGTCGGCGGGCAGCTCCCGGCGGATGGACGCGATCCCGACCTGGGCGCAGTCCCGGTGCTTGCCGTTCACGTAGGCACGGCTGCCAGGATCGTCGCCGACCAGGATCGTGCCCAGGCCGGGCACGATACCGCGCGCGGCCAGCGCGGCGACCCGCTCGGCCAGCCTGGCCCGGATCTGTTCGGCGCCGGCCTTGCCGTCGAGGGTCTGTGCGGTTACCACGCGTCGCCTCCGGATCAGTGGTAGAAGTGCCGGACGCCGGTGAAGTACAGCGGGATGCCCGCGGTTTCGGCGGCGGCGACGGTCAGGTGGTCACGGATCGAGCCGCCCGGCTCCACGACCGCGCGCACCCCCGCCTGGGCCAGGATCTCGAAGCCGTCGGGGAACGGGAAATACGCGTCGCTGGCCGCGACCGAACCCGCCGCCCGGTCCCCGGCCCGCAGCACCGCCAGCCGGGACGAGTCCACCCGGTTGACCTGGCCCATGCCCACCCCGACCGAGGCTCCGCCGGAGGCGAGCACAATGGCGTTGGATTTGACCGAACGGCATGCCTTCCACGCGAACCCCAGATCAGCGAGCACCGCGGCACCGACCGGTTCGCCCGCCTTGAGCTGCCAGTTCGCCGGATCGTCGCCCGGCTCGCGGACGCGGTCCGCGGTTTGCAGCAGCACCCCGCCGGTCACCGGGCGCCATTCCCAGGGCCCAGGGGATACGGGGGGACGGGCAGTCCCTCCCAAGGGGGGTCCGGGGGGATGGGTCCCCCCAGGAGAGAAAGCGGGGGGGGTCTGGGGGGGGTCGTCCCCCCCGGGGCCAGCACACCGCAGCAGCCGCACGTTCTTGCTCTGGGACAGGATTTCCAGCGCCTCGGCGTCGAACCCGGGCGCGATCACCACCTCGGTGAACACGTCCGCGATCTGCCGGGCCAGTCCGGCGGTCACCGGGCCGTTGGCCGCGATCACCCCGCCGAACGCCGAGGCCGGGTCGCAGGCGTGCGCCTTGGCGTGCGCCTCGGCCAGGTCGGCGCCGACGGCGATCCCGCACGGGTTGGAGTGCTTGATGATGGCCACGCACGGCTCGGCGAAGTCGTAGGCTGCCCGCCGGGCCGCGTCGGCGTCCACGTAGTTGTTGTAGGACATGGCCTTGCCGTGCAGCAGCTCCGCGGCCGCGATGCCCCCCGGGGTCGGCGGGGCCCCCGGCCCGGCCCGTTCGGCCGAAATATCTGTGTAGAGGGCCGCGCGCTGGTGCGGGTTCTCGCCGTAGCGCAGCACGTCGGCGCGCCGCCACAGGGCCCCGGCCACCGTAGGCCAGCCGGCGTCGCGGGCGATCTCGTCGGCCGCGTACGCGGAGGCGAACCAGGACGCCACCGCGATGTCGTAGGCGGCGGTGTGCGCGAACGCCTCGGCCGCCAGCTGGCGGCGCTGCTGCGGGGTGAAACCACCCTCGGCCACCGCGGCGAGCACGGCGGGATACCGGGACGGCTCGATCACGACGGCCACCGAGCCGTGGTTCTTGGCGGCGGCCCGGACCATCGCGGGGCCGCCGATGTCGATCTGCTCCACGCACTGCTCCGGCGCGGCGCCGGATGCGACCGTGGCCTCGAACGGGTACAGGTTCGAGATGAGCAGCTGGAACGCCTCAATGCGCAGCTCGGCCAGCTGTGCCTCGTGGGCAGGGTCGGTCATGTCGGCGAGCAGGCCCGCGTGCACCCGGGGGTGCAGCGTCTTGACCCGCCCGTCGAGGCATTCGGGGAAGCCGGTCAGCTCCTCCACCGCGGTGACCGGCACCCCGGCGGCGGCGATCCTGGCCGCGGTGCTGCCGGTGGAGACGATCTCGACGCCGGCCGCGTGCAGCCCGGACGCCAGGTCCGCCAGGCCGGTCTTGTCGTAGACGCTGATCAGGGCTCGCCTGACCGGGATCCGAGTCAACTGCCGATCCTCACCTTCCGGCCGCGAACGGACCAGCCTTCGCAGACCATCCTGCCCACCGTGCTGACCAGCAGCGCCCGTTCGGCCACCTTGATCCGCTCGTGCAGGGTCGCCTCGCCGTCGTCGTCGGCCACCGGGACGGCGGCCTGCGCCACGATCGGCCCGGCGTCCAGACGAGCGTCGACGACGAAGACGGTGCAGCCGGTGACCTTCACCCCGTGGGCCAGCGCGTCCCGCACGCCGTGCGTCCCGGGGAACGACGGTAGCAGCGCCGGGTGCGTATTCAGGCAGCGGCCGCCGAAGGCGTCCAGGAACGGCTTGCCGACGAGCTTCATGAACCCGGCCAGGATGATCAGATCGGGCTGGTAGCCGGCGCAGGCCCGGGCCAGCGCCGCGTCCCAGGCCTCGCGATCTGGGTAGTCGGCCAGGCGTACTGTGAAAGTTGGCAGGCCGGCTCGTTCGGCCCGCGCGAGCGCGGTGATCCCGGCCCGGTCCGCGCCGACCGCGACCATCCGCGCCCCGTAGGCCCCGTCGCGGCACGCGTCGATCAGGGCCTGAAGGTTGGTCCCCTCCCCGGACACCAGGACGACCAGCCGCGAGGTCACGGGGCAACCCTACGGCACGTTCGGGTCTGGCCGGCGGAGAGGGCAGAATAGGGAGCGATGGCCAGATACCAGCCACCCGGGTCCCAGCAGAAGGGGATGCTGCCGGCCCGCAGCCGGCTGCCGCCCCCCGAACCCGCCGTGCGCCAGCAGGCGCTGGCGGCGCTCGCGCTCGGCTTTCTCAGCCTGATCGGCCTGCTGCTCGGGCTCGGCAACCTGCGCCGCGGGATCTACGTGGCCGTCCTGACCCTGCTGTTCGCGGCGGCGGCGATCTGGCTCGGCGTCGCCGCCGGCAAGAAGGCCAGGCGCAGCGGCACCGCGCGGCCGCGCGGGGCGGTCGGCGGCGTCGTGCTCGGCGGGATCGGCCTCGCGTTCAGCGCCCTGTGGCTGCTCGTGCTGGCCATGTTCTGGCCGCAGCTGAACGCCTACTACACGTGCATGAGCGGCGCGAACACGGTGGCGGCGCAGCAGGCCTGCCACGCCCAGTTCACCAACTCGGTGGGCGGCGAGATCAGCGTCCTGCAGGGCGGCCGGTTACGCTCGTTCGGCCCCCCGGGGGCTGGGGCGCCCGGCGGAGCCTTTATGCGGCCCGTTAGGAAAACTCCTCGTCTTCTTTCTCGTCCTCGACGGCCCACGGGTTGAAATAGATGCGGTGGCCGCCGGCGTTGTCGGTCTCGTCGATCAGCGCCGGCCCGGCCGGTGCGGGCACCGGCCCCGCGGGCTCGGGCGACGCGGTCTTTGCGCCGGTCCTGCGTCTGGCCGAACCGCGCAGGATCAGCCAGTTCGCGGCCGCGGCGGCCAGCGCGGCCGTGATGCCGATTTCCAGGATCGCCACCAGCCCCACCCGGAAGCCGGACGGGCCGACCGCGGACAGACGGCCGTCGCCGAGCGGGCCGCCCGCGAAGGCCGCCGCCAGGCCGGCCAGGACGCCGGCCGCCGTCCCGGCGATGAAACCCCACAGCGGGGCCGCCTCGATCAGCGGCGTCGGCGCGATCCGGACCGTGACGATCCCGGCGAAGGCGCCGGCCAGGTAGGGCAGCGCGAGGATCGCGACCGGCAGCCAGGCCGGCCCGACCGGACGGGCGCTGGCCGGGATGGCCGCGAGCATCGGGAAGACGGGGACCGGTCCGAGCGCCGAGCCGGTCGGGGTGACCGCCGTCCCGGCGCCGAACGCGAAGCCCGGGCCGAGGATATAGGCCATCGCCCAGATGATCGCGTTCGGGGCATAGGCGAGCTGAGCCAGCAGCAGCAGCGCCGCCCCGCCCACGCCGGGCGCGAGCGCGGCGCTGGCCGCCCTGACCTCAGGTAGGTGCACCGCGAGCGAGGCGCCCGCCAGCAGCGCGCCCGCCGCGGCCAGCAGGGCAGCGGCGCCCAGCATGCCCAGGACGACCGACCGCGACCGGACCGGCATCAGGCTCCCCAGCCGCGACCACGGCGCCAGCCCGCGAGCGCCGCCCAGGCCGCCCGCCACCAGCGCCAGCAGGAAGGACGCGATCACCGCCTGAGGCAGCGAGGGCGAGGCGACGGCTGACCGGCTGGCCACCGCCAGCGCGCCGGCCAGCAGCGCGTACGGCAACGCGAGCGCGACCGCGGCGTAGCCGACGTGACGCAGCTGGGTGACCCCGCCGACCCGCACTACCCACCGGCCGGCCATAGCCAGCAGCGCACCGGGCAGCACCACCAGCCCGAGCGGGAGCAGGCCGATCCGTCCAGCGCCGCGGACGGTGAAGCCGACGTGGTGCGCCACCAGCCAGAGCATGGCGGCGGTGCGCAGTACCCCGGCAAGGCCGGACCCGATGCCGACGTGCGGCGCGGTGATCCAGCCGATCGCGGTGAGCGTGACGAGCACGGCGAGCCCGCTGGCGGCCGCCGCGCAGGCGGCAATGCCGCCGGTGACCACCAGCGGCCGACCCGGCGGCGAGCTGGGCGCGCCGCCGTCACCGTCGCCGGATCTGGCCTCCGGGTCGGGAGCCAGCGGGGCTTCGGCGGAAACGCTCACATAACCGATCCTCGCAACGACCGCCGCCCCGCCCGGGGAGGCGCGCCGCAGTAAGGTACGGCGAAAGGCGCGGGCGTAGCCCGCGATCGCGTGGTCGCGAGGGCCGGCGGCCCTCCGACCGCGTGATACTACGGCGAGAACCGCAGCGGGTAGCGGGGGGTTCCGGGGGGTCGCCCCCCGGACTAAAACAGCGCGCGGACGAGGGCGGCGGTCTCGCTGGGGGTCTTGCCGACGCGGACGCCCGCCTTCTCCAGGGCTTCCTTCTTGGCCTGCGCCGTACCGGAGGAACCGGAGATGATCGCGCCGGCGTGCCCCATCGTCTTGCCCTCGGGAGCGGTGAACCCGGCCACGTAGCCCACCACCGGCTTGGTCACGTGCTGCTCGATGAAGGCCCCGGCCCGTTCCTCGGCGTCGCCGCCGATCTCGCCGATCATCACGATGGCGTCGGTCTCCGGGTCTTCGGAGAACGCCTGCAGGCAGTCGATGTGCGTGGTCCCGATCACCGGGTCGCCGCCGATGCCGACCGCGGTGGAGAAGCCGATGTCGCGCAGTTCGTACATCATCTGGTAGGTCAGCGTGCCCGACTTGGAGACCAGCCCGATCCGGCCCTCGGTGGTGATGTCGGCCGGGATGATGCCGGCGTTGGACTTGCCGGGAGAGGCGACGCCCGGGCAGTTCGGCCCGATAATGCGGGTCTTGTGGCCGGCCGCGCTGGCCCGCGCCCAGAACGCCGCGGTGTCGTGCACCGGGATGCCCTCGGTGATCACGATGCACAGACCGATCTGCGCCTCGATCGCCTCGATCACCGCGTCCTTGGTGCGTTCGGCCGGCACGAAGATCACGGACACGTCGGCGCCGGTCGCCGCCATGGTGTCGGCGACCGTGCCGAACACCGGGACGTCGGTGCCGGTCAGCTCGACGGTCTGGCCCGCCTTGCGCGGGTTGGTGCCGCCGACGATCCTGGTGCCCGCGGCCAGCATCCGCGCGCCGTGCCTGCGGCCCTCGGAACCGGTGATGCCCTGGATCATGACCCGGCTCTGGCCGGTCAGGAAGATGGCCACCTCAGGCTCCCTTCGCTGCCAGTTCGGCGGCCCGCCGGGCCGCGCCGTCCATCGTGCCCACCTGCTCGACCACGCTGATCGCTGCCTCCGCCAGGATGCGCCGGCCCTCGGCGGCGTTATTGCCGTCCAGCCGCACCACGATCGGGCGGTCCACCTTGTCCCCGCGTTCGGTGAGCATGCCGATCGCCGAGACGATCCCGTTGGCCACCGCGTCGCAGGCGGTGATGCCGCCGAAGACGTTGACCAGCACGCTGCGCACGGCCGGGTCGGACAGCACGATCTCCAGGCCGTTGGCCATGACCTCGGCCGAGGCCCCGCCGCCGATGTCGAGGAAGTTGGCCGGCCTGATCCCGCCGACCGACTGGCCCGCGTAGGCCACCACGTCCAGGGTGGACATCACCAGGCCCGCGCCGTTGCCGATGATGCCGACCGCGCCGTCGAGCTTGACGTAGTTGAGGTGCTTCTCCTTCGCCCGGGCCTCGATCGGGTCGGTGCTGCTCGTGTCGGCGAACCGCGCGTGCTGGTGGCGGAACGCGGCGTTGTCGTCCAGCGTCACCTTGCCGTCGACGGCGAGCACCTGCCCGTCCTCGGTGAGGGCGATGGGGTTGACCTCGGCCAGCGTGGCGTCCTCGGCGGCGAACATGGCCCAGAGCCGTTCGGCCAGCAGCGCG
>CAVUUF010000020.1:0-67090 GCA_963744575.1 uncultured Actinomycetota bacterium | reverse complement strand
CGGGGTGACCCAGGTCCGTGAGGTGGCGGCGGCGCTGACCGCGGTGGCCAAGGAGCGGTCGCTGACCACCATCCTGGTCGGGCATGTGACCAAGGACGGTTCGGTAGCCGGGCCGCGGGCGCTCGAGCACCTGGTCGACGTGGTGCTGCACTTCGACGGCGACCGGCATTCGCAGCTGCGCATGGTCCGGGCGGTGAAGAACAGGTACGGGCCGACCGACGAGGTGGGCTGCTTCGACCTGGGCGAGTACGGTCTCTTCGGGCTGGCCGACCCGAGCGGGCTGTTCATGTCCCAGCACCGCGAGCCGGTACCAGGAACCTGCGTGACGGTGACGCTCGAGGGACGCCGGGCGCTGCCCGCGGAGGTGCAGGCCCTGGTGGGCCCCTCCGTGCTCGAGATGCCGCGCCGCACCACCTCCGGGCTCGACGGGTCGCGGGTGGGCATGGTGCTCGCGGTCCTGCAGCGCCGGGCGGGGATCAAGCTCGGGCGGCAGGACGTGTACGCGGCCACGGTCGGCGGGGTCCGGCTGACCGAGCCCTCGGTGGACCTGGCCGTGGCCGTCGCCCTGGCGAGTTCGGCCGCCAACCTGAGCGTGCCACACGGCGTGGTGGCCATCGGCGAGGTCGGCCTGGCCGGCGAGGTCCGCCGGGTGGCGGGGCTGCCGCGCCGGATCGCCGAGGCGGAGCGGATGGGCTTCCGCCGCGTCATCGTCCCGGCGGCCTCAGGAGCGCCCCTGGAGCGCGCCGACGGCCTTTCCCACCTCATGCAGGTACAGGAGGCGGAGGACATCAGGCAGGCGCTCTCCGCCGTCCTGGGGGCTGATCCGCGATGAGCGGGCCAACCGGAAGGCGCGCACCGGGCTGGCCACGGCGGCGGCCCTGGGCGCGTCCGGGCCGGCCCGCCGGCGGAGCCGGGGGGTGACCGGGGCGGGTCACCCGGCCCGTTAGGTTCGTATTGCCCCGTGCCACCATGGGCACCATCATGTCGACCACCTACGCCGAGCCGGTGCTGGCCTGGTATGCGCGGAACGCGCGGGACCTGCCCTGGCGGGCGCCCGGCGTGACGCCCTGGGCGGTGCTGGTCAGCGAGATCATGCTGCAGCAGACGCCGGTGGCCCGGGTGCGGCCCGAATACCTGCGCTGGATGGCCCGCTGGCCCACCCCGGCCGCGCTCGCGGCCGAGCCCGCGGGCGAGGCGATCCGGCAGTGGGGGCGGCTCGGCTATCCGCGGCGGGCGCTCCGGCTGCACGAGACGGCGACGATCCTGACCGCGCGGTACGGCGCGACGGTGCCCGCGGACCTGGACGCCCTGCTCGCCCTGCCCGGGATCGGCCGCTACACCGCCGCGGCCGTGGCCAGCTTCGCGTTCGGCCAGCGGCACGCCGTGCTCGACACCAACGTGCGGCGCGTGCTGGCCAGGCTCGCGGGCGGCCGCCCGGCGCCCGCCCCTGCGCCTTCGGTGGCCGAACGGCGGCTGGCCGAATCGCTGCTGCCCGCCGAGCCCGCGGTCGCGGCCCGCTGGTCCGTCGCGGTGATGGAGCTCGGCGCGCTGGTATGCACGGCCGCCGGCCCGCGCTGCGGCGCCTGCCCGCTGGCCCGCGACTGCGCCTGGCTGGCCGCGGGCCGTCCGGCGGCGGAGGCGGCCGGCCGCCGGAGCCAGCGGTACGACGGCACCGACCGGCAGTGCCGGGGCCGCCTGCTCGCCGTGCTGCGCGCGGCCGGCGACCCGGTGGGCCGGGCCGACTTCGACGCGGTCTGGCCGAGCCGGGCCCAGCTGGCCCGGGCCCTGGACGGCCTGGTCGCCGACGGCCTGGTCGACCCGCTGCCCGACGGCCGCTTCGCCCTGCCCGGCTCAGCCCAGCCGGCCGCCCTCCCGACCACATGAAACCCGGGCTCCACTGCGCCAGGAGGCCGTGGAACCCGGGTTTCAGTGCGTTGAGCCTGGCGGGCTAGCCCATCGCGGAGGCGGTGCCGCCCCCGCTGTCCTGCGGCCCGGGGCTGCCGGTCGAACTGCTCACCGCGCCGCCCTTGCTGGCGACCGGCTCGCTCGCCATCTCCGGAGCGGGCACGTCCGGCACCACGTCGGGCTTCGGGACGCCGTTGAAGGTGAACTTCGCGGTCTCGCCGCTGCCTTCGGTGTCCACGATGACGATCTGTCCCGGCCTGAGCTCGCCGAACAGGATCTTCTCCGACAGGCTGTCCTCGATCTCCCGCTGAATCGTGCGGCGCAGCGGCCGGGCGCCGAGAACCGGGTCGTAGCCACGCTGGGACAGCAGGTCCTTGGCCGCCGGGCGCAGCTCGATGGCCATGTCGCGGTCCTTCAGGCGGTCGTCGACCTTGGCGATCATCAGGTCGACGATCCGGAAGATCTCGTCCCGGTCGAGCTGGTGGAAGACGATGATGTCGTCCACGCGGTTGAGGAACTCCGGCCGGAAGTGCTGCTTCAGCTCCTCCTGGACCTTGTTCTTCATCCGGTCGTACGAGCCGCGGCTCTCACCCTGCCGGGCGAACCCGACGGTCACGCCCTTGGAGATGTCCCGGGTGCCCAGGTTGGTCGTCATGATGATGACGGTGTTCTTGAAGTCGACCATGCGGCCCTGGGCGTCGGTCAGGCGGCCGTCCTCCAGGATCTGCAGCAGCGAGTTGAAGATGTCCGGATGCGCCTTCTCGATCTCGTCGAACAGCACCACGGAGAACGGGCGCCTGCGGACCTTCTCGGTGAGCTGGCCGCCTTCCTCGTACCCGACGTACCCGGGCGGGGACCCGAACAGCCGGGACACCGTGTGCTTCTCCATGTACTCGCTCATGTCCAGCTGGATGAGCGAGTCCTCGTCGCCGAACAGGAACTCGGCCAGCGTCTTGGACAGCTCCGTCTTGCCGACGCCGGACGGCCCGGCGAAGATGAACGAGCCGCCGGGGCGCTTGGGGTCCTTCAGGCCGGCCCGGGTACGCCGGATCGCCTGCGACAGCGCCTTGATGGCGTCGTTCTGGCCGATGACCCGCTTGTGCAGCTCATCCTCCATGCGGAGCAGGCGCTGCGACTCCTCCTCGGTGAGCTTGAACACGGGGATGCCGGTGGCGGTGGCGAGGACCTCGGCGATGAGTTCCTGGTTCACCTCGGCCACGACGTCCATGTCGCCGGCCTTCCACTCCTTCTCCCGGGCCGCCTTCTTGGCCAGCAGCTGCTTCTCGTTGTCCCGCAGCGCCGCGGCCTTCTCGAAGTCCTGGGAGTCGATGGCCGATTCCTTCTCCCGGCGCACCTGGGCGATCTTCTCGTCGTACTCGCGCAGGTCCGGCGGCGCGGTCATGCGCCGGATCCGCATCCGGGAGCCGGCCTCGTCGATCAGGTCGATGGCCTTGTCCGGCAGGAAGCGGTCGCTGATGTAGCGGTCGGCCAGCTGGGCCGAGGCGACCAGCGCGTCGTCCGTGATGGACACGCGGTGGTGAGCCTCGTACCGGTCGCGCAGCCCCTTAAGGATCTCGATGGTGTGCGAGATCGTCGGCTCCGCCACCTGGATGGGCTGGAAGCGGCGCTCGAGCGCGGCGTCCTTCTCCAGGTACTTGCGGTACTCGTCGAGCGTGGTGGCACCGATGGTCTGCAGCTCGCCGCGGGCCAGCATCGGCTTCAGGATCGAGGCCGCGTCGATGGCCCCCTCGGCGGCACCCGCCCCGACGAGCGTGTGGATCTCGTCGATGAACAGGATGATGTCGCCGCGGGTGCGGATCTCCTTGAGCACCTTCTTGAGCCGCTCTTCGAAGTCGCCGCGGTAACGCGAGCCGGCCACCAGGGCGCCCAGGTCCAGCGTGTACAGCTGCTTGTCCTTGATGGTCTCGGGGACCTCGCCCTTGACTATCTTCTGCGCCAGGCCCTCGACGACCGCCGTCTTGCCCACGCCGGGCGCGCCCACCAGCACCGGGTTGTTCTTGGTCCGGCGGGACAGCACCTGCATGACCCGCTCGATTTCCTTCTCCCGGCCGATGACCGGGTCGAGCTTGCCCTCGCGCGCGCCCTGGGTGAGATTGCGGCCGAACTGGTCCAGGACCAGGGACGTCGACGGCGCGGCCTCGGCCGCGGTCCCGGCCGAGGCCGGCTCCTTGCCCTGGTACCCGTGCAGCAGCTGGATGACCTGCTGGCGCACCCGGTTCAGGTCCGCGCCCAGCTTCACCAGCACCTGCGCGGCCACGCCGTCGCCCTCACGGATGAGGCCGAGCAGGATGTGCTCGGTGCCGATGTAGTTGTGGCCGAGTTGCAGCGCCTCGCGCAGCGAAAGCTCAAGCACCTTCTTGGCCCGGGGCGTGAACGGGATGTGCCCGGACGGCGCCTGCTGGCCCTGGCCGATGATCTCCTCAACCTGCTGCCGCACCGCGTCCAGGCTGATCCCCAGTGACTCGAGCGCCTTGGCCGCTACACCTTCGCCCTCATGGATGAGGCCGAGCAGGATGTGCTCGGTGCCGATGTAGTTGTGATTGAGCATCCTGGCTTCTTCTTGCGCCAGGACAACAACCCGCCGCGCTCTGTCGGTAAACCTCTCGAACATGTCGTCGCTCTCCTCACAGCACGGGGGCGGGATGGGGTTCTCATAGGATCGAGCCCTACCTTGCCTACTCCGCATCGTAGCCGCGTGCCCACGGTCACGCTTAATGCGAGTATGCGCCTCGCACCACAAGACGTTCCCTGGACATGGCCGTTCATCCTCATCAAACCCGGTAAATGAGGCCCATGTTCCCTGTACCGGGCCAGATACGCCGCAAGCGAACGGCCCATTCGCGCGTCCCGTGATCGTCCTCCGGATGGGGCAGCGGGGCCGCAGGCGCGCTGGCCGGGATCAGGCGGGAAGACGAGGACGGTGAGACGCATGAGGCTGACGGGGCCTAGAGGACGGGCATCCGACGGGGGCGCTGGAAAAGCAAGACGCACCGCTGGCCCCCGGACGGTGTGTCCGCCCCTCCGGGCCAACGGTGCGCTATGGCCTGCCCCGCCACTGCCAGGCCTGCTATGAGCCTGGGCCGAGCTGGTCCGCTGGGACATCGCCGCGCTGGCTGTCACTCGCCGCGCGCGATGACCCGGGAGCCGCTAAACCCCGCGCACTCCGGTGCGCTAGCCTCCGATTCAACTCCAGGCCGTGATCAGCGGTTTTTCGTGCGTTCAGCGTGCTGAGCTGCCGGTTTAAGGCCGTGGCGGTGGCGCGAGGCTGCACCTGCTGGGTGCGGCGGGTTCAAAGGGCCCGAGATGACGCGAGCCCGCTCGTGGGTCAAGCGAGAGCGACGCAGCGCAGGTAGCGAAGAGCGCCCCGTCCTGGGAGATTACGCGGTAACCACGCCGTTGTGATCTCTGGAAACTGGAGCGCTCCTCAATGGCGAAGGATACGCGCTGGGACCGGAACTTGTCCGTGGCTCCGGACGCCGATGGGCTGATCGGTCATGCCGGGGCGGTGCTGCTGCGCAAGCTGGCGGATCAGTGCGGCCTGACGTCAGCGCTCGGCGCGGCGCTGGGCCGGAAGGGGAAGTTCCCGCTGATCGATCGCGGGATAGCGCTGATCTCGATGGCGGTGGCGATCGCGCTCGGGGCGGCCAGCATGAGCGATATCGCCGTGCTGGCGCACCAGGAACCGGTCTTGGGGGCCGCGCCGTCGGATACCACGGTGCGGCGGACGCTGGAGCTGGCTGACCCCCGGACCCTGGACAAGATCGCCCGGGCGCGGGCGGCGGTCCGGGCGCACGTGTGGCAGCTGATCTGCGCGACCCCGGCCGGGTTCCCGTGGCTGGCCATCGCCGGGAAGCTGCTGGCAGGCTGGCTGGTCATCGACCTGGACGCGACGCTGATCACCGCGCGCAGCGACAAGGAAGGGGCCGCCCCGACGTTCAAGTCCGGGTATGGCTTCCATCCGCTGGGGGCCTGGCTGGCCAATACCGCCGAGAGCCTGGCAATGCTGCTACGGCCGGGCAACGCCGGCTCGAACACCTTCGCCGATCACCTCGCCGTGCTGACGGCGGCGATCCGGCAGATCCCGGCCCGCATGCGGTCGAAGCTGCTGGTCCGCGTGGACGGGGCCGGCGCCAGCCACGAGCTCATCGATCACCTGCTGTCGCTATCGTCTCGGTGCCGGACCGTGCTGTTCACCTGCGGCTGGGCCATCACCGGGGCCGATGAGCAGGCGATCCGGCTGCTGCCCGCCAGCGCATGGCAGGCCGCAGTGGACCAGGAGGGGGTCGTGCAAGACGACAAGCACGTCGCCGAGATCACCCACCTGATGCGCCGGGCCGGGCGCTGGCCCGCCGGGCTGCGGTGGATCGTGCGCCGCACCAGGCCATCGCGGCGGCAGGCCAGGAACCTGACCGCCTACGAGCGCGCCACCGGGTGGCGGTACTCCATCATCTGCACGAACATCCCGGCCGCCGGCGGAATCGGCGGCGTGCCCGGCAGCCACCACGCCCAGTTCATCGACGTGCTGCACCGCCAGCACGCCGTCGTCGAGGACGGCGTGCGCACCGCCAAGTCGATGGGCCTGCGCAATTTGCCGTCGAAGACCTGGGTGGTGAACTGCGGCTGGGTGCTGGCCGCCAACCTCGCCGCCGACCTGGCCGCCTGGTGCCGGCTGCTCGGCCTGTACGACTGCGACGACCTCAAGGACGCCGAGCCGGACACGCTGCGCTACCGGTTGCTGAGCCTGCCCGCCCGGCTGGTCCGCCACGCCCGTGCCCGGGTGCTGAAGATCAGCCGCACCTGGCCCTGGAAGGAGGCATTCCTGACCTGCTGGCAGCGCCTGTGCGCCCTGCCAGCACCCGCCTGACCAGCCACCCCTGCTCCTGCGACCCGGAAAGGAGGCCGCCCCGGCGCAGTCGGAGCCGGTGCCCCCCGAGCACATCGGGCCGTCTGCCATCCGCTGGGAACATGTGAACCAGATACCACCGCCGAAAACCGGCACAACACGATCAGTAACTAACCTCGCCCCACCCCTGAATCGTTGAGGCTAGTGCGCGGCTTCGTACTCCGCGACGATG
The DNA here is from genome assembly GCA_963744575.1 of uncultured Actinomycetota bacterium. Taxonomy (GTDB): domain Bacteria; phylum Actinomycetota; class Actinomycetes; order Streptosporangiales; family Streptosporangiaceae; genus Palsa-504. The sequence continues at coordinate 60,089 of CAVUUF010000020.1, read as the reverse complement.
TTGGCGGGAATGCGCCCGCGCTCATTGACCTTGTAACCGCGCTGCTTCGCCCACTGCCTGATTTGGGCGCTGCGCTCGCGGCCGGGGCCGGTGCGCGCCCGGCGGCGCCTAGCCGGAGCACTCGCTTTGCGCGCGTGCTCAACATATTGGCCCAGCTCTTTACGGAGCTTGCCCGCGTTGCCTGAACTCAGATCGATCTCATACGCGGCGCCATCGAGCCCAAACGAGACGGTCTCGGTGGCCTCACTCCCGTCGAGATCGTCAACCAGGAGCACCTGCACCTTCTGTGCCATGGAAACAGCCCTTCTGACGGAGCAACCTATTTCGGTTGCTAAATGTATACCCAAATCCCAGGCGCTGACAATTCTGTAACTAGCGACAGTTGTTTTGTGTTGCGCCGTGACCATCGGGTGACATCCCAGGGCAGTTACGCAGAGTAATCGAGCCTAGAGGGCGCGGTTAGCGCGTGAACTGGCAGTAGATCACGAACTGTGTGGTTACCGTGAACTCGCGGCCATGCCGTTCACCCAGTCCGTGCAGTTCTGCGGTGGATAAAACCCGCCGTTCCGCATATTTCAAGACCCCTGGTCACGCGAACGGCGCCGGTCGTTCCGCTTGGCGCGGCGCTTCGGTGACATCTCCCGGCGCAGCAGCAGCGCCACGCCGATGAGGAACGCGACGCAAACGACCAGGGGCGGAGTCAGTGCGGCGAGATCCTGCCACATACCGGGCTCCTCTCTTCAGCGGTCCGAGCCGGACACTGCTCCCGCTGGACCCGTATCGTCTCCGGGTTCGCTGGGATCTCCAGGTCCACACCGATGCTCATTTCCCGATTCGGTCACAGACGCAGCAGCATGCGGGTGTTGCCTAGCGTGTTGGGCTTTACCCGTTCCAGGTCGAGAAACTCCGCCACGCCTTCGTCATAGGAGCGCAATAGCTCCCGGTACACCTCCGCGGCCACCGGGGTACCGAGGATCGGCTGGAATCCGTGCCGGCCGAAGAAGTCCACCGCGAAAGTAAGGCAGAACACCCGGTTCACGCCCACGGCGCGGGCCCGGTCCAGCAGCGCGGCCACGATCCGGTGCCCGATGCCGAGGCCCTGGCAGTCTTCCCGGACCGCGACCGTCCTGATCTCGGCGAGGTCCTCCCACATGACATGCAGCGCGCCGCAGCCCGCCACGAGCGTGCCGGCGTCGAGTTCGGCCACGCAGAATTCCTGGACGTCCTCGTAGAGGGTGACCGTGGCCTTGGTCAGCAGCCGCCTGGACTCGACGTTCGAGTCGATCAGTTTCCGGATCACCGGCACGTCCCGGGTGCGCGCGGGTCTGATCGTATAAGCCATAGCGCCGTCCACGATAGCCGGTGGCGGCGGCCGGACCCGCGGGGCCCGGCAGGCCACCGCCCGCCGCGGCAGGCCACCACGCGCGGGCCGGGACGCGGCTCAGGACGTGGCTCCGGGACGGTCCCGGGCGGGTCCCAGGTAAAGCTTCCCCCTAGTCGGTTGGCAACCGACGTCGATTCCAATATCGTGCATCGCTGTGCTGAAGCTGAGCGGAGCCAAGGGCCTCGCCGTCACGACGGTCGCGCTCGCCCTGATCGTGCCGGGCGGCATCAGCGCGGCGCAGGCCATCGCGCCGAAGCCGGACCTGAAGACTCTGGTCGCTCAGGCCAGGCAGCTCGAGTTCCAGATCAACGCGCTGAGCGAGCAGTACGACGGGCTGCGCATCCAGCTCACCCGCGCCCAGGCCAACGCCCAGATCGCGCAGAACGCCGCCAGCCGGGGCGCCGCCGCGCTGGCCCTCGGCCGGCAGGTGGTGGCCCGGCTGGCCGCGGCGAACTACATGAGCTCCGGGCTCGACCCGACGTTCCAGGCGCTCACCACCGGGAACCCGGCGCAGTTCCTCAGCCAGGCCTCCGCCATCGCCGAGCTCGACCAGTCCAGCGGCATGCGGGTCAACGCGCTGGCCCGCCAGGTGACCCAGGCGCTGCGCGACCAGCAGACCGCCGAGCAGCAGATCGCACAGGTCAACACGCTCGAAGCCCAGATGGACGCCAAGAAGAAGCTCATCGACGCGAAGATCGATCGGGTCAACAGCGCGGCGATGAAGCAGGCGATGGCGTTTTACACCCAGACCGGCACCTATCCGGCCGTCGACATCCCGACCGCGAACACGGTGGGGGCAGGGGCCCTGCGGGCGGCGCTCACCCGGGTGGGCGACCCCTACGTGTGGGGCGCGGCCGGCCCCGGCCAGTTCGACTGCTCCGGGCTCGTGGTATGGGCGTTCGCGCAGGAGGGCATCGCGCTGCCGCACTACACCGGCTGGCTGTGGAATTCGGGCATGCACGTGGCCCGCAGCGATCTGGAGCCCGGCGACCTCGTCTTCTTCTTCGCCGACATCAGCCACGTCGGCATTTACGTCGGCAACGGGCTGATGGTCGACGCGTCCGACTTCGGCGTGCCGGTGCACGTGGAACCGGTCTACTGGAGCGCCTTCGACGGCGCGGTCCGGATCCCCTGAGCCCCGCGAAGCCGGAGAGCCGGAAACCCGGAAACCCGGTTGGCCGCGGAGGGTTACCGCAGCCCGGGCAACTCCGCGCGCCCCGCGTTCTTCTCGTAGACCAGCCGCAGGCCAATCAGGGTGAGCCAGGGCTCGTACGCGTCAATGACGCTCACCTCGTCGATAATGAGCGGCGCCAGGCCGCCAGTGGCGATAGTGGTCACCGCGCGCGGGTCATCGGGCGACAGTTCCCGCGCCATCCGCCGCGCAATTCCCTCGACTTGCGCGGCGAAGCCGTAGATGATGCCCGATTGCAGCGACTCCACGGTATTTTTGCCGATCACCCGCGGTGGCCTAGTCAGCTCGACCTTAAGCAACTGCGCGGCCCGGCGGGACAGCGCGTCCACTGAAATTTCGATGCCCGGCGCGAGCGCGCCGCCGACGAACTCGCCGCGGGAGCTCACCGCGTCGAAGTTCGTCGATGTGCCGAAATCCACGACAATGGCCGGGCCGCCGTAAAGGTGCACCGCGGCGAGCGAGTTCATGATCCGGTCGCTGCCCACTTCCTTGGGGTTGTCGGTCTGCACCGGCACCCCCGTCTTTACCCCCGGCTCGACGATGACCGTTTCCAGGTCCCCGAAATAGCGCTCGCACATCTCTCTCATCTCGCGCAGCACCGAAGGCACCGTGGAGCACAGCGATATACCGCTGATCTCCGTCCCGGCGAGCGTGCCGCTGCCCTCGAGCAGGCCGCGCAGCACCACGGCGAGTTCGTCCGCGGTCCGGTCCGGGATCGTCGCGATCCGCCAGTGCTCGATCACCCGGTCGGAGTCGAAGACCCCGAGTACGGTGTTCGTGTTGCCGATGTCAATGGTGAGCAGCATCGCCGGCCGGTCCTCCCGTGGCAGCGTCCTGGGCGTCGGCGGCGCCTTCCGGCAGCACGACGGGCATGTTGTCGATCAGCCGCGTCCCGCCCGCCCGGGCCGCCGCCACCAGCAGCGCGGGCCCGGGCCCGGCCGGCCCGAACGTGCCCGGATCCACCACCGCGACGTAGTCGACCGCCAGGGCGGGTTCGGCGGCCAGCACGGCCCGGGCGGCGGCGAGGGCCGGGCCGGCGCCGCCGGCCGCCCGGGTCTGTCCGGCCAGCAGCGCGCGCGGCAGCGCGAGCGCCACCGCCCGGTCGGCCGCGGACAGGTAGCGGTTCCGGCTCGAGGTGGCGAGCCCGTCGGCATCACGCGCGGTCGGCACGGGCTCGATCACGACGTCCAGGTCCAGGTCGGTCACCATACGGCGGACCAGTGCGAGCTGCTGCGCGTCCTTCTGGCCGAACACCGCGACGGCCGGGCGCGTCAGGTGCAGCAGCTTGAGCACGACGGTCAGCACGCCGCCGAAAAAGCCGGGGCGGAACTCGCCCTCGAACAGGCGCCCGGCCGGACCCGGGTCGACGGTCACCTCCGGCCGGCCGCCGGGATACATCTCGGCCGCCGAGGGGGCAAAGACCAGCCCGACCTCCTCGCGGGCGCACATGGCCAGGTCCTCCTCCAGGGTCCGCGGGTAGCGGTGGAGGTCCTCACCCGGCCCGAACTGGAGCGGGTTGACGAAGATCGAGACGACGACGCTGCCCCTCGGTCCGGCCAGCGTGCGGGCCGCGCGCAGCAGCCGCTCGTGCCCGGCGTGCAGGGCGCCCATGGTCGGCACCAGGACGACGGGCCCGCTCGGGGCGGCCCGGGCCGCCGCGAGTTCGGCCCGGGTGGCGGCGAGCCGGGGCAGATCGCTCACGGGCGGCCGCCCAGCACATCGAGCAGGCGTTCGGCGTCGGCGGGCTTGAGGATCCCGGCCGCCAGCGCGCGGTCCGCGGTGAGCCGGGCCATGGCCACGTAAGCGGCCGGGCCGGCGCCCGAGATACCCGCGGCCGAGGTGCCCGCCGCGGCCTCGAGCGCGGCCACGTGCGCGGCCACGGTGGTCGCGTCGCCGCGGGCGACCGGGCCGGTCAGCCCGGCGTCGCCGAAGCGCAGCGCGTTGTCCAGGGAGACGGAAAGCAGCGGCGCGAGCAGCCGCGCGGGCTCGGCCACCCCGGCCGCCCGGAGCAGGTCCGTGGCCTGGGCGACGAGCGTGATCAGGTGGTTGGCGGCGCCGGCGATGGCCGCGTGGTACAGGTCCCGGTGCTCTTCGGCGATGAACACCGGCTCGCCGCCCATCTCGATCACCAGCGCCTCGGCCGCGGACCTGAGCACGCCGGGCGCGGTCACCCCGAAGCAGGTCCCGGCGATCCGGTCGACGTCGTCGTCGCGGCCGGTGAACGTCATCACCGGGTGCAGCGCCAGCGGGAGCGCGCCCTGGCGCACCGCAGGGTCGAGCACGGTCACCCCGTAGCGTCCGCTCGCGTGGGCCAGCATCCGGCCCTCCAGCGGCGCTCCGGTCGCCGCCAGCCCGGCGACCAGGCCGGGCAGCACGTCGTCGGGCACGGTGAGCAGGGCGAGGTCGGCACGGCGCAGAACCTGGCCGGGCTCGGCGATGGCCGCGCCGGGGAAGTTCGCGTGCGCCCGGCGCAGTGAGGCGTCCGACACCGCGGACGCGGCCACGATCTGGTGGCCGGCCCGGGCCAGCGCCGCGCCGAGCGCGGTGCCCGTTCTCCCGGCGCCGATGATGCCGACCGCGAGCCGGGCCGGGTGCCCGGCGGCCGGATCCGGGTTGGGTTCAGGGTTCATCTCGTTCCAGTCCTCGGCGGGTACCGGACGTGCGTGACCAGGATAAGGGCGCCCATGGGGCGGGTGGTGACGGGCGGGCTGGTACCCGGGCCGTTCGGGTCAGAGATTATGCCGAACGGGCTATGCCGCGTGCCCCGGCGCCGGCCCGGTGCCCCGCGGCCGGAGCCGCCCGGCGGCGGCCAGCACCGCCGGCAGCACCGCCGCGGTCAGCGCGAAGGCGGCCGGGTACCCGGCGTGCACCGCGAGCACCCCGAACCCGCCGGTTCAGTGGTCCGGCCTGGCGGCCTGGGACTGGTCGCCGTCCGGGTCGCCCGGCACCCGGCAGCAGTACTCGAGGTACAGCGCGGCGCAGGCGAGCACCACGGCGGCGGCGAAGGTCACCGCTGCGGCGAGCGCATCCTGGCGCGGCACGGTGGCGGCCAGCGAGCCGCTCAGGTAGATGTCGAAGCCCGCCGCCAGGCCGGCGATGATCGCCGCCGCCAGCGAGCTGGCCTTGGCCAGGGCCACCATCCGCGACACGAACAGCGGCGCCACCGGCTTCAGGCCGCGCTTCCCGGCGATCCGCGCCTTCAGGTCACGGCCGGTCCAGGCCTCGGCCAGCGCGGCGATCAGCAGCGCGGGCACCCCGGTCCAGGGCAGCGGCGGCAGGTGCTGGTACACCGACCGCAGCAGCACCCAGGTCAGCGCCGCGCAGACCACGGCCACCACGACTAGCGTCGATACCCGGGTCGGCCTCATGACGTCCCGGCCGTCAGCACCAGGTCCGGCCGGCGCCGGACGCCGCCGCGGCCGAGCCGGCCGAGCAGGTCCGCGACCGGGCCGCGGCCGGGCAGGCTGGCCCCGGCGTCGACGTCGAGCCAGGGCGCGAGGACGAACGCGCGCTCGTGCGCGCGCGGGTGGGGCAGGATGAGCACCGGGTCGTCGCTGTTTTCTCCCGGGTAGCTGATCACGTCGATGTCGAGGGTACGGGGCCCGAACCGTTCCTTCCTGACCCGGCCGAAGTCCGCCTCGATCCGCTGGGTCGCCGCGAGCAGGTCATGCGGCTCCAGGCTGGTCCCGATCACCAGCACGGCGTTCAGGTAGCCGGGCTGCGCCGGGCCGCCGACCGGGTCGGTCTCGTAGACGGGCGAGATGGCCAGCATGTCAGTATCCGGAAGGCCGCCGATGGCTTGCACGCATCCTTGCAGGGTACCCAGCCGGTCACCCAGGTTGCTCCCGACCGAGAGCACCACGCGGCGGCGCATGATCAGGACGGGCCGGTGACCGGCAGCGTAGCGGCCGTGCTCTTCCCGGCGGCGTCCCGCCAGGTGGCCGCGACGCGCACGGCGTCCGCGTTCGCCGGCACCTGGTGCACCCGCACGCACCAGGCGCCGGCCGCGGCAGCGAGGGCCGTGGCCGCCACCGTGGCCGCGTCGCAGTCCTCGAACGGCCGCGGCGTGCCGTCCGGGCCGGCCAGCAGGTTGCCCAGGAAGCGCTTGCGCGAGGCACCGACCAGGACCGGGAAGGTGCCCCCGGCGAGCGTGCCCAGCTCGGCCAGGTGGGTCAGCAGCGGCCAGTTGTGCTCCGGCCGCTTGCCGAACCCCAGGCCGGGATCGAGCACGATGCACCCGGGATCCACCCCGGCGTGCACCACCGCGTCCACCCGCCGGGCCAGTTCGTCGCGGACCTCGGCCACCACGTCGGCGTAGACCGCGCGGGAGTACATGTCCCGGCTGTGGCCGCGCCAGTGCATGACGACGTAGCCGACGCCGGCCGCGGCCACCAGGCGGGGCATGTCCGGGTCGGCCAGGCCGCCACTCACGTCGTTGACCAGCTGCACCCCCGCGTCGAGCGCGAACTCCGCCACCCGGGCGCGCATGGTGTCGATGGAGACCGGCAGCCCGGCCCGGACCAGTTCGGTGACCACCGGCCCGATCCGGCGCAGTTCCTCTTCCTCACCGATGCGCTGGGCCCCGGGCCGGGTGGACTCGCCGCCCACGTCCACGATGTCCGCGCCCTGCGCGGCCAGGTCCCGGCCGTGCCCGATGGCCGCGTCCGCCCCGTACCACTGGCCGCCGTCGGAGAACGAGTCCGGCGTGACGTTCACCACGCCCATGACCAGGCACCGGTCCGCGCGCGGCAATCCGGGTAGCCGCGTCACCGCTGGGGCACCGGCTCCCGGCGCCGCTGCCGCCGCTTGAGCTTGCCCAGGCCGAGCTTGCGGGCGATCCGGCGCAACCCGAGCCGCGGCCAGACCAGGAACGCCTCCGCCTCGAGCGCGGCCAGCGCGATCCTGGGCGCGTCCTTGGAGCTCGGGAAGATGAAGAAGCGCGGCTCCCAGACGGGGCAGAACTTGGCGTTGAACTTGTACAGCGACTCGATCTGGAACCACTTGGAGGCGAAGATGAGCACCGAGCGCCAGGCCCGCAGCACCGGGCCCGCGCCGATCCGCTCGCCGCGCTGGAGCGCGGCCCGGAACACGGCGAAGTTCAGCGAGATGCGCTTCACGCCGAGGCCGGGGGCGGCCTTGATGGTCTCCACGATCAGGAAGTCGTTCAGCCCGGGCTGGGCGCCCTTGTCCCGCCGCATCAGGTCGAGCGACAGGCCGTCGGCGCCCCAGGGGACGAGCTGCAGGACCGCGCGGATGACCCCGTTCTCGGTCGCGGTGACGAGTACGCAGTCCTCGTCGCCGGGCGCGCCGATCCGGCCCAGGGCCATGGAGAAGCCGCGCTCGGTATGGCTGCCGCGCCAGGAGTCGGCGGCCTTGACGATGGCGTCGAGTTCCCGCCGCGGTATCTCGCCGACCCGGCGGACCTCGGCGGTGTAGCCGTGCTTGGCCACCCGGTTGACCATCTGCCTGACGTTCCGCATCGACCGGCCGGACAGGCTGAAGTCGGCCACGTGCACGAGCGCCTCGTCGCCGAGTTCGAGCGCGGTCAGGCCACCCTCGCGGCACCACACCTCCGCGCCCAGTTCGCTGCATCCCATCACGGCCGGCCTCCAGGCGTGCCGCGCCGCCTCGTCCAGGAACGGGCCGATCGCGCCGGGCCAGGCCTCCGGGTCGCCGATCGGGTCGCCGCTGGCCAGCATTACGCCGGAGACCACGCGGTAGCAGACGCAGGCCTTGCCGGTGGGCGACCAGATCACGCTCTTGTCGTCGCGCAGCGCGAAGTAGCCGAGCGAGTCCCGGTCCCCGTGCCGTCCCAGCAGCTCCCTGACCCGGGCCGCGTCCGCGCCGCCCAGCCTGGCCCGGGGCTCGGCCGGGCGCAGGAACAGGTACGCGGCGACGATGACGGTGAACAGGCCGAGCGCGCTGGTGAAGATGTTGAACAGGTCTCCGCGGGCCTCCGGCGCCCACTGCACCGGACCGGATACCCCAATCAGGCCGTAGACCACCTCCTGCACCCGCTGGACGAACGAGTAGTCCTCGGCCAGCCCCCGGGCCAGCAGGATGTAGGTCAGGCCGATGACGACGTCGGCCACGATCAGGCCGCCGAGGACCCATAGCGCCCGCCACCGGGTGCGCGGATCGCCCTCGGCGTAGAACTCGTCCCGGAAGTAGAGCAGCGCGATGAGCAGCACCAGCGAGACGACGGCGGTGGGAATCCGCTGCGCGTGCAGGAAGTGGATGGCGATGTCGAAGGCCAGCAGCGCGGACACCGCCTGCCAGGCGCGCCGCTTCCGGCGGCGCAGGCCGTGCGCCAGCATCAGCAGCATCAGCCCGATGAGGACGTCGGCACTGCGGGCCACGGTGGTCAGCGTCCCCGGGACCATGTAGGCGAACTTGTGCAGCCGGTTTGCCAGGTCGGGCCGGAAGATGTTGAGGATGTCCGAGAGGCCGATCAGCGCGGTCAGCAACGCCGCCGTGCCGGGTACCCAGGCGCGGCGCTGGTGGTCAGCGGGGCTTGGGGATCCGGCCGGAGCCTGGATACCGCCGGCCTTGGCCCAAGCTGTGCTCGCCCGGTCCGCGGATCCAGCGTCGTCGCTGTCGCTCATCTCGGCAGCTTTCTTATCAGGCCCTAGAGCACGATCGGTCAGCGTGGTCACCGCGCCGCCTCGCATCCTGCACTCACGGTACCTCCCCAAGGGTAGGCAAAGGTCTCGGCTAACGGGACGGAGTCGGCGAGACGCCCCGGAAATACCGGAATTTCGCGTTTGCGGTCCCCCCGCGAGCACCGATGGCCCGCCTGTCTACCCAATGAGACGCCGCGGGAAACGTTTCAGTTCAGTGCCGCCCGTAAATGAGGCTCATCGCCTCGGCCCGGGTGACGTCGCTCTCCCGGAAGGCGCCGCGCACCGCCGAGGTCACCGTCCGCGCTCCCGGCTTGCGCACCCCGCGCATGGTCATGCACAGGTGCTCGGCCTCGATGACCACCACGACCCCGCGCGGGTCCAGCGAGCCGACCAGGGCGTCGGCGATCTGGCTGGTCATCCGCTCCTGCACCTGGGGCCGCCGCGCGTACACGTCGACCAGCCTGGCCAGCTTGGACAGGCCGGTGATCTGGCCCTTGGTGTTCGGGATGTACCCGATGTGGGCGACGCCGATGAACGGGACCAGGTGATGCTCGCAGGTCCCGTACAGCTCGATGTCGCGGACGATGACCATCTCGTCGTGGTCCGCGTCGAAGACGGTGGTGAGCACGTCCTGCGGGTGCTGCCGTAGCCCGGCGAACTGTTCGGCGTAGGCCCGCGCGACCCTGGCCGGGGTGTCGCGCAGGCCGTCGCGCTCGGGGTCCTCGCCGACCGCGAGCAGGATCTCCCGGACCGCGCGCTCGATGCGCGGCAGGTCGAAATCAGTACCGGCCCCGGGCGGCGACACGTCCTCCGGGGCCGGAACGGCCTCCGTCATCCGCTGTCGCTGGGTACGTCGTCGGTGGGCTCGCCGTAGCCGCCCGGCTGGCCCGCGGCGCCGGGATTGAAGCCGAAGGACTGGCCGTTGGCCGGCAGCGCCATGTTGCCGTTGCCCGCGCCGCCGTCGGCGGCCGCCAGGGCGAGCTCCTTGGGCGAGAGCACCGGCGGGCGGTCCGAGGGCAGCCGCTTGCCGTAGCCCGTGTACGAGCCGCGGGACGGCCGCTTCTGCACCGTCGCGAAGATCTCCAGGACCTCTTGCCTGGACACCGTCTCCTTGTCCAGCAGGCGGAGCACCAGCGCGTCGAGCACGTCGCGGTACTCGGTCAGGACTTCCCAGGCCTCGTCGTGGGCGGACTCGATCAGGCGGCGGATCTCCTCGTCGATGGAGGAGGCGATCTCCTCGGAGTAGTCACGGCTGTGCGTCATCTCCCGGCCGAGGAACGGCTCGCCGTCCCCGTTGCCGAACTTGCGCGCGCCCAGCCGCTCGCTCATGCCGTACTCGGTGATCATGCCGCGGGCGATCTGGGTGGCCTTGTCGATGTCGTTGGCGGCACCGGTGGTCGGCTCGTGGAAGATCAGCTCCTCGGCGGTCCGCCCGCCGAGCAGCATGGCAAGCTGGTCGAGCATCTCGGCCCGGGTGACCAGGAACTTGTCCTCAGTCGGCAGCGCGCTGGTGTAGCCGAGCGCCCGGCCGCGCGGGATGATCGTCACCTTGTGCACCGGATCGGCGTGCGGCATCGCGTGGCCGACCAGCGCGTGGCCGCCCTCGTGGTAGGCGATGACCTTCCGCTCCTTCTCCGAGAGCAGCACGCTCTTGCGCTCCGGGCCCGCCATGACCCGGTCGATGGCCTCCTCGAGCGCCTCCATCGTGATCTGCTTGCCGTTGGACCGCGCGGTCAGCAGCGCGCCCTCGTTGATCACGTTGGCCAGGTCGGCGCCGGTGAAGCCGGGGGTTCGGCGGGCGATGATGTCGAGGTCGGCGCCGGGGGCGATGGGCTTGCCCCGGGCATGCACCTTCAGGATGCCCTTGCGGCCGGCCAGGTCGGGCTGGGCCACCACGATCTGCCGGTCGAACCGGCCCGGGCGCAGCAGCGCCGGGTCGAGGATGTCGGGCCGGTTGGTGGCGGCGATCACGATGACGCCGCCCTTGGTGTCGAAGCCGTCCAGCTCGACCAGCATCTGGTTCAGCGTCTGCTCGCGCTCGTCGTGCCCGCCGCCGAGGCCGGCCCCGCGATGCCGACCCACGGCGTCGATCTCGTCCACGAACACGATCGCCGGGGCGTTGGCCTTGGCCTGCTCGAACAGGTCGCGGACCCGGGACGCGCCGACACCGACGAACATCTCCACGAAGTCCGAGCCGGAGATCGAGTAGAACGGCACGCCCGCCTCGCCGGCCACGGCCCGGGCCAGCAGGGTCTTGCCGGTGCCCGGCGGCCCGTACAGCAGCACGCCCTTGGGGATCTTGGCCCCGATGGCCTGGAACTTGGCCGGGGTCTGCAGGAACTCCTTGATCTCCTGGAGTTCCTCGATGGCCTCGTCCGCGCCGGCCACGTCGGCGAACGTCGTCTTCGGGGTGTCCTTGGTGATCAGCTTGGCCCGGGACTTGCCGAAGTTCATCACCCGGGAGCCGCCGCCTTGCATCTGCGACAGCATGAAGAAGAACAGCAGGAAGATGACCAGGTAGATGAGGGCCGTCGGGATCAGGTCGAGCAGGGCGTTGCTCTTCGGGATGTTGACGGTGTAGCCGTCCTTCAGGGTGCCCTTATCGGCCTGGGCCTGCAGCTCATTGGCCAGCTGAAGGCCCTGGCCGGAGACCCAGGAGGCCTCGAGGTTCTGGCCGCTCTTGGTCGTGATCTGGATCGTCTGGTTCTTGTCGACGATCAGCGCGTTCTTGACCTTACCCTGATCGATGAGCTGGACGATCTGCGAGGTATCCACCTGCTTGTACGTGCTGCCCGAATTGGCGTAGTCAAGCACGAAAAGCAACAACAGCACCGCCACCGCGATGAGCAGCAGCGGGGCTCGGAAAAAGCGCCTTAGCTCCATCGATGAGCGACCCCGTCGGCCCGGGGCCGTTCCCTCCTGACCAGCCTCTCGCTCCCGTCGACCTCCGGCGGGACGGCCATGCTCCTACTCATTCTCGCAGCCCGTGCTCCAGCAGTGGTCGCGAGCCGTAAAACTCAGGCGGTACACCGCGTGGCGCAGCGCCTGCAAAGGGAACGCTTTCCCTGGCGGATTGTGTTCCCCTGCCCATTAGGCACAGTCCGCCGGACCTAACCGCCCCCGTACACCGACGGGGCCAGCGTCCCGATGAACGGCAGGTTGCGATAACGCTGAGCATAGTCAAGGCCGTACCCCACGACGAACTCATCACCGATATCGAATCCCGTGTAGGCCACGTCCACGTGCATCTGGGCCGAGCCCGGCTTGCGCAGCATGGCGCAGACCGTCAGCGACGCGGGGCCGCGCGAGCGCAGGTTGCCGGCCAGCCACGACAGGGTGAGCCCGGAGTCCACGATGTCCTCGACGATCAGCACGTGCCGGCCGGTGATGTCGGTGTCCAGGTCCTTGAGGATGCGGACCACGCCGGAGGACTTGGTGCCCGAGCCGTAGGACGAGATCGCCATCCAGTCCATCTGCACCGGAAGGTGCAGGGCCCGGGCGAGATCGGCCATCACCATGACGGCGCCCTTGAGCACGCCGATGAGCAGCAGGTCGCGGCCGGCGTAGTCGGCGTCGATCTGCGCCGCGAGCTCACGGATGCGGGCCTGCAGCTGATCGGCCGTGATCAGCACCTGCTTCAGCTCGGCGCCCATGTCACGTTCGTCCAACGGATTCCCTCCCGCCTGGTCCGGTGCCGCTGAACCACACCTTGCCATCACGGCGCCGGGCCCGCACTCCTCCGGGCAGGTCGACCCAGCGCTGGCCGCGCCAGCCGGTGACCAGGGCGTCGATCCGGTCCACGTGCCCGGCGGTGAGCGCGCCGTGCGGGCAGCCCGCCATGATCGCCGCGTCGCGCAGCACCCGCGTCCTGATCGCCGCGGGCAGCGCGCGCAGCCCGCCGGCGTCGAGGCCAAGGGGTCCGGCCGGATCCGAGGCCCGGCCGCGGAGCTGTCCGCTTTCGGCGAACGCGAGGTCGTCGAGGAATTCGGCGTCGGCACGCAGCTGGCTGGCGGTGCGGGCCAGCGCCTCGGCCACGCCCGGCCCGAGCGCCGCCTCGAGCACGGGCAGCGCCTGGTGGCGCACCCGGGCGCGGGCGAACCGGAAGTCCCGGTTGTGCGGGTCCTGCCAGGGCTCGAGCCCCAGCTCGGCGCACGCGGCCGCGGTGACCGCGCGGCGCGCGGCCAGCAGCGGGCGGCGGTATCGGCCGCGCCGGGCCGGCATCCCGGCCAGCGACCGGCCGCCGGATCCGCGGGCCAGCCCGAGCAGGACGGTCTCCGCCTGGTCGTCGAGGGTGTGGCCGAGCAGGACCGCGACCGCGGCGTGCTCCTCGGCGGCCAGGTCGAGGGCACCATACCTGGCCGCTCGGGCGGCGGCTTCCGGGCCGGCCCCGGACGGCACGGTGACCGCCAGGCTGCGGACCGGGTCGAGCCCGAGCTTGGCCAGCAGCCCCGCCACGCCGATAGCGCGCTCGGCGGAGCCCGGCTGCAGCCCGTGGTCGACGGTCACCCCGCCGGCCCGCAGGTCAAGACGCGGCGCCAGGAACGCCGCGGCCGCGGCCAGCGCGAGCGAGTCGGCGCCGCCGGAGCACGCGACCAGCACCAGGTCACCGGCGGTCAGGTCGGACAGGCAGGCCCGCACGGCGTTGCGGACCTCGGCGACCGCGACGCCGGGACCCATACCGGTCAGGCAGCGGAGGCGACCCGCTCCACCCAGTCGTGCGGGCGGGCGAATTCCGCCTTGGTCGGCAGCGTCTCCGGCGAGGTCCAGACCTTGTTGAAAGCGGCCATGCCGACCTCGTCCACGACCGTGCGGACGAACCTGGACCCCTCCGCGTACTGCTTCATCTTCAGGTCGATGCCGAGGATGCGGCGGACCGTCTGCTCGATCCGGCCGGTCGAGCCGCGCCGGGCGTTGAACCGCTCCCTGATCTGCTCGACCGAGGGCACCACCTGCGGCCCGACCGCGTCCATGACGTAGTCGCCGTGCCCTTCCACCAGCGTCATCACCGCGGTTAGCCGATCCATGATCTCGCGCTGCCGCGGGGTCGCCACGGCGTCGATCAGGCTGCCGCCGTCGCCGCCGCGCACCGCGCCCGCCATCGCGTCGGCCGCCGACCGGATCCGCTGCAGGATCGCCGCCGGGTCGAGCTCGGAGGCGAGCAGGAACTCGGTCATCTGGCTCTGCACGTAGTCCCGCAGCCAGGGCACCGCGGTGAACTGCAGCCGGTGCGTCTCCTCGTGCAGGCACACCCAGCGCCGGAAGTCGCGGGAGTCGACGCCGAGCTCGCGCTCGACCATGACGATGTTCGGCGCCACCAGGGTGAGCCGGCCGGGCTGCTCGCCGTCGACCGGGGAGGTCTCCGGCGGCAGGAACAGCTCGTACTGGCCGAGCACCCGGGACGACAGGTAGGCCAGGATCAGCCCGGCCTGGATGCCGGTGACCCGGGATCCCACCGAGGTCATCACCGACCCCGGCCGCGATCCTCCGCCGGGCGCGCGCTCCCTGAGCTGCTCGACCAGCGGCTCGAGCACGACCCGGAAGCCGTCCACGTTCGCCCTTATCCACCCTGGCCGGTCCACCACCGCGACCCGGCCTAGCGCGTGGTCACGGGTAGCGGACAGGCCGGTGACCTCGTAGACCGGCTGCTGAACGGCACCGGCGAGGTCGCGTAGCTCTGAAACCGTCCGCCGCGCCTCGGCCAGGCTCACCTGCGGCCCGGGCCTGGCCCACCGGGTTCCGGTGGAAATGGCGACGTCCCAGTCGATCATCTGCGTGCTGCTCACAGTCCAACGGTACGTGGTACCGGACGCGCCCGTAACCGGCAGCCGCAACCGGCCAGCGCGGCGGCGGCCGCGTCGATGGCGCCGGCGGCCGTCCGGAGCATTCCCGCGGCCGGTATCTGGTCGGCCATGAAGGCGAACACGAGCGTCCGGCCGGCCCGGTCGGTGACCAGCCCGGCCAGGGCCGTCACCGTGCCGAGGTTGCCGGTCTTGGCCCGGACCGCGCCGCGGGCCGCGCCGCCGATTCCGGCGAACACGCTCTGCCCGGCCGACAGCGTGCCGGAAAAGCCGGCCACCGGCAGCCCGGCCAGCAGCGGGCGCAGCCTGGTGTCGGTGACGGCGAGTTCGAGCACCTTGACCAGGGTGGCCGGCGCGATCGCGTCCTGCGGCGACAGGCCGCTGCCGTCCACCAGGTGCAGGCCGGTGCCGACGCCCAGACGGCGCAGTTCGGCGGTCACCGCGGCGGCCGCGGCGGCGAACGAGGCGGGCTGGCCGGCCGCGAGGGCGACCTGGCGGGCCAGGTTCTCGGCGATCACGTTGTTGCTCTCCTCGAGCATCTGGGCCACGATGGCCGACAGCGGCGGCGAGGACACGCTGGCCAGGCTGGCCGCGTGCGCGGGCGCGGCCTGCGCCGCCGGCGATCCGGTCACGTGGATGCCGCCGGCCGCCAGCAGGGCGGCGAACGAGACGGCGGCCGTGCCCGCGGGATCGGTGCTGCGCGCCCTGAGGTTGTACGGGTCGTCCGCGTCTTCGGGGGCGCCGGCCGCGTTCAGCCGCCCCTGGTCCACCTCGAGCGCGACGATCGGGGTGACGTCGCCGGTGCTGACGTACGCCTCCGGCCAGCCGGGGGCGAGACCCGGGCCTGAGTAGCGCGAGGCGTCGTAGCCCACGGTGACCGTGGTGCGGCCCTCGGCCTTCAGCGCCCGCGCCGTCGCCGCCGCGAGGCCGGCCAGCGTGGCGGGCTGGGGGTAGTCCTGGGCCGGGAACGGGTGCACCGCGAGGGTGGCATCGCCGCCGCCGACCAGGACGATGCCGTCCGGGGTGGCGCCGTGCACCACCCGGGTGGTGAAGGTGGCGTCCGGGCCGAGCACCGCCAGCGCGGCCGCCGAGGTGACCAGCTTGGCGGTGGAGGCGGGCGTCAGGAGCCCGGTCCCGTCTTCGGACAGCAACACCCGACCGGTGACCGGATCCGCCACCATCGCCGACACCCGCGGTCCGAGCGCGGCCGCGGACAGCGGCCCGGCCAGGGCCGAACGCAGCCCGGCGGCGGTCGGCAGCGAGCCGCCCGCGGTCCCCGGCGAGCCGTCCGCGGTCCCCGGCGCGAGCACCGTGCCGGGGCCGCTGACCCGGCCCGGCGCGACCGTGGGCACCCGCAGCGCCGCGAGCCGCGGCGGCAGCATGCGGGCCACGGTGACGCCCGCCGCGAGCGTGAACACGTTGATCATGGCGAGCGCCAGCACGGCCGCGAGCCGGGTGCGGCGCACCATGACCTAACCACCTCGGGCGATGCTGGCTTGTGGGTAACAGGGACAATGGAGTTAACCACCCCGACCGGCCTGGAGCGAACCAGTGGACGTTGACGTCATCATCGAGATCCCCATGGGGCAGCGGAACAAGTATGAGATGGATCACGACAGCGGGCGGATACGGCTGGACCGCATGCTGTTCACGTCGACCAGGTACCCGGCGGACTACGGGTTCATCGAGTACACCCTGGCCGACGACGGCGACCCGCTGGACGTGCTGGTGCTGCTCGACGAGCCCACCTTCCCCGGTTGCCTGATCAGCTGCCGGGTCATCGGGATGTTCCGGATGCGGGACGAAATGGGCGCCGACGAGAAGGTGCTGTGCGTACCGGCCAGGGACCCCCGGATGGAGCATCTTCGGGACATTCAGCACGTGCCGGAATTCCAGCGGCTGGAGATCCAGCACTTCTTCGAGGTCTACAAGGCGATCGAGCCCGGGAAATCGGTGCAGGCCGAAGCGTGGGCGGACCGCCGCGCGGCCGAAGCCGAGATCGAGGCCTGCCGCAAGCGCTTCGCCGCGGCCCACGGCCCCGGCGAGCCCCACGGCCCCGGCGAGCCCCACGGCCGTGGCGAGGCCACGGCTCACCCCGAGTAGCGCCGCGCGTCCGGGCGCCGCCACGGTCACGGGCGATTTAGGGGTATTTGCGGCTTTTGCGCGTCCCGGGAGACCCGGGCATTACAGCATCGCTGCCACATTGATGCTGCCAGGGCAGCAACGATGCCACATTGATGCTGTAATCGGACGGGTGCCGGCGCCGAGCTGGGCCAGCGCGTTGACTTCGGCGTGCGCGACGTGGCTGCCGGCCAGCTGGCCCGGCGGGGCGGCCGTCTCGTAACGCCGGCCGCGGGCTTCGGCGACCACGATCCCCTCGGCGTTCAGCACAACGGCGCCCACCGGGGTGGTGCCCGCGCAGAACGCCTGCCAGGCCAGCTCCAGGGCCCGCTCCCAGCCGCCGTCGCGCGGGCCGGCCGCCACGTCATCTGCCGGGGTCCCAGATCACGTTCACCTGGCTAAGCGTGGCACCTGTCCGGTGAAACGACACGGACCCGGGCACGGGCATACGGTAACGTGGGCGGGGGTTGCCGCACCGTGCAGCCAGGACGGATGGGGGTTCCGCGACTGTGCCTCGCTATCGCAGGGTTGTCGTCAAGCTCAGTGGCGAGGCGCTCGCCGGACCGGGCAGTTCCGGGGTCGAGCCGGCCAGCCTGTCCCGCGTCGCCGAGGAGGTCCTGTCCGTGCACGATCTCGGCGTGCAGGTGGCGGTGGTCGTGGGGGGCGGTAACTACTTCCGCGGCCGGATGGCCGAGGGCTGGGGCATCAGCCGCGCCGAGGCGGACAACATCGGCATGCTCGGCACCATCATGAACGCGCTGATGCTCCGGGGTGCGCTCACGGCCAGGACGGACGCCGACATCCGGGTGATGACCGCGGTGCCCATCCACAGCGTCGCGGAGCCCTTCATCCGGCTCCGGGCCATGCACCACCTGGCCCGCGGCATGATCGTCCTGCTCGCGGGCGGCATCGGGCAGCCCTACGTCACCACCGACTACCCGGCGGTCCAGCGGGCGCTTGAGCTGGACGCCGACGCGCTGCTGGTGGCCAAGCGCGGAGTGGACGGGGTCTACGACAGCGACCCGCACCTCAATCCCGACGCGATGCGCTACACCCGGCTGACCTACGACGAGGCGCTCGCCGCGGGCGTGCGCATCATGGACACCAGCGCGTTCGTGCTGGCCAACGAGCAGTCCCTGACCATGCACGTGTTCGACGTGGCGGCCGCGGGCGTGATGCGCGAGATCTGCCTGGGCGCCGAACACGGCACCCGGATCAGCGTCAAGTAGCCGTCAGGCCAGCACGGCCTGGTCGTAGTCGGCCGTCGGGGCGCCGGAGAAGAGGTTGCGCGCCTCGGTCCACTGCCGGGTCGCGGTGAAGACCTCCCTGGTGTAGGGCAGGAAGACGATGCGCTCGCCGGTGCCGAACGCCCGCACGTCGACCTGCTCCCGGTACTTCTCCGGCACGGCGCGCAGGTGGTAGTGCTTATACAGTTCCGGGCGCAGGTCAATCTCCATCTGGGCGCGGCGCAGGGCGGCCAGGTACCTGTCCACGTCGGCCTTGGTGGTCTCCGATCCGGTCACCAGGAACCCGATCATGAACGTGGCGTCCACGACCTTGCGGAAACCGAACGCCTCGGCGATGTACAGCGGCACCCCCCACGCGGTGGCGGCCGGGACGTCCCGCTGGAGCAGCGCGTCCAGGCGCTCGTTGGGCGGCCCCTGGAAGGTGAGTTTCATCTCGTCCGGGGCGAGCACCGGCTCCAGGGCCTGCACGGTGGCGAAATGACTGCCGGAGTGGTAGCCGACGGCGACCGGGACCCCGGCCAGGTCCTCGGGACGGCGGACGGGCGACTCGGGCGGCACCACGATGGCGCACGGCGCGACCGAGTAGGCCGTGGTCACCAGCTGCCCGGCCCGCTCGCCCGCCGCCACGTTGGTGGCCCAGTGGCAGGCGCAGCTCACGTCGGCGCCGTCGCGCCCGGCCGCGAACGTCTCGAACGCGCCCGTCTTGACCTGGCCGGCGTCGTCTCGCCGCACCGAACCGACGCCGTAGTCGCTGCTGAGCACGAAGCGGTAGTCCAGTCCCTCGGCCGCGAAGAAGCCCTTCTCTTCGGCGACCCATTCCTGCAGCCGGCCGTGCGGCATGATCTTGAGCGGCATGTGCTCCTCCTTACCAGCATGGACAGCGTAACTCGTTGGCTTAGAGTCGCCTTATGGCTGAGGAACCTTCGACCCGGGTGCTGCCGCACGAGCTGCCGGCATCGCTCCGGGAAGCCGGCCTGGACCACTGGATCCGGGAGCCGCTGGACGACGCGGTCGACCGGCGGCGGCGCATCATCATGCCGCCGGCCGCGGCGATGATCGGCACCCCGGCCCGGGACTACCAGGGCGCGCTGCTGGCCGAGGCGAGGCACGCCGACACGGTGTTCATGATGGGCGACAACCCCGAGCTGCCGAAGCTGCCCTCCAAGCCGTGCCTGCGAGACTTCTTCCTGCTCAGGTTCGGTCCGATCCCGCGCATGCACCTGCTGCAAAGCGCCCGGGTGGCCCGGGAGAACGGGCTCGGCGAGAAGGTGATCATGGCGTGCCTGCTGCACGACATCGCGATCGCCGGGCTGCTGTCGGCCAACCACGGCTACTGGGGCGCCCAGCTGGTGGCCCCGTACGTCGACGAGGAGGTCGCCTGGGCCATCGAGAAGCACGAGGCCCTGCGCTACTTCCCCGACGATTCGGTGGGATACTCCTACCCGACGGCGTACATCGACTATTTCGGCCCGGACTACCGGCCGCCCGGCTACATCCGCCGGGAGGCCGAGGCGGCGCGGCGGCATCGGTGGTACATGACGTCGCGCCTGGTGACGATCAACGACATCTACTCGTTCGACCCCGACGTGGTCGTGGACTTCGACGACTTCGAGGACGTGCTGGGGCGGAATTTCCGGCAGCCTGAGGAGGGGCTCGGCTTCGACGGCTCGCCGGTGGCGCACATGTGGCGGACGATGATCTGGCCGAACAACTTCCTGTGAGCCGCGCTCCCGGTCACGGCCGGCCGGAGATATGTACCGAACGAGCTGACGAAGGGCCCGGCGACGGCCACACGTGGTAACCAAGGAGGGGTCGGCGTGAAGGCGCTGGTGT
This sequence comes from uncultured Actinomycetota bacterium, assembly GCA_963744575.1. Lineage (GTDB taxonomy): Bacteria > Actinomycetota > Actinomycetes > Streptosporangiales > Streptosporangiaceae > Palsa-504. Next base: position 39,891 of record CAVUUF010000020.1, on the reverse strand, counting down.
TCCGGCACAACCTGGCCCGGGAGGCGGCCTCGGCCATCGGCGGGCGCGTCGACCGGCGGGCGTTCGTCTCCCGGTTCGCGCCGGTCCGCGTCGAGGACATCGACGAGCTTCCGCTCCCGGCGGCCAACTGGGTCCGGGTCGAGACGACCTTCTCCGGCCTGTGCGGCTCCGACGTGAAGCAGATCATGCTGAACGGCTCGCGCGACAACCCGCTCACGGCCCTGGTGTCGTTCCCGCACGTGCTCGGGCACGAGGTGGTGGGGCGCCGCGCGGACACCGGCGAGCGGGTGGTGCTCAACCCGTGGCTGTCCTGCCATCCCCGCGGCATCGACCCGCCGTGCCCGGCCTGCCGGGCCGGCCGCTACCCCTGGTGCCGCAACTTCCGTTCGGGCGACCTGCCCGTCTCGATCCACATCGGGAACTGCGCGGCGGCCACCGGGGCGCACGCCGAGCGCTTCGCCGCGCACCTCTCGCAGCTCTTCGCCATTCCGGACGGCGTCTCGGACGAGGCCGCCGTGCTGGCCGACCCGGTCAGCGTGTCGCTGCGGTCGATCCTGCTCGCGCCGCCTTGTGCGGGTCAGGCGGTCCTCGTCTACGGTTCGGGCACGCTGGCGTTCGCGGCGATCGCGCTGCTGCGGCACCTGTACCCGGCAGCCGAGGTATGGGCGGCGACCCGGCCGGGCGCCCGGGCCGCCCTGGCCACCCGGCTGGGGGCGCACGCGGCGCTGTCCTCCTCCCCCGACTCGCTGGTCGCCCAGGTGGCCCGGCGGGCCGGCACCACGCCGCTGTCGCCGTGGAGCAAGCGGGACTGGCTGCAGGACGGCCCGGCGGTCGTGTACGACACGATCGGCTCGGTGGAGACCGTGGAAACCTCACTGCGGCTGCTTCAGACGGGCGGCACGCTGGTCATCTCCGGGGTAGAGCCGCCCAAGCGGTTCGAGTGGACCCCGCTTTACTTCAAGGAGCTGCACGTCATCGGCTCGAACGGGTTCGGCATCGAGGAGGTCGGCGGGGTGGCCAAGCATTCCATGGAGCACTACTTCGACTTCGTCTCGGCCGGGCTGGACCTGACGCCGGTCATCACGCACCGGTTCCCGCTCGAGCGCTGGGACGAGGCGGTGCTGACCCTGAAGGATTCGCGGCGCACCGGCGCGGTCAAGGTGCTGCTCGAGCCCGGTCGCTGATCGTGCCGTTCTTACCGGTGAGCTTGCCGCTCTTAGAACCTGGACGGAGGGAGATCGACGAATGCGATGGCGTAAGACCTTCATGGCCGAGGTCTCCGAGGCGCTTCAGCATCTCGGGATGAAGGCCTGTCCGGTGTGTGGTTCGGCGGATTCGCTGAACATGAGCTGCTTCCCGGTGATCCTGGTCGATGCGGGGTTCCCGTCCGGCGCTGGGGATCTGCCCCCCGGACAGAACCCTGACGGCGACATCACCTTCGCCGTACGGATCGAATGCGACACATGCGGTCACATGATGCTGTTCAACTCCGAGAAGTACCGCACCGGAGACGAAAAAATAATGATGCTAGGGCTGACCGAGGAGGAAAGCCAGGTCGGGGAGTAATCACCGCCGACCGCCTCGGGCCGCGCTTCCAGCCCGGCGCAGGCGCGGGCTGCAACCGGAGGCCGCGGCCGTGCGTCTAAGGGCGGCGGAGGAGGTGAGCGCTTGCGGCAGCACACCGGGGAACGGCTTTCTGTCCTGGACGAGGTACTGCGAGCCCAGGCCAGCTTCCACTGGTCGCGGCGGGCCGGTTTGGCCGCGCTGCTTCTGTTCGCCGTTTACGCCGCCGTCCTGTGGCCCGGCCTTCCGGGCCACCCGCCGCGGGCAGCCGGCCTGCCGGGCCGCGCGCTGCCGTGGGGGGCGCCGACCGGCGCGGTCGCCGGGTACATCCAGCCGTGCCAGGGGAGACTCGTCCCGCTGCATACGTCCACCGGGGCGCGGCTGTTCTCCGCCGCCGCGACCGTGGAGGCGCTACCAGGCCAGCAGCACCTGAAGCCGGCTGGCCGCGGGGTCTACCGGGTGGTGCTCCCGGCCGTGGTCGCCGCCCGCGACCGCGTTGCGCAGAATCAGGAATTCCGGCTTGCTTATCTTGCTCCTGGCCGGTACGTAATCCTGGCCCGGTACGCGGGAGGCAGCGTGAGCACATCACTGGACGTGTCGGTGGTGCCGGGCCGGGTGGCTGAGGTCGACCTTCCGGATACGTGTAAGTAACCGGGTAGGTGCCTGCCCGTAGGGCTGACGCCGCGCGGCGACGCCAGTCCCGTAATTGATGGGGGCGATGCCTGATGGCTTCAGTCGCCGCTGGCCAGTATCACGTCTGATGCCTTGATCACGGCGGTGACATTGCTGCCTTCGGTCAGGCCGAGCTGGCGGACCGCTTCTACGGTGATGGAGGCCACCAGCCGGACGCCGTTGGCGTCGAGCTCGACGTTGGCTATAGCCTCACCGGCGTTGATGCTCGCGACACGGGCTGGGATCTGGTTGCGCGCACTGAGCTGCATGACGTGCTCCTTCTGGGAAATCATGGCGGGTATGCCGTGATGGCAGCTGGGTTGACCGTACTCGCCGCCGTGGCCATCGCCGCGCTCACCGTGCTGCCGTCCACCCCGGCGCTGGCCACCGGCCATCGCATTCAGATATACGAGATCTACTACGACTCACCCGGCCCGGACACCGGCTCCAACCCTAGCCTGAACGCCGAGTGGGTCCGGCTATGCAGCACCTCCAGCTCAAAGATCAGCCTCACCAACTGGACGCTGCGCGGCGCCGCCGGGCATGTCTTCAAGTTCGCCACCTATACCCTCGGCGCTCACAGCTACGTCAAGATCCGCACCGGGCACGGCCCCCCTACGCAGGCTGGGACTACGACATGGTGCGCGGCGTGCTGGCCGAAAACGCGGGCTGCCTGGACGAGGTGACCGACCCGCGGTTCGTCGAGTGGGACCTGCTGGACAGCAATGTCATGATCCGCGACGGGACGATCGTGAGCATCATCGACCATGAGCGGGCGTTTTACGGCGACCCCCTGATCGAGGGTGGTTTCGCCGCCATCCAGCTGCCCGCGTTCGGCGACCCGGCCGCCTTCATGCGCGGGTACGGGCGCGGCGAGCTGACCGAAACCGAACGGGCGCGTCGGCGCCTCTACTGCCTGCACCTGGCGCTCATACGCCTGATCGGTCTGCCCTGGACGGCACCGCACGGCGGTGAACTGCAACCCAAATGCAACCGCGCAATGCGGGCCTTCGCGGTGCCATGGGATAGCACCAGCTTGTGGGCCCATTCGCGGCCCGAGCCTGAGGCGGCCGGGGACGTCGTTAGCGCGCAACGATCGCGGCCAAGTGGCTCAGCGAGTTGTCGAGATGGTCTGGAGTGAACGGCGGGAACTGAATGCGCTGGCGGGGAATCGGCCCTACCGCCGACCAGTCATAGGAGAGTGTGACCTTGGTCTCGTCTGGACCAAGCGGGGTCAGGTCGTAACGCCAGATCCAGCCGCCGAACTCTAGCTTGCCTGTTGCCGGTGACACATAGCCCGGCTCCCACGAAATGACGCGTGGTGGCTCGAACGCGAGGACCCGGCTGGCCATCTCGTAGCTGCCGTCCGGGTGGCCGTCGTGGTACATGGCCACCCGGAAGATCTGACCCGAGCCGGTTAGCCGTTGGCCATCGAGGGAGTCGCGAACCCGGCCGGTGCCGTCAAATAGCGGCATGCCGGGATGGGTCGGCAAGCACCGCGAACACGGTTTCGGCCGATGTGCTGATCGTGGTCGTCGCGCTGACAGTCTCCTCGGTCATGGTGGCTGATCTCCGATTCCTCTGGTTCCGCACAGTTTTGCGTGGAGAAGTGCTGTCGTGCCCCACGATGCAGACGACGCGGCGAAGCAGGACTCATCGGTCGGTAGCCGTGCGTGCGGACAGATTCGCAGCCAGTTATCATGAGCGCCGATCTTGTTATGTGCCTGGCGCTGGGATGTCAGCTGAGACGAAGGCCTTGCCTGGCCAGGTTGTCTTCAATGATCCGAAGGGCTTTGGGGCCCAGGCCATGGAGTTTGGCCAGTTCCGCGCGCGGGACACCGGCGAGCTGACGCAAGGATGTGTAGCCCGCGTTGGTTAGAGCGCGGGTCGCCGGTGCGCCGATCTTGGGAAGCTCATCGAGGGATGCCGCCATGCTGAAAGACTAGGCCAGCGGTTCCGAATACAGCCCGGCGACGGTCGCCGGTCATCGCCGGCTCGCTTCATGTCAGCTTCGGGAGCATCTAACCAGGTCTAGGGTCGGCGAAGCCGATCGCGTGCGACGCGACCGCAGGGTGCGCCCTGGACGCGGTGGCCGCGAGCCGGACAATCGATGCAACATTCCGGGTCTGGCGTGAGGGCAGTGCCGTAAGGGACAGAGGTCTGGGTTCAGCAGGACGGTGAGCGCCGGGACGGAGCGAACCCGCAGGCCAGGACGGCCGTGACAGGACAGTGTTGTGTCAGACGCGAAGATGTTGCATCCATTATGCTTGCATCAGATGCAAGCATAATACGGCGAAGAGAACGAAAAATCGCAGTGACGAGGGAAGATGCCACCGTCGGCCGGTAGTCAGGCTGACCCATTGAGCATGGTTGGTAAACCGTTCCCTTCCAGTTCCGAAGCAGACGCCTCGCTGGATAAGCTGATGAACCGGATGGGCCATCCTCGACTCGCGCGGCGAGGATCTATCTTCATACCCGCGAGGAAGGGGAATGGCAGCTGGCCGTGACGCTCGACAGGATGGCGCGGCGAGAGCTGAAAGCGTCCCGCGTCAAAGCGTACCGCTGGCCGATCTGGCACGCAGCGACGCGACACAATCAGGCGTCTCGCGGGATAAGTCCGGTCACCGCGAATAGGCCGGTTGAGCTGCGGATTCGTAGTCTGGAGCGGGTGACGGGAATCGAACCCGCATATCAGCTTGGGAATCGGTGCCTTCCGGGGCTTTCACGTGCTCTGAGCTGCGAAGCTGGCTGTCCGCGAGCGGCCATGAGATACCACTCTTTACCAGGGTTAATGGCACGCTAATGGCACGGCGTTCTTGGACCACACCGGGCCGGATGACTCTCCGACCGTCCGTTTTTCAGGCCGGACATACCCCGAGTTGTCGCGTGACGTGTACGTGTCTCTGGGTGCCGCCGACCGCTGACGCCTGGCGTTGGCTGCTGCTGTTGCTGTCAGCCGTAGTTAGCGGACTACTCGCGACCGCCGCGGTTGAGCGCGACCCGGAGCGCGCCCACCTGGGTGATCAGTATCACCACAAGCGCTACCGTAAGCCGATCGCAGTCCCGGATCCCAACCGTTGGCCTGCTCACTCCGGGCCGTAATGACCAGTATCGCGTAGACCACAGCGCCGCCCCCGGGCAACATGGTAAGGCCGATGTTCTGTACGTATTCGGAAATCGTGTGGCTGGGGGTGGGTTGGACCGCGCCTACCAGGGTAAACGTGAACCGGACCACAGGACTTCCGAATAGTTACGATGTTCTTAGGGACCCAGTTGTTGTGCGAGCCGGGGCCGAGGTGGATAGGTACCCGCGCCCCCGGCGGCAAAGCAGAGGCACCGTAGAGGGAGACGCCGACCATTCCCAACAGCAGGAGGCTATCGATGATCAGTATCATGAGGTTCATCTTCGCCTTCTGGCCTCCAATTCAAGTTACCCACTCAACCTTCTGATCCATAGGAGTAGGCACCTCGTCCAAAACCGTCCGTCGCGGTGCGTGCGCTGGGCCGACATCCCACAGCTGTCCGCATGGACGGTCTTGTCCAGCGGCTTGGCAGCATTATCGGGCAACAGACACGGTACCCCGGCGCTGATCCTCGATCGTCTGCTTTTCAGGCGTGGCATACGCCAAGTTGCAGCGAATCGGGCGAGTGTTCTGTGTTGCTGCTAGTCGCCGTCAGTCGCTGCTGTTGCTGTCACCGCACCTTGCAGGGGATGGTCCGCGGCCGGTCCGGGCAGGCTCCCGCCTGGCCCTGCCTATGACGTCTCAGCCGTGGGCGAGATGCGTGAAGAAACTAATTATGTCCGTGACCCATGCGTGCACGTCCGCGCCAGCTCCAGCTGGATCGGAGATGATCCATACGATAATCAAGATCCCCACAATCCAGCCCACGATCTTCCCTACCAAGGGTTTACCTCCTATTGCCTGGCGAAAGTCTCCTGGCTCATGTCATGCTTCTTTCCTGCCGAAGCGATAGAGGCGGACTGCCCTCGAAATACATACGAAAGCCAGATGTCAGCATAATTGAGTTGCCGACGAAGCACCGGAACCCCTGTTTCTGCGCCGCAGCGAACTTCGGCGAAGTTCGAGACATCGGGCCTCCTCCGGTAGACAAGTGCAGGTGCTGAGCTCATCGAATCCGCGCGGCAACATGGTCAGGGTAACCCGCCTGGCGGTCCCGCATCAATCATCGGGAGGCGTGGCTAGCCGGTCGGCTCGACGCGTCGTTTACGGCCACACACGACGGCCGCATCGCGGCGCCCTGGTCCTGATCACCACCAGCGGACCGTCGCCGGACGCCCGGGGCCGGGTTGATCCTGCTCAGACCCTACCCGTGACCTCGGGCGCTTTCCTGTCGGCTGTTCATGGAAGTCCGGACAATCGGGAAGTCGTTCGTTCGTATGGCTCCCAGCGTGGCTCCCAGTCGTGCACTGCGCACTGCACCTCGCCGCCCTGGTCCTGGTCACCATTTCCGCATCTGCACCGGGTGCGCCAACTTCGTTGCTGCCCTGCCCAGACCCTCCCTCGAACCCGACTGCTGCCGGACCGTACGGCAGGCGGGTTCTGTCCAGGGTCGGCGCAGCCGATCACGTAGCAAAGCCGCGAAGTTAAGGATCGGGCGGGTTTGTCGATGGGGTACCGGAGGGCGGCGTGTTGAGTTTGTAGGTGCCGAAGCCGGTGCGGGTGAAGAAGCCCAGCCGTGCCCATTCGCCGAGCTGGGTGAGCATGTTCCGGGGTTTGACGTCGAGCAGGACGGCCAGGTCGTGGCCGCTCCACTCGCGCGGGGGCTGGCTGGTGATGATCGCGGTGACCCGCTCGCGGCGGGTGGGCGGCTGAGGCGGCCGGGGTGTGCTGCGGCGGTCGCGGTGGGTCCTGCCGGGCTTCAGGTCGACGGGCGGGGTGAGGATGGCGATGTCGATCGCGGTGATGGCGGCGGGGCGGGCCGGGCGGCCGTCGTCGCGGTTGAGGTACCGGGAGGTGGCGCATTTGACCTTGCGGGCGCTGTACCGGGGGCGGCGGGCGGGCAGCAGCGTGGCCAGCACGGCCCGGCCGATCGTGCCGGGCAGGTCGGCTGGGCCGTCCGGGCAGATCCCGGCGGCGGCGGTGAGCTGGTCTTTGGCGGCTTCCATCGCGGTGGTGAAGCTGGCCCGGTCCGGGTCGGTGCCCGGGCAGGTTTCCACCGCGTCCACCATGGCCATCCGCAGCAGCTGGTACAGCGTGAGCAGGGCCCAGGTCTCCTGCTCCAGGCCGGGCCGGTCACCCGAGCGCAGGACATGGCCGCCGAGCAGGGTGTGCCGCAGCGCGAAGTAGGCGGACTCGATTTCCCAGCGCTCGTGGTAGAGCCGGACCACCGCGGCGGCCGGGAACCGGCGGTGGTCCATCAGCGTGGTGATCAGCCGGTAGCCGTCGCGGACCCGGCTGCCGTCGGCGCCGGTCATCGTCAGGGTGGCTTCGATGATCCGGGCCGCCAGCCCGCCCAGGTGCGACAGGTAGGAGCCGTCGGGCAGGTGGCCCAGGACGTAGGGGTGGCGGGTGGACTTGGCGCGCGCCAGCAGCAGCGCGCCGGTGGCCGCGACCTCGCCCAGGAACGCGTTGGCGTCAAAGGCCCGGTCCAGCAAGATGAGCATGCCCGCGCGCAGCAGCGGCAGCAGCCGCCGGGCCACGGTGGCCTCGTCCCGGTCGGCCGCCGACCCCAGCGCGGCGCCGAGCAGGCCGCGGGTGCCGGTCTCGGCCAGCGTCATCAGCCGCAGCGTGGGATACCCGGCAAAACCCATCCGGTACCGGATCCGGCCCAGCCAGCAGCGGTTGCGGCTCGTGTCGGGGACCTTGAGCGAGTTGCAGCCGTCGAAGGCGACCGTGCGCAGCCCGCCGAACCGCACTCCCGGCGTGCCGGGCTGGGCCAGCGGCCCGGCGACCACCTCGAACAGGGCCTTCAGCGGCGCCGGGCCGAGCCGCCGGCGCAGGTCCCGCAGCGCCTTCTCCGACGGGCACGGCACGGCCATCCCGGCCAGCCCGGCGGTCAGCTTGGCCCAGACCCGCGCGTAGCCCAGCCGGGGGTACATCCCCAGCGCCAGCACGAAGTACACCCCGACCCGGGACGGCAGATCCCGGAGCCGGCGCTGCACCGTCTTGGTCTGCTCCAGGGTGTCATCGACCAGCTCGAACGGCAGGTACTGCGTTAATTCGCCCAGGTGGCCCGGGGCGAATATCCCCGCGGCGACGGTAACGGCGCGGGTGATCGTGGTGGTGGCAGACTGAGTACGCAACGGGACCTCCGGTGTCCGGGACGATCGTGACGGATTGACCCCGATCTACCAGAGGTCCCGTCTTCCTGCCACCGCACGCCGTCAGGCGATCGCCCTTGACACGACCACCGGTCTCCTAAAGACGGGGCGGCGCCCGGCGCCGGGGCGGCAGCCGCGGGCGGTGACCGCGGCGCTTGTCCAGGTCCGCTTCGCGCCGCTGGTCATGCAGCGTCATCAGCGTGGTGATCAGGGCGTCCCATTCCCGGGCGGATAGCCCGGTCAGGGCTGGGTGGCACAGCCAGGCCAGGTCAGGGCTGGGCTGGTCGAACGGATCGGGGGCGCCGGCGGCCTGGTCGTAGTCCTCGGGACGGAGGGTGTAATTCCAGTCGCCGTGCCAGTCGTGGCGGGTCAGCGGCAGGGCATCCATCTGCCGGTCGCTGACCTTGATCCCGGTGTCGTAGGCGCCGGTGTCCAGTTCGGCGCGCACCCGCAGCCCGGTGCGGGTCGTGGTCGCAGCGATGGTCTGCACGATGACCTCGTGGCTGGTCAGCGGCCGTCCCCGCCAGTTCATCGTGATATGGGAGAACAGCCGGTGCTCCACCTTGTTCCACTTGGAGGTGCCGGGCGGGAAGTGGGAGCAGGTGATCTCCAGCCCGGTCTCCACGGCCAGCGCGGCCAGCTCGGCCTTCCACGCGCGGGTGCGGTAACCGTTGGAGCCGCCCGCGTCCGCGGTGATCAGCAGCCGCCGGGCCAGGGGGTAGTCGCTGCTCCCGGCCGCCTTCCACCAGCGGCGGATCGACTCTACGGCGAAGGCGGCGGTGTCATGGTCGGTGCCGACGGACACCCAGCCGGCATCAGCGGTGAGGTCATAGACCCCGTACGGCACCGCCTTGCCCGCGCTGTCCCCGGGGAAGTCATGCGTGCGGGTAGCCACAGGCTGGCCCTTGGGCCGCCATTCCCGGCCTGCGTTCTTGAATTCGCCGACCAGCTCTTTCTTCTTGGTGTCCACGCTGATCACCGGGTCCGCGGCGCCCTGGTGGGCCTTGACCTGCTCGTTGATGTAGCGGAACTGCGCGTCCCGGTCCGGGTGCCGCTGGCCCTCGATGGTCTTGGCGTTGCCCTGCAGGCTGAACCCCTCCTTCGCGGCTTTGGATCACGTAGTGACGCCGGAGGCGCCCTGGACGGGTTCCGGCTGGCGTGAATACTCCTACGGCGGGTTCGGGGGAGGCCACCCACATTTCCGCCTGCAGGATGACCGGCTGGAAACTGGGTTCTTGCTGATCCCGCACTACCAGCTCCGGAATGGACCGGTCATCGGCTGTAATTCGGATGACCAGCCGACCAGGCCGGGCGTCGCTCTGCTATTTACTTCCAGCGCCGCTTCACGTCGTCGGCGAAATCGGAGTACTCCCGCACGGAAAGCAGCTCCTCCCACTCCAGCACATGCGCCATCGGCAGACCGGCCATGAGGACCCGGTCCATCTCGTCGTGTGAGTCCAGGTTGAGGATGCCGATCACGCGACGCTGTCCGACAACCTTGTAAGCCGCCTTCGGCCAGGATGAGCCGTCTTGATCTGCTCGCCACCGCGGCTGCATGGCCCGGCGTGCGCCCGGGCGGGCCTCCCAAGGCAGAGCCCGGGCGCTGACGCCGGGCCAGCGGCGCCGCAGGCGCCGCCTTGTTCGCCCGGTGGATCACTACACCGGCCCGCGGGACGTGGCGGGGCTGGCGGTACCGGCGCCGCTGGGCCGGGGTCCTGACGGTCGCCGGGGCCGCGCCCTGGTACCGGGGCCAGGTTGTCCTGCCGGTGCTCGGTAAGGTCACCGCCACCCGCTACACCGACCGGGTGCATGGTCCGGCTGGTCTCCGGCCAGTCCGCCGCCGACCTCGCGAATTGCGCGGACAACCTCGCGCACGGCTTCGGCGCGCTGGGCTGCCGGGTCCGGTCAGCGAGGTCCGGGCGGGTGGTGCTGGAGTTCGTCCGCCGCGACGCCCTGGCCCAGGTCGTCCCCCCCTGCCCATCCCCGCCCGCCCCGACCTGACCGCGCTGCCGGTCGGCCGCCGCGAGGACGGCCAGCCCTGGTGCGTGGGCCTGCACGGCACGCATGTCCTGGTCGCCGGGGCCACCGGCGCGGGGAAGGCCTCCCTGCTGTGGGGGCTGGTCCGGGCCCTGTTCCCGCTGATGCAGGCCGGCCTGGCCCGCGTCCTGGCCGCCGACCCCAAGCTGATGGAGCTGGCCTACGGCCGGATCATCTTCGAGACCCACGGCGCGTATGCCGCCGACCCTGCCTCGATCGCCGCCATGTTGGAGAGCGCGGTCGCCGACATGCAGACCAGGGCGGGCCGATTCGCCGGACACCAGCGCGACTACATGCTGTCGTTTGAGTACCCGTTCGCGGTGGTGTTGGTGGATGAGGTCGCGTTCTTGACCGCCTACCAGCCGGACCGCAAGTTCAGGGAACGGATCATGGCCGCACTGGCCACGCTGACTACCCAGGGCCGGGCGGTCGGCTATGCCGTGGTGGCCGCGCTGCAGGACCCGCGCAAGGACGTGCTGGCCATCCGGAACTTGTTCCCTGACCGGATCGCCATGCGGCTGGACGAACCCGAGCAGACCGACATGGTGCTTGGCGATGGTGCCCGCGACCGCGGCGCCGCCTGCGAGCTGATCTCTTCTGACCCGGCTACCGGTGCCGGGGTGGCGTTCGTCCGCCTTGAAGCCGACCCCGACCCGGTGCGGGTCCGCGCCGGATGGGTCATCGACGCCGACATCCGGGCCATGGCCGACCAGTGCGTGCCCGAGCTGGCCGAGTGGGAGGCGGCATGACCAAGGTGACCGCCTGGCGGACCGATGAGCCGTGCCCGGTCTGCGCCACCGGCCTGATCCTGCTCGATGACGGCACGACGCCGCCGCGATTGAGTGCCACCTGTGCGGCTGGTCCGACACCTGGACCCGCAACGACCCAGATGATCGTGATGCCGGTCATCTGGGTGGAGGTGGCCAGTGACCGACACGACCACCGCCACGGGCAAGACGACGCGGGCGCAGCGGATGGCCATGCCGCTGGCCCGGGAAGTGGTCAAGGACCTGGCCGTCGAGCACGGCGCCTGCATCCGGCCGATCCAGCTGCGCCGCACCAACCTCGACACCGGAGAAACAGAAACGGTGCTCGTCCCGTGCGGGCACACCCTCGCGTCGCTCTGCCCGTCCTGCGCGGAGCGGGCCAAGACGCTGCGGGCGGCGCAGTGCCGGGAGGGCTGGCATCTCGAGGGCGAACCGGCCATCGAACCGGACCCGGCCACCGAGGAGCAGAAGTGGTGGATCGAGAAACGCGCCGAAGCGCAGCAGCTCCGCGACCAGGCCGCCGCCACCGGGACCGACACGGCCGACCTGGACGAGCTCATCGGCGAGCTGGACGAGGAGATCAACGCGGCGGGCGTCCGCGGCAAGGCGGCCCCGGCTCGGCCCGCCCGGCGGCACCGCTCCACCCGCCGCCGTCAGGACACCCCCGACCTGCCCCGCCGCAAGGTCTCCTCGCGCACGGTCGGGAAGACCTACACCGCGCCGGACGGCAAGACCTTCCGCCCCTCCCTGTTCCTCACCCTCACCTGCCCCTCCTACGGGCCGGTCCGCGAAGACGGCACCCCGGTCGACCTGGGCGCCTACGATTATGACCGGGCGGCCCGGGACGCTCTGGCCTTCGCCGCGCTGTTCGACCGGTTCATCCAGAACCTGCGCCGCTACCTCGGCTACGACCTGCAGTACTTCGCCGCCATCGAACCCTAGAAGCGCCTCGCCCCGCACGTCCACATCGCCATGCGCGGCACCGTCGCCCGCGCCGAGATCCGCCGGGTCCTGGCCGCGACCTACCATCAGGTCTGGTGGCCCGACACCACCGAGATCAGATACGACGGGGACCAGCTGCCGGTCTGGGACGAAGCGGCCGGTGCCTACCTGGACCCGGCCACCGGGGAAGTGCTGCCAACCTGGGACCAGGCCCTGGATGCCATCACCGATGAGGATGAGCCGTGGCACGTGGCGCGGTTCGGGGTCCGGTTCGACGCCCAGGGCGTGCTTGCCGGATCCAAGGACGCTAACCGGTGCATCGGCTACCTGACCAAGTACCTGACGAAGCAGGTCGGCGACTGTCACCAGGCCGAGACAGATGCCCAGCGGACGCACGTCGCCGGGCTGGCGGAGGCGCTGTGGTTCCAGCCGTGCTCGCCGACCTGCGCGAACTGGCTCCGCTATGGCATCCAGCCGAAGAACGCCCGGCCCGGCCTGGTGCCCGGCTGCTGCAAGGGCAAGGCGCACGACGCCGATCACCTCGGCTACGCCGGGCGCCGGGTGCTCGTATCGCGTAAGTGGTCGGGTAAGACGCTGGCCGATCACCGGGCCGATCGCCAGCACTGGCTCTTGTCGGTGCTCGGTGTTTCGGCAACTGACCCGGCTCGGTACTCCTGGGAGCTGGTCGCGCCGGGTGACCCGGACCACCTGGACCACGAGCGGCGGATGCTGCACGTCGTCGCCGACCGCACTCGATGGCAAGCCGCGCTCAACGAGGCAAGACGACGAGCCGGTATCCGGGCTGAATCCGGTGTTTCGGCAACCAGGAGGGCGGCGTGATGGCGGTCAGGTCGCGTCAGCTGGTGGAGCGGCTGCTGACTGTCGGGCAGGTTGCGGAGCTGCTGGACACGAGCGAGCGGTTCCCGCGCCGCCTGATCGCGGAGAGGCGCATCCAGTTCGTCCGTGTCGGTCGTCACGTTCGCATCCCCGAGTCCGCGCTGGCCGATTTCGTCCAGGCCGGGCGTGTCGAGCCGCTAGCGGCTGCGGCCATCCGGCCGCGCGTGAAAGGAGTCGCGTTATGGCCAACAAAGGTGGGCACCGCCGTTTCGGCAACGTCCGTCGGCTGCCTTCTGGCCGGTACCAGATCCGCTTTCCGGGACTGGATGGCCGGATGCGGACGGGTCCGGAGACATACGAGCGCAAGGGCGACGCCGATAGGGCGCTCGTCCTGACCGAAGCGCAGCTGAGGGGGGGTGAGTGGACGGACCCCGACCGCGGCAGGATCAAGCTTTCGGATTACGCCGGGGCCTGGCTCGCTGAGCGCCCGGGGCTGCGCCCGCGCTCGGCGGACAATTACCGGTGGCTGCTCAGGAAACACGTTGATCCGTATCTGGGCGGGGTTCCGGTCGGCAAGCTGTCAACGCCGATGATCCGCGAGTGGCGCGCAACCTTGCTCAGCCAGGGCGTCTCGGTTTCGACGGCGGCCAAGGCGTACCGGTTTCTGCGGGCGGTCCTGATGACGGCCGCCGAGGAAGACAAGATTCTGCCTCGTAACCGTGCCGTGTCCGGGGCGCAGGGGATGAGCAGGCTCCCGAGCGCCCGGTATTGACTGCCGCGCAAGTCTTTAAGCTGGCCGAGCAGGTGGGCCGTCGCCCAGTGGGGAACATCCGCAAGCTGCCCGATGGAGGTTACCGGGTCCGGTTTGCCCGGAACGGTGAGCGGCGCGCCTGCCCCGAGGTGTACAGGAGCAGGGCCGATGCCGAGCGGGCGCTGTGGGAGATGATGGCCGATGGCCGGGCCGACTTCGTGTATGACCGGAGGTATCGCGCGCTTGTCCTGCTGGCCACGTTCGCCAGCCTGCGCTGGGGCGAGGCCACGGCACTGAGGCGATGTGACCTGGACCTCCGGGCGGGCAGCGTGCGAGTCCGGGTCGCCTTCGTGGAGCGCTCGACCGGGGAGATGGTGCTGGGACCGCCCAAGTCCAGGGCCGGTCGGCGCATCGTCGGTATCCCCGACGTGATCATTCCGGCGCTGTGTGAGCACCTGGCAGCCTTCGTCAAAGATGAGCCGGGCGCGCTGGTCTTCCCTGGCCAGCTGGGTGGCCCGCTGCGGCGCGGCAACTTCAACAAGATGTCCGGCTGGCCGCATGCCGTGCGGGCGATCGGGATGGAGGGCCTGCACTTCCACGACCTGAGGCATGCTGGTAACCACTTGGCGGCAGCCAGCGGCGCGGGGCTCAAGGACCTGATGGCCCGGATGGGTCACGATAGCGAGCGCGCCGCGCTGATCTACCAGCACGAGGCGCGAGGGGCTGACAAGCGGATCACGGATGCGATCGACTTCCATGTCCAGGCCGAGCGGACCAAGGGCGATGACGGCGTGGCCGGACCGCTGGGTCAATGGCACGCAAATGGCACGGAAGGTCAACTACGGTTCCGCGGCAGCCAGGCCTGGTTGGGGCATGAGAGGCCTGAGGGGCCTGACCTGCATCTTTGTCGTGGAGCGGGTGACGGGAATCGAACCCGCACTATCAGCTTGGGAATCAAGCGGACCCGTCCGCTGAGTGCTTCCCCGTGCTATTCCTGCACGTCAGGGTCTCGCACATGTCCAACGGGTGCGCCGGAATCCAGCCCCGTCCGGACAGTCTGTGAGACGAACGTGAGAGGCCGGTCTGCTTCAGGACTGCGCGCTAGCCCTGCGGCCATCTGCCGGGCGAAGGATCCTGCACGGAAGGCGAAGTGCCTAGCAGTTTGAGCCTTCGGCGTGCCCGGAATGCGGAGGGCTGTCCCGCCGCCAGGGTATGGCAGCGTAGGTAACAGCCGATGGGGTGGCATCCCGAGGTGGCGGTAGCGGTGCAGGCGCGCTGCCAGCCGTGTGTCGTCGTCCTGCTTCACTAGGTCTTCGACCATCCAGTGCAGCACGTGCCCGAGGTCGCGGCAGAACCGGTCGGTGTCCGCGGGCGTCTCCGCGATCACGTAGTCGACGATGCCGTTGGTGGCGAGGTCGGCGGACCGGATGCCCTGGCGCTCGGCGAGTTCGGGGGCGTGCCCGGTGTCGCGGTAGACGATGGCGCTAGCTCCCTCCGGCGCCAGCGGGGCGAGCCAGGCATGCTGGGCGGCGAGGACGCGGTCAGCGGGCAGCAGGGCCAGTGCCGCGCCGCCGGCTCCCTGCCCGAGCAGGAGCGAGACGGTAGGGACCGGGAGGGTCGTGAGGTCGGCCAGGCAGTGGGCGATCTCTGCGGCCAGGCCGTCTTGCTCGGTCTGAGCAGACAGCTCGGCGCCCGGAGTGTCGATCACGGAGACGAGCGGCAGCCGTAGCCCGGCGGCGAGGCGGGCGCCGCGTCTGGCCAGGCGCAGTGCGGCGGGGCCGGGCGGTGGTCCCTGGCGGTCTTGGGCGAGGAGCACGCACGGGTAGCCGCCGATGCGGGCCAGGGCCAGGATCAGTCCTGCCCGCTGCAGCGACACGACGTCGGTGGCGGCGAGGCGGATCAGATCGGCGGCGCCTGGCCGGTCGGCCCGGCGGGTGTGCAGTACCGACTCCCACGCCGGTTCGGCCGCGATCTTGGCGGGGTCTGGCCGGAACGCTCGGCGTGGCTGGGCAGTGATCGCAGTGAGCACGCGGTTCAGAGAGGCGGCGAGCTCGCCTGGCGCGACGACGGCGTCGATCAGCCCGTGGGCGTGCAGGTTCTCCGCGCTCTGGATGCCTTCAGGGAATTGTGAGCCGGACAGGGCCTGATAGACCCGCGGGCCGAGGAAGCCGATGAGCGCCTCCGGTTCGGCCAGGGTGAGATGGCCGAGGGACCCCCAGGAGGCGAAGACCCCGCCGGTGGTGGGATGCCGCAGGTAGACGAGGTAGGGAAGATGAGCGGACTTGTGCGCGGCGACCGCCGCGGTGATCTTCACCATCTGCAGGAACGCGAGGGTGCCTTCTTGCATGCGGGTGCCGCCGGAGGCAGGCAGGGAAATCATCGGCAGGCGCTCGGCGGTGGCCCGTTCGACGGCTCGTGCCAGCCGCTCTCCGGCAGCCACGCCGATCGACCCGCCGAGGAAACCGAACTCGCAGGCCGCCACCGCCACACGACGGCCGCCGAGCAGCCCCTCCCCGGTGATCACCGATTCGTCTAGGCCGGTCTTCCGCCGGGCTTTGGCCAGGTCAGCGGCGTAGACCGGATCCGGCCGCACGTCGACTGCGTCGGTGTCCCACGACCGGAACGTGCCCGGGGCCAGCAGCCTGGCAAGCAGATCAGGCGCGTTCACCGGGCTGCCCCCCGGCCACGCGCGAATCGCAGCGGAGCCCGCATCAGCCATAGACGGCGACAAAATGTCGGGTGGGCTAGACCCAGTGCCGCGGATTCAAAGGACCGCGGCGGCCCCGGAACAGTGACCTGGTCCGGTACCAGCTGCCGCATGTAGGCCAGCCGTTCGGCGCCTAGACCGAGAAACGGCGCTGGCAGCCGCACAGGCGGCCGCGGTGTGCTCGCTCCAGTCCGCAACCTCACCAAGGTATTATGCCCCCAGGCCAGGTGCCGTCTGCAGCGCGGTCGCCCGGGCCTGAGGCCGTTCCGCAGTCCGGGAAGTGGGAGGCGCGCCACAGCCACATCACGGGTCGCCTTGAACACAACAGTTCTCATCAGCGCCTCACCCCTATTCCGCGCTCGAGCGCCAACATACGGCAGCCGCGCGGCTGCAGGGCTCGTGGGAGAGATGAAACCCGCTGCAAGCGGCGGCTGTCAGCCCATGCCGTACACAGCCTGTCCTGGGCCGCGTCAGCCACGCCCAGGGGGCCTCGCGCGGCTGCCGTCGGCGGCGCCGGATCCCTGCCTGATACTGGTCCCTCCCACGATGATCCAGCCGCCCATTGCAGGCATCTGGCCAACTACGCAGATAGACTGCCCACCCGGACTACCCCGACACCCGCGGAAGCCCGTGGCGAGTGATTCTCGGTAGAGGTCGGGCTCGGCCCTCACTGGCATCACTCGCTGATCTGGAGGACGATCTTGCCGCGGGTGTGGCGCTCGGCGAGGCGCGCGTAGGCTTGCTGGGCCTGATCGAGCGGGTAGGTTGCGGCAATCGGGATGGTCAACTGACCGGCGTCGATCATCTCGGCTAGCTCGGAGAGCATCTCGGGGGGCGACCGCGTGACCGAACACGATCTTGGCGGCGTGCTCCTCGGCAGTCTGAAAGTCGATGATCGTCACGATCCGTTCGGGCGCGACGCCAAGCTCGGTCGCGAGCTGGACGTAGTCGCCGCCATAGCAGTCAAGCAGCGTATCGATCCCATCAGGCGCGGCGGCACGCGGTCGCTCACCGAGGCCGTCGCCGTATGCCACCGCCTGGACCCCCCAGTCCGGCCAGCCAGCCGGCATTGTGGGCACCGGCGATCCCGAGCACGCGCGCGCCGCGAATGGAAACGCTGCCGAGCGCGCTACCCGTCGCGCGATCGGCTAATCGCCGAACAAGTCCGCCCGGCCCGACCGCATGTCCGGCGAAGGATCCACGACTGGAACGCGGTTGCTGGCGCGATCACGTGGCAGATACGCCCGGCCGAGGTCGCCAACCACTCGTTGGTAGACAGCACGCGTTGCGCGTGGGACACCCCTCGGGGCGAGACCAGGCGACGAGTACCTGATCGGTGCCGGGCATCGCCGCTCAATCACCGTGCAGCTCGTGGCCCGTCCCCTATAATCTCGGCCATGACAGCAGCGACCGAGCCATTCGAACTGGTGATCGGTAACGCGACGTTGCGCGACCTCGACGGACCGCGCTGGATAGGTATATCCGACGGCCGCATCGCGGAGATCTCGGCCACCGCACTCGGGGCCGCGGCGTCGCTTGACGCCAGCGGCGCGCTCGTCACACCGTCATTCGTCAACGCGCACATGCATCTGGACAAGGTCTACACACTCGACGTGATCGGCGATGCTGCGGTGACGGCGTACACGAGCGGCCAGATGGGTGCGGCGATGGCCTCCATCGAACTCGCCGCCCGGGTCAAGCAGGACTATGACGAAGCGACGATCGAGGCAAAGGCCCGGCGGTGCTTGCTGTCCGGGCTGCGGCACGGCCTGCGACATGTCCTCGCGTTCGCCGACGTCGACCCCCGCGCTGAGCTACGCGGCATCACCCCGTTGCTGCGGCTGCGCGAGGAGTTCCGCGGTGTCGTGGACCTGCAAGTCGTCGCGTTTCCGCAGGACGGGTTGCTGCGGGATCCCGGCGCGGAGGAGGTCGTCTGCGAGGCCGTCGAGCTCGGTGCCGACGTGGTCGGGGGCATTCCCTGGATTGAGTACACCGATGCCGATGCGTACGAGCACGTGCGACGGATGTGCGAACTCGCCGCGCGGACCGGTAAGCGCGTTGCGATGCTCGTCGACGATGCCGCCGACCCCGCACTGCACACCACCGAGATGCTCGCGGTCGAGATGATCCGGCTGGGGCTACACGGGCGCGGTGTCGCCAATCACGCCCGAGCGATCAGCCAGTACGCCGCGCCGTCTCGGCTCCGGCTGGCTCGCCTTGCACGTCAAGCCGGGTTGGGGTTCGTCAGCGATCCGCATACCGGGGCGCTGCACCTGCCGGTGTTCGACCTGCTCGCCGACGGGGTGTCGGTGGCGCTGGGGCAGGACGACTGCGAGGACGCCTATTACCCGTTCGGGCGGCAGAACATGCTCGAGGTGGTGTTCCTCGCCGCCCATCTGCTCAACGCCACCGTCGGGTCGCGACTGGACCTGTTGCTGGATGCGGTGACGACGACCGCCGCTCGTGTCTTGGGTATCGACGGACACGGCCTGACCGTCGGCGCCCCGGCTGACCTGGTGGTGCTGGACGGGTCGACGGTTCGTGAGGCGGTGGCACGGCACGCGCCGCCGCGCTACGTGGTGGCGTCCGGACGCCTCGTCGCTGAGAGCTCCCAGAGTTCCAGCACGATTTTCGATGAGGCCTGACGACTCGTCAGACTCATAGCGGTCGCCGCATCGATTGTGGCCGCGCATGAACCCCAGTCGGGTCCCACTGGGGCTCCTTCGACCTCCGTCGCTTCGAGGTACGCTGCGGGTCGAAAGGCGTCCCGGCGGGCCGTCGGCAGCAACGAGCGCCATTTATGGGGCCCGCCGCGGTCTCGATTGACGGTGAATGCAGATTCTGTGACGATTGATCCATGTTGGCTGCGTGGGTCAGCGTCAATTCTGCTTGGGATTGCAGGTCCACGGTGTTGTGCCGGGTGGTCACCGGCCTGGATCATCGGACGGCGTATCTGATGGCCGGCCGGCGGCGTGGTCGGTGTCAGGCATGACAGCGTACAGCAGCTGTGCGTTGCGGGACGTCTCTGAGGATCGCCCAGCGGTCGTGGTACCCGGCGTGGTGAGCACCGCGATCGGGGAGTGGGTGCTGGGCCCTCCGCGCAGGGGCCGGTTGATAGCGGTCTTTCCTTCAGCGGTGTACATCGACCTTGGGGACGCGGTCGTCGCTGTGGTGACACGGGACGGTGTGCGGTTGCCGAACGCGGTGGTCGTGCCGCTCCCGCGAAGTGCTCGGCCATTCTCCCGGGTCAAGGGCGAAGTTAGCGTCACGGTCGGCGGCGGCGACATCATCCTGAGAGGGCTTCGCGCCCATGCCGTACGGCACTGGAACCCCCGGCCACTGTTGCCGCCCGTGGACCCTCTCACGCTAGGCGGAAGGCTGGCCGAGCTCCGCGAATTCCTCGCTACGTCACCGGCCCGCCCGGGCTTGCCGGTGCCGCACCAGCTGGCCGACGCGTGCCTGAAGGCCTGCCTGGCCGCCGCAGCACTTGCGACTGACAAGCTGGTGGGGCTGGGCCCAGGCCTGACGCCCAGCGGCGATGATCTGCTCGCTGGGACGCTGGCTGCCCTGCGGCTGCTCGGTGGCGATCCTGCTTTCACGACGGCGCTCGCGGACCACGTCAGCGCCGTGGGCGGCCGCCGGACCACTGCGCTGTCGGCAACGCTGCTGCGGTTGGCCGGCCAGGGTGATGTGGCCGCCGAGGTCGGGCATCTGATCAAGGCGCTCAGCGGCCGAGGGTCACTCGATGAGGCGGCCCGTCGGCTATGTGCCATCGGCCACACCTCGGGTGCTGACCTCGCGCAGGGGCTGCTCATTGGCAGCACGGCCGCCCTTGGCCACTTGGTGAAAGGACCAGCTAGTGAGTGCACGCGTTGAGCTCCGGCGGGGGGCGTACTTCGACTCGGTCAGTCTCATGCAGGTCAGCCGTGCGGTAACAGACGTGGCCGGTGTCCAGGCCGCTCTGGTGGCGATGGCGACGCCGCTCAACGTTGACCTGCTGGCTGAGCTGGACTTCGATGCTCCAGCTGATGCCGGGCCGAACGACCTGCTGATCGCGATCCGGGCGGGCGACGAGGACACGATCGACCGCGCTATGGCCGAACTTGAGCAGAGCTTCCGCGCCATGGCCGACATCGGGCGCTCTGGCGGCGATGTCGGTGCCGCCCCGGCGGCGAAAACGGTCGGCGGCGCAGGCCGTCGGGTCGAGGCCAATCTTGCCCTGATCTCGGTGCCGGGCCGCTATGCCTTCGCGGAGGCCGTTGATGCTCTCGAGGCGGGCCTGAGCGTGATGGTCTTCTCGGACAACGTCCCGGTGTGGCAAGAGGTTGCGTTGAAGCAGACGGCCGCCGAGCGCGGCCTGCTGGTCATGGGCCCGGACTGCGGCACCGCCGTGATCGGCGGGGTGGGCCTTGGGTTCGCCAACGCGCTGCGCCGCGGGCGGGTCGGCATCGTCGCCGCCTCCGGTACCGGCGCACAGCAGATGTCCTGCCTGCTCGACCATGCCGATGTCGGCGTCAGCCATCTCATCGGCGTCGGCGGGCGAGACCTGTCCGATGCGGTCGGCGGCCGATCGACGCTCACTGCCCTCGCCGGTCTCGACGCCGATCCGGCCACTGAGCTGATCGTGGTCGTTTCCAAGCCGCCGGCCGCCGAGGTCGCCCGCACGGTTCGCCAAGCGGCCGGGCAGCTGTCCACGCCTGTTGTCTTCGCGTTGCTTGGCCGGGGCCAGCTGGACCTCACAGCAGTCGCCGAGCACGTCATCACCCAACTCGGCGGACAGGCCGGCGGCTGGTTCGAGCGTCTGTCCGGTAGCCAGCCAGCGGCAGGCGCCCTGCGCGGGCTGTTCGCGGGCGGGACGCTGTGCGATGAGGCTATGATCATCGCCGCGGACGCGCTAGGGCCGGTGCTATCCAACATCCCGCTGCAGCCGGAGTGGGGGCTGCCTGATGATCTACGCGGAAAAGGGCACATCATGATCGACTTTGGCGACGACCGGCTGACCCAGGGCCGCCCGCACCCGATGATCGATCCATCGCTCCGGCTGCAGCGCCTCGATGCCGAGGCGAGGGACCCGGAATGCTCGGTGGTGCTCCTTGACGTCGTCTTGGGGTACGGCGCCGACGAAGATCCGGCGGCAACACTGTCGCCGGCGGTCGCAGACGCACGAGGGGTGGCGCGCGAGGCCGACCGTGACCTGGCGGTGGTGATCTCGCTGTGCGGCACCCGAGCCGATCCGCAAGGGTTCGACCGCCAGGCGAGCCTGCTCCACGAAGCCGGCGCCTCGGTCCATCTTTCCAATGCAGCGGCCGCCCGCCAGGCGGTCGCCCTGGCCCAGGGACGGCAGCCATGACTGGTCTTCCGCTGGCTGATCTGCTGGACCGGGAGCCGGTCGTGGTTACGGCCGGCGTCGGGCTGTTCGCTGAGGCGCTGGCCGCGCAGGCGGCAGCCTACGAGCCGGTCGAGTGGCACCCGCCGATGGACGGCACGGAGGAGGCCCTGGCTGCCGTCATGGCTGACTCACGGCGGGCTGGCGCCAACGAGACGGCGATGCGGAGAATGCTGGCCGCTACGCCGCATCTGGTCGACGTGCGGCCCGCGACGCAGGCACTCGGAATGCAGCCGGGGACGTTCTACCATGCCGGGCCGCCGCTGGAGTGGGAGCGCGCATCCGGACCGATGCGGGGTGCGCTGATCGGCGGCATGCTCTTTGAGGGACTCGCTGGCAACGCCGAAGACGCGCAGCGAAAACTTGCCTCGCGCGACGTCAGCTTGGACTCATGCCACCATCACGGAGCGGTCGGGCCGATGGCCGGTGTGCTCAGCCCGTCAATGTGGGTGTTCGAGATTCACGACACTACCCAGGGGGGTACGGCTTACTGCTCCCTCAACGAGGGGCTCGGCAAGGTCTTGCGGTACGGCGCCTACGGCCCGGAGGTGATCGACCGGCTGCGGTGGATGTCGGCAGTGCTCGGGCCGGTGTTGCAGCAGGCTGTCCGGAGGCACGGGCCGATGGACGTCAGGGCGCTCATCGCGCAGATGCTGCAGATGGGTGACGAGGGGCACAACCGCAACCGGGCGGGGTCGGCGCTGTTCCTGCGCGAGATCCTGCGTGAGCTGGTGACGGTCGATGCGCCCAGCGGTGACATAGCCGATGTGGCCGCCTTCATCGGCGGCAACGAGCACTTCTTCCTCAACATCGGCATGCCGGCCTGCAAGGTTGCCACGGACGCCGCCCGGAATGTCCCCGGCGCGACCGTTGTCGTCGCCATGGCCCGCAACGGCACCGATTTCGGCATCCAGGTGTCTGGTACCGGTGACCAGTGGTTTACCGGGCCTGCGCAGGTGCCCGAGGGCCTTTATCTCAGCGGGTACGGGCCGGAGGACGCCAACCCGGATATCGGTGACTCGGCCATCACCGAGACGGCCGGCATCGGCGGCTTCGCCATGGCGGCCTCGCCGGCGATCGTGAAGTTCGTCGGCGGGCAGGTGGCTGATGCGCTGACCGCCACTCGGACCATGTATGAGATCACTCTCGCCGAGAACCCAATTTACCAGGTGCCAATCCTTGACTTCCGCGGCACGCCGACGGGGATCGATGTGACACGGGTAGTCCGGACCGGGATTGTGCCGCAGATCAACACCGGCATGGCCGGCAAGGAGGCAGGCACCGGGCAGGTGGGAGCCGGGCTGGTCAAGCCGCCGACCGGGATCTTCGTTGATGCGATCGGCGCGCTGGCCACGGCCTGTCCGCCAGCCGCACCCTCCCGCCCGTCCGTCCGAGCCAGGCCAGGACTTACCCGGCAGGGGATGGTTTCGTGAAGCGAAAGGACCGCCTCGAGTGTGGCTGCGCTGTGGAGTCCCGCATCCGCGAGCAGCATGTCTACGGTGAAACCACCGAGGAATGGTGCACCGAGCACGCCACCTGGCATGCCGCGGAGCACCATGCGTTCGGCGGCCAGGGCGAGGTCTGCGACATCTGCCAGAACGCGCAGCGCTGGCACGTCAACAGCGTGTGACGCCGGGTCCCGCGGCCTCAGCGGCTGCGGGCGGTGGTTCACTCGCTGAACGCGATGCGCACGTCCTCCGAGGTGGTCGTCGGCGGGCCGGGGCGGCGGCCGACGCCGCCAGATGCCGTGGCCGGCATGGCCGTCTCACCGACGTCGCCACCACGGCCGGATCGATGCGCAACACGGCGTAACCAGCGACCGCGCCGGCGCCAAACCCAGGAGCGAAGATCCGGTGCGGCCGGTCGATGACGCCTTCCCGGACGGCGTCGGCCAGCGCGAGCGGGATGCTCGCCGCGGACACGTTGCCTACCCGGTCGATGTTAAAGTACAGCTTGTCATGAGCTCGATGCTGCTCAGCAGGTCAGGTGCGGTGCCGTCCGGATCAGGCAGCGCTTTCAGCTCAGCCATCATCTGCTCGAGGTAGCGCTGGACGAGGGCCTTCACCTCCGGCCCGAAGACCGTAATGTTGTTGTCGAAGTCCGGATTAGGCCAGACGATGGAGTTGACCTCGCTGACCGGCCCGCTGGCATAGGTCCGGAGCACCTCGACGTCCGGGGGCTGGCCCGGCCCGGCTGCGGCGACAACCATGGCGGCCGCGCCATCGCCAAAGATCATCCGCGAGGTACGGACACTGCCGATTTTGTCGGAGAACTTCTCCGCACACGAGCAGCACCGGCCGCTGCACCTCCTGCAGGAGCCGCACCGCCTCTGCGAGCCCGTACGGCAGCCCCGCGCAGGCCGCGATGATGTCAGATGAATTGTAGGTCTGGTGCATGCCCAGCTCACCGCTCAGCCAGGTCGCGACCGAGGGAATCAACCGGGTGCTGGTGCATATCATCGTTGGCGCAGCTCAACTCCCCCTTGACGGCCGCCAGCGCCTCGATCCGCGGCATCAGCCGGAAGATCTTGCGCACCTCGACCGGCGGGCTGGGGCGACTCCGGCTGTCGGGCGCGCGCCGGCTGCGGCCGGGCGCCGTCCGGCTGCCCCTGCGCCACCTGACGGATGAACCTTGCGACCTCACGATCGCGCGGCGTGAAGATGACGACGAAGTCGTCGTCCGCGATCTGCCCAGCTCAGACAGCCGGGTCTGCGCGCGGTTCCACGGGTACTGGTTGTCAGCACCATGGACCAGCGATGCAGCGCTTCGAGCTCGGGCTGCTCCTGGGCGCATTCAACGATCTGCTCGTCGGTATAGACCGGATAGTCCGGATCATGTGATGTCACCTGGAAGGTGCGGATGGCCGGGTCGGCCATCGCCTCTGCGACCGTGGGCTTGATCGGGGGGAGCTCGGTCGCGTGGTGTCGCCGGTGCCGGAAGACGTCGAAGAGCACGGAGAAGATGTGGTCCTCCCGGCCGGCGTCCCACCTGGGAGGCAGTGCCCGGTAGGCCTGCTCGACCGCGGCCACCTTGCGCTCGCCCTCCTCCCACGGGGTGACCACGGGCAGGAAGATGTCGCCCCGGCGGCGTAGTACATCGCGCCAGCGCACGACGTCCTTGTCATACATATGATGCTGTAGCGGTTCACCCAGATCAGGTTGAGCGCGACGTCCCGCATCAGATCGTACCGGCTGAGATAGGCGCCGTCCTCCACCCGCCGCAGGATCTCAGTCCCTGTCGGCGCCTTGACCTCGAAGTCCCGTTTGATCACCTCGGCCAGCTGGCCGAGGTCGCGGATCACGGAGAAATCCAGGCCGGGAAAGAAGTTGGACGGCAGCACTATGCAGCCGCGCCGGTTGACCAGAAACGGCTTAATGAGGGGCTACCTGTTCTCTGCCGCCGGTGAGTCCCCGTGGTCGACGATGGCGATGGCCGGCCCGCCGCCGGCCGGTCCCTGGTGCACGGCGGCCACCGAGACGAACACCGCCGGGTCACCAGTGACTGAGGCGACGACGCCTCCGACACAGGCTTTGATCTGCCGGTGCCAGTGCACGTCGGAGTCGTCGAGCATGATGTTGCGGCGCCCGCGGACCCGGCCGTCCGGGTCGGCCTCGCATTTGCAGAATACGTTCACGACGCGGCCCTGCAGGTCGCTGGGATGCGGCCGGTCGGGCAGGTCAAGGCCGGCGTCACGGATCGCCTCCCAGAACACCGTCGGCGTCCAGGGAGTCCTTCATCACGCTGTGCCCGATGCGGTAGCGGCCACCGAGGCCAGCTACGTTGCCGAGCACGACGATCTGCGCCCGGTCGAGCTCCACCCCGGAGGAGCAGGAGGCGACCGAGGAGTAAAGGGACAGGTCGTGGTGGATCTGCTCGGGCCGGGGCATCTCGATCTCGCCCAGCGCCACGGCGATGCCCAAAGCCGTTGTCGAGTTGGACACGTCCATGGACTTGAGGGTGTCCTCGGTCCACACCGTCTGGCCGCGGCGGCGGGCGTCGTTGATGGTTTCGAGGGTGAGCAGCGGTGTCTTGGTCTGAACGTAATGGACGTCGGCAGGATCGGTGATGCCGGCGCGCTCCATGGCCACCTTGACCCCGGCGGCAACCTTCTCGACCATGGCGGGGCGGCCGATGTCCTCGGGCAGGATCTGCTCGCTCATCGCGTAGCCAACCGACAGCCGTGGCTCATCGGTCTGCGGTGCCCGCGCCGCGTCGACGGTCGCGAAGATGGTCGCGTGCGGTGAGATGACGCCGTCCGTGCCGCCCGACCAAACGATCGGGATCTGCCGGATCTCGCTCATCGGCCTGGTGCCCCTGCTGGCGAGGATCTCACGGAAGGCCCGGTCGGCGAGGATCCGGGTGTAGTCGTTGACGCCGCCGTTGCCCTCGGTCTTGCCGATGACGGCGATGACGCGGTCGGCGTCGATCTCGCCCTTGGCGATGAGATCGTCGAGCCCGGCGGCGTCGGTGACGCTCTCGATGGCTACTTTCCGTACTTCGATCGGTTCAGGCATCTTCTTCCATCCTGGTCTTTCGCGCTGGTTTACTCAACGACGGTTCCCGCCCGGCCGCCCACGGCATCCGCGAGCAGGTTCAGCGAGGTGATCGCGGCTCGTCGGCCGCCAGATTCCACAAAGCGCAGCGCCGCCTCCACCTTGGGTCCCATGCTGCCGCTGGCGAACTGGCCCTCGGCGGCGTAGCCGCGGAGCTCGGCGGGGCCGACGTGGCCGAGCGGCCGGCTCTGCGGCGTGCCGTAGCCCACGAACACGCTCTCGACGTCGGTGGCGATGACTAGGGTTGAGCAGCCTAGTGCCCGGGCCAGCACGGCCGCGCTCAGGTCCTTGTCGAGCACCGCCTCGGCGCCGCGCAGGCTCCCGTCGGCGGCCCGGACCACCGGCACCCCGCCGCCGCCGGAGGCGACGACGACGAAGCCGGAATCCACGAGCCGCCGGATCGCCGGGGCGTCCAGGATTTCCAGCGGCTCGGGGGAGGCTACCACCCGGCGCCAGCCGGGGGTCCCGCGGTCCTGCCACGTCTGCCCCATCGCCATGAACCGGCGTGCGTCGTGCTCGCTGACGTAGCGGCCGATGGGTTTGGTCGGGCGGCGGAACCCGGGATCGTCCCGGTCGACCAGGGTGCGGGTGACCACGACCGCCGGCCGCTGGTCGATACCGCGCTCGGACAGCGCCTGATCGAGCGCGTTGAGGATCAGCAACCCCACCGTGGCCTGCGTTTGCGCGCCGCACCAGTCCAGCGTGACGGGCGGGACAACCTCGGCGGCCAGCTCGTTTTTCACCAGCAGGTTGCCGACCTGCGGCCCGTTGCCGTGGGTCAGGACGACGTTGATACCCTGCTTGAGCACGTCAGCGACCCGCTGCATGGCGACCTCGATGGCGGCCAGCTGTGCTTCCTGCGTTGCGCTGCCGTCCGGCCCGGTCATGGCGTTGCCGCCCAGGGCGATCAGCACCCGGTCGGCCGGCCCGGCATCGGGGACGCACGTGGGATCAATGCTCATCGCTGCTCCTTTTCCGCAAGCCATGCCTGCACATCCGCGTTGTGCTGGCCGAGGGTGGGCGGGGCCCGGTGCGGCAACAGATGGCCGTCCACCCGCAGCGGCGGCCCCGGCAGCCGGATCGTGCCGAGCGTAGCGTGGTCCACCTCGACCATCAGGCCCTGCGACAGGGTCTGCTCCCACTCGTAGACCCGGTCGAGGGTGCGGACCTCTCCCGCGGGGATGCCCGCGCGCGCCAGCTCCGCTAGCCAGTGGCTCATCGGGCGGGTGCCGAAGACGTCGTCGATGTGCTTGATCAGCTCGTCGCGGTGAGCGACCCGGCGGGCATTGGTGCCAAAGCGCTCATTCCCCGGCTCGAGCCCGGCCAATGGCGCGAACCGCTGCCAGAGCGTTTCGCTGCCGACGGCGATCTGCACGATGCCGTCGGCGCAGTGGAACGCGCCGTACGGCGCGATCGACGGGTGGTGGTTGCCCTGCGCCCGTGGCACCTCGCCGGCCACGGTATAGCGGGTCCCCTGAAAGGCGTGCACGCCCACGATCGCGGCGAGCAGCGAGGTACGCACCACGCTGCCCCGGCCGGTGCGGTCGCGCTCGTGCAGCCCCGCCACCACGCCGTAGGCCCCGTACATCCCGGCGAGCAGATCGCCGATCGGCACGCCGACCCGCTGCGGGTCGTCCGGGCCGGACCCGGTGAGGCTCATCAGGCCCGCCTCACCCTGGGCAATCTGGTCGTAGCCGGCCGCCCGCCCTCCGGTCCGTCGTGTCCGAAACCAGTGATGGACAAGACAATCAGGCCCGGGTTGAGCTCATGCAGCCGGTGTACGGGGAAGCCGAGCCGGTCGAGGACTCCGGGGCGGAAGTTTTCGATCAGGACGTCGGAATGGCGGACCAGCCGCGCCAGCAGGTCCTTTCCCTCGGCCGACTTCAAGTCGATGGTCACCGACTCCTTGTTGCGGTTGCAGCACAGGAAGTACGTGGACTCCCGCTCGCTCTCCGGGCCGACGAAGGGCGGCCCCCAGCCGCGGGTGTCGTCACCGCCGTCCGGGTGCTCCACCTTGATCACCCGGGCACCAAGGTCTCCGAGCATCATCCCGGCATGCGGGCCGGCGAGAGCCCGGGACAGGTCGAGCACGACGATGCCGTGAAGCGGACCGGTCACCTTGCCGTCGATCGGGTCGGTCATACTGCCTCCTCTTGCTGGCCAGATCCGCTATAGCCAGTCCACGTCCGCGGCCGGGCTCCCGCCGGACAGCTGCGCGTAGCCGGCCCCGCGGTCGAAGAACGGCCGCCGGGCGGCGCGCCCGGCGCGCAGCCGCGACCGCAGCTCCTCCGTGTTAGCGTTATCCAGCAGTGGATCGTCTGCCGGGCCGGTCACCACCACGCCGTAGTCATCGCGGGCGGCGGCGACGGATACCTTGCCCCACCGCACATCCCGCAGCACCGCCTCGGGCTTGCGGTCAAGCGGATCGCCCCAGCCGCCGCCGCCGGTCGTCCGGATCCGGATGATCTCACCCGCCCGGACCGGCGCGTCGTCGGTCAGGCCTTCCATCTCCCGCTCGTTCGGCCCTCCCGGGTCGATCGTCACCTGAAACGGCCGTCCGGCCCGGCCGCCACGCACGCCCCAGCAGGACAGGATGGAGCGGTCGGCGATGGACATGAACGAGGCATCGCGCAGCATCCGGATGTGCTTCTCGTAGCCCAGCCCGCCGCGGTACTCACCGGGCCCGCCGGAGTCGACGGCGAGACCCAGCCGCTCGACGAGGAAGGGGAAGCGCGATTCGCTGAACTCGGCCGGCAGGTTCCTGGAGTCGGGGACCACGTGAATGGTGTCCTCGCCGTCGGCATAATACCGGCCGCCGGAACCGCCGCCGAGGACCTCCCGCATCAGGTATGGGCGCCCGTCGAGGTCGGTCCCGTACACGCCGGTGTAACGGATCGTCTCCTGGTCGGCGGGCATCCGCCCGTCCACGGCCTTGGCGATGACCCCGGCGAGCACGCCGAGCAGGCGGAGGATGACGAACGTGCGGGCGTTGGTCGGGGCGGGGAAAACGGGGGTGAGCAGGGTGCCCTTGGGCGGGAAGCGCATCTCGATCAGCGGCACGACGCCCTCGTTCACGTCCAGCTCGGCCATCCGCTCCGGCGTGTCGGCGAGGTTGCGCAGGATGGGCGCGAGCCACTTCTTGAGGAAGTTGCCATCGGCGTAGTCGCCGCAGTGGTTAATCGGGCCTTTCGCCTGGATCGAGGTGCCGGTGAAGTCGATGATGATCTTCTCAGGCAGCTTGGTGAGCGTGATCCGCTGGGTGTGCAGCGTCGGGGGGTCGATGCCGTCGTGCTCGGCGTAGTCCTCCCACACGTAGGTGCCCTCGGGGATTTTCGTGAGGATCTCGCGGCGGTAGGTCTGCGTGGTGTTATCGATGATCGCGTCGAAGCAGGTTTCGATGGTGTCGCGGCCGTACCGCTCGAACAGCCCGGCCAGCCGGCGCGCCCCCATTAGGCAGGCCGAGCATTCGGCGTCGAGGTCAGCGGCCAGCGAGTCCGGCATGCGGGAGTTGCGGGTCATGATGCGGAGCGCTGCGTCGTTGCGCTTCCCCGCGTCCCACAGCTTGATGGGCGGGACCATCAGGCCTTCCTCGTAGACGCTGCGGGCGTGCGACGGCATGGACCCAGGGACGGACCCGCCGATGTCGTCGTGGTGCCCGAAAACCTGGATGAACGCCACCACGTCGCCGGCGTGAAACACCGGCACTGTCACGCACAGGTCCGGCAGGTGGCCGATGCCGCCCTCGGACAAGTAGACGTCGTTGTGGAAGAAGACGTCGCCTGGTCTCATCGTAGCCAGCGGGAAGTCCCTGACCACCGGGTGCACCAGCGCGGAGTACGAGCGCCCGGTCAGCTTGCGCAGCCGGCGGTCGTGGATGCCGGCCCGGTAGTCGTGGGCATCCCGGATCATCGGCGAACGGGACGTGCGGCCGACCGCAGTCTCGACCTCTTTCTCGACCGAGGCCAGGCTGCCTTCCACGATCTCAACCAGGACCGGGTCGGCCTGGCGGGGACCGGTCAGGGTCGCGGTCACGGCGTCACCGTCACTGGTGCGG
This sequence comes from uncultured Actinomycetota bacterium, assembly GCA_963744575.1. Taxonomy (GTDB): domain Bacteria; phylum Actinomycetota; class Actinomycetes; order Streptosporangiales; family Streptosporangiaceae; genus Palsa-504. The sequence goes on along the minus strand of CAVUUF010000020.1, from coordinate 9,339 downwards.
CTGCGGGCCCGGCGCCGGCCTGGGTGACGATGATGTTGCCGAAGCCGTCGACGCAGACGGCGAATCCAGGGTGGACGGGGATCGTGGAGCCGAACTCCTCGATCACGGCCGGCCCGGTTAGTCGGTCTCCCGCCGCCAGCTTGGCACGGTCGTAGATGGGTGTCTCGGCCCAGCCGGCGAAGCAGACGGGTCTGCTGCCAGTACGGGCCCGGCCCGGGTCACCGTCGGCGGGGGCGAACCGCCGGGAGCCCGGCCGCCGGATCGGGCCGATGCCGGTGACCCGCAGGTTCACCCATTCGACCTGCTGGCTCGGGTCGCTGCGGAAGCAGTAGCCGTACAGCTGCTCGTGGGCGCGGTGGAACGACTCGGCGACGGTCTCGGCGAACGCGCGGTTGACCGGGCCGTCCGGGGTCGGCACCCGCACCTCGAACGCCTGACCGAAGTAGCGCAGGTCGGCGCTGCGCGCGAAGCGGTGCTGGTCGGGCGGGAAACCCTCCTTGGCCAGCGCCTGCGCAGCCTGGTCCTGCAGCCGGGCGTACAGGCGGCCAATCCGGCCGAGGTCGAGGTCGGCGTGGCGAGAGACGGCGGTCTGCACGTAGTCGTTCTTCACGTCCACCGTCAGCAGCCCGAAGGCCGACACGTTGCCCGGGTCCGGTGGCACCAGGACGGCCGGCAGCCCGAGGATGTCGATGAGGCGGCAGGCCAGCAGCGACCCGGAGCCGCCGAAGGTCACCATGATGAAGTCCAGCAAATCGAGCCCGCGCTTCACGGTGACCTGGCGCAGCGCATTGGCCTGGTTCCACGCCGAGATCTCCAGTGTGCCCCTGGCGCAGTCCTCCAGGCCCAGGCCGAGATTTCTGGCCAGCTTGCTCAGCCCGTCCCGGGCGGCGTTCGCGTTCAGCGGGATCTCGCCGCCGAGCAGGTGCGGCGGGATCCGGCCGAGCGCGAGATGCGCGTCGGTGATGGTCGGCTCGGTGCCGCCCTTGCCGTAGCACAGCGGGCCGGGGTCGGCGCCGGCGGAGTGCGGGCCGACCTTGAGCGTGCCCTCCGGCGAGATCCATGCGATGGAACCGCCGCCCGCCCCGACGGTCACCACGTCGATCATCGGGATCTTGGACGGGAACGCACCGACCGACCCCTCCGTGGTGAGCGTCGGCTCTCCCGACAGCACGACCGCCACGTCGGTCGAGGTGCCGCCGCCGTCCAGGGTGAGCACGCGGTCGTAGCCAGCTCGCTGCGCGATCAGCGCCGCGCCGAGCGCCCCGGCGGCCGGCCCGGATAGCACGGTGGTGATCGGCTGGTGCACGACCTCGTCGGCCGACAGCACGCCGCCGTTACTCTTCATGATGTAGAACGGCACCTGGCGGGGGACGTCCTGCGCCCGCTCGGTGAAGGTGTCGAACCGGTTCTTGATATTGGTGATGTAGCGCATCACCTTTGGCTTGACGGCGGCGTCGACGAGCGTGGTCACCGATCTTTCGTACTCGCGGTACTCGCGCAGCACCTCGGAGCTGATGGAGACGGTGCAGTCCGGGTGCTCGGCAGCGAGGATGTCGCGCATCTTGAGCTCGTGGGAAGGGTTGGCATATGCGTGCAGGAAGCACACGCCGACCGTGGTGATGCCGCGGTCGCGGAACCAGCGGGCCGTCGCGGCGGCGTGCTCGGTGTCGAAGGGCCGGATCTCGTTGCCGTCGAAGTCCAGCCGGCCGCCGACTTCGCGGATTAGGTCGACGGGCACGATCCGGTCGGGCTTGACCCAGAAGTAGGAGTTGCCGTAGCTGTCGGGCACTGACTGCCGGGCGATCTCGAGGATGTACCGGTATCCCTCGGTGGTGATGAAGCCGAGGCCGCTGACCTTGCCTTCGAGCAACTGGTTGGTGGCCACGGTGGTGCCGTGGCTGACCGCGACCAGGTCGGCTCCGCCGAGGCCGAGCATCCCGAGCACCTTGTGCACGCCGGTCATGAACCCTTCCGCCGGGTCCGCTGGAGTGGACGGCGTCTTGGTCGTGACGATCGCGCCGGTGTCTTCGTCGAACGCGACGATGTCGGTGAAGGTGCCGCCGGTGTCGATGCCCAGGCGGATGCGTGCTGGCATGCCGACTCCTCCGGCTGTTTACTCGTACGGGTACTGTTCGGGCTGGTTGCCGGGCCGGAGACCGGCGTGGGGAAACGACGTCCGAGCCGGGCGTTGCAGGTCGTCGGCGTAACGGCGGATGAGCGCGAGGTTGCGGTCGGCTACGTGGTCGAACACCTGGGGCACGCTTGAGCCGGGGGTGAGGCTCGCCATCGCCTGCTCGGGGTCGAGCCGTGCCGAGATCCACGACTCGTGGCTGGCGGCGCGGGCCAGCACGGTGGCGATGGGGGTGACGATGATCGAGTTGCCGAAGTACAGGGCCCCGACCGGGTCGGAGCCGGTGGCGTTGGCGCCGATCAGGTAGGTGTGGTTGTCGTAGGCCCGGGCCCGGCAGGTCAGCTCCCACAGGTCTGCCGACCGCAGCAGCGCCGAGGGCCGGCAGATGACCTCCGCGCCCTGTACCGCCTGGATCCGGGCCAGCTCCGGGTAGTCGCCGTCGAAGCAGATCATGAACCCGATCCGGGCGAACCCCGTGTCCACCACGGTCACCGTGTCGCCCGGGGTCACCCACCCGCCCATGGAGGTGTTCTCGGAGTGGAACGGATGGGTCTTGCGGTAGATCCCGAGGACCTCACCGGCAGGCCCGATCAACACGGCCGAATTGTAGACGATCCCCGGTTCGGGACCTCGCTCGTAGGTCCCCCAGACGACGTGGGTGCCCAGTCGCCGGGCTACGTCCTGCAGCGGCTCGGTGATCGCGCCCGGAACCGGGGACACGAGACGCCAGAGCTCGGCCGGCTCAACACCCGGTGTGAAGCCGGTGGAGGCGGACTCAGGCAGCACGATCAGGTCGGCGCCCGTGGCGTCGAAACAGCGCTCGGCGAACTGGACGGCCTTGGCGCAGTTGGCCTTGATGGACGACGCGGCGAGCGGGCCCGCCTCCGGCGAGATCTGGACGGCGGCCGCGGTGAATGCCTGCATGATGTCTCTCTCCTATCGTTGCCGGGCGTCGTGGTGGGCCGCCGTCTACCGCCGTCGGCCCAGAAGCCCGCCGACCACGACCCCGAGCAGCGCCACGGCCGCGCCGAACACGGCGCCCTTGGCGAACTCCGATCCCGGTAGCCGGGCGAGCGGCCCGGCCGCGGCCGCGGCGGCCGGGGCACGGTACACCCCCTCGGGAGCGGCGGCCAGCGGTGCCGGGATGGCCTCCAGCGCCCCAGGCGCGGCAGCGGCCGCCGGTACCTCCGCTACCCGCCCGGTCAGCACGTCGTCGACCGCCTGGAAGAACTCGCCGGCGGTCTTCTTCGCCACCCCGCTGAGGACCCGCTGCCCGACGCCGCCGATCATGCCACCGACGGCCGCGTCGGCGTCGTACTCCAGCCGGGTCTCGCTGTCACTTGCCTCGGCGAGGGTCACCTTGACCTTCGCGTTGACCGTGCCCGGGGCGCCGGACCCGGCGGCGTGCAAGATGAACGAGTCCGGAGCCTGCTGGTCGGTGAGCTTGACGCTGCCCTGGTAGGTTCCCTTGATGGACGCCACGCCTGCGTTCAGGGTCATCTGGTAGGAGTCCTGCCCGGTGGTGCGCAGTTCTTGGACGCCTGGGATGGTCCGAACGAGTACCTCGGGGTCATTGAGTGCCTGCCAGACGCGGTCGCGTGAGGCATGCAATGTGGTGTTGCCTGCTATCTTCATGCCTTACCTTTCACGTCCTTCCGCTGGACGGAGTGGACCTCGGCCGTGCGCTGCTCGCCCCGCCTGGTCAGCGGGACCTGGCCGGCGGCGGCCAGCTGGCGAAGGTGGAACAGTTCGCTGGGTGAGATGGGCATCCGGCTGATCTGGATGCCTTCGGCGTCCTCGATCGCGGAGGCGATGACGGCGGCGCCGGGGATGACGCCCGCCTCACCCGCACCCTTGATGCCGAGCGGATTCAGCGGTGATGGCGTCTCCAGGTGGTCGGTCTCCACGGTGGGCACCTCGCTCGCGTACGGCATGAGGAAGTCCATGAACGATGCGTTGAGCAACTGCCCGTTCTCGTCATAGACCATTCGCTCGTAGAGCGCGCCGCCGACCCCCTGCGCCACGCCGCCGTGGATCTGCCCTTCGACGATGCGCGGGTTCACCAGCCGGCCGCAGTCGTGCACGACGCAGTAGCGCAGGACGCGGATCTCGGCCGTCTCCGGGTCGGTCTCGACGATCACCGCGTGCATGCCGTTGGCGAAGGTGGACCGGACCGGCGAGTAGTAGTCGGTGCCCTCCAGCCCGGGCGCCTCGTCCTCGCCGATGGGCGGCTTGTCCCCGGGCACGCCACGGCTGAACTGGGTGGCCCGCCGCGACTCCTCATCGAAGGCATAGCGCAGCGGGTTGGACAGCACCGCGATCGTCCGCAGCGGTATCGCGGTCGCCGGATCCCCTTTTACCTGGACATTGCCGTCGACGATGTCAAGGTCGTCCGGGCTGGCCTCGAGTGCGCTCGCGGCGATGCCGAGGGCTTTCTTGCGCACCCGCCGCGCGGCCAGGGCCATCGCGTTCCCGCTCATGACGGCCGCGCGGGATGCGAAGGTCCCCACCGCGTAGCCGAAGCGGCGGGTGTCACCGGTGGTGACGTGCACATCCTCGATGGGCACCCCGAGCTCGTCCGCCACGATCTGGGCGAAGACCGTCTGGTGGCCCTGGCCCTGGCTGGACAGGCCGGTGGACACCATGACGCGGCCGGATGGCTCGACGTTGACGTGCGCGCCCTCGTACGGCCCGACCGCGGTGCCCTCGACGTAGCAGGCCAGGCCGATCCCGACCCGGCGGCCCGCCTGTCGGCAGCTGTCACGGAAGGTTTCGAATTCATCCCAGCCGATGAGCGCCTTGAGCTTGCCGAGCGATGCCGGGTAGTCGCCGGAGTCGTAGATGACCGGGCGGCCGTCCTGGAAGATGAGCCCCTGGTCATAGGGCATTTCGTCGGGTGAGATGAAGTTGGCCGAGCGGACCTCAGCCCGATCCTTGCCCAGGTAGTCGGCGATGCGATCCATCGTCCGTTCCATGGCGAAGACGGCCTGGGGCCGCCCGGCGCCCCGGTAGGGGATCACGATCACCGTGTTGGTGTAGAGGCTCCAGAACTCCACCCGGTAGGCGCCGAGTTTGTACGGGCCGACCAGCTGGGTGGAGGTGATGATCGGGACGATGATGCCGTAGGGCGTGTACGCGCCGTTGTCGTGGCGGATCTGGGCGTCCAGGCCGAGGACTCGGCCGTCATCGTCGAAACCGACCCGGATCACCTGCTCCTGGGCGCGCTCATGCGCCGAGGAGATGAAGTGCTCGCGCCGGTCCTCGACCCACTTGACCTCGCGGTCCAGGCGGCGGGCCGCCCAGGGCACCAGGATCTCCTCCGGCCACGGGTGCATGATTTTCACCCCGAAGCCGCCGCCGACATCGGGCGCGACCACCTCCACCTTGGTGAGCGGCAGGTCCAGCTTGGTGGCGATCGCAGCGCGGACGCTGGTCGACGTCTGGGTCGAGGAGTAGACGCGGAGGCTGCCGTCGCCAGCGTCCCACCGGGCGCAGACGCCCTTGCCCTCCATCGGCATTGATGCACTGCGCTCGACCGAGAGGGTGACCTCGAGCTGGTGCGGCGCGGACCCGATCGCTGCGGGCGCGTCGCCCACCTCCTGCACGAAATGCGCCGCGATGTTGCCCGGCACGTCGGGGTGCACCAGATGCTCCGCCTGCCAGGCGGCCTCGATGCCGACGACGGGCGGCAGCACCTGGTAGTCGACGCGGATCCGGTCGCGGACGTCCTCAGCGATGTACCGGTCGCTGGCGACCACCATGACGACTGGTTCTCCGACATGGTTGACAAGCTCTTTCGCCAGGGCATAGCCGGTCTTCGGCCGTTGCAGGCCGGGGTGCGGGATGAGCAGCGGCAGCGGCTCCGCGACGGCGCCGGCAAGGTCGTCGTAGGTGTAGATGGCCACCAGGCCCTCGACATCCAGCGCGTCGCTGACGTCGATATCACCGATCCGCGCATGCGCATGCGGGCTGCGGACGAAAGCCGCGGCGAGGGCCGCCGGCCCGAGGTCGTCCAGATAGCGGCCGCAGCCGGTGACCAGCCGCGGGTCCTCCCGGCGCGGAATCGGGGAACCGAACATCTTGGTCGTCACGGCGCGGCTCCCCCCGCCTCGGCCCGGGCCAGCTCGGCCGCCCGCAAGACGGCACGGACAATGTTCTGGTAGCCGGTGCAGCGGCACAGGTTGCCGGACACCGCTTCGCGCGCCGACGCCTCGGTGGGATCCGGTTCCTCGGCCAGGAACGCGGCGATCGTGGTGAGGAAACCGGGAGTGCAAAAGCCGCACTGCAGGCCGTGGCAGTCGATGAACGCCTGCTGCACCGGGTGCAGCGAGCCGTCCGGCCCCGCCAGCCCCTCGACCGTGGTAACTTGGTGGCCGCTGGCCCCGGTCACGAACATGAGGCAGGAGCGGACCGGCCTGCCGTCGACCAGCACGGTGCACGCGCCGCACACGCCGTGCTCGCAGCCGAGGTGCGTGCCGGTGAGCCCGAGATCTTGACGCAGGAAATCGGCGAGCAGGCGGCGCACCGGTACGGTTGCGGTCTGGAGCACGCCGTTGACCACGACGGACACTTCCGTCATCTGCTCGGCCGTCATGACGTCGGCTCGTTCTCCGGCAGCGCCCGCGAGGCCGCCTCCCGCAGCGCCCGGCCAGTCAGCACCATGACCAGATGCCGCCGGTACTCGGCGGTCGCGTGAATATCCGGCTCCGGCTCGACTTGACCGGCGGCCAGCTGGCCGGCCGCTGCCCAGTCCGCCGTGTCGGCCAAGGCTCCGACGACAGCCTCGGTAACGTCAATCACCACCGGCGTCGGGCCGACGCTGATGTACGCGGTACGCGCCGAGGTGACGCGCAAGTCGTCATCGAGGCCGACGGCGGCGGCCACGCCACAGACCGCGTAGTCACCATGTCGGCGGGCCACTTCTACGAACGCTGTGCCCGTGCGCCCAGGCTGCCGCGGGAAGAAAGCGGAGACGGCAAGCTCGCCGGCTTGCATGGCCGACTCGAGCGGCGCGACGAAGAAGTCCTCGGCCATGACCGTGCGCCGCCCCTGGCGGCTGGCCACCTCGACGCTGCCGCCAAGCAACGCCAGCACCGCGGTCATCTCACCGGACGGGTCGGCGTGCACGAGACTGCCGACCGTCGTGCCACGGTTGCGGATCACCGGATGCGCGACAAGTTTCAGCGCCTGCCGCAGGAGCGGCACCGTGGCGTACGCCTCACGGTCGTGCTCCACCCGGGCGTGCCGTGCCAGCGCCCCGACCCTGACGCCATCGGCGCCGACCGTCACGGTGTCGAGCTCGCGCACGCCGTTGATGTCGACGAGATCGTGCGGTGCGGCGAGCCGCATGTTGAGGATCGGGATCAGGCTCTGCCCGCCTGCCAGCACCTTGCCGTCGCCGCCGACGTCGGCGAGCACGTCGATTGCCTCCTTGACAGTTGTCGGCCCGTGGTAGCGAAAGGATGGCGGTTTCATCGGCCGGTCGCCCTTCCTCAGGGAGCAGGCGGGGGGCCGCCCCGAGCGGGCCCGTCAGCTTGATGACGGGGGCCGGCGGGTTTCTCGAATTCGTCACGGAACGGCGAGACCTCTCCCTGCGGCGTCTCAACGTCGCCGACGACCAGGCCAGCACCGCGCTCGTAGACACGACCCTCAACCTGCGGCTCCTCCCGCAGGTGCGGCGGGGCGACCAGCCGCAGCATGTGGTAGGCGAGGATCGTGACGATTGTGCCGAGGGCTATGCCCGACAGCGTGAAGCTGCTGGTGATCTTGAGCGTCACATCGCCGATGCCGGCGATGATGCCGGCGGCGAGCGGCAGCAGGTTAATCGGGTTCCCGAGGTCGACCCGGTTATCTATCCAGATCTTGGCACCGAGCAGCCCGATCATCCCGTAGAGGATGACCGTGATGCCGCCGAGCACGCCTCCGGGTGTTGCCGCGATGAGTGCCCCGAACTTGGGGCACAGCCCGAACAGGATGGCGACGATTGCCGCGATGTAGTAGGCGGCGGTGGAGTAGACGCGGGTCGCCGCCATGACACCGATGTTCTCGGCGTACGTCGTGGTCGGCGAGCCGCCGACCGCCGTGGCGATCGTCGTCCCGATCCCGTCCGCGAGGATCGCGCGGCCCATCACCGGGTCGAGGTCGTAGCCGGTCATTGCCGCGACCGCCTTGACATGGCCGGTGTTCTCGGCGATCAGCGCGATCACGGCGGGCAGCGCGAGCACAATGGCTGACGCCTTGAAGTTGGGAGCATGAAACGGCGGAAGCCCGACCCAGGCGGCGTGATTCACATTGGCGAAGTTGACCCGGAAGTGGGTCGTTATGTGGCCGACCGCAGCGTCGTACGAGGTGATCTTGCCAAAGATCTTATCGAAGGCCCACGAAAGCAGGAAACCGAAAATCAGTCCGAGGAAGATGGCGATCCGGCTCCAGAAGCCGGGCAACAGCACGCTCATGAGGAGCACCGCGGTCATCGTGATGAGCGCGATCCACTGGTCCTGCGGCCAGTACGTCGAGGCCACCACCGGTGCCAGGTTGAAGCCGATGAGCATGACGACGGCCCCCGTGACCACAGGGGGCAGCACGGCATGGATCACCCGCGAACCCGCGAAGTGTACGAGCAGGCCGCACGCTGCCAGGACTAGGCCGGCCACCAGGATGGACCCGGTGACGGTTGCGCTTGTGCCGCCGGCGGCGCGGATCGCCACCACGGCGCCCACGAACGACGCGCTGGTGCCAAGATAGCTCGGGACCTTGTTCTGGACGATGAGCAGGAAGAGGATCGTGGCTATTCCCGTCATCAGCAGGGCGGTATTCGGGTTGAGGCCCATGACGATCGGGAATACGAAGGTCGCGCCGAACATCGCGAATACGTGCTGGAACCCGAGACCGGCCGTACGGCCCCAGGAGAGCCGCTCATCTGGCCGGACAACCTCGCCAGGCCGAGGGGTCCTGCCGCCGCCGAAAAGCTTCCAGTTCAGGCCCAGTGGGTCCAGTACCTTCAGGCGGAAAGTGCTCGGCGCCATCACGACCCCTGCATCTGAGAAGATATGCTGGATCTATCGTCCGCTGTGGCGAGATTGACACCATCAAGGGCGTGGTGTCAAGCCGGTGAGATAAGGCATGCGGGACCAAATGCTGTAGGCAGTCTTCGTCGCTCCGGTCCCAGGGGGGCGAAAGGAGACGGCGGTCTCCGCGTACCTCCGGGC
>CAVUUF010000019.1:0-100102 GCA_963744575.1 uncultured Actinomycetota bacterium | reverse complement strand
ATCGAAATACAGGACCACTACGACCAGGCGGTCCCCATGCTGGAAACGCTCGGCTATAACGCGCGGCTTCAACGCCTGAGCTGGGGGGCCTTCGCGACCGGCATCGGCCCCGCAGATCGGGCCGCAGGCGAAGCCTGACGGCGGCCCGGCCCCGGCCGGGACGCATCGCGCCGCTTTTCCTCCGGGGCTTTCTGAGTCTTGAGGCAAGCGCGGTGAGGAGGCCGGGCGGCCAAGACGCAAACCGGGCTGAGGGGAGATGATTACCCTGAAGCACCTGCTTGCGGGGCGGGTTCCGACGGGGTGGGAGCCCTCCGCAGAGGGCTGGGCCCAGACGGTAATGGTCATTCTCCTAATCGCGGTCGTAGCGGGAATTGTCGCGATACGGAATCGCTCTCGCTACCACCCCTAGCAAAGTAGTAACCCATCCGGGTCGGCGCATCAGGGCGATCTGAACGGCACATGATGCCAGTACGGACAGCTATGAATGAGAAGGCCGTTGTCTCGGCTGGAACGGCTGGAAGGTACAAGTGTCCTGGCTGGGCTCAGATCCGGGGATGGCTCGCGACGTGCACGTGCCCCGCCCCCTGGGCGCACGACTTCGGATCCCGGGACCCGTGGCTGCGATCTGCTACGCCCGCCAGCAGGACATCGGCTACCTCGCCTATAGACCGATGCCTGGCCCAGGTCCGGGCCGCGGTCTCCTCGACCAGGGCCGCCAGACGATCAGGCGCCGATGGCGAAGCTGGTGGTCAGCTCCGCCGTGGAGTCGCCGCCCGCGAAGACGTCGATCGTGGTGGTGTCGATCACCCAGTCGCGAGTTGCCGCGTTCCAGTAGCAGAGTTCGCCGGGGCCGAGCGGGAATGTCAGTGTCTGGGACTCGCCGGCGGCTAGCGTGACCCGCTGGAAGCCCTTGAGCTCGCGGGACGGCCGCGAGGCAGAGCCGTATCGCTGGTGGAGATAGAGCTGGGCCACCTCGTCGCCGGTGCGCTCGCCCGCGTTGGTCACGGTTACCGACACGGTGACGGTCTGGCCGGCCTCGATCCGGCTGCGGTCCAGGGTCAGCTCGCTGTACTCGAACCGGCTGTAGGACAGACCGTACCCGAACGGGAACAGAGGGGTGCTCGCCTCGTCCCAGTAGCGACGGCCCTGGTTGCCGGGTTCGTGCGAGATTGTGTGGCTGTAAATGACCGGGATCTGGCCGACGGTGCGCGGCCAGCTGAACGGCAGCTTGCCCCCCGGCGCGACGTCGCCGAAGATCACGTCGGCCACGGCCGCGCCGCCCTGGGTTCCCGGATACCAGATGTCCAGGATCGCCGGGACATTCTCCGCTGCCCATCGCAGGTCGAGCGGACGGCCGTTCATGATCAAGAGCACCACGGCGGTGCCGGTGGCCACGATGGCCTGCAGCAGCGCGAGCTGCCCGCCCGGGAGCTCGAGGCTGGAGCGCGAGGCCGCCTCGCCGATCATGTTCTGCCACTCTCCGAGGACGACCAGCGCGACGTCGGCCGCACGCGCCAGGGTGATCGCGCGCGCAAGTTCGGCGTCGTCGTCGAACCCGGCCGGGTCGATGGGCGCGTTGTTGCCGAACATGTCGAACATCGACGGGAAGGCACGCCGGGCCGGACGGATGCCCGGTGCGTAGCCGACCTGGACACCGTCGCCGGCCCGGTTCCGGATGCCGTCGAGCACCGTGACCGTTTCGCCGAGGTCGAAGTCGAAGGCCCAGGGCCCGAGAGTGTCCCGCCGGGAGTCGGCCAGCGGGCCGATCACCGCGATGGAGCCGGGGCTCGCCAGCGGGAGCAAGCCACCCTCGTTGCGACGCAAGACCGCCGACCGCTGCGCGGCCGCGCGGGCCACCGCGCGATGGGCCGGGTCGGCCAGCACCTTCCGGGCCCGTTCCTCATCCACATACGGCTGGTCGAGCAGGCCGATCCGGACCTTGGCGGCCAGGACCCGCCGGACACAGGAGTCGAGTACCTCCACCTCCGCCAGGCCGGCCTCGATAGCTTCCGGCAGGTGTGCGCACGCAGGATCGCCGATTGCCATCTCCATGTCGACGCCCGCGTTCAGCGCCCGCGCGCCGGCGTCGGTCAGGTCGGCCGCGAATCCGTGCGTGCGCAGGTTGTGCACCGCCTGAGCATCACTGACGACGAAGCCGTCGAAGCCCCACGCCCCGCGTAGCACCTGGGTCAGCAGCCAGCGGTTCCCGGTGGCCGGTATGCCGTTGAGGTCCATGTAGGCGGTCATGATGTTCCCGGCACCCGCTTCGATGGCTGCTTTGAACGGGGGCAGGTAGACGTTCCACAGCTCAGAGTCGGAGAGGTTGACCTCGTCGTAGTCGCGCCCGCCCAGCGCGGCGCCGTAGCCGGCCAAGTGCTTCGGGCCGGCGATGATCCGATCGGGCGACCCGAGGCCGTCACCCTGGAAGCCGCGCACCTGGGCGGCAGCGACCGCGGCTCCGAGGTACGGGTCCTCGCCGGCGCCCTCGATGACCCGGCCCCAGCGAGGGTCACGTGCGATATCGATCATCGGCGCGAACGCCCAGCAGATCCCGACCGCTCGTGCCTCGCGAGCGACAACGGCCTGGCCTTGCTCGATGCTGTCTAGATCCGACGACGCGGCCATCGCGATCGGCACCGGCAGGATGGTGCGCAGGCCATGGATCACGTCGAAGCCGAATAGAGCAGGGATTCGGTGCCGGCTGCCCTCCACGGCCAGCCGCTGCAGCCGGTTCACCTCCGTCGGGTCCGTGACGAACAGCAGCGACCCGACCTCCCCTTTGGCCAGCGCAGCCTCGACCATCGCCGGCTGAGGCGAGAAGTCGGTATTTAGCGTCGCCTCGATGACTTCGGATGGCGGGAGGTTGAAGTAGAAGTACTGGGTGAGCTGTCCGGCCTTCTCCGCCACGCTCATCTGGGCCAGGAGTGTCTCGACGCGATCTGCCACCTCGGCATCGCTCGCCATCTGGGCGGCCGAGCTGTGGACGTTCGAGGCGGCTGCCTGGCGGGCGAGGCCGACCGGGGTCGAGCGAACCGACATGACGCTCCCTGAAGCTGAACGCTTAACGTTCTCGCGTAACTGGCACGTGTAAGCCGCCTCGCGGCAGCCAACAAGACGGGACTGAGGGTGCCGGGTCACCTCGCCGTCACCGGGATGGATGACGAAGCGGTGAGTGCAAACACCCACCGCTGCTTACCACGATACGCCCGCACGTCATCGACTTCGCCCGCCATCTCCGCGCCCAGGCCAACGCCGCCGAACGGCGACCGGGCACCACAGCTGCCCTTGCTGGCACACACCCAGGTGGTGTCGATCTGACGGGTGGTCGTTCGTGTAGGGGGTGACGGATCGCAGCAGGGCGGCCCGGCAGAGCAGAGGAGCACTCCATGCGTTCGATCACCGTGACGATGTGGGTCACCCTCGACGGCGTGGTGCAGGGCCTGGGCCGCGCGGACGAAGACACCCGCGGCGGCTTCACCCACGGCGGCTGGGGCATGCGGTACAACGACGAGGTGATGGGCCGGGAGATGGCCAAGGCCATGGCCAACCCAGGGGACATGCTGTTCGGTCGCCGCACCTGGCAGGACTTCATCACCGCATGGGGACGGCTGACCGACGGGAACCCGGTTACCACGCACATGAACGCGGCCGCCAAATACGTCGTCTCGAGGACCTTGGAGGATGCGGATGCCTGGCAGGGCTCGATCCTGCTGCGCGGCGACGCGGTCGGCACGGTGGCCGAGCTGAAGGCCCAGCCGGGCGGGGATCTGTCGATCATCGGCAGCGCGTCGCTGGTGCGAAGCCTGCACGCCGCCGCCCTGATCGACCGCTACACGCTGTTGATCTGCCCGCTGACCCTGGGCAGCGGCGCGCGGCTGTTCGAAAGCCCCGCCCCGCTGACCGAGTTCGAGCTCGCCGGCAGCGTTGCGACCACCACGGGCGTGATCATCGCGCGGTACACCCGCCGGTGAGGAGGGCCGTGCCGCAATACCTGCTTTCGGTCTACCGTCGTGTGCGCCTCTTCGACCACGGGAGCCGGGGATGACCTTCCAGCCGAGCCTGCCCGGTTACCGTGGCTACGGCCGGATCGGCGGACGCTGCTACGCGAACGTGAGCATGTCGATCTCGCTCGAAGCCCTGGCCGGCATCTCGCCGCGCCGGTTCGCCGCACTCTTCGGCCCGGTCCTCGGCAAGCTCCCTCCGATCGAGGAGATCCCGCGTCCGCGGCTGCCACGCTGGAGGGCCATCCGGCTGATGGTGCCCGCGACGGTCGCGCTGCTGCGCAGAGTCCGCGCGAGCCAGAAACGGATGCCGGAGTTCCTGGCCGGCGCGCCGGGCCGCTGCGAGGGGCTGCGCGCCGAGATCGAGCAGACCGCCGACGCCATGGTGCTGGCCAGCCTGTGGCCGCAGCAGGTCCGGCCGCTGTTCGAAGAGGCCTGCGACATGCTCTCCGCCGCCACGACGGCGCACGGCACCACGCTGCTGTCCGTTCCCGGCAAGCTGGCGACGCTGGTCGGCGAGGCCGACGCGGCCCTGCTGCTCTCCGGCCAGCAGGCCGGGGGAACCCCCCTGGCCAGTCTCGGCCCGGCTCTCGGCCTCGCCCGGCTCGCCCGGGGCGAGATCGACCGGGACACCTTCGCCCGCCAGTACGGACACCGCGGCCCGCACGAGGTGGAGCTGTCCATCCCGCGGCCTGCCGAGGATCCCGCCTGGATCGACGATCAGCTCGCCGCCCTCCACGGCACCGCCCGCGACGCCGACACGCTGCTGGCAAGCCAGGAGGCGGCCCGCGCCGCGGCCTGGGAGCGGCTGGCACGGCAGGACCCCAAGAAGGCAGCCGCGGCGCGCAAGCTCATCGCGCGCTGGGCGCCGGTCGCCCGCGACCGCGAGGCGGCCAGATCCGAGGTGGCAAGGTCGGCGTGGGCAGCGCGTACCTGGGTGCGGCGCCGGGGAGCTCACCGGTCACGGCGACGACCTGTTCTTCCTTGAGCTGCCGGAGACCTGCGACCTGCTCCGCGGCGACCGGGCCCCCCTCGCGAAGGTACCCGCCCGCCGGGCCAGCTACGAGACCTACCGGGCCCTGCCGCCCTATCCCGCGCTGATCCGCGGCCGCTTCGACCCCATCCGCTGGGCGGCCGACCCGAACCGGCGCAGCGATAGGGTCGACGGCAGCCACGGCACCGTCGAGGTACTCCAGGCATGACGTGACCGCTCGCGCGCCCCTACCGGAACATGCTGGGTCCGCCTCCGCAGCAGGACGCTGTGGTCACGCGGGGGCGCGGTCCGCGAGCACGCCCCTCAGTTCCTCCATCGCCGCACGGATGATCCCCGGCAGGTCCGGCTGACCGGGCTCGCTGATCCAGCGCGCGAAGGCCACCTTGAACACGGCGGCCCCCGTCTCGGCGGCCAGGCTCGCGGCCGGCTCGGGGATACCGCGGTCGCGCAGCGCGCCGGCCGTCGCGGAGGCGAACGCCGCGAGCTTGATCAGCTCGCGTTCCCGCAGCTCCGCGTGGGCAGACACGATGGCATCGCGCAGCCTGACCCGTTCCGGGTTCTCCTGGAGGATGGCACCCGCGGCTTCGAAGGCCGCGCCCACGGCGTCCATCGCTGTCGCCGAGGGCGGCGCGTCGGCGACGGCACGGGCCAGCAGGTCCCGCAGCATTTCCGTGCCATAGAACAGGACCTCGCGCTTGTCGGTGAAATGCCGGAAGAACGTGCGCTCGGTCAATCCGGCCCGCGCGGCGATCTCCGCGACCGTGGTCTGATCGAATCCTTGCTCGGCGTAGAGCTCCATGGCCGCCTTGGCCAGCCGGCCGCGCGCGTTCGGCTCCCATCGACCCATGGCATGATGCTATGTGATGACAGTGACTGGCATCACGTGCTAACCTGATGGCAGTCACTGACATCAGGAGGTTTCTCATGCGGGTATTCGTCACGGGCGCGTCCGGCTGGATCGGCTCGGCCGTCCTCCCCGAGCTCCTCGGCGCGGGTCACCGGGTCCTCGGGCTCGCCAGGTCGGACTCCTCGGCCGCCGCCATCGACGCCGCCGGAGCCGAGGTGCTCCGCGGTGACCTGGACGACCTGGATACCCTGCGCGCCGGGGCCGCCGGTTCGGACGGGGTCATCCATCTCGCGTTCATCCACGATTTCACCGACTTCGAGACGTCGGTGAGCGCCGACCGGCGCGCCATCGAGACGATGGGCGCCGCGCTCGAGGGTTCCGGCAAGCCCCTGGTCATCGCCTCCGGGACGGCCGCGGTGCCGGGACGGGTGGCGACCGAGCGCGACGAGTCCGCCCCCGGTTCGCCCGTGGCCGGCCGGGCCGCGAACGGCCAGGCGGCGCTTGACATGGCGGCCCGGGACGTCCGGTCCTCCGTCATGGGACTACCCCGAACGGTCCACGGTGACGGCGATCGTCACGGCTTCATCGCCCGCCTGGTCGCGATCGCCCGCGACTCGGGCGTCTCCGGCTACGTCGGCGACGGGGCCAGCCGCTGGCCCGCGGTGCACGTGCTGGACGCCGCCCACCTGTTCCGGCTGGCGGTGGAGCAGGCCCCGGCGGGATCGCGGCTGCACGCGGTCGGCGACGAGGGCGTGCCGGTCCGCGACATCGCCGAGGTAATCGGCCGTCACCTGAACCTGCCGGCCGCTTCCGTCCCGGCCGGCGATTTCGGCTGGCTGGGGCAGATCCTCGCGATCGACCAGCCGGCATCCAGCGCCCTGACCCGTGAGCTGCTCCGGTGGCGGCCGGTCCAGCCCGGGCTCCTCGAGGACCTGGACAAGGGCCACTACTTCGGCTGAGCAAGCGCCGCCGCGGCGGCGAAGCCGGCGCCCGGCTCGTCCGGCGGATGGCTCATGCTAGCCGGGCCGGCCGCTGGACCGCAGACTCGGTGCGCCGGCTGCAGGTACCTATCGGCGTGGGATACGCCCGGCTGTCGGTGCCGGCGGGCACAATGAGGCATGGCGCGAGGACTGGAGGGACCGTGGCTGAACTGACCTGTCTGGAGATCTGCGCCGGGGCCGGCGGGCAGTCACTGGGGCTGGAGCAAGCCGGGTTCACGCACGAAGCGGCGGTCGAGCTGGACCCGGACGCCTGCGAGACGCTCCGCCGCAACCGCGGATCCGAGTGGAAGATCATCGAGGACGACGTGCACAACGTGGACGGGCGCGCGTTCTCGGGCGTCGACCTGCTGTCCGGCGGCGTGCCGTGCCCGCCCTTTTCCATCGCGGGCAAGCAGCTCGGCCAGGACGATGACAGGGATCTGTTCCCCCAGGCGCTCCGCCTGGTCGCGGAGATCAGTCCGCGGGCGGTCCTGCTGGAGAACGTGCGCGGGCTGGCCACCCGCCGCTTTGATACCTACCGGGCGCAGGTGCTCGAGCAGCTCCATGGCCTGGGTTACCAGACCTGGTGGGATCTGGTGCACGCCAGCGAGCACGGGGTATCGCAGCTGCGGCCAAGGTTCGTGCTCGTGGCCATCAAGGAGCCCTGGGCGGCCCACTTCCAGTGGCCCGCGCCGTCACCGGTGCCGCCGCCCACGGTCGGTCAGGCCCTGCATGACCTGATGGCCGAACGAGGCTGGCCGGGAGCGGACGCCTGGCGCGAGCGCGCCCACGGGATCGCCCCGACCATCGTCGGCGGCAGCAAGAAGCACGGTGGGCCTGATCTGGGGCCCACCCGGGCGCGCGAATCATGGAAGGCACTCGGCGTCGACGGGCTCGGCGTCGCCGGTGAGCCGCCCGGGCCTGATTTCCCGCTGCACCAGCTGCCCAAGCTGACCACGCGGATGGTGGCCCGTATTCAGGGTTTCCCCGACAGCTGGATATTCTCCGGTCGCAAGACAGCTGCCTATCGTCAGGTCGGCAATGCCTTTCCCCCGCCGGCGGCCCGGGCCCTGGGCGGCGCGATCCGGCCCGCCCTGGAAGCGACCAGCACGGTACCGCAAGCTACCGACCTTGGTCACCACGCGAGCCTGGCTGCGGGCTGACCTCCTGCCGCGGGAAGGGGGCCGGACGTGACCGCGCCGTTTGCCCGTTCCCTGCTCGGCTGGAAGCCGAGCGCGAAGAACAAGCTCGGCTGGCCACTGGTGCCGAACTTCGCAGACGTGGACAACGCGGAGTCGATGCGGATCGGCGCGGGCATGCTCGATGAACTCGCCGTGACCAGGGACGAGATCTCCGACGTCCCGAAGGATCCCGGCGCCCCGCTGGAACAGGAAGTCCGTGACCACCTGGCCAGCGCACTCCCTGGCCTGCATCCCGATCGCGGCTGGATGGTGGCCCGCGGCGTGATCATTACCAAGTTCGACCAGTACGCCCACCTCAGCCAGGTGGACGAGCTGGTGCGCGGCCATCCTGAACTGCGGATCACTATCGGCACGGACTACCTCATCAAGCCGGACGTCACCGTCGCCCTCGGCAACCTGGCCACCGCTTCCGGGCTACCGCCCCTGCACGCGGCGATCTCGTGCAAATGGACCATCCGCTCCGACCGGGTGCAGAATATCCGGCACGAGTGCCTGCAGATGATCCGTCACCGCCGGGGCAGGCAGCCTCATCTGGTGACGGTGACCGCCGAACCGCTTCCCAGCAGGCTCGCCTCGATCGCCAGGGGAACCGGCGAGGTGGACGCCGTGTATCACGTCGCTTACGACGCCGTGGATGCCAGCGTGGCCAGGAATGCCAACGCCGATCAACAGGAAGCCTGGCGGGAAGTCGTGGGTCAGCGGCGCCTGCTCAGTTACGAACTCCTGGTGGCCACGCTCGCGTCCTGGTGAGCCGGTATACCGCGATGCCGGACGTGCAGCGGACATCTAGTGCGGGATGCCGGAGATCAGGTCGCCCGCCCGGGCCAGCACCGAGGTGCGCTCGGTCCCGCGCGCGGATTCCAGCCGGTCCGCCGTCCGGTACAGGGCGTAGAGGCCATGCACGCCGGCCCAGCGGGCGGGTTCGGGTTCCCAGCGTGGCGAGCGATGACCCACCCAGGGCAAGCTGGTCAGCGGGCTGGGGACGCCCCGCACCAGGTCGGCGAGCGTGCGGCCGGCCAGGTTGGCCGCGGCCACCCCGTGCCCCGAGTAGCCGCCGGCCCAGCCGAGGCCGGTGCCCGCGTCCAGGGTGACCGTGGCGCACCAGTCCCGCGGCACCCCGAGCACGCCACACCACGCGTGCTCCAGGCCGGCCCCGGTCGCGGCGGGAAACATCCGGCGCAAGATCCGGCCGAGCTGCGCGATCGTCGACGGCGCGATGGCGCCGTCGTGGTCCAGGCCGGAGCCGAAGCGGTAGGGGATGCCGCGGCCGCCGAGCGCGATCCGGCCGTCCGGGGTGCGCTGGGCGTAGATATACGCGTGCGCCTCGTCGCCGATCGTCTCGAAGCCGTCCCAGCCGATCGCCTTCCAGGCCTCGTCGCCGAGCGGGCCGGTGACGATCATGGAGCTGTTCATCGGCAGTAGCGTCCGGTGCTGGCCGGGCACGTCCGCCGTGAACCCCTCGGTGCAGCGCACGATGTACGGCGCCCGCACGTCCCCGGCCGCGGTGCGGGCCCGTCCCGGTGAGATCGACGTCACCGGGGTGGCCTCGTACAGCCGGACCCCGGCCCCGGTGACGACCTCGGCCAGCCCGGCCACCAGCTCGGCGGGCTGGACCCGGGCGCAGTGCGGCGAGTACAGGGCCCCGGCCGCCCCGGTCACCCGGACCCGCTCGTCCAGCTCCTCCCTGCTCAGATACCGAACGATCCCGGAGTCATCGCCCCACGCCCGTTCCTGCTCCAGCCGGCGGCGCAGCCTGGTGTCCTGCGCCGCCGAGGTGGCGACGGTGAGCGTGCCGCCCTTGACCAGGCCGGCGTCGATGCCCTCGGCCGCGCAGACCCTGGCCACCTCGTCGACCGTGTCGCGGAGCTGCCGCTCGAGTTCCCGGACGGCGGCCTGGCCCCGCGGGTGGCTGGCGTAGCGGGCCCGTGACCCGGGCAGGGTGGCCGTCACCCAGCCGCCGTTACGGCCGGAGGCGCCGAACCCGGCGAAGCTCGCCTCGAGCAGGACGATGCGCAGGCCGGGGTCGGCCCGGTTGAGGTAGTAGGCGGTCCACAGGCCGGTGTAGCCGGCGCCGACGATGCACACGTCCGCCTCGGTGCCGCCGGGCAGCGCGGGCCGCCGTGCCGGGATGCCGTGCGGGTGCCACCAGTACGATACCTCCCCGTTCCGCATCGTTAAGCCTCCTCACGCGGCGTGCAGGCCGGTCGTTCGGCACCACCCGGGCAGATCCCCGGGCCAGGGGCTCAACCAGGCATTTCCCGCGACCATTGGCAGGGTAGCGTCAAGGTATGCGACTTGGGGTGCTGGATGTCGGGTCGAACACGGTGCACTTGCTCGTGGTGGACGCCTACCGGGGGGCGCGGCCCATGCCGGCCTTCTCACACAAGGCCGGACTCCGGCTGGCCGCGCATCTCGAGGACGGCAGCTCGCTGTCCGCGGCGGGCGAGGGCAGCCTGCGCCGGGAAATCGAAGAGGCGCTGCGCATCGCGGAGGACAAGGGCGTCGAGGAGATCATCGCGTTCGCCACCTCGGCCGTCCGGGATGCCGTGAACGGCGAGCAGGTCCTGGCCAGGATCCGCAAGCAGACTGGCACCCAGATCGACGTGATGACCGGCCACGAGGAAGCGCGGGTCACCTTCCTCGCCGCCCGGCGCTGGTTCGGCTGGTCCTCGGGGCGGCTGCTGGTGATCGACATCGGCGGCGGCTCGCTCGAGGTGGCGTCCGGGATCGACGAGGAACCGGACGCGATGGCCTCGCTGCCGCTCGGCGCCGGGCGCCTGACCCGGGACTGGCTCGGCGCCGACCCGCCCTCGGCGCAGGACGTGCGGCGCATGCGCAAGCACGTGCGAGCCGAGATCGCCAGGCAGACGGGCGGCATGCTGCGCCACGGCCCGCCGGATCAGGTGGTGGGAACCTCGAAGACCTTCCGGCAGCTGGCCCGGATTGCCGGGGCCGCCCCGTCCGGCGAAGGCCCCTACGTCACGCGCGTCCTGCGGCACGCAGACGTAGCGGCCCTGGCCGGGCGGTTGCCCACGATGAGGCAGGCCGAGCGGCTCAAGCTGCCCGGGGTTTCGGCCAGCCGGGTGGCCCAGCTGCCGGCCGGAGCCGTCGTCGCCGACGCCATCCTCGACCTGCTCGGCGTCGACCAGATCGAACTCTGCCCGTGGGCCCTGCGCGAGGGCGTCATCCTGCGGCGCCTGGACATGCTCGCGCAGGGCCTGGACCAGTTACCCGGGCCGCGAGCCTAACTGTCGCGGCGGGGCACGATGCGGACGCCCTCGGTCTGCTCCTCGGGGTCGATCAGCGCGGAGCGGGTCGGCGCCTGCTGCTTCCCCTGGGCCTGGGCCGACGGAGGCGGTGCCGGAGCCGGCTGGGCCCGGGGCGGCTGCGGCGAACCCGGAGACGGCTGAGGCCGGGTCGGCGCGGCCTGCTGCGGGCCGGCCGGGCCCGCCGGGCCCCCACGGCCCGCCGGGCCGCCCGGGCCCGCCGGGCGGGGAGCAGCTTCCGGACGCGGCGCGCCGTTGGATCCGGAGCCACCGACCGCCTTGGCGGTGGCCTGGTCGACCTCGTCTTCCAGCGACGTGCGGGCGGTCTCGCTGGCGACCAGGCTGGACACCCCGTCCAGGATGTCGGTGAGCCGCTTGATCGTTTCCGCGTGCCTGGTGGACAGCAGGTTCAGGCGGCGCTCCGCGCCGTCGTGGATGGCGGTGGCGCGCGCGGTCGCCTCGTCGAGCGCCTTCTTCGCCTGGGCCTTCGCGCTGGCCAGCGCGCTTTCCGACTTCTTCCGCGCCTCGGTCGTGGTGCGCTCCGCCTCGTTGCGCGCACTGGTCAGCGTCTTCTCGGCCTCGTTGCGCGCCGCGGTAACCGTCTTCTCCGCCTCGGCCCGCGCGGACGTGATCGCCCGCTCGGCCTGTTCCTGGGCCGCGGTGAGCATGCGCTCGGCTTGCTCGCGCGCCTCGGCGCGGAACTTCTCCGCGTCGGTCTGGGCGTCGTTCCGCTGCCTGGCGATGTCCTCATGGGCCTTGGACTTCTGGGATCTGGCCTCGTCGTCGGCCAGCTTGAGGATCTGGGCGATGCGCTCGCTGACTTCCTCGTGCGCGGGCTTGGCCCCGAGCGCCTGCTGGCGCGCCGTGGCCAGGTCGCGCCGCAGTCCCTCGTCCTCGTCCAGGGCACGGGCAAGCCGCTGCTCTAGATCACGGATCTGACTGCGGCACCTGGCGATGAACTCATCCACCTGACGGCGGCTGTACCCGCGCATCTGCATTTCGAAGGCGTCTTCGTGAACGAGGTTCGGCAGGAGATCACTGTTGTCATTCATGGCTTCCCGAGATCATGTTTGGCCGAAGTGGGCGGGAATGGTGTCCGGAGTTCTAGCGGCGAACCGACGCCGGGTCGCCTAGGTGATCCGGCGGGACGGCCCCTTCTGTAGTATGCGCGCTCCGGGGCGGATTACACGGGACGAATACGCGATGACTCTTCACTGTGACCACGGAAGTGCGCAACCGGAACGCCCTAGCGTACCTGTTGGTGTACTTCCGCATCAGGATGAGTGTTGTTGCGCTCCCTAGGCTCTTTGTACCGGGATGCTGATGTGACTCATGTGGCACGCCTTACCTGATTGACGGCGACTGGGCCGGCGTTTGCCGGAATCGTTACCGTCCAGGTGGGTAAAACCGCACGTAAAGGTGGTAGGCGAATGACCCTGATGGGTCATGCGGAGGGGCAGTGTCGGCACGTAACCTGGGCGGTAAGCGAACGGAGTCGCGATCAGCGCCGGAGGTGAGCACGATTCCGAGGCAGCTGGACCTTCGTGTCCACGACCGTGACGCCCTTGACGAGATCGAACTCTACGCCGAGGTGCTGACCGCGGTGGCGGCCACCGACCGCCCGCTCACGGCCGACGAACTCGACGAAGCGCTCGGGATCCACGGCGGCTAGCCCGCGGGCTGGCGCCGGTACATGGCGTCCACCCTGGCCCGGGTGAACCCGAGGGCCTCATACATCCTGATCGCCGGGACGTTGTCCTCGTCCACGTAGAGCATCACCTGGGTCAGGCCGAGGTCGCGCAGGTGACGCAGCCCGGCCAGGGTGAGCGCGCGGCCCAGGCCGCTGCCCTGCTCGGCGGGATCGACCCCGACCACGTAGACCTCCCCGACGGCCGGCGAGGACGGGTCGCCGGGAGCGTCGGGGTCCTGCGGGTGCACCTTGGTCCAGTGGAAACCCGCCATCGTCCCGTCCTTGTCCGCGATGAAGAAGCCCGCCGGATCGAACCACGGCTCCCGCTCGCGCACCTCGAGGTCGCGCCTGGTCCAGCCGCCCTGCTCGGGATGCTTGGCGAACGCCCGGCCGTTGAGGCTCAGCCACTCATCTTCGTCCCGGCCCGGAACGAAGGCGCGCAGCGCCCGGCCGGCCGGGAGGACCGGCTGGCCGAGCGGGTCGCGCAGCGGGCGGCGCAGCTGCCACAAGGCGCGGACGCGCTCGAATCCCGCCGCGGCGGCCAGCCCGGCGGCCGCGGGCAGGTCGCCATGCGCCCAGACCCGGAGCGCGTGGCCGCCCGCCGCCGCGACGAGCTCACCGGCCAGGGCCCGGCCGAGCCCTTGCCGCCGGTGGTCCGGGTGGATCACCAGCTCGCCGGTCACGTCCGACTCCGGTCCGGCCGGGGCATCCAGCTGGGCATAGCCCGCGATCGCGTCCCCGGCGGCGAGGATGAAGTCGCGGCCCGGCCCCGCCGGGTCATAGCGCAGATGCAGCAGCGCGTGCTCGGACAGCGGCGCCACGCCGTCGGCCACGCGTGCGGTCCCGGCCAGGGCCAGGATCTCGGCGACCTGTGCGGTGGTGAGTCCAGCGCGGGTGATCTGCCGGCCGGTCATCGAGTCGCGGACGCGGCGCGGCTGCTGGCCCGCCCCTGGCTCGCCGCCGCCCTCTGGTCGCCCTTGACCGGCACGAACCGGTAGCCCACGTTGCGCACGGTGCCGATCAGGGCCTCGTGCTCGGGGCCGAGCTTGGCCCGCAGCCGCCGGACGTGAACGTCAACCGTCCGGGTGCCGCCGAAGTAGTCGTAGCCCCAGACCTCCTGCAGCAGCTGCGCGCGGGTGAAGACCCGGCCCGGATGCTGGGCGAGGAACTTGAGCAGCTCGAATTCCTTGAAGGTGAGGTCGAGCACGCGGCCGCGCAGCCGGGCGGCGTAGGTGGCCTCGTCGATGCCCAGCTCACCCGAGCGGATCTCGTCGGGCGCGTCGGCCACCGCCGCGACGGTCCGGCGGCCGATGGCCAGCCTGACCCTGGCTTCCACTTCGGCGGGCCCGGCTGTGTTCAAGATCACGTCGTCGACGCCCCACTCCGCGTTCACCGCCGCGAGGCCGCCTTCGGTCACGATCGCGAAGAGCGGGCAGTCCAGGCCCGTCGTCTGCAGCAGGCGGCAGATGCTCTTCGCGTGCACCAGGTCGCGCCGGGCGTCCATCAGCACCGCATCGGCGGGCGGGGCCTCCACCAGGGCAGACGCCTCCGCGGGGAGTACCCGGACCGGGTGCAGCAGCAGTCCCAGCGCGGGCAGCACCTCCGTGGACGGCTCAAGCACGCTGGTGATCAGGAGCAGGTCGCTCACTCGGCGGCACCTCCACTCGCTGGTGCGGTCGCACCTCACTACTTGTATAAACAGACAAGGACCCGGGGGCAACAGCGCCCGGGTCCGTCCAGAGAAGGATATTTCCACATGGCCAACGTGACAATCCAGTACTGGGCCGCGGCCAAGGAGGCGGCCGGCGTCGAGGAGGAATCGGTCGAGGCGAGGACGCTCGCCGAGGCGCTCGACGCGGTGGTGGCCCGGCGGGGAGGCGACGCGCGGCTGCGCTCGGTGCTCGCCACGTCGTCCTTCCTCGTGGACGGCGCGGCGGCCGGCCGCAGCGCGGCGGCCGGCCTGATTCTCCCGGAGGCCGCGGTCGTCGAGGTGCTGCCCCAGTTCGCCGGCGGCTGACCAGCCGTTCCGGAAGGATGGATCCTGGAGCAAGACCCGCGCGGGTCTTGGGGGTTCAGCTGATAACGCCTTAGAGTATTCATATCGATACGTTCCGAAGTCAAAGGTCGGCGGTGCCCATGAGCCAGCACGGACCACCCAACCCGTCAGGCCCGCCCGCAGGAGGAGCGTCGCCCGGCGACAGGAATTTTCCTGGCTGGTTGAACCACCAGGCTCGGTCAGACGTATCACCTGGTGTGCCGAAGGCGGAAACCGCGCCCCGCTCCGGGCGGGTGGCAGACGAGGCGTTTGTCCGGGCGCTGTACACCGAGCACGGCGGTGCCCTGCTTCGCTATGCGCTCCACCTGGCCGGCGGTGACAGGCAGCGTGCGGAGGACCTTGTGCAGGAAACGATCGTGCGGGCGTGGCGCCATCCGGAGGCGCTGTCCGACCGGCCGGCCAGGCCGTGGCTGTTCGCCGTGGCGCGCAACCTCGCGGTCGATTCCTACCGGGCCCGCCAGGCCAGGCCGCCGGAGACCGGGCAGGCGGCCCTGGAACTGCTTCCGTCCGAGGATGACGCCGACCGCACGCTCGAGTCATGGGCCGTCGCGGACGCGCTGGCCTCGCTGCGGCCGGACCACCGGCGCGTGATCATCGAGACGTACTACCGGGGGTGCTCGGTCGCCGAGGCGGCGGCCACCCTGGGCATACCGGCGGGTACCGTGAAATCCCGGACTTTTTACGCATTGAAGGCGCTCAAGCTGGCGCTGCAGGAACGAGGGCTGGCGCCATGACCCCGACATGGGACTGCACCGACGCCAGGCCGTCGCTCGGCGTGTACGTGCTCGGCGCCATCGACCCCGCCGAGCGCGCGCTGGTCGACGCTCACCTGGTGACCTGCCGGGAGTGCCGGGACGAACTGGCCGGCCTGGCGGGCCTGCCCGCGCTGCTGGCCCGGGTGAATCCCGATGAGATCAGCCGCATCTGCGCCGATGACACCGTCCGGACGCCTGCCGACGACCAGCCGCCGGAAGAACTGATCGGCACGGTGCTCGACCTGGCCCAGGCCAGGCGGCGCCGGACCCGGTGGCGCTTGGCGGCCGCGGCGGCCGCCGTCCTGGTCATCGCGGGCGGCCTGTTCGGCGGGCTGAGGTCCATCGGCACCACCCAGAAGGTGCCGGTACCACTTTCGGCCGGGACTGGTGGCTGGGAAACGGTCCACACGACGAGCAGCATCACCGGGGCGAGCGCCTCGGTCTCGTACTCGCATCAACTGTGGGGCGACGCGTTCGAGGTCCTGGTCGAGCACATCCCGGTCGGCACCACCTGCCAGCTGTGGGTCGTCCACCCCGACGGGACGCGGACCCAGGCGGCCGCCTGGACGACGGCCCGGGACGAGGGGAAGGTCTGGTATGGCGGCTCGATGCCGAGCACGGCCGAGCCGATCAGCAGCTTCCAGATCACCGCGAACCATCAGGTGCTGCTGACGGCCACGCCCACCTGAGCGGGAATGGATTTCGCCCCGCGGGCGCTGAGCACTGGCGTGACTGGCGGGTTGATAGCACTCGCGGTGGCTCTCGCCGCGGCGTCCGTGCTCGGTGTGGCGCTGCGCCGCCGGGCCGGGCGGTTCCGGCCCGGCCCGGCCCCGGCGGGACACGCTGACCGAGGCCGATCTCGGCGGCCCGCTCGGCGAGCAGGCCACGCTGGTCCAGTTCTCCACCGCCTTCTGCGCCCCGTGCCGCCCGACCCGGCAGATCCTGGCCCAGGTGGCGGGCCTGGCGGACGGCGTGACCCACGTCGAGGTGGACGCCGCCGCGCGGCTGGACCTGGTGCGGCGGCTGCGGATCAGCAGCACGCCCACGGTGCTCGTGCTCGGCCCGGATGGTGCCATCGTCAGCCGCGCCGCGGGCCTGCCCCGCCAGGCCGACGTGATCGCCGCGCTCGGCAGCGTGCCCGGGCCGGCCCGGGGGAGTGCGGAGGGGAGTGATGGTGCCGCCCGTTTCCCCTGTCCGGCCGGCCTCCGGAGTGACAGTCCGGGTCCGCCCGCATAGCATCGGGACCGTGATCGCCCGGATGGCGCAGACGCTGACCAAGCGGCGTGCCGTCGATTTCTGCCATGTCGCCACGGCCATCTGTCCGCCGGCCGCGCTGCCCTGACCCGGTGCGTTCGGGGCGGTGACCCGACCGGTAAGGCCGCCCAGTGGCAGGGAGTTATCAGGCATGGAAATCGATCCGCGGGGTCCTCGGTTCGGCGCGGCGATCACCACGGTCGTGCTGGCGGTGGTGCTCGCCACCGGCAGTGCCTGGCTGCTCGCCGCGCAGCTGGCCGTGTTCGCGGTCGGGGCGCTGGCCGGGCTGCGTTACGCGCCGTACGGCCTGCTCTACCGTCGCCTGGTCCGGCCGCGGCTGGGGCAGCCCGCGCGCACCGAGCCGGAGGCGCCGCCCCGGTTCGCCCAGGCGGTGGGTATGGTCATCGCGGGCGCGGGAGCCATCTGCCTGGCCATGGGGGCCAGCACGGCGGGCCTGGTCTTCGCCGCGCTCGCGCTGGCCGCGGCGTTCCTCAACGCGGCCTTCGATCTTTGCCTGGGCTGCCAGGTGTATCTGTTCATCCAGCGGAATCTACGCGTCCGGCCGTCCGCCTAGGACGTGACCGGAGAAGGAGGAAAACCACCATGAGCCGATCCCACGTCCTCGTGGACGCCGACTGGGCGGCGGCCCACATCGGTGCGCCTGGTGTCGTCATCGTCGAGGTCGACGAGGACACCAGCGCCTACGACAAGGGCCACATCCCGACCGCCATCAAGCTCGACTGGAAGAAAGACCTGCAGGACCCGGTCCGCCGTGACTTCGTGGACCAGACGGGCTTCGAAGCGCTGCTGTCCGAGCGGGGCATCTCGAACGACGACACCGTCCTGCTCTACGGCGGTAACAACAACTGGTTCGCCGCCTACGCCTACTGGTACTTCAAGGTGTACGGGCACGACAAGGTGGTGCTGCTCGACGGCGGCAGGAAGAAGTGGGAACTCGACTCGCGCGAGCTCAGCACCGACGTGCCGGAGCGGCCGAAGACCAGCTACACGGCCAGGGAGCAGGACTCCTCGCTCCGCGCGCTGCGCGACGAGGTGGTGGCCGCCATCGGCAAGCGCAACCTCGTCGACGTCCGCTCTCCCGACGAGTTCACCGGCAGGCTGCTGGCGCCGGCGCACCTCCCGCAGGAGCAGGCGCAGCGGGGCGGGCACATCCCGACCGCGCGCAACGTGCCCTGGTCCAAGGCCGCGAACGAGGACGGCACGTTCCGCTCCGAGTCCGAGCTCCGCTCGCTGTACCAGGGCGACGCGGGGCTGGACTTCGGCCGGGACACCATCGCCTACTGCCGCATCGGCGAGCGGTCCGCGCACACCTGGTTCGTCCTGCACGAACTGCTCGGCCTGCCCAACGTCAAGAACTACGACGGCTCGTGGACCGAGTACGGGTCCCTGGTCGGCGTGCCGATCGAGCTGGGACAGGCACGATGAGGGAAGCGAATCCGGCCGGCCCGGAGAGCGCCGCCGGCGGCGGCTGCGGCGCGCCCGCGGGCGGCGTCAGCGTGAGCGCGGCCACCGGCACCCGCGGGGGCCAGGCCGTGGTGGAAGGGCGGGTCACCCGAGAGGGCGCCCCGGTCGCCACCGGGTACGCGCGGCTGCTCGGCACCGGCGACGAGTTCGTGGCCGAGGTCCCGCTGGGAGAAGACGGCGGGTTCAGGTTCTTCGCCGCGCCCGGATCGTGGACGCTGCGCGTGCTCGCGCCCGGCGGCGTGCGCGCGGAGCGCTCCGTCGAGGCTGACTACGGCCAGGTGACCACCGTCGACGTCGTCGTCTAGGCTCCGCTGCGGCCGGCCGCCGGGCGGCATCGGCCGCTGATGCCATAGCGTGGCTTCCGGTTGGGCTCACCGCGGGAGGTCGCTGATGGATCAGACGGAGGCCGCCGGCCTGCCGGGCCTGGTGGCGCTGGGCGGCAGCACGCTGCCGCTGGTCGGCCGGGCGCGCGTGTACGCATGCGGGATCACCCCCTATGACGTGACCCACGTCGGGCACGCTGCGTCCTTCGTGTGGATCGACACCCTGGCCCGCGTGCTGCGCGAGGGCGGCGCCGAGGTGATCGTGTGCCGCAACGTGACGGACGTGGACGACGTGCTGACGGCCGCCGCCGACCGGGCCGGGTCGCCGTACGACCGGTTCGCCGCCATCCAGCAGTTCTATTTCGACCGCGACATGGCCGCCCTCGGGGTCGGCCAGCCGGCCCTGCAGCCGCGGGCGCACGCCTACATCGGGCAGGTGATAGCGCTCGCGGCGGGGCTGCTCGAACGCGGAGCGGCGTACCAGCGCGGCGGGCAGGTCTATTTCCGCGGCGGCGCGGCCGCCCGCGGCGCTATCCCGGATGAGGTCCTCGCCCTGCGGCTGGCCGCCGAATACGGCGACGAACCAGGCGACCAGGGCAAGGACGACCCGTTCGACGTCGCGGTGTGGCGTGTGTCGCGCCACGGTGAGCCGGGCTGGGCAAGCCCATGGGGAACGGGCCGGCCTGGCTGGCATGCCGAGTGCGCCGCGATGGCCCTGCACGAGTTCGGCCCGGCGATAGACGTGCAGGCCGGCGGCGGGGACCTGCGTTTCCCGCATCACGCCTACCAGGCCGCCCTGGCCGAGGCGTTCACCGGCGTGACGCCATTTTCCCGGGCCCGGCTGAACGCGGGCGTGGTCCAGGTGGCGGGGGCGAAGATGGCCAAGTCGGCGGGGAACCTCGTCCTGGTCAGCGAGCTGCTCAAGGAGTACCCGGCGGCGGCCGTGCGGCTGCTGATCCTTGACCGCCGCTGGGATCAGGACTGGGATTTCAGCCTGGCCGGCCTGGACGCGGCGGGTGCCAGGCTCGACCGCCTGCACGCGGCCGCGGGCCGCCCGGACTGCGGCCTCGGGGGAAACGGCGGCCCGGCCGTGGCCGCGATGCGCGCGGCGCTGGCCAGTGACCTCGACGTCCCGGCCGCGCTGCGGATCGCCGAGGACGAAGGCGGCCAGGCCGCCCGTTCCCTCGGATCGCTGCTCGGCCTGTGGTAAGCCGGCCTCAGGCGAGCGAGAGAAACAGCCTTTCGAGCCGGGCGCGGTCGGTCTCGGCCGTGCCGATGCCATCTCGCTCCTCGAGCGCGCATTGCCGCAGGCCGGTCGCGATGATCTTGAATCCGGCCCGTTCCAGCGCCCGGCAGGCCGCGGCCAGTTGCGTCACCACGTCGGCGCAGTCGCGGCCCTCTTCGATCATCGTGATGATCCCGCCGATCTGGCCCCGAGCCCGCCGCAGCCGCCTGGTCACGTCGACCATCGTCTGACTGTCCACGTCCACGGCAATTCCCTGCCTCCCTGGGCCGGGCCGGCACACCCAAATCGATACCCGCAGGGGTATATCGTAGCAACGGGTCGCGGCTGCCGACGCCGCACCGGACGACACCGTGGTGCTGGGTGATCTTGCGCTGCCCCACGGCGTACCGGGTCAGTCCGCCGGCCAGCCCACGACATGTGTGAGCCCGCTGATGCCCAAGCGTTCCGTGATGCGTCCCGCAGCGGAAGATCCGGGAAGATCGGGGTTCCGGGGAGACTTTGGTGCCCCATAGGGTCCCATTTCCTCCCCGGAACCCGGATCCTCCCCGTTAAGACGGCAGGTATGGCAGGACGGACGGCGGCCGGGCGGGGCGGGCGGGCGCCGATCGTGCCTGCGCTAGAATGGCGGGAGCGAAGGGGAGTAGCTCCATCGCCGGGACGCCGACAATCTCGGCCCGCTTGGCGGGTCCGGTGCCCGGGGGCGACGTCGCCTGAGTGAGACCTTCGGCCGCAGTGACAGCTGCCGTGCCGGAGGTTGCCGGTCTACCGGGGCCGGCCGGAACGGCCCGAACCTCTCGAGGTCTCCCCGCAGTGAACCTGGCCGCCGCCGTATCGTCCTTCCTCGTGGTGCTGCCCGCCGAGCTGCCGGACAAGACCGTGCTGGCCTGCCTGGTGATGGGCAGCCGTTACCGGCCCGGATACGTGTTCGCCGGCGCCGGCGCGGCCTTCGCGGTTCATGTCGTGATCGCGGTCGCGGCCGGCAGCCTCCTCGGGCTGCTGCCCCGCCGCCCGACCGAGGCATTCGCCGGTGTCCTGTTCATCGCCGGCGCGGTGATCCTGTGGCGGCAGCGGCGCGCGGACAGCGACGAGTTCGCCGTGGAGCAGCAGGCCAGGAACGGCTTCCTGGCGGTGGCGGGCACCGCCTTCGCGGTGGTCTTCGTGGCCGAGTTCGGCGATCTCACCCAGATCGTCACGGCCAGCCTGGCCGTCAAGTATCACGACCCGGTGGCGGTGGGAACCGGGTCGGTGCTGGCCCTATGGCTGGCCGCGGGCCTGGCGATCATGGGGGGCCGCAGTCTGCTCAAGGTCGTGCCGATGACCTGGCTGACCCGGATCGCCGCGCTGCTCATGCTCGCGCTCGCGGGCACCAGCCTGGCCGCTGCCGCATCCTGAGCGCGACGCCTGGACACCCCGGGCGTAGCGCACGGCGCGTCCGTATGCTTCGTCGTTCACCCACATGACATCAAGTAGCCGTCTGCTTTTTGCTCTGCAGTTCAAATCTCGTTCACCTGAAGTGAATATCAATGGGCGTGGACAGGCAGAATCTGGCCGCCTGCGCGTCGAGGACGAGTGAGGGCGAGTTGTCGGTGGATCCGGTACAGGACCAGCCTTCCGTCAGCGACGGCCCGGCGTGCCCGGGCCAGGTCACATTCCAGCCGCGGCGATATGCGGAATGACTGCCGCCGCGGGGCACGACCATCCGCCCCCGTCCCAGACGGCATCGCCGTCCGCCGGCGCGCAGCCTGGTGAGTCCCCCGGGCCGGGACCACGGCCGGCCAGCGGGGCCACCGCGGTCCTCGCCGACCGGATCGCGGCGGCGCTCGTCCACCGGGAACCGGGCTGGCGGCTGCCCCGGCGCAGCGCGCTGGCCCGCAGGTACAACGTCAGCCTGACCGAGATCGACGCCGCCCTCGGCGACCTCGCCCGCCGGTCCCTGGTCCGCCGGCTGCCTGACGGGCAGCTGTACCGCACCAGCCCGGCCGACTACTGGATCCCGGTCGAGGGCGCTACCGGGCTCAGCACGCGGCTCGACCCGATGGGCGGGGCGATCGCCTGCCAGACCAGGCACGTCTCGCGGCGTGAGGCGCCGCAGGACGTCGCCTGGGCGCTGCGGCTGCCATCCGGCGCGACCATTCGCGTGGTCCGGTGCGTCTGGGCGGCCGAGGGAGAGCCCGCCGCCGTCTCCACGGCCTACCTGACCGGGCCGGACACCGGCGAGGACCCCGAGCCCGGTCAGGAAGCCGGCGAGGAACTGTCTCTCGGCTCGGTTCTGAGCACGATGCCGGCCGCGGCGATGAGCCTGGAAATGAGCCCGCCCCAGCCGTCGATCGCCCGGAGCCTGCGGCTCTCCCCCGGCCAGCCCGTGATCACGGTGACGATCAGGTTCGATGACTCCGATACCGGAGAGCCGGCCGGGCTGACCGTCGTCATGCTCAAGCCCGAGTTGTTCAGGGTCGCCATTGATACTAATGAGGCGCGAACCCGAACGTCCTTATTACGGATGACGTCCTGATCGGGTAGCCGCCTGGACACGCCCGCGTCACACCTGGGACGCTGGGAGCCGAGACGCCGGCCGAGGTCGTGACAGGGGCGGAACACATGCCGCGGCGTGCCCGATACCTCGTCCCCGGGGGACTTCCCCGCCGTGACGAGATCCTCGCTGCCTGCCTGGTGCTCGCCGTCCTGGCGCACGTGTTGTTCGCCCAGCTCACGCTGGTCCTCGCCGTCGTGTTCTACCTGATCACCAAGGTGACCAGGTGGCGCCTGTCGTGGCTGGCGGTCCCGGCCGCGGCCGGGCTGGCGTGGACGGTGGCGACCGGCCCCCGGGCCGCGGCCGCCGGATTCGCCGCGGGGGCCGCCCAGATAGCGGACTACCTGGGCGCCAGCGGCCACCAGGCCGGCCACCTGCTGCACTTCACCGCCGGGTTCGCCGGGATGACGACCTGGCTGCCCCGGCAGCTGCCGCTCGCCCTGGTGGCCGGCGCCGCCGAAGCCGCCCTGGCCGGCTGGCTGAGCTGGCTGCACACCGACGAGTGGATGCTTCCGCCGGCCCGGCCCGGCCTGATCGTGGCGGCCCGGCGCGCGGCCGCGGCGCGCGCCATCCGGGCCGGCGGCGTGGTGACCAGGGACGGCGCCTGCCTGGGGGTGTCGCCGGAGTCGGGCGCCCGGATCACGCTGTCGTGGGCCGAGGCGGCCGGGAGCGTGTCGGTGTGCGGGTCGGCCGGGCCGGACGTGCTGACCAGCAGCTTCCAGCTGGTCCACGCGGCGGTCCGGCGGCGCAAGCCGGTGCTCGCCGTGGACCACACGGCTGATCCACGGCTACCGGGAGGACTGGCCGCGGTCTGCGCCGCGGCCGGCGCTCCGCTGCTGGTGTTCGGCGCCCAGGACGGACCCGCGGGGGTCCGGACGGCTTGTTACGAGCCGTTCAGGCACGGTGATCCCGGGCGGCGGGCCGCGCTGGTCACGGCCATGCTCAGCTGGGACGGCCCCGGCCGGCAGTACCGGCGCAGCTGTGTCGGCTACCTCGAGGACATCTTCGAACTGCTCGACGCCGCGCCCGGCGACCCGCGGGTCCCGGTGCTCGACGAGGTCATCCACCTGCTCAATCCGGTGGCGATGCGGGCCCGGATGGAATACGTCCCGGCCGTCTATCCCCGGCGTGCGGTGCTGGCCGAACGGACCCGGGTGTCCACCAGCCTGATCAGCGCCGAGCCCGCCACCATCGCGGAACTCGGGCGGCAGCTGCGGGAACTGCGCGCGTCGCCGTTCGGCCGCTGGCTGCGCCCGTCCGCCGACGGCCCGGCGGCGGAAATCGACCTCAGCCGCGCGCTGACCGAACGGGCCGTGGTCCTGTTCCGGCTGGGCGGGTCAGGTACGGCCGAAGCCCAGGCCATGCTCACCCGCCTGGTCGGCCAGGACCTGCTGGCCGCCGGGGCGGCGCTGGGCCGCATCGGCGTGGACGGCGACGGGATCGTGTGGCTGACCGAGTGCGGCGCGCTGCCGCGGCGCTCGGTCACCGACCTGATCGCCCGCGGCCGGGACACCGGCCTGCCGGTCCTGGCCGCCACGACGTCGGCGCCGGTCGCGGCCGATCTGGCCGGCCTGGTCAACGCGGTGCTGGCGCACAAGACCGACGATGCCGAGGAGGGGCGGCGGCTGTCGGCCGCCGCCGGCGCCGATCCCGGGCGGCCACCGCTCCCGGACCCGGGTCCCGCGCTGCGTGCCGGTGAATTCCTGCTGGCCGTGAAGAACCCCCCGCGGCTCATCCCGCGCGGCCTCCTGGTGCCCGCCCGGGTGCCCCAGGCCGCGGGCGTCCCCGCCGCCAGGTCCCGGCGGGCCTGGGAGGGAACGTGAACTGTTACACTTATCGTGTTCACTATGTCACTCATTGTCGACCAGCTTTTGGTCGGGTACCAGTACGCGACGCCGTATCCGCCGCCCGGGCCGCCGCCGCGCCGGCCCACGCCGCCGGAACAAGAACCGCTCAACCCGGGCTGGGCCACGGCTCAGCGTCGTGAGGAGAACCGGCTCAACCGGCCGCTGCAGGGGGCGTTCGTCCTCGCCGTGGCCATCGGGCTGGTGCTGATCGCGCTCGGCGCCGTCGGCTGGCTGGACGTACTCGTCGCCGGGCTCGGGGTGACCAGCTGCGCGCTGATCGCGGTGGTCAGCGGCTACGCCGTCGGGCAGGGCGAGCGGGCGCTGCGCTCCAGGCTCGCCGACGAGCAGGCGAGGGTCGGCAAGATGCGGGCGGCCCAGCAGAGCCGCCTGTTCGCCCGGCAGGCCGAGCACGCCGCCCGGGTCCGGGACTGGCAGGCCGTCCGGGCCGCCTATGCGGGCCAGAAACGCTGGTACGCGGTCCGCGCGCCGGACGGGGTGCACCGGGTGGACGTCGCGGGCGGCACGCTGTCCGGCTGGTCCGCGATGCTCACCACGGCCGGGGTGAACCGGCTGGCCGCGGGCGGCGAGATCACCGTGCTCGACCTGTCCGAGGGCGCGGTCGCGCTGGACCTGCTCAGCTTCGCCCGGGCCTCGGGTGTCGACCCGCTGGTCTGGGTGCTGCCCGCCGACCTGCCCGGGCTCGACCTGGGCACCGGGCTCGGCCGGGAGGCCCTGGCCGACCTGCTGTCCCAGGCGGCCAGCGTGGCCGACGAGCAGGCCTCGGCGCGCGACCTGTCCCTCGACAACGCCCTGCTCGAGCGGGTCATCGGCGTGCTCGCCGAGAATCCGCGGCGCCGGGCCACGGTCGCCGGCGTCACGGCCGGGCTGCGGGCGCTGGGCCAGGTCGGCGATCCGGATGAGGATGTGGCCGCCGGCCTGATCACGACCGGGCAGCGGGACCGGCTGACCGCCATGTTCGGCCGCGGCGCCACCGACCGCGTGGTCCTCGAGCGGGCCTGGGTGCTGGAATCCCAGCTGCGCAAGCTCGCGGCGGTGGGCACCGGGCCGGCGCCGCTGCCGCGCAGCGCGCTGCGCGTGGTCGCGCTGAGCGGGCAGGTGGACGCGGTCGGGAGCAGGGTGCTCGGAACCTACCTGACGGTCGCGCTGACCCACCTGCTGCGCGAGACGGAACCCGGGCGGCCCTGGCGGCACACGCTGTTCGTGCTCGGCGCGGACAAGCTGCGCGGCGATACCCTCGACCGGCTCAGTGACGCGTGCGAGCGATCGGGGACCGGTCTCGTGCTGGCCTACCGGGCCATCCCGCAGCACGTCAGGCAGCGGCTCGGGCGGGGGAACGCCGCGGTCGCGTTCATGCGGCTCGGCAACGCCGAGGACGCCAGGGCCGCGAGCGAGCAGATCGGCTCCGAGCACCGCTTCGTGCTGTCTCAGCTCACCGAAACGGTGGGCGTCTCCGTCACCGACACCACCAGCAGCGCCTATACCAGCACGACCGGGTCGGTCAGCTCGACCGCCACCTCGTGGTCGGAAAGCCAGGGGTGGTCCCGCAGCACCGGGCGTGGCCGCAGCGACGGCAGCCTGCTGTTGCCGTCGCGGGCGAGCTTCTCGCGGAGCGTCCAGTCCGGCGATTCGCGGACCGTCAGCGAGGGCCAGTCGGCCAGCGCGGGCGTCAGCACCAGCACCGCGTGGGGGATGACGACGTCCGAGGCGGCGGGCGACAGCGAATCGCTGGCCCTGGCCCTGCAGCGGTCCCGTGAACTCCTGGTCGAGCAGCACGCCCTCCAGCAGCTTCCGGCGAGCGCGATGATCGTCACCTACGCCGGCCAGGCCGGCCGCCAGGTGGTCCTGGCCGACGCCAACCCGGGCATCGGCGAGCTCAGCGTGGCCACCCCGAAGACGCTCGGGGAATGCTGCGGCCAGCAGGCCGCTCGGCTTCCCGGGGCGGCGCGGGAGGACATCGGCGCGCCCAACCTCGGCCCGCCGCCGGCTCGCCTGGACTGGCGCACCCGGTCGTCCTGACCGGCGTGACTGGGCGTTGCGCCGGACCGCGACCAGATAGCATCGGGCCCAGATGAGCACGAGCAGCCCGCCGTCCCGGCGGTACAGCCTTCCCCTCCGCGCCCGCCTGGCCACCACGGTCGGCGGCGCGGCCGGCCGGGCTTCCCGGCTGGCCGGCCGGGGCGACGGATCAGTCATCGGCGGGGTCATCGGGCTGCGGCTGGAACCCGGCCTGCTCTCCCTGCTCGCCCGCGGCCGCCAGGTCATCCTGGTGACCGGCACGAACGGGAAGACCACCACGACCAGGCTGGTCACGGCCGGGCTCGGCACGCTGGGGCAGCCGATCGCGTCCAACGCGTTCGGCGCGAACATGGCGGCGGGCCTGGTCGCCGCGCTGGCCAAGGCGCCGGACGCAACGCTGGCCGTGCTCGAGGTCGACGAGAAATTCATGCCGGCCATGCTCACCACGACCAGCGCCCGGGTGGTGGTGCTGCTGAACCTGAGCCGGGATCAGATGGACCGCGCGGCGGAGATCTGGATGCTCGCGCGCCGCTGGCGGGTGGCGCTAGGCGCCGCCCCGGACTGCCGGGTCATCGCGAACGCCGACGACCCGCTGGTGGCCTGGGCGGCCGGGCAGGCTCGCCAGGTCACCTGGGTGGCCGCGGGCCAGCGCTGGCACGACGACTCCTGGTGCTGCCCGAACTGCGGATCGCACCTGCACCGCGTCGACCAGGACTGGTACTGCGGCGAGTGCCCGAACCGGCGTCCCCCGGTCCGCTGGGTGCTCGCGGGCGACCAGGTGATCGACCCGGCCGGCCGGTCCCGGTCGCTGGACCTGGCGCTGCCCGGCCGGGCCAACCGGTCCAACGCCGTGGTGGCGCTGGCCGTGGCCGAGGTGTTCGGCATCAGCGCCACGCAGGCGATGGACGCGATCAGGCAGGTGCGGTCGGTCGCGGGCCGGTACACCCAGGTGGAGCGGCGTGGCTGCGCCCTGCGGCTGCTGCTGGCGAAGAACCCGGCCGGCTGGCTGGAGGCGCTCGACATCCTGGTGCCGCCGCCGGTTCCGGTCCTGCTGGCGGTGAACGCCCAGACCCCGGACGGCAAGGACACCTCCTGGCTCTGGGACGTGGACTACCGCCGGCTGCGCGGCCGCCCGGTGTTCGTGGCCGGCCAGCGCAAGCTCGACCTCGCGGTCCGGCTGGAAGCCGACGAGGTGGCCTTCCGCGTGGTCGGGAACATCGACGAGGCGATCGGGCTGGCCCGCAGCCCGACCATGGAAGTGATCGCCAACTACACGGCGTTCCAGCAGATCCGCGCGGCCCTCGGCCGCGTCGGCTGAACCGGCGGGAGAGACGATGAACGCCGAGAATGAGCCCGGAGACGAGCAGCGCCTGGGCCTGCCGGCGGCGGGATACCGCGGGCCGTCGGCCGTCCGCCTGGTCTGGGTCTACCCGGACCTGCTCAGCACCTACGGCGACCGGGGCAACATGCTGGTGCTCGCCCGCCGGACCCGGCTGCGCGGGCTCCCGGTCGAGATCGCCGAGGTCAACTCCGACCAGCGGGTACCCGCCGGCGGTGACATCTACCTGCTCGGCGGCGGCGAGGACCTGCCGCAGATCCTGGCCGCCCGGCGGCTGGCGGCGGACGGCGGGCTGGCCGCGGCCGCGGGCCGCGGCGCGGTGATCTTCGCCGTCTGCGCCGGCTACCAGATCGTCGGGACCGAGTTCGCCGGCGCGGACGGCGAGCCGGTTTCCGGCCTCGGGCTGCTCGACATCCGCAGCGGCCGCGGCGACCGGCGCGGCGTCGGTGAGATAACCGCGGACGTCGATCCGGCGCTCGGCGTGGAACGGCTCACCGGCTTCGAGAACCACCAGGGCGTGACCCGGCGCGGCCCGGAGGCCAAGCCGCTGGCCACCGTCGTCACCGGTGTCGGCAACGGGGACGGGACGGAGGGCGCGTACGCCGGCCGGGTGCTGGGCACCTACCTGCACGGGCCCGCCCTGGTCCGCAACCCCGGCCTGGCCGACCTGCTGCTCGGCTGGGTGGCCGGCCCGCTGCCGCCGGCCGACCCGGGGCAGGAGGATCTCGTGTCCAGGCTGCGCGCCGACCGGCTGGCCGCCGCCCAGGGGTCTGCGTAGACCCCGGGACCCAGGCTCAGTAGACCAGCGCCTGGGCGCCCTCGATCATCACCTCGGCGACGAACGTGGCCGCCCCGGCGATCCTGATGCCCTTGATCAGGTCCTCGGCCTCGATGTTCCGGCGGGCCGCGCACTGGGTGCACACCGTCACC
The DNA here is from genome assembly GCA_963744575.1 of uncultured Actinomycetota bacterium. Lineage (GTDB taxonomy): Bacteria > Actinomycetota > Actinomycetes > Streptosporangiales > Streptosporangiaceae > Palsa-504. The sequence continues at coordinate 71,320 of CAVUUF010000019.1, read as the reverse complement.
GAGCCCGCGGCCAGGATCCCGGCCAGCAGGCCGGCCAGCGGCGCGGCGTGCGGGAGGGAGAAGTCTTCCGCCCGCCCGGGCAGGCCGAACCAGGCGGATTCACCGGTCAGCCACAGCGAGACCTGGACGCCGCTGGCGACCGCGGCCGCGGCGATCGTGAAGGCCTGGTTGCAGCGCTCCGGGTCGTTCTTGCCTGCCGTGACCTTGATGACGAGAGAGCGCTCGGGCATGGCAGAACTCTAGCCGTCCCGGAGTACGGCGCGGCGCGGGACGCGGCGGGCGGCCCGCCCGTACACTGCGGGCTATGCACGGCATGCTGAGCGCGGCGATCCTGATCGGAGTGCTCGCCGTGGTCGCCGCGGCGTGCCTGTACGTCGCGGGGCGGGTGTACGCGGCCGGAGGTCGCCGTGGCGATGCATCCTGACCTCGAGCCGCTGAGCTTCCTGCTCGGGCGGTGGGAAGGCGCCGGGATCGGCGGGTACCCGACCATCGAGTCGTTCCGGTTCGGGCAGGAGGTCAGCTTCAGCCACAACGGCAAGCCGTTCCTGATCTACACCAGCCGGACCTGGCGGCTGGACGAGGAGGGACGGATCGGGCCGCCGCTCGGCACCGAGTCGGGCTACTGGCGCCCCCGGCCGGACAGCCAGGTCGAGGTGATGCTCGCCCATCCCACCGGGATCGTGGAGATCTACCTGGGCGAGATATCCGGAACCCGGATCGAGATGGCCACCGACGTGGTCGCCCGCACCGCCACCGCCAAGGAAGTGACCGCGGGCCACCGGCTCTACGGGCTGGCCGGCCCGGGGCAGGACCTGGCCTACGCCTACGACATGGCCGCGATGGGCCAGCGGCTCCAGCCGCACCTCTCGGCCCAGCTCAAGAGGGTCAGCACCCAGGGCGAACCCGACGACCTGGGCCCCCGGCATAAGTAGTCCCCGGGCGACTCCCGCGCACTGCGCGGGGGCCGACTGGACTAGGTCGGCCAGCCCGGGGACCCGGTAGACTGCCAGGTTTAGCCGGCCGCCGTCTCGCTGGACGTCGTGCCGGCGGGAAGGCGGCTAGCTGACAGCCACCTCGCGAGTCCGTTGTCTATGCATGCTTTCGGACCACCTCCTTTCCCGCGTACCTCGCACGTTAGCCGGGCGGCGGGCGGGCAGGCAAGAGGATTTCACCGTGCCGCCGGTCACACCGGCCGAACCAGACCCGGGGCGAACTACTATGAGCCCATGGACCGGGAGGCACCGACCCCCAGCCTGGTCGTGCGCGGGTGGGACGAGCAGCTGCGAGCCCGCGGCTACCGGGTCACGCCGCAGCGCCAGCTCGTGCTCGAGGCGGTGGCGCGGCTCGACCACGGCACCCCGGAGGAGATCGGCGCCCAGGTCCAGCAGACCGCGCGCGGCGTCAACATCTCCACCGTCTACCGCACGCTCGAGCTGCTCGAGCAGATCGGCATGGTCACCCACACCCACCTCGGCCACGGGGCGCCCACGTACCACCTGGCCGCCGACGCCGACCATGTGCACCTCAAATGCCGCGTCTGCGGCCGGGTCACCGAGGTCGGCCCGGACGCGATCCGGCCGCTGATCACCATGCTCGAGGAGCAGCACGGCTTCGAGACCGACGTGAGTCACCTCACGGTCTTCGGCCGTTGCGCCGGCTGCCGGAGGACCGCAGATGCCTGACACCAGTCCGCTCCTGGCCCGGGCCGGGGCGGTGGAAGCCGGCTGGCCGGACGAGGGCGTCGCCGCGCACTACGGCGACCCGATGCGCGAGCAGCGCGCGGCCGCCCGGTCCGCGGCCGTGGTCGACCGGTCCAACCGCGGCGTGCTGCGGATCACCGGCCCGGACCGGCTGAGCTGGCTGCACAGCCTGACCACGCAGCAGCTGGACGGGCTGGCTCCCGGCGGCAGCGCCCAGGCCCTGGTGCTCGGCCCGACCGGGCACGTGGAACACCACCTGACGCTGACCGACGACGGCACCGCGACCTGGGTGCACGTGGAGCCGGGCACCGCGGCGGCGCTCGCGGAGTTCCTCGAGTCGATGCGGTTCATGCTCCGGGTCGAGGTGGCCGACGTCAGCCGGGACTACGCGGTGCTCACGCTGCTCGGGCCCGGGGCCGCCGATCTCGGTACCGAACGAGCGGGAGTGCACGCCCGGGTCGAGCCGGGTTCGTTCGGCACCATAGACCTGGTCGTGGCGCGGGACCGGCTGCCCGAAGTGGCCGGTGACCTGCTACGGCAAGGGGGGGCGGCGGCGGGCATGTGGGCATTCGAGGCGCTGCGGATCGCCGCCTGGGTACCCAGGCTCGGCCTGGACACCGACCACCGGACCATCCCGCACGAGGTCGGCTGGATCGGCACCGCCGTGCACCTGAACAAGGGCTGCTACCGGGGCCAGGAGACGGTGGCCCGGGTGCACAACCTCGGCCACCCGCCGCGCCGGCTGGTCTTCCTGCACCTGGACGGCAGCGCCGACCGGCTGCCCGGCCACGGCGATCCGGTCGAGCTGGCCGGTGATGAGCCCGGTGGTGAGCCCGGTGATAAGCAGCGCGCCACGGTCGGCTTCACCGGGTCGGCGGCGCGGCACTACGAGCTCGGCCCGATCGGGCTGGCCCTGATCAAGCGCACCGTCCCGGTGGACGCGACGCTGCTGGCCGGTGCCGGGGGCGGCGTCGCCGCCGCGCAGGAGGTGATCGTGCCGCCGGACGCCGGCGGAGCAGTACAGGTGACGCTGCGGCGGCGGCAGATAGTCTAGGGATTTCCGAACGAAGGAGGAGGTCAGGCCGCCGTGCTGCGCAGGGCCCTGCTCGCGGCGTCAGCCAGTAACCGGCTGCGTCAGCTCATCACGACCGCGCCGCAGACGCGCGCCATCGTCGAGAACTACGTGGCGGGCGAGACCGCCGACGACGCGGTCCGGGTGACCCGGACGCTGCGCACGGCCGGCCTGCTGGTCACGGTGGACTACTTGGGCGAGGACACCAAGGACCCGGCGCAGGCCGCGGCGGTCACCGACGAGTACATCCAGCTGGTCGGCAAGCTCGGCGCCGAGGGCCTGACCGAGGGCGGGGCGGCGGAGGTGTCGGTGAAGCCGACCGCGGTCGGGCTGTTCCTCGGCACCAGGACCGCGGCGGAGAACATCCGCGGGATCTGCGCGGCCGCACGCGAGGCGGGCACCACGGTGACGCTGGACGCCGAGGAGTTCGCGGCGATCGAGCCGACGCTGCGGATCGCGGCCCGGCTGCGGGCGGACTACCCCGACCTCGGCTGCGTGGTCCAGGCCTGCCTGCGGCGCAGCGAGGCGGACTGCCGCGCGCTGACCGCCTACGGGGTCCGGGTCCGGCTGTGCAAGGGCGCCTACGACGAGCCGGACAGCGTCGCCTTCGCCGCCCGCCGCGACGTCGACTCCTCGTACGCCCGCTGCCTGCGGATCCTGATGAACGGGCCGGGCTACCCGATGCTGGCCACGCACGACCCGCGGCTGGTCCAGATCACCGGGTCGCTGGCCCTGCTGACCGGGCGCGCCCCGGACAGCTTCGAGTACCAGATGCTCTACGGCATCCGCCCGGCCGAGCAGCGGCGGCTGGCCGACACCGGCGCGCGGGTGCGCGTTTACCTCCCCTACGGCGGCGACTGGTACGCCTACCTGATACGCAGGCTGGCCGAACGGCCCCGGAACCTGGCGTTCTTCCTCCGCTCGCTGGGGAGCAAGTCATGATCGCGATCCTGGGCACCGGCAAGATGGGCGAGGCGCTGCTGTCCGGCCTGCTGCGCGCGGGCCGGCCCCCGTCGGCGGTGGTGGCGGCGGTCCGGCGCGAGGACCGGGCGGCCGGGCTGCGCGACCGCTACGGGGTGCAGGTCACCGACGCCGCCTCGGCCGCGAAGATGGCGGACACCCTGGTGCTGGCGGTCAAGCCGCAGGACATGGGCAGGCTGCTGGAGGAGATAGCGCCGGTGCTGCCCGCGGGCACCCTGGTGATCTCGGTCGCGGCCGGGATCACCACGGCGTTCATCTCCCGGCGGCTGCCCGGCGAGGTACCCGTGGTCCGGGTGATGTCGAACACGCCGGTGCTCGTCGACGAGGCGATGAGCGTGATCTCCGCCGGAGCCCAGGCCGGCGAGGAGCACCTGCGCCGGGCGGAGGAGCTGCTCCGCCCGGTCGGCAAGGTGCTGCGGATTCCCGAATCGCAGCAGGACGCCGCCACCGCGCTGTCCGGCAGCGGCCCGGCGTACGTGTACTACCTGGTCGAGTCGATGGTGGACGCCGGCATCCTGCTCGGCATGGCGCGCGGCGCCGCGCTGGAGATGGTCATCCAGGCGGTCTACGGCGCGGCCACCATGCTGCGTGATTCGGGTGAGCACCCGGTGATCCTTCGCGAGGCGGTCACCTCGCCCGGCGGGACCACCATCTCGGCCATCAGGGAACTGGAGCGGCACGGGGTGCGGGCCGCGTTCCTGGCGGCCATCGAGGCAGCCCGGGACCGGGGCCGCGAACTCGGGGCCCAGTAGTGGGCGGGTCGCTCACGCTGATCTGGGATGAGCGCCTGACCGGGTACGACTTCGGCCCCGGTCACCCGCTGGCCCCGGTGCGGGTGGAGCTGACGATCGCGCTGGCCCGCGAGCTCGGCGTGCTGGCCCGCCAGGACGTGACGGTGCGCACCCCCCAGCCGGCGACGATGACCGAGCTCGAGCTGGTGCACGACGCGGACTACATCGAAGCGGTGCGGCAGGCCGGCCTGAACGGCCGGGCCAACGGCCGGTACGGGCTCGGCACCCCGGACAACCCCGTCTTCGCACGGATGCACGAGGCGTCCGCGCTGGTGGCCGGGGCCACCCTCGCGGCGGCCCGCGCGGTCTGGCGCGGCGAGACCGGCCATGCGGCGAACATCGCGGGCGGCCTGCACCACGCGATGCGCCGGTCGGCCAGCGGCTTCTGCGTCTACAACGACCCGGCCATCGCGATCAGGTGGATGCTGGCGCAGGGCGCGCACCGGATCGCCTACGTGGACCTGGACGTGCACCACGGGGACGGGGTGCAGGCGGCCTTCTACGACGACCCCCGGGTGCTGACCATCAGCCTGCACGAGCACCCGGCCACCCTGTTTCCCGGCACCGGGCTGGCCTCGGAGACCGGTTCGGGGGACGGCCGGGGCTACGCGGTCAACGTGGCGCTGCCCGCCGGCACCGGTGACGCGGGCTGGCTGCGCGCGTTCGACGCGGTGGTGCCGCCCCTGCTGCGCGCGTTCGCGCCCGAGGTGCTGGTCAGCCAGCACGGCTGCGACAGCCACCGGCTCGACCCGCTGGCCAACCTCCAGCTCAGCATCGACGCGCAACGGCGGGCCCAGCTGATGGTGCACGACCTGGCGCACGAGGTCACCGGCGGGAAATGGCTGCTCACCGGCGGCGGCGGGTACCAGCTCGTCCAGGTCGTGCCGAGATCGTGGACGCACCTGCTCGCCGTGGCCGCGGGCGATCCGGTCGATCCCGGCCAGCCGGTCCCGGCCGCCTGGCGAGCGCTGGCCGCCGAGCGAACCGGCGAGAACGCGCCCACCCGGATGACCGACGGCGAAACCGCCGAGTACATTCCGATCGCCGCGGGGATCGATCCCGGCGACCCCGTTGACGCCGCGATCATCGACACCTGCCGGGCCGTATTTGCCCACCACGGGCTGCCTGCCCCCATGTGACGACCATGCAAGTGAACGTGCATGCAGGTCAGGCGGTGAGTTTTCCGCGCACTGCTGTTCTCCGCTGACGGATGTCAGCCGATAACAAAAGAGGCAGCTCAGCACGGGGAACGGAGATTCCGGCGCGGGCGGCCGGATCGTCGCGGGCAAAAGTAACAACAATGAGGCTACGGACGGGGGTTGCTCTTTTCTGTACGGGACTTACCCTGGAGACGTACGTGACTGGTGCGCCGAATCCCGTCAAGTGCTCGGGTTCGTACGGAAGAGGCAAAGCGATGGCAAGCGAAACCCCCCTAAGCGACGTCAGGTTTCTCACCGTCGCCGAAGTGGCCTTGATCATGCGCGTGTCGAAGATGACCGTGTATCGCCTGGTGCACTCCGGCGAACTGGAAGCGATCCGCGTCGGACGCTCCTTCCGGGTACCGGAAGCGGCCGTCAACCAGTACCTGAAGGCCGCCTTCGTCGGTACCGGTTGAGCCCAGCCCGGTTCCGGGCCGCGCCAGCCAGGCCCTCCAGGGGCCTGGCTGGCGCGGCTGCGTGGTAGCGTTCGGCCGCCCTTGCACCCCGGTTCGGAGGTAACCTCTTTCCTTGGGTGTGTGTGTCCAGCCGCCCTCACCGGGCGAGCGGGTTGGCGTACCCGTCATCCGCAGTGCCTAAGAAGGGTGGTCCCGTGGGGTCTGTCATCAAGAAGCGTCGCAAGCGCATGGCCAAGAAGAAGCACCGCAAGCTGCTCAAGAAGACCCGCATCCAGCGCCGGAACAAGAAGTAACGACTCCCGGATCCCGGTCCCGGCGGAGCCGGGTACCGGGCACCATAGGAGCTGATGTCTCTCCCGGTGCTGGTCGGGTTCGCGGGCGTGCTGGTCGCGGCCGTGGGGACCGGCATGCTCGCCGGGCGGTGCGTCCGCCATCCGCAGATCTGCTTCGTCGCGTGGACGGCCGCGACCCTGGGGCTGACCATCGCGCTCGCGGCGCAGAGCATGGGCTTCGGCCGCGGTTTCGGCCCGGACACCTTCCGGGTCGTGCAGCTGTTCGCGCTGGTGCTGGCGCCGCTGTGGCTGGCCTGGGGCCTGGTCGAGCTGGTCGCGGGGTGGGAGGCGGTCAGGTTCGGCGCGCGGCTGGTATCGGGCGCGCTGACCGTGGTGGTCTCGGTGATCCTGGCCACCGACCCGCTCAGCGCCGAGCCGTTCGGTAAGGCCTGGCCGCTCACCGGCCCGCACTTCCAGCCGATCGCGCATTACGCGCTGAACGCGGCGCAGGCCATGGCGGTCGTGGCCGTGCTGGCGAGCACGGTGCTGGCGGCTACCGGGCTGGCGGCTACCGGGCTGGCGGCTACCGGGCTGGCGAGCACCGGCCGGGCGCTGGCGGCGGTCGTCCCGGTCGGTCTCGCCGCGCTGATGACGGCCGGGTTGCGCTTCGCGCTCCCGGCCGCGGCGGCGTATCCGCTGCTGTGCATGCTGGCGGCGGCGCTCGTATGGTTCGGTGCCAGCCGGGTCGGGGAACCGTCCCGGACGGCTGCTAGCGAAGGAGACGGCGTGCGGGATGACGGGGACCGGTACCAGGGCCGGCCCGACGGCAGCGGGCCCTACGGGCGCGCCGGCGGCCACCTCTCCGGCGGGCAGTACCTGACCTACGGCCAGCACGACGGCATGCCCGGCGCCGTGACCGGCCGCCCCGGCCCGCCCGCCCCGGCGGCCACGCCGGCCAGGCCGTACGGCCGGATCCTGATCTTCACGCTGCTCGAGGACCGGGTGGCCGACTTCGACCGGCTCGCCGAGCAGACGGCGGAAGAGGTCGGGACCGGCGAACCGGACACCCTGGTGTACGTCATCCACCTGGTGCCGAACGCTCCGCTGCAGCGGATCTTCTACGAGATCTACCGCGACCGCGCGGCGTTCGAGAGCCACGAGAACCAGCCCTGCATGCAGCGCTTCGTGGCCGAACGCAGATCGTGCGTGCTCGCCACCAACGTCATCGAACTGCGGCTCAAGTACGCCAAGATCGCGCCGCTGCCCAGCCCGCAGCCGCCCGGAGCGCGGACGCCACCGCCTGGCGGGTTGCCCCCTGGCGGGTTGCCTGGCCGACCGCCGCCACGGCCGCAGCCGCTGCCCCCTACCCGGCCGCAGCGTCCCTACCAGCCGCGTTACGAAGGACTTGACCGGCGCCAGATGCCGTCGGCGGGGCGGCGTCATGACGGCGGTTAGCGTGGCCAGGATCACGCTGCTCGGTCGGCCGGGGTGTCACCTGTGCGACGACGCGCGGGCGGTGATCGAGCGGGTCGCCGCCGACCTGGGCGTCGGCTGGGAGGAACGCGACATCACCGCGTCGCCCGATGACATGCGCGAATACTGGGACAAGATCCCGGTGACCCTCGTCGACGGGGTGCAGATCGACTTCTGGCGGCTGAGGGAGGCCCGGCTCCGGGACGCGCTCGGCCAGCCCAAGGCACGGAGTTTCCGGGAGGATCCGGGTTCCCGGGAGGATCCGGGCAACCCCAGGGCACCAAAGTCTCCCGGGAACCCCGATCCTCCCCGCTAATCCCGCCCGGCACCGCATCACGCGCCACCCAGGCACCACAGCGCACCCCGGCACCATCGGCCGCCAGCCACGACGCCATCACCGCGCCAGTCCCGGGCACCCCCGCCGAACTCGCCCAGTTATCAGACCCTCACTAAGCCCCTGACCAGGGCTGTCGGGCCGGGGCTTCGCGCGGACGAGGGGCGCAGCGTCACCTGCGTCACTTTGTGAATTGATGCACAAAGGCGTACCGTGGGAATGACGTCGGCTGACGCGGGCTCTTACCGCCGCCTTGACCCCAACCCCAAGGGCCCAACCCCAGGAGCGCTGCCGCGATGCACAGTAACGCTATGCCGCCAGAAGCCAGCGGTCAGGCCGAAACAAGCGGCCAGGCCAACGCCAGCGTCAGGGCCAGGGCCAACGGCCTGCCCGGAACCGAGGGCCAGCCCGCAATCGAAGGCGAGCCGAGAAATGATGGCCAGCTGAGAAATGATGACCGGCTGAGAACCGAGGGCCCGGCCGAGGTGAACGGCCAGGGCGACGGCATACCCGAGGCCACGGTGGCGCGGCTGCCGGTCTACCTGCGCGCGCTGTACAGCCTGGCCGACCGCGGTATCGGCACGGTGGCCAGCGAGGAACTCGCCGCCGCCGCGGGAGTCAACTCGGCCAAGCTGCGCAAGGACCTGTCCCACCTGGGCTCCTACGGGATCAGGGGGGTCGGCTACGACGTCGACTACCTCGTCTACCAGGTGTCCAGGACGCTGGGCCTGACGCAGGACTGGCCGGTGGTCATCGTGGGCGCCGGCAACCTCGGCCGCGCGCTGGCCAACTACGGCGGTTTCGTTTCCCGCGGCTTCACGATCGCCGCCATGCTCGACAGCGACACGGCTATCGTGGGCAGCAGGATCGCGAGGCTGACCGTCCGGCACGTCGACGAGCTCGAGGCCGTGGTGGCCAGGCACAAGGTCGCGATCGGCGTGATCGCCGCCCCGGCCGGGTCCGCGCAGGCCGTCTGCGACCGGCTGGTCGCGGCGGGCGTCACGAGTATCCTCAACTTCGCGCCGCTCGTGCTGAGCGTGCCGGAAGGGGTAGACGTGCGGAAGGTCGACCTCTCGATCGAGCTGCAGATCCTGGCCTTCCACGCCCAGCGCCGGTCGGCGGGCCGGCCGGAGCCAGCGCCGGCCGACGCCGCGGGCGGGAACGCCGGGGGCGCCGGGAACGCCGGAGGCGCCGGCGGACGTTCAACACCTCAGGTGACCCCGGAACTCGCGGCCCAGGGCTTGGCGGTGAACAGGTGAGTGTGCTCGTAGTCGGCCTCAGTCATAACAGCGCCCCGGTGGCGACCTTGGAGCGGGCCGCGATAAGCGGCGACACGCTCACCAAGCTGCTCCGCGACGTGGTGCAGGCCGAGCCGGTCGCCGAGGCCTTCGTCGTCTCGACGTGCAACCGGGTCGAGGTGTACGCCGACGTGGGGCGGTTCCACGCGGGCGTCACCGCCATCTGCGAGCTGCTGGCCCGGCACTGCGGCATGCCGCGGTACGAGCTCACCCAGTACCTGTACGTGCACTACGAGGACCGGGCGGTGAGCCACCTGCTCGCGGTGGCCGCCGGGCTCGACTCGATGGTGATCGGCGAGGACCAGATCCTCGGCCAGGTACGCGCGGCCGTCAAGCTGGCCGCGGAGCACGGCACGGTCGGCCGGGTACTCGGCGACCTCGGCCGGCTCGCGCTGCGCACCGGCAAGCGGGCCCGGGCCGAGACCGGGATCGGCCGGGCCGGTCCCAGCATGCTGAGCGCCGCGATCGAGCTCGCGGGGGGCGCCGGCGCGCTGGCCGGCCGGGACGTGCTCGTCGTGGGGGCCGGCGCGATGAGCGGGCTGGCCGTGGCCACGGCGGCCAGGAGCGGGGCGGCGAGCATCGTGGTGGCCAACCGGACCCGCTCCCGCGCCGAGCGGCTCGCCGCGAGCGTGAGCGCCACCAGGGCCGCCGGGCTGGCGGACCTGCCGGCCGCGATGGCCGCCGCGGACGTCGTCATCTCCTGCACCGGCGCGGCCGCGCCGGTCATCACGCGCGACATGACCTCCGCCGCGCTCACCACGGGCCGGGGCGCACTGGTGATCCTGGACCTGGCCATGCCGCGGGACGTCGAGCCGGCCGCGGCCGGCCTGCCGGGCGTGCTGCTCGTCGGCATGGATCAGCTCCGCGAGCACGCCGCCGCGATCGCCGGCGACGACATCGCCGCCGTGCGCGCGATCCTCGAGGCCGAACTCGCCGGGTACCAGTCGGCCATGGACGCCGCCCGGGTGGCCCCGACGGTGGTCGCCCTGCGGGCCAAGGCGGGCAAGGTGGTCGACGGCGAGCTGGCCCGGCTGGCCTGGCTGAGCGCCGACGGCCTGAGCGGGCATGCCCTCGATGAGATAGCCCAGACCGTGCGGCGAGTGGTAGACAAGATCTTGCACGCGCCGACGGTACGGGTCAAGGAACTCGCGGGCTCGCCGGGGGGCGAGGAGTACGCCGCGGCCCTGCGGGTCCTCTTCGACCTCGATCCACGCGCAGTCGAGGCGGTCACCCGCGCCGCCCCGGAGCAGGAAGGCGCACGGTGAACGGCGGTACGGCGGCGTGCGGTGGCACGGCGAGAAGGGTGAACGGGTGACACAGCAGCCGCTCCGGCTCGGCAGCCGCAAGAGCCCGATGGCCATCGCGCAGTCCCGCCAGGTGGCCGGGATGATCACCGCGCGCACCGGGCGGCCGGTCGAGCTCGTCGGGGTGACCACGCTGGGCGACGTCAGCCGGGCGCAGCTGACCCAGATCGGCGGCACCGGCGTCTTCGTCAGCGCGCTGCGCGAGGCGCTGCTGGGCGGCGCGGTGGACCTGGCCGTGCACTCGCTGAAGGACCTGCCTTCCGGGCCCGCGGCGGGCATCGTGCTGGCCGCGGTGCCGCCCCGGGACGACCCGCGGGACGCGCTGGTGGCGCGGGACGGCGCCAAGCTCGCCGACCTGGCCGCCGGGGCCAGGATCGGCACCGGCTCGCCGCGGCGGGCGGCGCAGCTGCTCGGGCTCCGCGGCGACCTGCGCTGCGTCCCGATCCGCGGCAACGCCGGCACCCGGCTGGGCAAGGTCGGCGGCGGTGAGCTCGACGGGGTGGTGCTGGCCTACGCCGGCCTGGCCCGGATCGGCGACGTCGGCGCGGTCACGCAGGTCTTCGAGCCGGACGAGATGCTCCCCGCCCCCGGCCAGGGCGCCCTGGCGGTGGAGTGCCGGGACGGCGAGCCCGGGCTGGCGGCGCTGCTCGGCGCGGTGAGCGACCAGGCCAGCCTGGCCGCGGTGACCGCCGAGCGCAGCCTGCTCGAGGCGCTCGAGGCGGGCTGCAGCGCGCCCATCGGGGCTTACGCGGCGGCCGGAGCGGGCCAGCTGCAGATGCAGGCCGCCGTGATCGCCCCGGACGGGCGCCGCGTGCTGCGCGCCCACGGCGCCGCGGCCGCGGCTGACGCGCGCCAACTCGGTCGTGACCTCGCCGCGGAGCTGCTCCGGGCCGGGGCCGCAGATCTCATCAGCGTGCCACAGGCACCCACGAGCACCGGGAATGATGTGCAGTGAGCGGTAGTCAGGATCAGGGGTGGGTCGCGCTGGCCGGGGCGGGTCCCGGCGACGAGGGGCTGCTGACCGTGCGGGCGGCCGAGCTGCTGGGCCAGGCGGGCCTGGTCGTGGCCGAGGCCGGGCTGGCCCAGGTCGCGCGACGGCACATGAACCCGGACGCCAGCCTGACCGAGCCCGGCGACGGGGCGGCCCGCGCGCTCGTGCAGGCGGCCAGGAACGGCCAGCTCGCGGTCCGGCTGTTCGCCGGCGATCCGCTGCTGAACGGCGCGGCCGCCGACGCCGCGGCGTGCGCCAGGGCCGGCGTCAGGTTCGAGATCGTGCCCGGCGTGCCCGCGGCCACCGCCGTCCCGGCCTACGCGGGCATCCCGCTGGCCAGCGAGCGCAGCGGCGAGGTGCGCATCATCCGGGCGGCCGAGGCCAGCCAGGTCGGGTACAGCCCGGCCACGCTGGTCGTGCTCGGCGCGGACGCGGCCCCGGCCGACCTCGGCAAGATGCTGATCGCGGCGGGCTGGCCGGAAGCCACCCGGGTCGCCATCACCTGGGACGGCACCACGAGCGCGCAGCAGACCGTGGTCTCCACCCTCGGCCGCATCGGGCCCGACCTGAAGGCCGCCGGGGTGTCCCTGGCCAACACCAGGGAGTCGGCCATCGCGGTGGTCGGCGAGGCGGTGGCGGCCCGGGACCGGCTGTCGTGGTTCGAGACCAAGCCGCTGTTCGGCTGGCGGGTCCTGGTGCCGCGGACCAAGGAGCAGGCCGCCATGGTGTCGCAGCGCCTGCGCGAGCACGGCGCCGTCCCCGAAGAGGTGCCGACGATCGCGGTGGAGCCGCCGCGCACCCCGCAGCAGATGGAGCGCGCGGTCAAGGGCCTGGTCACCGGCCGGTACCAGTGGGTGGCGTTCACCTCGGCGAACGCGGTCCGCGCGGTGCGGGAGCGGTTCGAGGAGTATGGCCTGGACGCCAGGGCCTTCGCCGGGGTGAAGGTCGCCGCGGTCGGCGAGCGGACCGCGGCGTCGCTGCTGGAGTTCGGCATCCGGCCGGACCTGGTGCCCGAGGGGGAGCAGTCGGCCGAGGGCCTGGCCGCGGCCTGGCCGCCGTATGACGACCTGCTCGACCCGATCAACCGGGTGCTGCTGCCGCGCGCCGACATCGCGACCGAGGCGCTGCTGGCGCGGCTGGTCGACCTCGGCTGGGAGGCCGAGGACGTGACCGCGTACCGGACGGTGCGCGCCGCGCCACCGCCCGCGCCGATCCGTGAGTCGATCAAGGGCGGCGGCTTCGACGCCGTCCTGTTCACCTCGTCTTCGACCGTGCGGAACCTGGTCGGCATCGCGGGCAAGCCGCACGCGGTCACGGTGATCGGCGTCATCGGCCCGCAGACCGCCAAGACCGCGGCCGAATTCGGGCTGCGGGTCGACGTGACCGCGCCCAGGCCGTCGATGACCGCGCTGGTCGACGCGCTGGCCGCGCACGGCGCGGACCTGCGGGACGCGGCCGGGCAAGCCGGGGAACCTGTCCGGCGGCCGAGCGAGCGCCGCCGCGGCGCCCGCCGCCGCCGCCCGCGCTAGGGAGGAACCGATGACCGCTGGATATCCCGTCGCGCGCCCCCGGCGGCTGCGGCGGACCCCGGCCCTGCGCAGGCTCGTGGCCGAGACGTCGCTGCGCCCGGCCGGACTGGTGCTGCCCCTGTTCATCAAGGAGGGCATCAGCGAGCCGCAGCCGATCGGCTCGATGCCCGGTGTCGTCCAGCACACCCGGGACAGCCTGCGCAAGGCGGCCGCCGAGGCGGCGGGAGCGGGCGTGGGCGGGCTGATCGTGTTCGGCGTTCCCGCGGTCAAGGACGGCCGCGGCTCGGCCGCCGACGACCCGGCGGGCATCTCCCAGCTCGCGCTGGCCGACCTGCGCGCCGAGACCGGCGACGCCTGCGTGATCATGGCCGACCTGTGCCTGTGCGAGTACACCGACCACGGCCACTGCGGCATCCTCACCCCGGACGGTGACATCGCCAACGACCCGACGGTGCAGCGGTACGCCGCGATCGCCGTGGCCCAGGCCGAGGCGGGCGCGCACCTGGTCGCGCCGAGCGGGATGATGGACGGCCAGGTGGCCGCGATCCGGGCCGCGCTCGACGGCGCGGGTCACGGCGAGGTCGGGATCTGCGCCTACTCGGCCAAGTACGCGTCCGGCTTCTACGGCCCGTTCCGCGAGGCCGCCGAGGGCGCGCCCGCGTTCGGTGACCGGGCCGGCCACCAGCAGGACCCGGCCAACGCCACCGAAGCGCTCCGCGAGGTGGCGCTGGACATCGGCGAGGGCGCCGACATGGTGATGGTCAAGCCGGCCCTGGCCTACCTGGACGTGATCAGGCGTGTCGCCGACTCGGTGACCGTGCCGGTGGCGGCTTACCAGGTCAGCGGGGAGTTCGCGATGGTCGAGGCGGCGGCGGCCAACGGCTGGCTGGACCGGGACCGGATCGTCATGGAGACGCTCACCGCGATCCGCCGCGCGGGCGCGAGCGTGATCCTGACCTACTGGGCCGCCGAGGTGGCGCGGTGGCTCGGCGGCTGAGGCCGGGCCAACCGTGACCGTCCGCACCCGGCCGGTCTAGCTCAATGAGCCGAACGGCCTGTGCTTCGTGCCCTACGATAGGTAACAAGCATTATCGGGGCGTGATACCCAGCCTCGTTTGGTATCTGCCGTATCTCGCGTGAAGCGGCGGGTCAGGTTCGCGCGCGGCAGCCGATGACGGGAGTGGCAGGTCTATGGTCGACGTGATGCGGCGGCGGGGCCGCGGCCGGGCGGCGGAGCGAAAGCAGCCGCTCGGCGCCGTGGCGGCGCAGTACGCGTCCATGGGCTGGCCGGTGTGCGCCGGCGAGCATCCCTCCCGCGGCAGCCGGGCCGCGCTGGAACCGGGCCGGGCCTGTTCGTGCGACCGGGTGGGGTGTCCGGCCCCCGGCGCGCACCCGGTGTCCCCCGCCTGGCAGATACAGGCGACCGTGGACCTGGACGTGATCCAGGACTGGTGGCAGACCCGGCCAGCGGCGAACGTGATGCTCGTCACCGGCCGGGTTTTTGATGTGCTCGACGTCCCGGCGCCGGCCGGTGCCGCGGCGCTCGGGCAGATGCAGGCGGCCGGCCTGGCCGTCGGCCCGGTCGCCGCGGCCGGCCAGGACCGGATGCTGTTCTTCGTGATGACCAGGGGCGCGCCCGGCGACGAGGACGAGTGGTGGTCGTGCGGGCTCGACTCCGAGCCGGAGAGCGTCGTGACGGGCCTGCGCTGGCACTGCCGGGACAGCTACGTGGCGGCCCCGCCGTCCCGCTTCCCCGGCGGCCAGGCCGCGCGGTGGCTCCGGCCGCCGCAGGAGCACCCGCTGCCGGATGCGCTGCGGCTGCTCGAATACCTCGTCGACGCCTGCGAGGCTTGACTTCCTCCCCGGCCCCGAGGACCGGAGATTCCCGCCTGTCAGGCCGCTTCCCGGCGTGACTTCGGGTGGGTTCCTGCTTCATCGCGCTGCGCCAGCGGCGGGACCGCTGGTCTTACCTGCGCTCGACAGGCTGTCACCGCCAGCCCGGCGGCCTTTGCGACGTTCACCGCCGCGTTGATGTCCCGGTCCAGCCACGCCCCGCATGCCTGACACTGCCAGGCGCGGACGTGCAGCGGCTTGGGGCCGTCCTTCACGCCGCAGGCCGCGCAGGTCTGCGAGGTCGGCACGAACCGGCCGATCCGGTGAAACGCCCGGCCGTAAAGCCGGGTCTTGTACTCCAGCATCGCCACGAAAGCGGACCAGCCGGCGTCGTGCACGGACTTGGCCATCCGGGTCCGGGCGAACGCTCTCACCGTCAGGTCCTCGACCGCGACCGCTTGGTTCTCGCGGATCAGCGCGGTGGAGAGCTGGTGGTGAAAGTCCCGCCGGGCGTCGGTCACCCGCGCGTGGGCACGGGCGACCTTGACCCTGGCCTTGTCCCGGTTCCTGCTGTCGGTCTCCTTGCGGGACAGCGCCCGCTGCGCCCGCCGCAGCTTCTTCTCCGCGCGGCGGCGGAACCGGGGAGAGGCGATCTTGCGGCCGTCTGACAAGACGGCGAAATGCTTCAAGCCGAGGTCGATGCCGACAACCGGCTCGGTTCCGGGCAGGGCGTCTGGCCCGGTCTGGATGACGAACGAGGCGAAGTACCGGCCCGCGGGGTCCCGGATCACGGTCACACTGGACGGCTCGGACGGAAGCGGCCGCGACCACCGCACCGGCACGTCCCCGATCTTCGGCAGCCGCAGCTTCCCGCCCGGCGTGACAGTGAACCGGGCGTTACGGGTGAACCTTATCGCCTGCCGCCGATCCTTGCGGCACCGGAACTTCGGCGGCCCGATCCCCGGTCCCTTCCGCGCGCCCGTGCGGGACGCGAAGTAGTTCCGGTAGGCCATATCAAGGTCGGCGAGCGCCTGCTGGAGCACCACCGCGGACACGTCATTCAGCCATGCCCGCTCCGGGGTGGCTTTGGCCGCGGTCAGCCGGGCCGACAACTCCGCGCCGCTGACATACGGCCGCCCCGCCTGGTGCGCCTGCTGCCGGGCTCTCAGCCCGTCGTTGAACACCACCCGTGCGCAGCCGAACGCCCGGGCCAGCGCTATCCGCTGGCCCGGCGTGGGATACAGGCGGAAGCTGTACCGGAGCTGCACGGGTACAGAATACTTGACTCCAAGGCCAAAGACGAGAACATCCGTACTGGCAAGCATCGTGTTTCGTGCTGGTTTTTGCCATCTGGTACCGCCCGACTGGCCCACGCCCGGCCGCCTTCACCACCGCCCTGAAGGGGGCGCAGTGGCGGCCATATTGGTAGCGTTAATCCGTGACCAGTCGCAGCGATTCACTGTTCGCCCGCGCGCGAGAGGTTATCCCGGGCGGCGTGAACTCCCCGGTGCGCGCGTTCGGGTCGGTCGGTGGCGTGCCCCGGTTCATGGTCCGCGGGTCCGGGCCGTACCTGACCGACGTGGACGGCAACACCTACGTCGACCTGGTGTGCTCGTGGGGGCCGATGATCCTCGGGCACGCGCACCCGGCCGTGGTGGCGGCGGTCTCGGCCGCGCTGGCCGACGGGACCTCGTTCGGCACGGCCACACCCGGTGAGGTCGAGCTGGCCGGGGAGATCGTCGCGCGCGCCCCGGTGGAGCAGGTCCGGCTGGTCAACTCGGGCACCGAGGCGACGATGTCGGCGGTGCGGCTGGCCCGCGGGTTCACCGGCCGCCCGCTGGTGGTCAAGTTCGCCGGGTGCTACCACGGGCACGTCGACGCGCTGCTCGCGGCGGCGGGTTCGGGCGTGGCGACGTTCGGGCTGCCCGACTCGCCCGGGGTCACCGGGGGCGCCGCCGGGGACACCATCGTGCTGCCCTACAACGACCCCGACGCCGTGTCCGCGGTGTTCTCCTCGCGCGGCGAGTCGATCGCGTGCGTCATCACCGAGGCGTGCCCGGCGAACATGGGGGTCGTGCCGCCCCTGACCACGTTCAACCTCCTGCTGGCCTCGCTGTGCCGGCGGGCGGGCGCCCTGCTGATCATGGACGAGGTGCTGACCGGGTTCCGGGTGACCGCCTCGGGCTGGTACGGGGTCGACGGCGTGGCGGGTGACCTGATGACGTTCGGCAAGGTGATGGGCGGCGGCCTGCCCGCCGCCGCCTTCGGCGGGCGCGCCGAGGTCATGTCGCGGCTGGCGCCGGCCGGGCCGGTCTACCAGGCCGGCACGCTGTCGGGCAACCCGCTGGCGGTGGCGGCCGGCCTGGCCACCCTGCGCGGCTGTACCCCGGAGGTGTACGAGCGGGTCGGCGCGGCCGCTTCCGCCGTCGCCAAGCTCGCTTCCTCGGCGCTGGCCGCGGCCGGAGTGCCGTTCTGGCTGTCCGAGGCGGGCAACCTGTTCTCCGTCTTCCTCGGCCGGACCTCGCCCGTGCTCTGCTTCGATGACGCCAAGGCGCAGTCGGCCGCGGCCTACGCCGCGTTCTTCCACGCCATGCTCGACGGCGGCGTGTACCTGCCGCCGTCCCCGTACGAGGCCTGGTTCGTCTCCGCCGCCCACGACGACACCGCGCTCGAGCGCATCGCCGCGGCCCTCCCGGCCGCCGCCGCGGCCGCCGCCGCCGTGCTGAACGCCTGAACGCCTGACCGCGGCGCCGCGCGAGTGCCCGCCGCCGATTGCCGGCGATTGTGGGTGCTATGGCGCCCGAAATCGGCGGCAAAGCATGCGGCACAGCAGTAGGGCGCCCGAACTCGCCGCTTCGCAGGCAGTTATCCACAGCCTCCGGCGCGTGAGACGGATTATCCACAGGTTGTGAGCTGAGCTGGATCGGCAACGACTTGCCAGTGAAGCTGACCGCATGGTGTGAAACGAAAATGGCCATAGCACCCTGACTGACCTGCTGAGCAGCCACGATGGCGTACTACGGGTCGACTCAGCGATGCGGTACATGTCACGCGACGCGTTGCGCTGGCGGGTCAGCTAAGGACGCTGGCAGCAGCCGTGCCTGGGGAATCAGTCCGGGCCGCGCTGGAGGCCCTGGCGGCGGCGCACCCGGGCTGGCTGGGACAGCGGGTGTGCGTGAGTGATTTCGCGCGCCGGTACGGTACCCCGATGACATCATGGCGGCCCCCGGCCAGCCAGGCGCAGCGTGACAAGCTCGCCATCGCGTATGCCCGGGACGGGTACGCGCTGCTGGAGGCGGTGTACGCCCCCGTCGTCGCCGGCATGGCTGCGCGAGATCCCCGCGGTCCAGACGCTGCGGCAGGTCCTGCTGCAGAACTACACCCGCCTCATCAGCCCGGGCGGGAGGGAGGTGGTCAGGCGGCGGGAGAAGGAGCCGGAAGGCGACGGTCTCCCGCACGGTAAAGCCCGGATCGCTTCCCCGTATGACACTGATGCCCGGTGGGGCGTCAAGCGGGATGCGTTCTGGCTGGGATACAAGCTGCACGTGACCGAGACCTGCGACGATGCACCGCCCTGCGACTGCGCGCACTGCCCGGGCGACGGCCGGACGGACGGCAGCGAGCCCGGCGGTCCCGGCGCGGGCAGTACGTTGATTCCGGCTACCTCAGCGCGGAGCTGGCTGTCTCTGAACTCGCCCGCCACGGCGTCGCCCTGGTCGGCCCGCTGCTCGCTGACACTTCCGCCCAGGCCCGTGCCGGGAACGGCTACGCCCGCGCGGGTTTCGCCATTGACTACGCCGCCGGGGCGGTCACCTGCCCGCAGGGCAAGACCTCCGCATCATGGAACCCGTGCACCCAGCGCGGCAAAGACGCGATCGTCGTGCAGTTCTCCGTATCCGACTGCGGGCCCTGCCCCGCCCGTGAGCTGTGCAGCAAGGGTAAGCGGCGGCAGCTCACGCTGCCGCCCCGCGGCCTGGCCGAAGCCCAGGCAGCCGCCCGGGCCGCGGAGAAAACGACCAGCTTCCAGGCCGACTACGCCCGCCGCGCCGGCGTCGAGGGAACCATGCACCAGGCCACCGCGCACGGAGCCCGGCGGGCACGCTACTGGGGACTGGCGAAAACCCGCCTCGACCACGTGTACATGGCCTGCGCCCTCAACGTCCTGCGGCTCGAAGCGTACTGGAACGGCACCCCTCTCGACCGGCGGCGAACCAGCCACCTCGCGCGCCTGGAACTCAGCCTCGCCGCATGACCCCGAAATAAACCAGCAGGATCCAGGATGGGCGCGCAGAGCGCCCGATTCACGTTCTCGTTCCCGCATGCTGCTCGGTCAGCAAGGCGCGGCCATGCCTGCCGACCGTGGTGCACTATTCCCGCCTGCTTGTGAGCGAAGACATTCACCCGCTGCGGCAGCCGCCGCGGACACGGATGGCGCGCTCGCTGGTGGACGCGGCGGCGTGGATGGCCACCGACCGGGGCGCGCAGGCGGTGCTGGCCGCGGGTGTCCAGCAACGGCTGGTCCGGATCGAGGACCTGGCGACCGTTGGTGGCGCGCAACCAGCGGCTGCTGCGGCGGGCGATGATCAAGGCCACGCTCGACGACATCGCGGGAGGCGCGCAGGCACTTTCCGAGCTGGACCTGGCCCGGTTGGTCCGCCGGCACCGGCTGCCCGAGCCTGACCGGCAATCGCCGCGGCGGGATCCGGCGGGCCGCCGCAGATGGCTCGATGCCGTATGGGAGGCCGCCAGGGTCATCGTCGAGGTGGACGGCATCCATCACGTGGACTCCGCCCAGTACTGGGCGGACATGGACCGCAGCAATGATCTCACCATCGACGGCTATCGCGTGCTGCGCTTTCCCGCCTTCGTCGTGCGCTATCACCCCGGCTATGTGGCCGGGAAGATCCGGGACGCGCTGACCTGGACTGGGTAAGCTGGCCGGGCTATGTCTGAGATAACCATCGTCCATCTGCTCAGGCACGGCGAGGTGGAAAACCCGGCCGGCATCATCTACGGCCGCCTGCCTGGATACCACCTGTCCGGGACCGGCCGCGCGATGGCCAGCGCCGCCGCGGACTACTTCGCCGAACGAGCGGTGGCGGCCATTTTCAGCTCCCCGCTGGAGCGGGCCCAGGAGACCGCGCGCCCGGTGGCGGAGCGGCTCGGGCTCGAGATCGTGACCGACGACCGGCTGATCGAGTCGTGGAACCACTTCGAGGGCCTGAAGTTCGGCGTGGGTGACGGCTCGCTGCGCCGCCCGGCGCACTGGCCGTACCTGGTCAACCCGTTCCGGCCGTCCTGGGGTGAGCCGTACCACGACGTCGCGAACAGGATGCTCGCCATGATGGCGGCCGCGCGGGAAGCCGCGGCCGGCCAGGAGGCGGTGTGCGTCAGCCACCAGCTGCCCATCTGGGTAACCAGGCGGATGGCCGAACGCAGGCGGCTGTGGCACAACCCGGCCACCCGGGAGTGCGCGCTGGGCAGCGTGACCAGCTTCACCTATTCTGGCGACCGGCTCACCGGTGTTTACTACACGGTGCCGGCCCGGAGGCAGGTAACCCAGGGCGATGCGGCACAATAGTGCGGTACTACCTTCTGTAGGAGATCGCAAGGGTCGGCCCGTGCTGAATGCTCTGTCCTCGCGAGTCCCGTCTTCGAGGCCGGGGCGCCGCGCGGTCCTGCTGGCCGCGGCGGTGCTCGCCGGGGTGCTGCTGGTCGTCGCGCTGGTGACGGCGTTCGGCGGCGGCGGCAGCGGCGTGACCGAGATCGACGGCAACGCCAACGCGAGGGTCTACTCCGCCGGGCACCGCCCGCTGGCGCCCGAGTTCACCGGTACCACGCTGACCGGAGCCAGGCTGAGCTTTTCCGCCTACCACGGCCAGGTGGTCGTGCTCAATTTCTGGGGATCGTGGTGTGTCCCGTGCCGCGAGGAGGCATCGACCCTGGCCGCGGTGGCCGCGCGGTACCGGCCGTCGGGGGTGGCCTTCCTCGGCGTGGACGTGCGGGACACGACGGCTGGCGCCGAGGCCTTCGCGCGCAGCTTCCGCGTCCCCTACCCGAGCGTCAGCGATGCCAGCTCGCTGATCACGCAGGACTTCACCGCCGTGGTACCGATCGCGGGGACCCCGACCACGCTGGTGATCGACCGGACCGGGCACGTCGCCGGGGCGGTCTTCGGTGCCGCCACGTACCCGGAACTGACCGCGATCCTGGCGAAGGTGAGCCGATGACCGACGTGCGCGCACCGCAGACGGATCCCTTCGACCCGGCGGCCGAACGGGATGGCCAGCCGCGCCCGGCCGGCGGCGCGTCCGGGCTCGCCGACTGGCTCAAGTGGGCCTGGCGGCAGCTCACCTCGATGCGGATCGCGCTGGTCCTGCTGTTCCTGCTGGCGCTGGGCAGCGTGCCCGGCTCGATGCTGCCGCAGCAGGGCACCAACCCGGCGGGCGTGCAGCAGTACTTCACGTCGCATCCGGCCCTGGCGCCGCTGTTCAACCGCCTGGGGCTGTTCAACGTCTTCGCCGCGCCCTGGTTCGCCGCCATCTACCTGTTGCTGTTCGCCTCCCTGGTCGGCTGCGTGGTGCCCCGCACCTTCCGGCTGGCCGGCTCGGCCCGCTCGCTGCCGCCGCGGGCCCCGCGTCACCTGGGCAGGCTGCCCAGGTCCGCCGAGTACGCCACCGCGCTGTCGGCCGCCGACGCGGTCGAGGCGACGGCCCGGGTGCTGTCCGGCCACGGGTTCCGGCTGCGCCGGTCCGCCGATTCCGCGGAAAACTGGGTCTCGGCGGAGAAGGGCTACCTCCGGGAAGCCGGCAACCTGCTCTTCCACCTGGCCCTGCTGGGTGTGCTGGTGTCGGTCGCGGTCGGCGGCCTTTTCGGTTACAAGGCCGACCGGCTGCTGGTGCAGGGAACCAGCTTCGCCGACACCCAGAGCGACCTGGACGAGTTTCACCCGGGCCGGCTGGTCACCGCCGCCGACCTCGGCCGGTTCTCGATCACGCTGAACCGGTTCGACGCCAGCTACATCGCTTCCGGGTCGCAGCGCGGCCAGCCGGCCGCGTTCGACGCGCAGGTCAGCTACACCGAGCAGCCCGGCGGCCCGGTCCGCGCCGGCCACCTGGCGGTCAACCGGCCGCTGTCGGTGGACGGGGCCAAGGTGTACCTGATCGGGCACGGGTACGCGCCGGTGTTCCGGGTCACCGATGCCCGCGGGCAGGTGGTGTACGACGAGCCGACGCCCTTCATCGCGGGCACGACCGGGAACTTCCTCTCCGAGGGCGTGGTGAAGGTCCCCGACGCCCAGCCGCAGCAACTCGCGTTCACCGGCGTGTTCGTGCCGACCGCGGTGGACGTCGGCGGCACGCTGGAGTCGGTGTTCCCCGCCGCCGACAACCCGGTGGTGAGCCTGATCGCCTACGCGGGGAACCTGGGCATGAACGCGGGGGGGCCGCAGTCCGTCTACCAGCTGGACACCGGCGGCATGCAGCGGCTGACGGCCAGCCCGCAGGCGCTGCTGCCCGGCCAGTCGCTGAAGCTGCCCGGCGGGCGGGGCACGATCACGTTCACCGGCTACGTCCCCTGGGTGAGCCTGGCCATCACCCACGATCCGGGTCAGCTGCCCGCCCTGATCTGCGGCATGGTGGCCCTGGGCGGCCTGCTGCTCTCGTTCTTGATCCGCCGCAGGCGGGTGTTCGTCCGGGCCAGGGCCTCCGCGGACGGCACCACGGTGCAGGTCGGCGGCCTGGCCCGGACCGACGCCAGCGGCGGCTTCGAGGCCGAGTTCTCGTCGCTGGCCGCCGAGCTCAAGGCGGCCTGCGAGCAAGCCGCCCCATCC
The DNA here is from genome assembly GCA_963744575.1 of uncultured Actinomycetota bacterium. GTDB lineage: Bacteria > Actinomycetota > Actinomycetes > Streptosporangiales > Streptosporangiaceae > Palsa-504. The sequence continues at coordinate 48,296 of CAVUUF010000019.1, read as the reverse complement.
CAGCCAGCAGGGTCTCAGCCAGCAGCACACCACCGACAAGAGGGAGAGTGAGGGGCCAATGCCCGTCAACCTTGCCCTGGGTCACGTCAGCAACGCGTTCCTCATCGCGGCGCTGGTCATCTACTCCATCTCGGTGGTCGCGTTCGCCGGTGACTTCGCCTTCGGGCGGCCGCGGCGGGCGGCCGAGGCCCGCGACCAGCAGCCCGGGGACCGGGCCGCCGCGCTGGCCGCCGTCGGCGCGGCGGGCACCGGATCAGCGGCGGCAGGCGTCGGGGCGGGCGCGGGCATGGCGGACGCGGCGGAGGAACCGGGTGCGGCTCCGCCGGCCCGGCCGGGCCCCGGCTCGATGCCCGAGCCCGCGGTTCCCGCGCTGCGCGCCATCCGCGAGGCCGGCCGCTGGGTGGCGGCAGGCGTGGCGCTCAGCATCGTCGCAGTGGTGGCGCACACCACCGCCGTGATCACCCGCGGGCTGGCCGTGCACCGGGCGCCCTGGGGCAACATGTACGAGTTCGTCACCGCCCTGACCTGCGTCGCGGCGATCTTCTTCCTCTACGTGATGATCCGCTACCGGGCCTGGACCCTTGGCGTCTTCGTGATGGGCGCGGTAGTGATCATGCTCGGCCTGGCCGAGACGCTCATCTACACCGCGGCCGGCGAACTCGTCCCGGCCCTGCAGTCGTACTGGCTGGATATCCACGTCACCGCGATGACCCTGGCGACCGGCATCTTCTTCGTGGCCGCGGTGCTCGGCCTGATCTACCTGTGGGTCGACAGGTACACCAGGCGGGTCACGGCCGGCCGGGCCGAGCCCGGTAACGGGATCGTCCGCAGGCTGCCCAGCATCGAGCAGCTTGACCGGCTCACCTACCGGACCATCGTGTTCGGGTTCCCGGTGTGGACCTTCGGCGTCATCGCCGGCGCGATCTGGGCCGACCAGGCCTGGGGCCGGTACTGGGGCTGGGACCCGGTGGAAACCTGGGCCTTCATCACCTGGGTGCTCTACGCCGCGTTCCTGCACGCCCGGGCAACCGCGGGCTGGCGTGGCCGCCGGGCCCACTACATCCAGCTGCTCGGCTTCGTCAGCCTGTGCTTCAACATCCTGGTCGTGCAGGTGTTCATCGCCGGGCTGCACTCCTACGCGGGCGTGAGCTAGACCTCAGACCTCTCCGCCGGCCTGGGAGTTGCCGCGGATCGCGCGATCGAGGGCGCGCAGGAACTCCGGGTCGTCGTCGGGGCCCCTGGGCTCCGCTGGCTCTGCGGATGACGACCCCAGGCCACGGCATTCCGCGGCCGGAGTCACGATGGCGTCTGTCAGGCAGTAAAGCCAGAAGCCCGTCATGAACAGCGCAAATAGGGCACCGGCCAGCAACATGCCGGAAGCCTAACCGTCGGCGGCCATGCCGCGTGCGGGAACAAATGAACTTCTGTGCCCATCCGGCGGTACCGGTCCTTGGGCGCACCGGGTGACGCGGCAGGCGAACTCGGCATACCCTGGCCGTCAAGGCGACAGAGCAGGAGACGGTACATGCGGCTAAGGCTGTTCGACCGCATCCGTCGGCTCGCTTACCGCCGCAGGCCCCCGGCCGGTACGGCCGCCGCGGTGCCCGGAGCCCAGGGCAGGCACCGCCGCAGGGGCGCGACGGGGCCGGCTTCCCCGGATTTCCCGGCCGGGCCGGACCGGGGCCAGGGGCCCGGGGAACGGCTCACGCCCGGCGGGGCGCCCGCCGAGCTGGCCCATACGGCCGCGCCCGGGCCGGGCGGTCCGCCGGCCGCACCGGCGCCGTTGGCGCCGGAGGCAGCGGCCGGGCCGAGGTCACAGCCCGGGCCGAGGTCGCAGCCCGGGGCGAGGTCGCAGCCGGGTCCGCGGTCGCGGCCCGGCCAGCCGGCTGGCGGAACGCACCGCGGACCCGGTGTCCCCGCGGTACGCGTCGGCGCGGACCGGGCGCGGATCCGTGAGGCGCCCCAGGACGCGGCCGCAGCGGCCGCCCAGCCGGTGCCGGCGGCGCCGGCCCTGGAAGCGCACTGGTACGAGACGGCCCAGCCGGGCCAGGCGCGGGACCGGGCGGCCGGACTGGCCCGTATCGCCGCCGGGGTCCCGCGTCAGCCGGGCGCGGCCGGGCTGACCCAGGCCGGCCGGGGCCGGGCCGAGCTGCCGTTCACGCCCGCCCATCCGCCGGAACGGCCCTGGACCGCGGACGGCCGCAGGCACTGCGGCTCGATCGAGACCGTCCTGTGGCGGCAGTGGGACCCGGCGTCGCCGCCGCCCCGGGAGGTGGTGGCGGCCGTGGACCGGCTGGCCGAGCTGCCCGAGCGGATCAAGGAACGGCTGGCCGACGGCCTTGACATGATCTACGTCGGCCCGGGCGGCGTTCCGGAACTCGATGACATGACCGGCCTGCGCGGCGTCCCGCTGCCCTCCGGGCAGGCCTCCTGGGACGCCTGCGCGGGCGCCTACGGCGAACGCAAGATCGTGGTCGGCTCCCGGCCGTCGCCGACTCCGGACGTGATGTGTCACGAGGTCGGTCACGCGCTCGACGATCTCGACAGCCCGGCAGGGAAATGGCAATCCGACTCAGCGGAGTTCCGCATGCTCTACGATCAGTGCCAGCCCCATTTCGCCAGCGATTTCCATCGCCAGCCCGGTGGCCTCGGGCCTAAGGAGTTCTTCGCGGACGCGTTCGCCGCGATCGCGTCCCGGCAGCGGCCGGCCCTGGTGGACATGCTGAGCGGGGATACCCGGACGGCACTGCGGGTCATGCTGTATTTCAACCGGCGCTATGGCATCTAGGTGATCAGCGATGTTCGTCATACGACTGCCGAACGGGAACCTCATGGTCCCGCGGACCGCGACCGGTCACGGCGGGCGCATCCTCGGCGATGTGTACGTGGAGATCGGGCCCCAGGACGCCGACTACGCCCGGCTGGCCGAGCAGGCGCTGACCCCGGAGGAAGCCGAGCAGCGCCGGGACCAGTGGCGCCGGGACGACGAGGCCCTGCGCCAGGAGTTCCTCGAGTTCGCCCGGCTGAACGGCGAGTACACGGGGCAGGACACCGTGGACGGCGAGGAATCCTGAACCTGCGCGAGCGCAGGCCGGCCCGCGGCCGGAACATCTGAGGAACCCCCACAGTGCCCGCTCGATCGGGGCCGCTGCCACCCCCGGCCCCGAGAACCCCCGCCTTCCGGAGAGACCGCGGGTCGTCTCACCCGGTCCGTGTTGTCAGGCCGCGGGGTGGCCTTGCGGTGATGGTTCGCTGTCGCCGCGGAGCAGGGACCGTACTTCAGACTCACGGAACCTGCGGTGTCCCCCCGGAGTCCGGATGCTTGTGATGCGCCCGGAGGCCGCCCAGCGGGTGACGGTCTTCGGATCCACCCGGAACAGTGCGGCCACCTCTCCCGGGGTGAGCAAACGCTCGTTGTTGCCGTCCACGTTCAGTCTCCTCCGACTGTCTCCCTCGATGCTCTGGTCAGATGCCCCTCTAGTTTGGCGCTGAACGAGTACTTTCTACCTAGATTTCTGGAAATTAGATGGGCGTTTCCCGGACAGCCCCGGGCGGTAATCAGTAGCGATGGAGTTACCTTCAGTGAAAGCGCACCAGTTAGCAGGTGTTGCGTGCGACCCTGGTGTCGCAGCCGGCCGGGCTCGGCTCCGGCTGATCGACCGGGCGCGCAGCGGACGGAAACCAGGCAGCGACGTGACCGCGAGGGGTGACGTGATGACCGGGTCCGGACTGGTCGGCCTGACCGAGATACTCCAGGCCGCCGCCCGGCTTGAGGGGGTGGCGGTTCGCACGCCGCTGCTTCCCGTGCCCCGGCTCGAGCCGCCTCTTCTGGTCAAGCCGGAGTCGCTCCAGCCCACCGGGTCGTTCAAGCTGCGGGGGGCTTACGCCGCCATCACGGCCAGCGAACAGGCCGCCCGGCGGCACGGGGTGGTCGCGCACTCCAGCGGGAACCACGGTCACGCGGTGGCCTACGCCGCGGCCCTGCTCGGCGTGCGGGCGGTCGTGGTGGTGCCGCGGACGGCCCCGAGGGTAAAGACCGGCCCGATCGAGTACTACGGCGCCGAACTCGTCCGGGTGGAACCGACCTTGCCGGCCCGGGTGGCCGCCGCCGAGGAGCTGGCGGCCAGGCACGGGTACGTGCCGATCCCGCCGTTCGACGACCGGGCGGTCATTGCCGGTCAGGGCACGGTCGGCCTGGAGATCGCGGCCGACTGCCCGCAGGCCGGCCTGGTGCTGGTACCGGTCAGCGGCGGCGGGCTGATCTCCGGGATCGCCGCGGCCGTGCGGGCATCATGCCCGGCCGCGGCCGTGGTAGGGGTCGAACCGGAGCTGGCCGCGGACGCGCGCGACTCGCTCCGCCGGGGGGAGCGGGTCGGCTGGCCGCCGGCCGACGTCCAGCGCACGGTCGCCGACGCGCTCCGGGTGGAACAGGTCGGCGCACTGCCGTTCGCGCACATCCGCGAGCTGGTGACGGACATCGTCACGGTGACCGAGGACGAGATGCTCGCCGCGGTCGGGCTGCTCGCCCGCCAGGCCCGGCTGGTCGCCGAGCCCGGCGGCGCGGCCGCGGTCGCGGCGTGGCTGTACCACCGGGACGAGCTGCCCGCCGCTCCGCCGGCCCCCCCGGGCCGTCCCGGGGCGGGGACGGCCGTGGCGGTGGTGTCCGGGGGCAACATCGACCCGGGGTTGCTGGCGGCGACCCTGGCCGGTAACTGACTGACTATCCTGGAGACTGTCATGCGTGCCACACTCGCCTATGCCTCAGCGCGGATTGTGCTGCTTGTCGTCTCGGTGGTCCTGCTGTACCTGGCCGGGGCGCGTGGCGTGCTGTTGCTTGCGCTGGCGTTCGTGGTGAGCGGGATCGCTAGCTTCGTCCTGCTCTCCAGGCAGCGGGACATCATGTCGGGCGCGCTGCTGAGGCGCCTGAAGGACCGCCGGTCTATGGGGTTCCGCGCCAGGCTCGAGGAAGGCACGCGGGCCGAGGACGAGGACTGAACTCCTGCGGTAGCGCTCAGGCCCGCCGCGCGGCGGGGCCGAACGGCCCGAGCCGGAGTACCGGCCCCGGTCCCTGCTGGTTCGCGCCGCCGCCGGGTCCGGCCGGCTCACCGGAGCCGGGGGCGGCGAGCCAGCCACCGGTCGTGAGCAGCTTCAGCACCGCGTCGATGGCCTGCTGACGGGTGAGGACCGAGGTGTCGATCACCAGGTCGGCGTCGCGCGGTTCCTCGTAGGGGTCCGATACGCCGGTGAAGCCCTTGATCTGCCCGGCACGGGCCTTGGCGTACAGGCCCTTGCGGTCGCGGGCCGCGCACACGTCCACCGGTGTCGAGACGTAGACGAGCAGGAAGTCGCCCACCTCGGTGACCATCCGGCGGGCCGCCGCGCGCGCCCCGGCGTAGGGCGCGATCGGAGCGCAGATCGCGATGCCGCCGTGCCGGACGACTTCGGCCGCGACGTACCCGATCCGCGCGATGTTGAGGTCCCGGTCGGCCCGGGAGAAGGTCAGCCCGGCGGAGAGCAGGTGCCGGACGTGATCGCCGTCGAGCAGCGACACGGTCCGGTCCCCGTGCTCGGTCAGCGCGGCGGCCAGGCCGCGGGCGATGGTGGACTTGCCGGACCCGGACAGGCCGGTGAAGAAGATCGCCAGGCCACGCTCCGCCCGGGGCGGCCGGGCCCGGCGCAGCTCACGGGCCACGCTCGGCGGGGCGAGCCAGGCGGGCACCTCGGCGCCGGAATCGAGCAGCGCGCCGAGCTCGGAATCGGTCAGCTCGCCCTGCTCGGCGCCCGGCTCGATCAGCGCGAGCGGGCGCCACACCTCCGAGTGCGGATCGTAGGCCCACTCGCCCGCGCTGATGACCGGGATCGGCACTCCGGGCAGGACCAGGCTGCCGTTCCTGGTCCCGGCGGGCGGGCCCGCCACCTCGGGTGAGTCGGCCAGCAGATGGGTGGCGCCGTAGGCTGCGGCGACGATTCCCTGAGCCCGCGGGTCCTCCTCCGGCGCGGCGTCGCGCGGGGCAAGCGGCACCGGGACGACCAGCGTGCCGGCCGGCAGGTGCTGCTGCCTGGCCGCCAGGACCGCGCGGACCAGCGCCTCCGGCCGGGTCACGATCTCGGCGGCGCCGCAGACCAGGGGCAGCACCAGCAGGCGCGCGTTCAGCTGATCCGCGTAGTGACGCAGCTGGCCGATGTGGCGCCTGTTGAGGGGCCGCCGCGTGGGGTAGGCGAGCACGTTGCCGCCGGAGCCGGCCAGTTCGGCGCGCACGTCCTCCGGGCGCCGGCGCAGCTGCCGGAACGGGCCGTGCTCGGGCTCGCGCAGCGCCGTCACCGGCCCGGCCAGCCGTTCCAGCCCAGACCCGGCCCGCCCAGACTCGGCCAGCACAGACCCGGCCAGCGCGGATTCGAGGGGCAGCCGCTCGGTGATCGACAGCACCGCCAGCGGTGATCCCTCGCGATCTTGCAGCACCAGGCGCCCGGCGCCAGGCGGTACCACATCGGCGGGCAGGTCGAGGGTCACCGGCACCGGCCACGGCCTGCCGTCAGCCAGCATGCCCAGCTCGGCCACGGCGGCCACGTCGGCGGCGTCCATGAAGCCGCGCAACGGCGCGAACACGCCCGAGGTGAGCAACTCAAGATCGCCCAGCTGGGTCTCGCCGAGCGTGCAGACCGGCCAGTCGGGTAGTTCCGCGGGCAGGGTCGGCGGTCTTTGAGCAGTCAGCTGCGGCCTCCGAACGGATTCTCAGCTTGCCTTTTTCTTACCACATGACGTGGCTTGCCGAGGTTATCGGTTCGACATTAGACCCTGGGCGGACGCGGTCGGCCCGCTACCTGGCTACCCTGTTACACCTGCGGGTTCAGCCACGGCGCAGATACGAGAGCAGGCCGGCATGGGCATCCGCGTACATCGGAACCAGCCGGGCGCGGAATCCGCGCGGGTTAAGGGGAGGGGAACCTGATGAGCGACCAGCCGCCGGATTGGCCCGGCCGCCGGGGGGCCGGCCAGCCTCGTTCGCACGCTGGCGGCCACCGGCAGGCTTCCGGGATCGTCGAGTCCCCGTCCCCGGTCCAGGCGCCGCAGCCCACGGGACGGCATGCGACCAAAGGCAACCCGCGGCGCTGGCGCCTTCCCGCGTTCATCGCAGGCGTCACGGTCCTGGGGCCGGCCGCGGTGTTCATCGCCGTGATCACATCGGGCGGCCACGGCCCGAGCGCGTCGCGGCCGAGCGGGGCCACGGCACCGGCGAACGCGCCGGTGTCGAGCGGGACCGCGGCACCGGCGAACGCGCCGGTCACCGGGCCGTCGGCTTCGGCTCCCTGGTCGGCCGGCTGCCAGAGCCAGCTGGCTGCATGGCGCGGCACCGGAGCCGGCGGCCAGCTCCAGGCCGTGGTCACCGAGGTGACCATCATGCTGCAGGCGGCCACGTCCCTGGAGCCGGGCCTGTCGTCCGGTGCCGCCCCGGCGGCCAAGGTGACCGCCTTCCGCTCGGCGGCCACGTCGCTGCGCTCGGCCACCCGGGCGGCCCAGGAGAACCTGATCCCGGCGTGCGTGTCAGGCGCGCACCCGGCCGAGAGGGCTGGGCTGACCGAACTGGGCGGCGCGGTCGCCGACTACCAGAACGCCCTCGCCGCGATCGGCGGGGGCGACTATCAGGCCGCGCACCGGAATATCCAGGCCGGGATCACGGCTATCCAGTCGGGCTCGGCGGAGGTAGCGAAGGCCGCCGCGGACGTGAGCCGATACGGCAGTAGATGACCGGCGTGCGGTCCGGGCCTGCGGGGAACCGGCGGTAGGACGGCGGGTCCGGCCGGGCACGTAGACTTGAGGAGTTCGGCGAAACAGCCGGGCCAGCCACGGTCCGGCCGATTCATGCTGCCCGGACCGCGGTAGGGACGAGCCGGTCTTACCGCCCGGGTGGCCAGGGCAAGGGGCGAACACCGATTACAGGGACATCATGAGCCTCAGCGGACTGCTCACCATTCTCGACGATGATCCGCAACTACATGACGTGGTCGCGCGTGCGGAGTCCGAGACGAGCACGGTCCAGGGCGCGGCCGCGCTCGCCGGGGAAGACCTGGTCGCGCCGCCGACGCTGCGGCCAGTACTGGCCGCGACACTGGCCCGCGCGGCCGGCCGGTTCGTGCTCGCGGTGACGGCCACGGCCCGGGAGGCGGACGACCTGGCGGCCGCCCTCGGCTCGTTCCTCCCGCCGGACCGCGTGGCGTGCTTCCCTGGCTGGGAGACGCTGCCGCACGAGCGGCTGTCGCCGCGCTCTGACACCGTGGGGCAGCGGATCGCGGTGCTGCGGCGGCTCGCCCACCCCGCGGGCCCGGGCGAGCCGAACGGCCCGCTGGCGGTCGTGGTGACGCCGGTCCGGAGCCTGCTGCAGCCGATCGTGGCCGGCCTGGGCGACCTCGAACCGGTCATGCTGCAGCCTGACGACGCCTGCGAGCTCGACGACCTGCTGGCCAGGCTGGTCGAGATCGGCTACTCCCGGGTGGATCTCGTCGGCAGCCGCGGCGAGGTCGCCGTGCGCGGCGGCATCGTGGACGTCTTCCCGCCGACCGAGGAACACCCGCTGCGGATCGAGTTCTTCGGCGACACCATCGAGGAGATCCGTTACTTCAAGGTCGCGGACCAGCGCAGCATCGGCCCGGCCGAGCGCGGCCTGTGGGCGCCGCCGTGCCGTGAGCTGCTGCTCACCCCGGCGGTCCGGGCCCGGGCCAAGGAGCTTTCCGACACCCATCCGGCGCTGCGGGACATCCTCGGCAAGCTGGCCGAGGGGATAGCCGTGGAGGGCATGGAGGCGTTCGCGCCCGCGCTCGCGGACCGGATGGAACTGCTCGTCGACTACGTCCCGGCGGGCGGCATCGTGCTCGCCTGCGACCCGGAGCGGGTCCGCGCCCGGGCCGAGGAACTGGTCCGCACCAGCCAGGAGTTCCTCGAGGCGTCGTGGGCGAACGCCGCAATGAAGGGGGAAGGGGAGGTGGGTGGGGGGGAGGCGCCGGTGGATCTGGGGCCCGCGGCGTTCCAGCCCATCGCGCGGATCCGCGCCGCGACGGCCGCGCTGGGCCTGCCGTGGTGGACCGTCGCGCCGTTCGGGGTGACGCAGGAGGAGCCGGGCGCCGCCCTCGGTCAGGCTATCGAGCCGAACGATCCGGGTGCACCTGGACCGTTCCGGATCAATGCCTCACTGGCACCGTCCTATCGCGGCGATACCGCCCGCATGATCACCGACGTGCGCGGCTGGCTGGCGGAGGGCTGGCGGGTCGTGCTGGTCACCGAGGGCCACGGGCCGGCCCACCGGCTGGCCGAGATGCTCCGCGGCGAGGGGATCGGCGCGCGCCTGCAGGATGTCGACGAGCCGCCAGAGCCCGGCGTGCCGTACGTGACCACCGCGCGCGTCCAGAACGGCTTCCTGTGGCCGCCGGCCAAGCTGGCCCTGCTCGCCGAGAGCGACCTGGCCGGGCACCCGGCCGGCCTGCCGACGACCAGGGACATGCGGCGGATGCCGAGCCGGCGGCGCGGCGGCGTCGACCCGCTGCAGCTCAAGGCGGGCGACTACGTGGTGCACGAGCAGCACGGCGTCGGCCGCTACGTGCAGATGACCTCGCGGACCGCGGCCGGGGCGACCCGGGAGTACCTGGTGATCGAGTACGCGCCGGCCCGGCGCGGGCAGCCGCCGGACCGGCTGTACGTGCCGACCGACCAGCTGGACGAGGTGACCAGGTACTCCGGCGGCGAGGCGCCGGCCCTGCACCGCCTCGGCGGGGCGGACTGGGCCAAGGTCAAGGGCCGGGCCCGCAAGGCGGTCAGGCAGATCGCGTCGGAGCTGATCCGGCTGTACTCGGCCCGGATGGCCTCGCCCGGGTTCGCCTTCGGCCCGGACACCCCCTGGCAGCGGGAGCTGGAGGACGCCTTCCCGTACGTGGAGACGCCCGACCAGCTCGGCGCCATCGAGGAGGTCAAGCGCGACATGGAGCGGCCGGTGCCGATGGACCGGCTGATCTGCGGTGACGTCGGCTACGGCAAGACCGAGATCGCGGTCCGCGCCGCGTTCAAGGCGGTCCAGGACGGCAAGCAGGTGGCCGTGCTGGTGCCGACGACGCTCCTGGTGCAGCAGCACTTCTCCACGTTCTCCGAGCGCTACGCCCCGTTCCCGGTGATGGTGCGGCCGCTGTCCCGCTTCCAGGGCAGCGCTGAGACGGCGCAGACCCTGCGCGGCCTCGCCGACGGGACGGTGGACGTGGTCATCGGCACCCACAAGCTGCTCTCCCCGGAGACCAGGTTCGCCCGGCTCGGCCTGGTGATCATCGACGAGGAGCAGCGGTTCGGCGTGGAGCACAAGGAGTACCTCAAGCGGCTGCGCACCGAGGTGGACGTGCTCGGCATGTCCGCCACCCCGATCCCGAGGACGCTGGAGATGGGCGTGGCCGGGATCAGGGAGATGTCCACCATCCTGACGCCGCCCGAGGAGCGGCACCCGGTGCTCACCTTCGTCGGCGGCTACGACGCCAGGCAGGTCGCCGCGGCCATCCGGCGCGAGCTGCTGCGGGACGGCCAGGTCTTCTTCGTGCACAACCGGGTCAGCTCGATCCGGAAGGTCGCCGCCGAGGTCGCCGGGCTGGTGCCGGAGGCGCGCATCGCCGTCGCGCACGGGCAGATGAACGAGCACGAGCTGGAAAAGATCATGGTCGACTTCTGGGAGCGCAACTACGACGTGCTGGTCGCGACGACCATCGTGGAATCCGGCCTGGACATCCCGAACGCCAACACCCTGGTCATCGACCGGGCCGACATATACGGCCTGTCCCAGCTGCACCAGCTGCGCGGCCGGGTGGGCCGCGGCAGCGAGCGGGCCTATGCCTACTTCCTCTACCCGCCGGAGCGTTCCCTGACCGAGACGGCGCATGAGCGGCTCGCCACCGTGGCCCAGCACACCGAGGTGGGCGCGGGCATGTACGTCGCCCTGAAGGACCTGGAGATCCGCGGGGCCGGGAACCTGCTGGGCGGGGAGCAGTCCGGGCACATCGCCGGGGTCGGCTTCGACCTGTACGTGCGGATGATCGGCGAGGCGGTCAGCGAGCTGAAGGGTGACGGCCCGGCGGAGAAGCCGGAGGTCCGGGTGGAGCTGCCGGTCAACGCGCACATCCCGCACGACTACGTGCCGGGCGAGCGGCTGCGGCTGGAGGCCTACACGCGGATCGCCGCCATCGACTCCGAACAGGACGTCACGGCCGCCCGCGACGAGCTGACCGACCGGTACGGAGCGCTGCCCGAGCCGGCGGGTAACCTGCTCGAGGTGGCGCGGCTGCGCACCGCGGCCCGGCGGGCGGGGCTCACCGACATCACCGCGGCGGGCAACCACATCAGGTTCGCGCCGGTGGAGCTGCCCGATTCGCGGCAGGTCAGGGTGCAGCGCCTGTACCCGAAGACAGTGCTGAAACCCGCGGTGCGCACGATGCTCGTACCCGTGCCGAAGACGGCCCCCATCGGCGGGCAGCCGCTGCGGGACACCGCGTTGCTGGCCTGGTGCGGCGAGGTAATCCGCTCGGTGCTCGCCGATCGCTGATGTCTTCGCCTGGTGCCTGCGATACCGGAACCTGCCCAACCTGACGTACGTTTGCAGCACACTGAGAGGATGACCGTGGGATACCCGGGGACCCTGCCGCCAGCGGCACGACGAGCCGAAGCGCTCGACGTCCTGGCGGCGGTGGTCGCCGTCGCGTTGCTCGCCCTGGTGGCGGCGGACGCCTCGGGGCCGCTGCGGATCCTGCTGGTACTGGTTTTTACCTTCTTCGTTCCCGGACGTGCCATCATCACCAACTATCCGCGGATGGCACGCTGGTCGGATCTGGGTACGTCCGTCGTGGTCAGCATCGGCGTCCTGGCCTTCCTGGCTACCGTCACGCTGTGGGCCCGCTTCTGGCATCCGCTGGGCTTGTTCCAGATCGAGGCCGCGGCGAGCCTGGCCGGGCTGGCGATCGGCATCGTCCGGCGGCGAAGGAACTCATGACAGACATCGCACCGGCCGGCAACGGTGGCCGCCGTCCCGAACGGGAACGTGACGGTGGAGAGGCGCCTACCCAGGCAATTCCATCCGGTGACTGGCACCGGACGCTGAATCAGGCCGCGCCTCACGCCGGGTCCTACCGGCCGGCCGCCGAACCCGCCGGGCGCGCGGTGATGCCGGCGCCCGTCTCGGATGCGCCGACGACCGTATTGCCTCCCATCGCCCCGCGCCGGACCACCATCATCCATTTTTCCGACGTGGCCCTGCCGGCCAGCATCGTGCTGTGGGCAATCGGGGTAAGCCGGACGAACGTGACGACGCTCGGGCCGTTCGGGCTTCCGGCGCAGCTGCCGGTCATCTTCTACGCCGGAGTCGCTCTCCTCGTCCTGTCGGCCGTGGTCGAGCTCACCATCGACAATCCGTCACGGTGGCGGATGGCCGCGCACGCGGTCGGGCTGGTGATCATGCTCTACGGGACCGGCGCCGTGATGTACCCGGAGGGACGCTACTCCTGGCTCTACAAGACCATCGGGGTGGTCCAGTACATTAATGCGCACGGCCAGCTGAACAGCACCATCGATATCTACCAGAATTGGCCCGGCTTTTTCGCTCTCGCCGCGTGGTTCGGGAAGGTGGCTGGCGTAGCCAGCCCTCTCGCCTATGCGAAGTGGGCTCAGGTCGTATTCGAGCTCGCCGCCCTTCCCCTGCTCTACCTGATCTACGACGCGCTCTCGCTGACCTTCCGGCAGCGCTGGATGGCGCTCCTGCTGTACCCGGCCGCGAACTGGATCGGCCAGGACTACCTCTCACCGCAGGGCCTCGGCACGGTCCTGTCGCTGGGCATCATGGCGATCACGATGCACTGGCTTTACACCGGCAACCGGGCGCAGTTCGGGCCGCGCCGCCGGCGGCTAGGGAGGAAGCGGGCGACCGAGCCGCAACCGGCGGGCAGGCAGGCCGCGGTCTCCATGCAGGAAGTCAAGGAGGCATACCAGACAGTAAGGTCCGACCAGGGGCCGCCCGGGATCGACGGCATCACGATCGCGGCCTTCGAGCAGCGCCTGACGCGCAACCTGCAGCAGGTCTGCAATCAGCTACGTTCGGGGGAGTACCGCCCGGCCCCGGTCCGTCTGGTGGCACCCAAGGCGGGCCAGGCCGAGACCCGCGGCGTTCTCACGGTCAGCGACAGGATCGCCCAGGCGGTCGTAGCCCGGCGGCTGAAGGGCCGCCTGCTGCAGCTGCGCGGCGCTCAGCCGCCCGCGGGCCAGAAGCCAGGTAACTGGGTCATCATGCTCGACACGCGGGCGGTCCGGGGCGGCCTCCGGCGCGATCCGGTGCTCAGGGTGGTCGCGGCGACCACCGACCAGAGGTGGGTGGTCGATTACGTCCGGCGGTCCCTGATCGTGCCGCTGCAGCAGCCCGACGGCTCGCCCGGTACCGGTGACGTCAGCATGATCGCGGGATCTGCGCTCTCATCGGTACTGGCCGACCTGCTCCTGTACTACACCTTCGACACCTGGATGGGCCGTGACTTCCCGGACGTCAGGTTCGAGCACCGTCCCGGCGCCGTCGCGGTCTACTGCGGCAGCGAGCGGCAGGCCCGCTCGGTGCAGGCAGCGATCACCCGGCGGCTGGACGACGTGGGATTGACGCTCGGCGCGCCCAGCATCCAGGTCGTGCCCGGCCGGGACGCCGGCAGCGGAGCGGAGTACGGCAAGGCGCGGTTCGCCCTCACCGCCGGGCCGGCTTCGGGGTATCGTCGCCCGGCCGCGGAGTCGCGCAGGCTCCGCGGCGATCCGTCAGCGGATCCGCTCGTCCCCCCCCGGAGCCGCACCGCGTTCGTGCTGATCATCCTGCTGCTGTACTTCGTGCTGGCGTTCACCCATGAGCTGTCGCCCTACATCGTCGCCGTCCAGCTGCTGGTCCTCGCGGCCGCGCGCCCGCTGCGACCACGCTGGCTGCCTTTTGCCATGCTGGCTATCGCGGCCGGGTACCTGCTGCCGCATTTTTCCTTCGTGAACAGCCACTACGGCCTGCTGAACTCACTGGGCAGCTTCTTCGGGAACGTGGCGCCTCCATCCGCCTCCGCCTCGTCCGGCACCACGGCAAGCATCCCGGCCAGCCAGATGCTGATCCAGCACTGCGCGGACCTGCTGTCGGTGATCATGTGGCTTCTCGCCCTGGCCGGCGCCTGGCGGCTGCGGCATTCAGGGCGGATCGTGCTCGCCCTGGTCGTCCTCACCTACTCGCCCGTGCTCGTCCTGTTCGGCCAGGCGTACGGCAACGAGGGGATCTTGCGGGTCTACCTGTTCTCCCTGCCGTGGGCCGCCGCGCTGGCTGCCGCGGCGATCGAACCGGGGCCCCTGTCAAGGAAAATGGTGCCGCGCCTGCGTGCGGCCACCGGGAGGCTCGATTTTTCCTGGGTCAAGCTCGTCCTGCGCTGGGTGCGTGCCCCGGTGGCGCTGTGGATTGTCATCGCCCTGTTCTTCGTGGCCTTCTACGGGGATGACGCCTTCGACACCTTCCCGCAATCGGAGGTCACGGCACTCTACTCCTTCCAGCAGAAGGCACGTCTGGGCCCCGTGTACGTGGCTGAGGGCAATATCCCCGCTTCGGATACGGACCGGTACGCTCTTTGGCCGTGGATCAGCATCTTCGGCTCCCGCGATGGGACGCCGCTGGTAAAGCAGGCGACGCCTGGCATCGCCGCGCTGATCGCCAAGGACTCCGCGACGTACACCAAGGGCCGGGCACCTGCTTATGTGCTGATCGCGCCGAGCATGGTGCCGTACAACGCCGCGTACGGGCAGGCGCCGCCCGATAGCTTCAAGATCCTGCAGGAGTCTCTGGCGCGCTCGCGGCAGTGGAAGCTGATCGTGAACCAGGACGGTACGCTCATCTACGAGCTTCCGCCCAGCGCGGGTTCCTCATCCCGGCCCGCTAAACCTCGGGCGCGGAAGCCTACTCCCCGGGCGCGGACTACTCCTCCGGCGCGGCAGCCGCGGAGCTGACCGGGGCGAGGGAGTTGCCGGCCAGCGGAGGCCGGCCCGGCTTCTGATTGCGCCCGGTCAAGCGCGCACGGCCGGTGAAGTACCCGCCCACGACGGTGGCCAGTCCCGCGATGGTTGCGGCCATCCTCGCGCCCCCGGCTGCGTCACCGGCCGCGAGGCCGCGCAGTTCGCGCAGCAGCGCGGCCGGGATCACCACGGCGGTCTGACGCCGCTCGCGCTCCAGGCCCGCGGCGGAGCCGACCATCCGGACTACGTCGGCTTTGGAGAGTCCTTCATGCCAGCAACGGCGCAGGAAGTAACCGAATCCGAGGCGTTCGGCGCTGACGTGATGGTCGACGGCCGCGGCAGGGACGTAGAAGATGGCCGACCCCGGGTGGCTCGCGGTCAGCCGGATGGCCAGTTCGGTCTCTTCGCAGCCCCGCGGGCTGGTGCCCACCCGTCCCACCGCATCATCGAAGCCCCCGGCCTCGAGCGCCAGCCTGGTCCGCAGGCTCATGCTGGCGCCGATCGGGTTGCGTATCACGCTGACCGTCTCCGGCAGCCCCCGGTAGCTGCAGCCGACGACCCAGTCGAACTCAGGCGGCAGCCAGCGCGGCCGGCGTCCCGGCCACCGCGGATGCACGCTGCCCCCGGTGGCCACGACGTCGGCGGACGAATACGGCTCCAGCAGGGACTGCAGCCAGCCCGGTCGCGCCTCCGCGTCGTCATCGAGGAAGACGGTGACCGGCTGTGTCGCGGCCTTGAGACCCGTGTTGCGCGCTCCCGACAGGCCTGGGGCACCGTCGCTTTCCAGGACCGTCACCCCGGTGAGTAGCTCCCGGCGCGCCCTGGCCGCAAGGCCGGCATTGTGGTCCACGACCAGCAGCACCTGCCGCGGCCGCGGGCTCTGGTGCAGCGCAGATTCCAGCGCCGAGCAGGTGAGCATCCACCGCCTCTCGGTGTACGCGCAGACTACGACGCTCACACCCATGTCATCAGCGACGGCGGCCACCCGAGGTAGGGTAGCAGGGTTTTCCTGCTTGCCTGACGGTAATGCCCGGCGTGCTGGCATGCCGGTGCGGGCCGGTCCCGCCGGGGACACGGGCGACTCGGCGGCGGCGCGTCCCGACCGACGGTAAGATCAGCGCGCAGACGGGTCCGCCCGCCTCGCGCAGGCCAGAACATTAGGGCTAGGTGACCTCATTTCGCACATTACTCCTCCCAGGCCCCGCGAGGGCCTAGGTGAAGAACCGCGGCCCAGGCACTCCAGGGCGTCGAGGCTGGCCGGCCGGACGGCATGGCTGCTCGGTGCGGCCATCGCGCTCATCGTCCTGACCATCCTGGTGTTCGGGCACCGGGGTCCGCACCCCAGCCAGGCTGGCGGCCCGCCGGCGCCGAGCCGGACGCCGACGCCGACGGCGACGGCGAAGCCGGCCGGCGTGCCCGGTGACTGGACGCTCAAGTTCGACGCGGAGTTCAACGGCACCAGCCTGGATACGACCCAGTGGTCGACCGGCTGGTACGGCTCGGGCCTTACTCCGCCGGCCAACAACGCGGAGGATGACTGTTACGATCCCGCCCGGGTCAGCGAGGGCGGCGGGGCGCTGAGCCTGTCGCTTGTCCAGCAGAGCGAGACTTGCGGCGATACCGAGCCGTACGCCGGCGGCCTGATCAGCACGATGGGCAAGTTCAGCTTCACGTACGGCTTCATCGAGGCACGGGTGTGGCTGCCCGCGGTGGCGGGCAGCCCGGGGGAGGTCGCCAACTGGCCCGGCGTGTGGGCCGATGGCCAGAACTGGCCCCAAGACGGCGAAATCGACATCGCCGAGGGCATCGGCGGCCAGGTGTGCGCGCACTTCCACGGCCCGGAAAATCCCGGCGGCATAGGCGCCGGCAGCCAATCCGGCTGCCCTCCGGGGAATTATGCGGGCGGCTGGCACACCTTTGCCGCGGACTGGGAGCCCGGGGGCATCACCTTTTATTATGACGGCACCGATATCGGCCGCGTCACCTCCGGGGTTACTTCCGCGCCGATGTTCCTCGTCCTTGACAACGCGGGTCAGGCTCCTGCCCACGTGCCCGCCACGATGAAGGTTGCTTACCTGCGGGTCTGGCAGCATCCATAGCCGGCCTGCGCGACACCGGCTACGGCACCCGTGACTTCGCCGTGCGCGACCAGGAGGGGCAGCCGGCGGAGCTTCCGGACCCCGCGGGGCTAGCCGCGCCGCGGCTGACTCGCTGACTGGCCGCCTGGCGGCCGGCCGCGGCGCCCCGAGATGGCCGGGAATTACCGGCCGAAAACCGGCAGCGAGTTCGAAACTGCCGTAAACATCACCGGCTTTATCTGCATTTTCGCTGATGAATAGCGTGACCGCCCGGTATGGTGTTCCCGGCTACAGGTGACCTTCGGGAGCAGCTATATGCCGGAAAGTGCGGGCCGCGGCCATTATTTGCCGCGGGAGCGGCGGGTTTCTTTGGTGCGTTTCGTGACCCGCCGATCGCGCCGTGCCTTCCCCATGGTGACCGGAGGCATCCCGCTGCCCGCTGACCCTGGAGAGCACCGATGAGATCGACGTCGCCCAGCCATGCCAGGCACGCCCGCGTCGCGCCCGGCCGGGCGACCGGGGCCGCCGAGGTCGCGGAGGACGTGGCCGGGCCGCGCCGCAGGCGCCGGACCTGGCTGCCGCTCATCGTGGCCCCTGTGGCCGCGGTGCTGGTGGCCGCAGCCCTGGTTGGCGTGCACGTCGTCACCTGGCCGGTCCACATGACCGCGCATGCCAGCCGGCAGAACCCCGGGGTGTCCGTGGTGAACGCGTTGCCTGTCGCCCTCAGCTGCTGTCGTTACCCGGCCAGCACCCGCCCGTTGGCCCGCCCTTCCGCTTCCCCCAGGCGCCACGCCGCGAAGCCTTCGGCCTCTCCCCGGTACCACGCCCCGGTGAAGGCCACGGCGAGCGCATCGGCCAGCGCGGGCGGGGCCGCAAGCGCCGGGAGTGACGGCACTTCGCCGCCCGGCAGCGCGGGAGGCTGGCAGCTGACCTACAGCACCGACTTCCCGGGTAACAGCCTGCCGTCCGGGTGGCTCGCCTACAACGGCCAGCCCGGCGGAGACTCGAACGGCAACTGGGAGCCGTCCAACGTGTCGGTGAGCGGCGGCGCGCTGCATTTCATGGCGACGTCCTCGGGCCAGGCCGGCGTGCAGTTCTACGGGAACCCGCAGACCTACGGCATGTACCTGGTCCGGATGAAGGGTGACGACGAGCCGGGCTTGTCCATCAACAACCTCGCCATCCTGTGGCCGGCCCAGCAGGGTGTCTGGCCGCCCGAGGTCGATTTCTTCCAGGACCTGGGCGGGTCCCGGCAGAGTTTCTCCGCCAGCCTGCACGTGGGCCCGGACGGGAACGGCGGCTGCTGCGTCATCGCCAGCCCCACCCAGGACAGCAACGCCACGGCGTGGCACACCTATGGCGTGCAGTGGACGCCGAGCGCGATCACCTACACGATCGACGGCCGGGTCTGGGCCAGCGTCTCCCGCGGTTCGCTCAGTTCCCCCGCTCAATGGCCCACCATCGCCATGAACCTGACCCTGCAGTCTCAGAACCAGGACTCGGCGCAGCCCAGCGGCACCATCGAGACCATGACGGTCGCCTGGGTGGCCGAGTACGCGATGAGTGGCTGAGTTGCCCCGCGCGGCTGCCTTTGGTGTCGGCAGTGCCCCGTCTCCCCGTGCAGGGGCGATTCACCCGATCCCGCTCCTGGCCGCGAAGCATCGTGCTAGAGTGCCACAATTCGCTCGCGTGCCCCCATAAAACAACGTCGCCCCTCAGCAGAACAAGATTTCGCCGCGGGCGAGGCCCTTTCGCCTGGAAGCGGGGTATGCAGCGGTGACCCTCAGACGTGCCAGGGGTGACGGCCCCGATGTCATCCTGGTCGATACGGCGTGGTTCCCCGCTGATTTCCTGGCCTATCAACTGGCTAGCCGCGGGGCTCGCGTGCATGCATTCACGCCGTCCCTGCGGTGGCCACCGTATCTGCGTGCTGCGCACCCTTACCTGTCCTATCAGGAAGCGCCGGTCGGGAATCAGAAATCCGACCCGTTTGCGGCCATGGTGGAAAGGGTCGAGCCGGCCTGCATCATCCCGTGCACCGAACAGGCCCTGTACTGGTTGTGGAAGCAGCCAGAGCACATCCAGGAACGATGCCTGCCCAACGCGGCGCCCGCGATCAGGCCTCTGCTGCTTGACCGCGCGCTGCTGGTGGAGGCGGCGGCCGGCTGGGGAGTGGCGACTCCCGCCGCGATGCCGCTGGATAGTCAGCACGACTGCCGCGCGGCGATAGCGGCCGGCCTGCCGCTGGTAGTCAAGTCGGGCCAGTCCATCGGCGGCGACGGCGTGGCGCTGTGCCGCACATCTGATGATGTTATCCGTGCATTCGGTGAATTCTCCGGCAGGGCTGCCTCGGTCACCGCGCAACGCTATTACGTCGGCCCGACCTATCTAGCCGGCGGCCTGTTCGTGCACGGCGAGGCGGCACATTTCTACGCCGGGGAGAAAACGGTCATGTCGCCGCCGCTGACTGGCCGCGCATTCGAGTTGCGGTCCGCCGGGGAACCGCATTTTTCCGCTCTGCTGCAGTCCGCGGAAACCGTCTGCAAGAACCTGGACTGGACCGGGCTGGCATCCTTCGACTTCGTGCTCGACCAGGATGGCCAGTTCCGGTTCGTCGATTTCAATCCGCGCGCGTGGGGATCCGTTGACGCCACGCTGACCGCGGGCGTGGACCTCTTCGGCGGCATCGACCGGTGGATACGCTATGGCAACGCAGGCCCCCCCACCCGGTCCGGCCCCGGCATCTCGCACCGGGTATTCCCGGCATACACGCTGGAACCGTCGGGGACGAGCCTGTGGCGGCGGCTGAAGGGCCTGCGCGATGCGCCGCGCGGCGCCCTGCCGCTGGCCGTCGGCGAACTGGTGCGTGAAGTAGACCAGCGCGTCCGGCGAGCCGTCCGCATCAGCACACCCGCGAAGGGCGCCAAGCCCGCACCTCCTCAGCCCCCCGCGCGGTCATTAGCCCGGCATCTGTCGACCCTGCCCTGCGGGGACTGTCACGAGTGCGTGTTACCCGTCCCGACCGGACCGGTAGCGGGCCAATGTAAGGTGTGGTTTCCGTGCCGGGAGGCAGCTCCGGTCGGCGGGCTCGTTGCTCGAGGGGCTAATGATAGTTGTGAGGCGTGAGGGATGGTGGTGAGCGGTCAGGGAGACACGATGACGGTGATACCGCTGGTGGACGTGCGGGCTGCGCACGCTCAGGTGGCGGCGGAGATCCAGGCAGGCTTCGATGAAGTCATGGGTAGCGCCGCCTTCATCAAGGGCGAAGTGGCGGCGGCCTTCGAGCGCGAGTACGCGGCTTTCACCGGCGTCGCGCACTGCGTCGGGGTGGCCAACGGCACCGACGCGCTCGAGTTGGCCCTGCGCGCGGCCGAGGTGTCCGCCGGGGCCGAGGTGATCATGCCCGCGAATACCTTCGTGGCGACCGCGGAAGCCGTCGTCCGCGCTGCTGCCAGGCCGGCGTTCGCTGACGTGGATCCCGATTACCTGCTGCTCGATCCGGGAGGACTGCGGGCGGCCCTGAGCCAGCAGACCGGCGGCGTGATCCCGGTGCACCTCTTCGGGCAGATAGCGCCGATGACCGCCATCGCCGCTGTCGCCGCCCAGCGCGGGACCGTGATCATCGAAGACGCCGCCCAGGCCCATGGCGCAACCCAGGGCGGCCTGGCCGGCTCGTTCGGCTTGCTGGCCGGGGTGAGTTTCTACCCTGGCAAGAATCTCGGCGCCTACGGCGACGCCGGGGCCGTGCTGACCGAGTCAGCCGAGCACGCGCGGCGGATCCGGCTGCTCGGCGACCACGGATCCGAGCGCCGCTACGAGCATCTCACCATCGGGTTCAATTCCCGGCTCGACGCCCTCCAGGCGGTGGTGCTGCGGGCCAAGCTCCGCAGGCTCGCGGCCGACAACCAGGCGAGGCGGCAGGCCGCGGGCCGTTATGCCGAGTTGCTCGCCGACCTGCCGGAGGTCATTCTCCCCCGGACCGCCCCCGGCAATGAGCACGTCTGGCATCTCTACCCGATCAGGGTCCCGCGCCGGGATGAAGTCCTGCACTTCCTGCAGGACGAAGGGATTGGCGCCGGGATCCACTACCCGGTGCCCGTTCACCTGCAGCCAGCGTTCCGGCACCTCGGCTACGGGCCCGGCGACTTCCCGGTCGCCGAGGCCGCTGCGAGCCAGTTGCTGTCGCTGCCGCTCTATCCGCAGATCACCCGGGAGCAGCAGGTCAGGGTGGCCGACGCCGTCCGGCGCGCGCTCATGTAGGTCCGCGCCAGCGGCGGAACTGGCGAAATCAGGCCTTGTCTCCCCGGCGATACTCGCCGTTGCCGTGAGCACGCGGGGACGACTGCACTTCACGCCCGTTTACCGGACGCTGCGCGGGTCCTTGCTGCTGCCCGCCTGATAGGGGCGCTTGCTGCTGCCGGGCTGGCGCGGGCCCCTGCTGCCGGTCCGCTGATGAGTTCCCGCCCGGCCCTGTCGCCCGGTGACGGCCCGCATAGCTCCGGCGATTGGAGGGCTGGTCCGAGCGGACGGGAGCGGGGGAATCCGGCACTGCCGCCTGCCGGGATGGTGCGCTGGCCGGCCGCGCTATCGCACCGGGCCGCCGCCGGAGGGCGCCCAGGACCGTGGGGAGACGCACGAGTGCTATGGCGGAATCGGCCACGATGCACGCGACGCCCACGCCGTTGAGCCCGAGCCGCCCGAACAGGATCCAGCTGCCGCCGAGCGTGAGAACCGCTATGGCGAGCTGGCTCATCGTCGCGCGAATGGGCTTGCCGGCGATACGGTCGAGCGAGAAAGCGATGGTCGAAATGCAGAAGGGAAGAAGGGTCAAGGACAGCAACTGGAAGAGCACGATCGTGTGGGCGATGTAGCTGCCCCCGTAAACCCTCAGGATGAGGCGTGCTCCGAATACCAGCACAATCGTCGCCGGGCCCATGACCAGTACGCATCTCTTGAGCGCACCCCGGGTGAGCTCCGGCTAGCCGGTCAGGTGCCGCAGCCGCTTCCACCAGCAGGCCGGTGGAAAAACTGACTCCCAGGCTCGCCACGCCCGACGTAATCAAACTGGCGATATAGAAGCTGCCACTCGCTGTTGGCCCGAGGACGGATATCACCAGCAACGGGAGTACGTTCGCGGTGATCTGACTGCCGATCGCGCCCATATAGTCGACGGAGGCAAAACGCGCGAGGCGGCGAAGCCGCATCCCCGGGACCGTGTTGTGCGGGCTCCGGTCTTTGAGGTAGCGGAAGATCAGCCAGTTGATGACCGGGATCAGAAGAATCAGTGGGCTGATCCAGGACAAGAGGATGTCCGTCGAGCCGAGTAGCCGTGCTGCTACCACTAGCAGCGCCAGCTTCGCCAGGGCATAGATCACATTTTCGACCGGGACGACAACAGCATGCTGGAGACCGACGAGCACGGCATCCTGCAGGGTAAATGTCTCCCAGACGACAACTGACACGGCGAAGAGGACGGCAAGGAAGGTCGAGCCGCCCACGAAATGCCACTCGGAGCTGAGTCTGGGCAGGACGGTGACGAATATCACGCTCCCGGCAACGGCCGTCAGCGAAGTCGCCAGGTAGCTGAATATGATCAGGCGCCCGGCCGACCTAGCCCCCATCTGAGGCAGGAACCGCATCAGTGTGCTGCCCAGATTGAGCTGGGAGAGGATGGCCACGAGCATCAGCCCGGAGATCAGTGCCGTAGCGCGGCCCAGGGCCTCGGGACCGTACAGCCGGGCCGCGACGGCCCAGTAAGCTGCGCCGATGAGGTTTGTCCCCAGGGTGTTCGCGACCAGGGCGTAACTGCCGCGATAGGCGGGGTCACGCAACGCTGAGGAAACGCGGGCGACCGGGTTCCGGGCTTGCGGGCCCGACGCGTGGCGAGGAGAAATCTGGGGCTCCCGGCCGGGCATGACGGGGCGCCCGTCGATGACCGGCAAGGGAATCGTCAGCATGTCGTCGACCCAGTAGTCGTGCCGGCCGGCATACTGCCTGGTTGCCCCAGTAGCCCCGGGCGGTCCCGTAGCCCCGGGCGGTCCCGAATTCACTTTGTCAGGGTAACCGGACTTTCGCGGCAAATAGGAGGAGCTAGCTCTGATCGTTGTGGTTCTGGCTGGTCACGGGGTGTTTTCTCGCTCGGGGCGAGACGGTGGCTGCTGGACCCGGGTAGATCCCGCTTTCGCTGGACGACGCGGCCCGGCCGCAGCTACTGTTGCTTGTCGCGCCCGGGCCGGATCTGCTGGTGCTGGTACCCGCGCCGCCCAGCCCGGGAAGGTAAAGAATGCAACCGGACAGTAACGGACAGGCCGCTGCGCTCGGCGTCCACGTGCAGCCCACCGCCGATGTCGACGAGCGGGCAGAACTGGGGGCCGGCACGCGGGTATGGCATCTGGCCCAGATCCGCGAAAACGCCCGGATCGGGCGCGGCTGCATCATCTCCAGAGGTGCCTACGTCGGCCCTGGCGTCGTCCTCGGGAATCACGTCAAGCTGCAGAACTACGCCCTCGTTTATGAGCCTGCCCGCCTGGAGGACGCCGTCTTCATCGGCCCCGCTGCCGTGCTCACGAACGATGTGTACCCGCGATCGGTCGGCGTGACGGGGGCGCTGAAGCGGCCCGCGGACTGGCTTGCCGAGGGCGTCGTGGTCCGCGAGGGGGCATCGGTCGGCGCCCGGGCGGTCATCATCGCCGGGGTAGAGATCGGCCGGTGGGCCCTCATCGCCGCCGGTGCCGTGGTGACACGGGACGTTCCCGACTTCGGCCTGGTCGCTGGGGTGCCGGCGCGGAGGATCGGGTGGGTGGGCCGGGCCGGGGTGAGGCTGTCGCCGGATGGCGACTCGCGGTGGCGGTGCCCTCAGACCGGCGAGCTGTTCACCGAAGCGGACGGGACCTTGGCGATGGCGGACGACCCTATCGTTCCGGGTAGCCATTAAATAACCCAGCTAAGAGCGGGGAAGCTCTCCCGGCAGGAAACTGGTCGATGTCAACATTTTGCCGGGTTCACGCGTCTAACATCCGTAGGACGCCAGGCGAGACGGACCTGAAGGACCGTCCGCCGTGAGCGTGAACGTGAGTGTGCTGCGCTGCTGTCGGGCCGCACGGGGCCGGGTGAAGCTTACGGCGGCGCAGCCTGCCCATTCCGTAACCATGCTGGAGTGCCATGATTTCTGAGCGCGACGTCAGCCCGGTTGGCATCGCGGTGGTGGGCGCCGGCTACTGGGGGCCGAACCTTGTGCGGAACTTCGGCGGCTCGCCGCGCTACCGGCTCACCTGGCTGTGCGACATCGACAAGTCCCGCGCAGCCCAGGTGCTCGGACCGTATTCGACCGTCGGCGCGACCGATGACCTGGACGTCGTGCTGGCCGATGAGCGGGTCGACGCCGTCGCCATCGCCACTCCGGCCGGCACCCATCTGGACATAGCGCTCGCGGCCATCCGGGCCGGCAAGCACGTGCTCGTCGAGAAGCCGCTGGCGGCCACCTACGCCGACGGGCTCCGCCTGGTCGAGGAGGCGGATCGCGCTGGCCTGGTGCTCATGTGCGATCACACCTTCTGCTACACCCCGGCCGTTCGCAAGATCCGGGAACTGGTGCACTCGGGCGAGATCGGGGACCTGCATTTCTTCGACTCGGTGCGGATCAACCTGGGCCTGGTGCAGCCCGACATCGACGTGCTGTGGGATCTTGCCCCGCACGACATCTCCATCCTGACGTCAATCCTTCCGCCCGGGGTCGAGCCGCTGTCGGTCGCGACCCACGGCGCGGACCCGATCGGTGCCGGCCGGTCCTGCGTGGCATTCGTGACCATTCAGCTGACGGGCGGGGCGATCGCTCATTTTCACGTGAACTGGCTGTCGCCCACCAAGGTCCGGACCACGATGATCGGTGGATCCAAACGGGCCCTGCTGTGGGATGACCTCAATCCGCTGCAGCGGGTAACCGTCTTCGACCGAGGCGTGGACCTGATGCCAGCGCAGGAGGCCGGGGCCGAGGACCGCCAGAAGGCATTCGTCTCGTACCGGACCGGTGACCTGGTGTCGCCGGCGCTCAGCGACCGCGAGGCACTGGCGAACATGGCCGAGGAGTTCGCGGACTGCATCCGCACTGGCCGCGCGTCACTCACCGACGGCCGCTCGGGTCTGCGTGTCCTTGACATCCTCGAGGCGGCGTCGCGCAGCATCGCGCTGCAGGGAGCCCCCGTGACACTGCGGGGAATCCAGCCCGGCCGGGCCGGGTCGCCGGCCGGCGGCCTAGCTGGCCAGGGAAGCGGGATATGAGCCGGGTCGACGTCGTCATCCCCTGCTACAACTACGGCAAGTTCCTTGGTGACTGCCTGGCCGGCGCCCTCGACGACCAGCCCGGAACTGACGTCCGGATCCTGATTATTGATGACGCCTCCACGGACGACAGCGCAGAGATCGCCCAGAAGCTGGCTGCCTCGGACGACCGGATCGAGGTGCGGGTGCACCAGGCGAACCGGGGCCACATAGCCACCTACAACGAAGGCCTCCTCGATTGGGCCGACGGTGACTACTGCCTCCTGATATCCGCGGACGACCGGCTAACGCCAGGCGCCCTGCGCCGGGCGGCCGACCTCATGGACGCTCACCCCGAGGTGGGTTTCGTCTATGGCAACGTGGTGGAACTCCGCGGCGGGGAGGAGTTGCCGCCCGCCCGGACACAGTCCAGGGGACAGGCCATCTGGCCAGGTCACTGGTGGCTTGAGCAACGCTTCAGGGAAGCGGATACCTGCGTCTTCTCGCCGGAGGTCGTGGTCCGGACGTTCGTCCTGCATCAGGTGGGCGGCTACGACCCGGACCTTTACCACACGGCCGATGCCGAGATGTGGATGCGGCTGGCGGCCCGCGCCGACGTGGCATACATCCGGGCGGATCAGGCCTTCTACCGCAGGCACGACCAGAACATGTCATTGGAGCTCAGGAACCGGCTGGTCCACCTGTGCCAGCTGCGGGCTGCCTATCAAGGCGCACTCCGTCAGTGCGGAGACGTGCTGCCCAATGCGGCCGAACTCGCCGCCACCGTGCACAGGCGGCTGGCCAGGGAGGCTCTGTGGACCGCCACCCGCGCCTACGACCGTCGCCGCACGGACCGGGTACCGGTCGATGGGCTGGTCGCGTTCGCATTCGATTGCTGGCCTGGCGCCGCCCGGCTGGGCGTCTATCGCAGCCTGCAGCTGCGGCGGCGAATCGGACCCTCCGTCATGCCGTACTTGCAGCCGCTCATCTGGTCCGCTGTCGTGCGTCATATGAAGGACCGGTGGCGATGGCACCGGAGGCTGCGGCGCGGCATCTGACCCGACGAACAGTTACGAGATAACCAAGAGGGGACACCGTGATAGCAGGACAGCGCTACCTAGTCACCGGAGGAGCGGGCACGATCGGCTCGACGATCGTCGATCAGCTCGTCGCCGCGGGTGCCGATGAGATCATCGTGCTGGACAACCTCGTCCGCGGGCGCCGGGAGAACCTGGCCCAGGCACTGACATCCGGCCGGGTGCACCTGGAGGAGGGGGACATCCGCGACACCGGCCTGGTGCGGCAGTTGATGAGCGGGATCGACGTCGTGTTCCACCAGGCTGCCATCCGGATCACGCAGTGCGCAGCCGAGCCACGGCTGGCCCTCGAGGTCCTGGTTGACGGCACCTACGAGGTCGTCGAAGCCGCCGCCGACGCGGGCGTCCGGAAGGTCGTCGCCGCCTCCTCCGCGTCCGTGTACGGGCTGGCCGACCATTTCCCGACCACCGAGCGCCAGCACCCGTACGGCAACGACACGCTCTACGGTGCGGCCAAGACGTTCAACGAAGGCCTGCTGCGCAGCTTCCACGCGATGCGCGGGCTGGATTACGTGGCGCTGCGCTACTTCAACGTCTACGGGCCGCGGATGGACATCCATGGCGTCTACACGGAAGTCCTGATCCGGTGGATGGAGCGGATCGAGGCGGGCCAGCCGCCGCTCATCCTCGGCGATGGCTTGCAGACGATGGACTTCGTCTATACCGAGGACATCGCCCGGGCGAACCTGCTGGCCGCGGCCAGCGACGCCACCGACGAGGTGTTCAACATCGCCAGCGGCATCGAGACCAGCCTCGTCGAGCTGGCCGAGGCGCTGCAGCGGGTCATGGGCAGCGACCTGGGCCTGGAATTCGGCCCGCCACGGGGGGTCAACGGCGTCAGCCGGCGGCTGGCGGACACCTCCGCCGCGGCGCGCCGGCTCGGCTGGAAGGCCGAGATCGGGCTTGACGAGGGACTGTCCCGCCTCGTGGCCTGGTGGCGGGGGCAGCGATGATCCCGGTCATCCGCCCGTTGCTCGGTGCGGAGGAGGCAGCAGCGGCAGCCGAGGCCGTCACGTCCGGCTGGGTTGCGCATGGCCCGCGGGTCGCGGAGTTCGAGGCCGCGTTCGCCGAGGCGGCCGGCGCCGGGCACGCCGTGGCGGTTTCCTCCTGCACGGCAGGCCTGCACCTGGCCATGATCGCGGCGGGCGTCCGGGCCGGAGACGAGGTTGTCGTCCCCTCGCTGTCCTTCATCGCCACCGCGAACGCGGCCCGCTACGTCGGCGCCGAGGTGGTGTTCGCCGACGTGGACCCGGCGACGCTGAACCTCACCGCGGCCACGGTCGAGCCGCTGCTGACCGAGCGGACTCGGGCGGTGATCCTGGTCGACCAGGCCGGCGTGCCGGCGGACCTCGACGCGATGCGGGCACTGTGCGATCCGCGCGGCATCACCGTGGTGGAGGACGCGGCGTGCGCGACCGGGGCGACCTACCGCGGCCGGCCTGCTGGCGCGGGAGCCAGCCTCGCGGCGTTCTCCTTCCACCCCCGCAAGCTGCTCACCACCGGCGAGGGGGGCATGATCATCACTCCCGACCCGGACCTGGCCGCCAGGCTGCGCCGCCTGCGCGAGCATGGCATGAACGTCAGCGCGGCCGCCCGGCATGCCGAACGCCAGCCAGTGATCGAGCGCTATCTGGAGGTCGGTTACAACTACCGGATGACCGACGTACAGGCGGCGATCGGTCTCGTCCAGCTTCGCCGCCTCGGTGACATCGTCGCCCGGCGCAGGCAACTGGCGCAGCGGTACCAGCGGCTGCTCGGCCAGATCCCCGGCCTGCGGATGATCGCCGATCCGGGGTATGGCACCACGAACTTCCAGTCGTTCTGGGTCGCGCTGCCCAGGGAGTTCCCCGTGACCAGGAACGAGCTGCTGCAGCGACTGGCCAGCGCAGGAATCTCCGCCCGCCGTGGGATCATGGCCTCGCACCTGGAACCCGCCTACGCGGGCTACCGGGACGCCGCCGGCCTCCCGGTGACCGAGCGGCTCACCTCCTCCAGCATCATCCTCCCGCTGTTCCATCAGCTCGCGCGGGACGAGCAGGACCTGGTGATCTCCGCGATGTTCGAGGCCGCGGGCCTGCCCTGCCCGGCGGACCGGGAGCCGACCACCTCGGCAGCTGGCTAGGGAACAGGAGAGGCGAGGACCATGAGCCTGGAGTCAGTTCGCCGGAGGCTGGGTGTTTACCATCCCCGTCGCGTCGCCTACAAAGGTGCCGTCTGGGGCAGGCTGTGCGCCGAGCGCTGGGCGCTGGCCGCGTCGCAGCGTGCCGCGGGCCGCCCCAACCCGGTGCGGCGCGGCCGGATCCTGGCCTATCATTCGATCGGGACGCCGGTGTGCGGCGTCAACGACGTGCGGCCTCGTGACTTCGAACGCCATCTGCAGATCGCCGTGGATGACGGCTGGAGCTTCGCCACGCCAGCCGAGGTGATCGCCGAGCCGGACAAGCCGCAGCTCGCGCTGACCTTCGACGACGGGCTGGCCAGCGTGCTGACCAACGCCCTGCCCGTGCTGCGCCATCATGGCATTCCCGCTACGGCGTTCGTGGTCACCGGATGGGCCGACGGGCAGATCCCGGGCGGCTGGGGGCGGATCGTACTCGACTGGCGGGGAGTGAGCGCGCTGCAGGCGGGCGGGATGACCGTGGCCAGCCACTCTGTCACCCATCCCGATTTCGGTCGGCTCGAGGCCACCGACGCGCGCCGGGAACTCGAAGTCTCCCGGGAGCGGCTGCGCCAGGTGCTGGGCGTCGAGACCAGCGAGTTCGCCATCCCTTTGGGCCAGTCCCGTAACTGGGGTCCCTCGGCAGCGCTGGCTTCGGCCAAGGTCGGCTACACGGCGGTCTACGCGCAATGCGTCAATTCTCGTCCCGACGGAACCATCGCCCGCACGTTCATCACCAGGATCGACCGGCCGGTGCTGTTCCGCGCCGCGCTGGCCGGCGCTTACGACAACTGGGAAGAATGGTACTGACCAGTGTCAAGTTTGAGCTGGACCGGATCTTGGTCCAGACCTGGGTTTCCTGTCGGCTCGGCCCGGTAAAACCACATAAATCCGTCGATGAGCCGGACCGGGGCGAAGCCGGCCTGGATGGGCAGCGTCATCGATCAACCGAATGGAGGACTGGTGCGCATCCTGATCAGCCTGTTCAAGCTGTCCATCGGCGGAAGTCACATTAATGCGATTGAGATCGGCTCCCTGATCAAGCAGCGCGGGCATGATGTGATCGTTTACTCGCCTGACGGCCCCTTGCGGGAGCGGGTTTCGGAGCTGGGACTTGAGTACGTGCCAGTCGAAGTGACGCGCCGCGACCGGCCGTCGGTCGTCGGCATCCGGCGTCTGAATGCGCTGGTCCGCGAGCGCCAGGTCGACTTGATACATGCGTACGAATGGTTGCCTACGCTGGAGGCTGCATGCGGTCCGCACCTCAGGATGGGTACGCCAGTGCTGTCGACGGTCTATTCCGTCGAGGTGCCCACGTTCGTACCGCGGGACCTGCCGATGATTGTGGGCTACACAAAGGAGCTCGACATCGAGCGTCGTCGCGGACGTAGCCGCATATACACCGTGGTGTGCCCTGTCGATACCGAGGCGAACGCACCCGTTGGCGATAGAAGCCCGGCGCGTAAGCGATTTGGGCTGCGCGACGACGATCTGGCAGCGGTGATCGTGAGTCGGCTCTCCCATGACCTCAAGCGCGAGGGCTTGCTGTCGGCGATCGCGGCCGTCGGCCTGGTGAATCCAGCGTTGAACCTTCGCTTGCTGATTGTCGGTGATGGGCTCTGCTACGAAGAGCTACAGGAAGCGGCCAACGCAATGAACGCGCGTGTGGGCCGGGAGGCTGTCACGCTCACCGGCCCGTTGATAGATCCGCGGGACGCCTACGCCGCCGCCGACATCGTCCTCGGCATGGGTACGTCGGCCCAGAAGGGCATGGCGTTCGCCAAGCCCGTGGTGATCCAGGGCGAACGAGGTTACTGGGAGACGTTGACGCCAGACAGCATGCCCAAGTATCTGCACCACAACTTTTACGGGCTCGGCGACGGCAGCGGCGGTGCCGCGCGGCTGGCCGCGATAATCGGGGAGCTCGCTCGCGACCGCGGCCGCTGGCCCGAGCTGGGGGAGTTCGGCCGTAAGATGGCGCTTGCCGTCTTCAGCAATGAGGCGGCGGCCGACCGCGTTATGGAGATATGCGAAAATGTGGTGGGGCGTCCGCAGGGTTCGGCGCGTCCCGCAGCCGAAGTGCTGCGTGCGAGCGGCTTGTACGCGGGCATCCGCGTCATCGATCTCGGGCGCCGGGCGGGGGCCCGCTTGCGCGGCACTGGTCCGGTGCGCGGCTAGCGCCTGCTTCAAGAGCTGCTGACCGGCGGCGGCTGAGGGATCCGCTCGACAGGGCCTTCGGCTGGCGTGACCGGGATGCTCGCGGCGTGGTGATCCGCGAGAGCATCGAACAGTTTGATCCTGCCGTGTGTGACCACCAGTCACGAGCCCGGGACACCGCGAAGCCGGAGGTTCACGTTCTTAAGCAGTTCCCTAACGCGGCACTGCAGCGAACGAACCGCACTGCGGGCTGGCCGGGGGAGAGTATCCCAGAAGAGCAACCGCAGGCCTGGTACCGTCCGGGCGAGTTGGCTGCTGCTGACCGACCTGGCCCGTCCGGCCCAGTATTCGGCCAGCTCTTCGTTTTCGCCATACTTGAACGCAATCAGGGCGGGCCGGACATAAGCGAGCCCGGCAGGAAACCGGCGAAGCTTGGGCGTCTGCGATTCGAGCATGCTGGAAAGAGCTGACTCAACACCCGCCCGGTCACGTGTTATCGAACCAGGACGCAACCGCATATCCACTAGAAAGTACTTGCTTGCCCAAAGGGCAGGCGTCTTCGAATTCGCGGCGATACGGAGCCACATATCCAGGTCTTCGACGTAGCGCAGGTCCTCATCGAAGCCGCCAACGTCCGCGAAGCAGGATTTGCGGATCAGCAGTGAACTTCCGTTACGAGCCGGATTGCTGCTGACCAGGATATCATCAAAGTCATAGTGGCCAGCGCGTTGCCATTGAAGGAAGACCACGGTGCCGTTCTCCAGCATGAGCCGGGAACGACAGAACACGGCACCGACATCTGGCGGCAGCGACTGAATCAGCTGCAGCTGCCGCTCCAGGAATTTGGGGTGCCATCGGTCGTCGCCATCGACAAATGCAATGTACTCCCCTTTCGCCTCCCGGATCCCCGCATTCCTGGCTGCGCTTAGACCCCGATGTTCTCCCTGCACCAGGCGGAATCTGGGGTCATCACGGACGTGCGCCTTTATTATGTCGACAGAATTATCTACAGAGCCGTCATCGATTACCAGATATTCAAAATCACGAAATATTTGCCGCAGTACTGAGTCGACGGTCTCGCCGATGTATCTGGCGACATTGTAAGCGGGTGTCACGACGGTGACAAGAGGTGTACCAGCCGTATCGAAAGCGGCCATATGCTAAAGCTCCCGGGCTAAATGAGTGGACAGCTACCATTGATACGGGCCTGCCTAGATCAGTGAGCCTAGCAGTTGGCGCAGCTGCACACCGCGACTTTGACGCGGGCCGAGCTGGACGCGCCCCGCGGTCATCGCTGCGGTCAGCCGGGCGATGACTCGCATCGGCTCCGGCCGCCCGTCCAGCTGGTCGCCGGCGGGTCCCTGCCGGGGCAGGCCGTCAGCTCGGCTTAGGCGCTATCCGCAGTGTGCCGGTGCTGTGCCATCCGTCACGAGCCTAGGCTTCCGCATATCCACTAGAAAGTACTTGCTTGCCCAAAAGGCAGGCGTCTTCGAATTCGCGGCGATACGAAGCCACATATCCAGATCCTCGAGATGGTACAGCCCCTCATCGAAGCCGCCAACGTCTTCGAAGCAGGATTTGCGTATCAGCAGCGAACTTCCGTTACGAGCAGGATTGCTATTAATCAGGATATCATCAAAATCATAACGGCCAGCGCGTTGCCATTGAAGGAAGACCCAGGGTACCATTCTCCAGCACCAGCCGGGAACGACAGAACACGGCACCGACATCTGGCGGCAATGACCGAATCAGCTGGAGCTGCCGCTCCAGGAACTTGGGGTGCCATCGGTCGTCACCATCGAGAAACGCGATGTACTGCCCTTTCGCCTCCCGAACTCCCGCGTTCCTCGCTGCGCTTAGACCTCGATGTTCACCCTGCACCAGGCGGAATCTAGGATCATCGCCCACATGAGCCTTAACTACATCGACAGAGTTATCGGTGGAGCCGTCGTCGACCACGAGGTACTCAAAATCGTGAACTGTTTGCCGTAGTACCGAGTCGACGGTCTCACCGATATATTTGGCAATGTTGTAGGCGGGTGTCACGACAGTGACAAGAGGCGGACGACCGGTATTGAAAGCGGCCACGCGCTGAACTCCTGAGCTTGGTTCAGTTGATCCGGAGTTCTGGTCGGTGCTACCTGGCCGGCACCGGCGCCGATGCCCGGTCGATGGCAGCGAACTCTTCATCGCTCAGTTCCAGCGAGAAGGCGCCTGAATTCTCGCGGACGTGTTCGGGCCTCGTGGCTCCCGGGATCGGGATCACGTGATCGTCTCGCTTAAGCAGCCAGGCGAGCGCTACCTGGGCGGCGGTTGCGCTCCGAGCCGCCGCTACTTTCTGCAGCATCGCGGCAACATCAGACCGGCCCGGGCCTGTGGGTGAGCCAGCGCTGATGGCACCTCTGCCGATCGGACGGTATGCGACGAGTGCGACGTCCATCCGGCGGCAGGCGTCGAGAACGCCGTCGGTCTCGGGCTTACGATGTAGCAGGCTGTAGTGAACCTGGTTAGCCGCGAGCGGTATTCCGTACCGGGCCAGCACGCCGGCCGCCTGCCGCATCTGCGCCGCGTCACAGTTGCTGATCCCCACGGCCCGGATCTTCCCCGCCCTGACCGCGGTTGCCATTGCCCTCATCCAGGCGCCAATTCCGCGCAGGGAGGAGGGGAAGTGCAGGTAGTAGAGGTCGAGTGAATCGCGGCCGAGTCGCTCCAGCGTTTTGTTCAGCGCCGACGCGAACTGCGCTACGGCAACTCGATGTGGAAACGGCGCGAACTTGCTGGCCAGCAGGACCGGCCGTCCAGCCTGCCTGGCCGCCTCGCCCAGGGCGATCTCCGATCGGCCGTGGTGGTAAATCTCCGCCGTGTCGAAGAAGCCCGTCCCCATGTCGAGCGCCGCAGCCAAAGTGTCCCCGAGGCGGCCCTGGTCCGGCGTGTCGCAATTCCACCGGTTGGTGCCAACTCCGAGCGCCGGCACTTTGATACCTGATTTGCCAAGCGGCCGCTCGGTCCCTGATTCGTTCATCGGCCGCCAGGCTATGCGGAGTCGGCATGCGGCGCCAGGCTGGACGACCTGCGTTCCAGCGCTGCGCGCCGTTGGGCCACCTCGGCCGGATTCAGGTCTTCCACTAGGCGCACCAGGGTGGCGGCGGGGTCCCGTGCGGCCTCCAATGCCTCTCCCAGCAGGCCAGCTACGTACTCCTCCCGGGACCGTAGCGGCACGTAGCAGTAGGCCCGCCCATCCCGGCTGCGGTTAGCCAGCCCTTGCGGAACAGGTTCTCCAGGACGGTTTGCACGGTGTTGAAGGCCAGCGGCCGCTCGCGGTGCAGCGCGGCGGCCACCTCCTGCACCCGCAGCGGCCTGGCCGCCCACATCACGTCCATGATCGCGGCTTCGAGGTCTCCGAAACGGGACATCACGCCATCATCCCCGCCTAGCAATCCCTGCATCATAGACACCC
The DNA here is from genome assembly GCA_963744575.1 of uncultured Actinomycetota bacterium. Lineage (GTDB taxonomy): Bacteria > Actinomycetota > Actinomycetes > Streptosporangiales > Streptosporangiaceae > Palsa-504. The sequence continues at coordinate 14,071 of CAVUUF010000019.1, read as the reverse complement.
GCGCGCAGCGTCGCATGGCATGCTTCATATCCTTACACTTAAACACCTTAGGTATATAGGTAAAAGGAGGACGGAGCCGCCGACGGCCGGCGCCGGCCTGGCCGCCGCGCGTTGGTGCCGCCGCAGCTCGACACCGTGGGGATCAATGATCGGCACTCGTGATCGGCGGGTGACGGACTCGACGGCGGCCCTCGGCGGGCCCCGCCCGTCGACTACCTCCTGGTCAACATCGAGTACGCCTGGCATGAGATGCTGGGGACCTGCTTGCTAGGGCAGGCACTGTGGTGTTACCAGGCGCTTTCTAGCGGTCGTCGCAACACCCGACAGTTTCGGGGGTTGCGATGGGGCGCCGGGGACCGGGTGCGTTGCCGCAGGTGGAGAAGCGGGAGCAGTATGGGCGGCTGATCGGGCAGGGGTTCAGCAGCCTGGAGGCGTGCCGGATCGTGGGGATCAACCCGGCGGACCGGGAAACGGTGGCGACACGGCCGCATGATCACCGCCAGGACGGCCGGAAGCTGCATTATGATCCCGTGATCGCGCGGGGGGCTGTGGTCCGGCGGGAGATCTCGGACCGGTACCTGTCGGAGAAGGAGAGGGTGCAGATCGCCGACTTGCGCGCGGCGGGGGCCGGGGTGCGGGCGATCGCGGAGCGGACGGGCCGCAGCCCGTCCACGATCAGCCGGGAGCTGCGGCGTAACCGGGATCCGGGCACCGGCCAGTACCGGATAGTCAGGGGAGGTCTCAGTGAGCATCTATGCCGGGCCGGTAGCGCCATGGGACGGAATCCAGTTCATTCGCGCGCTGCGCCACAGGGCCCAGTCGGTCCGCCGGGTGAGCGGCCTGCGCAGCAAAACGGCCATGTCTACGATGGTGGCAACCGAAGTCCTGCTGGGCGAGCGGAACCAGCCCGACGCCGACAGCATCGCGCTAGTGCGCGTCAAGGGCATGGGCAGCCGCCTGGTGTGGCTGCGCCCCCGGTCCTCCGACCGGGCCGCATTCGAGTTCCTCTACCACCGGCGTCACCTTTCACCAGCGGAACTGACCTCGCCGATTGAGCGCATCGCGGTATTCGGGGCGAACATCGGCCTGCTGGCGGCCGACCTCGCCGACTGCTATCCCGCCGCTCGCCTTCTCGCCGTGGAGCCCGACCGCGACAACGCCGTCCTCGCCCGGCACAACCTGGCCCACCTGGCGGAACGCTGCACGCTGCGCGAGGTCGCGGTCTGGTACCGCGACGAAACCCTCGCGGCGAGGTGGGAACCCGATGCGTGGGGGCAGATAGTCACCGGCTCTCCCGCCCCGCACGGCACAGCTGCCACCGGGGAGCAGATAGAGGCGGTCGATGCCGGCCGAGTGCTCGGCGACTTCGCCGGGCAAGCACCCATTGACTATCTGCTGGTCAACATCGAGACCGCCTGGTACGAGATGCTCAGGCACGGCGACTGGACCAAGAACGTACGCTGTCTCAAGATCGAGATCCAGGACCACTACGATGAGGTTGTCCCGCTGCTTGAGGCACTGGGCTACCAGGCCCGGCTACAGCGGCGACATTGGGGCGCATTCGCCACCGGCATCCGGACGCCCTGAAGTCCAGGACTTGGTGAGCCGCAAAAGGCCTGAGGCTGGCGGCCTGCTGCCCGCAGCGGTCTCGGCGATCCGGGGCAGCTGGCACGGGTGTACGCCCAATACCGGCGTCGGCTCGCCAAGCTCAAGATCCCGCATCCGAAGAAGATCATCAAGCCACCCCGCCGAGCCCCTGACCAGCAACGACACCAACGACTAGTGACACGCCCCGTCACCACCCCGGCATGCATTCGCGCAGCTCGACCCATAGATCCGGGCACCATGTCAGACACGAAACCGCGGAACTCAGGGACCAGCAGGGCCACGAAACGCCGAGGTTGGCGCAAACCGTGACGGCCGTATCGGCGTCGTACAAGGGGCGGGTGGCTTGCTCGCTAAGCCTCTTCAGGAGGAGCACGTGAGATCACTGGGAAGGTGACCTGAGATCGTGAATGCCCCCCTCAACCTCGATGACTTCCAGCGTATCGCGCAGCGGCGGCTACCAAGCGTGATCTTCGACGCGCTCGCCGGCGGGGCCGGGGATGAGCGGGCCGTACGGCGTAACCGGGAGGCATTGGCCTCGGTCAGCTTCCGCCCGAAATCGCTCGTGGACGTCACCAAGCGATCCGCCGGGACCTGCTTGTTCGGCCAGGAGACGGCATTGCCCGTGCTTCTCGCGCCGACCGGACTCGGGCAGATCATCCGCCGTGATGCCGAACTCGCAGTCGCGCGTGCCGCGGCAAAGGCCAACGCGATTTACGTGCAGGCTACGATGACCTCCTGCCCGTTGGAGGAGGTGGCGTCCGCCGCGGGAGATGGCACGCTGTGGTATCAGCTGTACTTGCCGCACAGCCGCGACGAGACCGAGGCAGTGCTCGAACGCGTCGCCCGCGCGAGATACAAGGCGCTGGTTATCACCGTCGACACGCCGACCCTCGGGGCCCATGAGCGCGACCGGCGCAACGAACTGACGATCCCCGTCAAGGCCAGTCCCAAGACGGTCTGGGAGGGCATGTCCCGGCCGGCCTGGTCCGTGGAGTTCATCCGCGCGAATCACCCCTTCTCCTTGCGCAAACGAATTCTCCGCCGGTTCAGTCCAGCAGCCACGCAATCGGCAATCACCGCTGCCCAGTGGCCGGTGACCTCCGACGACATCCGCTTCGTCCGGCGGCGCTGGGACGGTCCGCTGATAGTGAAAGGAATCATGCGGTCCGACGAATGTGCCCAGTACCTCGACCTCGGCGTCGACGGATTCGTCGTGTCAAACCACGGTGGACGGCAGCTGGATAACCTGCCGGGAACATTCGACGTACTTGCCGAGGTCGCGGACGCGGTCGCCGGCCGCGCGACCGTCCTGCTCGACGGGGGGATCCGCCGCGGTGAGGATGTCCTCAAGGCAATCGCCATGGGTGCGTCCGCGGTACTGGTCGGCCGGCCGTACCTGTTCGCGCTCGCCGCCGGGGGGCAGGCCGGCGTCGAGCAGATGATCGAGATGCTCCGGGTCGAGATCGACCGGGCGATGGCCCTGCTCGGCGCGTGTTCCCTCGGCGAACTGGACCGCACCTTCCTCGATGTCGCGCCACCCGGCGTCCCGTTTCCATCCGCGGTACAAGGAGCGTAATGACCGAAGCAAGTATCTGGGTCGGCCTGCTCGATCTGGATGATTCCGGACCCGTCCGCGACGTGATCGGCCCGATCGGTGACCGGCACGATATGGCCCGGGTACTGATCCGCATGCACCATGCGCCCATAGGATATGTCCAGCTGCCCGTGGCGCCGGCCGACTCCCTGACGGCGCGAGCCACCAGCCTGGCCGAGAGAACGCTGGCCGAGCGAATACGGCGGCATGAAGAACTTGATAAAGCAACTCAGGATTCGCAGAAATCAGCCGGATGGCTGGCCGCCGTCTCCTGTCCGCACCAGTTCGCCACTTCTGGCGGCGAAGGCGTGACGGTCATCATCTGTACCAGAGATCGCACAAAAGGCTTGCGCGAGTCCGTGCGGTCAATCCAGCAGGTGAACTACGAGCCGCTGGAAATCCTCGTTGTCGATAATGCGCCGACGAGGGACGACACTCGTGAGCTCGTGACGGAGCTGGCAAAAGCTGACGTACGGATCCATTACACGTGCGAGCCCAAGCCTGGCCTGTCCCGCGCCCGCAATCACGGTGTGGCGCGAGCAGAATTCGACCTGATCTGCTTCACCGACGATGACACGCGGGTCGATCCCGGCTGGCCCGCAGCCATCGCTGCGGGGTTCGCGGCGGATCCCGAGGCTATGTGCGTGACCGGACTGGTTGCCTCGAGTTCGCTCGACACCGGCTCGGAGCGGTACTTCGACTCACGCTACTCATGGGGAGAGGCCTTCGAGCCTCGCCGTTACGATCTCGTCGACAATCGTCATCCTTCGGCGCTTTACCCTTTTAGCGCCGGCGTTTTCGGGACAGGAGCCAACTTCGCGGTCCGCCGCGGCGCCGTCGACGACCTCGGCGGCTTCGACCCGATGCTCGGCACGGGCGGTCCTGGCCGTGGCGGCGAGGATCTGGATATGTTCCTTCGCGTCATCCTGGCCGGCGGCCGGATCTGCTACCTGCCGTCATCCCTGGTCTGGCACCAGCATCGCTCGGATGTGGACGCACTGGGCGAGCAGATCTACTCCTATGGCCACGGGCTAGGCGCCTACCTGGCCAAGCAGCTGATCAGCCGCCAGATGCGCGTTTCTCTCCTCGGCCGTGGCCTAGGTCACGCAGGGATCATTCTCGGCCGCACACGACAGGCCTCACGGGCAGGACAGATGCGAGCGCGCGGCAGGCGGCTGGCGCTCATCGAGGCGCGGGGAGTCGTGGCCGGCGCGTTGTGCTACCGCAGGGTCGCTCGCCGGTCATCAGGCCCTTCCCGGAAGCCATGATCACCCCCGACGGCCATATGTGTGTAAACCGGATGCCCAACCGGGGCGTCACAGAAGAACGAACGTGAAACACGAGCGAAGGAGGGTGCCGTCTGCACAGTCCTGATTACAGGGTTGCCTCGGGGCCGGACCGCCTGACCGTACCCGACGGCGACATTGCGGCCTCGATCGCCAGGGGCGAGCTGGCCGGCCTTGGCGCGGCCTACGACCGGTACGCCGTGAGCCTTTACAGTTACTGTCATTCGCTGCTCATCTACCCTGCCGACGCGGCCGATACCGTGCACGACACCTTCGTCATCGCCTGGACCAAGGTCCCGTGCCTGCAAGATCCTGACCGCTTGCGAGCGTGGCTGTTCGCCATGGCCCGTCACGAGTGTCACAGCCGCCCTCGGGCCGGCGCCCTGTCGGCTCCGCGCACTGAGACCGGCGAGATGACCGGTTACGGGCACGACGCCGATGTCGGCGATGCCGGTTTGCGCTACCTCGTCCGGGCCGCGCTCACTGGCCTGGAGCCAGCCGAGCGCGAAGTCCTCGAGCTCAGCCTGCGCTACGGGCTCGAGGGCGCTGACCTTGCCGATACTCTGGGCGTACCGCGTAGCCAGGCGCAGGCGCTGGCGACTCGGGCCCGCTCCCGGTTCACGAAATTGCTTGGCATGCTGCTGGCCGCGTGGCCAGCCCGCGGCCGGTGCCCAGGCGCGGCTGGCCTGCTGGACGGCTGGGACGGCACGCTGACCACTGCGTTGTGCAAGCGGCTCGCAAGCCACATCCGACGCTGCTCGACGTGCGGCCAGAGCAGGCACCGCGAGGTCCGCCCCGCGATGATGCTCGCACTGCTGCCTGCCGCCGTGCCTCCCGACCGGCTGTGGGAGCGGGTCATCGGCTTGGTGACGGACGACTCACCAGACGCGGAAGATCAGCGGCAAAGGATCGCGCGCCGCGCCGAGCCACTCGCCGGCACCGGCTTCCCGGTGCAGGCGGCGAGACCACCAGCGCCGCGCTTGCCCGCCCGCTATGTGCTGACCGCCGCCGCGGCCGCCGCCGTTGCCCTGCTCGGTGGCGGGGCATTCCTGGTCAATTACAATTCCTCCCATAGCGTGCAGTCGCCGGCCAGCGGGGCGCCCGTGCCCACCGGGTCCAGCGGCCCGGCGAGGGCACTCGTGGCAGTTCCGCCCGCCTCTTCCGCGCATGCGCGTTCCTCTCCCACTTCCTACCTGGTCCCGGCGTCAGGCACGGTTCCGGTTCCTGCGACGGTGGCGCCGGCCAAGACGGCCACCACCCGCCCGGCGCCGGCCAAGACGGCCACCACCCGCCCGGCGCCGGCCAAGACGGCCACCACCCGCCCGGCGCCGACCAAGTCGGCCACTAGCAATCCGGCGCCGACCAGGACAACCGCAACTCCCACGCCCACCAGGACAATCCCCACCGCCACCCCCACACCCACGCCCACCAGGACAATCCCCACCGCCACGCCCACCGCCACCCCCACGCTCACCATCCCTGTGCCCCCCGCCGACACAAGTACGGTCGGCTAGTGAAGCTGCCGGGTGTAGCCGGGTAACCGTTCGGTCCTGGTCTTCGCCCGCCAGGCACGATAGCCCCCGGAGCGCCGTAGCCGCAGGAGCTGGCTCAGCGGCCCATGACCTGACCATCGCGGACAGTCGCACAGGGCCCACTCCGTACCCCGCCGGTAGTGCCGATGCGCCTTCTTAGCGTGACCGCACGCGCACAACCGCTCGCTGGCGCCGTTGTGCTCGCTACCATCGGCGCGGCCGCCTGTCACCTATGGGGCCTCCCGGTCGAACCTCGGCTCATTCTAGCTACGCATGGCAACAGGGAGCATCCTGTGGGTTAGACCGAGATCGGGCAGCGTCACGCTCTCAACAGAGAACCGGCACGGCACCTGGATCGCCGAGGCTAAGGCTACGGATGCCGCCAGACCCGCAGGTAAGCAACCTTCATCGTGGCGGGCACGTGGGCAGGAGCCTGACCCGCGTTGTCAAGGACGAGGAACATCGGCGCGGAAGTAACCCCGGAGGTGACGCGGCCGATATCGGCGCCGTCATAATAAAAGGTGATGCCCCCGGGCTCCCAGTCCGCGGCAAAGGTGTGCCAGCCGCCCGCATAATTCCCCGGAGGGCAGCCGGATTGGCTGCCGGCGCCTATGCCGCCGGGATTTTCCGGGCCGTGGAAGTGCGCGCACACCTGGCCGCCGATGCCCTCGGCGATGTCGATTTCGCCGTCTTGGGGCCAGTTCTGGCCATCGGCCCACACGCCGGGCCAGTTGGCGACCTCCCCCGGGCTGCCCGCCACCGCGGGCAGCCACACCCGTGCCTCGATGAAGCCGTACGTGAAGCTGAAATTGCCCATCGTGCTGACCAGGCCGCCGGCGTAGTCTTCTTGCGAGCCGCAAGTCTCGCTCTGCTGGACAAGCGACAGGCTCAGTGCCCCGCCGCCCTCGCTGACCCGGGCGGGATCGTAACAGTCATCCTCCGCGTTGTTGGCCGGCGGGGTAAGGCCCGAGCCGTACCAGCCGGTCGACCACTGGGTCGTATCCAGGCTGGTGCCGTTGAACTCCGCGTCGAACTCGAGTGTCCAGTCACCGGGCACGCCGGCCGGCCCCGGCGTCACGGCCCGCGGGTGCAACGTCGGCCTCGGTTCCGCCCTCGGTTTCGGCTTCCGGAACGGAAGCGTCGCCAGGGCCGGCGACTTTACCGGGGCTGGCGGCAGTGCGTAGACCCGCGCCGACGTCGGCGCGGGCGCCGACGCCGAGACCCTGGCCGCGACAGCCCGCTTGGCGGAGCTGGCCGCCGGCAGCCGCCATGGCACCAGGAGGGATGTCGCGCAGATAACCACGGCGCCAATGAGGGCTGTCTTGATCACGGGGCTGGTACTAAACCGTGACCGGTGGTTATCTGGGCGCGGTCGTTGATGGTGCCCTTGCCGAGGCGCTGGAGGAGCCACCTGTGCCATGAGGTCGCCTTACTCCCGCGCTGATCGATGGACGCCGGAACTGCCGGATGTAACGATACCGACATTGTCAGCACCAATGATGGCAGCTTCAGCAACCCGGCTCAGCAGGCACATTACCAAGGCTGGCGAAAACGGACATTGTACCCAGATGATCTCAAAGTCCTTAATTAATGGCCTTGCCGGCTGAATGCGGGATGATCTCGAGACTTGTTGTAAACCTCGGTATCGGCCTCGGCGTCTGCCACCTATAGCGCCCGCAGTGTGGTGGGTTATCCAACCCCGGAGCGGACTCTCGGTTCCCTGCGGTCGAATAGGCCACGATGACAAGGGGTTTCGTATGACGGTTCAGCCTGATGACGTGGTGTGCTGGCCGCGGGTATCCGTAGTCATCCCGACGCTGAATGAAGCCCGCAACCTGCCCCATGTCCTGGCCCGCATGCCACCGGACATTCACGAAGTGATCGTGGTCGATGGGCACTCCGTTGACGACACGATTGCCGTTGCCCGCAAGATGCGCCCGGATGTCCGTATCGTCATGCAGACCCGCCGGGGCAAGGGGAATGCTCTGGCCTGCGGCTTCGCGGCGGCGACCGGGGACGTCATCGCCATGGTCGATGCAGATGGCTCTGCCGACCCGGGCGAGATCCCGCGCTTCGTCGGGGCACTGCTCGACGGCGCTGACTTCGCGAAGGGCACGAGGTTCGCCAACGGCGGCGGCAGCGACGACATCACCCGCGTCCGCCGTCTCGGCAACCGTTTCCTGTGCGCAGTCGTCAACACGTTGTTCGGAACTAAGTACACGGACCTCTGCTATGGCTACAACGTCTTCTGGCGCAGGCACGTCAGGCTGCTGGGTCTGGACGCCACCTCCGCGCCTGCCCCCTGCGGCGACGGAATGCTGTGGGGCGACGGCTTCGAGGTCGAGACCCTGGTCAACATTCGTGTGCCCAAGGAGGGCCTGAAGGTTACCGAGGTCCCGAGCTTCGAGCACTCCCGGATCCACGGCGTGAGCAACCTGAACGCCGTCCGCGATGGCATGCGTGTGCTGCGGACCGTCCTCACTGAGCGTCGCCTATCATCCGAGCGGACGGCCCAGCCTGAGGGATCTGCCGATACCACCTGGTCAGCCGACTACGAGGCGATGATCATGCCCGAGCTGCGCCAGCCAGCAGCCGAGGCTGAGCTCACCCTCGACAGCTTTACTCAGCCCGCGTAAATCCTAGAGAATCCGATCGTGTAAGGGAGCGAATAACCTATGGTGGCAATGCTTCGGGAGATGTTGCTCGCGCCAGAGATCCGGCCGCAAGTCGTCGCCGAATGCCAGGACCTTGTCAAGCAGGAGCTGTCAGCCAAGTCCGGCGTCTCCGCGACAGCGATCAAACTCGCCTACAAGGTGGTGACCACATTCGCGCCCGGCTACTACCAGTCCGTGGTGGAGAACATGCTCCCCGACATGACCGGCCAACTCGAGCCATTCTGGGCTGATTTCATCACCACCGGCGGCGCTGAGTTCGGAGATTATCTGGCCAAGCGCGGTGACGAGGTCGCGGAGGCCCTCCTCGCGGTAACGGATGCGATGGCGAGGAAGTCCGAGCGAGCCGCGATTGTCAAGACCTACAAATCCGTCCGTGGCGGCGCGAGCAAGCACATCGAGGCTGCGCTGCCGAACCTCGGCGCCATGGTTCAGAAGCACGCCACCTGACCGTCTGGGCTGGCCAGGCAGGCCTGTTCAAGATCTAGGGCCGAACGGCCGGGCGTTCCTGGCGATGGCGCCGCTGCGCCGCCCCGTGCTGGACGGCGTTCCGTCCGTCCGGCCAGCCGGGCCCGGCGCCTGCCGCGCCGGAAGCGACGTCTTTATCCGAACGTTACCTACGGTAAATAAGGACTCGACCGGACAAATCGCCCAGAAGTCCGACTTCTGATGAACTGATCGTCGCTCCCTCCGCGGTCTGAAAGGGCTCAAGAATGTCGCGCTGACCTGGCTGTTTAAGCCACTCTCGGCCGTGATCCGAGCGATATGTGCACGCAGTGTGATCGAATGATTGCAAAGCAAACCTCGCGGGGCATGTCCGCGTCCTCTATACACAACCGAATCGCACAGATGTATCCCGCTGTCCTATCAGACCCCATCAGGGGATCGTTGTCCGGCTGTGCCCGGATGCTTGGAGAGGGAGAAACATGGGGAAGGAAGCGGAGCTCGCCCCGATTCCGGCGCGACATTCGTCGTTCGACCGCTCGCGGCCGAGGGACTCCGTGTTCGATCTCGTCGAATCACACAGGAATCTGGCCACGTTCGCGTCCATCGGCGCGGCCTGGCCGAAGGTCTCGGTCGTCATTCCCGCCCTGAACGAGGCCCGCAACCTGCCGCATGTCTTCGCCAAGCTGCCGGACGGGCTGCACGAGGTCATCGTCGTCGACGGGAACTCCGTCGACGACACCGTCGCCACCGCCCGCCGGCTGCGCCCGGGAGTCCGGATCGTCACCCAGAACCGCTCCGGCAAGGGCAACGCCCTGGCCTGCGGGTTCGCCGTGGCGACCGGGGACATCATCGCCATGGTCGACGCCGACGGCTCGGCCGATCCGGCCGAGATCCCGGAGTTCGTCAGCGCCCTGCTAGACGGTGCGGATTTCGCCAAGGGGACAAGGTTTGCCGTCGGCGGCGGCAGCTGTGACATCACCCGGCTGCGCCGCATAGGTAACCGGATGCTCAGCGGCTTGGTCAACGTGCTGTGCCGGACGGAGTACTCCGATCTGTGCTACGGGTACAACGCCTTCTGGCGGCGGCACGTCCCGGTGTTCGGCCTGAACACCGAATCGGACGTCCCGGCCGGCAGCGGCGCCAGGCTGTGGGGCGACGGATTCGAGGTCGAGACCTTGATCAACGTCCGCATCGCGCAGGCCGGGCTGAAGGTGACCGAGGTCGCCAGCTACGAGCATTCCCGGATTCACGGCGTCAGCAACCTGAACGCCGCCAGGGACGGCTGGCGCGTGCTGCGCACCATCCTGGCCGAGCGCTACTACCACGGTCGCCGGACCGCGGCGAGCAAGCGCACGATGGACCAGGTGCGCCAGCAGTTGGCGGTCATGCCCGATTCGGTCAGCCGTACCCCGTGATTGCCCGCTCGGCCGCCGGACGCCCCGAGAGACGCGACCTGCTCGATATAAGGCTTGACGGTAGTAAGGGTGGTTGACTAGGTGAACTCACTGGTGGCCAGCACACTGCGGTGATCGCTACGCGGTATTCGAGCTGCCCGGTTCCCTCCAGGTCAGAGTTCGGCGCCCGCACCCGACGACGGTGCTGAAACCCGCGCCGGTACCATGCTGGTACCGGCGACCTGGCGGTGGGATTGTGATGCGATGAGAGGGCTGGTTCTGATGCTGCGCAGGCTGGTCAAGGTGTCCGCCCTGGTGGCCGGCGCGGGCCTGGTGGTGGCCGGGTGCAGCGCGGGCCCGGTCAAGATGGGCTCCGCGGCGATCGTCGGTGACCAGCGGATCACGATCGCCACCCTGGATACCGAGGTCACCAACCTCAGCGAGGCCGCCAAGCAGTACCCGGGCGTCGTCCAGCTGAGCCAGCAGCAGAAAACTCAGGAGACGCTCACCTGGCTGGTCCGGTTCCAGATCAACGAGGAGCTGGCCCGCCAGGCCGGCATCACGGTCACCACCGCCCAGGCGAAGCTGGCGCTGGCCCAGATCTACGCGGTGGCGAGTTCCGCGGCCCAGGCCCAGGGGATCTCGAACGTCAGCCTCAACCTGATCATGACCGCCAACGGGATACCGCCGAACCTGTCCGCCGAGCTCGGCCGCTACCAGGCCATCAACAACCAGTTCGTCCGGCAGGCCAACGGCGGCAGGCTACCCGCCACCACCGCGGAGCAGTCGGTGACCACCGCGAAGCTCCAGCGCGCCCAGTGCGTGGCGGCCAAGAACCTGGATATCAAGATCAACCCGCAGTTCGGTCAGATGGATTACGCCCAGGCCCAGGTCATCGCCGCGCCCAGCATGGTGTTCAGGTCCGCGGGTCCTGCCCCGACGGCTTCGGCATCCGGGCTGACGCCAGCTTGCTGACCATCCTGGCGACCAGCCCGCGGGTGGCGCCGGGGCTGCTCAGCTGGTCGGCCTGGCAGGCTCTGCGGTCCGCGGCCGCCGTACTGGCCCCCGCGGGCCACCCGCAGCTGCCTGCCCTGGACGAGGCGGGCATCGCATACCAGGTAGGTGCTGAGTCCGGCCTCGAGTCGCTAGTCGCGGACGGGGACGTGGTGTGGCTGGCCGAGCCGGGGAACGACCCTCCGGTGCCGCCAGGCGCCCGGCTGCTGCAGGGCTCGGCCGGCTTGCCTGGCGCGCATCTGATCGACTTGGTGGCAACGATGGACCGGCTGCGGGTGCACTGCCCGTGGGACGCCAGGCAGACCCACGCTTCGCTCGCCCCGCACCTGCTGGAAGAGCCCTATGAGGCAGTTGAAGCCTTGGAGTCGGGCGACCCGGAGGCCCTCCGTGAGGAGCTCGGCGACGTGCTGCTGCAGGTAGTCTTCCATGCGCGCATCGCGGCCGAACGCGACGACGGCACCCGCTACACTATCGACGACGTGGCCGACGGCATCGTGGCCAAGCTGATCCGGCGCCATCCGCACGTGTTCGGCGATGTGACCGTCTCCGGTGCCGAGGAAGTCAAGCGCAACTGGGACGAGATCAAGCGGGAGGAGAAGCGGGCCCGGGCCGCGCGGTCCGGCTCCGTCGAGCCCGGCCCGCCTTCGGCGCTCGACGGCGTGCCGTTCGGCCAGCCGGCCCTGGCCCTGGCCGCGCAACTGCAGCGCCGGGCGGAGCGTGCGGGCGTACCAGGCGGCCTGGCCCGGCTGGACGGCGATCCGGGTTCCGGAGATCCGGATCCGGCCGGTCCCGGCGAGGACGTCGGCCGTGAGCTGTTCCGGCTGGTCGCCCGGGCCCGGGCGACGGGCCGCGATCCCGAGATGGAGCTGCGCGCGGCCGCGCGCCGCTACCGCGACCTCGTGCGCGCCTGGGAACGGTTCCCGGGCGGCGAAGGCCCCTGATCGGTCCAGCCTGGAGAATTGCCCGTGTTACGGTGAGCCGGGTACGCCATGGGATGGGGAGACTTGGAGCACCTGCAGCGCGCCGGGCCCCGGCCGCTGGTGCCTGCGGCGATGCGCCCCCTGGCGACCGCGATCCTGGCCGGGTGCGCGGCGGTCACGGCGGTGCTTGGGGCACTGGTCGCGGGACAGACCCGGGCGGGACCACTCGACAGCTGGGTCGACGCCCGGATCCAGGGCGTGCTCGGCGCGCAGTGGAGAGGGCTGGAGGACCTGGCCGGGGTCGGTGACGTGACGCCGGTCGTGGTAATGGTGCTGGTGCTGGTGCTGGCCTGTCTGGTGACGCGCAGATGGCGGGGGGCGGTGCTGGCGGCGGTGGCCGTGCCCGCGGCAGCGGGATTTGCCGAGCTTGTCCTCAAGCCCCTGGTCGGCCGGACCCTGCTGGGCGCGCTGAGTTTCCCCAGCGGGACGGAGACGCGGGTGTTCGCGGTGGCCGCCGTCTTCGCGGTGCTGATGGCCGACCCGGTCCGCCCGCGGATACCCGCGGCCGTGCGCCTGTCCGTGGTCGTGGCCGTGCAGCTGGCCGCGGTCGCCGTAGCGGTCGCGCTGGTGGCCCTGGACCAGCACTACTTCACCGACACCGTCGGGGGAGCCGCGGTCGGCACCGCGGTGGCCCTGGCCACCGCGCTCATCCTGGACCAGCTCGCCTGGTTCGCCCCTGGACGAAACGGGCCGGAAGGCTGACGCTCGAGCGAGCGGTCACTTGTTCTTGGCCGTGAACACGGCCCGGAGGGCGGGCGATTGGCTCAGCGCCGTATCGCCCTCCTGCGAGCCCCAGCTGTAGGCGTAGTCGAATTTCGGATGCGGGACGACAGCGGCCCAGTCGGTCAGGAGCTGGCGCTCCTGCTCCGCGCTCGGCAGCATCCAGCGACCGTTGCCGTCATCGAGATAGTTGCCGCCGCCGAAGGTCTGGTACACGGGCACGATGGAGGACAGCGGCCATCCTCGCGCCTCGGCCATCCGCACGTACTCGGATATCTGCGCGTAGTCGGGAGTGGGGAGCTCGGACCGCACCGGGTAGGGGTCCAGGCCGACCAGGTCCAGTCCAGAATCGGCCGGGGTGTACGAGTCGGCGAACGTCGGGGCCTGTTCGCTGCCGAGGTTCTCCAGGATGGCGAACGTCACGGCGCCCGGGACGTGCTTGTGGATCCAGTTGTCCTCGGCGAGCAGGTGCGCGGGCGAGCACGTCGACGGCAGGGGCTCATCCATGATGTAGAAGCCGAACAGCTTGGGGTCGCCCGCGTAGGCACCCGCGGCCGACCGGAAGCTGGCCGTGGCCCCCTTGCAGTCGCCGAGCCACACCAGCCCTCGCACGCCGGCCGGCAGCCTGTCCAGCTCGCTCTTGTCATAGGTCTTGACGTCGGCCAGGTTGAAGCCGTCGGCCCCGGGCAGGTACTGGCCCGACTGGCCGAAGTTGCTGTTCGGCGTGTAATGCAGGGCAGTGTCCGGCCAGGGCCCGGTGTGGACGGGAGGCGGCCCGGACGAGCAGCCCGCGATGACAAGTGCGGCCGCGCCGGCCAGCGCGA
>CAVUUF010000018.1:0-51567 GCA_963744575.1 uncultured Actinomycetota bacterium | reverse complement strand
TTTTCTTCTTGATCATTAAGATTGCCCCGTTGTGGACTGTTTTCGGCATCATAGATTAAGCCGGGCACTGGCTACCTCGCTGCGTTATGACGGCGGAGGCTGGAATCACCGCCTGGTGATGACGGACAGGTAGTGGCTGCGAAGTGGCCGCAGGCTAGCCAGCGGCCGGTAGAGGCCCGGCCAGATGCGGCACACGCTCCGGGCCACGGGCGGCAGCAGCGTGACGGGGTACGGCTGGATGCGGGCGGTGGGCAGCAGCGCGCGCAGCTCCTTCTTGCCGATCCGGCAGACGTTCGGGTTGGCCGGGCTGGGCAGCCTGATGTCGTAGCTGAGCAGGATGCCGTCGTCGCTGATGATCCGGTAGGCCTCCGCCGCGACCTGGCGCCTGGTGGCGCGATCCAGGATCGAGCTCAGCACCGTGGAGAGCACCACGAGCTGGATCGAACGGTCCGGGAACGGTAGGGTGTCCCCGTCCTGGACCCAGAGCGTGGCAGCGGGCACGGCCTGCCTGGCCGCCTCGACCCGCTCCTCGCTCAGGTCCACCCCGAAGAGTTCGGCGTCGGGCAGCAACTCGGCGATGTGCGCCAGGTCGCTGCCCTTGCCGCAGCCGACGTCCACCACGCGCAGCGGCGTGACCCCGCCGAGCCTCGCCATGATGATGTCGGCGATCTTCCGCCAGCGCTCGGCCTGCAGCTCGCTGAAGCCGGGGTTGGCCGGGTCGCGCTTGCGCAGCCAGCGCTCCTGCGTGTCGTAACTCCGGTAGATGGCCCTGATCCGGTCGGCTTCCGACGGATCCGGCGAGGCTGTCTGCCCGCCGCTCCGGGCCGCCGCGGGGTCACGCTCCATTCACTTCTCCTGCCGTTCAGGCCTGGTGGAATACCGCGGCCACGGCATACCAGTCGGTGGCGGACGAGAAGGTGAACCGGGCGTCCTGGGCGCCTGCCGTGCTCACCAGGATGTCCTCGAGGTCAGCCGACCCGGAGCCCCACTGGGTGCGCATGGTGAAGGCCTGGCCCTGCGAGGATCCCGCCGTTACCGTGCCGGGCGAGCCGCCGGTCAGGACGGCGCCGACCACGAGTTCGCTGGCGCCGACCGAGGCCGTCGGCCCGGAGTCGACCGTCGTGCTGTTGCCCTTGGCCACCGCCGTCTGGTCCAGCGCGCCTGTCGTCGCCACGCCCGAGTAGTCGGCCGCGACGCCCTCCAGGTAGGTCGCGTTGGTGGACTTGATGGTGATGGTCAGGCCGGCCGGGGCCGTCGCCGAGTTCTGCAGGTAATACAGCGCGATGTCGCCGCTGCCGCTGCCGTACGTGGTGGAGGCGCTTCGCGTCCAGGCGCCGTTGATGTTGTCCGACACCGTGACCTGGCCGGCCGAGTTGTACTGGCCGAACCAGCCGACGAGCAGGTCACCCGCGGCGACCGGGCTGGTCAGCGTGATCGTGATGCTCGTCAGCTGGGAGCCGCTGGAGCTTACGCCGCCCTGGTCCCACTTCGCGCTGGGCGGCGGCGCCCCCGGCGTCGTCACCTGCAGCGGCGAGGACTGGGCCGAGTGGTTGCCCGCGGTGTCGAAGGCGTCCACCGTGTAGGTGTACGTGGTCGACGGCGCCACGGTCGAGTCGGTGAACGTGGTCGTGCTGGCGTTGGTGGTGCCGATGGAGGTGCCGTTGCGGTACACCGTGTAGCCCGCCAGCGTTCCGGTGCTGTCGGTCGAAGCGGTCCAGCTCAGCCCAACCGCGCTGGCGGTGTCCGTGGGGTCGGTGAGACCGGTCGGGACGCTGGGCGGCGTCGTGTTACCGGATCCGAAGGTGTGGAACGTAGCCACGACGGCGTACCAGTCGGTGGCGGTGCCGAACGTGGCCCGCGCGTCCTGGGCCCCCGCGGCGCCGGACAGGATGTCTTCGAAGTTGGATGACAGGCCGCTGCTCTGGGCCCGCATGGTGAAGGTCTGACCCTGCGAGGAGCCGGGCGTCACGCTGCCAGGGCCGCCGCCGGTGAGGATGCCGCCGACGACCAGTTCGCCCGCGCCCACCGAACCCGTCGACCCGGAGTCGACCGTGGCGCTGGTGCCCTTGGCCACCGCGACCTGGTCCAGGGCGCCGGTCGTGGCCACGCCACTGTAGTCGCCGACCGCTCCCTCCAGGTAGGTCGCGTTCGTCGCCGAGATCGTGATGGTCAGGCCGTTCGGAGCCGCCGCCGAGTTCTGCCGGTAGTACAGCGCGATGTCACCGCCGGCCCCGAACGTGGTCGTGGCGGTGCTGCGGGTCCACGCGCCGTTGACGCTGTCGGAGACCTTCACCTGCCCGGACGAGTTGTACTCCCCGAACCAGCCGACGAGCAGGTCGCCCGCGTGTACCGGGGAAGACAGGGTGATCGTGGTGCTGGTGACCTGCGAGGCCGTCGACACCGCGCCGCCCTGCACCGCCGCGGTGCCGCCGGGCGCGGGTGTGGTCGCCTGCACCGGGGGCGACGACTGCGCCGAGTGGTTGCTCCCGCTGAAGGCATCGACGGTGTAGCTGTACGTCGTGGACGGGGACACCGTCAGGTCGGTGAACGTGGTGGCGTTGGGGCCGCCGGTGGTGCCGACGGAATTGCCGTTGCGGTAGACGGTGTAGCCGGTCGGGTTGCCGGTCGAGGGGTTCCAGGACAGCGACACCGAGGTGGCCGTCGTGCCGGTGACCGTCAGGCCCGTCGGCACCGACGGGGTGCCCGAGCCGCTCTGGACCAGTTCGTACGCGCCGATGTCACAGCCGGTCCCCTGCGGCCTGGTGGTGCCGCGCTGGTCGGTGGTACCGGTGCAGCCGGACGTGGCCGCCGGGATGGCGTCGACGGCCGGGCTGCCGGCCGGCAGGGCCATCGTCTGGGTCGGGCCGCCGTTGCTCGCCAGCGGGCCGAGCTGCGGCTGAGTGTTGCTCAGCGAGTGGTTGGCCGAGGAGAAGCCGCACGACGACCCGGTGTCGATGTTGTAGCCGGCATCGGTGACCGCAGCCCCGCCGCCGCAGTTGGGGCCGCCGCCCTGGCCGTTGGCCACGATGCTCATGCTGATCGAGAGCGTGAAGCCGGTGTAGTTCAGGATGTTCGCGCCGTACGGGGAGCTGTTGCCGGAGAACGTCGACTGGGTGATCGTGGTGGGGCCGAAGTTGTCCATCGCGCCGCCGCCGTTGGTCCCGCCCGTGTTGCCGGTGAAGGTGCTGTCGATGATGTGGAGCGTGGTGTCGTTGTCGATCGCGCCGCCGCCCGGTCCGGTGTTCCCGGTGAACGTGTCCCCGGTCACCGTCATCGTGCCCGCCGCGTTGAGCAGGGCGCCGCCGCCGTAGATGGTCGCGGTGTTGGTGGCGAAGGTGTTGTTGGTGATCGTCGCGGTCTTCTGGTTGAAGACCCCGCCGCCCTCCTGCGCCGAGTTGCCGGTGAACGTGCTCGTGCTCAGGTTCAGCGTGCCGCTGTTGTTGATGCCGCCGCCGGACGTGCCGCTGGACGACGGCGCGGAGTTGTTGGTGAACGTGCTGCCGGTGATGGTCAGCGTCCCGTGGTTGAAGATGCCGCCGCCGCCCTGCTGGCCATTGTTGGCCAGGCCGTTGCTGATCGTCACGGAGTTCAGCGTCAGGCTGCCCGAGGACGAGACGTCGAAGATGCGGAACACCGGCGTGCCGGACGCGGTAGACCGCGCGATGGTGGCCCCGCTGCCCTGGATCGTCACCTTCCCGGTGATGTCGGGCAGGCCGACGCCGCCGTTGTCGGCGGTGTTGTTGATGGCCGTCAGCGTGTACGTGCAGCCCGCGGTGAGCGTCACCGTGCCGTTCGTGCTGTTGGCCACCGTGATCGCCGAGATCAGGGCCGCGGCCGTGCAGGGCGTCTGCGCGAGCGCGGGGGACGAGACGGCCACGGCGCCCGTCGCGCCGCCGACGAGCACGGCGGCTACCGTGGCGACCCGGCGCATCGCTGACCCCGGGGACAAGCCGCGAGCCCGCCGGCCCCGCACCGCGCCACGGTGCCGCGCGCCGGTCCCGGCGGCATCTCGGTCATCACGTCGTGCGCGCCCGCGCATGACCGTGCGGCGGAGCAACGTCCGAGCCATCTATCTCACCGATCCCCCCACCGTGACCCATCCGGCGTTAGTGCCGGCCTACGTCAACGAGTGACGACTTCGCCGATTTCATTAACTGGCAAAACCCTATGATGCCAACCGGGCGGAATCACCCAGCAATCGACAGAGCAAGAGTACGCTTTTTTGGTGATACCGGAGGCGCAATAGCACATGCCGCTGGCGGGTAGCTCCACGGAGCCTCCTAGGCGTTCTGCCATATGCCGGTATTAAGCGGCTTCGCCCAGTCCCGGCTCCGCGTGCGGGATACGCGAATCCAATACTGTTCAACTATCCAATAGCTTGTTACGGCCTGAAACCGGAACCGGCAGATGACGTAGAGTTCTCTACGTCATCTGCCGGGTGCCCGACATGGTTCCGGCCGCGGCATCCGCGCGGGCTGGCGTTCCTGCTGGTCATAGGCTGGAACGCCGGGCCGGCCGGGTCAGGTGACCTCGCCGGGGGCCTTTCAGGCCGGCAGTGTCCACCGCTGGTTCGCGCCGCCGGTGCAGGTCCAGACCTCGACCCGGGTGCCGTCCCGGGTAGCGAACCCGGGGTCGTCCAGGCACAGGTTCCTGAAGGCGAGGACGTACTGGCCGCGGGCCGTGTGCTTCCACCGCTGGTTCGAGCCGCCGGTGCAGGTGAACAGCTCGAGCTTGGTGCCGCGGCGACCGAAGGCCGGGTCGTCCAGGCATTTGCCGAGGACCCGCAGCTCGCCGTTGGAGGCGAGCACCCAGTGCTGCGCGGCGGTTCCGTTGCAGCGGTAGATGTCGATCTTGTTCCGGTTGGCGGTGCCGCTGTGGAAGTCATCGAGGCACTTGCCTGCGAAGCCCTTGATCCGGCCACCCGCCGGCGGCGGCGGCGGAGGCGTCGGCATGATCAGTTCGTAGGCGCCGATGTCGCAGGCCGGACCCTGCGGCCGCGACACGCCGCGCTGGTCGGTGCTGCCCGGGCAGCCGGGCACCGTCGCCGGGATGGCGTTGACCGCGGGGCTGTTCGGCGGCAGGGCCATGGTCTGGGTCGGGCCGCCGTTGGACGCCAGCGGGCCCAGGTCGGGATTGGTGTTGTTCATCGAGTGGTTGGCGGCCGAGAAGCCGCACGACGTGCCGGTGTCGATGTTGTACCCGCCGTCGACGATGGCGGGCGAGCCGCTGCAGTTGCTCCCGCCCCCGCCGCCGTTGGCCACGATGCTCTGGCTCACGGTCATCGACCCGGTGGTGATGAGGTTGTGCAGGTTGGCGCCGAACGCCGAGCTGTTGCCGGAGAAGGTCGACTGCGTGATGGTGGCGGTGCCGAAGTTCCCGATGGCGCCGCCGCCGTTGCTTCCCGCGGTGTTGCCGGTGAACGTGCTGTTGCTGACGTTCACGTCCGTGTCGTTGTCGATCGCGCCGCCGCCGGGCCCGGCGTTGCCGCTGAACGTGTCGCGGGCCAGGGTCGTGGTGCCGGTGGTGATGACGATCGCGCCGCCGCCGAACAGCGTCGCCGTGTTGCCGGCGAAGGTGCTGTCGGTGACCGATGCCGGGCCCTGGCTGAGGATGCCCCCGCCTTCCTGGGCGGTGTTGCCGGCGAAGGTGCTGAGGGACACCGTCAGCGCGGCGACGGCGTTGATCGCGCCGCCGGAGATGCCGGTCGCGGCCGGCGCGGAATTGCCGCTGAACGTCGTCTGCGTCACGGATAGCGGGCCATGACTGAAGATCGCGCCGCCGCCGTTGACGCCGTCGTTGATCAGGCCGTTGCTGAGCGTCATGTTGCTCAGGGTCAGGCTGCCGCCGGAGGCCACGTCGAACAGGCGGAAGGCGGCGGTCGCCGAGCGGGTGATGGTGGCGCCGCTGCCCTGGATGCTGACCTGCCCGGTAATGACGGGCAGGCCGGTGCCGCCATCGGTGGCGTTGTTCGCGGCCGTAACAGAGTAAACACAACCGCTCGTGAGCGTGAGCGAACTGTTGGCGGGCGTGGTGTTTGCTGTTGATATCGCGGAGATCAAGCTCGTTACCGAACAGGGCACGGTGACCGCGCCCGCGGCGCTGGTCGCGGCCACGCCGCCGACGGCCGCGGCTACGAGGCCCCCGGCGACAGCGATCCGGAACAAATAGATCCCAGTGGTCCTGGACACTGGGTCCTCCCTCAGGTGCGCTTCCGCAGAATGGACAGCCCCAACGTAGGTAACGGTACTACGCAGCTTTCCCCACGTTCGGACTTCTGCGCGGTGTGGGCCCGGAACCGGTGCATGCCGCAGGCGGCGCCGCGCGGGCGGCTGATCCGGCGCACCTGGTCATGTCACCTCCCTGAGGACGACGAATGGCTCGGCGGCGAGCCGGCCGATGTGGCTTCCCCAGTAAGCGGCACGCTCCCTGAGCGCCCGGCTGGAGCGCGGGTGGGGATAGTCCCTGAGCTCGGTCTCGTAACATTCCATCGCCGAGATCTTGGTCTCCAGCGTGTCCGTCACGTCGACGAAGAGGTTGGGCCGCAGTTCCGCCCCCGGCATTGGCCAGGCCCACTCGGTGGAAGACGGCGTTTCGAAGACCACGAACTTGCGCACCTGCGGCCGTCCGTACGGACGGCAGGCCGTCCAGGCACACCTGGCCACCAGCCGGTGGTCGGCGTTCACGTCCTCGGGGAAGTGAGTGTAGACAATGCCCGGGCCGATCTCGTCGAGCACGCCCTCGAGCTGCTGGGTGAGCTCGATCAGCGGGATGGTGTCGAGCCGCTGGTCGGGTAGCGAGAGGAACTGGAGCGAGGCGAAGCCGATGATCTCGGCGGCCTGGCGCGCCTGCTTCTCCAGCGTGGCCACCAGTTCGTCGGGGTACCGGCTGCCCGCGCCGTCCGCGACCACGATGGCGTGCACCTCGTCCCCGGCCTGCACATGCCGGGCGAGCGTGCCGCCCGCGCCGAGCAGTTCGTCATCGGGGTGGGCCCCGATGACCACGATCCGCGTCCGCTCCTGCACCGCTACGTCGCCCCCTTCTCGGCCGGCTTGGGTCCCAGGCCCAGCGCCCAGGCGGCGGTCTGCGGGGAGACCGGCGCGAACCGGCCGCCCGGCCGCAGGCCGCTGCGGGCGGCCCAGGCCGAAGCCGGCCCGGGCGGGTCACCAGCATCCGACACGCTGGTCAGCAGGATGGTACCGTCCGCGGTGGCCACCCGCACGCCGTCCTCGCCGCACCCGAGCACCTCACCCGGGGCCGCTCTGCGGGAAGCCGCGGCGCCCGGGGCCGCGGCCCACAGCATGACCTTCTGGTCGCCGGTGAACGTGAAGGCGCCCGGATACGGGCAGGTGAGGGCGCGGATCCAGGCGTGGACCGCGGGCGCGGGCCGGTTCCAGTCGGTGATCCCCATCCCGGGCGTGCGCTTGGGCAGCGGCGGGCCGTCGGCGGGACCCTGCGGATGTCGCGGCGCGGTCCCCGCCAGCAGCGCCGGCAGCTGGCGCCGGAGCATCTGCGCCCCGGCCTCGCCCACCTTCGCGTAGACGGTCGCGCAGGTGTCGTCGGGGGTGATCGGCACGGTCTGCTGGTCGACGATGTCGCCGGTGTCGGTGCCGGCGTCCAGCATCATCATCGTGTTCCCGGTCTGCGCCTCGCCGCGCAGGATGGCCCAGTTCACCGGCGCGCGGCCGCGGAACTTCGGCAGCAGCGAGGCATGGAACCCGATGACCCCGCGGGGCGGCACGCCGAGCAGTTCGGCGGACAGCAGCCTGGTCCACCCGCACACGACCATCAGGTCCGGTCGCAGCTCCCGGACCCGCTGCACGGACTCGGCGGAGTTGATGTCCGCGCAGCGGCGCACCGGGATGCCGTGCGCCCGGGCCAGCGGTTCCAGGTCCACGAAGCCGGACGTGCTGGCCGCGCGCTCGGCCGGCAGCGTCACCACCTCGGTGATCACGGCGCCGCTGTCGATCAGGACGCCGAGCGCGGGCACCGCCTCGTGCACCGCGCCCACGAAGGCCACCCGGCCCGCGCCCTGCTGGCCGGTCATCGGGCACCCGCCAGGGCCGGGGCCAGGTCGGCGGCGCTGGCGGCCTGCCGGAGCGGCGGAGCGCCGATGACCTGATCTATCAGCCGCGTCAGCGCGTAGTGGTTGGCTGCCTGGGAGAGCTTGACCCCGGACAGCCCCGGGGCCATGAACACCAGCGGTACCTGCTCGGTCGTCACGCCCTCGTCGAAGACCACGACGAGGGCCAGCCGTCCCGAGCGCCAGTCGGGACCGGACATGAGCACGGGAATCCAGGACCGCAGCCAGGCGTCCGCCTGAGCCGGGGTCCCGTCGTGGGCGTCGTCCACCAGGTTGGGCGTGATCAGGCCCACGGTGGGCAGCCGCCCGGCCCGCACGTCGGCCGACAGCGGGCCGGCGGACGGCGTGCCGGCCGGCACGTCATCGGCCCGGCAGCTCGCGGCCTCGGTGGAGAAATAGGCCCACGGATTGTGGTTCACGTCGTATTCGCCGACGAATCCCGGATCGCACGGCTGCGGCATGGATTCCTCGTAGGCCTTGGCCGTCTCGCCGCGGGACAGAGCCTGACCGAACACCGACGGTCCCGGATACGTGCAGCCGGGCCCGGGCGGGCAATCCTGCGGCTCGTTGAAGGCGGATCCGCCGAAGATGGCCAGGTAATTCGGCAGGCTCGGATGTCCCACGTCACTCCACTCGGTCGCGTACGCATACCGCTGGGCCAGGCTCCACAGGTACGGCATGGCGTTGGGGAAGATCTGCTGGATGCTGTGGTTCTCGTCCATGATCACGAGGATCTTGCGCAGGCGGCCGAGCCCTCCGGCGGAACTGGCCGGAGAGGACCCGGCGGCACTGGCCGTGGCGGTGCTGGCCGTGGCGGTGCTGGTCGTAGCAGGGGCGGCGGAAGGGATCACCGTGCCCGGCGCCGATGAGCAGCCGGCCACCACGAAGCTGCCCGCCAGCACGCTACCCGCCAGTTGCATACGCACCCGAGTGCTGGTCAGCGAGTTGCGGCCGGGTCGGTCATTCACCCAGTCGAGTCTTACACCTGACCCCGTTTCGCAGCTCCGGCAATCGACGTAGTAACCGCAACGCAGCCGCCCGAGGTCCCCGGATACTCCCCACCATAACGTGAAGCTCTGAGCCGCGGATGAACGAGGGGTGAACTGTGGAAGCCAGCGAGGCAGGCCGGCGGATTTTCTGGCGGCACCGGTGGTTGCTGCTCATCTTGATGATCCTGCCAGCGCTAGCGGTCTTCCCGCTGAAGGAACATCAGCCGGTGGCGTACGCGGCGACCGCGACCGTTCAGGGGCAGGCGACGACGCCCGACGCCACCACCCAGGTGTCGGCCATCCAGAGCCGGGTGAACGCGGTGGCCACCGACCCGGGCCTGGTCCACCAGGTGATCAGCCAGCTCAAGCTCAACCGGGACGCGATCCAGGTCGCCAAGCACCACGTCACGACATCCCCGTCGAGCAGCTCCGCGATCATGATGCTGACCGTCACTGACGCGCACCCCCAGGCGGCTATCTCGCTGGCCACAGCGCTCGCCACCGCCGTGGTCAACCAGCTAAACGAGCTCGGCGTCAAGGGCAACCCCGAGCTCGCCGCGCTCGCCAAGACGGACGAGCAGCTCTCGTCCCGGCGCGACCAGCTGCTCAGCGAGCTCAACCACGCCAACGCCTCGAACGCCTCCACCAGCGTCTCGGTGCAGTCTCTGCTCTCGCAGCTCGGTGCGACCGAGCAGGAACTGGCCACCAACGAATCGCAGTCGCAGCAGGTGCTCGCCACCCTCACCACCGAGACCGGAGCGTCGGTGGTGAGCGTCCCGGCCTACGCGACCGGGGTGTCCCGGCACGCGTTCGTCGACGCCGCGCTCGCCGCGATGCTCGGCCTGGTCCTCGGGCTGCTGTTCGCCACGCTGCGCGAGGTGCTCAGGCCGACCGTGGCCGAGCCGGCCGCGGGGGCCAGGGAACTCGGCGCGGTCCTGCTCGGCGGCTCCGACGAACGCCGCGGCGAGATCGTCAGGCTCGACCCGGATCTGCCCGAGCGCCTCAGCCTGGCCGCCCACCGGGCCGGGGTCCTCACCATCGTGCTGACCGGACCCGGATCGCCCGCGCGGCTGGCCTCGCTCGCCGCCCGGCTGCGCGCCGCGCTGCCGACACCGGAGCGGGCCGACGCGCGCGCCCGCGCGCGGGCCGTCCACGACGACGGGAACTCCAACGGCGACGGACGCCGCCCGGCCATCATCACGGCGGCCCGGACCGGTAAACCGCAGGCCACCGTCGTCACCCTGGCTGACATCCGGCTCGGCGCCCCTCCCCCCGACGCCGCGCTGGTGGTCGCCCTGCCCAAGTTCGCGCCGCACGGCGCGCTGGATCAGGCCGCGGACCTCGGTGTCACCGCGGACTGGCCGATCCTCGGCGTCATCGGCATCCGGCACCGGGGCTGGCTGGCGGGCCTCCTCTTCCGGCCCGCCGCGGGAGCGCCGGCCCTGCGCGCGCTGGACGCGCGCCTCGGCGGCGGTGCGGCCGCGGACACGACCCCGGACATCGCGGCCGTCGGCGCGACGTCCGGGAACGGCGCGGCCCACGACATGGCGACGGACGCGGACTCAGGACTTAACGAGAAGGCGAGGACGCCGGAAGGCAACCACCAGGAGGGGGAAGATGACTGATGCGAGGAGCACCGGCCGCAGCCGGTACGGCGGCAAGAGAGCATGGCTACGCGGGCGGGAGGAGACTAGCGGGCTCGCGACGCTGATCGTCGGCGCCGGCTCCGCGGCCCGCACGCTCATGCGGGACCTGCGGAACTGTCCCGATTACGGGCTGCGCCCGGTCGGCCTGCTCGACGACGATCCCGGGATCAGGTCCGTGTTCGGGACGCCCGTCCTCGGCCCCCTCGCCGACCTGCGCAAGGTCGTCCGCGAGCATCAGATCCAGGCCATCATCGTCGCGATCCCCTCGCTGCGGGCGGCCGCGCACAGCCAGCTCATCCGCGCCGCCGCCCAGACCGGTGCGCACGTGCGCTACCTGCCGTCGTTCCTGTCCGCGCTGGAACGCGAGGCGCGCGCGGCCGACATGCGCACGGTGAGCCTGTCCAGCCTGCTCGGCCGGGCCGAGCGCCGGATCCTGGAGCCGTCGGTGCAGGCCATGCTCACCGGGGCCCGGGTCCTGGTCACCGGGGCCGGCGGCTCGATCGGCTCGGAGCTGTGCCGGCAGATCAGGCGCCACGGCCCGGCGGGCCTGTACATGCTCGACCACGACGAGTCGAACATGCACACGCTCCAGCTCGAGCTGAACGGGCGCGCCCTGCTCGACAGCGCCGAGATCATCATCGCCGACATCCGGGACGAGACCCGGATCCGGCAGGTGCTCCGCGCCACCCGGCCGGATGTCGTCTTCCACGCCGCCGCG
Source organism: uncultured Actinomycetota bacterium (assembly GCA_963744575.1). Classification (GTDB taxonomy): domain Bacteria; phylum Actinomycetota; class Actinomycetes; order Streptosporangiales; family Streptosporangiaceae; genus Palsa-504. The sequence continues at coordinate 40,134 of CAVUUF010000018.1, read as the reverse complement.
CACAAGCACCTGCCGCTGCTCGAGCAGCACCCCGGCGAGGGCGTGAAGACCAACGTGCTCGGCACCCAGAACGTGGTCCGGGCGGCGGCCGAGGCCGGGACGAAGCGGTTCCTGCTCATCTCCACCGACAAGGCCGCCGAGCCGGTGTCCATCCTGGGCGCGACCAAGCGGCTGGCCGAGATGATCGTGCAGGCCAACGCCGATAGCACGATGCGGGTCTGCTCGGTGCGCTTCGGCAACGTGCTCGGCAGCCGCGGCTCGCTGCTGGCCGTGGTGCGCCAGCAGATCGAGCGCGGCGAGCCGGTCACGGTGACCGACCCCGACGTCACGCGGTTCTTCATGACCGTCGAGGAGGCCGTGGGACTGGTCCTGTCGGCCGCGCCGATGGGCGAGTTCGGCGAGACGTTCGTGCTGGACATGGGCGAGCCGGTGCGGATCGTCGATCTGGTCCGCCGCTACGCCGAGCAGCTGCGGGTGCCGGACGTGCAGATTCACTTCACCGGCCTGCGGCCGGGGGAGAAGCTGCACGAGACCTTGTTCGACGAGCTCGAGCAGCGGCTGCCCACCGTCAACCCGGCCATCTGGGCCGCCCGGCACCGGCGGCTGCCCGACGGCTTCGCCGGTTCCCTGCAGCTGCTCTACACCGCGGCCGCGGACGGCGACGACGACCAGGTCCGGGCCCTGCTCGGCGACCTGGTGCCGGGGTATCGCCCGGCCACCGTGCCCGAGACGAAGACCGCGGCGGCGATGGCCATAGCGAGTCCCTACCCGGATGAGTTCTGATGCGGGCCGTGCTGAACACCGCCGGCGAGCGGTTGGACGTGACATGCGCGGTCCCCTGGATCGCCGACGTGCTGGCCGAGGGTGCCGCGGGCCAGCTGACGACCGATGACGACACGGCGCCGGGCGTCCGGGTCAGCGTCGAGCGCGGCTCCGCGGCGTTCGACGTCACCGGCTGGCGGGTGCTGACCCGCGGCGCCTGGTGCCGCCCGGGGCAGGTGGTCCTCGGCGACGCCTGCTCGTCCGGCCTGGATCTCCAGGTGACGGCGGACGGCCCGGCCCTGAGCGTGGTGGCCCGCTGGCGGCCTTCTGGAAAGGGACGGGCAGCGGCGGCCGTGCTGCGCGCGCGGGCCCGGCTGCTGCTGCGGGCCGTGCTGCTGCAGTACCCGGCGCTGTGGTGGAGCCAGCAGCGGGGCCGGGTCCCGCTGCATGCCTCGGTGTGCGGCCTCGGCGGCGACGACCGGACGGTGCTGCTGGCGGGGCCGGGAGGCGTCGGCAAGACCACGCTCGTCCACGGCGAACTGCTGGCTGGAGCCGTTTCCACCTGCGACAACCTATGCGTGAGTGACGGGCAGGACGCGTGGGGCGTCCTTGAGCCGCTGCGGCTGCCCGTCGAGGTCCACCGGGGCGGCGGACGGCGGATGCCGCACGGCCGCCGGGAGGTGACGTGGCCGCGGCGCACCGACCAGATGCGGCCCGGCCTCCTGGTCGTGGTGTCGCGTGGTGGCCCGTCGGTGCAGGCCTGTGATCCGGAACTCGCGGCTCGCTACCTGGTGGCCGGCACGTACATGGCCGGGGAACTGCGCCGCTACTGGTCGTTCGCGGCCACGCTGGCGCTCGGCACCGGCGTGGGCGGCAGCCATCCCCCGATCGAAGAGGTGGCCGGTCAGCTCAGCCGGAGCCTGCCGTGTCTGCAGGTGGCCCTCGGTGACCGTCCGGGGGCTCCGCTGCGCGAGTTGCTCGGGACGGCGGCTACGGAGGTGACGGCATGACCGGCAGCAGGCTGCGGATAGCGCAGGTCGTAACAAGGTTCATGGCCGGGGCGGGCGGAGTGGCCCTGCGCGGCGCGCTGGCGCTGGACCCCGAGCGCTACGAGATCGTGTTCATCACCGGCGAAGCCGACGAGGGCCTGGTCGGCAAGGCGCGCACGGCCAGCCACGAGGTGATAATGCTGCCGCACCTGCGCAGCCAGATTGCGCCGCTGGACGACCGCCGGGCCCTGCACGACCTGCGGGCGTGCCTGCGGGGTTTCGACGTGGTGCACACGCACAGCTCCAAGGCAGGCGCGCTCGGCCGGATGGCCGCGCACCAGCTGCAGATCGGCCGGATCGTGCACACCTTCCACGGCTTCCCGTTCCACCAGTTCCAGTCCTGGCCGCGCCGGACCGCGTACATCGAGATCGAGCGGCGGGTCGGCCGGTACACCGACGTCTTCCTCGCCGTCGGCTCGGGCGTCGCGGCCGAGGCCGTCACCCGCCGGATCGCCCCGCCGGAGCGGGTCCGCACCATCGGGGTGGGCCTGGGCAAGGCGCTGGCGGCGCCCGCCACGCACGACCGGGCCGAGGCCCGGCGGATTCTCGGCGTGCCGCCCGGCATGCAGGTGGTGGGCACGGTCGGGAGGCTGGCGTTCCAGAAGGCGCCGCACGACTGGATCCGCGCCCTGGCCGGGCTCGGCCGCCGCGACGTGTTCGGCGTCTGGATCGGCGCGGGCCCGCTGCGCGCGAAGACCGAACGGCTCGCGAGCAAGCTCGGCCTGTCCGCCCAGATCCTGTTCACCGGCGAGCGCAGCGACGTCGAAGCCCTGCTCCCCGGGCTGGACGTTTTCGCCATGGCCAGCCTGTACGAGGGGCTGCCCTGCGCCATTGTGGAGGCCATGAGCGCCGGCCTGCCGGTCGTCGCCACCGCGGTCAACGCGGTGCCCGACGTCGTGGTGGCCGGAGAGACCGGCCTGCTGGTGCCGCCGGGAATGCCGCAGGTGCTGGGACGGGCCCTCGGCTACCTGCTCGACCACCCCGACGAGGCCGCCCGGCTCGGCGCGGCCGGCCGGGCCGGGCTCGGCACCGAGCTGTCGGCGGACGCGCTCGGCGCCGTGCTCGCCGACGCCTACCGGCGGCCCGACGTAGGCTCCCCGCCCGCGCAGTCCGAGCTGGCCGTATCGTGACGGCGCAGCATGTGCCCTTCTGCCGCACCGAGATAACGCCCGAGGCACAACAGGCCGCGGTCCGGGTGCTGGCCAGCGGCTGGGTGACAATGGGCGCCGAGTCGATCGCGTTCGAGCAGGAGTTCGGTGCGTGGGTGGACGCTCCGCACACGGTCGCCGTCAGCTCGTGCACTGCGGCCATCGAGCTGGCCCTGGCCGGGCTCGGCCTGCCGCCCGGGGCGCCGGTCCTGACCCCGACGCTCACCTTCTGCGGCGCCGTCCAGGCGATCATCCACGCCGGGCTGCGGCCGGTGCTGGTGGACACGGAGGAGGCGACCCTCACCGTGTCCGCGGAGGGCGTGGCCAAGGCGGCGGCCAGGCACGGCGCGGTGGCCATGGTCATCCAGCACATGGCCGGCTATCCGGTGGACGGCGCGGAGCTGGCTGAGGCGGCGGGTCTACCGAACGGAAACGTGGTGGAAGACGCCGCGCACGGCCTCGGCGCCACCCTGGGGGGCCGGCCGGTGGGCAGCGTCTCGCGCGCCGGGTGCTTCAGCTTCTACGCCACCAAGAACCTCCCGATCGGCGAGGGCGGCGCCATCACCACGACCGACGGCGACCTGGCCGAGCGCTGGCGCCGGATGCGGCTGCACGGCATGAGCGGCGACGCCTGGCGCCGGTACCACCGGTCCGGCACCTGGCGGTACACGGTCCGGGAAGCCGGGATGAAGGCGAACTTCACCGACCTGCAGGCCGCCATCGGCCGGGAGCAGCTGCGCCGCCTGCAGAGCTGGCAGCAGCGCCGGGCAGCCATCGCCGCCCGGTACGACCGGCAACTCGCTGGCATCGAGGGCCTCGAGCTCCCGCCGCGCCCGGCTGCGGACGCCCACGCCTGGCATCTGTACATCGTGCGCATTCACCACCGGCCGTTCGGTACGGACCGGGACACCGTGGCCGAGCGGCTGGCCGAGGCCGGCATCGGCACCTCGGTGCACTTCATTCCGGTTCATCACCTGCCGTACTTCCGCAACCTGCTCGGCCTGGAGGCATGCGGCGAGCTGTCGGCCGCGGACCAGATCTTCCCGCGGCTGCTGTCACTGCCGATGCACCCCGGCCTGACCGATTCCGACGTGGACCGTGTGTGCGAGGCACTCGCCGGTCTCGCGGCATGAAAGGGACGAGATGGAAATAGAGGTCCTCACCGGCTCGCGTGACGCCGAGGATCGCCAGTTCACCGTGTTCGACAGCGAGGCCGCCCCCGCCGACCAGGGCATGATCGAGCGCCTCGGCGAGGGAACGGACGGCGTGGGCCTCGCGGCGCCGCCCGTGGTCCTGCCCGACTTCTGCCATAAGGCCAAGTCGGAGATGCCGTCGAGCATCGCGGTAGCCACTAAGGGCGAGATCCGGCCCGCGCTGACCGACGCCGCGCTCAACTGCGGCATGGCGCTGATGACGCTGGACATCGAGCGGCCGTCGGCCAGCGCGGTGACCGACTTCTACCGGCAGGTCGCCGAGCGGTTCCCGAGCCCGCCGAACTGGCGCCGGGAGCTGACGTCCAGGGAGGTGCTGCGGGCCGCGACCGAGGGGGCCGACTTCGCCGCCGAGCGCTACGGCCTGTCCGAGGACGAGCTAGACCACATCGAGGAGCGCGGCCGGCTCGACATCGACGCGTACGGCAGCGCCAAGCGCGCCGCCAAGGAGCTGCCGTGGCTGGTGGTCCAGATGAGCCGCCTGCGCTTCGGCGGCATCGGCCCGAGCACGCACTTCCTCGAACTGCAGGAGGTCGAGGACATTCTCGACCCGGCCGCGGCGGCCGAGCTCGGCATCCGCCCCGGGCAGGTCACCGTGCAGTTCCACAACGGCGGCGGGGTTCTGACCGGCCAGCTCGGCGCCCTGTACGCCCGGCGCAAGAGCGCGTCCCGGATGCTGCGCACGGAGATGGCGGTGCAGCGGCCGCTCACCCATCTGCTTACGCCACGGTCCGGGATCAAGCAGCGGCTGGCGGCCTACTTCGCCGAGGGCTGCCCCTCGGTCCCCGTCGACGGCGACGACGGCCGGCGGGTGCTGCTGGCCACGCGGCTCGCCATGAACTACGGCTTCGCCTACCGGATGGCCACGTACGCGGAGCTGCGCCGGATGGCCCGCGCCGCGTTCGGCGCGACCGCGAGCCTGGTGGTCGACTCGCCGCACAACTCGATCTACGAGGAAGAGGTGGACGGAACGCACGCGTTCGTGCACCGGCACAACGCCTGCCGCGCCTATCCGGCGGCCCAGATGAAAGACCACCCGGTCTTCGCCGGGACCGGCCAGCCGCTGCTGCTGCCCGGCACCAACCGGACCTCGTCCTACCTGTGCGTGCCGGAAGATACCGCGCAGCGCAGCCTGTACACCGCGTGCCACGGCACCGGCAGCATCATCTCCGCCTTCGAACGGTCCGGCCGCTCCGAGCCCGACCCGAAGGGCCGGACGACGGCGCGTCACCGCTACGACGGCACCGCGCCCGCCGAGGTACCGCACCTGGACGACCGCGGCGTCGACGAGGCCCTCGGCATCCTCACCGGGCACGGCCTGGTGCGGCCGGTGGCCAGGATGCGCCCGTTCGCGGTGCTGACATGAACCTGGCCGAAGACACCCCCTGGTCCGCCCTGCTGCCTGCCGGGGCCTACATCGCGGTGCCGCGGCGGCGGCCGCTGATCGTGGCCAGCCCGGACCAGGAGGTGCTGCGTTACCTGGCCGATTCGGTGCTGTCGGTGCCGCCCGGCGCCGGGCCAGCGGTCAGCATGGTCGTGACCATGGCACTGCGCATGTTCCGCTACCGCGCGTCATGGCTGCTCGCGGCCGCGCTCCGGGCCGGGCGCATGGTCCAGGTCGGACGGCCGGAATGACCATGGCCCCGCCGCGGACGCTGGCCTCCTTCATCGATCAGGTGGGAGGCCGGGCGGCGTGCCTGGCCATGTCGAGAGACCCGAACGCGAAGATGACCGTGCTGCTCTTCCCCCCCGGGGCCGCCCGGCCGGCCTACGTGGCCAAGGTCCCGACGACCGACGTCGCGGCGCGCAGCGTCGAGCGCGAGGCGGCGCAGCTGGCTCAGGTCGGTGCCCGGCCGCTGGGGCCGGTGGCCGCGACGATCCCGCAGATCATCGCCACGGTGGAGCATCTGGGCCGGCCGGTGCTGGTCATGACGGCGCTGCCCGGGCAGTCGATGCTGGCGGCCTACCACTCCTGGCGGCATACGGCCCGGCGCGAGGCGGTGGCTGCGGACTTCGCCGCGGCCGGCGGCTGGCTGGCCGGGCTGCACCGCGCTACGGCCGGGACCGAGCAGGCCAGCCTGGCGGAGCTGCTGGACGGGGCCGGGGAATCGATCGGCCGCCGGTTCGGCGGCCAGCCCGGAACCGAGGCCGACCTGGCCGAGCTGGCCGGCCTCGCCGGCCGCCTCGCGGGCCACCGGACACCGGCGTCGGTCGTGCACGGTGACTTCTGGGCGGGCAACCTGATGGTCGACCGGGGCCGCGGACTCGGCGTCGTCGACTGGGAAGCCGGGCGCCCGGCCGGCTCGCCAGTGGGCGACCTGGCCAGGTTCGCAACCTCGTATTCGCTCTACCTCGACCGGCACACCCGGCCGGGGCGCCGGGTGACCGGCCACCCGGGACTGCGCGCCGACCGCTGGGGAGCCGGCGTCGCGTACGCGATCGACGGGACCGGCTGGTACCCGGACCTGGTGCGCTCGTTCGTCACGGCCGGGCTGGAGCGGCTCGGCGTGCCCCCCTCCTGCTGGCGTGACGTGCTGCTCGCCGACGTCGCGGCCAGTGCCGCCGCCGCGGACCACGACGACTTCGCCCGCAACCACCTGATGCTGTTCCGTCGTCTGACAGGACGCTATTGATGACGATGACGATGACGCGGGCCAGGACCGCGCGGCGGGACAAGCCCGCGGCGCCCGCCCGCGGCAGCGCCCAGCGCGTGGCCGTGATCACGCTGGTCCTGGCCATCATCTTCCAGCCGGTCCTGCACCCGACCGGCCCCGGCAACAGCTCGCCGGTCGATCTGCTCATCGTGGCCGCGATCGTCACCTCCCTGATCTGGCTGGCCGGCACGCACCAGAAGCTGCGCGCTCCCTACTTCATCCCGGTCGCGCTGTTCGTCATCGCCGGAGCGGCGTCCGGCCTGGTCTCGGAGCTGCCCAGCACGGCACTGAACACCCTGCTGATCGACCTGCTGCTCTTCGCCTGGTGCACGACGCTGGTCAACGTGCTGACCGGGCCCCGGGCGATGCGCTATGCGCTCGCGGCCTGGAGCTGGTCGGGGATCTTCTGGGCTCTGCTGTTCATCGTCTCCTGGGCCGCCCACATCACGCCGCTGGAAGGGATCAACCCCGCCGAGGGGAACCGGCTGGCGTTCACCTTCGGCGACCCCAACTACGCCTCGTGGTTCTGGGACGCCACGATCTTCGTGATCTTCGCCTCGCGCACGCCCGGCAAGCGGTGGGTGAGGTTCTTCGGCTACATCGCGCTGGTATGGGCGCTGGTGCTGACCGAATCCAACGGCGGCGTCCTCGCGCTCGGGCTCGGCATCTCGTTCCTGCTGATGGTCCGGTACTACCGGCGTCATGGCTGGGCCGGGGTGATCGCGACCGGGCTGATCATCGGCCTCGCGGTCGGCACCTTCTTCACCGTCCTGCCGCTCAACTCGATCCGGCAGTGGGCGCTCGACAGCGGCCAGCCGTTGCTGGTCAACTCGATCGGCCGCAGCGCGCAGAGCAGCAACGAGCGCGGGCAGCTCATCCAGGAGACCGTCCAGCTGTACCAGCGCAGCGACGGCCTGATCGGCCTCGGGCCGCTGAGCACCAAGCAGCTGCTCGCGAACTGGTACTACCCGTACTCCAACGAGGCGCACAACGACTGGCTCGCCGCGCTGTGCGAGCGCGGCGTGCTCGGCCTGTTCGCGCTGATATTCCTGGCCGGCTGCGTCGCCATCCGGGCCGGGCCGGTGGTGCGGCGGCCGCTGTCAGCGCCGATGCGCGCCGCCGTGCCCGCCCCGGCGGGCCTGGTGGCCGGCCTGCTCGCGATCAGCATCAACTCGTTCTACGAAGAGGTCCTGCACTTCCGCCCGCTGTGGATCCTGTTCGCGGTCACCGCCGTCCTGAGCCGCGACGCGCTGCAGGCGCATCTGGCCGCCCGTAAGCGCCGGTTCGCCCGGCTGCGGCCGGCCGCCCTGGCGCCCGCGGCCACCCCGCCGTCGGGCAAGACGGTCAGCGGCAACGGCCACGCGCCGGCCCTTCGCCGCCCCGCCGCCCCGTACGCGCCGCCGCTGCCAGCCGCCAGTGTCGCCGCCAAGGGCGGATCGCGGATGGTATCCAAGCAGGTCATCGGCAACCTGGGCGCCCAGGGCGGCGCGCTGGCCTGCGTCTCGGTCGCCAGCCTGCTCGTGGCCCGGATCGGCGGCCCGACCGTCCTGGGCTACTATGCGCTGTTGCGGGTGCTGCCCTGGCTGCTCGGCGTCGTGGTCTCCTGCGGCCTGCCCACCGCCTCGGCGTACTTCCTGGCCGGCGAGCACGGCAAGGACCGGCGGGTCCGGCCCACGCTGGCCATTATGGCCGTCGTCGGCGCCGCGGTCAGCGCGGTGGTCTGGCTCGCCCTGGCCATCCCGTTCCATGACGTGTTCTTCAAGCAGATGCCGATCGAGCTGGTCGTGGCCATGGCCATCTCGGTGGTCACCTGGCTGTGGAACGTCACGGCCAAGGCCTGCTGCCAGGGCTCGGGCGACATCAGCGGTGCGAACCTGCTCATCGTGGCCGAGGAGTTCTGGTTCGTCCCGGTCTACACGGCCCTGCGGGTCTGGACCGGAAAGGGCGGCGTGACTCTGGTGGTCGCCGCCCTGATCGTCTCCGGCGCCCTGTACACGGTGACCGCGATCCTGCGACTGTGGTCGCGCGGCTTCTTCTCCCACTGGGGGCGGCCGTCGTTCAGCCTGGCCGGGCGGATCGCCGCGTTCGGGGCCCGCGGGCAGCTGGGTAACATGCTCTGGCTGACGAACCTGCGGTTCGACTTCGTGCTCCTCGGGGCGCTGGCCGGGCCCGCCGTGCTCGGCGTCTACGCGGTGGCGTCGAAGTTCGCCGAGCTGATGCGGCTCGTCCCGACGGCCGTCAACTACGTCCTGTACCCGCGGTACGCACGCCTGGGCCGGGTCAAGGCGACCGCCGAGGCCCGCAAGGTGCTGCCGCGCATCACCGCGCTGACCGTGGCCATGACGCCCTTCCTGGCCGGGGCCACCGTGATCGCGCTGCCCATCCTGTACGGGCCGGCGTTCCACGGGGCCATCCTGCCGGCTGAGGTCATCATCATCGGCCTGTCCATCGAGGGAGCGGCCGCGGTCTCGTCCGCGTACCTGCTGGGGCTCGGCCGGCCGGGTCTCAACTCGGTCGGGATGGGCGTCGGCGCGGCCATCACCGTGACGCTCGACGTCATCCTCATCCCCCGTTTCGGGGCGATGGGCGGCGCCATCACGTCCGCCGTCACCTACCTGACCACCACCATGGTGCTGGTCCTGCTCGCCCGCAGCCAGTTCCGCGTGGCCGCGCTGACCGAGAACTTCACGCTGGCCAAGCCGAAGATCGTCGGTGATTCCCGGGCGCGCCGGGTGGTGGACATCGTGGTGTCCGGGATCGCGCTGGTGTTCACCGGCCCGATCATCGTGCTGCTGGCCGGCCTGGTCCGGCTGACCAGCCGGGGGCCGGCCTTCTACCGGCAGGTCCGCACCGGCCGGGCGGCGGAGCAGTTCACGATGCTCAAGCTCCGCTCGATGGTGTCCGGCGCCGACAAGGCCGGCCCGCTGGTCACCAGCCGCGCGGACTCCCGAGTCACCAAGCTCGGCGCCGTGCTGCGCGCGGCCAAGCTGGATGAGCTGCCGCAACTGGTCAACGTGCTGCGGGGCGACATGACGATCATCGGCCCGCGGCCGGAGGTACCCCGGTTCATCCCGTACTACCACGACGAAGAGCTCCAGATCCTCAACGTGCGCCCCGGCCTGACCGGTCCCGGGCAGATCTTCTACACCGAAGTCCAGAAGGCGACGATTCTGGGCGAGGAGGACCCGGAGCGGCACTACGCGACGTACGAACTGCATCCTAAGCTGGCCATCGACCTGGACTACCTGCGGCGCCGCGGTCTCGGGCATGACCTGAAGATCCTGGTCCGCACGGCGCTGCTGCTGGCCGGGCTGGCTAAGCCCGCACCCGCACCCGCGCCTGCGGCTCTGGCCGACGCCGGGCTGGCCGGTCCGGCTCGCCACGCGCCTCCGCGGGACGAGGACGACACGCCTACGGTCGTGCTGGTCCCCTACGCGCCGCTGCTGCCTGACGCTTCGCCGACGATCCTGATCGGTCCGCAGGCGCATGCGGACCGCGAGGACCATAGCGACGCGACGGTTGTCTTCGGCCGCTACCGGCCTCCGGTGACCCACGACGCGCCGACGAGCCTGATCGATCCGCCCGCGCCCGCGCCTGCGCATGCGGACCGCGAGGACCATAGCGACGCGACGGTTATCTTCGGCCGCTACCGGCCTCCGGTGACCCACGACGCGCCGACGAGCCTGATCGATCCGCCCGCGCCCGCGCCTGCGCATGCGGACCGCGAGGACCATAGCGACGCGACGGTTATCTTCGGCCGCTACCGGCCTCCGGTGACCCACGACGCGCCGACGATGATGGCGGCGAGCCGTCGGCGTCCGTGGTCAGAAGACGACGAGGCCACGATGGTGGCGAGCCGTCCGCGTCCGTGGTCAGAAGACGACGAGGCCACGATCGTGATGGAGGCCGTTCCCGCTTCGACTCCGGCCGGTCCGGCCGACCAGGTTGAGCAGCAGACGGCGACGGCCCCCCCGGCCCCGATCGCAGCGAACGGCGAGCGGCGTAACCGGCGCCGGGGCTGGCCCTTCCGACGCTACTAGCGGTCGCCCTGGTGGCCGTGCCGATCGGCTATTCGGGGCGCAGGCCCGCCTTGAGGCCGACGGCGACGGCCTCGATGGCGCTGTGGCAGTCGAGCTTCACGATCACGTTGCGGATATGCGTGCGGACGGTATTCGGCGACTGGTGCAGCTTTTCCGCGATGCCGTTCCGGTCCAGGCCGCTGACCATCAGGCTGAGCACCTGATGCTCCCGCGCCGTGAGCTGCGCTATGAGCTGCGGCGCGCCGACTGGCTCCTGGTGCTCGGCGACCAGCTTGCTTATCAGCTCGGGCGGCAGCCAGCTGCCGCCGAGCACTGCGGCCCGCGCCGCGCTGATGACCTGCTCGACCGAAGCGTTCTTGGCCACGAAGCCCACCGCGCCAGCCCGGACCGCGTCCAGCGCCGCGGCGATGTTGGCGTAGGCGGTCAGCACCACCACCGCGGGCGGGGACGGCAGCACGGTGATCTGCCGGATGAGGTCGACGCCGCTGACCTCACCGAGACGCAGATCCATCAGCACCACGTCCGGCCGGCACGCCGCCACGATACCGAGCACCTGATCAGGATTGCTGATCGCCATCGGATCGAAGTCCGGTTCCGCTGCGAAGACGGTCTCCAGGCCCTGGCAGAAGACGCGGTGGTCGTCGACGATGAGCAGGTTACTGGTCTGCATTACCCGCTGAGAGCCTCGGGCGTCGCCGGCGGCTCGAGGCCGCCACGTATGTCGACGATCCCCTCCCGGACGGCGTAGGCGACGGCCTCCAGCCGGGAATGCACCCCGAGCTTGACGAACACGGAGTCGACGTGGGTGCGGGTCGTGGACAGCCGCACGCCCATCGCCCTGGCCATGCTGGTCGTGCTCTCGCCCCGGACCAGGCGTGCCAGTACCTCGCGCTCACGCGGGGTCAGCAGATGGTCAAGGGCCGGGTAGCGCGGGCTGTGCCGGATCGGCCGGTGGGCGGCCTGGGCCGCCAGCGAGAGCACCGCGCCTCCGCCACCGCGGCGGGCCAGCCGGTTCACCGCGGCGGTGAGCACCCGCAGGACCTCGACGAAATCGTCGGTCTTGAGCGCGGCGCCGTGCACTCCCGCGGCGAGGATGCCCACGAAGCCGGCCGAGCCGGGCGAATCCGCAAGCACCACGAAGGCGGTCCGCGGCGAACTGGCCATGGCCATCTGCAGCGTACCCGGCTCGCAGGTTCCGGCCAGGCCGAGGTCGAGCACGCAGGCGTCGGCCTGCTCGTGCAAGCTCAATTCCACGGCGTCATCGAGCCCGGCTACCCAACCGACGACCCCGTGACCCGCCCTGCGCAGCAGCGATTCAAGGGCGCCGGCGAAGATACGGTGCGCGTCGGCGATCACGACCTTCAATTCGCCGCCCCCCCTTGCGCGGGCAGCAGCACGGTCACCGCAAGGCCGCCGAGGTCGCTGACGCCAAGGCGCACGCTGCCGCCGTACTTCAGCGCGAGCGCACCGACGATGTCGAGCCCGAGGCCCGCCCGGCCGCCTGGTACCGTCGTCTGGCCGAGGCCCTTGCCTGAATCGGCGATGGCCATCCGGGCCTGGGCGCCGGCCTCGTCGACCAGGATGCGGACCCGGCCGCCCGGCCCGGCCGCCCGGCACGCATTGGCCAGGAGGTTACCCAGGATCCGCACGATGTCGCCGGCCGGTGCCAGTGCCGTGACGGGCTGGGAGATCACGTCGATCACCCCGGCGTACCGGATCTGTGCGCTGGCCGCCGAGTCGCCCGCGAGCACGTCGAGGCGCGCCGACGCGCCGCGCTGCGGCCAGTCCAGAACGTTCTCGCAGATCGCCGCGATCTGCGCAGCCGCGACGTCGATGGCGTCAAGCCGGCCCCGCAGGTCTTGCCCTGACTCGGTGACGGTGGCGGCGCGTACCAGCCACCTGATGGTGGCCGCCGGTTCAATCAGGTCATGACAAAGCTCATGCAGCGACGCGCGCGCTGCGGTGAAGGAATCCTCCCTCTGTTCCGACAAATCCGCAAAGTTATAGTCAAGAATGCCCGGGCACTCTTGATGGACCCACTCCACTTGGTCCCCACTCCCCTCCGATATTCCCACAGACACAGCTATCAGGTGCCGTCGCTCCCACGTCGGACCCTCATCTTCACCACAATCTGGCCGTACTGCATCGCGCCGCAAGGGCGTCGGACAACCTGCAGTGCTCGTTTGACGTCGGCAATGATCGCCCATGGTCGAGTAGCACGGTGCTAAGTAGTCCGATCGCTGATTCTGCGCAGCATTTCCCTCTTCCGCGATGTGAAAGCACACGCCTGCCGGCAGGAGAGCACGGGTCGAGCAGGCACGCCTCAACCCGGTGCCAGGCCACCTCGGCAATCCCAAGTGCCGTGGTCGTCGCGGTCGCCGGCACCTGATGACCGCGTGCTTCAAGTGCGACGGCGAGTGCCTCGCATAGGTTTCGGTTGTCGTGGCCAATAACCAGCCTCACCGGCCCACCCCTCCGGCTGACTCTTAACGGTAGCTAAAGACTGCGTGTGCTTCGCTGTGCACGTCGCAGCCGCATTCCACCCTTCCGCGATGCCTGACAATGTTCCCGACCTCGACAGACAAGACAGTCCTCTCCCCAGAGATGGAGCCCGGTACCGTCGGTACCGGTGCTCCCAAACGTACCGCTGAGTTAACGTGTTCCAAAATGTAGGTGAAGTATTGGAACGAAACTAAGACGCACGGCCCATCTGGGTGGTTTACGACCGAGCGCAACAATTACATTATGAACGTTCAGTATCACTTATTGTCACCACCTGTCGGTCATACGATCTTCGGAGCGTACCCGCGGCCGGCCGAACCTTTCCGCGCCGGGTCCGGCGTGCCCGTGCAGCGAAGTGCCGCCGCTCCGTTAGGCTCGCTGTGGGCGGGCTTGCGCCTGGCCCGTACGGGCGCGATTCGAGGACAGGCAAGGAGCCGGCGGTGGTTTCGATAGATGCGATCCATGCCAGGCAGATCCTGGATTCCCGCGGTAACCCGACCCTCGAGGTCGAGGTGGCGCTGGACGACGGGACCGTCGCCACGGCGGGCGTGCCGAGCGGCGCCTCGACCGGCGCGTTCGAGGCGGTCGAGCTGCGGGACGGCGGCTCGGAATACGGCGGCAAGGGGGTAACCCGGGCGGTCTGCGCCGTCATCGACGAGATCCAGCCGGAACTGCTCGGCCACCAGGCCGACGACCAGCGGCTGGTCGACCAGGCGCTGATCGACCTGGACCGCACGCCGGGCAAGTCGAGGCTGGGCGCGAACGCCATCGTCGGCGTCAGCATGGCCGTCGCCCGCGCCGCCGCGCAGTCCAGCGGCCTGCCGCTGTTCCGCTACCTGGGCGGCCCGAACGCGCACGTGCTGCCGGTCCCGATGATGAACATCCTGAACGGCGGCGCGCACGCGGACAACAACGTGGACATCCAGGAGTTCATGATCACCCCGGCCGGCGCGGCGACCTTCGCCGAGGCGCTGCGCTGGGGGGCCGAGGTCTACCACGCGCTGAAGTCGGTGATCAGGCAGCGCGGCCTGTCCACCGGCATCGGCGACGAGGGCGGCTTCGCGCCCGACCTGGAGCACAACCGGGCGGCGCTGGACCTGATCGTCGAGGCGATCGGCAAGGCCGGGTTCACCCCCGGCCGGGACGTCGCGCTGGCGATCGACGCGGCCGCGTCGGAGTTCTATGCCGAGGGCGCCTACAACTTCGAGGGGAAGCCGCGGACCTCCGCGGAGATGGCCGCCATCTACGCGGAATGGGTCGGCGCCTACCCGCTGGTGTCGCTGGAGGACCCGCTGGCCGAGGAGGACTGGCCGGGCTGGCAGCAGCTCACGGCGAGTATCGGGGAGCGGGTCCAGGTGGTCGGCGATGACCTGTTCGTCACCAACCCGGAGCGGCTGGCCCGCGGCATCGCCGAGCGCTCGGCGAACTCGCTGCTGGTCAAGCTGAACCAGATCGGCTCGGTGACCGAGACCCTGGACGCGGTGAGCCTGGCCCACCGGGCCGGGTTCAGCTGCGTGATCAGCCACCGCTCCGGCGAGACCGATGACACCACCATCTCGGATCTGGCCGTCGGCACCGACTGCGGCCAGATCAAGACCGGCGCGCCCGCCCGCGGCGAGCGGGTGGCCAAGTACAACCAGCTGCTGCGGATCGAGGAACTGCTCGGCGACGCGGCGGCCTACGCCGGCGCCGGCGCGTATCCCCGCTTCGCGGCCCGGGCCAGCCAGGGCTGATGGCCCCGCCCGCCGCGGCCCCCCGGTCCACCCGGCTGACCGGCCGGGCGGCGGTGCTTGCGGTGGTGATCTGCGCGATCGCGCTGAGCCTGGCGTACCCGATCCGCGAGTACGTGACCCAGCGCCAGCAGATCGATTCGCTGGTCGCGCAGCAGCAGGCCATGCTGGCCCAGGTCAAGAGCCTGGAGGCGGAGCAGGCCAGGCTGTCCAGTCCCGCCTACATCGAGCAGCTGGCCCGGCAGGAACTCGACATGTGCTTCCCGGGCACGCAGTGCTACATCGTGGCGGGCGGCCCGTCCGCGGCGGGCACCGCCGCGTCGCCCAAACCCGGGCCGGCTCCGTGGTATGACAAGGTGTGGCAATCGGTCCAGCAGGCCGAAGCGAGCCCGGCGAAGTGATAGCCGCACGGGATGAGGCGGCCATCGCCGCCCAGCTCGGCCGCGCGCCGCGCGGGCTGCTCGCCGTCGCCCACCGGTGCCCGTGCGGGCTGCCCGACGTCGCCGAGACGGCGCCGAGGCTGCCCGACGGCAGCCCGTTTCCCACCCTGTACTACCTGACCTGCCCGCGGGCGGCCGCCGCGGTCAGCAAGCTGGAGGCCGCCGGGGTGATGCGGGACATGACCGCGCGGCTGGCCGACGGCACGCTGCGGCGCCGTTATGAAGCCGCGCACCGCGACTACCTCGCCCGACGGGAAACCGCCGCACGGCGAGCGGCAGTGCAGCCGCTGCCGCCCGGCTGGGCGCTGGAGGACCGGCGCGACTACGCCGCCGCAGCCGGACTCACCCTGACCATCCCCCCGCAACCCCCCAGAACACCCAGGCCACGCAAGAAACGGCCAGCACGAACCCCCGACACACCCAAGTTAAAAACCGTCGTCACCCTAAGCGGGGCACGAACCAGCACTACGTCTATACCTACCCGTCCAGGAAGGCGCTGCGCGCCGCCATGGCGAAGGTCAGGATGTGGTGCCGTCGGGTCGATACGAACCGGCCGCTGGACGTCCTGCTGGCACGGATCAATCCGCTGCTTAAAGGATGGGCGGCGTTCTTCCGCCCCGGGGTGTCGAGCGCGACCTTCCAGTACCTGGCCGCCTACGTCTGGCGCCGGGTAGCTGGCTGGATCCGGCGCAAGCACCAGGGATCTCGCGGAAGGAGTTCCGCCGCCGCCATTGCGGCGGCGGATGGCAGCCCAGGGGCCGGGAACTGGCGTTGTTCGAGGCCGGCAGGTCACCACGACCCGGTATCGCTACCGGGGATCGGTGATCCCTCACCCTGGCCGCTGGCCGCGGCATGAGGACCGGGCACCGGCCCTGACCGGGACTCGCGGAGAGCCCGTTGCGGGGACGACTCGCATGGCGGGTTCGGGAGACGGTCCGGGGAGACGGGCTGGCCGGAACGCCAGTACCGCGCCCCGGGCCGACCTCGCACCTATGCGCGCTGACCGACACGCTGATCGCCGACGCCGACGGCGTCTACCACCCCGCCGGCTATAACGACCGCCTCGTGCTGGGGTTATCTGCCCCAGCTGACGGTCGTCGTCAACGTCCTCAACGGGCCGCCCCTGGGCTCGTACCTCTCGTCGATGATTCTTTATCTGCCCCTAGCCGATAACGTCGGTAACGAGGGCGCAGGAGCGTTCCCGTCACCGGCCCTGGCAGGTCACGCGCGTAGCCGGGCTGCCCACCCATGCCGTCCGCGACGACAACGCGTTAAAGACACGTCATCAACGACGTGACCTGGCCATTCACACGTCAGAAGCTGGCCGGGGTCAGATAACTGGGCCTCAAGGGCACCCTCCCGGAGGGAGAACTGCACCTGCTGCGGTCACCGATGACCGAGGGACTGCGGGCCAAGGCCGCCCGCGGTGAGCTGCGGCTGACGCTGCCGCCCGGGCTGGACTACGACGACGGCGACCACGTGATCATCACGCCGGATGAGGCGGTGCGCGAAGCGGTCATGTGCGTGTTCCGCCGCTTTGACCAGCTCGGCTCGGCCCGCCAGGTGGTGGTCAGCCTCCGCGGCGATGGCCTGCGACTGCCCCGGCGGGACATCCGCACCGGGAAGATCGCCTGGGCGCAGGCCAACTACCCGGCCGTGCACGACATGTTGATCCATCCCGGGTATGCCGGGGTGTTCGACGCGGACGGGTCCACCGACGGGAGGGAGATCACTAGGTTCGTCGGCGCACTTGTGGCCTGCGCTGACTTCGCCAAGGGCTCGCGCTTCTCAAGCAGTGGTGGCAGCGATGACATCAGCAGCGTACGCCGCTACGGGAACCGGCTGCTGAGCATCCTGGTTAACCGGATGTTCGGTACTCACTTCACCGACCTGTGCTACGGCTACAACGCCTTCTGGGCTCGCCACCTGGACGCGAATAGAACTCAGCGGCTGCCCGGGCTTTGAGGTCGAGACGCTAATGGCCATCCGGGCGGTTAAGGCCGGCCTGAAGATCTACGAGGTGCCAAGCCACGAGAGCCCCCCGCATCTTCGGGGGCCAGTAACCTGCACGCGGTCCGGGACGGACGGCGGATCCTCAAGGTCATCATGCGGGAGTGGCTGGGTGACCTTCGGAAGCGAGGCTCGCGCGGTCTCCGCTGCGGCGCCTGCCCCGGTCGCGTCCGTCGTCGCGGAGACCGCCGGCGGACCATGCCGTATGCCCGGGCACCGCCGCGAGCCTTCCGTGTCCGACAGCGAGATCGTGGCCGCAATCATGGAAGGCGATGATAAGGGAGTCGCCGCGGCCTTCGGCCGCTACGCACAGGAGTTGTATAGCTACTCGTGGTCGCAACTCACCGAGGCCACCGACTCGGCCGACGCCCTGCGGAACACCTTCGTCATCGCCTCGGCGAGGTTTCGCGCCTGAGCCAGCCGGACCGGCTGCGAACGTGGCTATTCGCGCTGGCCCGCAATGAGTGCCAGCTCCGCCGGCAGGCTGCCGACTTTGCTGCGCGGCCGGATGAGACGGTCCATGCGATGGACGACACGGTGATATTTGCCGCCGTCACCGCAGGCGAAATCGCGCGTCCAGGTGCACGCCGCCCTGGCCGGGCTGGACCCGGTGGACCGGGAGATCAGCGAGCTGAACCTGCGCCACGGATTCTACGGCGCTGACCTCGCGGATATACTCGGCGTGACCCCCAGCCATGCGCACGCGCTAGCCTCGCGGGCCCGCTCGCGGCTTGAGCGGTCGCTGGGCGGGCACAAGCGCAGCGGATTCAACCTTGCAATCCTGCTCGACCTCCAGTCGGCTATCCCGCTGCCGACCGGACTGCGTTGGCGGACACTACGCCTGATCTCCGATGGGCCACCGACCGCGGTGGCCCAATGTGCCCGCGTGCTGGACCGTGCAGCGCGGTTCGGCGCCGACGGCTTCCCGGTACAGGTGACGAAGCCGTCGATACCCCGACGGCGAGTCACCTCCGTAGCGGCAGTCGGCACGGCTGCCACCATGGCTCTGCTGGGCGGCGGTATGTACTACGCCAATCACTCGACCGCTCACGATCCGGCTTCCGTCGCCGTGGGCCAGCCCGGGCCGACGGGAACCGGTGAATCCGCGCGAGCGTCCGCCGGCGGCGGGCCGCAGAGTCGCGCCCAGATTCGTTCCGTCCGTGCCAGGACCGGTCGTATCCGGGCTCATGCCGCTGTTCGGGCCCGCGGGAGCCACGGCGGCCGCGCAGTCGGCACCCGGGGTGTCGGCGTCGTACGGCCCGTTTACGTCGCCGACACCCTCACTGTCGCATTCGCCGCCATCCTCGCCGCCGCCGTCCTCGCCGCCGCCGTCCACGCAGCCTGCGCCGTCCTCGTCGGCGCCCAACACGTCTCCACCCTCTGCGGCCGGGGGTACCTCGAACTAACGTTGCTGGCGAGCGGGCTGGTATTAAATTGCTACCGCCTTGCGCCGGGCGGCACGCGCCGGCGCACCGGACGGGCTAGCCCGGCTGCACGGTGACCGGGCCATTCGACCAGTTATCACAGAATCAATCAATTACGAGCAATCACCGTCTGCAATCTGAATATGGTGTCGATCGGTTCCAGGCGGTCCGCAGCGCGGACACGGGTAGCCTTTGGCCCAGGCCCGAGCTGACCGGGCAGGTAGCGACTAGGAGGAACGGGCATTTGAAGGTGCTTGTCGCCGGCGGCGCCGGCTACATCGGCAGCACGATCGCTTCGGCGTGTTCCGACGCAGGGATCAGACCGCTGGTCCTGGACAATCTGGTAACAGGCAGACGGGAGTTCGCTGCGGGCCGGCCCTTCTACGAGGGTGACATCGCGGACGGGGACCTGGTCGATCGCGTCTTCACCGAGCATGCGGACATTGACGCCGTCGTCCGCCAAGGTCGGGAAGCCGCGTCGGTTGGTCCCGGTTCAACCACCGTGAGTGCAGATATGACCACAGGCGAGGGGAAACGCGCGCGGGTTGCGCGGCGTGTCCACCGCTCATAGCCGGTTATGTAACCAGTACCAAGAGAAGGAACGCATCTATGACAACGACAGGCCCAGAGTTGCAGGCGGTCATCCTCACGGCCGGCTTCGGGCGGCGAATGCGCCCCCTGTCAGACAGGGTGCACAAGGCACTGCTTCCTGTCGGCGAGACGACCATCCTCGGGCGGATCATGGATGCCCTCGGCCAGGTAGGCGTTCGCCGGGCGACCATCGTCACCGGGTACCGGGCGCCAGACATAGAAGAGTTCCTGCGCGCCGGCTATCCGGACGCCGACCTTAGATTCGTGTACAACTCGCGGTTCGCAGAGACAAACAACGTGATCTCGCTGTCGCTCGCACTGAGCGAGCTGGCGTTCGACAGGGACGTACTCCTCATCGAATGCGACCTGATCTTCGATACTAGTATCCTTGCTAGGCTGGTCAGCAGCCCGGCTCGTAACGCCGCCCTCCTCGACCGCTACCGCACCGGCATGGATGGCACCGTAGTGGAGGTACGGGGCGGCTTCATCACCGCGCTGCACCCGACCAGCATGCAGGACGCCGACTTCGCCTATGACGGCACGTTCAAGACGCTCAACATCTACCGCTTCGCGGCAGACTTCGCCCGGGATACCCTGCGACCACTGCTTAAGGCATACGCAGAGATCGACCCCTCCTGTTACTACGAGATGGTTCTCGGGATGCTCACCAACATCGCCGAGCACCGGATCAGTGCGGAGCTGGTTACCGGCGAGCAGTGGATAGAGGTAGACACTCCCAGCGACCTGGCCGCCGCCCGCTTCGAGTTCATGCCGGCTGCCCGTCCGGGCATCCTGACCAGATCGTTTGGCGGGCACTGGAACTTCCCGGGATTGCTCGACTTCTCCCTCATGAAGAACGCCTACTTCCCTCCGGGTGCCATGCTCGCAGCAATGCGGCACGCCCTGCCGGACCTCGTCACCAACTACGGCTCCCGGCAGGCAATACTCAACGAGAAGCTCAGCTATTTCCTGCTCTGCGATCCACGCCGCCTCCAGGTGCTGCATGGCGCCTCGCAGGCGTTCCCGTTCCTGCCCAGGGTGCTCGGCGGGAGGAACGCTGCGATACCTGCTCCCACATTCGGCGAGTACGACCGTGCCTGGCCGCCGGCCACCCGGTACGCGGACTCCCCGGGTATCGACTGGGGATGCGTCGAATCCCTCGCCCGGGAGCACGGTCTCGTGGTCCTCGTGAACCCGAACAGCGCGACCGGCACCACGATACCGACCAAGGACATCTACGCCCTCGCCCGCCGTATACCTGGCACGCTGTTCCTGGTAGACGAGTCTTTTCTCCCGTTCAGCGGGGAGCCATCCATCATCGACATGCTCGAGGAGGAGCCGCTACCCAACGTGGTGGTGCTGGGCAGCCTCAGCAAGTCGCTGGGCGTCCATGGACTGCGACTCGGCTACCTGTACAGCTGCGACTCCCAGGTAATCCAGGACATCGGTGCGGAGCTTCCGATCTGGAACCTGTCGGCCGAGGCTGAGTTCTTCCTGGAGATGCTCCTCAAGTTCGTCCCGGCGTACAAGGCATCCCTCACCGCGACTGCCCGGGACCGGGACGAGTTCCGGGCGCAGCTGCTGGGCCTGCCGCTCATCGGCGAGGTGTACCCAAGCGGGGGGAACTTCCTGGTTGCCCGACTGGACGACGCCGACCCGAAGCTGGGATCCAGGATCAGGCACTCGCTGCTCCGCACCGAGCGGATCGAAATCAAGGACGTCACCGACCGCTTCCCTGACCGGCGCCCCCGGCTCCGTCTAGCAGTCCGCCATCCGGCCGACAACGCCCGTCTCATCGCCGCGCTGGCAGATATCCCGGCCACGGTCCTGGAGGCCCAGTGACCTCAATGGGGGCGACGCTGCACTGATAGTCAGAGCTGCGAGGTCCTACTCCATCCGCACGGTCAGCCGGGCCATCTGGCCTCGGTGTCGCACGGCTTCTGCTCGTCCGCCGTGGTAGAGGCGTCCGTCATCGTCAGCCATCCTCGGCCTCCCGGTACACGACCCACCGTGACTCCTGGCATGAGATACGACCTGCTGGTCTCACATGTCGTGGATCCGGAGCGTCTTCTTGGCCAGGTCCTCGGAGAACCGCCGGGCCGTCCGGGCAGCACGCAGCGGCGGGCGCGTCAGCGACAGCTCATGGGTGAAATACAAGCTCGCCCCGAGCTTCTCCTTGTACCGGGCAAGCGAGGATCCCTCCGGGGCCCCGCCCATGTTGTAGAACCGGTACCCATCCCGGCAGGCCTCCTCGATATTGAGGCGGTGCAAGAGCTCGGTGGCCCGCACCGGGTGGGCGAGTACCCCGTCCTCGGCCACCCGCCAGAAGTGCATGAACATTCCGAACCGCAACATGATCAGGGCGGCCACGGGCTCGCCCTTCGACCGCGCCACCCAGGTGGCGCAGTCCTTCCCGAAATGCTCCGCGACCAGCTTCATCTGCGGCAGCGAGGTCGTCAGCGCGATCCGGCTCATCCGCGCGCGGGTCAGCCAGGTCGGCTCGCCTAGCCGGGCCGCCCGCGCCCGGACCGACCTTTCATACAGCTCATGCACCACCTCGATCAGTCGGCCGGACCGGTCCACCTCAACATCCAGGCCGGACCGCTCGGCCTTGCGCACCGCCGTCCGGGCGGTGCCGCGGAACTTGTGCTGCCAGACGTGATCAAAGCCGCCGTCAAGGTCCAGCACATAACAGCCGTACCGGGCCACCTCGAACCGCCCGGCCGCCTCCAGCCAAGCCCGGTCGGCGTTGTGCCGCAGCGTGACATGCGCCTCCAGCGTCCCTCGCCGCGCCACATCGGCCAGCACCGCCGCCGCCTCCGCCGGGCTGACCCGGCCGTCCGGGCAGATCGGCCCGCCCACGCTCCATTCCCCCGGCCACGACGCCACCACCGCCGCCTGCGGCGGCTGCCCTCGCCGCCGGGCCAGCGGCAGCACCACCTGCCGCCCGGACCCGAACTCATACAGCAAGCTCACATCTCGGTACCGGCCACTGGCGAACACCGCATCCCGCCACGCCAGCGACTGCGTCACCGCCGCCCCCTCATCAGAGCGCAGCAGCGACTCCCAAACCTCCCGCGGGACCGGGCTCACCACTCGCAGACCACCATTACCAGATCTCATCGCCGTCCTCACCTGATGAATTCAGGGCCGAGATTCCAATACCTATGACGCACCTACCCCACGACTGGAGCACCGGCGACCCGCAACTTCACCCAAGATTCTGGCAGACGCCATCACGCATTGTTGCAGATGATCGCTCGCAGTGATCGGTACCTGTACGATCCGCCGGGTTACCGGACCTCACGGAAGAGTGACGTTGCCCTGACAAGGACGGATACCCGCTAACCTGACGGAGGCTATCCTGCCATGTACCCGCAGACGCTAGCCTGGTTGCACCAGTGACCTTGGATGGGGACCCTTCATGGCCGTACGGATCTCGTACCAGAAAAGACCTAGCCGTGGACGCGGAGCAATCGCTCAGTCGCGTCTGGTAGGCGCGCTGAACTGGATGACCTCATGACCAGCCTTATGCGACCGGAGCCGGGCAACTCCACAGCCATGCCCCTTAATGTCTCATACCGTGTGGGCCGCATTGCTGAACTGGTCCGAGGCCGCTGGCTCGACCTGGGGTGCGCAGATGGGGGCTATGCAGCCGAACTATTGCGGCAGGGCGCAGCCGAGGTGGTGGGAGTGGACGCCGAGGAGGAACGGATCGTCCAGGCTGCCGCCAGGAAGCTACCGAGGTACGGGCCACCTCGGGTTCTGCTGGCTCTAGCCTTCGCGTTCTTCGTGTCCGGGCGGGCTATCGTCAGCAACTGGTCACGAATGGGACGATGGTCCGAACCGGCTATGTCGTTGGT
The DNA here is from genome assembly GCA_963744575.1 of uncultured Actinomycetota bacterium. Taxonomy (GTDB): domain Bacteria; phylum Actinomycetota; class Actinomycetes; order Streptosporangiales; family Streptosporangiaceae; genus Palsa-504. Next base: position 16,710 of record CAVUUF010000018.1, on the reverse strand, counting down.
GCTCAGCCTGGCCGTGCTGGTCCTTCTCACCACGGTCATGCTGTGGATTCACGCATGGTACTAAGCGCCGCAGGAATGCGGGTGATCGGTCGTTTGGGCTTGCCCCGGGCCGCTGTCAACGCTACGAGAGGACGATATGGCGCCATTCTCCATCTCCCAGGGTGCCCTGCCAGTTCGGATCGAAGGTGTCTCCATGGCTAGCTGCGGGAGTGCGCCGTTTCGCCCGGAGCTGCCCGAGTTCGCGGTCTTGGCATCGTGATGAGCAGCGCAGTATTCCGGATGCGGCGGTTTGCCGCGGAACGTATGGCCGTTCACGCGCGGCGCATCCCGGCGCTGCGGTCTCGGCTGACCGAGCTCTTCGCGTCTGACCTGCGGGACCTTCACGATGCTCTGGAGTCCACCGAGCTCCGCGGTCATTACTGGGTGTGGGCAGGGCTGCTGCTGGGCTGGGCCCGGGACGGGGCAATCCTTTCCCATGACAGCTTGGACGCGGATTTCGCGGTGGCCGACGACGATTTCCAGCGTTTGATTAGCGCCATGCCCGCCATTGTTGAGGCCGGTTTCAAATGCGATCGGTACTTCGTCAATAATGACGGATATGTAACGGAGATTACCGTCATGCGCCGTGGTGCCCGTTTTGAGTTCTTCCGTATGTTCCCGGAATCGGGTCGTCTTCGTTACTTCATGTATGGCCTCGAGCAGGCCGGGCCGATTGAACTAGAAGCTTATCTGCCGGAGCAGGCCACGGTTCCCTTCTCGTTCCTCGGCCGGACCTGGCTCAAGCACGAGGACCATGAACTTGAGCTGCGGTCGATGTACGGCGCTTGGGAGATCCCTGATCCATCCTGGGACTACATGAACGGGCCAGATATCGAAGTACGTCGCCCTTCGCATGGCTTCGAGTATGATTGGGAGGGCGGCATCGCAGACCTGCAGTCTATTGCCGCGAACCCCAGCGGTAAAGTCGGCGGTCTCAGCAATCGGACCGCTAGCAAGACGTGGCAAGGATAAGCGCGCGACGGAGGGAGAACTGGTGGAACCCCCGATCCTAGTACAGCAGCAGGCGCGCCCGTCCCTGGCCTGGCGGACGGTCATGAGCTTTCTCGGGTAAGCGTTCGAGAATTACCTGAGGGTTGCGCCGGCCCCCACTTCAAACTCGGAGGCTCTGGCCGGGACCCAGCCTGGTCGGGCAGTAAACCCCTCATGGCATCTCCGCGTCTTCTGTGGTACAGCCGGTACCTGAGGAGGAAGTGAATGATTGCTGAGGAAGTGAAGGGTACGGCGTGGATTTCTCACTGAGCGCCGAGCAGCGCGAGCTGACGGAGGCGGCGGCCGCCTTCGCCCGGCGGGAGCTAAACCGGGACCTGGTGAAGCGCGAGGATGCTGGGGAGTTCCCGCGGGAGGCGTGGCAGGCATGTGCCAAGTTCGGGGTGCAGGGCCTGCCGATCCCCGCCGAGCTGGGCGGCGCGGGCAGCGATATCGTTACGACGGCCCTGGTCATGGAGGCCCTAGGATACGGATGCCAGGATAACGGGCTTCTGTTCTCGCTCAACGCGCAGATATGGAGCGTCGAGCTGCCGCTGATGATCTTCGGTACCCCGGCGCAGCAGCGGGCGTACCTGCCCGGGATGGTGTCGGGGGACCTTATCGGCGCGCACGCGATGACCGAGCCTGGCTCCGGTTCCGACGCGATGCACATGCACACCCGCGCCGAGCGGCGCGGTGACCACTACCTCCTCAAGGGGACCAAGCAGTACATCACCAACGCCCCGGTCGCTGACGTGCTGCTGGTCTACGCTGTGGACCCGGGACGGCCCGGACTGGCCGGGCTCTCCGCCTTTCTCGTCGACGCGGGGACGCCGGGGCTCGCAGTGAGCGGCAGCTTCGAGAAGATGGGCCTGCGGACCTCGCCGATGGGCGAGGTGACGCTCCAGGACTGCCTGGTTCCCGCGGAGAGTCGGCTGGGGCCCGAGGGGGCGGGGATGGCGATCTTCAACTCGTCCATGGAATGGGAACGGAGCTGCCTTTTCGCCAGCGTGGTGGGCGCGATGCGGCGGCAGCTCGAGGCGTGTGCGGAGTATGCGCGGTCACGTGAGCAGTTCGGCCAGCCCATCGGGAAGTTCCAGGGTGTGTCCGGCAAGCTGGCCGACATGTACGTGCGGCTGGAGGCGGCGAGGTCGCTGATCTACCGGGTGGCGTGGCTGAAGCAGCAGGGCAGGTCCGCCCCGGCGGAGGCGGCCGCCGCGAAGCTGTTCACCAGCGAGGCATGGGTGCACTCCAGCCAGGACGCGATCCAGGTCCACGGGGCCTACGGCTACATGAAGGAAGCCGGGATCGAGCGGGACCTCCGGGATGCGGTCGCCAGCACCATCTACTCGGGCACCTCGGAGATCCAGCGGGTGGTACTAGCCCGGATGCTCGGGCTCTGAGCCACCCGGGCAGGGGAGGCATCACCCGCGGGGAGCCAGGAAGGAAGCGCGATGGCGTATCTACTGCAGCGGCTGCTGACCGAGGCTGCGGCGCGGCAGCCGCAGCGGCCGGCGGTAGCGTCCGGGGACTGCCTGCTCACCTACCGGGAGCTGGACCAGCTGAGTAACAAGGTGGCCCGGGCGCTGCTGCGCCTGGGCGTGGCGCCCGGCGACCGGGTCGGGATCCTCGCCCCCAAGTCGGCCGCCGCCGTCATCGGGATATACGGGGCGTTGAAGGCCGGGGCCTGCTACGTGCCGCTCGACCCGAAGGCACCCGCCGGGCGGCTCGGCCACATCGTGCGGGACAGTGGCGCCGCCGTGATCGTGGCGGACGCGGCAAGGATGTCCCAGGCAGCCACCGTGGCCGGCGCGGTTCCCCGGCCGCCCGGTGTGGTGGTGGCGAGCGTTCCCGGCCGCCCGGGGCATGAGAAGGCGGTCGTTACCCCGACCCAGGGCGCGCCCGTTGTGCCGTGGACCGCGGTGGCTGGGGAATCAGGAGAGCCACTGGCGGAGGAACGGGCGATCGAGACCGACCTGGCGTACATCTTGTACACGTCGGGATCGACTGGCACCCCGAAGGGGGTGATGATCTCCCACCGCAACTCGCTCACGTTTGTCGACTGGGCGGCAGCCGCTGCCGGGCTCAGCGAGCAGGACCGGGTCTGCAGCCCCGCGCCGCTGCACTTCGACCTGTCGGTCTTCGACATCTTCGCCACCTGCCAGGCCGCCGCATGCCTGACGGTGCTCCCGGAAGGAGCAGCCACCTTCCCGGTATCGATCGCGAAGTGGCTGGAAGCCGAGCGGATCTCGGTCTGGTACTCGGTGCCCTCGGTCCTCACGCTGCTGGCCTGCTACGGCAGCCTGCGGCAGTTCGACCTGTCGGGTCTGCGGACGGTGATCTTCGCCGGGGAGGTGTTCCCCCCCAAGCATCTCGCCCGGCTGATGGCCGAATTGCCGCACCCCCGCTACCTCAACTGGTACGGGCCGACCGAGACCAACGTGGTCACGGCGTTCGAGGTGCCCGCCGGCGGGGCTGGCGCCCGGCCGGCCCCGATCGGGAAGGCCTGCGCCAACACCGAGGTGTTCGCGGTCACCAGCGAAGGCGGCCGGGTGTCCCGGCCCGGTGAGGAGGGCGAGCTGTACGTGCGGGGTCCCTCGCTGATGCGCGGGTACTGGGGACAGTCGGCCAAGACCAGCGAGGCGCTGGTCCGGAACCCGTTCCGGGTAGAGTCCGACGAGCTGGTGTACCGGACCGGTGACCTGGTGACCTTGGATCCTGCAGGAAACTACGCCTATCTCGGCCGCCGGGACAGTATGGTGAAGATTCGCGGCTACCGGGTGGAACTGGGAGAGGTGGAAGCCGCGCTGTACCGGCACCCGGCCATCCGGGAGGCAGCAGTGCTGCCGGTGCCCGATGAGCTGCTCGGCAGCCGCCTCCGGGCGGTTGTCACCGCGGACGGCGCGGGCGACCTCACCCGCGAGGACGTGCTGGATCACTGCCGGCAGTGGCTGCCGGACTACATGGTGCCAGAACCTGGTCGAGTTCCGCGAGACGCTGCCGAGAACCTCGACCGGCAAGGTCGACCGGGCCGGCCTCGGCGGGGAGCAGCAGCCCGAGCTGGAACCGGCCAGAGACGGCCGACCGGACAACCGATAGCAGACACGGAAGGAACGTGCTCGAGTGGAGACGGTCATCAAGGACTATATCAGCCGCGAATTCGTCCGGGACCCGGCGCTGCTGCCGCTGGCGGACGAGACATCACTTCTGGACAGCGGCATTCTCGATTCGCTGAGCCTCCTCAGGCTGGTGGTCTTCCTGGAGGAGCGGTTCGGGATCACGATGGGGGAAGCGGACCTGCTCCCGGAGAATTTCGCCAGCATCAACACGATCTGCGCCTACCTCCGCGCCCGGGAGCCCGAAAAGCAGCAGGCCGCGCATGGGTGACAACCGAACGAGGAGGCTGCTGCGCATCGTAGAACGCGCGGCCTACTCAGCAGCCGCGCCGGTCCTGGGCCGCCTGCCGGCCGTCCTCGGCTATCGCATCGCATGCTGGCGCGGCGACTTGCTTTTCCGGTGCCGGGCCGGGCAGCGCACCGAGATAGCTCGCAACCTGCGGCTGGTGCTCGGGGACGAGCTCAGCCCGGCGGCGGCGCAGCAGGTAACCCGGGAATGGTTCCGGCTCGCCTCCTGCGAGGCGGTCGACGTGAAGCGGCTGCGGCACGGGGCGCGGCCGCTGCGGCGGCTGGTCGAGATCCGTGGGCGGGAACACCTGGAGGCCGCCCTGGCCGCGGGCAAGGGAGCCATCCTTTGCACCGGCCACTTCGGCTCGCACCCCAGCGGCTTCTCGGTGCTGCACGCCAGCGGCTTCCCGGTCACCAGCATTGGACGCTGGTGGTACAAGTACGAAGCCAGCATCTCATCCGTCGAGCGGCGGCTCTGGGAGCTCTACTCCAGGCCCCTGCGGCGCCACCGGCAGCGGCCGAACATCGAGCCATGGCCTGGTCGGCCCGAGGTCGGGGTGCTGGCAGCTGCCGCGCTCCGCGCCAATGAGGTGGTGACGATCGCGATCGACGCGCGGCCGCTGGACAGCGACCGGGCCCGCGCCGTCGAGGTTCCCTTCCTCGGCCGCCGGGCCAGGCTGCTGCCAGGGGCAGTGGCCCTCGCCCAGGTGACGGGCGCGCCGCTGCTCATGGGTTTCGTGTACCGCGCCGCCGACTACCGCCACCAGGTGCTGGAGATCTCCGCGCCAGTGCCAGTGGAAGGAGAAACAGCGACGGCATTCAAGCGCTGCGCCGCCGAGGTGAGCACCGCTATCCGGAGGAACCCGGCCCACTGGGAGTTCTGGGCGACAACGGGCTCTCTTGTCGGCCTCGGGCTAATCGGGGCGCAGCGGGACAGGTCACCAGCCGCGGGGCTCGGTCCTTCCACAGAAGATAGGTTCCTATATTCACATGCCGGGCAAAACGGATAATTCCCGAACACGCTGGAGCCCTGCGCCCGGCGGTCGGCTGCGGCCCGTTCCGCCACCCGGAGACCGTGGCTCATCGGTACCAATGCAATGAGGGGGTTATGGGTTCTAGGGAAGATAGGCGGATCACCAGTCCGGTGCCGCGCTCCGCATCGGAGTCGCTCACGCGCTCGACGGACAGGGCTGAGGCAGACAACGATCGAAGCGTGTGCATCGGGTCAGGCGTGCTGGCCGGATCGCGTCACGTCAATCTCCGATTATCCTCACTCCGATGGGCAGCGGGCAGGTGATAAACCGGCGGGTCGTCGGGGTCAGTACCCACGCGCCCGAACGGGACCACCGGGCAGCAGCGCCGCCGCGCTCCCCGCGGACAGCCGTCATAGGCGCATGGCGGCGACACTCGGACCTGCTTGCTAACGCTGGCAGCCTCGCCGCAACGACCGGCGTGACATCCCTGCTTGGGCTCGCCTACTGGACAGTGGCGGCCCGGTCGTTCAGCCAGCAGGCCGTCGGTTACGGGTCGGCCTCGATATCGGCCATGACACTGCTCGGCACGATCGGCATGTTCGGTCTCGGCACGTTGCTCATCAGCGAGCTTCCCCGGCACCAGGAGGCTCGCGCTGGCCTTGCCGTCGCTGCGCTGCTCGCCTGCGGTCTAGGGTCACTCGCACTCGGGGCTGTGTTCGCCGCCGTGGCTCCGCACATAAGCAAGCGCTTCGCGGACATGCTCGGCACGCCCGGTCACGCAGCGCTGTTCGCGGCTGGGGTAACGGTGACGGGGATAGCCCTGGTATTCGACCTGGCGACGATCGGCGTGCTGCGCGGTGGGCTGCAACTGGCGCGCAACATGGTGTTCGGATTGGTCAAGCTGCTGATCGTGGTCGCTGGCGCGCTGGTACTGCATGATCAATTCGGTCTCGGCATCATGCTGTCCTGGGTAGTCGGGATGGCGCTGTCGTTCGTGCCAGTCGCCATCTGGCTGAGATTCCACGGCACGCGGATACTGGCCCGCCCGGAGTGGGGAGTCCTCCGGGGCCTCGGCCGGACCGTGATGGCTCACAACTGGCTCAATATCGCCGTTGCAGTGCCACCTTCGCTCCTCCCGCTGCTGGTCACCGTGCTAGTGTCACCGTCCGCGAACGCCGCCTTCTACGTCGCCACGGCGATGACCGGCTTCTTGTCAATCATTCCGGGGCACCTTTCGACTGCCTTGTTCGCGGTGGCGGCGAACGACCCTCAGGCGATCGCCCGGAAGCTGCGCTTCGCGTTGCGGCTGTCGTACTCGATCGGGCTGCCGGTGATGGTCGCCCTCTGCCTGTCTGCCCATTGGGTGCTCAGCGTGTACGGGGTCGACTACGCGCGCACGGCGACAGTGCCCATGATGTTGCTGACCCTCTGTTACGTGCCGAATGTCACGTGGACGATGTACGTCGCGGTGTGCCGGGCAACCGGCCGGATAACACGCGCGGCCGTCGTCTTGACGGCATTCTTCGCCTTGATGATAGCCGTCGCGGTGGTTGGCGCTAGGGCAGGCGGCCTGCTGGGTATGTCGATCGCGCTGCTGGCCGAAGCGTTCTTCGAGGCACTGTTGACCGGCCCCGCGGTATTTCGCACCGCCATGGGCGCCGGGCGCCACCGGCAGACCACACCACCGACCGCAACGCAGTCGCGGCACCGGGCAGGCGCGCGCGGGGCCTTACCGGGCCGCCGCCGCCCGGGCCAAGTTCACCAGGCCTGGTTCCTCGCCAGCGGCTCTGGGTCATGTGAGCAGGGACGGAAGCCTAGATAGTAGGAACTAGCGCTCTGAGGCGCGAAGACTTTGACGGTTGACCCGAGTCTGGCGGCACGGTGGGGACGGTGGGCCAGGCGCGGGCAGGGGCTCAGGCCGCGCGCCCGAGGCGGGTGGCGGCGACGGTGCTGTCGATATGCCGGGTGATGATCCGCCAGGCGGCGCGGACCGGTGCCGGGGCGGCGATCGGCTGGTTATGCGCGGTGAGGGGATACAGCACCTGGTCGTGGACGCGGCTGTAGACCAGGGCGAAGGTCAGGCCGTCGGCGGTCAGCCGGTAGGTGTTGCTGCGGCCGATCCGTTCGATCAGGCCGTTGCCGCGTAGCCGGGCCAGGTCGTAAGACGCCTGGTTCATGGCATAGGGGACGCCGCGCAGTCCGGTCATCCAGGCACGAAGGCTCTTATTGGTGATGCCGGCGACGGCGTGGTCCCAGACGGCCAGGCAACCGGCCAGGGCCTGCACCCGGGGGTCCGCGAAGCGCATGGCCGGGACCCTCCGCCCCGCCGCGTCCGTGGTGGGGTGCGCGATCCGCTCGATGACTGGATTCGCGAGGATGCCGCTGCCCTGGCCGACAATTACAGCATCCATCAGCCGGGCGTTGCATGCACGCGCTTTGGCCGCCAGCTCGTCCAGGTGCTCCAGGCCGCGCTTGCAGCCCAGGTCCCCCGGGTCGTTAATGACGGTCTCCACTCTCAGCGCGTGGTCTTCCTTCAGGTAGATCTTGATCCGCGAGTGCTTAAAGGAGAGGTTCACCGTGACCTGATCGCCGCGGTTGAGCAGCCGGGTGGAGAAGGTGCCCGGCGTGCTGCGGGTGACCTTGGATCCGAAGATGACCTCCATGTGCTCGGGCCGGCCCAGGCTGATGTTGCCGGCCAGCAGCTCCTCGAAGACCGTGCGGACCCGGCGGGGGTCATCGAAGACCAGGGTCCTGGAGACCTCGACCTGCCGCATGGCCAGCTGCCACCAGCAGCCGTGGTCCCGGTCGGCGGCGGTCAGCGGCAGCGGCAGGCGGCTCATCCAGGTCTGGAAGAACACCCGCAGCGTCCCGGCCTGGATCATGTCGCACAGCTCCTGCAGCCGGGCCGGGTCGGAGGTGGCGGCGAACCCGTTGGCCAGCGGCGTCACCGCGATGCCCTCGGCCAGCGCGGCGCGGCGGGCGATCTCATGACCGTTGCACCAGACCTTGACCGGATAGGGCGCATAGCAGCAGACCTTGATGAAGGCCGGCCCGGCCCGCCGGTCGTGGATGTAGAAGTAATAGCAGGTCACCAGCCGCTCGGTGCGGTAGAACCGGAACCACGGTCCCCCGCCCGGGCCTTGTTTCTTCGTCGCGTCGAAGACCCACTGGAACTCCCGGGCCTCCCCGATCGCCACCCCTCCGACCGCCCGGCCCGTTCGGCCGCGTCCAGATACGGCCGCATCACCTCCAGCTTCCGGTCGCCCTTGCGGAAGGTCACCCACGGGATGCCGTTGTCCTGGGCGTACCGGCGCACCGCCGCCCGGAACGCCTGGCTGTTGCGGCCCAGCGCCGCGGGCGAGGCGATCGGGAACCCGCGCCAGTGCAGCCATCCGGCGATCTGGCCCGATGTCTGCAGGGCCGGCACCCAGCCGTTGATTATCCCTAGCCCTCGCCGGGCTGTCTTCGACGTCTGGGACGGACTGTTTCCGGCCTCCGGTTCGCGTGCTGGACGTGGTTATCTCCTGCCTTGTCCATCACGTGGATCAAGGAGGAGACGATGCTCGTGCAGCCGGTGGTGATGCCCGGTTCGGGGGCCCGGTCGTGGACCGTGCTGGGAGATGACGACGTGCCGGTCGGGCCCGTGGAGCGGTTCCTGGCCTACCTGACCGATATCGAGCGGTCGCCGAACACGGTGAAGGCCTACGCCCACGACCTGAAGGACTTCTGGGAGTTCCTCGGGCACCGGGGCCTGGACTGACGGGAGGCGCGGCTGGAGGACGTGGGCGAGTTCGTCGCGTGGCTGCGGCTGCCGCCGCCGGGGAGGGCGGGGACGGTAGCGGTGCTGCCGTCGGCGGTATCGCAGGTGGGCGCGCCGACGATCAACCGCAAGCTGGCCGCGGTGAGCACGTTTTACGCGCACCAGGCCCGCAACGGTACCGGCGTCGGCGACCTGCTGGCGGCCTGGCGGGCCGGAGGGCGGGGCGGCTGGAAGCCGTTCCTGCACCATGTCAGCAAGGGCAAGCCATACCGTGGCCGGGCTATCACGGTCAAGGCGCCGCAGAAGCTGCCGCGCATCCTGACCGCGGCCGAGACGCAGGCGATCCTGGACGCCTGCACGCGGCTGCGGGACCGCTTCTTTTTCGCGGTTTTGCATGAGACAGGCTGCCGGGCAGGTGAAGCGCTCGGGCTCCGTCATGAAGACATCGCCGCCGCCGAGTGCGAGATCGCCGTCGTGCCGCGGGAGAACGCCAACGGCGCCCGCGCCAAGTCCGGCGGGCGGGTGGTCCCGGTCGGGCCGGAGCTGATCCGGTTGTATGCCGATTACCTGCACGGCGAGTACGGCGACACCGGCAGTGACTACGTGTTCGTGAACCTGTTCGCCGCGCCGCGCGGGCACGCGTGGACCTATCCGGCGGTCTATGACCTGGTGAGGAGGCTGCGGGCAAAGACCGGCCATGATTTTGATCCGCACTGGTTCCGGCACTCGGCCGCCACGAAGCTGCTGCGCGACGGCACCCCCGTCGAGGTGGTCTCCAAGCTGCTCGGCCACTCGTCAGTGACCGTCACGCTGGCCGTTTACGGGCACCTGACCGCCGCTGATGCCCGCACGGCGCTGGAGAAGGCGGGCTGGTTCACCGGGCGGGAGGTGACCTGGTGACCAGCATGTTCCAGGCCGCCCAGGCCGATCGGGCCCGCTGGCAGCGGCAGGCCGCCGCCGAGCTGGCCGCGATCCTGGACGGCCATGGGGATCTGCCGTGCATCGCCTGGACGGTCGGCCCGGCCGGGGCGGTGCTGGCCGGGCAGGTGAACGGCTTGGCCCCGGCGGCGCGGGTGCGGGAGACGTTCAGCGCATGGCGGGCGGCACTGGCGCTGGAAGAACACTACGCTCCGTCCGGGACTTCGCCCGGGAGGAGTGGCCCCTTCGGGGCAGTGCGGCTGATGTCCTGACGTCAGGTGCGGGTTGCCTCTACGGTCGGCGGGGTGGCCGATGACTTCACCGAGCGGTACGGGGACTTGCTGACCGGCTCGTATGACTGCGTGGACCGGATCGTGCTGAACGCGTACTACCCGCTGGGCCATAGCCCGGGCGGGTTCCGGACCTGGTGGCGGCGCTGGCACGGCGACTCGGATGCGGAGCTGGATGACGCGCACCTGATGCGGCTGCCGGGCCGGTTCGCCCGCCGGGTGCGGGCCTGGGCCAAGACGAACGGTGTCCCGGTGATCGACTGCAAGGCCGGGCAGCGTAAGCACCGGATCGCGGAGGAGTACCTGGCCAGCCACAGCGTCGGGCCGGGTGTCTTCCTGGTCCTGGTCGCCCGGGCGCGGGCGACGGTGTGGAAGGTGAGGCGGTCCGCGGGCGGGGTGATCATGAGCCTGGAGAAGAAGTCCGAGTACGTCAACCACTATTCCTTCCACATCATGGACCCGGCCTGGGGCCACCTGGTGGTCAAGATGTCCGGGCATCCGCCGTTCGGCGCGCAGGTCATCCTCAACGGCCACGAGTACGTCGCGTGCCAGGCTCATGCGGCGGGGATCGGTTTCACCAAGGAGGGGAACTGCTTTACTAAGATCACGGATCCGCGCGGCCTGGCCCAGATCGCAGAGACCTTGTTGCAGCCCGCGGCTATAGGGCGGCTGGGCCAGGCCTGCGACCGGTGGATCTACACCGCGTGCTTGTGCTTCGGGCTGGACCTGGCCGAGCAGCAGGCCAGCGGGTTCCGCTATGCCTACTCGGTCTACCAGGCCGAGTACAGCCGGAACCTGATCTTCGCCTCCGGCGCGCGGATGGACCGGGTCTTCGGCACGGTCGCTGACCGGACCCGGTCCCGGCTGGACGTGCCGGCGCTGCGGACCCTGTTCGGGATGAAGCAGCGCCCGGCCGGCACGGCCGAGCCGTCGCTGAAGCTGGCAGTCGTGATCGAGAGACCTGCGTATGACCTGACGCTGTTCAAGGTCCATTTCGGGCTGCTGACGCTGAAGGGCTATACCAAAGGCGAGCGCGTGCTGCGGTTCGAGGCGATCGTGCACAACACCAAGACCCTCAAGACCGGCCGGGCCCTGGAGAAGTTCCCGGACATCATCGCCCGGCTGGCCGGCATGGCCGGGCGGTTCTGCACCATGCTGGACTGCGTTGATACCGGGTTCATCCCGGGCGGCCTGCTCGACGAACTGCCGCTGCCCGCCCAGGTCGGCGCCACCCGGACCGGCGGCCTGGACCTGAACAAGCCCCGGATGCGGGCCGTGCTGGCCGCCGCCCTGGCGCTTGCCATCGCCCCCGGCGGGTTCACCGTCGCCGACCTGGCCGCCCGGGTATCGGCGATGCCCGGGCACGACGGCTACACCATCCGCAACGCCGCCTACGATCTGCGCAAGCTCCGCGGCAAGCACCTCGCGGACAAACCCGGCCGCACCCGCCGGTACCTCATCTCACCCGGTTCCGCCCGCATCATCAGCGCCTTGCTCACCCTCCGGGACCAGGTCATCGCGCCGCTGCTGGCCGGCGTCGCCGATCCGCGTATCCGCCGGACTCCCCGCCACTGGACCGACATCGATCGGCACTACCAAGCGCTCCGCCTGGAGATGATGGCCCTGTTCGCCGGCATCGGCATCGCCTGCGGATGAAGCATCCGCAACGACAACATTTTGTCGATCGGGTTCCCTCAAGCGGCTAGGAGCACCAGCTCGGCGGCGGGGCGACCTGGTTGCACGCGGCGGCCCGCCGCCATCACGTGAAGGTCCGGCTGACCGCGACCGTCTTCGACGGCGGGGAGGAAGACCAGTGAGCCGCCCAGCCGACCCGGCGCCCGGTGCCACGGGGCAGCTCGCGGTGGCCCCCGACCTGCTGGAAAAGCTCCTGGCCGCGGTCCGGCCCGAGTGCCGCGCTGATGAGCTTGTCTTCGGACTCGATGACCCGGTCTTCGGCGGGGACCGGTGCCGGGCCGGCCGTTGCGGCAGGGCGGCGCAGGCCCGCGGGCTGTGCCACGCCCACTACGCGCGGTGGCACGACAACGGCCAGCCTGACCTGGACCACTACGTGGCCACGGCCGGGCCGGTGAACCCGGACCGGGCCGGCTCGCGCGAGCGGCAGGTCCACCTGGGGAAGCTGGGACGGCAGCTGAAGCTTGAGATGCAATACGCCCTGCAGTGCCGCCGGGACCATAGCCAGGGCAAGACCCATCCGGGCACCGCCCGGCGCGCGGTCGCCGTCCTGGCGGCCAGCGGCGCCGTCTCGATCCTGGACCTCAGCGAGGCGGAGTGGGCGGCAAAGCTGCCCCGCCGGGGAGACCAGGCGCGGGCGCTGCTGATCTCGGCCCGCCGTGAGGTCGAGGACCTGCGCGAGGGCGGCTGCCGGTGGGGTACCGAATACCCGCGCGACCTGTGGCGGCTGCGCGCCCTGGGTGTCCCCGGCCAGCAGGCCGCGATTCGCTTCGGCCAGATCCCGCAGCCATGGCTGAAGGCGCTAGCCAAACGATGGGCCCGGTGGCGGGTCACGGCGGGCGGCCGGTCCGACGCGGTCTACCAGGGCATCCGCGCGATCACCCGGTTCGGGCAGTTCCTGGCCGCATCCAAGCTCCCGGTCCAGGGACTGGGGCAGGTCGACCGGGACCTGCTCGAGCGCTACCTTGCAGTCCTGCAGCACGAACTGGCCGGCCGGGCCGACCACCCGAAATACATCGGCTCGCTGAACGCGTTCTTCGACGCCATCCGCCGCCACGGCTGGGACGACACCCTGCCCGCCACCGCCGCGATCTACCCGGAGGACTATCCCAGGGCCCGCCCGCAGCGGCTGCCGCGCGCGGTCGCCGAGCAGGTGATGGCGCAGGTCGAAGACCCCGCCAACCTCGCCCTGTGGAACAACCCCGCCTACCAGCTGGTAACCCTCATCCTCATCCGCTGCGGGCTGCGGATCACCGACGCGATCCGCCTCCCGTTCGGTTGCCTGGTCAGCGACAGCAACGGCGCACCCTACCTGCGCTACCTCAACCACAAGATGAACCGCGAGGCGCTCATCCCCCTCGATGAGCAGCTCGTGCAGCTGATCCGCGACCAGCAGGCACGCGTGCAAGACGACTATCCGGCCGGCCAGACGGTACTGTTCCCCCAAGCCCAGGCCAACCGCGACGGCCGCAAGCCAATGCACGGCGGAGCCTGCCGGCGGGCCCTGTACTCCTGGCTAGCCCGCTGCGACATCCGCGACGAACGCGGCAACCCTGCCCATATCACCCCGCACCAGTGGCGGCACACGCTGGGAACCGCCCTGATCAACCGGGACGTCCCGCAGCACGTGGCGCAGAAAATCCTCGACCATGACTCGGCCCTGATGACCGCGCTGTATGCCCGGCTGTCGGATAAGACCGTCCGCGAGCACTGGGAGAAGGCCCGCAAGGTCGGCGCGACCGGCCAGCGCGTCCAGATCAGCCCGGACGGCCCGCTCGGCGACGCCGCCTGGGCGAAACACCGGCTGTCGCGGGCCACCCAGGCGCTGCCCAACGGGTACTGCCAGCTCCCGCTGGCGAAAACCTGCCCGCACGCCAACGCCTGCGGAACGCAAAGCTGGTCTTTCGCACTAGCCGCATAATCGACGCCCGCCAGGCTGGGATCTATCGACGGCCCGGCCCTGCGCCGGGACACGGTGGCCGCCCGCGCACAAGGCGGCACGATGTCTAGGAATCTCCGTCGTAGTGTCAGGATTGTATGTCGCGGTGATCAAGTTCTGGGGATAGAACCAGCCAGATACCCAGGCAGAAGAGGCATCGTATCGCATAGTCCTGCGGAACGGCGGCAGATGCGCTGGGAAATACTTGACATTGAGACGGTTCGCCGTCAGGGTGGAGGCGGAGGTGACGCCGATGAGCGCCGTGTCTCGCCGCCAGGCCCTCCAGGTCCTGAGGCTGGTGCACCCGCGTCCCGAGGCGGTGACGGCCCCGCTGTTCAGCACGCAGCCCGCCTTCTTCCTGGCCTGCGACAAGGTCCAGGTGAAATACGAGATGCTGCGGGCGCACGTGGTCGACGGCCAGACCATCACTGCCGCCGCGGCCGTCCATGGCTACTCGCGGGCCGAGTTCTACCTGGTGGCTGCGGCCTTCGAGGACAAGGGGATGACCGGCCTGCTGGACGAGCGGAGGGGCCGCAAGGGCCCGGTCAAGCTGACTGCGGAGGTGCTGGCGCTGCTGGAGCGGCTTGGCCCCTGCCCGGCGGCCGAGGCGGCGGCGGTCATCGAGTCCGAACTCGGGGTGCGCCTGCATCCCAGGAGCATCCAGCGGGCCCGGCGGGGATGAGCCGGTTCTGGCCGGTGGCCGAGTCCGCCCAGGCCGACTACGAAGGGCTGCGGGCCGCCGTCCTGGCCACCGGGGCGCTACCCGCCGAGGTGGCCGCGGTCCGCTTCAGCCGGCGGGGCCTGGCCGGCCTGATCGCCTGGCCGGCCGCGGAGCCGGTCTTTGCCGCCGCCCTTCGCGGGGTCGCCCGGCCCGCCTGGAGCCCCTACGCCGATCCCCGCCTCGATGCGCTGGCGGCCGCCTACCGGCTGCTGCTGGCCCTGGACACCGACGGCCCGCATGCCCTGGTGAGGACGGCCATGGAACAGAGCCAGGCGTGAGGGGCCACCGAACCGGCCCCGGCGTGAGCATCACAAGGGAGGCAGAGGATGAGGGTGGGAATCTACGCCCGGGTGTCGACCGAGGTCCAGGAGGCCAGGGGCACCATCGGGTCGCAGCTGGAGGCCCTGCGGGCCAGGGTGACGGCCGGCGGCGATGAGCTGGTGGCCGAGTTCGTTGACGACGGCTACTCCGGGGCCCGTCTGGACCGCCCGGGCCTGGACAGGCTGCGTGACGCCGCCGAGGCAGGCAGGATCGAGGTGATCTGGTGCCTGTCGCCGGACCGGCTGGCCCGGTCGTTTGCCTACCAGATGCTCATCCTCGACGAGCTGTCGCGGCTGGGCGTGACGGTGTGCTTTACCGACTCGCCGCCCATCGATTCCGACCCGCAGGCGCGCCTGCTGGTCCAGGTGCAGGGCGTGATCGCGGAGTATGAGCGGGCGAAGTTCGCCGAGCGGGAGCGGCGCGGCAAGCTGTACCGGGCCCGGGCCGGGGAGGTGCTATCCCGGAAGGTCCCCTACGGCTACCGCCGGGTGCCCCGCGGCCCGGCCGGCCCGGCGCACCTGATCGTGCACGAAGCGGAGGCGGCCGTGGTGCGCCGGATCTTCGCCGATTTCACCGGCGGCGCCAGTGTCCGGGGCATCGCGCAGGCCCTGGCCCGCGACCGCGTGCCCTCGCCGGAGGGCAGGCCGGTCTGGCCGCTAGCCACGGTCGGCCGCCTGCTGCGCAACGAGGCCTACGTGGGCCGCCTGTACTGGAACCGCACGGCCACCAGCTTCGACCCGGCCCTCGGGCGCCACCGCCAGCGGCGCCGGCCACCGGAGGAGTGGGTGGCGATCCCCATCCCGGCCATCGTGGATGAGGAGACCTTCGAGGCGGCCGGGCGAGCGGCCCGGGACAACACCGCGTTCAGCCCGCGCCGGACCGAGCCCGGCACGTTCTTGCTGCGCCGGCTGGCGCGCTGCGGTCGTTGCGGGGTCAAGCTGGCCTGCCACCGGGCCCGGCGGGAGTACGGGCTGGCCCGCTACTACCTGTGCCCCCACCACGACCCGGTACGCGCCGGCGGGGAGGACCGCCGCTGCACCGAACGGCGCATCCGGGCCGACGAGCTGGACGCCTTCGTCTACGACCAGGTCCAGGCCCTGCTGGCCCGGCCCGAGCTGCTGGCCGCCGGGGAGGCCGCGGTCGCGGCACAGGCCCCGGTCCCCGACGACGAGCTGCTCTCCACCCAGCTAGACCGCCTGGACCGCCGTGCCCAGGCCGCGCAGGCCGAGCGCCGCCGCCTGGCCGACCTCTACCAGGCCGGGGTGATCGAAGCCGCCGAGCTGGCCCGCCGGGCCGCCGAGCTCCAGTCCCGCCGCCAGCACCTCGATGACGAGCGCCAGGCGCTGATCACCCAGCGGGCCGAGCTGACCGCGCACAACCGCCTCAGCCAGCGCATCGGGGCCTTCGCTGCACGGGCGCTCGCCGGGCTGGACCGGCTCGACTTCAACGGCCGCCAGCAACTGCTGCGCTTGGTGCTCGAGGACGTACGCGTTCAGGGCTGGCAGGTCGAGCTACGCGTGCGAATCCCGCTCGACCAGACCCCGCCCGACGACACCGCCGCCCCGGCGCTGTCACGGCGGACCGGCACGCGGGACCGGTCGCCGCGAGGCTCCGGCCAGGCAAAGGAGGCAGTGTCAAGCAATGACGGTTTGCGTTCCATTGGTC
>CAVUUF010000017.1:0-75408 GCA_963744575.1 uncultured Actinomycetota bacterium | reverse complement strand
GTCCTAGGCTGGGTCTGATTCTGGTCATTCAGTTGGCCCCGTGAGTGGGCTGCGTTCGCTCCAGGTCAAGCTGCGTACCGGCCGCCTGCGGGGTCGGGCCGCGCGCGGGTGAGGAAATGCCCGGCTGTCCCGTGCAGCTTACTCACCCCGCGCGACCGCTTCGAACCCTCGCGAACGGCTCCCTTTCCGGTCAGGCCGGCTTGAAGGTCGCGACCACGGCATACCAGTCGGTGGAGGACCCGAAGGTCGCGCGCGCATCCTGGGCGCCCGCGGCGCCCGCCAGCACGTCCTCCACGTCGGCCGATCCGGAGCCGGTCTGGCTGCGGATCACGAACGTCTGGCCCTGCGAGGCGCCCGGCGTCACGGTCCCGGGTGATCCGCCGGTGATGATGGCGCCGAAGACCAGCTCGCCCGCGGCCACCGAGGCCGTCGGCCCGGAGTCGACCGTCGTGCTGGTCCCCTTCGCGGCCGCCGTCTGATCCAGCGCGCCCGTGGTGGCCACGCCCGAATAGTCGGCCACGGCGCCCTGGAGGTAGGTCGCGCTGGCGGCGGTGATGGTGATGGTCAAGCCGGATGGAGCCGCCGCCGAGTTCTGCAGGTAGTACAGCGCGAGGTCGCCGTGGCCGCTGCCGAACGTGGTGGAGGCGCTGGACCGGGTCCAGGCCCCGTTGACGTTGTCCGACACCGTGACCTGCCCGGACGAGTTGTACTGCCCGAACCAGCCGACCAGCAGGTCACCCGCGCTGACCGGGCTGGTCAGCGTGATCGTGACGCTCGTCAGCTGGCTGCCGGTGGACACCGCGCCGCCCTGCACCCATTTCGCGCTCGGCGGCGGTGCCGTCGGCGTGGTCACCTGCAGCCCCGGCGAGGACTGGGCCGAATGGTTGCCCGCCGTGTCGAAGGCGTCCACCGTGTAGGTGTACGTCGTGGACGGCTGCACGGTCGAGTCGGTGAACGTGGTGGTGCTGGCGTTCGTGGTGCCGATCGACGTGCCGTTGCGGTAGACCGTGTAGCCCGCCAGCGTCCCGGTGCTGTCGGTCGAGGCGTTCCAGCTCAGGCCGACCGCGCTGGCCGTGTCCGTGGGGTCGGTGAGGCCGGTCGGGACGCTGGGCGGCGACGTGTTACCGGACCCGAACGTGTGGAACGTGGCCACCACCGCGTACCAGTCCGTGGCGCTGCTGAACGTGGCCCGCGCGTCCTGCGCCCCGGCGGCGCTTGACAGGATGTCCTCCGCGTTCGCCGACTGGCCGCTGGTCTGCGCCAGCATGGTGAAGTTCTGGCCCTGCGAGGCGCCTGGCGTCACGGTCCCGGGTGATCCGCCGGTGATGATGCCGCCGAAGACCAGCTCGCCCGCGCCCACCGATCCGGTGGCCCCGGAGTCGACCGTCGCGCTGTTGCCCTTGGCCACCGCGAACTGGTCGAGGGCGCCGGCCGTGGCCACGCCGCTGTAATCGCCTACGGCTCCTTCCAGGTACGTCGCGTTGGTGGCGGTGATCGTGATGGTCAGGCCGTTCGGGGCCGCCGCCGAGTTCTGCAGGTAGTACAGCGCGAGGTCGCCGTGACTGCCGAACGTGGTGGAGGCGCCGGACCGGGTCCAGGCCCCGTTGACGCTATCGGAGACCTTCACCTGCCCAGACGAGTTGTACTGCCCGAACCAGCCGACGAGCAGGTCCCCGGCGTGCACCGGGGAGGACAGGGTGATGGTGGTGCTGGTGACCTGGGAGGCCGTCGACACCGCGCCGCCCTGCACCGCCTGGACGCCGCCGCTGGGCGCAGGCGTGGTCGCCTGCACCGGCGACGACTGCGCCGAGTGGTTGCTCCCGCTGAAGGCGTCGACCGTGTAGGTGTACGTCGTGGACGGGGACACCGTGAGATCCGTGTACGTGGTGGCGTTGGGACCGCCGGTGGTGCCGACGGACGTGCCGTTGCGGTACACGGTGTAGCCGGTGGGGTTGCCGGTGGACGCGTTCCAGGACAGCGACACCGAGCTGGACGTGGTGCCGGTGACCGTCAGGCCCGTCGGCACCGACGGCGTCCCCGAGCCGCTCTGGATCAGTTCGTACGCGCCGACGTCACAGCCGTTACCCTGCGGCCTGGTCGTGCCGCGCTGGTCGGTGCTGCCGGTGCAGCCGGGCGTGATCGACGGGATGGCGTCGACGGCCGGGCTCCCGGAGGGCAGCGCCATCGTCTGGGTCGGGCCGCCGTTGGACGCTAGCACGCCTAGCTGAGGATTGGTATTGCTCATCGAGTGGCTGGCCGTGGAGAAGCCGCACGAGGTGCCGGTGTCGATGTTGTAGCCGAGGTCGGTGACCGGCTGCGCGCCGCCGCAGTTCGGGCCGCCGCCCTGGCCGTTGGCCACGATGCTCATGCTCAGCTTGAACGTGAAGCCGGTGTAGTTCAGGATGTTGGCGCCGTACGGGGAGCTGTTACCCGAGAATGTCGCCTGTGTGGCGGTGGTGGTCCCGAAGTTGTCGATCGCGCCGCCGCCGTTCGTCCCGCCGGTGTTCCCGGTGAACGTGCTGTTGCTGATGTTGAGCGTGGTGTCGTTGTCGATCGCGCCGCCGCCCGGGCCGGTGTTCCCGGTGAACGTGTCCCCGGTCACCGTCATCGTCCCGGCCGCGTTGAGCAGGGCACCGCCGCCGTAGACGGTGGCCGTGTTGTTGCTGAACGTGTTGCTGGTGACGGTCGCGGTCTTCTGGTTGAAGATCCCGCCGCCCTCCTGCGCCGTGTTGCCGGTGAACGTGCTCGTCGACACGTTCAGCGTGCCGCTGTTGTTGATTGCGCCGCCCGAGGTGCCGGTGGCGGCCGGCTCGGAATTACCGGAGAACGTGCTCCCGGTAATGGTCAGCGTGCCGTGATTGAAGATGCCACCGCCGCCCTGCTGGCCGTTGTTGGCCAGGCCGTTGCTGATCGTCACCGAATTCAGCGTCAGGCTGCCCGCGGACGCCACGTCGAAGATGCGGAAGACCGGTGTGCCGGACGCGGTCGACCGGGTAATGGTGGCCCCGCTGCCCTGGATGGTCACATTCCCGGTGATTACCGGCAGGCCGACGCCGCCGGCGTCGGTGGTGTTGTTGATCGCGGTCAGCGTGTACGTGCAGCCGCTGGTGAGCGTGACGGTGCCATTCGTGCGATTGGCAGTCGTAATCGCTGAGATCAGAGCCGATGCCGTGCACGCCGTCTGCGCCAGGGCCGGCGTAGCCAGCGCCGCGCTGCCGGTGATGACGGCGATGAGCACGGCGACCCCGGCGGACAGCCGTCGCGTCCAGGTCGCGCGCGGCCGGCGGCCGGCGCTGCTCGCTATATTCCGATCCGCATGACGGCTGTATCGGCGCACCAACGCGCCAGGCCATGTCTGAGACACTTGTCCCTCACCGGTTCCCCCCACGGTGTCATTGCGGCCATGACACCTGAAGACTGTGCTGATTAAGACTGGGCTGATTGACACGTTAGATGTCGGCGGCGCGGCATCATCTGCGATTAGCTGAGATAAGAATACGCCTCTGGGCGGGCTCGGGCGGGCGAAAATTCATTCCGCAGGCGGATTTCCCGTGGACCTCCTGAGCGTTTTGCTACATATATCTGCCGATAGGCGAAATTCACCAAATTCCGGCAGGCCGTACGTATGGTAGGAAAACCCATTCTCACAGCGTGCGAATAATTCGCATCCGGCATCTGACGTAGACCGGTCTACGTCAGATGCCGGATCCCGGATCCCGGATCCCGGGCCTGCGGCCCGCTCAGACGCGGGCATCCGCGGAAAGGCGGGGAAATCAGCCCGGCAGCGACCACCGCTGGTTCGCGCCGCCGTTGCACGACCAGACCTCGAGCTGCGTGCCGTTCGTCGTGCTGAACGCGGGGTCATCCAGGCACAGGCCCTGGTACGCCAGCACGTACTCGCCGTTGGCCCGATGGCTCCACCGCTGGTTCGAGCCGCCGTTGCAGGTGAACAGTATGATCCTGGTGCCTTTACCGCCGAAGCCACGGTCGTCGGCGCACTTGCCGAAAACCTGCAGCTCACCGTTGGATGCGAAGACCCAGCGCTGTGCGGCGGTTCCGTTGCAGTCCCAGATGTCGATCTTGTTCCGGTCGGCGGTACCGCTGTGGAAGTCGTCCATGCACTTACCGGCGTAGCCCCGGATCGGGCCCCCCGGCGGCGGCTGCTGGACCAGCTCGTAGGCGCCGATGTCGCAGGCATTGCCCTGCGGCCGCGACACGCCGCGCTGGTCGGTGCCGCCGGAACAGCCGGCCACGCTGGCCGGGACGGCGTTGACCGCGGGGCTGTTCGGCGCCAGCGCCATGGTCTGGGTCGGGCCGCCATTGGAGGCCAGCACGCCCAGATCGGGGTTGGTGCCGGGCCTGGAGTGGTTGGCGGTCGAGAAGCCGCACGACGTGCCGCTGTCGATGTTGTAGCCGCCGTCGACGATGGTCGGCGTGCCGCTGCAGTTGGATCCGCCGCCGCCGCCGTTGGCCACGATGCTCTCGCTCACGGTCGTGGTCACGCCGGCCGCGCCGTTGTGCAGGTTGGCGCCGAACGGCGAGCTGTTGCCGGACAGCGTGGTCCACGAGATGTTCGCGGTACCGAAGTTCTGGATGGCGCCACCGCCGTTGGTCCCGGCAGTGTTACCGGTGAACGTGCTGTTGGTGATGTTGACGATCGCGTCATTGTCGATCGCGCCGCCGCCCGCGGTGCCCGCCGCGGTATTCCCGCTGAACGTGTCGCGGGTCACGTCCGTGGTCCCCTGCGCGTCGGTGATGCCGCCGCCGCCGAAGATCGTCGCCGTGTTGCCGGAGAAGGTGGTGTCGGTCACGGTCGCGGTCGCGGTCGTGCTCTGGTTGAAGATGCCGCCGCCCTCCTGCGCGGTGTTGCCGGTGAAAGTGCTGAGCGACACCGACAGCGGGCCGCTGCTGTTGATCGCGCCCCCGGAGGTGCCGGTCGCGGCGGGCGAGGAGTTGCCGCTGAACGTGGCGCTCGTCACGGTGAGCGGGCCGCGGCTGAAGATCGCCCCGCCGCCGTTGGTTCCGTCGTCGGCCAGGCCGTTGCTTATCGTCAGGCCGGCCAGCGACAGGCTGCCGCCCGAGGCCACGTCGAACAGGCGGAACGCCGTGCTACCCGACCTGGTAATGGTGGCGCCGTTGCCCGTTATGCTCACCGATCCGGTGATGACGGGCAGGGCGTTGCCGCCGTCCGTGGTGTTGCTGGCCGCCGTGAACGAGTAAACACAGCCGCTGGCGAGCGCTAGCGAGCTATCGGCTGGCGTGGTGTTTGCTGTTGATATCGCCGAGATCAGGCTCGAGGTTGAACACGGTACGGCTACCGCGGCGGCGGCGGCGCTGCCCAGGGCGACGACCGGCCCAGCGGCGGCGGCGGCCACGACGGCGGCCGCCACGGCGATCCGGAATGAGTGTTTCCCAGTGATCTTGTGCACTGGGCCCTCCCTCGGGGTGTGCTTCCATGCGGTTAAGCCGGGATAGCCCAGTACCTTCTTCGGGGCACAGGAACACCCTGAAGACGCCAAACCCCACCGGACTTACACCAGGTTACCCGATTTGCCGCAGCTGGACGGGTACTCAACCGAACAGAAGTCAACCTGTTAGCTCACTTCCCTGAGGACGACGAACGGCTCGGCGGCGAGCCGGCCGATGTGGCTCCCCCAGTAGGCGGCCCGCTCGCGCAGCGCGCGGGCCGACCGCGGGTGCGGGTAGTCGCGCAATTCGGTCTCATAGCATTCCATGGCGGCGATCTTGGTCTCGAGCGTGTCGGTCACGTCGACGAACAAGCCCGGCCGGAACTCCGCCCCCGTCATCGGCCAGGCCCACTCGGTGGACGAGGGCGTCTCGAAGACCGCGAACTTGCGGACCTGCGGGCGGCTGTACGGGCGGCAGGCCGTCCAGGCACACCTGGCCACCAGGCCGTGGTCGGCGTTCACGTCCTCGGGGAAATGGGTGTAGACGATCGCCGGGCCGATCTCGTCGAGCACCATCTCCAGCCGCTGGGTCAGCTCGATCATCGGCACGGTGTCCAGCCGCTGGTCGGGCAGCGAGAGGAACTGCAGCGAGGCGAAGCCGATGACCTCGGCGGCCCGCCGCGCCTGCTTCTCCAGCGTGGCGACCAGCTCGGCCGGATAGCGGCTGCCGGCGCCGTCCGCGACCACGACCGCGTGTACCTCGTCGCCGGCCAGCACGTGCCTGGCGAGCGTGCCGCCCGCGCCGAGCAGCTCGTCATCGGGGTGGGCGCCGATGACGAGCACCCGTGTCCGCTCCGCCATTACCTCGCCCCGTTCTCGGCCGGCTTGGGTCCCAGGCCCAGCGCCCAGGCGGCGGTCTCTGGGGGAACCGGCGCGAACTGGTCGCCCGGCCGCAGGCCGGCCCGGGGGGCCCAGGCCGAAGCCGGCCCGGGTGGGTCGCCGGCCCCCGACACGCTGGTCAGCAGGATGGTACCGTCCGCGGTGGCCACCCGCACGCCGTCCTGGCCGCACCCGAGCACCTCGCCCGGGGCCGCTCTCTGGGAAGCCGTGGCGTCCGGGGTCGCGGCCCACAGCATGACCTTCTGCTCGCCGGTGAACGTGAAGGCGCCCGGGTACGGCCGGGTGAGGGCGCGGATCCAGTCGTGGACCGCGCGCGCGGGCCGGTTCCAGTCGGTGATCCCCATCCCGGGCGTGCGCTTGGGCAGCGGAGGGCCGTCGGCCGGACCCTGGGGGCGCCGCGGCGCGGTGCCCGCAAGCAGCGCCGGCAGCTGGCGCCGGAGCATCTCGGCTCCGGCCTCGCCCACCTTCGCGTAGACGGTCGCGCACGTGTCGCCGGGGGTGATCGGCACGGTCTGCTGGTCGACGATGTCGCCGGTGTCGGTGCCGGGGTCCAGCATCATCATCGTGTTCCCGGTCTCCGTCTCGCCCCGCAAGATGGCCCAGTTGACCGGGGCGCGGCCGCGGAACTTCGGCAGCAGCGAGGCGTGGAACCCGATGACGCCGCGGGCCGGCACGCCGAGCAGCTCGGCGGACAGCAGCCTGGTCCACCCGGACACGACCATCAGGTCCGGCCGCAGGTCCCGGACGCGCTGAACCGACTCCGCGGAGTTGATGTCCGCGCAGCGGCGCACCGGGATGCCGTGCGCCCGGGCCAGCGGCTCCAGGTCCACGAAGCCTGACGTGCCGGCCGCGCGCTGGGCCGGCAACGTCACCACCTCGGTGATCTCGGCGCCGCTGTCGATCAGGACGCCGAGTGCGGGCACCGCCTCGTGCACCGCGCCGACGAAGGCCACCCGCCCCGCGGTCCGCTGGCCGGTCATCGGGCGCCCGCCAGGGCCGGGGTCACGTCGGCGGCGCTGGCGGCCTGCCGGAGCGGCGGAGCGCCGATGACGTTGTCGATGAGCCGCGTCAGCGCGTAGTGGTTGGCTGCCTGGGAGAGCTTGACCCCGGACAGGCCCGGGGCCATGAACACGAACGGCACCTGCTCGGTCGTCTCGCCCTCGTCGAACACCACGACTATGCCCAGCCGTCCCGAACGCCAGTCAGGACCGGACATGAGCACCGGGATCCAGCTCTGCAGCCAGGAGTCCGCCTGCGCTGGTGTCCCGTCGTGGCCGTCGTGCAGCAGGTTGGGCGTGATCAGGCCGATGGCGGGCAGCCGCCCGGCCCGCACGTCGGCCGACAGCGCGCCGGCCGACGGCGTGCCGGCCGGCACGTCATCGGCCCGGCAGCTCGCGGCCTCGGTGGAGAAATAGGCCCACGGATTGTGGTTCACGTCGTATTCGCCGGCGAATCCCTGGTCGCACGGCTGCGGCATGGATTCCTCGTAGGCCTTGGCCGTCTCGCCGCGGGACAGAGCCTGACCGAACACCGACGGCCCCGGATACGTGCAGCCGGGCCCGGGCGGGCAATCCTGCGGCTCGTCGAAGGCGGATCCGCCGAAGATGGCCAGGTAGTTCGGCAGGCTCGGATGTCCCACGTCACTCCACTCGGTCGCGTACGCATACCGCTGGGCCAGGCTCCACAGGTACGGCATGGCGTTGGGGAAGATCTGCTGGATGCTGTGGTTCTCGTCCATGATCACGAGGATCTTGCGCAGCTGGCCGAGTCCTGCGGCCCGGCTGGGGGCGGAACTGGCCGGCGGCTGCGACCCCGCGGTCCTGGGCGGGGCCGAGGTGGTCGAGGCAGCCCGCGTCCCCTGCGCGGAGGAGCAGCCGGCCGCCAGGAAGCCGCTGGCCAGCACGGCGCCCGCCAGCCAGGCACTGGCCAGGAATGCGCCGGTCAGTGAGGTGCGTCCGGTGATCCTCCGGGCCTGGTCGTTCATCTCGCCGAGTGTGACATCTAACGCCGCTGCGCGGCTCCGGCAATCGACGTAGAAACCGGCTCGCACCTGGCCGAGGTGGTCGGTATTCGCCCCACCATAACGTGAAACCTAACCCACGCGGATGAACGAGGTGTGAACTGTGGAAGCCAGCGAGGCGGGCCGGCGGATTTTCTGGCGGCACCGGTGGTTGCTGCTCATCCTGATGATCGTGCCAGCGGCCGCGGTGGTGCCCCTGAAGGAGCATCAGCCAGTGACCTACGCGGCGACCGCGACCATCCAGGGGCAGGGGACGACGCCCGACGCGACCACCCAGGTGTCGGCCATCCAGAGCCGGGTGAGCGCGGTGGCCACCGATCCGAGTCTGGTGCAGTCCGTCATCAGCCAGCTCAAGGTCGACCGGAACGCCATCCAGGTCGCGAAGCACCACGTCACGATAGCCCCGTCGAGCAGCTCCGCGATCATGATGCTGACCGTCACTGACGCGCACCCCCAGATGGCTGTCTCGCTGGCCACCGCGCTGGCCACCGCGGTGGTCAACCAGCTGAACGAGCTCGGCGTCAAGGGCAACCCCGAGCTCGCCGCGCTCGCCAAGACGGACGAGCAGCTCTCGGCCCGGCGCGACCAGCTGCTCGCCGAGCTCAACCACGCCAACGCCTCGAACGCCTCCACCAGCGTCTCGGTGCAGTCCCTGCTGTCGCAGCTCGGTGCGACCGAGCAGGAACTGGCCACCAACGAATCGCAGTCGCAGCAGGTGCTTGCCACCCTCACCACCGAGACCGGAGCGTCGGTGGTCAGCATCCCGGCGTTCGCGACCGGGGTGTCCCGGCACGCCACCGTGGACGCGGCCCTCGCCGCGCTGCTCGGCCTGGCCCTCGGCCTGCTGTTCGCCACACTGCGCGAGGTGCTCAGGCCCACCGTGGCCGAGCCGAGCGCAGGGGCCAGGGAACTCGGCGCGGTAATGCTCGGCAGCTCCGAGGAAAGCCGCGGCAAGATCGTCAGGCTCGACCCGGACTTGCCCGAGCGCCTCAGCTTGACCGCCCACCGGGCCGGAGTCGTCACGATCGTGCTGACCGGGCCCGGCTCTCCGGCCCGGCTCCAGGCGCTGGCCGCCCGGCTGCGCGCCGCGCTGCCGACGCCGGAGCGAGCCGACGCGCGGGTACGCGCGCGTGCGACCGGCCGGCTCGATCGCGACGACGCGGGCTCCAATGGCGACGGCCGCCACCCCGCCATCGTCGGCAGCGAGCACCGGTCGGTCGGCCTGGCGGCTGAGCGGACGGCCGCCCGGTCCGGGAAGCCGCAGGCCACCGTGGTCACCCTGAACGAGATCCGGCTCGGCGCTCCGCCGCCCGACGCCGCGCTGGTGGTCGCCCTGCCCAAGTTCGCACCGCACAGCGCGCTGGACCAGGCCGCGGACCTCGGCCTCACCGCGGACTGGCCGATCCTCGGCGTCATCGGGATCCGGCACCGGGGCTGGCTGGCCAGCCTCATCACGAGGCGCGCCAACGCACCGGACCTGCACGTGCTGGGCGCGCGAGCCGGCGGGGCAGGAGTCGCGGACACGACCCCGGACCTCCCGACCGCTAGCGCCGCGCCCGCGGACACGGCGGACCCGAACACCATGCCGACCGGCCTGGCGGCCGCTCCGGACACCGGCGCCGACGAGAGGGCGAGAACGCCGGACGGTACCAACTAGGAGGGGGAAGATGACTAATCCAAGGACCATCGGGCGCGGCTGGCCCGGTGGCAAGAGGCCATGGCTACGCGGACAGCAGGACAGCAGCGGACTCAGGACGCTGATCGTCGGGGCCGGGTCCGCGGCCCGCACCGTCATGCGGGACCTGCGAAACTGTCCCGATTACGGGCTGCGCCCGCTCGGCCTCCTCGATGACGATCCCGGGATCAGGTCCGTGTTCGGGACGCCTGTCCTCGGGCGCCTCGCCGACCTGCGCAGCGTCGTCCGCGAGCACCAGATCCAGGCGATTATCATCGCGATCCCGTCGCTGCCGCCGGCCGCGCACAGCCGCCTCATCCGCGCCGCCACCGACACCGGTGCCCACGTGCGCTACCTGCCGTCCTTCCTGTCCGCGCTGGAACGCGAGGCGCGCGCGGCCGACATGCGCACGGTGAGCCTGTCCAGCCTGCTCGGCCGGGCCGAGCGCCGGATCCTGGAGCCGTCGGTGCAGGCCATGCTCACCGGGGCCCGGGTCCTGGTCACCGGGGCCGGCGGCTCGATCGGCTCGGAGCTGTGCCGGCAGATCAGGAGCCGCGGCCCGGCGGCCCTGTACATGCTCGACCACGACGAGTCGAACATGCACACGCTCCAGCTCGAGCTGAACGGGCGCGCGCTGCTCGACAGCGCCGAGATCATCATCGCCGACATCCGGGACGAGACCCGGATCCGGCAGGTATTCCGCGCCACCCGGCCGGACGTCGTCTTCCACGCAGCCGCGCACAAGCACCTGCCGCTGCTCGAGTGGCACCCCGGCGAGGGCGTGAAGACCAACGTGCTCGGCACCCAGAACCTGGTCCGCGCGGCGGCCGAGGCCGGGACGAAGCGGTTCCTGCTCATCTCCACCGACAAGGCCGCCGAGCCGTCGTCCATCCTGGGCGCGACCAAGCGGCTGGCCGAGATGATCGTGCAGGCCAACGCCGACCGCACGATGCGGGTTTGCTCGGTCCGCTTCGGCAACGTGCTCGGCAGCCGCGGCTCGCTGCTGGCCGTGGTGCGTCAGCAGATCGAGCGCGGCGAGCCGGTCACGGTGACCGATCCCGACGTCACCCGGTTCTTCATGACGGTCGAGGAGGCCGTCGGACTGGTCTTGTCGGCCGCGCCGATGGGCGAGTTCGGCGAGACGTTCGTGCTGGACATGGGCGAACCGGTGCGGATCGTCGACCTGGTGCGCCGCTACGCGGAGCAGCTCCGAGTGCCGGACGTGCAGATCCACTTCACCGGCCTGCGACCGGGGGAGAAGCTGCACGAGACGCTGTTCGACGAGCTCGAACAGCGGCTGCCCACCGTCAACCCGGCCATCACGGCCGCCCGGCACGGGCGGCTGCCTGACAGCTTCGCCGGTTCGCTGCAGCTGCTCTACGCCGCGACCGCGGACGGCGATAACGACCAAATCCGGGCCCTGCTCGGCGAACTGGTGCCGGGGTACCGCCCGGCCACCGTACCCGAGACGAAGACCGCGGCGGCGATGGCCATGGCGAGTCCCTACCCGGATGAGTTCTGATGCGGGCCGTGCTGAACACCGCCGGCGAGCGGTTGGACGTGACATGCGCGGTCCCCTGGATCGCCGACGTGCTGGCCGAGGGTGCCGCGGGCCAGCTGACGACCGATGCGGTCACGGCGCCGGGCGTCCGGGTCAGCGTCGAGCGCGGCTCCGCGGCGTTCGACGTCACCGGCTGGCGGGTGCTGACCCGCGGCGCCTGGTGCCGCCCGGGGCAGGTGGTCCTCGGCGACGCCTGCTCGTCCGGCCTGGATCTCCAGGTGACGGCGGACGGCGCGGCCCTGAGCGTGGTGGCCCGCTGGCGGCCTTCTGGAAAGGGACGGGCAGCGGCGGCCGTGCTGCGCGCGCGGGCCCGGCTGCTGCTGCGGGCCGTCCTGCTGCAGTACCCGGCGCTGTGGTGGAGTCAGCAGCGGGGCCGCGCCCCGCTGCATGCCTCGGTGTGCGGCCTCGGCGGCGCCGACGACCGCACGGTGCTGCTGGCGGGGCCGGGAGGCGTCGGCAAGACTACGCTCGTCCACGGTGAACTGCTGGCTGGAGCCGCTTCCACCTGCGACAACCTGTGCGTGAGTGACGGGCAGGACGCGTGGGGCGTCCTCGAGCCGCTGCGGCTGCCCGTCGAGGTCCACCGCGGCGGCGGACGGCGGATGCCGCACGGCCGCCGGGAGGTGACGTGGCCGCGGCGCACCGACCAGATGCGGCCCGGCCTCCTGGTCGTGGTGTCGCGTGGTGGCCCGTCGGTGCGGGCCTGTGACCCGGAGCTCGCGGCACGCTACCTGGTGGCCGGCACGTACATGGCCGGGGAACTGCGCCGCTACTGGTCGTTCGCGGCCACGCTGGCGCTTGGCACCGGCGTGGGCGGCAGCCATCCCCCGGTCGAGGAGGTGGCCGGCCAGCTCAGCCGGAGCCTGCCGTGCCTGCAGGTGGCCCTCGGTGATCATCCGGGGGCTGCGCTGCGCGAGTTGCTCGGGACGGCGGCTGCGGAGGTGACGGCATGACCGGCAGCAGGCTGCGGGTGGCGCAGGTCGTCACCAGGTTCATGGCTGGGGCGGGCGGGGTGGCCCTGCGCGGCGCGCTGGCGCTGGACCCCGAATGCTACGAGATCGTGTTCGTCACCGGCGAAGCCGACGAGGGCCTGGTCAGCAAGGCGCGCACGGCCGGCCACGAGGTGATAACGCTGCCGCACCTGCGCAGCGAGATTGCGCCGCTAGACGACCGCCGGGCCCTGCACGACCTGCGGGCGTGCCTGCGGGGCTTCGACGTGGTGCACACGCACAGCTCCAAGGCGGGCGCGCTCGGCCGCACGGCCGCGCACCAGCTGGAGGTCGGCCGGATCGTGCACACCTTCCACGGCTTCCCGTTCCACCAGTTCCAGTCCTGGCCGCGCCGGACCGCGTACATCCAGATCGAGCGGCGGGTCGGCCGGTACACCGACGTCTTCCTCGCCGTCGGCTCGGGCGTCGCGGCCGAGGCCGTCACCCGCCGGATCGCCCCGCCGGAGCGGGTCCGCACCATCGGGGTGGGCCTGGAGAAGGCGCTGACGGCGCCCGGCACGCACGACCGGGCCGAGGCCCGGCGGATCCTCGGCGTGCCGCCCGGCATGCAGGTGGTGGGCACGGTCGGGAGGCTGGCGTTCCAGAAGGCGCCGCACGACTGGATCCGCGCCCTGGCCGGGCTCGGCCGCCGCGACGTGTTCGGCGTCTGGATCGGCGCGGGCCCGCTGCGCGCGAAGACCGAACGGCTCGCGAGCAAGCTCGGCATGGCCGGCCGGATCCTGTTCACCGGCGAGCGCAGCGACGTCGAAGCCCTGCTCCCCGGGCTGGACATCTTCGCCATGGCCAGCCTGTACGAGGGGCTGCCCTGCGCCATCGTGGAGGCCATGGGGGCCGGCCTGCCGGTCGTCGCGACCGCGGTCAACGCGGTGCCCGACGTCGTGGTGCCCGGGGAGACCGGCCTGCTGGTGCCGCCGGGAATGCCGGAGGTGCTGAGCCGGGCCCTCGGCTACCTGCTCGACAACCCCGACGAGGCCGCCCGGCTCGGCGCGGCCGGCCGGGCCGGGCTCGGCACCGAGCTGTCGGCGGACGCGCTCGGCGCCGTGCTCGCCGACGCCTACCGGCGGCTCGACGTGGGCTCCCCGCCCGCGCAGTCCGAGCTGGCCGTATCGTGACGGCGCAGCAGGTGCCCTTCTGCCGCACCGAGATAACGCCCGAGGCCCAGCAGGCCGCGGTCCGGGTGCTGGCCAGCGGCTGGGTGACGATGGGCGCCGAGTCGCTCGCGTTCGAGCGGGAGTTCGGCGCGTGGGTGGACGCTCCGCACACGGTCGCGGTCAGCTCGTGCACCGCGGCCATCGAGCTGGCCCTGGCCGGGCTGGGCCTGCCGCCCGGGGCGCCGGTCCTGACCCCGACGCTCACCTTCTGCGGCGCCGTCCAGGCGATCATCCACGCCGGGCTGCGGCCGGTGCTGGTGGACACGGACGAGGCGACCCTCACCGTGTCCGCGGAGGGCGTGGCCAAGGCGGCGGCCAGGCACGGCGCGGTGGCCATGGTCATCCAGCACATGGCCGGCTATCCGGTGGACGGCGCGGAGCTGGCTGAGGCGGCGGGTATACCGAACGGAAACGTGGTGGAAGACGCCGCGCACGGCCTCGGCGCCACCCTGGGGGCCCGGCCGGTGGGCAGCTTCTCGCGTGCCGGGTGCTTCAGCTTCTACGCCACTAAGAACCTCCCGATCGGCGAGGGCGGCGCGATCACCACGACCGACGGCGACTTGGCCGAGCGCTGGCGCCGGATGCGGCTGCACGGGATGAGCGGCGACGCCTGGCGCCGGTACCACCGGTCCGGCACCTGGCGGTACACGGTCGAGGAAGCCGGGATGAAGGCGAACTTCACCGACCTGCAGGCCGCCATCGGCCGGGAGCAGCTGCGCCGCCTGCAGAGCTGGCAGCAGCGCCGGGCGGCCATCGCCGCGCGGTACGACCGGCAACTCGCTGGCATCGAGGGCCTCGAGCTCCCGCCGCGCCCGGCGGCGGACGCCCACGCCTGGCATCTGTACATCGTGCGCATTCACCACCGGCCGTTCGGTGCCGACCGTGACACCGCGGCCGAGCGGCTGGCCGAGGCAGGCATCGGCACCTCGGTGCACTTCATTCCGGTTCATCACCTGCCGTACTTCCGCAACCTGCTCGGCCTGGAGGCATGCGGCGAGCTGTCGGCCGCGGACCAGATCTTCCCGCGGCTGCTGTCACTGCCGATGCACCCCGGCCTGACCGATTCCGACGTAGACCGTGTATGCGAGGCACTCGACGGTCTCGCGGCATGAAAGGGACGAGATGGAAATAGAGGTCCTCACCGGCTCGCGTGACGCCGAGGATCGCCAGTTCACCGTGTTCGACAGCGAGGCCGCCCCCGCCGACCAGGGCATGATCGAGCGCCTCGGCGAGGGAACGGACGGCGTGGGCCTCGCGGCGCCGCCCGTGGTCCTGCCCGATTTCTGCCATAAGGCCAAGTCGGAGATGCCGTCGAGCATCGCGGTCGCCACCAAGGGCGAGATCCGGCCCGCGCTGACCGACGCCGCGCTCAACTGCGGCATGGCGCTGATGACGCTGGACATCGAGCGGCCGTCGGCCGGCGCGGTGACCGACTTCTACCGCCAGGTCGCCGGGCGGTTCCCGAGCCCGCCGAACTGGCGCCGGGAGCTGACGTCCAGGGAGGTGCTGCGGGCCGCGACCGAGGGGGCCGACTTCGCCGCCGAGCGCTACGGCCTGTCCGGCGACGAGCTAGACCACATCGAGGAGCGCGGCCGGCTCGACATCGACGCGTACGGCGGCGTCAAGCGCGCCGCCAAGGAGCTGCCGTGGCTGGTGGTCCAGATGAGCCGCCTGCGCTTCGGCGGCATCGGCCCGAGCACGCACTTCCTCGAACTGCAGGAGGTCGAGGACATCCTCGACCCGGCCGCGGCGGCCGAGCTCGGCATCCGCCCCGGGCAGGTCACCGTGCAGTTCCACAACGGCGGCGGGGTTCTGACCGGCCAGCTCGGCGCCTTGTACGCCCGGCGCAAGAGCGCGTCCCGGATGCTGCGCGCGGAGATGGCGGTGCAGCGACCGCTCACCCACCTGCTCACGCCGCGGTCCGGGATCAAGCAGCGGCTGGCGGCCTACTTCACCGAGGGCTGCCCCTCGGTCCCCGTCGACGGCGACGACGGCCGGCGGGTGCTGCTGGCCACGCGGCTCGCCATGAACTACGGCTTCGCCTACCGGATGGCCACCTACGCAGAGCTGCGCCGGATGGCCAGCTCCGCCTTCGGCGCGACCGCGAGCCTGGTGGTCGACTCGCCGCACAACTCGATCTACGAGGAAGAGGTGGACGGAACGCGCGCGTTCGTGCACCGGCACAACGCCTGCCGCGCCTATCCGGCGGCCCAGATGAAAGACCACCCGGTCTTCGCCAGGACCGGCCAGCCGCTGCTGCTGCCCGGCACCAACCGCACCTCGTCCTACCTGTGCGTGCCGGACGATGCCGCGCAGCGCAGCCTGTACACCGCGTGTCACGGCACCGGCAGCATCATCTCCGCCTTCGAGCGGTCCGGCCGCTCCGGGCCCGACCCGAAGGGCCGGACGACGGCTCGTCACCGCTACGACGGCACTGCGCCCGCCGAGGTACCGCACCTGGACGACCGCGGCGTCGACGAGGCCCTCGGCATCCTCACCGGGCACGGCCTGGTGCGGCCGGTGGCCAGGATGCGCCCGTTCGCGGTGCTGACATGAACCTGGCCGAAGACACCCCCTGGCCCGCCGTGCTGCCCGCCGGGGCCTACATCGCGGTGCCGCGGCGGCGTCCGCTGATCGTGGCCAGCTCGGACCGGGCCGTGCTGCGCTACCTGGCCGATTCGGTGCTGTCGGTGCCGCCCGGCGCCGGGCCGGCGGTCAGCATGGTCGTGACCGTGGGACTGCGCATGTTCCGCTACCGCGCGTCGTGGCTGCTCGCGGCCGCGCTCCGGGCCGGCGGCATGGTCCAGGTCGGGCGACCGGAATGACCATTGCCCCGCCGCGGACGCTGGCCTCCTTCATCGATCAGGTGGGAGGCCGGGCGGCGTGCCTGGCGATGTCGAGAGACCCGAACGCGAAGCTGACCGTGCTGCTGTTCCCCCCCGGCGCGGCCCGGCCTGCCTACGTGGCCAAGGTCCCGACGACCGACGTCGCGGCGCGCAGCGTCGAGCGCGAGGCGGCGCAGCTGGCTCAGGTCGGTGCCCGGCCGCTGGGGCCGGTGACCGCGACGATCCCCCGGGTGGTCGCCACGGTGGAGCACCTGGGCCGGCCCGTGCTGGTGATGACGGCGCTGCCCGGGCAGTCGATGCTCGCGGCCTACCACTCCTGGCGGCATACGGCCCGGCGCGAGGCGGTAGCCGCGGACTTCGCCGCGGCCGGCGGCTGGCTGGCCGGGCTGTACGGCGCCACGGCCGGCCCGAGCAGGCCAGCCTGGCCCGGATGCTGGACGGGGTCGCGGATTCGATCGGCCGCCGGTTCGCCGGCCGCCCCGGAGCCGAGGCCGACCTGGCCGAGCTGGCCGGCCTGGCCAGTCGCCTGGCGGGTCACCAGACGCCGGTATCGGTCGTGCACGGTGACTTCTGGCCGGGCAACCTCATGGTCGACGGGAACCAGGTGCTCGGCGTCATCGACTGGGAAGCCGCGCGCCCGGCCGGCTCGCCGGTCAGCGACCTGGCCCGGTTCGCCACGTCGTATTCCCTGTATCTCGACCGGCACACCCGCCCGGGACGCCGGGTGACCGGTCACCCCGGACTGCGGGCCGGCCGATGGGGGGTCGGCGTCCTGTACGCCATTGACGGAGCCGGCTGGTACCCGGACCTGGTGCGCTCGTTCGTCATGACCGGGCTCGACCGCGTTGGCGTGCCCTCGTCCTGCTGGCGGGACGTGCTGCTCGCCGACCTCGCGGCCACCGCCGCGACCACCGACCACGACGAGTTCGCCTTCAACCACTTGCTGCTGTTCCGTCGCCTCACAGGACGCCGCTGATAACGATGACGATGACGATGACGCACGAGGCTGTCTCGCCGCGGCAGGCCGAGCCCGCGCCAGCCCGCGGCAGCGCCCAGCGCGCGGCCGTGATCACGCTGGTCCTGGCCATCATCTTCCAGCCGATCCTGCACCCGACCGGGCCCGGCAACAGCTCGCCGGTCGATCTGCTCATCGTGGTCGCCATCGTGACCGCCGCTGTCTGGCTGGCCGGCACGCACCAGAAGCTGCGCGCTCCCTACTTCATCCCGGTCGCGCTGTTCGTGGCCGCGGGAGCGGCGTCCGGTCTGGTCTCCACGCTGCCCACCACGGCGCTGCTGACGCTGCTGATCGACATCTTGCTGTTCGCGTGGTGCACCACCATAACCAACGTGCTTTCCGGGCCGCGCGCCATGCGCATCGCGCTCAAGGCCTGGAGCTGGTCCGGCATCTTCTGGGCCGGGGTCGTCATCATGGCGTGGCTCGGCCATGTCACGGCGCTCGAAGGGCTGACCGCAGCCGAAGGCAACCGGGTGATGTTCACCTTCGGCGACCCGAACTACGCGTCCTGGTACTGGGACTCCACGATCTTCGTCCTGTACGCCTCGCGCACGCCCGGCAGGCGATGGATGAGGTGCCTGGGCTACATCCTGCTGCTGTGGGCGCTGGTGCTGAGCGAATCCAATGGCGGCGTCCTCGCGCTCGGGCTCGGCATCTCGTTCCTGTTCATGGTCAAGCATTACCGGCGGCACGGCTGGGCCGGGGTGCTGGCCACCGGCCTGGTCGTCGGCTTGGCCGTGGGCGCGTTCTTCACCGTCCTGCCGCTGAACTCGATCAGGCAATGGGCACTCACCAGCGGCCAGCCGCTGCTGGTCAACTCGATCGGCCGCAGCGGACAGAGCAGCAACGAGCGGGGCCTGCTTATCCAGGAGACCATCGAGCTTTACCAGCAGAGCCACGGTGTGACCGGCCTCGGCCCGGCGAGCACCAAGCCGCTGCTCACCACCGGGCTCTACCCGTACGCCAACGAGGCGCACAACGACTGGCTCGCGGCGCTCGACGAGCGAGGCGTGCTGGGCCTGGGCGCGCTGCTGCTGCTGGCCGGCTGCATCATCATCCGGGCCGGGCCGGTGCTGCGGCGGCAGCTGTCGGCTCCGATGGCCGCCGCCGTGCCGGCCCCGGCCGGCCTCGTGGCCGCCCTGCTCGCGATAAGCGTGAACTCCTTCTACGAGGAGGTCCTGCACTTCCGCCCGCTGTGGATGCTGTTCGGCATCAGCGCGGTGCTGGGCCGCGACGCGCTGCGCGCGCATCAGGCCAGCGTGCAGCGCCGGTTTGCCCGGCTGCGGCCGACTGCCCTGACCCGGCTGGCCGCCCGGCCGCCGGCCAAGACCGCTGACGGCAACGGCCATCCGGCGAACCTGCGCCGGCCTCTCGCCCCGTACATTCCGCCGGTTCCCGCGGCCGTCCCCGCTGCGGCCCGGGCGTTTCTCCCCGGCATGGCCAGGAAGGCCAGCGCGCGGGTGACGTCCAAGCAGGTCCTCGGGAATCTGGGCGCCCAGGGGGGCGCGCTGGTCTGCGTCTCGATAGCGAGCCTGCTGGTCGCCCGGATAGGCGGCCCGACCGTGCTGGGCTACTACGCGCTGCTGCGCGTGCTGCCCTGGCTGTTCGGCGTGGTGATCTCCTGCGGCCTGCCGACCGCCTCGGCCTACTTCCTGGCCGGCGAGCACGGTAAGAACCGGCGGGTACGGCCCACGATCGCCGTCATGGCCGTCATCGGCGCCGGGATCAGCGCGGTGGCCTGGCTGGCCTGCGCCGTCCCGTTCCATAACGTGTTCTTCAAGCAGATGCCGCTGGTGCTCGTGGTGGCCATGACCATCTCGGTGGTCACGTCGCTGTGGAACGTCACGGCCAAGGCCTGCTGCCAGGGCGCCGGCGACATCGCGGGTGCCAACCTGCTCATCGTGGCCGAGGAGTTCTGGTTCGTCCCGGTCTATGTCGCGGTCAGGATCGCCACCGGGCGGGGCGGGTCGACCCTGGTGGTCGCCTCGATGATCGTCTCCGGCGGCCTCTACTTCATCACCGCGGTGCTGCGACTGTGGTCGCGCGGGTTCTTCTCGCACTGGGGGCGGCCGTCGTTCAGCCTGGCCGGGCGGATCACCGCGTTCGGAGCGCGCGGGCAGCTGGGGAACATGCTGTGGCTGACGAACCTGCGGTTCGACTTCGTGCTCCTCGGGGCGATGGCGGGACCCGCCGTGCTCGGCGTCTACGCGGTGGCGTCGAAGTTCGCCGAGCTGATGCGGCTCGTCCCGACGGCCGTCAACTACGTCCTGTATCCGCGGTACGCGCGCCTGGGCCGGACCGAGGCGACCACCGAGGCCCGCCGGGTGCTGCCGCTGATCACCGGGCTGACCCTGATCATGACGCCGTTGCTGGCCGTGGGCACCTACATCGCCCTGCCTATCCTCTACGGGCCGGCGTATCGCGGGGCCATCGCGCCTGCCGAGGTCATCATCATCGGCCTGTCCATCGAGGGGGCGGCCGCGGTCTCGTCCGCCTACCTGCTCGGCATCGGCCGGCCGGGGCTCAACTCGGTCGGGATGGGCGTCGGCGCGATCATCACCGTGGTCCTGGACGTCATCCTCATCCCCCGCTTCGGGGCGATGGGCGGCGCCATCACGTCCGCCGTCACCTACCTGACCACCACCATGGTGCTGGTCTTGCTCGCCCGCCGCCAGTTCCGGGTGGCCACGCGGACCGAGGACTTCAGGCTGGCTAAGCCGAAGATCGTCGTCGACTCCTGGGCGCGCCGGGTGGTGGACATCGTGGTGTCCGGGATCGCGCTGGTCATCGCCGGCCCGATCATCGTGCTGCTGGCCGGCCTGGTCCGGCTGACCAGCCGGGGGCCGGCCTTCTACCGGCAGGTCCGCACGGGCCGGGCGGCCGAGCAGTTCACGATGCTCAAGCTCCGCTCGATGGTGTCGGGCGCCGACAAGGCCGGCCCGCTGGTCACCAGCCGTGCGGACTCCCGCGTCACCAAGCTCGGCGCCCTGCTGCGCGCGGCCAAGCTGGATGAGCTGCCGCAACTGGTCAACGTGCTGCGGGGCGACATGACGATCATCGGCCCGCGGCCAGAGGTACTCCGATTCATCCCGTACTACAACGACGAAGAGCTCCAGATCCTCAACGTGCGCCCTGGCCTGACCGGTCCCGGGCAGATCTTCTACACCGAAGTCCAGAAGGCGACGATTCTGGGCGAGGAGGACCCGGAGCAGCACTACGCGACCTACGAACTGCATCCGAAGCTGGCCATCGACCTGGACTACCTGCGGCGCCGCGATCTCGGGCATGACCTGAAGATCCTGGTCCGCACGGTGTTGCTGCTGGCCGGGCTGGCCAAGCCCGCACCCGCGCCTGCGGCTCTGGCCGACGCCGGGCTGGCCGGTCCGGCTCGCTACGCGCCTCCGCGGAACGAGGACGACGAGCCTACGATCGTGCTGGTCCCCTACGCGCCGCTGCTGCCTGACGCCTCGCCAACGATCCTGATCGGTTCGTACGCGCAGGCGCCTGCGCATGCGGACCGCGCTGACCATGGCGATGCGACGGTTGTCTTCGGCCGCTACCGGCCGCCGGTGACCCACGACGCGCCGACGAGCCTGATCGATCCGCAGGCGCCTGCGCATGCGGACCGCGCTGACCATGGCGATGCGACGGTTGTCTTCGGCCGCTACCGGCCGCCGGTGACCCACGACGCGCCGACGAGCCTGATCGATCCGCAGGCGCCCGCGCCTGCGCATGCGGACCGCGAGGACTATGGCGACGCGACGGTTATCTTCGGCCGTTACCGGCCGCCGGTGACCCACGACGAGGCCACGATGGTGGCGAGCCGTCGGCATCCGTGGTCAGAAGACGACGAGGCCACGATGGTGGCGAGCCGTCAGCGTCCGTGGTCAGAAGACGACGAGGCCACGATCGTGATGGAGGCCGTTCCCGCTGTCGGCGCCGCTTCGACCCCGGCCGGTCCCGCCAGCCAGGCCGCGCAGCAGACCGCGATGACCCGCCTCGCCCCGGACACCAGGTCCGCCCAGCCAACGCGGTCCTTTGCCGCCGCCGAGGCCCCCCCGGCCCCGATCGCAGCGAACGGCGAGCGGCGTAACCGGCGCCGGGGCTGGCCCTTCAGGTTGTGAACCCGTTGGCTGAGCTGGCGGAGGTCTCGCCGCTATTCGGGGCGCAGGCCTGCCTTGAGGCCGACGGCGACGGCCTCGATGGCGCTGTGGCAGTCGAGCTTCACGATCACGTTGCGGATATGCGTGCGGACGGTATTCGGCGACTGGTGCAGTTTTCCCGCGATGCCGTTCCGGTCCAGGCCGCTGACCATCAGGCTGAGCACCTGATGCTCCCGCGCCGTGAGCTGCGCTATGAGCTGCGGCGCGCCGACTGGCTCCTGGTGCTCGGCGACCAGCTTGCTTATCAGCTCGGGCGGCAGCCAGCTGCCGCCGAGCACCGCGGCCCGCGCCGCGCTGATGACCTGCTCGACCGAAGCGTTCTTGGCCACGAAGCCCACCGCGCCAGCCCGGACCGCGTCCAGCGCCGCGGCGATGTTGGCGTAGGCGGTCAGCACCACGACCGCGGGCGGGGACGGCAGGACGGTGATCTGCCGGATGAGGTCGACGCCGCTGACCTCACCGAGACGCAGATCCATCAGCACCACGTCCGGCCGCCACGCCGCCACGATACCGAGCACCTGATCAGGATTGCTGATCGCCATCGGATCGAAGTCCGGTTCCGCTGCGAAGACGGTCTCCAGGCCCTGGCAGAAGACGCGGTGGTCGTCGACGATGAGCAGGTTACTGGTCTGCATTACCCGCTGAGAGCCTCAGGCGTCGCCGGTGGCTCGAGGCCGCCACGTATGTCGACGATCCCCTCCCGGACGGCGTAGGCGACGGCCTCCAGCCGCGAATGCACCCCGAGCTTGATGAACACGGAGTCGACGTGGGTGCGGGTCGTGGACAGCCGCACGCCCATCGCCCTGGCCATACTGGTCGTGCTCTCGCCCCGGACCAGGCGTGCCAGTACCTCGCGCTCGCGCGGGGTCAGCAGATGGTCAAGGGCCGGATAGCGCGGGCTGTGCCGGATCGGCCGGTGGGCGGCCTGGGCCGCCAGCGAGAGCACCGCGCCTCCGCCGCCGCGGCGGGCCAGCCGGCTCGCCGCGGCGGTGAGCACCCGCAGGACCTCGACGAAATCGTCGGTCTTGAGCGCGGCCCCGTGCACTCCCGCGGCGAGAATGCCTGTGAAGCCGGCCGAGCCGGGCGAATCCGCAAGTACCACGAAGGCGGTCCGCGGCGAACCAGCCATGGCCACCTGCAGCGTACCCGGCTCGCAGGTTCCGGCCAGGCCGAGGTCGAGCACGCAGGCGTCGGCCTGCTCGCGCAAGCTCAATTCCACCGCGTCATCGAGCCCGGCTACGCAACCGGCGACCCCGTGACCCGCCCTGCGCAGGAGCGATTCAAGGGCGCCGGCGAAGATACGGTGCGCATCGGCGATCACGACCTTCAATTCGCCGCCCCCCCTTGCGCGGGCAGCAGCACGGTCACCGCAAGGCCGCCGAGGTCGCTGACGCCGAGGTGGACGCTGCCGCCGTACTTCAGCGTGAGCGCACCGACGATATCGAGCCCGAGGCCCGCCCGGCCGCCTGGTACCGTCGTCTGGCCGAGGCCCTTACCTGAATCGGCTATTGCCAGCCGGGCCTGGGCGCCGGCCTCGTCGACCAGGATGCGGACCCGGCCGCCCGGCCCGGCGGCCCGGCACGCATTGGCCAGGAGGTTACCCAGGATCCGCACCATGTCGCCGGCCGGCGCCAGTGCCGTGACGGGCTGGGAGATCACGTCGATCACCCCGGCGTACCGGATCTGTGCGCTGGCCGCCGTGTCGCCGGCCAGCACGTCGAGGCGCGCCGACGCGCCGCGCTGCGGCCAGTCCAGAACGTTCTCGCAGATCGCTGCGATCTGCGCGGCCGCGACGTCGATGGCGCCAAGCCGGCCCCGCAGGTCTTGCCCTGACTCGGTGGCGGTGGCGGCGCGTACCAGCCATCTGATGGTGGCCGCCGGTTCAATCAGGTCATGACAAAGCTCATGCAGCGACGCGCGCGCTGCGGTGAAGGAATCCTCCCTCTGTTCCGACAAATCCGCAAAGTTATAGTCAAGAATGCCCGGGCACTCTTGATGGACCCGCTCCACTTGGTCCCCACTCCCCTCCGATATTCCCACAGACACAGCTATCAGGTGCCGTCGCTCCCACGTCGGACCCTCATCTTCACCACAATCTGGCCGTACTGCATCGCGCCGCAAGGGCGTCGGACAACCTGCAGTGCTCGTTTGACGTCGGCAATGATCGCCCATGGTCGAGTAGCACGGTGCTAAGCAGTCCGATCGCTGATTCTGCGCAGCATTTCCCTCTCCCGCGATGCGAAAAGTATGCGCCTGGCCGGCAGGAGAGCACGGGTCGAGCAGGCACGCCTCAACCCGGTGCCAGGCCACCTCGGCAATCCCAAGCGCCGTGGTCGTCGCGGTCGCCGGCACCTGATGACCGCGTGCTTCAAGTGCGACGGCGAGTGCCTCGCATAGGTTTCGGTTGTCGTGGCCAATAACGAGCCTCACCGGCCCACCCCTCCGGCTGACTCTTAACGGTAGCTGAAGGCTGCGTGTGCTTCGCTGTGCACGTCGCAGCCGCATTCCACCCTTCCGCGATGCCTGACCATGTTCCCGGCCTCGACTGACTTGGGCGCTTGCCCGACCTCGACTGACAAGACAGTCCCCTCCCCAGGGATGGAGCCCGGTACCGTCGGTACCGGTACTCCCAAACGTACCGCTGGGTTAACGTGTTCCAAAATGTAGGTGAAGTATTGGAACGAAACTAAGACGCGCGGCCCATCTGGGTGGTTTACGACCGAGCGCAACAATTACATTATGAACGTTCAGTATCACTTATTGTCACCGCCTGTCGGTCATACGATCTTCGAGCGGAGCGTACCCGCGGTCGGCGAACCTTTCCGCGCCGGTCCGGCGTGCCCGCGCCGCCGAAGTGCCGCCGCTCTACTAGGCTCGCTGTGGGCGGGCTTGCGCCTGGCCCGTACGGGCGCGATTCGAGGACAGGCAAGGAGCCGGCGGTGGTTTCGATAGATGCGATCCATGCCAGGCAGATCCTGGATTCCCGCGGTAACCCGACCCTCGAGGTCGAGGTGGCGCTGGACGACGGGACCGTCGCCACGGCGGGCGTGCCGAGCGGCGCCTCGACCGGCGCGTTCGAGGCGGTCGAGCTGCGGGACGGCGGCTCGGAATACGGCGGCAAGGGGGTAACCCGGGCGGTCTGCGCCGTCATCGACGAGATCCAGCCGGAACTGCTCGGCCACCAGGCCGACGACCAGCGGCTGGTCGACCAGGCGCTGATCGACCTGGACCGCACGCCGGGCAAGTCGAGGCTGGGCGCGAACGCCATCGTCGGCGTCAGCATGGCCGTCGCCCGCGCCGCCGCGCAGTCCAGCGGCCTGCCGCTGTTCCGCTACCTGGGCGGCCCGAACGCGCACGTGCTGCCGGTCCCGATGATGAACATCCTGAACGGCGGCGCGCACGCGGACAACAACGTGGACATCCAGGAGTTCATGATCACCCCGGCCGGCGCGGCGACCTTCGCCGAGGCGCTGCGCTGGGGGGCCGAGGTCTACCACGCGCTGAAGTCGGTGGTCAGGCAGCGCGGCCTGTCCACCGGCATCGGCGACGAGGGCGGCTTCGCGCCCGACCTGGAGCACAACCGGGCGGCGCTGGACCTGATCGTCGAGGCGATCGGCAAGGCCGGGTTCACCCCCGGCCGGGACGTCGCGCTGGCGATCGACGCGGCCGCGTCGGAGTTCTATGCCGACGGCGCCTACAACTTCGAGGGGAAGCCGCGGACCTCCGCGGAGATGGCCGCCATCTACGCGGAATGGGTCGGCGCCTACCCGCTGGTGTCGCTGGAGGACCCGCTGGCCGAGGAGGACTGGCCGGGCTGGCAGCAGCTCACGGCGAGTATCGGGGAGCGGGTCCAGGTGGTCGGCGATGACCTGTTCGTCACCAACCCGGAGCGGCTGGCCCGCGGCATCGCCGAGCGCTCGGCGAACTCGCTGCTGGTCAAGCTGAACCAGATCGGCTCGGTGACCGAGACCCTGGACGCGGTGAGCCTGGCCCACCGGGCCGGGTTCAGCTGCGTGATCAGCCACCGCTCCGGCGAGACCGATGACACCACCATCTCGGATCTGGCCGTCGGCACCGACTGCGGCCAGATCAAGACCGGCGCGCCCGCCCGCGGCGAGCGGGTGGCCAAGTACAACCAGCTGCTGCGGATCGAGGAACTGCTCGGCGACGCGGCGGCCTACGCCGGCGCGGGCGCGTATCCCCGCTTCGCGGCCCGGGCCAGCCAGGGCTGATGGCCCCGCCCGCCGCGGCCCCCCGGTCCACCCGGCTGACCGGCCGGGCGGCGGTGCTTGCGGTGGTGATCTGCGCGATCGCGCTGAGCCTGGCGTACCCGGTACGCGAGTACGTGACCCAGCGCCAGCAGATCGATTCGCTGGTGGCGCAGCAGCAGGCCATGCTGGCCCAGGTCAAGAGCCTGGAGGCGGAGCAGGCCAGGCTGTCCAGTCCCGCCTACATCGAGCAGCTGGCCCGGCAGGAACTCGACATGTGCTTCCCGGGCACGCAGTGCTACATCGTGGCGGGCGGCCCGTCCGCGGCCGGCACCGCCGCGTCGGCCAAACCGGGGCCGGCTCCGTGGTATGACAAGGTGTGGCAATCGGTCCAGCAGGCCGAAGCGAGCCCGGCGAAGTGATAGCCGCACGGGATGAGGCGGCCATCGCCGCCCAGCTCGGCCGCGCGCCGCGCGGGCTGCTCGCCGTCGCCCACCGGTGCCCGTGCGGGCTGCCCGACGTCGCCGAGACCGCGCCGAGGCTGCCCGACGGCAGCCCGTTTCCCACCCTGTACTACCTGACCTGCCCGCGGGCGGCCGCCGCGGTCAGCAAGCTGGAGGCCGCCGGGGTGATGCGGGACATGACCGCGCGGCTGGCCGACGGCGCGCTGCGGCGCCGTTACGAAGCCGCGCACCGCGACTACCTCGCCCGCCGGGAAACCGCCGCACGACGAGCGGGAGTCGAGCCGCTGCCGCCCGGCTGGGCGCTGGAGGACCTG
Source organism: uncultured Actinomycetota bacterium (assembly GCA_963744575.1). Lineage (GTDB taxonomy): Bacteria > Actinomycetota > Actinomycetes > Streptosporangiales > Streptosporangiaceae > Palsa-504. Next base: position 48,673 of record CAVUUF010000017.1, on the reverse strand, counting down.
CGCGACTACGCCGCCGCAGCCGGACTCACCCTGACCATCCCCCCGCAACCCCCCAGAACACCCAGGCCACGCAAGAAACGGCCAGCACGAACCCCCGACACACCCAAGTTAAAAACCGTCGTCACCCTAAGCGGGGCACGAACCAGCACTACGTCTATACCTACCCGTCCAGGAAGGCGCTGCGCGCCGCCATGGCGAAGGTCAGGATGTGGTGCCGTCGGGTCGATACGAACCGGCCGCTGGACGTCCTGCTGGCACGGATCAATCCGCTGCTTAAAGGATGGGCGGCGTTCTTCCGCCCCGGGGTGTCGAGCGCAGCCTGCGCCGTCCTCGTCGGCGCCCAACACGTCTCCACCCTCTGCGGCCGGGGGTACCTCGAACTAACGTTGCTGGCGAGCGGGCTGGTATTAAATTGCTACCGCCTTGCGCCGGGCGGCACGCGCCGGCGCACCGGACGGGCTAGCCCGGCTGCACGGTGACCGGGCCATTCGACCAGTTATCACAGAATCAATCAATTACGAGCAATCACCGTCTGCAATCTGAATATGGTGTCGATCGGTTCCAGGCGGTCCGCAGCGCGGACACGGGTAGCCTTTGGCCCAGGCCCGAGCTGACCGGGCAGGTAGCGACTAGGAGGAACGGGCATTTGAAGGTGCTTGTCGCCGGCGGCGCCGGCTACATCGGCAGCACGATCGCTTCGGCGTGTTCCGACGCAGGGATCAGACCGCTGGTCCTGGACAATCTGGTAACAGGCAGACGGGAGTTCGCTGCGGGCCGGCCCTTCTACGAGGGTGACATCGCGGACGGGGACCTGGTCGATCGCGTCTTCACCGAGCATGCGGACATTGACGCCGTCGTCCGCCAAGGTCGGGAAGCCGCGTCGGTTGGTCCCGGTTCAACCACCGTGAGTGCAGATATGACCACAGGCGAGGGGAAACGCGCGCGGGTTGCGCGGCGTGTCCACCGCTCATAGCCGGTTATGTAACCAGTACCAAGAGAAGGAACGCATCTATGACAACGACAGGCCCAGAGTTGCAGGCGGTCATCCTCACGGCCGGCTTCGGGCGGCGAATGCGCCCCCTGTCAGACAGGGTGCACAAGGCACTGCTTCCTGTCGGCGAGACGACCATCCTCGGGCGGATCATGGATGCCCTCGGCCAGGTAGGCGTTCGCCGGGCGACCATCGTCACCGGGTACCGGGCGCCAGACATAGAAGAGTTCCTGCGCGCCGGCTATCCGGACGCCGACCTTAGATTCGTGTACAACTCGCGGTTCGCAGAGACAAACAACGTGATCTCGCTGTCGCTCGCACTGAGCGAGCTGGCGTTCGACAGGGACGTACTCCTCATCGAATGCGACCTGATCTTCGATACTAGTATCCTTGCTAGGCTGGTCAGCAGCCCGGCTCGTAACGCCGCCCTCCTCGACCGCTACCGCACCGGCATGGATGGCACCGTAGTGGAGGTACGGGGCGGCTTCATCACCGCGCTGCACCCGACCAGCATGCAGGACGCCGACTTCGCCTATGACGGCACGTTCAAGACGCTCAACATCTACCGCTTCGCGGCAGACTTCGCCCGGGATACCCTGCGACCACTGCTTAAGGCATACGCAGAGATCGACCCCTCCTGTTACTACGAGATGGTTCTCGGGATGCTCACCAACATCGCCGAGCACCGGATCAGTGCGGAGCTGGTTACCGGCGAGCAGTGGATAGAGGTAGACACTCCCAGCGACCTGGCCGCCGCCCGCTTCGAGTTCATGCCGGCTGCCCGTCCGGGCATCCTGACCAGATCGTTTGGCGGGCACTGGAACTTCCCGGGATTGCTCGACTTCTCCCTCATGAAGAACGCCTACTTCCCTCCGGGTGCCATGCTCGCAGCAATGCGGCACGCCCTGCCGGACCTCGTCACCAACTACGGCTCCCGGCAGGCAATACTCAACGAGAAGCTCAGCTATTTCCTGCTCTGCGATCCACGCCGCCTCCAGGTGCTGCATGGCGCCTCGCAGGCGTTCCCGTTCCTGCCCAGGGTGCTCGGCGGGAGGAACGCTGCGATACCTGCTCCCACATTCGGCGAGTACGACCGTGCCTGGCCGCCGGCCACCCGGTACGCGGACTCCCCGGGTATCGACTGGGGATGCGTCGAATCCCTCGCCCGGGAGCACGGTCTCGTGGTCCTCGTGAACCCGAACAGCGCGACCGGCACCACGATACCGACCAAGGACATCTACGCCCTCGCCCGCCGTATACCTGGCACGCTGTTCCTGGTAGACGAGTCTTTTCTCCCGTTCAGCGGGGAGCCATCCATCATCGACATGCTCGAGGAGGAGCCGCTACCCAACGTGGTGGTGCTGGGCAGCCTCAGCAAGTCGCTGGGCGTCCATGGACTGCGACTCGGCTACCTGTACAGCTGCGACTCCCAGGTAATCCAGGACATCGGTGCGGAGCTTCCGATCTGGAACCTGTCGGCCGAGGCTGAGTTCTTCCTGGAGATGCTCCTCAAGTTCGTCCCGGCGTACAAGGCATCCCTCACCGCGACTGCCCGGGACCGGGACGAGTTCCGGGCGCAGCTGCTGGGCCTGCCGCTCATCGGCGAGGTGTACCCAAGCGGGGGGAACTTCCTGGTTGCCCGACTGGACGACGCCGACCCGAAGCTGGGATCCAGGATCAGGCACTCGCTGCTCCGCACCGAGCGGATCGAAATCAAGGACGTCACCGACCGCTTCCCTGACCGGCGCCCCCGGCTCCGTCTAGCAGTCCGCCATCCGGCCGACAACGCCCGTCTCATCGCCGCGCTGGCAGATATCCCGGCCACGGTCCTGGAGGCCCAGTGACCTCAATGGGGGCGACGCTGCACTGATAGTCAGAGCTGCGAGGTCCTACTCCATCCGCACGGTCAGCCGGGCCATCTGGCCTCGGTGTCGCACGGCTTCTGCTCGTCCGCCGTGGTAGAGGCGTCCGTCATCGTCAGCCATCCTCGGCCTCCCGGTACACGACCCACCGTGACTCCTGGCATGAGATACGACCTGCTGGTCTCACATGTCGTGGATCCGGAGCGTCTTCTTGGCCAGGTCCTCGGAGAACCGCCGGGCCGTCCGGGCAGCACGCAGCGGCGGGCGCGTCAGCGACAGCTCATGGGTGAAATACAAGCTCGCCCCGAGCTTCTCCTTGTACCGGGCAAGCGAGGATCCCTCCGGGGCCCCGCCCATGTTGTAGAACCGGTACCCATCCCGGCAGGCCTCCTCGATATTGAGGCGGTGCAAGAGCTCGGTGGCCCGCACCGGGTGGGCGAGTACCCCGTCCTCGGCCACCCGCCAGAAGTGCATGAACATTCCGAACCGCAACATGATCAGGGCGGCCACGGGCTCGCCCTTCGACCGCGCCACCCAGGTGGCGCAGTCCTTCCCGAAATGCTCCGCGACCAGCTTCATCTGCGGCAGCGAGGTCGTCAGCGCGATCCGGCTCATCCGCGCGCGGGTCAGCCAGGTCGGCTCGCCTAGCCGGGCCGCCCGCGCCCGGACCGACCTTTCATACAGCTCATGCACCACCTCGATCAGTCGGCCGGACCGGTCCACCTCAACATCCAGGCCGGACCGCTCGGCCTTGCGCACCGCCGTCCGGGCGGTGCCGCGGAACTTGTGCTGCCAGACGTGATCAAAGCCGCCGTCAAGGTCCAGCACATAACAGCCGTACCGGGCCACCTCGAACCGCCCGGCCGCCTCCAGCCAAGCCCGGTCGGCGTTGTGCCGCAGCGTGACATGCGCCTCCAGCGTCCCTCGCCGCGCCACATCGGCCAGCACCGCCGCCGCCTCCGCCGGGCTGACCCGGCCGTCCGGGCAGATCGGCCCGCCCACGCTCCATTCCCCCGGCCACGACGCCACCACCGCCGCCTGCGGCGGCTGCCCTCGCCGCCGGGCCAGCGGCAGCACCACCTGCCGCCCGGACCCGAACTCATACAGCAAGCTCACATCTCGGTACCGGCCACTGGCGAACACCGCATCCCGCCACGCCAGCGACTGCGTCACCGCCGCCCCCTCATCAGAGCGCAGCAGCGACTCCCAAACCTCCCGCGGGACCGGGCTCACCACTCGCAGACCACCATTACCAGATCTCATCGCCGTCCTCACCTGATGAATTCAGGGCCGAGATTCCAATACCTATGACGCACCTACCCCACGACTGGAGCACCGGCGACCCGCAACTTCACCCAAGATTCTGGCAGACGCCATCACGCATTGTTGCAGATGATCGCTCGCAGTGATCGGTACCTGTACGATCCGCCGGGTTACCGGACCTCACGGAAGAGTGACGTTGCCCTGACAAGGACGGATACCCGCTAACCTGACGGAGGCTATCCTGCCATGTACCCGCAGACGCTAGCCTGGTTGCACCAGTGACCTTGGATGGGGACCCTTCATGGCCGTACGGATCTCGTACCAGAAAAGACCTAGCCGTGGACGCGGAGCAATCGCTCAGTCGCGTCTGGTAGGCGCGCTGAACTGGATGACCTCATGACCAGCCTTATGCGACCGGAGCCGGGCAACTCCACAGCCATGCCCCTTAATGTCTCATACCGTGTGGGCCGCATTGCTGAACTGGTCCGAGGCCGCTGGCTCGACCTGGGGTGCGCAGATGGGGGCTATGCAGCCGAACTATTGCGGCAGGGTGCAGCCGAGGTGGTGGGAGTGGACGCCGAGGAGGAACGGATCGTCCAGGCTGCCGCCAGGAAGCTACCGAATGCTTCGTTCCACGTCGCTCAGAGCGAGGACCTTCCGTTTCCGGATGCGTACTTTGACGGCGTTCTGGAGAGCCGCGGATTCATCTGGCCAGTCCTTGAGGTATATGCTTGGCTGCCCAGGTACCTACGCGAGGCACATCAGGGCCGCATTCAGTTCTTCGACCGGACGCCGGGCCTCCGCCGGTTCGGAGTGTCAACGCTGGTGGTGGCTCGCCGTGATACGCAGCGCGATGACCCGGGATCGTCGAGTGGCTAACCGAACCGGAGACGCCGGGCAACCTGCGGTCCGGCAAGGCTACATGCTTGATATGACCGCGATTCTGCTGACGGTCTTGCTGGTCGCGCTGGTCTTCGTCGGCAGGTACGGGCCACCTCGGGTTCTGCTGGCTCTAGCCTTCGCGTTCTTCGTGCCCGGGCGGGCTATCGTCAGCAACTGGTCACGAATGGGACGATGGTCCGAACCGGCTATGTCGTTGGTGCTCAGCCTGGCCGTGCTGGTCCTTCTCACCACGGTCATGCTGTGGATTCACGCATGGTACTAAGCGCCGCAGGAATGCGGGTGATCGGTCGTTTGGGCTTGCCCCGGGCCGCTGTCAACGCTACGAGAGGACGATATGGCGCCATTCTCCATCTCCCAGGGTGCCCTGCCAGTTCGGATCGAAGGTGTCTCCATGGCTAGCTGCGGGAGTGCGCCGTTTCGCCCGGAGCTGCCCGAGTTCGCGGTCTTGGCATCGTGATGAGCAGCGCAGTATTCCGGATGCGGCGGTTTGCCGCGGAACGTATGGCCGTTCACGCGCGGCGCATCCCGGCGCTGCGGTCTCGGCTGGCCGAGCTCTTCGCGTCTGACCTGCGGGACCTTCACGATGCTCTGGAGTCCACCGAGCTCCGCGGTCATTACTGGGTGTGGGGAGGGCTGCTGCTGGGCTGGGTCCGCGACGGGGCAATCCTTTCCCATGACAGCATGGACGCGGATTTCGCGGTGGCCGACGACGATTTCCAGCGTTTGATTAGCGCCATGCCCGCCATTGTTGAGGCCGGTTTCAAATGCGATCGGTACTTCGTCAATAATGACGGATATGTAACGGAGATTACCGTCATGCGCCGTGGTGCCCGTTTTGAGTTCTTCCGTATGTTCCCGGAATCGGGTCGTCTTCGTTACTTCATGTATGGCCTCGAGCAGGCCGGGCCGATTGAACTAGAAGCTTATCTGCCGGAGCAGGCCATGGTTCCCTTCTCGTTCCTCGGCCGGACCTGGCTCAAGCACGAGGACCATGAACTTGAGCTGCGGTCGATGTACGGAGCTTGGGAGATCCCTGATCCATCCTGGGACTACATGAACGGGCCAGATATCGAAGTACGTCGCCCTTCACATGGCTTCGAGTATGATTGGGAGGGCGGCATCGCAGACCTGCAGTCTATTGCCGCGAACCCCACCGGTAAAGTCGGCGGTCTCAGCAATCGGACCGCTAGCAAGACGTGGCAAAGATAAGCGCGCGACGGAGGGGAAAACTGGTGGAACCCCCGATCCTAACGGGCGGAGCGTCGGTTGGCCCGGCGGGGCCGTCGAGGCGGATGTTAGTTGGCGAACTCGAGCTGACCGAGCCGGCTATCGCGCCCGTCCCTGGCCTGGCGGACGGTCATGAGCTTTCTCGGGTAAGCGTTCGAGCAATTACCTGAGGGTTGCGTCGGCCCCCACTTCAAACTCGGAGGCTCTGGCCGGGACCCAGCCTGGTCGGGCAGTAAACCCCTCATGGCATCTCCGCGTCTTGTGTGGTACAGCCGGTACCTGAGGAGGAAGTGAATGATTGCTGAGGAAGTGAAGGGTACGGCGTGGATTTCTCACTGAGCGCCGAGCAGCGCGAGCTGACGGAGGCGGCGGCCGCCTTCGCCCGGCGGGAGCTAAACCGGGACCTGGTGAAGCGCGAGGATGCTGGGGAGTTCCCGCGGGAGGCGTGGCAGGCATGTGCCAAGTTCGGGGTGCAGGGCCTGCCGATCCCCGCCGAGCTGGGCGGCGCGGGCAGCGATATCGTTACGACGGCCCTGGTCATGGAGGCCCTAGGATACGGGTGCCAGGATAACGGGCTTCTGTTCTCCCTCAACGCGCAGATATGGAGCGTCGAGCTGCCGCTGATGATCTTCGGTACCCCGGCGCAGCAGCGGGCGTACCTGCCCGGGATGGTGTCGGGGGACCTTATCGGCGCGCACGCGATGACCGAGCCTGGCTCCGGTTCCGACGCGCTGCACATGCACACCCGCGCCGAGCGGCGCGGTGACCACTACCTCCTCAAGGGGACCAAGCAGTACATCACCAACGCCCCGGTCGCTGACGTGCTGCTGGTCTACGCTGCGGACCCGGGACGGCCCGGACTGGCCGGGCTCTCCGCCTTTCTCGTCGACGCGGGGACGCCGGGGCTCGCAGTGAGCGGCAGCTTCGAGAAGATGGGCCTGCGGACCTCGCCGATGGGCGAGGCGACGCTCCAGGACTGCCTGGTTCCCGCCGGGAGCCGGCTGGGGCCCGAGGGGGCGGGGATGGCGATCTTCAACTCGTCCATGGAATGGGAACGGAGCTGCCTTTTCGCCAGCGTGGTGGGCGCGATGCGGCGGCAGCTCGAGGCGTGTGCGGAGTATGCGCGGTCACGTGAGCAGTTCGGCCAGCCCATCGGGAAGTTCCAGGGTGTGTCCGGCAAGCTGGCCGACATGTACGTGCGGCTGGAGGCGGCGAGGTCGCTGATCTACCGGGTGGCATGGCTGAAGCAGCAGGGCAGGTCCGCCCCGGCGGAGGCGGCCGCCGCGAAGCTGTTCACCAGCGAGGCATGGGTGCACTCCAGCCAGGACGCGATCCAGGTCCACGGGGCCTACGGCTACATGAAGGAAGCCGGGATCGAGCGGGACCTCCGGGATGCGGTCGCCAGCACCATTTACTCGGGCACCTCGGAGATCCAGCGGGTGGTACTAGCCCGGATGCTCGGGCTCTGAGCCACCCGGGCAGGCGAGCCATCCCCGGCGGGGCAACCAGAAAGGAAGCGCGATGGCGTATCTACTGCAGCGGCTGCTGACCGAGGCTGCGGCGCGGCAGCCGCAGCGGCCGGCGGTAGCGTCCGGGGACTGCCTGCTCACCTACCGGGAGCTGGACCAGCTGAGTAACAAGGTGGCCCGGGCGCTGCTGCGCCTGGGCGTGGCGCCCGGCGACCGGGTCGGGATCCTCGCCCCCAAGTCGGCCGCCGCCGTCATCGGGATATACGGGGCGTTGAAGGCCGGGGCCTGCTACGTGCCGCTCGACCCGAAGGCACCCGCCGGGCGGCTCGGCCACATCGTGCGGGACAGTGGCGCCGCCGTGATCGTGGCGGACGAGGCAAGGATGTCCCAGGCAGCCACCGTGGCCGGCGCGGTTCCCCGGCCGCCCGGTGTGGTGGTGGCGAGCGTTCCCGGCCGCCCGGGGCATGAGAAGGCGGTCGTTGCCCCGGCCCAGGGCGCGCCCGTTGTGCCGTGGACCGCGGTGGCCGAGGAATCAGGAGAGCCACTGGCGGAGGAACGGGCGATCGAGACCGACCTGGCGTACATCCTGTACACGTCGGGATCGACTGGCACCCCGAAGGGGGTGATGATCTCCCACCGCAACTCGCTCACGTTTGTCGAGTGGGCGGCAGCCGCTGCCGGGCTCAGCGAGCAGGACCGGGTCTGCAGCCCCGCGCCGCTGCACTTCGACCTGTCGGTCTTCGACATCTTCGCCACCTGCCAGGCCGCCGCATGCCTGACGGTGCTTCCCGACGGAGCAGCCACCTTCCCGGTATCGATCGCGAAGTGGCTGGAAGCCGAGCGGATCTCGGTCTGGTACTCGGTGCCCTCGGTCCTCACGCTGCTCGCCTGCTACGGCAGCCTGCGGCAGTTCGACCTGTCGGGTCTGCGGACGGTGATCTTCGCCGGGGAGGTGTTCCCCCCCAAGCATCTCGCCCGGCTGATGGCCGAATTGCCGCACCCCCGCTACCTCAACTGGTATGGGCCGACCGAGACCAACGTATGCACGGCGTTCGAGGTGCCTGCGGGCGGGGCTGGCGCCCGGCCGGCCCCGATCGGGAAGGCCTGCGCCAACACCGAGGTGTTCGCGGTCACCAGCGAAGGCGGCCGGGTGTCCCGGCCCGGTGAGGAGGGCGAGCTGTACGTGCGGGGTCCCTCGCTGATGCGCGGGTACTGGGGACAGTCGGCCAAGACCAGCGAGGCGCTGGTCCGGAACCCGTTCCGGGTAGAGTCCGACGAGCTGGTGTACCGGACCGGTGACCTGGTGACCTTGGATCCTGCAGGAAACTACGCCTATCTCGGCCGCCGGGACAGTATGGTGAAGATTCGCGGCTACCGGGTGGAACTGGGAGAGGTGGAAGCCGCGCTGTACCGGCACCCGGCCATCCGGGAGGCAGCAGTGCTGCCGGTGCCGGATGAGCTGCTCGGCAGCCGCCTCCGGGCGGTTGTCACCGCGGACGGCGCGGGCGACCTCACCCGCGAGGACGTGCTGGATCACTGCCGGCAGTGGCTGCCGGACTACATGGTGCCAGAACCTGGTCGAGTTCCGCGAGACGCTGCCGAGAACCTCGACCGGCAAGGTCGACCGGGCCGGCCTCGGCGGCGAGCAGCAGCCCGAGCTGGAACCGGCCGGAGACGGCCGACCGGACAAGGGGTAGCAGACACACGGAAGGAACGTGCTCGAGTGGAGACGGTCATCAACGACTATATCAGCCGCGAATTCGTCCGGGACCCGGCGCTGCTGCCGCTGGCGGACGAGACATCACTTCTGGACAGCGGCATTCTCGATTCGCTGAGCCTCCTCAGGCTGGTGGTCTTCCTGGAGGAGCGGTTCGGGATCACGATGGGGGAAGCGGACCTGCTCCCGGAGATTTTCGCCAGCATCAACACGATCTGCGCCTACCTCCGCGCCCGGGAGCCCGAAAAGCAGCAGGCCGCGCATGGGTGACAACCGAACGAGGAGGCTGCTGCGCATCGTAGAACGCGCGGCCTACTCAGCAGCCGCGCCGGTCCTGGGCCGCCTGCCGGCCGTCCTCGGCTATCGCATCGCATGCTGGCGCGGCGACTTGCTTTTCCGGTGCCGGGCCGGGCAGCGCACCGAGATAGCTCGCAACCTGCGGCTGGTGCTCGGGGACGAGCTCAGCCCGGCGGCGGCGCAGCAGGTAACCCGGGAATGGTTCCGGCTCGCCTCCTGCGAGGCGGTCGACGTGAAGCGGCTGCGGCACGGGGCGCGGCCGCTGCGGCGGCTGGTCGAGATCCGTGGGCGGGAACACCTGGAGGCCGCCCTGGCCGCGGGCAAGGGAGCCATCCTTTGCACCGGCCACTTCGGCTCGCACCCCAGCGGCTTCTCGGTGCTGCACGCCAGCGGCTTCCCGGTCACCAGCATTGGACGCTGGTGGTACAAGTACGAAGCCAGCATGTCATCCGTCGAGCGGCGGCTCTGGGAGCTCTACTCCAGGCCCATGCGGCGCCACCGGCAGCGGCCGAACATCGAGCCATGGCCTGGTCGGCCCGAGGTCGGGGTGCTGGCAGCTGCCGCGCTCCGCGCCAATGAGGTGGTGACGATCGCGATCGACGCGCGGCCGCTGGACAGCGACCGGGCCCGCGCCGTCGAGGTTCCCTTCCTCGGCCGCCGGGCCACGCTGCTGCCAGGGGCAGTGGCCCTCGCCCAGGTGACGGGCGCGCCGCTGCTCATGGGTTTCGTGTACCGCGCCGCCGACTACCGCCACCAGGTGCTGGAGATCTCCGCGCCAGTGCCAGTGGAAGGAGAAACAGCGACGGCATTCAAGCGCTGCGCCGCCGAGGTGAGCACCGCTATCCGGAGGAACCCGGCCCACTGGGAGTTCTGGGCGACAACGGGCTCTCTTGTCGGCCTCGGGCTAATCGGGGCGCAGCGGGACAGGTCACCAGCCGCGGGGCTCGGTCCTTCCACAGAAGATAGGTTCCTATATTCACATGCCGGGCAAAACGGATAATTCCCGAACACGCTGGAGCCCTGCGCCTGGCGGTCGGCTGCGGCCCGTTCCGCCACCCGGAGACCGTGGCTCATCGGTACCAACGCAATGAGGGGGTTATGGGTTCTAGGGAAGATAGGCGGATCACCAGTCCGGTGCCGCGCTCCGCATCGGAGTCGCTCACGCGCTCGACGGACAGGGCTGAGGCAGACAACGATCGAAGCGTGTGCATCGGGTCAGGCGTGCTGGCCGGATCGCGTCACGTCAATCTCCGATTATCCTCACTCCGATGGGCAGCGGGCAGGTGATAAACCGGCGGGTCGTCGGGGTCAGTACCCACGCGCCCGAACGGGACCACCGGGCAGCAGCGCCGCCGCGCTCCCCGCGGACAGCCGTCATAGGCGCATGGCGGCGACACTCGGACCTGCTTGCTAACGCTGGCAGCCTCGCCGCAACGACCGGCGTGACATCCCTGCTTGGGCTCGCCTACTGGACAGTGGCGGCCCGGTCGTTCAGCCAGCAGGCCGTCGGTTACGGGTCGGCCTCGATATCGGCCATGACACTGCTCGGCACGATCGGCATGTTCGGTCTCGGCACGTTGCTCATCAGCGAGCTTCCCCGGCACCAGGAGGCTCGCGCTGGCCTTGCCGTCGCTGCGCTGCTCGCCTGCGGTCTAGGGTCACTCGCACTCGGGGCCGGGTTCGCCGCCGTGGCTCCGCACATAAGCAAGCGCTTCGCGGACATGCTCGGCACGCCCGGTCACGCAGCGCTGTTCGCGGCTGGGGTAACGGTGACGGGGATAGCCCTGGTATTCGACCTGGCGACGATCGGCGTGCTGCGCGGTGGGCTGCAACTGGCGCGCAACATGGTGTTCGGATTGGTCAAGCTGCTGATCGTGGTCGCTGGCGCGCTGGTACTGCATGATCAATTCGGTCTCGGCATCATGCTGTCCTGGGTAGTCGGGATGGCGCTGTCGTTCGTGCCAGTCGCCATCTGGCTGAGATTCCACGGCACGCGGATACTGGCCCGCCCGGAGTGGGGAGTCCTCCGGGGCCTCGGCCGGACCGTGATGGCTCACAACTGGCTCAATATCGCCGTTGCAGTGCCACCTTCGCTCCTCCCGCTGCTGGTCACCGTGCTAGTGTCACCGTCCGCGAACGCCGCCTTCTACGTCGCCACGGCGATGACCGGCTTCTTGTCAATCATTCCGGGGCACCTTTCGACTGCCTTGTTCGCGGTGGCGGCGAACGACCCTCAGGCGATCGCCCGGAAGCTGCGCTTCGCGTTGCGGCTGTCGTACTCGATCGGGCTGCCGGTGATGGTCGCCCTCTGCCTGTCTGCCCATTGGGTGCTCAGCGTGTACGGGGTCGACTACGCGCGCACGGCGACAGTGCCCATGATGTTGCTGACCCTCTGTTACGTGCCGAATGTCACGTGGACGATGTACGTCGCGGTGTGCCGGGCAACCGGCCGGATAACACGCGCGGCCGTCGTCTTGACGGCATTCTTCGCCTTGATGATAGCCGTCGCGGTGGTTGGCGCTAGGGCAGGCGGCCTGCTGGGTATGTCGATCGCGCTGCTGGCCGAAGCGTTCTTCGAGGCACTGTTGACCGGCCCCGCGGTATTTCGCACCGCCATGGGCGCCGGGCGCCACCGGCAGACCACACCACCGACCGCAACGCAGTCGCGGCACCGGGCAGGCGCGCGCGGGGCCTTACCGGGCCGCCGCCGCCCGGGCCAAGTTCACCAGGCCTGGTTCCTCGCCAGCGGCTCTGGGCCATGTGAGCAGGGACGGAAGCCTAGATAGTAGGAACTAGCGCTCTGAGGCGCGAAGACTTTGACGGTTGACCTGAGTCTGGCGGCACGGTGGGGACGGTGGGCCAGGCGCGGGCAGGGGCTCAGGCCGCGCGCCCGAGGCGGGTGGCGGCGACGGTGCTGTCGATATGCCGGGTGATGATCCGCCAGGCGGCGCGGACCGGTGCCGGGGCGGCGATCGGCTGGTTATGCGCGGTGAGGGGATACAGCACCTGGTCATGGACGCGGCTGTAGACCAGGGCGAAGGTCAGGCCGTCGGCGGTCAGCCGGTAGGTGTTGCTGCGGCCGATCCGTTCGATCAGGCCGTTGCCGCGTAGCCGGGCCAGGTCGTAAGACGCCTGGTTCATGGCATAGGGGACGCCGCGCAGTCCGGTCATCCAGGCACGAAGGCTCTTATTGGTGATGCCGGCGACGGCGTGGTCCCAGACGGCCAGGCAACCGGCCAGGGCCTGCACCCGGGGGTCCGCGAAGCGCATGGCCGGGACCCTCCGCCCCGCCGCGTCCGTGGTGGGGTGCGCGATCCGCTCGATGACTGGATTCGCGAGGATGCCGCTGCCCTGGCCGACAATTACAGCATCCATCAGCCGGGCGTTGCATGCACGCGCTTTGGCCGCCAGCTCGTCCAGGTGCTCCAGGCCGCGCTTGCAGCCCAGGTCCCCCGGGTCGCGGCCATGGGGATCTGCCGTGCATCGCCTGGACGGTCGGCCCGGCCGGGGCGGTGCTGGCCGGGCAGGTGAACGGCTTGGCCCCGGCGGCGCGGGTGCGGGAGACGTTCAGCGCATGGCGGGCGGCACTGGCGCTGGAGGAACACTAGGAGCACCAGCTCGGCGGCGGGGCGACCTGGTTGCACGCGGCGGCCCGCCGCCATCACGTGAAGGTCCGGCTGACCGCGACCGTCTTCGACGGCGGGGAGGAAGACCAGTGAGCCGCCCAGCCGACCCGGCGCCCGGTGCCACGGGGCAGCTCGCGGTGGCCCCCGACCTGCTGGAAAAGCTCCTGGCCGCGGTCCGGCCCGAGTGCCGCGCTGATGAGCTTGCCTTCGGACTCGATGACCCGGTCTTCGGCGGGGACCGGTGCCGGGCCGGCCGTTGCGGCAGGGCGGCGCAGGCCCGCGGGCTGTGCCACGCCCACTACGCGCGGTGGCACGACAACGGCCAGCCTGACCTGGACCACTACGTGGCCACGGCCGGGCCGGTGAACCCGGACCGGGCCGGCTCGCGCGAGCGGCAGGTCCACCTGGGGAAGCTGGGACGGCAGCTGAAGCTTGAGATGCAATACGCCCTGCAGTGCCGCCGGGACCATAGCCAGGGCAAGACCCATCCGGGCACCGCCCGGCGCGCGGTCGCCGTCCTGGCGGCCAGCGGCGCCGTCTCGATCCTGGACCTCAGCGAGGCGGAGTGGGCGGCAAAGCTGCCCCGCCGGGGAGACCAGGCGCGCGGGCGCTGCTGATCTCGGCCCGCCGTGAGGTCGAGGACCTGCGCGAGGGCGGCTGCCGGTGGGGTACCGAATACCCGCGCGACCTGTGGCGGCTGCGCGCCCTGGGTGTCCCCGGCCAGCAGGCCGCGATCCGCTTCGGCCAGATCCCGCAGCCATGGCTGAAGGCGCTAGCCAAACGATGGGCCCGGTGGCGGGTCACGGCGGGCGGCCGGTCCGACGCGGTCTACCAGGGCATCCGCGCGATCACCCGGTTCGGGCAGTTCCTGGCCGCATCCAAGATCCCGGTCCAGGGACTGGGGCAGGTCGACCGGGACCTGCTCGAGCGCTACCTTGCAGTCCTGCAGCACGAACTGGCCGGCCGGGCCGACCACCCGAAATACATCGGCTCGCTGAACGCGTTCTTCGACGCCATCCGCCGCCACGGCTGGGACGACACCCTGCCCGCCACCGCCGCGATCTACCCGGAGGACTATCCCAGGGCCCGCCCGCAGCGGCTGCCGCGCGCGGTCGCCGAGCAGGTGATGGCGCAGGTCGAAGACCCCGCCAACCTCGCCCTGTGGAACAACCCCGCCTACCAGCTGGTAACCCTCATCCTCATCCGCTGCGGGCTGCGGATCACCGACGCGATCCGCCTCCCGTTCGGTTGCCTGGTCAGCGACAGCAACGGCGCACCCTACCTGCGCTACCTCAACCACAAGATGAACCGCGAGGCGCTCATCCCCCTCGATGAGCAGCTCGTGCAGCTGATCCGCGACCAGCAGGCACGCGTGCAAGACGACTATCCGGCCGGCCAGACGGTACTGTTCCCCCAAGCCCAGGCCAACCGCGACGGCCGCAAGCCAATGCACGGCGGAGCCTGCCGGCGGGCCCTGTACTCCTGGCTAGCCCGCTGCGACATCCGCGACGAACGCGGCAACCCTGCCCATATCACCCCGCACCAGTGGCGGCACACGCTGGGAACCGCCCTGATCAACCGGGACGTCCCGCAGCACGTGGCGCAGAAAATCCTCGACCATGACTCGGCCCTGATGACCGCGCTGTATGCCCGGCTGTCGGATAAGACCGTCCGCGAGCACTGGGAGAAGGCCCGCAAGGTCGGCGCGACCGGCCAGCGCGTCCAGATCAGCCCGGACGGCCCGCTCGGCGACGCCGCCTGGGCGAAACACCGGCTGTCGCGGGCCACCCAGGCGCTGCCCAACGGGTACTGCCAGCTCCCGCTGGCGAAAACCTGCCCGCACGCCAACTCGTGCCTGACCTGCCCGATGTTCGTCACCACGGCCGAGTTCCTGCCGCAGCACCGCGCTCAGCAGCAGGCCACCGTGCAGCTCATCACCGCCGCCGAAGCCGCCGGGCACGCCCGCGTCGCCGAGATGAACAAGCAGGTCGCCGCCAACCTGGACAAGATCATCACCGCACTTGAAGCCCGCGGCGGGGAGCAGGGAGCCGGCGCCGATGCATCCTGACCCGGCCGGCCCGCTTGCCCTCGCCGCAGCCCGCCGGCACGAGCTGACCCGCGCCCGGGCGATCCAGGCACTGCGCGAGCTCGACCGGGCCGGCGCGCCCGTTACGTTCGCCGCCGTGGCTAGGCCGCGGGCATCTCCCGGTCCTGGCTTTATACCCAGCCCGACATCCGCGACCAGATCCAGCGGCTACGCACCAGCACCAGCCGCGCCCCAGGTGCCCCCGTTCCCGCCGGCCAGCGGTCAACCGAGGCGTCACTGCACGCCCGGCTGACCGCCGCCCTGCAGCGCAACCAAGCGCTCGCCGACCAGAACGCCCGGCTCCGCCGCCAGCTCGCCCACGCCCTCGGCGACCAGCGCACCACCCGGACCCGATCGGGTAACAATCCGGACCAGTAATCCACAGGTGATCACGCTGCGGCCGTCCCGTCCACAACACTGTCCATGACGAGAAGCCGCAGGTCACAGCCCTGGCTGACGCGAAAGCTCGAGATAACGTTGAGATAGAGCCGGTCGAACCCCTCGATCTCCAGGCTGACGTGCCCGCGGACGATGTCAGTCAATGTGACCGGACGCTGCGCCATGCCGTCCTCCCAACCACGCCTACGGTCAAGAGGATGAACCCGCCCGCACGGCCACGCCTGCAGAACCGCCAACCTCGATGGTCTGAGGCAGGGCCTCGCTAGATAGTAGGAACTAGCGCCGCGCTTCGCGGTTTGGCGCTAGAGTCGCCTGGTGATACCGATCCTCAAGTTCTGGCGTTGGCCATCAGCAGTTCAAGCGCCGTCTGTGTCGTGATCGCAGGCTTGGGGCCGATCCTCGAAAGCGTGTCAGCAAACCACGAAGGTGAAGATAGGGCATCGATGAATTCTCAGCAGCTCAACGGGAAGACCGGGCCGCAGCGTAACGTCGCCGATCTCCTCCGGGGGGATTCGCCGTCCATTCTGATGGGTGCTTACAACGCTCTGGGGGCGATGATCGCTCAAGAGGCGGGTGCGGACGGCATCTGGATCTCGAGCTTCGAGGTCCACGCGGCAGCGCGTCTTCCCGACGCTGACATCCTGGGTTCTCAGGACTACGTGGATGTGATCTCCAAGATCTCTGACCGTGTTCAGATCCCTATCCTTGTCGACGGCAACGCTGGTGGCGGGAATGCCATCAATACGATCCGCCTGGTGCGCGAATTCTCAAAGGCAGGCGCCCTCGGGATTTGCATGGAGGACAATCCCTTCCCGAAGCGCTGCTCCTTCTACGTTGGCATGCAGAATGAGCTTGAACGAGCGAGCACCTTCCGCGGCAAGCTTAAGGCGGCGGTTGAGCAGCGGACCGATCCGTCGTTCGCGGTCATTGCCCGGACCGAGGCACTCATCAAGGGAAAGGGCATGCAGGTCGCGCTGGACCGGGCGGCGCAGTACGCCGATGAGGGCGTGGACGGGATCCTGATCCATCACAGCGGGAAGGAGCCCGAGCCTGTCCTGGAGTTCGCGGAGAAGTGGTATGCGGGGAACACCACCCCGCTTGTATGCGTGCCGACCACCTACAACCAGGTCACCTATGAGCAGCTCGCCGATGTTGGCTTCCGGCTCGTTATCTTCGCCAATTACGGCATCCGGTCGACCGTGAAAGCGCTCGAAGAGACCTTCGGCGCGCTCCTCAGCCGAAAGCGGCTCGCCGACGGTAACGAGCACGTGGTTCCGATGGACGAGGTGTTCCGGCTGCTGTATGTGGACGAGCTGAGGCAGAATGAAGATCGTTACGTCCTGTGACAGACTTCTGGCTGACCTGCTCGGCGAGGGCTTCGACTTTTTCGCCGGAGTGCCAGACAGCGGCTTGGCAGCGTTCATCCGTGACATCGAAGCGCTCCCGCGCGAGATGCACGTAACGGCGACCTGGGAGGCCGAGGCAGTCGGTCTGGCTGCCGGGGCGTACCTGGCGGGGAAGAAGCCGTGCGTCTACATGCAGAACGCCGGGCTGGGGCATGCCGTGAACCCGCTGGCTTCGCTCTGCGTGCCATACGGGATTCCGGTTCGCCTAGTTATCGGCCACCGGCATTCACTGCCTCAGCACAGGGTCATGGGTGAAATAGACGAGAAGCTCCTTCATCTGCTCGGCTGGGAGGACGCGATCGTGGTGCACGGAGCGAATAACGAGTCATGACGACCCGCGAAGAGGCAATCGCCACGATACTCAAGCGGCACGGGACGGGAGCTGTGTATATAGCTTCCACCGGATTCGTGAGCCGCGCTGTACGTGCGGTGGCCGGAGACGACTACGTTGTGTTCTACATGCAGGGGAGCATGGGGCTTGCTCCGGCAATCGGCCTGGGGGTCGCGATATCCTCGGAGGCAGAGGTCGTCGTGATAAACGGCGATGGCGCGCTGCTGATGAGCCTGGGCACTACGCATACGGCACGTGATTTGGCGCTGCCCAACTTCTTCCACTACGTCCTGGACAACGGTTGCCATGAGTCTGTTGGTGGCCAGCGCTGTGCGCCGCTTGACGCTCATTATCCAGGCGTCACAGAGGTTGTCCCGATCGGCCTAGGCGGCCGACCGCCTCGCGTCGGGACCGACCCTGCGGAGAACGTGCTTACCGTGCGGAGCGTCCTAACGGGCGCAAACGCGCGGTCTGGGGGTCGGTAAGGTGCTCGAGCCGCGACGGCAGGTGCTGTTCAATCCAGGCCCAGTCAACCTGGCCGCAGCCGTCAAGGAGAATCTCTTCAACGTCGAGCTATGCCATCGGCAGCCCGAATTCGACGC
Source organism: uncultured Actinomycetota bacterium (assembly GCA_963744575.1). Taxonomy (GTDB): domain Bacteria; phylum Actinomycetota; class Actinomycetes; order Streptosporangiales; family Streptosporangiaceae; genus Palsa-504. Next base: position 30,494 of record CAVUUF010000017.1, on the reverse strand, counting down.
GCTCGCCGCGAGCGTCCGGTCCCGGCTGGCTGCCATGCTGGGATTCGACCCCGGCGTCTATCGAATGAGCCTGCTTCACGGCTCCGGCTCCCTCGCGGTCCAGGCTGCCTTGTCCAGCCTGGTGCGTGGCCGAGTGCTGGTGGTGCGCAACGGCGTTTACGGCGACCGGATGGCCGACACCCTACGACAGCTGCCCGGGACCAAAGTCAAGGTACTCGGCTACGAGACGGGTCAACCAGTTAATCTGGGCCAACTCGATGAGGTGTGCTCCAGCCGTCCACTCGACTGGGTCGCGATCGTCCACCACGAGACGACTACCGGGCTGCTGAACCCGCTCGCTTCCGTCTCGCAGATCACCGCCGCCCGGGGCTGCAAGCTGGTAGTCGACGCAGTCAGCTCGGTCGGAGCTCATCCTGTCGACGTGGGCGCCGAGGCCGTCTGCTTCAACTCGAGCAAGTGTCTCGAATCGCTCCCCGGTATTGGAGCCGTCGCCTGGAAGACCGACCTCCCGGTCCACCCCACCTTCGGCGTGCTCGACGTCGGTGCCTACGCCGAGGGGAATCCGACAACTCCTAACGTGCAAGCCTTCGTTGCGCTTGACATCGCGCTGAATCTCATGGCGGCCGAGGACCGGGCCGCCCGCTATCGTCGCCTCGCCGAGTACGTGTGGCATTGCGGGAGCCGCTCATTCGAGCTACTGCTGCCCGAAAGCCATCGGTCGAATGTGCTGACATCATTCCTGCTCGGCGAGCGTGATCCTGACAACCTGTTCGAACGAGCGCTCAAGCACGGGTTCGTGATCTACCAGGGGCAGGGCCCTTTGCGATCACAGATCTTCCGGGTGGCAAACATGGGAGCGGCAATGGACGAAGACAGCATTTCCGATCTATTCAAAGTCCTGGCGCAATGATCCGGGTCTACGTCGACATGGTCGGTGACCTGTTCCATTCAGGTCACGTCTCGTTCCTCAGGCAAGCCAGCAAGCTCGGAGACGTCCTCATTGTCGGCGTCCACTCCGACGAGGCGGTGCAAAACTACAAACGCCGTCCGGTGCTGACCATGCAAGAGCGGATCGCGGTCATCGTCGGCTGCCGCTATGTGCACGAGGTAATCCCGGACGCACCCCTGGTGATCGGACCTGAATACCTCCGGGAGCACCGCATCGACCTAGTCGTTCACGGTGACGATATGTGGCACAGTGACGCCCTGCAGGAATTCTATGCCGAGCCGCAGCGGCTCGGGATCCTTCGGCTAGTCCCTTACACCACAGGGATCTCAACCAGCAACATCATCGCACGAATCGAGAACAGGATCGGTGCAGTAGCTAATCTTCCCGGTGGGCACGGAGTCTGAACAGATCAGAGCTGATCTGCCCGCCGGTCATGTGCCTGGAAGCGGCGAATGGGCCTGATGAATAGTCATCTTTTCCACAGGGATTTTGAAGATCGCGTCAATTCATGGCTGGTGCTATGGCTGATCCCGACCGCGGTCCGCCATCGATTACTCTGGGTATGGATTACCCGAGCTGGCAGCGAAGGACCTTCATATCATGCTGGGGCTGCTGTGTGAGCTGCATGAGAGGTCCATTCATACCCTGCGCGGCGCAAGTGTCCGGTGCTATGTTCACCTTGATACCCGCAACGCTGGACCTGCCCGGTGTAGTTCGGGCTAAGCGCTGTCGGCGTTCCTGGATCAGCATGGGACCAGAGGCGGTGTTATGGCACGCATGGTTGCGCCGAGTCCTCCAAGGGGCAGGGACCCGGCAAAGTCGTTCATGCGGTCTGAAGTAGCTTGAGTGTGCGCTGCGGGTCGCGGGCGTGGTGGCGGTTGGGGGCGGCTATGTTCGAGTGGCCATCGATGCGCAGCAGGCTGATGGCCAGGCCGCGTAGCGAGGCCATCACGCGGGGCGCGTTTCCCGTTCTGACCAGCGATTGTCTTCCTGGTAGGTCACGTCCCCTGACCCAGTGAAGCTTGTTCTCTATCTCCCAGTGACCCCGGACCCAGGCCGCCAGGGTCGCGGGATCGGCGTCGCGGTCGCTGGTGATGAGGTAGACGACTTCGACGGTCTTCTTTCCGTTCCTGGTGACGGTGCGGCGCAGCTGCGCGACCTGGGCCGCGCCGTCGAACTCGATCCAGGCCGGGACTAGCGCCACCTTGATCGTCCGGCGGGCCCGGCGGCCGTGGTCCGTGCTCACGGCCGAGAACGCGGGGACGGCGGCCCAGGGTAGCTTCTTCAGTCGCTTGTACAGGGTCGGCATGTTGCCCTTGACGGTCATCACGTAGTCCGCCTGCCGGCCTGTGATGACCTGGGCGGTGTCACTTTGCGTGTGCAGGGCGTCAATCGTGATGACTGGGCCTGCCAGGCTGGCGAACGCCTTCAGCAGATCCCGCGCCGCCGGGATCTCGTTCGACTTCGCGTCCACGGCGGCCTGGCCGAGGACCGCGCCGATGCCGTGGGCCAGCGCCGCGACCAGGTGCGGGGCCTTCCCGGTCTTGTCCTTCGCGCCGCGGACGGCCTTGCCGTCGACTGCGATCACCAGCCGGCCGCCGGCCTGCACGGCCCTGGTGTGCAGCCAGGCGCCGAGGACCCGGTCGAGCACATCGGGGCTGACCAGGGCGAACGCGCGCCGGAAGGTGGACTCCTCCGCCGGGCCGCGGGTCGCGCCCAGCACGGCCAACACCTCCGGGCCGGCGTCGGCGGCCCACTGCCCGATCGCGGCGAAAGACCGCGACCCCGCGATCACCGCCGCGATCCCCATGGCCAGTAGCCCCGCCAGCGCGTGCCGGCGGCCGCGCCTTTTCCTCGGGTCCGGGACCTGGGCAAGGAGATCGAGCAGGTACTGGCTGCGGGCAGCCGGGATAGGCGAAGATGTCATCGGCGGGCTGGGGTCTCTCGTGGCAGAAGATGGTGAGCGTAGGAACTTCCATCGTTCCGCCCAGGTCCCGCCCGCCGCCCGCGGACACGCCGGGCCCATCAACACCGTTACGACACCGCAGGTCACAGCCTCAATTCACGACTTTGCCGCGTCCCTGACATCGCCTCTGATCTCGTACTGCTTCGATGCGCGCCGTTGCTGCCTGGCCGCGTACCACCCAGGTTTAGCGTCTCTAGCAGCAGTCGAATATGCTACCGGATGCCTGCCGGGCGCGGGTACGGAAGAAGGCCCGACGGCCGCGCGACTGCCTCCTCAGTAGTGGCAGCTGAGCAGTGCCAGCTGGCGTTTCCGCGCCGGGTCCGGCGTGCCCGCGCAGCCGAAGTGCCGCCGCTCCGTTAGGCTCGCTGTGGGCGGGCTTGCGCCTGGCCCGTACGGGCGCGATTCGAGGACAGGCAAGGAGCCGGCGGTGGTTTCGATAGATGCGATCCATGCCAGGCAGATCCTGGATTCCCGCGGTAACCCGACCCTCGAGGTCGAGGTGGCGCTGGACGACGGGACCGTCGCCACGGCGGGCGTGCCGAGCGGCGCCTCGACCGGCGCGTTCGAGGCGGTCGAGCTGCGGGACGGCGGCTCGGAATACGGCGGCAAGGGGGTAACCCGGGCGGTCTGCGCCGTCATCGACGAGATCCAGCCGGAACTGCTCGGCCACCAGGCCGACGACCAGCGGCTGGTCGACCAGGCGCTGATCGACCTGGACCGCACGCCGGGCAAGTCGAGGCTGGGCGCGAACGCCATCGTCGGCGTCAGCATGGCCGTCGCCCGCGCCGCCGCGCAGTCCAGCGGCCTGCCGCTGTTCCGCTACCTGGGCGGCCCGAACGCGCACGTGCTGCCGGTCCCGATGATGAACATCCTGAACGGCGGCGCGCACGCGGACAACAACGTGGACATCCAGGAGTTCATGATCACCCCGGCCGGCGCGGCGACCTTCGCCGAGGCGCTGCGCTGGGGGGCCGAGGTCTACCACGCGCTGAAGTCGGTGGTCAGGCAGCGCGGCCTGTCCACCGGCATCGGCGACGAGGGCGGCTTCGCGCCCGACCTGGAGCACAACCGGGCGGCGCTGGACCTGATCGTCGAGGCGATCGGCAAGGCCGGGTTCACCCCCGGCCGGGACGTCGCGCTGGCGATCGACGCGGCCGCGTCGGAGTTCTATGCCGACGGCGCCTACAACTTCGAGGGGAAGCCGCGGACCTCCGCGGAGATGGCCGCCATCTACGCGGAATGGGTCGGCGCCTACCCGCTGGTGTCGCTGGAGGACCCGCTGGCCGAGGAGGACTGGCCGGGCTGGCAGCAGCTCACGGCGAGTATCGGGGAGCGGGTCCAGGTGGTCGGCGATGACCTGTTCGTCACCAACCCGGAGCGGCTGGCCCGCGGCATCGCCGAGCGCTCGGCGAACTCGCTGCTGGTCAAGCTGAACCAGATCGGCTCGGTGACCGAGACCCTGGACGCGGTGAGCCTGGCCCACCGGGCCGGGTTCAGCTGCGTGATCAGCCACCGCTCCGGCGAGACCGATGACACCACCATCTCGGATCTGGCCGTCGGCACCGACTGCGGCCAGATCAAGACCGGCGCGCCCGCCCGCGGCGAGCGGGTGGCCAAGTACAACCAGCTGCTGCGGATCGAGGAACTGCTCGGCGACGCGGCGGCCTACGCCGGCGCCGGCGCGTATCCCCGCTTCGCGGCCCGGGCCAGCCAGGGCTGATGGCCCCGCCCGCCGCGGCCCCCCGGTCCACCCGGCTGACCGGCCGGGCGGCGGTGCTTGCGGTGGTGATCTGCGCGATCGCGCTGAGCCTGGCGTACCCGATCCGCGAGTACGTGACCCAGCGCCAGCAGATCGATTCGCTGGTCGCGCAGCAGCAGGCCATGCTGGCCCAGGTCAAGAGCCTGGAGGCGGAGCAGGCCAGGCTGTCCAGTCCCGCCTACATCGAGCAGCTGGCCCGGCAGGAACTCGACATGTGCTTCCCGGGCACGCAGTGCTACATCGTGGCGGGCGGCCCGTCCGCGGCGGGCACCGCCGCGTCGCCCAAACCCGGGCCGGCTCCGTGGTATGACAAGGTGTGGCAATCGGTCCAGCAGGCCGAAGCGAGCCCGGCGAAGTGATAGCCGCACGGGATGAGGCGGCCATCGCCGCCCAGCTCGGCCGCGCGCCGCGCGGGCTGCTCGCCGTCGCCCACCGGTGCCCGTGCGGGCTGCCCGACGTCGCCGAGACGGCGCCGAGGCTGCCCGACGGCAGCCCGTTTCCCACCCTGTACTACCTGACCTGCCCGCGGGCGGCCGCCGCGGTCAGCAAGCTGGAGGCCGCCGGGGTGATGCGGGACATGACCGCGCGGCTGGCCGACGGCACGCTGCGGCGCCGTTACGAAGCCGCGCACCGCGACTACCTCGCCCGACGGGAAACCGCCGCACGGCGAGCGGCAGTGCAGCCGCTGCCGCCCGGCACCCAGTCCGCCGGCGGCATGCCCGAACGGGTGAAGTGCTTGCATGCCCTCGCCGCTCACGAGCTCGCCGCGGGCGGCGTGAACCCGTTCGGGCGCGAGGCGCTCGACGCCGTGGGCGCCTGGTGGCTGCCGGGCCCGTGCGTGCGGGAAGAAGCCGGCGGGCCCGGGGAGGCCCGGTGAGCCGCCGGGTGGCCGCCGTGGACTGCGGGACCAACTCGCTGCGGCTGCTGCTGGCGGACGTGGATCCCGACCGCGCCGAGCTGACCGACGTGGCCCGCCGGATGGAGATCGTCCGGCTCGGCCAGGGCGTGGACCGGACCGGCCTGCTGGCGCCGGAGGCGCTCGCCCGGACCATGGCCGTGCTGCGCGACTACGCGGACCTCATCACCCGTTCGGGCGCGCAGGCGGTGCGCATGGTGGCGACGAGCGCGACCAGGGACGCCGGCAACGCGGCCGAGTTCGTCCGCCTGGTCAAGGAGGTGCTCGGCGTCGCGCCCGAGGTCCTGTCCGGGCAGGAGGAGGCGAGGCTGTCGTTCGCCGGCGCGACCGCGGAACTCGCCGCCCGTTCGGGTCCGTACCTCGTGGTGGACATCGGCGGCGGCTCGACCGAGTTCGTGCTCGGCGCGGTGCACGCGGTCTCGGTGGACATCGGCTGCGTCCGGATGACCGAACGGCACCTGCACGGTGACCCGCCGGCCCGGGCCGAGGTGGCCGCCGCCGTCGCCGACATCGACGCGGCCCTGGACACGGTGGCCGCCGCGGTGCCGGTCCGGCAGGCCAGCACGCTGATCGGGCTGGCCGGCTCGGTCACCACGGTGGCCGGCATCGCCCTGGGCCTCCCCAGCTACGACGCCGCCCGCATTCACCACGCCCGGGTGCCCGCGACCGAGGTGCACGAGGTCACCGTGAGCCTGCTGGCCCAGACCCGGGCCGCCCGCGCCGCGATCGGCGTCATGCACCCTGGCCGGGTGGACGTGATCGGCGGCGGCGCCCTGGTCCTGGACCGGATCATGCAGCGGTTCGGGTTCGCCGAGGTACTGGTCAGCGAGCACGACATCCTCGACGGGATCGCCTGGTCCCTGGCGGCCCGCTGATGGCCCCGCACGGCTGGCCGGAGTGATCCGGCCCGGCCGGACACGCCGGTGGCGCGCACCGCCGGGGAGGTAGCGGAGCTGGCCGGGGGCGCCGGCACGATGGACGAGCTGGTCGCCCGGCAGTCGGTCTGCCGTGCCTGCCCCCGCCTGGTCGCCTGGCGCGAGCAGGTGGCCGTCACCCGCCGCCGCGCGTTCCGCGACGAGCCGTACTGGGCCCGTCCCATTCCCGGCTGGGGAGCGGAACGGCCGCGGCTGCTGATCGTGGGCCTGGCGCCCGCCGCGCACGGCGGGAACCGCACCGGCCGCATCTTCACCGGCGACCGCAGCGGGGACTTCCTGTTCGCGTCGCTGTACCGGTGCGGCCTGGCGGAGAAGCCGGTCAGCGTGTCCGCCGGGGACGGCCAGCGGCTGCTCGGCACCCGGATGGCGGCGGCGGTCCGCTGCGCCCCGCCGGCCAACAAGCCGGAACCCGCCGAGCGCGACGCCTGCGCGCCGTGGCTGGCCGCGGAGCTCCGCCTGGCGGCCGCCGACCTGCGCGTCATCGTCTGCCTCGGCGGGTTCGCCTGGCAGGCCCTGTGGCCGGTGCTGCGGACCTGCGGCTTCGCGCTGCCCCGGCCGCGGCCGGCCTTCGGCCACGGCGCCGAGGCGCGGCTGGCCAGCCCCCGGCCGCCGCGCGACGTGCTGCTCATCGGCTGCTACCACCCGAGCCAGCAGAACACGTTCACCGGCCGGGTCACCCCGGCCATGCTGGACGCCGTCTTCACCCGCGCCCGCGCATGCGCCGGGATTACGTAGCATCGTCGGATGGGGTTGCGCGGGCGGGATCTGGTCAGGTTGTGGGCGGTTCCGGTCCTGCTGGCCGGAGTGGCGCTGGCGTTCGACGCGGCTGACCGCAGGGTTTCGTTCAGCATCCTGGCCACCGGCGGGCTTGATGAACCCGCCCACCTGGCCACCGGGGCGCTGGGCCTGCTCGCCCTGTCCTGCTTCATCGACGTGCCGCGCCGTTTCTACGTCGCGGGCCTGATCGCGTCCGTGGCCATCGACCTGGACCACATACCTCTGTACCTCGGGGTGGGGAACCCGTACCAGCGGCCTGTCACGCATTCCCTGGCCACCGTGGCCGTGGTGGTCGTGGCGGCGGCGGCCAGCCGCCAGCACCGGGCCGTGCTGGCCGGCGCGTCGGCCGGGCTGCTGATCCATTTCGCCCGGGACATCGCCGAGGGCCCGCCGGGGGTCAGGATGCTGTGGCCGTTTCAGGACACGGCATGGACGGCCAGTGCCCGCTGGTTCTGGGCCATGATCATCGTGTTCACGGTCGTCCGGCTCACCCTGGTAACGCTGGGCATCCCCCGCATGCGTATCCGCCTGTTCCAGCAGCCCGTTCCGGTCAGATCGTCCCCTTCCCCGCCGGCCGGCCGCGCCACCCCGGGTGATCATGAGCTGGACATCGAGATAGCGGGATCCGATCGCGCGGGTGCTGATGAGGCCCCGCGCAGCTGAAGTCGGCCATCATCCCGAACGGACCTGGTGCCCGCCTCGCCGCCACTACCACCAGTTACTTCTGAAGCAAGTCAAGCCATCCGCACCGGCAGGCAGGAGAGAAGAGGCGTGACCTGGGTGACGGCCCTGATCCTGATGGCCTTGGCGTTGCCCGCGCTGCTCGCGCGGCTGGCCGGCGGGTCTCCCCCGAATCCCGGCCCGGAACTAGCGGCTCTGGCCCCGCTGGCCGTCGTGCCCGCGGTCGCCGCCGTGATCATCGCCGGGTTCGCGGCCTGGTGGCTGGCGGTCCTGCTGGCGATCCCGGCCGTGCTGCTGGTGTCGTGGCAGCTGCCGCCGCTGAGGCGGCCTCGTTTCCAGGCTGCGCCAGCACCGTCGCGCGGAACGGGATCCGCGGCGGCAGCGCTCAGGCTGCGCCTGTTCACCGTGAACGCCAAGTACGGTGCGGCCGACCCGGCCGTGATCCTTCGCGTCCTGCGCCAGCACGAGGTAGATGTGCTCGCTGTCCAGGAACTGACTCCGCGCATGGTGACCCGGCTGACGGCGGCCGGGCTCACGCAAGTGCTTCCGTTTTCTCACCTCGATCCCCGGCCCGGTGCGCCAGGCACCGGCTTGTGGGCGCGCTGGCCGCTGACTCCGCTGCCGCCGGTCCCGGGTCTGTCTACGGCCGCGCCGCGAGCGCGGATGGATCCACCGGGCGGGTTTCCGGTGACATTGACCGCGGTACATCCAGTCTCCCCGATCCACGGGCGGGCCGGCAGATGGCGGCGTGAGCTGGCGATGATCCAGCAGACGCTGGCTGCCGTCGATGAGCCGCAGGTGGTGGCCGGGGATTTCAACGCCACCCGGGATCACCGGCCGTTCCGGGATCTCCTGGCGGCAGGCTTTGTTGATTGTGCAGAAGCCAGCCAGAACCGGTCCTGGCCAGGATTCACCTGGCCGGCGCTACCCGTCATGCGTCTGGATCACGTGCTGGTCTCCCGGACTGCGATAGTGCCGACGACCCGCGTCATCCGGGTGCCCCGCACCGACCATCACGGTGTCCTGGCCGACATCGAATTCCCACAGCAAACCTGACCGTCAGACTGGGCCGCCTCGCCGCGGTACAGACCGAAGACCTTGTGGACGGGGCGTTCGGCCATCCGGAACAGCACCAACTCGTCCCGCCTCCCGATTGGGAAGCGAAGCGACCGCATCTTCACCGGCGACCGCAGCGGAGACTTCCTATTCGCGTCGTTGTACCGATGCGGCATGACTTTCCCGGGGGAGTTGACTTATCCAGAGAACGGGATCGACGCTTTGAGCGCAACATTCAGCAACTAGCATGACGAGGAGAGGCCATGCGGCTAACGTTCATCGGCAAGGACCCGGACTCCAACCCGACCGGGTCGCCCACGGTGTACCGCACCGATCGGGAAAGCTGGATCGTGCAGGGCTGGATGGTCACCGATCCCGAAGCCCTCGCCCAGATGGATATTCCTGATGGGGAGACGGCCGTGGAGATCCCGGACCGGATGATCCAGTTCTTCAGGCAGGAGGACCGTGACGCCGGTAACGGATGAGGAGTTCGAGGATCTGCTGGTCAGGTTCGGGCGGGAAGCCATCCACCTGGAGATGCGCGATGCCTACGGGACAGCGGTAGAACTGCCGTACATGGCCAGGTGGGCCGGCGGAGAGCCCGATGACCTGCAGTGGCTCCAGGAGTGGTGCGCCACGCTCAGCGAGCATGTGAAGGCCGGGAAGTCGGTCCGCCGGGCCCGGATCGTCTCCGAACCGCTGAGTGAGTATCAGCGCTGGTCTTACAGCATCGCTTATCCGATGGTGGAAGCCGGGGAGGATATCCGCTGGGTGCCCCGCAGCCGGGTGTCGTCCGTCGCCCTGCCCGGAAACGACTTCTACCTGTTCGATGACCGGCTGGCCGTATTCCTCCTGTACGCGGGCAACGGCCTGGCCACGGGCATGCTCAGCTCGGCTGACCCCGCTGACCTCCGGCTGTGCCGGTCCGCGTTCGAGGCCGTCTGGAAGCTGTCGATACCGCACTGTGAATACAAGCCCATCTAGCTCCGCCAGGCAGGCGCAGGAGGCGCTCGGCGCCCGTTTCCGGGAAATCCGCAAGGACGCGGGCCTTTCGGGACGTGCACTCGCGGCTGCGACGGGTCAGCATTTCACCCGGGTGAGCAAGCTCGAGCACGGAGTGCAGACCCCGTTTGACCAGGACATCCGCGATTGGTGCCGAGCCTGCGGGGCTGAGGAGCAAATCCCCGACATTATCGCGACCGCACGCGTCGCCCAGTCCGCCTACCTGGAATTCCGGCGGCAGGCCCGGGCCGGAATGAAACGTGTCCTGGGGGCTCACACCGTCCCGCTGTACGAGCAGGCCAGCCTGTTCCGGATCTACGAGCACAATGTCATACCGGGCCTGTTCCAGACCGCCGCCTACTGCGCCGCCATGCTGTCATTCTGGATCGATTTCCTGGCGACCCCGGACGATCTTGATGCCGCCGTCGCCGCCCGGATGGAACGGCAGCGAGTCATCTATCAAGCCGACAAGCGGTTTGCCGTCGTCCTGGAGGAACAGGCCTTGCGGACCTGGTTCGGCACCGCCGAGGTACAGGCCGGGCAACTGGGCCGGCTGCTGGAGGCGATGTCGATACCGACCGTCTCCCTCGCGATCATCCCGATGATGACTGAGCGGGCCGCAGTCGCCTCAGCGGGATTCTGGATCTTCGACGAGTCCCTGGTTGCGCTGGAGACGCCCACCGCGAGCATCGAGGTCACCCGGCCGCAGGAAATCGAGCTGTACGCCAGGATGTTCGAGCATCTCAAGGCCGCCGCGATCCACGGAGGGGCGGCCCGGGCGCTGATCATCAGGGCCCTGAGCGAGCTCAGTTAGCGCAACATCTCGCAACATCGTGGACTGCATATCTTCGGCCTTTCTATCATCCGAGCATGACCGACCCGGATGTCATCCCCGTCCCGGCATGGCGTCTTCCCCTCGGGCGGGATCACGGGCGAGGAAGTCAGGCGGGAATGGCAGCGACGGCGACGATGTACACCGGCACGTTCCACGGCCGGGCCGACCAGGTACGCCGGGTGCGCGCCGCGGTGGCACGGTACGTGGACGGCTGCCCTGCCGCCGATGACGCGGTGCTGGTGGTGTCGGAGATCGCGTCCAATTCGGTCTTGCACAGCAATAGCAGCGGCGAGTTCTTCACCGTCCGGTGCGAGCTGTACCCGGATTACGTCTGGGTCGAGTGCGAGGACCTCGGCGGTCCCTGGCGGTGCAGGCAGCCGGACGGGCGTCCCCACGGGCTGGACGTGGTGGAGGCGCTCGCCGGGCCGGACGGCTGGGGTACCGAGGAGACCAGCGACGGCGACCGCGTTGTCTGGGTCCGGCTGTCATGGTGATCACCGGGTCGCTCACCGGGATGACCGCGGGCGAGCTGGAGCACGTGCCGCGGGATCTGCGGGTGAGCCTGGCGCTTGCCCGGATCCGCCAGGCGCTGTTCCCGCTGGCCGAGAAGGTGGCGGCCCGCTGGTCCGAACTGGATCTCACCCTAGACTGCGCTTATGGATGATGCTGCCGCCCGCACGCCGGGCCGGGTGGCCGCCAACGGCATCGAGCTGGCGTATGAGACGTTCGGTGACGCGGGCGCGCCGCCGGTCGTGCTGATCATGGGCCTGGCGACGCAGATGATCGCCTGGCCGGACGAGCTGTGCGAGGGCCTGGCCCGATGCGGCCTGTTCGTCGTTCGGTTCGACAACCGGGACGTGGGCCAATCGACCCACCTGACCGGCTTCCCGCCGCCGCGGCTGGCCGACATCCTCGTGCGCCGCCTGCCGCCGCCGTACTCGATCAGCGACATGGCTAGCGATGTGGCCGGGTTCATCGATGGCCTGGGGCTGGGCCAGGTTCACCTGGTCGGGGCGTCGATGGGCGGGTTCATCGCGCAGACCGTGGCGCTGGAGCACGCCGACCGGGTCCGCACGCTCACGCTGATGATGACCTCGACCGGATCCCGCCGGGTGGGGCAGCCCAAACCCCGGGTCTATGCCCGGCTGGTGCGGCGGCGCGTGGCCGGCGGCCGGCCCGCGGCCGTTGCAGCGGCGGTGGAGACGTTCCGGCTCATCGGCTCGCGCGGCTTCGCGTTCGACGAGCAGTACATCCGTGACCTGGCCGGCCGGAGCTATGACCGCGGGTACGACCCGGACGGCGCCCGGCGGCAGCTCGCGGCGAGCGCGAGCCAGCCGAACCGTACCGCGGACCTGCGCCGGATCACCGTTCCGACACTGGTCATCCACGGGCTGCATGACCCGCTTGTCGCGCCGAGCGGGGGCCTGGCGGTCGCCAGGGCGATACCGGACTCCCGGTTCGTGGGGTTCTCCGGCATGGGTCACGACCTGCCCCGGGCGCTGTGGCCGGAGTTCGTCAGGGAGATCGCGGCGCTGGCCGTGCCGGGCGAACAGGGCCGCCCGGCGGCCCTGTACCGGTCCCAGCCGACAAGCGATTAATAACCCCGAACGGACCCGGTGCCCGCCCGGACGCCGCCACCAGCCAATCCCGGGACCACAGGTATTACGTGTCCGCGGCCCCTCCCGTGTGTGGGAGGGACCGCGCCGGCCGGCTACCGGGCCTGCCGAGCAGATGTCCTGGAAAGGCGACCCTTACACTTACTGAGCCCACTCGGCGCAGTGCAGGGCGCGGCCGGCGAGGGTTCCGGCGGCCCTGGCCCTGGCGTCATCGAGAGCTTCGACTTCGCAGCCGGCCAAGAGCCGGGTGAATTGCGCCTGGTGGGTGTGCCTCGCCAGCACTGGGCAACGTCTGGGGCGGGGACTGTCGGTACGACGCGGCGGAGCAGCAGGCACGGTGGCGGGCCCACATCAGCCGCTCACCCCGTTCGGCGGCGATCAGCGCCCTGGGTCGTAGGTGACCCCGGTCACCCGGTCCGCCGGGTGCCGGATGGCTGGGTGACCTGGCGGCCCATTCGTCGGCCTCGGCAATCTCGTCCGGGGGGTGAACCGGCCGTGCTCGGCCTCGTACTGGCTGACCGCTTCCAGGGCCGCCCGGACGATAAATTCCTTCCGCGCGTGACCGCGGTAAATGACCATCGGACGAAATACTCCGCTAAACAGAGTCAGCAAGTCGGCGAGATCTTGGCTCTCACCGGAACCAGGCTGGCAGGCTCCATCAGGACCTGATCTCCGCGAGTTCATCGTTGGGCCGCTCCTACGGGCCAAGACTGCCTCGGCCCACAAATGCCCTACGAGGGCGAGCTACAGCGCGCCAGACAGAACTTGCCGCGTGGCGTTGCCTGGAAATGTCACAGCAGGCGGATAGAATCGAACTACAGTCTGAGAGATGTCAAAGCCGAGGCAGTCACCTCGATCTGGAACAGGAGAACCGTCAGGCCAGCCAGCCTGCGAGCCCCGGAGGGAGGCGAGCACCGAATGGGTACCGTCCCGGTCTTCGCCAGCGCCACCGAGGCCATGCAGATGGTCCGGGCTGGGCTGGACTACCTGGCCGCCGCGGACGCGACGGCGATGGCGTCGGAGGAGCAGGCGCGATGCCTGCGCGGGCTGGAGCAGGCGCACTCGGTGGCCACCGCGGCACGGACCTCGATCCTGGGCGGGTTCACCTTCGGGCAGGGCTACGCGGCGGACGCGGATTACAGCCCGCGGGCCTGGCTGATCCACAAGACCGGCGTGACCAAAGGCGCCGCCGTTGCGTACACCGCGTGGGTCAAGCGCTCGGCCGCGCACCCGCGGGTCGCTGCCGCGCTGGCGGCGGGGGAGGTCTCGGAATCGGTCGCCCGCACGTTGTGCCTATGGACCGACAAGCTGCCGGACGATCACCGTGGGGACGCCGACAAGATCCTGGCCGACGCCGCCGTCTCCGGGCTGGACCTGACCGACCTGGCCGGGCTGTTCGCGGAGATCTACCAGCGATCCCGGGCCGACACCCCCGACGAGGATGAGGATGAGTCGTTCGAGGACCGGGCGCTACGGCTGGTGACCACGCTGGGCGGCGCCGGGGTGCTACACGGCGACCTGACCCCGGAGTGCGCCGCCATGGTGCAGGCCGTGCTGGACGCGCTGGCCGCCCCGGCCGACGCCGAAGACACCCGCACCCAGGAGCAGCGGTACCACGACGCGCTCGCCGAGTCGATGCGCCGACTGGCCGCCGCGGGCCTGGTGCCGGAGCGGGCCGGGCACCCGACCAAGGTCTGGGTGCACATCCCGTTGGCCGAGCTGCTGGCCATGGAGGGCAGCACCACCCTGGTCCAGGAGTGGGTCACCGCGATGCGGGCCGCGTGGGCCGCGCAGCGCGGCGAGGCGTCCGAGGGCGGAGGCATCGGCGCGTGGCTGGACGGCGAGGATGCCCGCGCGGTGGCGTGTGACGCGGCGACGGCCCCGGTCGTGACCGGCGAGGTCAACCCGGCTGGCCTCGACGAGATGGTCCGGCTGTGCGTCCAGCTCCACGAGCTGCGCCACGGTACCCCGGATCGCGGTGACGGCGGCACTGGCGCCGGGCGCCAGGCCCCCGCTGACACCACCCGGGCGCGGGAGGCGGTCGAGCAGGCCATCATCGGCCAGGCCGTCGACCTGCTGTCCGGGCCGGGCGGCCTGGCCAGCTTCCTGCGCCGGCGGCAGCTCGGCGTCCGGCTGGGCGGCCCCAGCCTCCCGCTGGACATCGGCTACGCCGAGACCGTTCCCGCGGGAATCCGCAACGCGGTCATCCTGCGGGACAAGCGGTGCCGGTGGGCCGGCGGGTGTAACCAGCCCGCCTCCGCGTGCGAAGTCCACCATGTCACCCACAAGGCCGACGGCGGGAAGACCAGCACTATTGAGTGTGTCCTTCTGTGCACGTTCCATCACCAGGTGGCGATCCACCGGTGGGGCTGGACGCTGGTGCTGAACCCGGACGGCACTACCACCGCGTGGAACAAGGACCGGACCAAGGTGCTGCACAGCCACGGGCCGCCCGCCCGGGCCGGGTAAGGTCCGGCGGAGGGCGTCTTCGACGATGCTGGCGTCGAGATCTGGGCGCAGGGCGCCGGTCCCCCTGGAGATACCGGCACCCTGGGTTCGCGGGCTCAGCTGCCGAACGGCAGGGCCCAGCCCAGATAGGTGTTGCTCAGGAACCCTCTGACCGGGTATTGCATGATCGGGTACCGGTCGCCTGCGTAGCCGTAGGTGCCGACCTGCTGGCCGTTGCCGATGAAGACGGCGACGTGGCCGTTCACGCCGCCGTCGCAGCAGACAAGCGCTCCCACCGGCGGGTTGCTGTCGTCATGAATGCGATTGGCGACATAATCGGCCTGCGCCAGCGTAGTGGCAGCGTCGTCTTCTGTGGCTTCCGAGATAATCCGGCCGGACAGAACAGCTTCTGGATTTGCTGGATAATCCATTGCGTCGTGTCGAGGGTGTCCATGCAAGACCCGATAGTTTGCTGGAATTCGTTGTATGTGTCTTGGATGACGTTTGCCAGGTCCTTCGGTACTAGGGTACTCGGCGCCTGGGTGCCGTTGGTAAATTCTATGCTATTAAGGTAGGTGAGGGCTTTATTCAAATGATCCAGAGCGGTGGTGTAACTAGTGACGTTACTTTCCAGGCTGCTAAGCGCCGAGCATATCTGGTCACTGAAGCTCGGGTCGGAGCCGAGGGCATCGAGGTCCTCCTTGAAGAGCGTCGAGTCTTCTTGGGCCACTACTACCTTTGACTCCGTTTGCAGGTGCTGCTCAGTCGGCCCAAGGTTACCTTGCTGCTGGTATTCCGCGATGACCGAGCGCGCATTGTCTATTCCCTTATTAGCCCAATCTTGTTGATTCTCGTCCGCCTGGCGTTCGCTGTCGATGTAGACGTCCGGATCCGGAATAACCGGGCTGGGAAGTTGAGCCGCTGCGAGGACTGTCTTCGGGGCCTTGGGCGATTTGGGACCTGGATGCACGAAGGCTGACGTAAAGCATCCGGGGCTGCCGCTGCCGCTGCCGGGGCTGCCGCTGCCGGGGCTGCCGCTGCCGCTGCCGGGGCTGCCGCTGCCGGGGCTGCCGCTGCCGCTGCCGGGGCTGCCGCTGCCGGGGCTGCCGCTGCCGGGGCTGCCGCTGCCGGGGCTGCCGCTGCCGGGGCTGCCGCTGCCGGGGCTGCCGCTGCCGGGGCTGCCGCTGCCGATGTTATTACCCGAGTTGACCCCCGCGTTATTATTCGAAGAGCTTCCGCACCCGGCAAGCCCGATAAGGCACACGAGAAGCGCAGCAGTGCTAATCAGAATGGTCCGGCCGCCCGAGCGGCGCTGTCCTGGTGCTTTCCCGCGGCAGAGCCTGATAACTGCCATTGCCGCCCCCTCACCTTCTACCTCAAATTGAGGGTACAGTCCGGCGGGTGTGCAGGTCAATGCAGTCACCGGCAACTTGAAAGGTAAACAATTCGGCGCCCGGCGCCCGGCGCGCTGGCCGGGGTCGTGGAGCGCGCGGCGGTTTACGTCGGTACAGCCGTGGTTACCGCGCCGAGGCGGAGGGCGCGGCGGCGGGGGTGCCGGGCCTATGGCTGCGTCCGGCCATTACTCCGATGACGCTGAGAACCATGAACAACCCAATGACGGTCCGCGCTCTCCTACCACAGGTGACGCACCAGAAGCAGCTATGGTGCACGGCAAATGTGAACCGGCATGATCCCTTAACCAGCCGGTGTGATCCCTTAACCAAGTTGTATCCAGCGTCAACTACCCGGTCGCTGGTCCTGGCTCGTCTAGCCTCAATCGGTCCGGGTGCTCTGCAGGGCTCCGGTGTTTTCCGTGAATGTCCGCATTTGTCCTTACTCACATACCGGACAAAACCGGATAACTCCGGAACGCGCCGGGGCCCGGCGGGCACGAAACCATCCCGGGCATGCCGGACGGCGCCCTCGCCGGGACGGGGCGCGCGTGCGGCGGGTAGGTCGGCTAGGCTCCGTTGAGGCGCAGCCGCCTGCGCATCTCGTACTCGTGCACGATGGCGTAGGCGTAGCCGCAGGAGATGCCGGCGTCGTCGGCCAGCCAGTGCGCCCGCTCTTCGCGGCGCAGGAACGCGGGGCCAGATTCGAGGCGGTGGAACCACTCAGCGAGGTCACGGCCGGTGACGACCGGGATGCGTGCGATCAGGCTATTGTGCAGGTTCGGTGAGTGGATCAGCGACAACTGGCACCTCCATGGAAGCTCCCTTGTCCTGAGGGTGCCTTATCGCAAGCCGCCTGACAACCCCCAAGTGGCAATCAGTTGTTCAGCTGAGCCGCTCGAAGATCATCGCCATGCCCTGGCCGCCGCCCACGCACATGGTCTCCAGGCCGACGGCCGCGTCGTGGAACTGCAGGCTGTTCAGCAACGTGGTGGCGATACGCGCCCCGGTCATGCCGAACGGGTGGCCGACCGCGATGGCGCCGCCGTTCACGTTGAGCTTGGCCAGGTCGATGCCGAGGTCGGTGTAGGACGGGATGACCTGGGCCGCGAACGCCTCGTTGATCTCCACCAGGTCGACGTCGCCGATGGCCATCCCGGCCCGGCCCAGGGCCTGCCGGGACGCCTCCACCGGTCCCAGGCCCATGATTTCCGGGGACAACGCGGTCACCCCGGACGACACGATCCGGGCCAGCGGCGTGATGCCGAGTTCGGCCGCCTTGACGTCGCTCATCACGATGACCGCCGCGGCCCCGTCGTTGAGCGGGCAGCAGTTCCCCGCGGTCACCGTGCCGTCCGGGCGGAACACCGGCTTGAGCGCGGCGACCTTCGCCAGCGTGGTGCCCGGGCGGGGGCCGTCGTCGGCGGCGACCACCGAGCCGTCCGGCAGGGTGACGGGCGTGATCTCCCGCTGCCAGAAGCCGTTGGCGATGGCCTTCTCCGCCAGGTTCTGCGAGCGCACGCCGAACTCGTCCTGCTGCTCGCGGGAGATGCCGCGCAGTTCGGCGACGTTCTCCGCGGTCTGGCCCATGGCCACGTAGATGTCCGGCACGAGCCCGTCCTCGCGCGGGTCATGCCAGCGCCCGGCCTCGCCGGCCGCGATCCGCTCGGTGCGCCGCCGCGCGTCCGCGAAGGCGGGATTCTGCGTGTCGGGCCAGGAGTCGCTGCTGCCCTTGGCCAGCCGGCTGACGCATTCCACTCCGGCGGAGATGTACGCGTCCCCCTCGCCGGCCTTGATCGCGTGGAAGGCCATCCGGATGGTCTGCAGCGACGATGAGCAGTACCGGTTGACGGTGGTGCCGGGCAGGTGATCGTGTCCGAGCAGGACGGCCACCACGCGGGCCAGGTTGAACCCCTGCTCGCCGCCGGGCAGGCCGCAGCCGAGGATCAGGTCGCCCACGTCGGCGGGATCGAGCTGCGGCACCTTGGCCAGGGCCGCGGTCACCATCTGCGCGGCCAGGTCGTCCGGGCGGATGCTGGCCAGCGAGCCCTTGCCCGCACGGCCGATGGGCGACCGCGCGGTGGCGACGATCACTGCTTCGGGCATGGTCCGGCCTCCTCGCATAGGGTGCTTCCAGACTATGTCCCGGTGGAGGGAACAACCATGCAGGTGCATGAGGGCTTGACCGGGCTGGTGGGGAACACCCCGCTGGTCCGGCTGCGGTCGGTGACCCGGGCGATCCCCGGCGCCACCGTGCTGGCGAAGGTGGAGTACTTCAATCCGGGCGGGTCGGTCAAGGACCGCATCGCGCTGCGGATGGTGGCGGCGGCCGAGGCGAGCGGAGACCTGAAGCCGGGCGGCACGATCGTGGAGCCCACCTCGGGCAACACCGGAGTCGGCCTCGCCATTGTCGCGGCCGAGCGGGGCTACCGGTGTGTCTTCGTCTGCCCGGACAAGGTGGCCCAGGACAAGATAAGCGTGCTGCGCGCGTACGGCGCCGACGTGGTCGTCTGCCCCGGCACGGTCGCGCCCGGCCACCCGGATTCCTACTACAGCGTCGCGCGCCGGATGGCCGCCGAGATACCGGGGGGCTGGCAGCCCGACCAGTACGCGAACCAGGAGAACCCGGCCTCGCACTACGCCACCACCGGCCCGGAGATCTGGGCGCAGACGGACGGGACGGTGACCCACTTCGTGGCCGGGATCGGCACCGGCGGCACGATCACCGGCGCCGGGCGGTACCTGAAGGAAGTCTCGGCCGGCGCGGTACGGGTGATCGGCGCCGACCCGGAAGGCTCGGTCTACTCCGGCGGGTCGGGCCGTCCGTACCTGGTCGAGGGGGTCGGCGAGGACATCTGGCCGGTCACCTACGACCCGTCGGTGTGCGACGAGATAATCGCGATCAGTGATGCCGAGTCGTTCGGCATGACCAGGCGCCTGGCCCGGGAGGAGGCGCTGCTGACCGGGGGCTCGTCCGGGCTGGCGGTGGCGGCCGCGCTGCGGGTGGCCGAGGGCGCCGGCCCGGATGCCGTGATCGTCGTGCTGCTCCCCGACGGCGGCCGGGGCTACCTGTCGAAGATCTTCAACGACGACTGGATGGCCGACTACGGCTTCCTGTCCGCGCAGACCTCGGAGCCGCTGGTCGCCGACGTGATGGCCAGGAAGGAGCGCAGCCTGCCCGAGTTCGTCCACGTCCATCCGGAAGAGAACGTCGGCGCGGCCATCGCGCTGCTGCGCGAGTACGACGTGTCCCAGCTTCCGGTGGTGAAGGAGGAGCCGCCGGTGATGGCCGCCGAGGTGGTCGGGTCCGTGGTGGAGCGCGACCTGCTCGACGCGCTGGTGGCGGGCCGGGCCCGGCCGTCCGACCAGGTCGGCGGGCACATGTCGGCGCCGCTGCCCACCGTCGGCCTGGGCGAGCCGGTCTCCCGGGCGGTCCTCGCCCTGGAGAAGGCCGGGGCGGCCGTGGTGCACGTGAACGGCAAACCATCCGGGCTGCTCACCCGGCAGGACGTGCTCACCTTCCTGGCGGGCAGCTGACCTACGAAAGGAAATCGATGACCAGCCACGACGGGTTCGAGACCCTGGCCATCCACGCGGGCCAGGAGCCCGACCCGGTCACCGGGGCGGTGGTGCCGCCCATCTATCAGGTGTCCACGTTCAAGCAGGACGGGGTTGGCGGGCTGCGCGGCGGCTATGAGTACTCGCGGTCGGCCAACCCGACCAGGACGGCGCTCGAGCAGTGCCTGGCCGCGCTGGAGTCCGGAACCCGGGGGCTCGGGGCGTCCCCCCGGAGCCAGCAGAGCCGCAGGCGCTCGCCTTCGCCTCCGGCCTGGCCGCGGAGGACTGCCTGATCAGGACGGTCTGCTCGCCTGGCGATCACGTGCTGGTCCCGGACGACGCCTACGGCGGGACGTTCCGGCTGTTCGCCCGGGTCTTCGCCGGCTGGGGGGTGAGCCACGGCGTGGTCCCGGTGTCGGACCCGGCGGCCGTGCGCGAGCAACTCGCCGCCCGGCCGGTCAGGCTGGTCTGGGTGGAGACGCCGACCAACCCGCTGCTGACAATCGCCGACATCCGCGCCCTGGCCGAGGCCGCGCACGAGGCAGGCGCGCTGCTCGTGGTGGACAACACGTTCGCGTCGCCGTACCTGCAGCAGCCGCTCGCGCTGGGGGCCGACGTGGTGGTGCACTCCACGACCAAGTACCTGGGCGGCCATTCCGATGTGGTCGGCGGGGCGCTGGTCATGGCGGACGACCGAGGTGGCCGAGCGGATCGCCTTCAACCGCAACGCCACCGGCGCCGTGCCCGGCCCGTTCGACGCGTGGCTGACGCTGCGCGGCATCAAGACGCTGGCCGCCCGGATGGACCGGCACTGCCGGAACGCGATGCGGGTCGCGCAGATGCTGGCCGAGCACCCGGCCGTCACCGAGGTCCGCTACCCGGGACTGCCGTCGCATCCCGGCCACAAGACCGCGCAGGAACAGATGCGGGCGTTCGGGGGCATGGTGTCATTCCGGCTGCAGGCCGGCGAGGAGGCCGCGGTGCGCGTGTGCGGCCGGACCCGCCTGTTCACGCTGGGCGAGTCGCTCGGCGGGGTGGAATCGCTGATCGAGCATCCCGGGCGGATGACGCACGCGTCGGTCACCGGTTCGGCCCTCGAGGTCCCCGGCGACCTGATCAGGCTGTCGGTCGGCATCGAGGACTGCGACGACCTGCTCGACGACCTGCGCCAGGCGCTCAGCGACGGCTGAGCGCCTGGCGCAGGCGGGATCAGGGCCCCGGGTCAGCTCCGGCCCGCGGGCGAGCTTTCCTTGTTGTCCTGCGCCGCGGCCTGCGGCTTGGGCTTGTACGCCAGGGCGAACCAGGCCCCGACCGCGAAGACGATGCCGACCACCAGCGAGCCGCTGGCCTTCAGCGGGTGGTGCCCGGTGGAGCCGTCGATGTGCCCGGGAATGAAGCTCGGCAGCGACTTGGCCGGCTCGATCATGTAGATGATGGCGGCCACGATGAACACCAGGGCGATGATGCCGAGAATCACCGCGAGTATCGTCCGGCCGGACGACCTCTCGACGGATCCACTGGTAGAACTCACGATTCCTCCTTATGCAGGCCATTATCTAAAGCTGTGTTGTCGCCGGCCAGTCGCGGTCGGCCGGAGGCCGGCCACTGCGAGCCGAGGTCCTCGGCCGACTAGGAAAATCTACCGTCGACTGGCACCGCGGGTACGTAGGAAGTCACGGATGACATACTCACCGAGATGTTCGGGCGCCGCCTGCAGCACGCGTCCGCCGTTCCTCCTGGCTACGTTGTCAACGAACGCGCTGAGCCTGGCGTCGTCCGCCAGCATGAAAATATTCAGCGCGGCGTGCCGGCGGGTCATCTTATCCACTTCGGCCAGGGTGAGTTCCACCGTCTCGGGAGACGGCGGCCAGTCGAACCAGGATCGCCCGTCCCGCTGCAGGTGAGCGGTCGGCTCGCCGTCGGTCACGATCAGGACGACCGGCTCGTGTTCCGGGTGCCGGTCGATGTGGCGCCCGGCCAGCAGCAGCGCGTGGTGCAGGTTGGTGCCCTGCACCATGTCCCAGCCGAGCCCGGCCAGTTCGGTCTCGCGCAGCTCCCGCGCGTAGTTCGAGAAGCCCACCACCTGGACGGCGTCCTGGGGGAACCGGCTGCGCAGCAGCGCGTGCAGCGCGAGCGCCGTCTGCTTGGCCGCGGCCCAGGTCCCGCGCAGCTGCATCGAGTAGGACAGGTCGACCAGCAGGGACACGACCGCGGTGCTGCGGCGCTCGGTCTCGGTCACCTCGAAGTCCTGCGCGGCCAGCCTGACCCTGGTAGCCCGGGGGGACGACCCCCCCAGACCCCCCCGATCACGGGGGGGCTCTCCGCCCCCCCGAGCCCCCCTGAGCACGGCGTTGCGCACCGTCGCGGGGACGTCGAGCGGCTGCTCGTCGCCGAACTCCCAGGGGCGGGTGGTGCCGGTAAGCTCGCCCGCCTGCCCGGCGTCGTGCAGGTCGTGATCGCCCGGCCTGCGGCCGAAGTCCAGCTCGCCGAAGATCCGGCGGAGGGCCGTGTCGCCGAGCCTGCGCACCGCCTTGGGGGTGAGCTCGAGCTGCCCGGCGTTCCTGGTCAGGTAACCCTGCCGCTCGAGCTCGCGCTCGAGACGGCGCAGGGCCTCGATGTCGTCCACGGCCTGGCGCCCGAAGGCCCGCCGGACCGCTTCCTCGTCGACGTCGTCCAGCCTCGCACCCGGGTAGTCCTGGCCCAGCGCCCCCTCCAGCTCGGCCAGGTCGGCGAGCTCGGCCAGGGCGGTGGTGGCGTCGCCGAGGCCGAGCGGCTCCTGGCCGGACATCTGGACCCCGCCGCTCAGGCCGGCCCGGTCCAGCTCGGGGCGCCGGGACCGGAGCGCGTCGGCGAGCCTGGCCATCTCGGCCGCCAGGCCCGCGTCGTCCAGCGCGTTCGCCATCAGCTGGGCGAGCTCCTCGCGCTGCTCGTCGCTGAGCGAGCGCAGCAGGCGCTCGGCCGCGGCCATCCGGCTGATCAGCGAGTCCACCAGCTCCTCGAGGTTCTGCGGCTGGTCGGGGAACAGGTCGCCGTGTCGCGCCATGAACCGCTCGAAATCGGCCTGGGTGTGCTCGCCGCGCGCGTCCGCCGCCAGCATCTCGTTCAGGTCGGCGAGCATGTCCTTGACCCGCTGCATCGCCTGCGGATCGGGATTCTGCATGACCTGCCGCATGCCGCGGAACTGGCTGTCCAGCACCTCGCTCCGCAGCAGGTCCCTGAGCTGCTCGAAGGTCTGACGGGCGGCGGGTGACCGCCAGTCGTAGCCGGCCAGCTGCCGGATCGCCTGGGCCGTGTCGGCGGGCAGCGCGTCGAGATCGGCCTCACGCAGCCTGGCCTCGTCGCTCGGGTCGGGGAACAGCTCGGCGCGCTCCTGCCCGACGGCGGTGTCGAGCAGGGCGCGGGCCTGCTCCAGGATGCCGTCGAGGCGTCCGCTGCCGCGGATCTCCCGCTGCCGCTCGCGCACCCGGCGCAGCAGGTCATCCAGGCCCCGGCGGCCGGCCCGGTCGCCGAAACCCCGCCTCAGCAGTTCCCGCAGCGCGTCGGCCGGGTCGGCGCCGGCCAGGATCGAGTCACCCATCTCGTCGACGGCGCCGCGCACGTCGAAGGGGAGGGCCAGCGGGTCCGGCCCGTAGACGTATCGGCCGTACCGGTAATTCGCCATGTTAGGTCCCGTACACGCTGGTGCTGCCGTCGGTGTCCTTGGACAGCCTGCGCATCAGGTACAGGCCCTCCAGGGCGAACTCGACCGCGGCCGCCGCCTGCCCGAACGACTCGCCGCCGTCCATGCCCAGCCGGGACATGATCCGGGCGAGTCCGGGGACGTCGCCGATCCGCCGCAGCAGCTCGGTGGCGGGTACGAGCTCGCCCGACTCGACGGTGCCGCCGTCCTCGAACTTGGCCAGCAGGCCGGACAGGTCCACGCCGCCCAGCCGGGACCGGAAGGTGTCGGCGATGGCCCGGCGGAGCAGCGCGCCGAGCACTTCCTCTTCCCGGCCCTCCTCGCTGACCTCGAACTCGACCTTGCCGCGCAGCGTGCTGACCACGGTCGGCAGGTCGCACACCCGGGCCACGGGCGTCTCCTCCCGCGCTCCGGCCAGCGCCGTCCGGCGCACGGCCGACGCCGCGGCGCTTTCCGCCGCGGCGATGGCGAACCGCGCCGAGACCCCGGAACGGGCGTCGACGGCGGGCGACTCGCGGACGCCCCGGGCGAACCTGGCGATCACTTCCACCAGGTGCCCGGGGAGTTCCGCGGTGGTCCAGATGTCGGCTTCCTGCCTGATCAAGGTGAGCTCGTCGGCCAGGGACGGCGGGTAGTGCGTCCGGATCTCCGCGCCGAACCGGTCCTTGAGCGGGGTGATGATCCGTCCCCGGTTGGTGTAGTCCTCCGGGTTCGCGCTGGCCACCAGCAGCAGGTCCAGCGGCAGCCGGAGCGCGTAGCCGCGGATGCCGATGTCGCGCTCCTCCAGCACGTTCAGCAGGGACACCTGGATCCGCTCGGCCAGGTCGGGCAGTTCGTTCAGGGAGAAGATGCCCCGGTTGGTCCGCGGCACCAGACCGAAGTGGATGGTCTCCGGGTCACCCAGGGTGCGTCCTTCCGCCACCTTGACCGGGTCGATGTCGCCGATCAGGTCGCCGACGCTGGTGTCCGGGGTGGCGAGCTTCTCCCCGTACCTGTCGTCGCGGTGCCGCCAGGTGACCGGCAGCCCGTCGCCCAGTTCGGCGGCGAGGCGGCGGCACCGGGCGCACGCCGGGTGGTAGGGATGGTCGTTGATCTCGCAGCCTTCGACGGCGGGAGTCCACTCATCAAGCAGCCCGCCCAGGGTGCGGATCAGCCGGGTCTTACCCTGGCCGCGCTCGCCCAGCAGGATGATGTCGTGCCCCGCGATCAGGGCCCGCTCGAGGTGGGGCAGGACGGTCTGGCCGAACCCGACGATGCCGGGAAAGGGATCCCGTCCCTCCCGCAGCATGGCGAGCAGATTCTGTCTGATCTCCTCCTTGACGCCGCGGTACGCGTGGCCGCTGGCGCGCAGTTCGCCGAGAGTCTTCGCCTGGTGGTCCTCGCTGTATTGCTGCACCTTTCGACAGTATGTCGTGATCGCGCCTGTTCGCATCTGCGGCCGGCTGGAGGTGGGCCACCGGGGCGGCGGAGGAGTGGCAGACTTCTTGGGTGGCAACAACCCCTAACGTGGTCAGCTCCGATGACGTAACCGCCGCGCGGAAGCTGATCCACGATGTGATCTCGGACACGCCCATGCTGCATTCCCGGGTCCTGTCCGAGACGGTTGGCGGGCCGGTCTTCATCAAGTGCGAGAACCTGCAGCGGACCGGGTCGTTCAAGGTCCGCGGCGGCTACTTCAGGATCGCCAGGCTGTCGGACGCCGAACGGGCCCGCGGCGTCGTCGCGGCCAGCGCGGGCAACCACGCCCAGGGGGTCGCGTTCGCGGCCGGGCTGCTCGGCTGCACGGCCACGGTGGTCATGCCCGCGGGCGCGCCATTGCCCAAGGTGCAGGCGACGCGCGGCTACGGGGCGGAGGTCATCCTGCACGGCACCTGCGTCGAGGACGCGGTCGGCGAGGCTCTCGCCTTCGCCGAGCGCACCGGCGCGGTGTTCATTCATCCCTACGACCACCCGGACATCGTGGCCGGGCAGGGCACGCTCGGCTTGGAGATCATCGAGCAGTGCCCGCAGGTGCGCACGGTCGTGGTGCCGGTGGGCGGCGGCGGCCTGGCGGCCGGCATCACGGTGGCGGTCAAGGGCCTCGATCCGGATATCCAGGTGGTCGGCGTGCAGGCGGAGGCGGCCGCGCCGTACCCGGGCTCGCTGGCCGCCGGGCATCCGGTGTCGGTGCAGGCCAGTCCCACCATGGCGGACGGCATCGCGGTCAGCCGCCCGGGTGACATCGCGTTCGGGATCCTGTCCGGCCAGGCCGCGCGGGTGGTGACGGTCTCGGAGGAGAGCCTGTCCCAGGGGCTGCTGCTGTGCCTGGAGCGGGCCAAGCAGGTGGTGGAGCCGGCCGGGGCGGCCGGGGCGGCCGCCCTGCTCGAGCATCCGCGCGACTTCGCCTCGCCGGTGGTCGTGGTGCTCTCCGGCGGCAACATCGACCCGCTGCTGCTGGCCAAGCTGCTCCGGCACGGCCTCGCCGCGGCCGGCCGCTACCTGGCGTTCCGCTGCAGGCTGCCCGACCAGCCCGGGTCGCTCGCGAAGCTCCTCGCCGACCTGGCCGATCTCGGCGCCAACGTGCTCGAGGTCGGGCACGAACGGCTGGCCCCCCGGCTGCACGTGGACGAGGTCGAGGTGGTCCTGCAGGTCGAGACCCGCGGACCCGAGCACTGCGGCGAGGTGATCGGCGCGCTGCGTGCCGCCGGCTACACTCTCGCCTTCGGCTAGGGGGGTCAGGAGTTGCATGCGCAGACCGGTAAAGGCAAGCGCGCCGGCCAGGCGGCGCCGGCCGCCCCGGGTCCGGCGCAGCGACTCGGGGAGGGCATCGCCCGCGGCGCCGCCGTGGTGGCCGGCCTCACGATACTGTCCCGGATCCTGGGCCTGGTCCGTACGCTCGTGTTCTCTCAGACCGTCGGCGCGAGTTGCCTGGGCACGAGCTACGTCACCGCGTACCAGGTTCCCAACCTGCTGTATGAGCTGATCCTGGGCGGCGCGCTGACCAGCGCGATGGTCCCGGTGCTGGCCCGCTCGGCCGAGCGGGCCGACCGTGACCCGGCGGAGAAGGCACGAGTCGGCCACATCACCTCGGCGCTGCTGACCTGGACCGTCATCATCGTCGTGCCGCTGGTGCTGGCCATCGTGGCCGCCGCCGGGCCGATCGCCTCCCTGCTCAACCCCAGCAACCCGAACGCGGGCTGCGTCCGGGCCAACGTCGTCGCCGTCACCGGCGACATGCTGCGGGCATTCGCTCCCCAGGCCCTGCTGTACGGGCTGTCGGTCGTGCTCTACGGGCTGCTGCAGTCCTACCGCCGGTTCGCCGCGCCGTCGATCGGCCCGGGGATCTCCAGCCTGGTGCTCATCGCCTGTTACCTGGCCTTCGTCCCGCTGAACCAGGGGCGGTCGCTGGCCCGGTTGCCGGTGCCGGCCGAGCTCGTCTTGTCGGTGGGGACCACGCTGGGCGTGGCCGCGCTGGCCGTCGTGGCCATACCGCCGACGTGGCGGCTGCACCTGCGACTGCGGCCGGTGCTGCGGTTCCCGCCCGGGGTGGCGCGCCGTGCGGGTGGCCTGGCGCTGGTCGGCGTGGTGGAGCTCATCGCCATGGACGTGGCCAACGTGGTGGCCATTACCCTGGCCAACGGGCGCGGGACGACCGGCGCGATCGTCCTGTTCAACTACGGGTCGCAGGTGTTCAACTCGATATACGCGGTCCTGGCCCTGTCCATCGTGGTCAGCGCGTTCCCGGTGCTGTCCGCGCGGGCGGGGCCGGACTTCGACCGGACCAGCGCCGGGTCGACCCGGGCGGTCCTGCTCATGTCGTGGCTCGGCACGGCGGTGGTCGCGGCCCTCGCCATTCCCGCCGCGCACGTGCTGGCCAGGCAGCCCGATCAGGTCCCGCAGCTGATCGAGGCCTTCCTGTTGTTCGCTCCCGGCATCGCGGGCATCGCGGTGATCGCCAACCTGTCGCGGGTCATGTTCGTCATCGGGCGGCTCAAGGTCGCCGCCGCGGCGCTGGCCGGAAGCTGGCTGATCACGATCATCGCGGACGTGGTGCTGGCCGAGCTGGTCCCGGCCCGCCTGGTGGTCGCCGCGCTCGCCCTGGGTACCACCATCGGCCAGACCGTGGTGGCCGTTCCGCTGGTATCCGTGGCCCGCAGGATCTGCGGCCCGGCCGCGGTGCGGGGCGCCGGCCACGCGACGCTCGCCGGGCTGGCCGCCTGCGCCGCAGGCGCCGCGGTGGGCGTGGCGGTGAGCCTGGCGGTGCCCCTGCAGCACAAGCTGGAGGCCGTCGCCCTGGCGGTGCCGGCCGCCGTCGGCGCGATCCTGGCCTTCGGCGTGGTCGCGTACTTCCTCGACAACGGCGACCTGAAGACCGTCCTGGCCTGGGTGCGGCGGGCGGTCAGGCGGCGTCCGTAATGGCCGCTCAGCCCGGCTGGACTCAGAGGTTCCCGCGCCGGGCCTGTTCCCGCTCGATCGCCTCGAACAGCGCCTTGAAGTTCCCCTTGCCGAACCCCTGCGATCCGTGCCGCTCGATCAGCTCGAAGAACACGGTCGGCCGGTCCTGGACCGGCTGGGTGAAGATCTGCAGCAGGTAGCCGTCCTCGTCCCGGTCCGCCAGGATCCCCAGCTCGCGCAGCTCGCCGATCGGCACCCGGGTCTCGCCGACCCACGAGCCGAGCTCGTCGTAGTAGCTGCCCGGGGTGGCCAGGAACTCCACGCCGGCCGCCCGCATGGCGCGGACGCTGGCCACGATGTCGTCGGTGGCCAGCGCGATGTGCTGCACCCCGGGCCCGCCGAAGAACTCCAGGTACTCGTCGATCTGCGACTTGCGCTGGCCGGCCGCGGGCTCGTTCAGCGGGAACTTCACCTTGCGAGAGCCGTCCGCCACCACCTTGCTCATCAGCGCGGAGTACTCGGTGGCGATGTCGTCGCCGACGAACTCCTTCATGTTGGTGAAGCCCATCACCCGGTGGTAGAAGTCCACCCACTCGTCCATCTTGCCGAGCTCGACGTTGCCCACGCAGTGGTCGATCTCGGTGAAGAAGGCGCGTCCGCCCGGCGCGACGGCCGGCGATGCCGGGACAAACCCGGGCAGGTAGCTGCCCGAGTAACCGGACCGCTGCACCAGCGTGTGCCGGGTGTCACCGTAGGTGGCGATGGCCGCCACCATCACCTTGCCCGACTCGTCCTCGAGCAGGTGCGGCGCCGCCAGGCCGCGGGCGCCGTGGGTAACGGCATAGTCGTAGGCTTCCTCGGCCGAGCTGACCTCGAGCGCCAGGTCGGTAACCCCGTCGCCGTGCGCGGCCACCCGCATGCCGAGCCGGGTCCCGGGCCGGGCCGGGCCGCGGAAGACGAACCGCGCGCCGCCCGACTCCAGCACGTAGGCCGCCTCGTCCGGGCAGCCGGTCTCCGGACCCCGGTAGGCGGTCCGGCGCATGCCGAACGCGGTCGAGTAGTAGTGCGCCGCCTGCTTCGCGTTCCCGACCGCGAAGACCACGGCGTCCATGCCGATGATGGGGAACCTGTCCCGCGCTGGTGTCGTCATGCCGACAGGATGCGCACCGGATCTCAAAATGCGCAACCAACCGTCATTTGGCTAGTCATCTTGTCTATTAATTCCGAACGAGGCATGGTATCTCTGTACACCATGACTACCACTTACCCCGGGCCGGTCGACCGTCTTGACGGCGCGCTGATCGAACTGCTGTCCGCCGAGCCCAGGGTGGGCGTGCTCGAGGCCTCCCGGCGGCTCGGCGTCGCCCGCGGCACGGTGCAGGCGCGGCTGGAACGGATGCAGGAGCGCGGCGTGATCACCGGGTACGGGCCCGAGGTGGATCCGGCCGCGCTCGGCTACGAGGTCACCGCGTTCATCACCCTGGAGATCCGCCAGGCCGGCGGTCACGATCCGGTGGCGGAACGACTGGCCGCGATCCCCGAGGTGCTCGAGCTGCACACCATCACCGGCGCCGGGGACATGCTCTGCCGGGTGGTGGCCCGTTCCAACGCCGACCTGCAGCGCGTGCTCGACGCGATCGTCTCCGCCGAGGGCGTGGTCCGCTCCGCCACCCTGATCTCCCTCGCCGCCCAGGTCCGCTACCGGGTGCTGCCCCTGGTCCGCGCCGCCTCCGTCACAGCACGATGAGATTGGCCTGTTGTGCTCCATGCACCGCGCTCACCGGGATGGAGCGGTCGAAGGTGACGAACCGGCCGTGGTGGCGGGTCGCGAGCGCCAGCAGGTAGGCATCGGTCACCTGGCGCGGGCCGGCCAGGCGAGTGCGATCGATGAGGTTCTCGTCCAGAAGGCTTACCGAGCATGGCCAGAACTCGTGGTACTCGGTGTTGCTCGCGCGGGCCAGCCGGTCGAGTGCCAAGGCCGGCGAGACTGGGCTCGGATAGCGTGGCTGGCTGATAATCCTCACGAAGCCGTTCTGGGTAATCGCACAGGATGCCCAGCCATTTTCGATTTCGGCATTGATCCAGTCACGAGCGCGATCGTGATCGACATGGTCGCCGTCCAGCAGAGCCAGCAGGACGTTGATGTCGAGGAGAGCGTGTTTCACGCGAGATCGTCTTCGCGGAGTCTGTCGATGAGCGCGTTCGACACGGCCTGACCCCGGTGCGGGAGCGGGTGGAAGCCGTGAAATTCCTCGGCCGACTGAGCTGTTTGGTACTGGCCGGTCAAGGCCTGGCGGGCAAGGTCAGACAGCACCGCGCCCGCGCTGCGGCCCTCTCGCCGGGCTCGTTCCTTGACGGCGAGCAGGACGTCATCATCGACAGACAATGTGGTGCGCATGCATCTGATGCTATCGCATCAATCTGGGTGCTAGCTGATCAGGTCGGTGGCCATCTCCAGGACGATGGCCCGGAGCTTGTCCCGGTCCTCGACTTCCTGCAGGTAGAAAATGCAGGTCGCTCCGACGGAGAGCACGGCGGTGGTGGCGCGCACC
>CAVUUF010000016.1:792500-872371 GCA_963744575.1 uncultured Actinomycetota bacterium | reverse complement strand
CCGAGTCTGCCCTGTGGTCGACCCGGTACCTCCCATTAGGTCTCCGGGGTCAAGCGTGACTTCGCGTGTACGTTCACCAGGCACTCTCCACCTGTGCTCGTTGTCCTGCGGTCACAGTCACGCTTAGGCTGGAGGGGCGGACACGTACACTCAGCGGGCCATCCCCGGAGCCGAGCCCAGCCAAGACCATCCCGTCGGGCCACGTGGCGGGCACGACCTTTGATCGGTAGGTCAGTGCCGCGCGTCCGGTTAGTGCGCCGGAATCCGTATCCGCAGGTCAGGGTCCACCGAGTGTCCGATGCGAGCGCTCCTGGTCCGGTGCTGTCTAACCAGTCAGTAAGAAAAACGGTGAGAGATCAGATCTGGCCAGCCGGGCCCTACCTCTTTGCCCTGGAACTGCCCCATGACCGCCCGTACCTCGCAGGGGATGGCCCGCGTCCGGTCCGGGCAGGCTCCGGCCTGGTTTACATCGGCCCGGTGCCGAGGAAGACTGGTCATAGACCCAGAACCGCAATCCGCGAGATAGCTCGTCCAGACCCCGCGCGCATCCCGCCTTTCGTTTGATGGAAAGGCGTGCCATGAGATCCTCGAACGCGCCGGACCCGGAGGGGTTCGGCGACCATCGTGATCAGTACACCGGCGACCCGGTGTGGCGTCTCCGCGCTTCAGGCGCGGCTGCCGCACCCTGGCAGGAACGGGCCGCGATCCCGATCGGCCCGGCCCGCAGCAGGCACTGGCCGGGGTCCGGGCGGCCGGGCGTGCGCCGTGAGTATGACCATCAGCCAGACGCCCCGGACGCCAGCTGCGTGGCCCCGTGCGCTTTCGCGGCGGTCCGCGACATCACCGGGAGGATGCTGCTGGTGCGCCGCTGTGACACCGGCGACTGGGAACTGCCCGGCGGGCACGTCGATCCTGGCGAGAGCGCGTCCGATGCGGCGGTCCGGGAGACCGCCGAGGAGTCCGGCATCACCGTGGAGGTCACCGGCCTGGCCGGCATCTACATCGACCCTGGCCACGTCATCGCCGACCCGCGGGCCGGGCTGGTGCGCCAGCCGTTCGCGGTGTGCTTTCATGCCCGCCCGCTGTACGGCAGCCCCGGCGGTGACCAGGTTGAGACCAGCGAGGCCCGGTGGTTCACCATCGGCGACATCCCCGCCTTGCCGATCCGCCCGGCCATGCGCCTGCGGATCGACCACGCGCTGACCCCCGGCCGCCCCTGCCACATCGGCTGACATCGGCCATCCCCGCGCCCGGCCGCGCCGCCCACCGCGGGGCCCCTCTTCCTGCCAGAAGGAGCGGCACAGACATGCCCGGTGACCGTCGTCATCCGAAGCCCAGGGCGCGGCCCGAGGGTCCCGCATCATCGACTTGGCTGGACGTTGGCTGCGCCGTGCCCCGCGTGTTATCGTCTGGTGATAAGTGCTGCTCTAGACCCCGGCGGCGGCAGGAACTACTGCCCCGGCGGTGATTTAAATGAGCAGTACTGGCAACTCTGACACCGCGACCAGCATCGGACCGGCTGTCCGTCCGGCCGCCGTCTTCGCACCGCTCCCGCATGACCGCCGTGACTCGTGGCTGCGTACCGGGTCCGACGCCGCCAGCGGGGTCCCGCTCGCCGGTCAGCCTGGCCACGGCAGCGCGGCGTTCCTGCGGAACCAGCCGGTCCGCATCGTGGACGGCCGCATCGACGGCGGCTACAACGGCGTGTATGAGCTCATCTGCCCCGACTGCGGTGATGATCCCGGCCTGGATTATCTCGAGGTGGCGCCGTGGCTTCAGTGGCTCCGCGGGCCGCACACGCTAGAGGAGGGCCTGGCTGCGTATCACGAGCACCTCGGGCTTTCCTGGGCCGAGGTGGGCAGAGCCGGAAGCTTAGGTCCTGGCGAAACGCTGGCTCAGCCCGGCGCGGGCTAGGGGACTGGCCATCCGTGGCCGGTATGAGGGGGGGCCTGGTACGGCAGCCGCCACCTGGGGGAGCAATTGGCGGTTGCCGCACCAGTCTTCGCCACCTTTCTCGCTGCCGCCATGATCGCGGGGTGGTCCCTGGGTCATTGGTCGCAGCCGATCGCATCGTGACGCCGGGGCATCATTGCGGCAGCTTCGCGAGCTGGACAATGGGAGCGAGGACGACGGTCGCGCATAGCACCCGGTCTACATGCCGTGCGAGCCGCACTGATCCCGGTGCCCTGCCGGTGTGTGGCCCGGCGTGCGCCGGGCGGGCCTCCCAAGGCTGAGCCCGGCGCTGACGCCGGGCCAGCGGCGCCGCGTAGCGGCGCCGCTCTTGATCTAAGAACGGCTAAATTCGGCAACGGAACACGGGCAAACACGGTGCTTAGAGCGCGGACTGTGGAGCGTCTTGCTGCCGTCCGTCCGGCTGGTCGCGGAGGTAGCGCCGGGTCTCGGCCTCGTCGAGCGCCTGATGCCAGGGGAACGTGTCGAACTTGCTGCCTCCGGTGCCGGGGGGATGTGGTTCGAGGCGTCCTGGCCCGTGGATCACATCGATCCCGGCATCACGCAGGAGCGTGACGCTGCGCTGGAAAGCCGGGTGTGAAGCGAGGGCACTGTTGACGAAGGGCAGCACGACGACGGGTATGCGAAGGCCGACCGCTTCAGCGAGGATCCCCAGGGCAAAGTTGTCGCTGATGCCGTTGGCCCATTTGTTGAGCGTGTTGTAGGTGGCCGGTGCGACGATGATGGCATCGGCCCTGGGGAGCGACCGGCCGCTGTCGGTATTTCCGGGCTTGCGGTACTCACTTCGGACGGGGTGGCCCGTTTGCGCCTCCAGTTCCTGCGCGTCGAGGAAATCCAGGGCGGCCGGGGTGGCGATGAGGTAAGGGTCCCAGCCGCGGGCGCGTGCGTGGCTGATCAGCCGGGTGACCTGCCCGGCCGGTCCGGCGCCGCAGGCGATCACGTAAAGAACCGGATCGTTGTGGAGGGTCATGGCTGCTCAGGACATTATGCCAGTTCGGCGGGCGAGCGGGCGAAGCTCGGGGGTGGCGTAGCGGTGCTCCCGCTTGAGCATCTCGCGGAGGGCCTCCCGGACCGGGACGCTGTAGTGCACCTCTTCGGGGGCGAGTTCTTCGGCCTGGCGGAACACGGCGGTGGCGGCGGCGTCGTCGCGCCGCTGGACGTAGGCGCGGCCCAGGTCGATGAATACGCTGGCGCGCCGTTCCAGCAGGTCGGCCGGGAGGGTTGCGGTGTTGACCTGCTCGGCGCGGCGGATGGTTTCGGGTACGTCGCCGAGTTCGACGGCGACGGCGATCCCGTGGATGGCGACGTTGGTGGGTCCGAAACTGGTCCACAAGTCGTTGCGGTCGGCGCGGGTGCGGTCGGCCGCCCGCCCGGCTCGGCGCAGGTAATCCCAGGCGGCGCCGATGTCGTTGTCCCGCGCGGCGGCCAGGGCGGCGGTGAGCAGCAGCGCGCCCCAGACTGACCATCCTTCTGGGCCGCTGCGGTCCTGACGTAGCCGGGGCTCCAGCGCTGCGGCGCTGGTCAGGCTGATGTCCAGGGCCGCGTCGAGTTGCCCGGTCTCGGTGAAGACCTGGCTAAGTGCCCGGGCACCTACGGCGACCAGGAGCGGGTTCTCGGCCTGGCGGCCTGCCTGGACGGCTCTGTCGGCGGCGATCCAGGCAAGGTCACCGTCCCCGAGTTTGCGCAACATGGCCCGGGCTACCTGGTAGGTTTCGGCCAGGAGCGCGAACGCGGTGCGCTGCTGGTCGCCGTGGTAGTACTGGGTGGCCTGCTCGGCTTCGGCGATGAGGTTGGCGATCTGCCGCCCGAGCTGCCCGTAGCGGGAAGCTTGCCGGAGCTGCCATGCCGTATCAACGCGGGACCGCAGTCGTGGGAGGTCGGGTGGAGCGGTGACGGTGCCGGGTCCGGAGCTATCGCGGCCGGGAGCTGGGTGTAGCGCATCAGCACGCGGCGGATGTCGGCGAGTCCCTCGGGCTCCAGGCCGCCGTTCGGGGCCAGGGCGAAGGGCTGTCCGGTCAGCTCGGCGATGTCGACTTTGAGGGCCCGCGACAGGTCGATCAGGACTGACATCCGGTCAACTGCGCGTATCCCGCGCTCGACCTGGGAGAGCCAGCTCACTGACCGGCCGATGAGACCGGCCAGCACCGCCTGGCTGAGTCCGCGTCGGCGCCGGTAGATGGCGATGCGCTCGCCTACGGGTCCGTTAGTCGGCATCCGGTTCCCATTTCACCTGATCCTGACCTGCCACCCGCACTTTTGTACTAGTGGCACTTCTGTGCGAGAGGTTAGCTTCGCGTGCGCTGATGCTGGACCCATGACGTCCTTGACAATGACCACCATTCGCACTCTGATCTGCGGAAGCGCATCTGCGGGGCCGCTGCTTGCACCTCGCCTGTCAATTGGCACGCTCCCCGGTGCCATGCCGGGCGAGCAAGCTGGCAACCGCGTTCTCGGCATCGGTCAGTTCTTGCTTGCTGCGCCGCAAGGCGGCCTGGAGACTGGCCAGCTCCGCGTGCAGATCCGAGCCCCCAGCAGCGGCCGCGTTCTCGCGGACGTAGGCGCCTCGCGCTGGCCGTATGTCGACCAGGCCCTCGGCCGCGAGCAGCCGGACGGCGGCCTGGGCTGTGTTCTGGGCGACGTGATGCACGTCCCGGAGCTGCCGGTACGACGGCATCCGGGCACCTGGCGGGTAGGTCCCGTTCCTGATCTCGGCCCTGAGGGCATCCGCGAGGCGTCTGCTCGCGAAGCGGTCAGGGCCAGGCGAGGTCATAGCACCAGTATAGCCACCTGTCTTAAGTCGGCTCTTGACGTTGAGGCGATGCCTGGTTACTGTCTTGAGTCAGTGGTAACCTGGCTTAAGCCGGTAAACCGAACGGTCCCGCTTCGGGGCAGCTCACAACAGTAGAGGAGTACAGCGATGGCAATTCAAAGTCGTCCGATCCCGATCGAGTTCGGGATGGTTTTCCCCGACGGCGCGTACGCGGCCGGGGCCATCGAGATGGTGCGGGACTTCGACCGGTCATCCGGTGACCGGGTAGTCCAGCAGGCAGACAAGCACACCAGCCTGCCGCTGTGGGTTGTCGAAGTCATCGACGCCGACCCCGACGCCCGGCAGCGGACAGTCAAAGTCAAGATCGCCGCCCAGGTGCAGCCGGTGCTGCCGCCCCCGGCGCCGGGGTCCCCGTTCACGGCGGTCGAGTTCGACGGGATGACGGTGATGCCGTACGTGGATGCCTCGCGCTGCGCGGGTGACGGCAAGAACAAGTGCGCGGCGCGGCAGGCGTACTCCCTCAAGGCCACCGGCGTGCGGGCTCCCTCGCGGGGCCTGGGCCGCCCGGCGCCCGAATCGCATAAGGACGCGGCGTGACGGCGCGGCGCGCCCCGGCGGCGCACCTGTGCCTGCGGGTCGGCTCCCGCCACGAGGTGGCGTTCGTGCCGTTCCCGGCCAAGGCTCCGCTGTTCGTCATCGGCGCCGGGTCGACCCAGGTGAGTTTCACGCTGCCGGAGCAGATCGAGGCCGGGCACGTGGACTTCGCCCGGCAGCTGGCGGCGCAGGCGTGGGCGTACGCGGTGGCGGTGGAGCGCCGCTACCGGGGCCTGCCGCCGCTGCCGGAGGCGCCGGTCCCGTACACGCTGACCGCCCAGGCGGAGGTCCTGCTCGATGCCGACGCAGGCGAGCCGGGCCTGGTGCCGCTGCCCGGCGGGCGGGAGGTGACGGCATGACCCAGACCTCGGCATCGGTCCGGTTCGGCGCGGACGGCACGGCCACCGTCCAGTCCTATGTCCGGCTGACCGCCAGCACGCACGTTCAGTGCTGCACCTACGACGACGCCGCGCCCATCCTGGCCATCCGGGACGGCGCGGTGGACATCACGATCACCAACCCCGGCCGGGGCGAGGTGACCGAAGACGACGTGGCCTTCGGCCGCCAGCTGGTCCAGGCCGTGGCCCGGTATGCGGCCGAGCTGGACCGGCTCGCCGCCCGGACCGCCATCACGATGGCAGGCGCGGATGAGCCTGCCGGGCGTGTGGCGTGATGACAACGGTGATGGAGGCGGGGCGGCTGGAGCTGGTACCTCCGGCCGCCCCTGGGTTCTCTCCCGCGTGCACGAAAGAGGTGACCAGCGTATGCGCAAGGTCATAACCGGCGAGCAGGTGGCCCAGATCTACGGCCGCGGCCCGGGCGACCTGCCCGTCTGGCGGGCGCCGGTCTACCAGACTCCCGCCATCATCACCATCGTCGTCCAGCTGTACCGGCTGATCGCCGGGCTGGTCCGGCTGGCCGCCCGGCACCCGCTGGCCGCCAGCGTGCTGGCCCTGGCCGCCGTGACGTGGGCCGATCTGGGCTGGATCACGCTTGTGGTCCTGGCCGCCGCGGCCGTGGTGGTGCTGGCGGCCTGGCGGTGGTTCTGGCCGCCCTCGTTCGCCCGGTGGGTCACCACCCCGGCCCGCGGCTCCTGGCGGGCCTGGCGGTACCGGCGCCGCTGGGCCGGGGTCCTGACCATCGCCGGGGCCGCGCCCTGGTACCGGGGCCGGGTCGTCCTGCCCGTGCTGGGGAAGGTGTCGGCGACCCGGTACACCGACCGGGTGATGGTCCGGCTGGTCTCCGGGCAGTCCGCCGCCGACCTGGCCCGGTGCGCGGAGAACCTGGCCGAGGGGTTCGGCGCCCTGGGCTGCCGGGTGCGGTCGGCGAGGTCCGGGCGGGTGGTGCTGGAGTTCGTCCGCCGCGACGCCCTCGCCCAGATCATCCCCGCCCTCCCCATCCCCGCCCGCCCGGACCTGCGGGCGCTGCCGGTCGGCAGAAGGGAGGACGGCCAGCCCTGGCTGATCCGGCTGCACGGCACCCACGTCCTGGTCGCCGGGGCCACCGGGTCCGGGAAGGCCTCCCTGCTGTGGGGCCTGATCCGGGCCCTGTTCCCGCTCCTGCAAGCCGGGCTCGCCCGGGTCCTGGCCGCCGACCCGAAGCTGATGGAACTGGCCTACGGCCGGGCCGTCTTCGACACCTACGGCGCCTACGCCGCCGACCCCGCCGCCATCGCCGTCATGCTCGACCAGGCCGTGGCCGACATGCAAGCCCGCGCCTCGCGGTTCGCCGGGCGGCAGCGCGACCACCTGCTGTCCTTTGAGGACCCGTTCACGGTGATCATGGTGGATGAGGTGGCGTTCCTGACCGCCTACCAGCCCGACCGCAAGCTCCGCGAGCGGATCATGAACGCCCTGGCCACCCTGACCACCCAGGGCCGGGCGGTCGGCTACGCCGTGGTGGCCGCGCTGCAGGACCCGCGCAAAGACGTGCTGGCCATCCGGAACCTGTTCCCCGACCGGATCGCCATGCGCCTGGACGAACCCGAGCAGGTCGACATGGTGCTCGGCGACGGCGCAAGGGACCGCGGCGCCGCCTGCGAGCTGATTCCGACCGACCCCGCGACCGGGGCCGGGGTGGGGTTCGTCCGGCTGGAGAATGACCCGGACCCGGTGCGGGTCCGCGCCGGATGGGTCACCGATGCCGACATCCGCGCCCTGGCCGCCGCCTGCCAACCCGACCGCGACCGGTGGCCGGAGGCAGTGGCATGACCGCGGTCACCGCGTGGCGGACCGACGAGCCGTGCCCGGTCTGCGCGACCGGCCTGATCATGCTCGATGACGGCACCGCCCCGCCGCGGTATGAGTGCCGCCTGTGCGGCTGGTCCGACACCTGGACCCGTGGCGACCCAGATGGTCGTGATGCCGATCATCTGGGTGGAGGGGGTGGCCGGTGACTGACACCACCAGCACGAGGACGACGCGGGCGCAGCGGATGGCCATGCCGCTGGCCCGCCAGGTCGCCCGGGACCTGGCCGTCGAGCACGGCGCCTGCATCCGCCCCATTCAGCTGCGCCGCACCAACCTCGACACCGGCCAGACCGACACCGTGCTGGTCCCGTGCGGGCACACCCTCGCGTCAGTGTGCCCGTGCTGCGCCGAGCGGGCCAGGACGCTGCGGGCGGCGCAGTGCCGGGAAGGCTGGCACCTCGAGGACGAACCCGCCATCGAACCGGACCCGGCGACGGAGGAGCAGAAGTGGTGGATCGAGAAACGCGCCGAAGCCCAGCAGCTCCGCGACCAGGCCGCCGCCACCGGGCAGGACACCGGCGACCTGGACGAGCTCCTCGGCGAGCTGGATGAGGCGATCAACGGGGCGGGCATGCGGGGCAAGGCCGCCCCGGATAAGCCCGCGCGGCGGCACCGCTCCACCCGCCGCCGCCAGGACACCCCGGACCTGCCCCGGCGCAAGGTCAGCCCCCGCACGGTGGGCAAGACCTACACCGCGCCGGACGGCAAGACCTTCCGCCCCTCCCTCTTCCTCACGCTGACCTGCCCGTCCTACGGCCGGGTCGGCGGAGGGGGGGAGCCCGCCGACCCGGTTACCTACCAGTATGACCGGGCGGCCCGGGACGCGCTGACCTTCGCCGCTGTTCGACCGGTTCATCCAGAACCTGCGCCGCTACCTCGGCTACGACCTGCAGTACTTCGCCGCCATCGAACCCCAGAAGCGGCTCGCCCCCCACGTCCACATCGCCATGCGCGGCACCGTGGCCCGATCCGAACTGCGCCGCGTTCTGGCCGCCACCTACCACCAGGTCTGGTGGCCCGACACCACCGAAGTCCAGTACGACGGCGACCAGCTGCCGGTCTGGGACGAGGCCACCGGAAACTACGTGGACCCGGCTACCGGGGAAGTGCTGCCGACCTGGGATCAGGCGCTGGATGCCATCGGCCCGGAGGATGAGCCGTGGCATGTGGCCCGGTTCGGGGTCCGGTTCGACGCCCAGGGCGTGCTCGCCGGATCCAAGGACGCCGCGAAGTGCATCGGCTACCTGACGAAGTACCTCACCAAGCAAGTCGGCGAGGTCCACCAGGCCGACACCGACGCCCAGCGTGCCCACGCGACGCGGCTGGCCGGGGCGCTGCGGTATCAGCCGTGCTCGCCGACCTGCGCGAACTGGCTGCGGTACGGGATCCAGCCGAAGAACGCCCGGCCCGGTCTGACCCCCGGCGCTTGCAAGGGCGAGGCCCACGACGCTGATCATCTCGGCTATGCCGGGCGGCGGGTGCTGGTCTCGCGCAAGTGGTCTGGCAAGACCCTGGCTGACCACCGGGCCGACCGGAAAGAGTGGCTGCTGACCGCGCTGGGTGTTTCGGCAACTGACCCGGCCCGGTACGCCTGGGAACCTGTCGGCCCGGCCGACCCGGATTACCTGGACCACGCGCGGCGGATGCTGCACGCCGTCGCCGACCGTGCTCGATGGCAGGCTGCGCTCCGCGAGGCCAGACGCAGAGCGGGACTGGTCGCTGAAGGGCTTTCGGCAACTTCGAGGGAGGCGGCATGAGATCCGAGGTGCCCTACGGGGAGGGCAGGCGCATGCTGTCTCTGTGTGAGCTATGCGAATGGCTCAACATCACCGAGCGGCATGCCCGGAAGCTGGTCGCGCGGGACGTGATCCCCTACCGGAAGGTGGGACATCTGCTGCGTTTCCCCGAGTCCGAGGTCGACAAGTGGTCGCGCCCACGACCCCGCTGCGCCGTGGAAGGCCAACTCAACACCGGCCCGGTGAGAGTTTCGGCAAAACCGCAGCGGCCCCGTGTCCGGCTGGTGCTTCCCAAGTCCCTTATCGAAGGCCCGACAGATCAGGAGGGTGAACATGGCCAGAGACGGTCGGCGTGAGCTTCCCCCGGGCATCACGCCAAAGCTGCGCACGAAGGGCCCCGAACGGGTACCCGTGACCGCCTCCGACGGGACGCCGGTCTACCGCGTCCGTCTGTGGGATCCGGTGCTCAAGCGGCAGATCGAGCGGACCGCCGAGGGCCTAGAGGCGGCGAAGAAGCTTCAAGCGGACTTCAACGAGGCCAAGCGCCGACCCGGCAGGCTCCAGGCCGAACGTGTGCGGTTCGCCGACGTGGCCGCGCGGTACCTGGTGGCCTACCGGGTCAAGCGGGACGGAACCGCTCGTCCGAAGTCGTCGCTGGCCAAGGAGCGGACCTGCCTGAACGTCTACATCCTGCCCGCGCTCGGCAACGCCTGGATCGGTGACCTGGACCTGCCCGAACTCAACGCAACCATCCGGCACCTGACGCTGCAAGACGGCAACCCGGCGTCCGGCAGCACCAAGAGCACAGTCGCGTCGGTGCTGCGGCGGCTGTTCGCCTGGGCGCGGGAAGAGCGGATCATCCCGGTCAACCCCGCGCTTGAACTGCGCACCGGCTGGGGCGGCTCGGCCCGCCGCCGGGTCATCATCCCCAGCATCCCGCAGGTGCTCCGGCTCGCCCAGGCGCTCGACCTGTTCAAGCCTGGCCTGGGGGATGTGGCCATGGTTCTGGCGTTCACCGGCCTGCGCTGGGAGGAAGCCGTCGCCGTGCCGATCGGCAACGTCAGCCTCGACGGGCAGTGCATGAAGATCGACCGGACCGCCAGCGAGTCAGGCGGGCGCCGGGACGTGCGCGAGGACCTCAAGACCCGGGCGGCTGAGCGCACCGTCATGATCCCCGACATCGCCATGGCCGCCGTCCGTCGCCTGGCCGACCGCGGCGCGCCGGGCCGTGAGCGCAGCGACGGCAGGCTGTACGGCCGCCTGATCAACGGCGAGCGGGGCGGCTACCTCGGCTATGCCATGTGGCGCCGGTACCTCAAGCTCGCCCAGGGCTACACCGCTGCCCATCCCGATGGGATCGTCAGCTACACCGCTCATGAGCTGCGGCACGTCTGCGCCTCGTTGCTGATCGCCTCCGGCGCATCCGACGTGCAGGTAGCGCACCAGATGGGACACAGCAAGATCGAGACCACCAAGAACATCTACGGTCACCTGTTCGCCCAGGATCGCGCCCTCATCCTGGACGCCATGAACCAGGCGGTCAGCCGGCTGTACGCCTACGAGAACCAGGAGCCGCGGGAGGACGAAGGCGCCGATGCGGCTGCCTGACAGGCCCCAAACCGAGGCCTCCGGCCCTACAGACCGTAGGGCCAGAGGCCCGGTGTTTCTAGGGCTAAACCGCTGTGACCTGGTGGGCCGTACTGGATTTGAACCAGTGACCTCTTCCGTGTCAGGGAAGCGCTCTCCCACTGAGCTAACGGCCCTCAGTGCCTCGCCGAGATGCTACCAGAGCCGCACCTCCTCCGCGCGCTGCCAATGCCCACGCCGCCGCGGCACGAGGATTCCGGCCCCGCCCCCAGTCGTACCTTGCAGACACGCATGGAGGGTAGGCACGACCGGCCCGAGCCCGAGTCTGGCTTCGGCACGGCTGATGACTACGGCGGCCGCACGACCTGTTTCCGGTTCTGACCACGGAGTTTCCCGAACGGGCGGGGTACCAGCCCCGCCTAGTCCGCGAGCATCCGCGGCAACCCGAACATCGCCAGGTTCCTATTGTCGACGAACCGCGTGATAGCGGAAATCCGGTCGCCCTCCAGCGTCAGCACGATCGTCCCGTGCGCGCGGAACACCGGCGCCTGGGCGTCCTGCAGATAGCACCCGAACGCGGGCTGCCCGGAGCGGGATCAGCCGGTAGCGCCGCGGTCCCCTCCAGGCGGTGATGTCGCGCAGGAAGCCGGCGATGGCCTCGGGGCCCTGGTACTCCAGCGTGACCGGCGGCATCGTGAACCAGGCGTCGTCGGTCAGCAGCGCGACCACGCCGTCGATGTCGTTGCCGGAGAAGGCGGCGGCAAACCGCGCCGCGACCTCGCGCTCCCGGGCCGAGTGGGGCAGCGGCGCCCGCTCCCGGTCCGGACTGGGCAGCCGGGCAGCCATCGTCGCCCGGGCCCGCTGCCGCGGCGGCAGGTGCTGGACCGCGGTCACGAAGGCGAGCGCGATCGCCTCCTTGGACTCGTACCGCGCCTCACCGGTTAACGGCCTCGGCATTGCCTAAGCGCCCGGCGTGGCGTTCCGAAAATGTCGGTGTCGTCTAGTAGTATAGAACAAAGAATCAAAACATGATTATCAGCATGATGATCGTGAATGTGATTCTGGTCGCCGCCGTTCCTGTGGGTCGCCCGAGGAGGTGAGCCGGGTGAGCACCGTCCTGCCGCCGATAAGCATGGGCCAGGCACTGGACATGCTGGAAGCCGCACTCGGCTACCTGTGCTCTGCCGACGCCACCGCGATGGCCGCCGAGGAGCAAGCGCGGTGCCTGGTGGCTCTGGAGCGGCTGCACGCGGCCGAGACCGCGGCTCGATCCTGGATCCTGAGCTCATCAGCCCGGCCAGGGCCACTGCGCGGACGCCGACTACAGCCCGCGGACCTGGCTGATCCACAAGACAGGGATCATCCGGGGCGCCGCCGCCGCACATATCGCCTGGGTCCGCCGGGCCTCCGCCCATCCCCAGGTCAACGGCGCGCTGGCCGAGAGGGAGATAACAGAGTCCGTGGCCCGGACGATCTGCCAGTGGACGGACAAGCTCCCCGAGGATTGCCGTCTGGCGGCGGATGCGATCCTGGTCACTGCGGCCCGGGCCGGGATGAGCCTGCGTGACCTGGCTGAACTGGCCGCGGAGATGTACGCCCGGTCCCTGCCTGACCCCCCCGACGACGAGCAGGACGAAACCTTCGAGGACCGCGCCGTCAGGCTGGAGACCACGTTCGACGGCGCCGGCGTCCTGACCGGGGACTTGGCGCCGGAGTGCGCCGAGCTGGTGCGGTCGGTACTGGACGCCCTGGCCGGGCCGGCCGGAGCCGAGGACACCCGCACATACACCCAGCGATACCACGACGCTTTGCAGGAAGCGATGCGGCGGCTCCTGGCCGCGGACCTGCTGCCCGAGCGGGCCGGTCAGCCAGTCAAGGCGTGGGTGCACATCTCCCTGGCCGAGCTGATGGTCCTGGACGGCAGCTCGGCGCTGCTTGAGGAGTGGACTGCTCAGGTCCGCACGGCCTGGGCGGCGCACCGCGCCGGGGCATCCATGGGCAGCAATGACGGGGGCGCGTGGCTGGACGGCGACGCCGCCCGCGCGGTGGCGTGTGACGCGGTGATGGCCCCGTTCGTCACCGGCGAGGTGAACCCCGCCGCCCTGGAAGATCTGATCAGGCTATGCGTCCAGCTCGACCGTCTCCGCCATGGCGCCCACCGCCCCAGCGACGCCCCCGCCAGTGACGCCCCCGCCAGCGACGACAGCCCCGGCGCCGGGCCGCCCGAGCCCACCCCGGATACCACGCGAGCGTGGGAGGCGCTCGAACGCGCCGTGATCGGCAAGGCCGCCGACCTGTTGTCCGGCCCCGGGGGACTGGCGAGCTTCCTGCGCCGCCGGCAGCTCGGCGCCGGCCTGGCCGGTCCGAGCCTGCCGCTGGATATCGGGTTCAGTGAGAACATCCCAGCCGGAATCCGCAGCGCCGT
Source organism: uncultured Actinomycetota bacterium (assembly GCA_963744575.1). Lineage (GTDB taxonomy): Bacteria > Actinomycetota > Actinomycetes > Streptosporangiales > Streptosporangiaceae > Palsa-504. The sequence goes on along the minus strand of CAVUUF010000016.1, from coordinate 859,039 downwards.
CATCCTGCGCGACAAGCACTGCCGCTGGGCCGGCGGATGCAACCAGCCGGCGAGCGCGTGCCACGTGCACCACGTCAAGCACAAGGCCAACGGCGGCACCACCAGCGTCCAGCAGTGCGTGCTCCTGTGCCCGTTTCATCATTTGATCGTGATCCACAAGTGGGGCTGGAGCCTGGTCCTGAACCCCGACGGCACCACCACCGCCTGGAACCCCGACAAGACGAAGGTCCTGCACAGCCACGGCCCGCCACCACCAGCCGGGTAGGCTCCCGGCGGCCGAGGTTACCGCGCTGCCAAGCTCCGCGCAGATCAGGCTTTCACCGATGGTCACTCACCGGTTCATGCTCGAGGTACACGCGGCCGGCGTGACACCGGGGAACCGCCCGCCGGTTAGCATCACGTCTCGTGGAACCTGACTTTCCGAGGCCTCCGCTGGCCGCGCTTCTCGACGGTTACCAGCCGGCGGGCGATGCCGAGACGGCTGACGTCCAGCGGGTCCGAACCCTGGCCGTGACCGCCGCCGACCCGTACCGGCGTGACCTGCCGCTGCACGTCACCGCGTCCGCGCTGATCGTGCACCCGCCCACCGGCCGGGTGCTGCTGCGCTGGCACCAGCGCCAGCAGGCCTGGCTGCAAGTCGGCGGCCACGGCGATCCGGGCGAAACCGACCTGCTCGCCATCGTCGCCCGGGAGGCCGAGGAGGAGACCGGCCTGGCCGACCTGGTGCCCTGGCCGGACGCCACGATCAGGCACGTCGCCATTGTCAGCGTCCCCCCGGGCAAGGGCGAGCCCGCGCACGAGCACGCCGATGTCCGGTTCTTCATGGCCACGCAGACTCCCGACGCGATCCGCCCGGAGAACGCGAACGCCCAGCTGCGCTGGCTGACCCTGGCCGGCGCCCGCGACACCACCTCCGAGCCCAACCTCAGGGAAACCCTGGCCCGGATCGAGCCGCTCCTGGATCGCTCCTGACTGACGTGCCGTGATACCGAAGAAGATCACCCGAGATCACCAGCACCCGGCGCACCAGGCTCTTACCGCCAATCAGCCACAGACTTATCATCGGGGCCATGACAGGCACCAGGCTCGCGGACCGAATGGCCCGGCTCGGCACCGAATCCGCCTTCGAGGTGCTCGCCCGCGCGCGGGCCATGGAAGACGCCGGCGGGAAGATCATCCACCTGGAGATCGGCGAGCCGGACTTCCCGACCGCACCGCACATCGTCGAGGCCGCGGTCGAGGCCCTGCGCGCGGGCCACACCCACTACGTGCCCGCGCCCGGCATCCCGCCGCTGCGTCAGGCCGTGGCCGCCTTCCTTGAGCGCACCGGCCGGATGAAGGTCACGCCCGATCGGGTCATCATCACGCCAGGGGCCAAGCCGATCATGTTCTTCACCATCCTGGCCCTGGCCGGCGAGGGTGACGAGGTGCTCTACCCGGATCCCGGGTTCCCGATGTATGAGTCGATCACCTCGTTCGCCGGGGCGGTCCCGGTCCCCGTCCCGCTGCGCGAGCGCAACGGCTTCCGCATCGACACCGGTGAACTGGAGCGGCTGATCACGGACCGGAGCAGGCTGCTCATCGTCAACTCCCCGCACAACCCGTGCGGGAGTGCGCTCACCCGCGAGGACTGCGAGGCCATCGCGGCCATCGCCCAGCGCCACGACCTGACCGTGCTGACCGACGAGGTCTACTGGGCCATCAGGTACGGCCATGAGCACGCCAGCGTGCTGGACGTGGACGGGATGGCGGACCGGACGATCCTGCTCGACGGGTGGTCGAAGACCTTCGCGATGACGGGCTGGCGGCTGGGCTTCGGCGTGTTCCCGCCCGCGCTGGCCGAGCCGGTTACCCGGCTGGCCATCAACTCGGTGTCATGCACGTCGGCGTTCAGCCAGTACGCCGCGATCGCGGCCCTCGAGGGCCCATGGGAACCGGTCGAGGCGATGGTGGCCGAATTCCGCCGCCGCCGGGACATCATCGTGGCCGGCCTCAACGACATTCCCGGCATCAGCTGCCTGGAGCCGCAGGGCGCGTTCTACGCCTTCCCGAACATCACCGGGACCGGGCAGAACTCAGCGGATTTGCAGGCCAGGTTGCTGGCGGACGCGGGAGTGGCGGCTTTGTCCGGCACCGCATTCGGGCCGTACGGCGAGGGTTTCCTGCGGTTCTCCTACGCCAACTCCATCGAGAACATCCGGATCGCGCTGGACGCCATCAGGGCGCAGCTCAGCTAGGCGCGGCGGAACGGCGAGGGGCCCCGGCCCTCCCGGGACGAGAGACCCCGGCCTTCCCGGTCAGGCGGGCTCGTCCTCGCCTTCCTCCTCGGTCATGAGGAATTCCTTGGCGGCCATGCCCATGGACATGTCACCGGGCTGGAGTCCTTCCGCGAGACCGGGTTCACTGTCCGGGTTGATCTTCACGAAGGGCGGCAGCTGCGGTTCGGACCAGACGACCTTCTTGCGCTTACCCATGACCCAGCGCTTAATCCTGACCATGCCTCTTATCTACCCACGTCATCATCAATAACCGCGCCACGCCGACTGGCCTGGCTCCGTTTGCCGTCCCACCGGAGCGGCTACCACCCGAGCCGGGGACTGGATGTCACGGCGGGTGACGGCAAGGTAGCAGACCAGGCCGGCGACGGCCAGCGTCACGATCACCGCGAGCCGGCCGGAGCCGAAGCCGAGGCCGCTCAGCGACTGCGGCCTGCCGAAGTAGTCGGCGAACGACGCGCCCAGCGGGCGGGTCACCACGTAGGCGAACCAGAACGCCACGACCGGGTTGAGCCCGAACCACCACCAGAACACGGCCGGGATCAGGATGATGAAGAAGAACATGATCGCCGAGGCGAGATAGCCGAGGCCGAGCACGCTGGCCGTGAAGTCGCCCAGGGCGGTGCCGAGCGCGAAGGTGGCGAAGACCACGGCCCAGTAGTAGCATTCCCGGCGCCGCGTGACGATGCTGTGAATCGACAGCGTGCCCTCGCTGCGGTACCAGAGCCAGAAGATCAGCGCCAGGACCAGGGACCACAGCAGCGTGGTGCCCGCGTAGGGAATGCCCACGAACAGGTGCAGCGCGTCCGACACCCCGGTGCCGAAGATCGCGATCGCGTAGGCCAGCGACCAGTAGGCGGCCGCGACGTAGCGGCGGGTCCTGAACTGCCACACCAGGGCGATGACCAGCAGGCCGGCCTCCACCACGCCGCCGACGAGCCGGTTTCCCAGCGCCAGGTAGTCCGACACGGCCTCGCCACCGCATGTGGTCAGGAGCTTGACCACCCAGAACAGGAAGGTGATCTCCGGCACCTTGGCCGCGAGCGGCTCCGGGAAGACCTCCGTCCGGCCAGGTACCCGGCTCACCCGCCCGGTCCCGTGATGAGCACCGCCACCGCGCGCCCCGGCTGGCCCAGGTCCGTATCCGACCGGGGCGGCGGCTGAGCGGGCAACTCTCCTCCATGGGCAGACAGCGTGAGGCCACGCTATGCCGCGGGCGGCCGCCGGCGGGATATCCCGGAGGACCAAATCCGGCCTGCGCCCCTCATCCTCAAGTCGGATACGGGCCACGTTTACCCGCTTCTACCAGCGCAGATGCCGCCCATCCCGCAGATGGGCGAGGGTCGGCCGGGTACGCTGCCGGTAAGTCGGCACGAAGGACGCACATGGGCACCACCACCCGGCTGCCCGGCCCGGCCCTGGCCCCCGTGGCCGCGTGGCCGGGAGAGCAGCCACCTGACGAGATCACCCGCGGCCTGTTCGGCCGGGGACGCCGGCTGATGCGTACGCATCCGCTGGTTACCGACACCCTGCTGGCCGCGCTGCTCCTGACCGTCTCCTCGGCCTGGCTGGCCAGTTCCGGCTTCGCCGGCTTCCCCTCGGCCGCCGTGCAGACGGCGCTGATCGTGCCGCTCACCGTCCGCCGCCTCTATCCGTCCGCGGTCTTCCTGGTGATCAGCGCCATCGCCTTGGCCCAGTGGCTGCTCGGCTTCCCGCTGCTCGGAGACGCGGCGGTGCTGGTCGCGCTCTACACGGTGGCGGCTCACGAGTCACGCGTCCGGGGGCTGCTCGCCGCCGGGCTGGCCGAAGTAGGCGCCGTCATGGCGGTGGTCAAGTGGAACCCGGCCGGCACCGTGCCACGCTCGCTGCTGTTCCTGTCCGCCACGGTGGTGGCCGCGCTGTTCGCCGGGCTGACCGTCGCCTCGGGCAGCAGGTACCTGGCCTGGATGGACGAGCGCGCCCGCAGGCTCGAGGTCGAGCGGGACCAGCAGGCGGTGATCGCGGCCGCCGCCGAGCGGACCCGGATCGCCAGGGAACTGCACGACATCGTCTCGCACAGCCTGTCGGTCGTGATCACCCTGGCCGACGCGGCCGCCATGGTCAGCCGGACCGACCCGGACCGCGGCGTGGAAGCGATGACCGAAGCCTCCGAGGTCGGCCGCCGGGCCCTGACCGACATGCGGGCGATGCTCGGCGTGCTGCGCACCGACGAGCCGGCCACGGGGCTGGCGCCGCAACCCGGCATCGAGGACCTCGGCGCGCTCGTCGAGCGGATCCGGGCCACCGGGCTGCCGGTCGACCTGACCGTCAAGGGCACGCCGTTCCCGCTCGGCGCCGCGACCGAACTGACGGCGTTCCGCATCGTCCAGGAGGCGCTGACCAACACGCTGCGCCACGCCGAGGCCCGGCACGCGACCGTCACCATCTCCTATGACCTGCCCCAGGTCCGGGTGCGGGTCACCGACGACGGCACGGCGAGGCCGCCGGGCACGCGCCGGGGGCACGGCATCGACGGCATGCGCGAGCGCGCCGCGCTGCACGGCGGCACCCTACGGGCCGGCCCGAACCCGGATGCCGGGCCGGGCTGGCTGGTCGAGGCCACCCTGGGGAGGCCGGGGTGAGCATCTCCGTCGTGCTGGCGGACGATCAGCCGCTGCTACGCCGCGGGTTCCGGATGATCCTCGAGACCGAGGACGACATGACCGTGGTCGGCGAGGCCGGAAACGGCGAGGAGGCCGTGGACCTCGCCCGCAAGCACACGCCGGACGTGGTGCTGATGGACATCCGGATGCCGGGCACCGACGGCATCGAGGCGACCCGCCGGATCGCGGCCACCGGGCCGCTGCCCAAGGTGCTGATCCTGACCACGTTCGACCTGGACGAGTACGCCTTCGGCGCACTGCGGGCCGGCGCCAGCGGCTTCCTGCTCAAGGACGTGCGCCCCGCTGACCTCGGCGCGGCCATAAGGACGGTCGCGGCCGGGGACGCCGTCATCGCGCCCCGGGTGACGCGCCGACTGCTGGAGGAATACGCCCAGGTCCTGCCGCTTTCCCCGGGCCAGCGGGATCAGCAGTATCCGCAGCTGTCCACGCTGACCGAACGGGAGCGCGAAGTCCTCATCGCGGTCGCCCGGGGCCTGTCCAACACCGAGATCGCGGCGTTCTTGTTCGTCTCGGAGGCCACGGTGAAGTCCCACGTCGGGCGCATCCTGTCCAAGCTCGGGCTGCGCGACCGGGTGCAGGTCGTGGTGCTCGCCTACGAGGCCGGCCTGGTCCATCCCGGCGTCCGCTAGCGCGTGCGTCAGATCCCCGGCCCGGCTCCGGGCCGTATGTCCAGCTCCGCCCAGACCGCCTTGCCCGTTTCGATCTCCCGCACTCCCCACTTGCCGGCCAGGGCGCCCACCAGGACGAACCCGAAACCCGATTCGTCGAAGCCGTCTGGAACGCGCGGTTGCGGCCAGTGCCGGTCGGTGTCCTGAACCTCGATCCGCAGCCAGGTTCGCGCGGCGAGCAGGTCCAGCTCCAGGACATCAGCGCCCCTGGCGTGCCGGATGGCGTTGGTGGTCAGTTCGGACACGATCAGCACGGCGCTTTCTTCCACATGGGCCAGCCGCCACGCAGCTAGTACGACGCGGGTGGCCTCCCGGGCCAGCCGCACCGAGTCAGCGGTGGCCGGCAACATCACATGCAGCGTCCGCGGTATGGCCTGCGTCCCGCCGGTGCGCATCTGAGGGCCATAGGCTCCGCCCTGGTCAGCCGTCATCACTCTCAATGCCTCAACCTCGTTATCCCGGGTGACCGGCGCTGCTCACGGCGGCCGCTGCGGTCATGGTGCCGCCCGCGACGCGGTCATGAGTGCGCGTTCCCCCGTGCTCTGTGTCGTCTCAGAGTCAGGCCTGGAACTGAGTCATAACTCCAGAGCTGCTGATCGTTGGCGGTAAATTTACTGATCAGTAGCTATCTAGAAGCTGACCAGAAGCTGAGTGCGGACGACAAGAAGCGGCGCGGCCCTCGGGGCCACGCCGCTCGGTGTTCAGGCATCGTGGAGGCGGAGACGGGAATCGAACCCGTGTACAGGGCTTTGCAGGCCCTTGCCTAAGCCACTCGGCCACTCCGCCGCTAAGGGCATGCAGTCCCTCCAGAGCGGACGACGGGATTCGAACCCGCGACCCTCACCTTGGCAAGGTGATGCTCTACCAACTGAGCCACGTCCGCGTGCACCAGAACTGTAGCCTATACGGCTGCTCACGCAAACTCAGGCCCGGCCATGTTTCGATGCCGGTCGAAACATGGCCGGGTTATCGTCGGACCATGTCCGTGCCAGCTCAAGCCTACGATCCTGACATCGCTCCGGCCGCGGCGCTGATGGCGGACCCGACCCGGGCCGTGATCCTGCGGGCCCTGCTGCCCGGCCGTCCGCTGGCGGCCGGGGAACTGGCCCGGATGGCCGGGGTCAGCGCGGCGACCGCCAGCTTCCACCTGGCCAGGCTGCTCGAGGGCGGCCTGATCACGGTGGCCCGGCAGGGCCGGCACCGGTACTACCAGCTGGCCGGCCACGAGGTGGCGGCCGCCATCGAGGCGCTCGGCCTGATCAGCCCGGCGGTGCTGGTGCGCACCCTGCGCCAGTCCCGCGAGGCGGCCGCGCTGGCCGAGGCCCGCACCTGCTACGACCACCTGGCCGGGCGGGCCGGGGTGGAGTTGCTCGACGGCATGCTGCGCCGCCATCTCCTGGATCAACAATCATCAGGCCGAACGGACCGGGGTGACACGCCCTCCCTGCGCTTCGAAGTCACCGGGGCCGGAGCGAAGGTGCTCAGTTCGTTCGGCCTGAATATCACCGAAATTCGGCGCTCACGCCGTCAGTTCGCAGGCTGCTGCATCGACTGGACCCAGCGGCGCGGGCACCTGAACGGCGCGCTGGCCGCGGCCATCACCGCCCGGCTGTTCGAGCTCGGCTGGATCGAGCGCGGCTCTGCGGCCCAGCGTCGCCGCAGCGTGCGCGTCACCCCCGCCGGGGTCGAGGGCATGGCCTGCACCTTCGGGCTGGACCTCGGCTAGCTGCCCGGCGCTCGGCGTGGGAAGCTGTCGATCATGCGAGAAGTCGTGGTGGATGGAAGCGCGCTGACCGTGGACGACGTTGTGGCGGTAGCGCACGGGCAGGCACGGGTCACGCTGGGCGCGGACGTGCCCAGGCAGATGGAAACCAGCCGCTCGGTGGTGGTCAAGGCGCTCAGCGGCGGCGCGCCGGTGTACGGGGTGAACACCGGCTTCGGTGCGCTGGCCGACACGCCGGTCGGGGAGGACGACCTGACCACGCTGCAGGGCGCGATCGTGCGCTCGCACGCGGCGGCCACTGGCGAGCCGCTGGATGACCAGACCGTCCGCGCGTTGCTGTTGCTGCGGGCCAGGACGCTGGCGGCCGGCTACTCAGGGGTCCGCGTCGCCCTGCCCGCCCGGCTGCTCGAACTGCTCGCGCTCGACCTGCTGCCGGTCATCCCGGGCAAGGGCTCGGTGGGCGCCTCCGGTGACCTGGCCCAGCTCGCCCACCTGGCTCAGCCGCTCATCGGGGAGGGACGGCTGCGGTCGGCGGGCGACCCGCTGGCCGGCCGCCCGGCCGCCGAGGCGCTGCGCGAACACGAGCTCGAGCCGCTGACGCTGGCGCCCAAGGAAGGCCTGTCCCTGGTCAACGGGACCGAACCCATGCAGGCCCTGCTCGCCTTCTCGGTGCACGACGCCGCGATGCTGGTGCAGGCGGCCGACGTGGCCTGCGCGCTGTCGGTCGAGGCACTGCTCGGCACCGACCGGCCCTACGACGAGCGGGTCCAGGTGATCAGGCCGCACCCCGGGCAGCTGGCCAGCGCGGCCAACCTGCGCGGGCTGCTGGCCGGGTCGCCGCTGCTGGCCAGCCACCGGCACAGCCGGCACGCGGTGCAGGACGCGTACTGCCTGCGCTGCGCGCCGCAGGTGCACGGCGCGGTCCGGGACGTGCTCGCCTTCGCCCGCCAGATCATCACCACCGAGCTGGGCGCGGTGGTCGACAACCCGGTCATCGTGCCCGACGGCGAGGTCATGACCACGGGGAACTTCCACGGCGAGCCCCTGGCGTTCGCCGCCGACATGCTCGCCATGGCCCTGGCCGAACTGGCCTCGATCAGCGAGCGCCGGGTGGACCGGATGCTCGACCCCGCGTTCTCCCGCGGCCTGCCGCCGTTCCTCGCCCCCGCGGCCGGCACCAACTCCGGCTTCATGCTGGCCCAGTACACGGCGGCCTCGCTGGTCAGCGAGAACAAGGTGCTCGCCCACCCGGCCAGCGTGGACACCATCCCGACCTCGGGCAAGCAGGAGGACCACGTGTCGATGGGCTGGACCGCGGTCCGCAAGCTGCGCGAGGTGGTGGGCAACGTCCGCGCCTGCCTGGCGGTGGAGATCTGCTGCGCCACCCAGGGGATCGACCTGCGCGCCTCGGTTGCCGAGCCGAGCGTCCCGCTGCGGGCCGTGCATGCCCTGGTCCGCTCCTCGGTGCCCCGGATGGACATCGACCGCGAGGTGGCCGCCCAGCTCGCCGCCGTCAACGACCTCCTCCCGGAGATCTGCCGGGTCTCCGCCGAAGCCTCCCCCGCCTTCCAGTAGCCTGCGCCGCGCATACAGTAGACCCCGGCCCACCACGGGGGAGCGGGCCGGGGCGGTCCCGGCTCGCAGGGCACTGAGCCGGGAGATCTCGTTATGCCTTACGGAGCAGGTCGTTGAGCTCCGCCTCGATGTCGAAATAGCTGCTTTCCCGGCCGGGCGGGACGATCTGGTAGGTACGGCGGAGGAACGCCGAAATCGCCTGAGCCGGTGCCTCGAAGTGGGCCCGGCCAAACGGTGACGACAGCTCGATGTTCAGGACCTTGTCCCCCGTTTCCGCCAGCCCGATCACATCCAGGTCGTCGTCTTCCGCGCACGACACCGAAGAGGGCCACACCTGCACGTCTCCCTCGCCCTGGCGTGACTCGATCCCGGCGGCCAGCAGGTCCCGGGCGAAGATCCACTCGACGGGCTCATCGGTGCCCACATGGAACGCCATGCGCACCGCGTATGGATCGCTGCCGCTGTAGTACATACTGGCCACAAGCGGGACAATCGTTTGCCGCGGGACGACAAGCCTAAGACCAAGCTCGGCCGAGATCGTGGTGCTGCTGCTATTGTTCATCGCCTACCCATCCCTTCCTAGCCGGGTCCCCGGACAACCGGGCGTTCCAGTCTGACACGGCCGACGGGCGACTGCGACGCGCACGGAGGGTAAGGTTTCCCAGGTGGAAAGCAACCCGGTTTGGCGCCTTTCGTTCCCAGCCGGAAGACGAGTCCCATCACCACCCTGACCTGGACAAATACCGTCCGGCTCGGGCGATGACGTGGATGCAGTTTAGTGTTTCGGCACGTCGGTTGCATAGCCTGTGACGCTCATCTCACGCGCTTATCTACGGAGAGTTCCGGTAGCAAACTGAGTGTTGCTTGGGACCTCCAATGCGCACGTTTGCAGGGTTCGGCCATTACGCATAGTGATGGACCGCCTGGGCGTGTCCCGACGTCGTGGCGAACGCGCCGCGAGCCCCGAAGATGCGCTAACCTATGGGAGCACCGGGACAAGGCCCGGCGACGGGCGATTGGCTCAGCGGGAGAGCGCCTCGTTCACACCGAGGAGGTCACTGGTTCGATCCCAGTATCGCCCACCCAGCTCACCGGCCGGTTCCGTTTCCCGGAATCGGCCGTTTTTGTTGCCGTGCAACACCGAAGTGCAGCAACCCCCTAGCCGCCGAGCCAGTCGGTTGTCCCGGTGCGCTGCACGATCAGGTACGGCATGATGGCTGCCATGACGACTCTGGCTGCTGCACCTGGCGACGTGCTTGCGGTATGGACCTCCACCAGCCTGACCAGTGACCTGATCCGCGTCGGCGAGGCACTGCGCGGTCTGCCCGCCGTCGCTAACCACGTGGCAATCATCACCCACCAGGACCAGAAAGGGCGATGGATGGGAATCCAGGGCCAGCCGGGTGGCGTCGGCTTGGTCGATTGCACCAGCTGGCTCAGTGACGGTCGGACCCGGTCCAACCATGCCCAGCCCAGGCCGAACGATCACGATCAACTGACTATCTTGCTCGGCTCGTGTGCCAAGTCCCTGGGCATCCAATATGACTGGGTGGGTATCGCCGAGGACGCCTGCGCTGCCCTGGACCTGACCGACCTGTCGGAGGCGATCGACCCCTTGTGGCGGTGGCCCTCCGATCACGACCTGCTGCCCGGCCACGTCGTGTGCAGTTCGCTCGCCGCGATGTTGTACGACCTACCACAGGTCGGCTACCCGCACCCGGACCTCGGCCAGGAAAGGAAATGCGAGCCTGCGGACTGGTGGGATTGGTCGGACAGGCAGTTGTGGGGTAAGCCGGGCGGCTGAGGCATACGAGTTCCGCGTGCTGAGACCGCGATGACGCTCAAGCTCGCGACCCTGACGTGGGACGCGTCCGAGCCGTTGCGTCTGGCAAGGTTCTGGGCCGCCGCGCTGGACTGGGAGATCTTCGACGAGACGGGCGGCATTGTCGGTCTGAGGCCGGCGGACGGGACCGGTTTCACTTTCGATTTCGCTCCCGCGGCCGGGAAGAAGGCCGGCCAGGACCGGATCCATCTCGACCTCAGCAGCCGGTCGGCGACCAGAGGGCCGAGGTCGAGCGGCTCCTGTCGCTCGGCGCCAAGCGGATCGACATCGGGCAAGGCGAGGTGCCGTGGGTCGTGATGGCCGACCCCGACGACAACGAGTTCTGCGTCTTGACTCCGAGATAGAGGCGCATCTGGGGCACGCACCGGGGCTCCCGGGAGGAGCTGATCGAGGCCGGCGCCTCCTGCGGTACCCGGCTGTGCTGACGCGATGGGCTGGAAGCTGACCGGCAGCGCAGAGCCCCGCGGCGACCTCGTACCGGACGGCGGCCGGCCAGGGACCTGGAGCGAGATACCTGCGTAACATCCCGTTGACCGCCGTGGGCAGCAGGTCTATGCTCCAACCTAGCCGTATGAGACAGGCCGGTCTCTCTATACCTAACGGGCCGGGTGCATGCCGCCCTGGACGAGCTTCGTTCAGCCGGGTTACGGCAAGCTACGCTCCTCGCCGAGCCACCGCGCGCTCGCAGACAACCTGAAGGAGAACCAGCCATGACCGATTACGACCCTAGGACCGCCACCGGGATTCCGACCGAGCCCGTCGGTTCGCTGCCGCGGCCGAGCTGGCTGCAGCAGGCTTACGCCCGCTACGACGCAGGGGAGATCACCCGTGAGGACCTGGAGGCCGAACAGGACAAGGCGGTGAGGGACTCGATCGAGCATCTGGAGGCGACCGGGGCGCCGATCATCTCCGATGGCGAGCAGCGCTGGTCGAGCTTCGCCACCTATGCGATCACCGACACGCTGGCCGGCACCGGGCTGGCCGATCACCTGGCCGGAGATGGCGGCCAGTACTTCGCGATCTTCGCCGACGGTCACAGCAGGCAACTGCCCCGGCTCACCGGCGGCCCGTTCCGGTACAAGACCTACGCCGCGGACACGCTGAAGAAGTCCATCGGGCTTGCGCACAAGCCGATGAAGCAGGCGGTGATCGCCCCGTCGATGCTGGCCCTGCTGTACCCGCTGGACCAGGAGATCCCCGGCTACTCCCGGCAGGATTTCGAGGCGGACCTGGTCAACGAGTGCGAGAAGGACATCAGGCAGGCCTTCGCCGCCGGGGCCGCCCGGGTGTCGGTCGACTTCACTGAGGGACGGCTGGCTACGAGGAACGATCACCGCAATCCGTGGACTGGCCGGAACCTGCTGCCCCACTTCATCGAGCTGAACAATCGGGTGCTTGAGCGGTTCAGCCCGCAGGAGCGGACCCAGATCGGCATACACACCTGTCCGGGCGGCGACCGGGACTCGGTGCACAGCGCCGACGTTCCCTACAGCGACCTGCTGCCTAGCATGTTCCAGATGAACGCCGGGTACTTCCTGATCCAGCTGGCCAGCGAACGGGACAAGGACCGGGTCTACCAGCTCATCGGGGAGCACCTGCGAGACGACGCCAACGGGGTAACGCAGATGGCCTACGTAGGGGTCATCAATCCGCTGAACCCGCGGGTGGAAAGCCCAGCAGAGGTCCGCGATACCCTGATCCGGGCGGCCAGATTCATCCCCAAGGAGCAGCTCGGGGCCACCGATGACTGCGGGTTCTCGCCGTTCAGCATCGACGAGAAACCCAGCCACGGGTCACCCGACTTCGCCCGCGAGACTGCCTGGCAGAAGATCACCAACCGGGTGGAGGGCACCAGGCTGGCTGCGGAGACGCTCGGCGTCAGCTGATCGCGAGGCGACAGGGCGCCCGGCCCGGTAGCTCGGACGCCCTGCCGCCGAAGCCTGACCGCCGTGGCCCGGTCGTTCAGCAGCCGTGCTCGGAGAGCAGCAGTTCGCCGAGTTCGCGGGCACGGACGGCAGCCACCTTGTCGCCCTCATGAGCCGCCATGATGGAGCCTTTCATGAGGATGTGCCATTTCCGCGCGAACGAATCGGCGTCGCGGATTCCGGCCTCGCTGGCGAGCGTTTCGATATAACCGCGGATATTCGCGAGGTACCCTACAGCCGCCCGGTGGACCGGGTGCTCCCGGTCATTGATCTCGATCATGGTGGTGAGGAACGAGCAGCCTTCGAAGTCCGGCTCGCCGAACCACTCGGCGAACACGTCGAATATGGCCAGCAGTTGCTCGCGCGGCGTCTCGCCGCGTCGGCGGCTCTCCGCCTCCAGCCATTCGTGCGTCCAGAGCTGCTCGCGGCGGCGCAGGAATTCGAGAATCAGGTCATTCTTGGACGGGAAATTCCGGTAGAGCGTCATCTTCGCCGTGCCCGCTCTGGCGATGACCGCGTCAACGCCGACCGCCCGGACGCCTTCGCGGCTGAATAGCTCATACGCCGCGCGGCTCAGCCGCTCGCGTCCGCTGTCCTGCCTGTCATCTGGTGAGTGGTTCACTAGCCGACGCCGGTCTGTCACTGCCACACGTCATCGCTTCCTAAGGGGCTCGTCATGAGTATACCGTCAGCGGCGTTCTTGCAGGAGAACCCGTGCCCCGGGAGCGACGGCGGCCTGCTCCCCGTCCTGGCTCACCAGGCCTGCCGTCGACCACGCGAGCCGCGCGGGAAATGGCCGTTTGTGGCAGCGGTACAAGAATTGCGCCACAGGATTCGTGCCAGCGCACAACTTCCGTCGGCGTTCCAGCAGTTACATCATTAAATTCAACGGCTGTACGGATCGAGGGTGACGGCCCAGTTGTCTGTGCGGACCGTGTGAATGGCACGACGCCGGGGCGGTTCCGGTGCTCAAACTGCGGCTATGTCATCGATATGACCGGGACGCTCGAAGACGATGCTGCCACGGTAATCAAGTCGCAGCGCCAGAGATCTGCCGCCTCCGCGAAACTGTCGCCTGTCTGCGCGGCTCGCTTGGCTGGCAAGCCAGCCGTCCAGCGCCACTAATCGTTCCTTGCGACAGGTACACCAAGAACGGTCCCAGGTAATTTGTGCGACGCGGCTGTTCCGGGGCCGTCGCGCGGCGGAATAACCGGAATGCCAGAAGTCGGTGAGCGACCCGGGCGGGAAAGGTGTGCGAACATGCGGGAAAGGTGCGCGGGCATGCGGGAAAGGTGCGCGGGCATGATCATCTCCTGACGGGCGGACTTCCCGACAGCCCCACCAGCCACGCGCGCCCCAGTACCTCTCTCCGGACCCGGATCCCGAGCCCGCGCCCTCCCCGGATAACTGCATCGATGTGGCATCGCTGCTGCTGGAGCAGCATCGCTGTGACAGCGATGTCGTTATGAACCCGCGGGAATAGGCTCGCCGGGACAGGCGGGTGCATCGCGTGTCACTGCTGTCACACCCGCTCATCGTGGGGTCCGCACGCCCGGTCAGGACGAGCCTGGTCCGGGCTTGGAGCGCACCGGGCCCGCGGCGGTCCGCCGCGGACCGCACCGGGCCCGCGGCGGTCCGCCGCTTCGCGTCCTGGCGGCTGGCCCTGTCATCGCGATGGTCGCCCGCTCTTGACAGGAAACCAAATGGTTTCCTATTGTGGCCCACATGGATCCGGTGTTCCGGGCCCTGGCCGACCCGACCCGGCGGGCGCTGCTTGATGAGCTGTTCGCCCGCGACGGCCAGACGCTCGTGTCCCTGACGGCGCGGCATGACATGACGCGCATCGCCGTGGCGAAGCACCTGAAGATCCTCGAGGATGCCGGGCTCGTCGTGAGCAGGCGGCGGGGCCGCGAGAAGCTGCACTATCTCAACCCGGTCCCGATCCACCAGGTCCACGACCGGTGGGTGAGTAAGTACACCGAGCCGTGGGCCGCCGGGCTCACCGGCCTGAAGCGCCAGCTGGAGGATCAGATGGAGAAGGTCTTCGAGATTTACATCCGCACCACGCCCGAGCGGCTGTGGGAGGCGATCACCGACCCGGCGATCCGGGCGAAGTACCACTTCGGCGCGTCGATCGAGTCGGACTGGGCCGTAGGCTCGGCCTACCGGCTCGGTCACCCGGCCGCGGAGCGGCCTCTCATCGAGGGCGAGAACCTGGTCGTCGATCCCCCTCACCGTCTCGTGCAGTCGATGCGCGCCCAGTGGGGCCCGGAAGCGGAGCGGGCCGGCACCTCGAGGGTGACGTGGGAAATCGAGCCGGTCGGGGACTCGTGCCGGCTGACGGTCATCCACGACCAGCTCGCCGCGGACGCGTCGCCGGAGCTGTATGGCGGCTGGCCGATGATCTTGTCCGGCCTGAAGACCTGGCTCGAAACCGGCCAGACGCTGACCACTCCCGGCTCGCTGCTCTACCAGCAGCAGGCATGACGGGACCAAGCACGCACTCACGTCCATCGGCAACACGAGGAGAGACGGAAAATGCCACAGACCACCATCACCGACATCGGCACCGTGGGAATCCCGGTCAGCGACCAGGACAAGGCGGTGGAGTTCTTCGTCGGCACGCTCGGTTTCGAAAAGCGGCTCGACGCGCGGATCGGGGAGAGCCTGCGCTGGATCACGGTCGCGGCGCCCGGCGCGTCTACCACGGTCGCGCTGGTCGCCAACCCGGACACCGGGGCCGACACCGGCATCCGCTTCCTGGTGCCGGACGCCGAGACCGAGCACTCGGTCATGCGCCAGCGCGGCATCAAGGTCGGGGACCTGCTGCGCTGGCCCGGCGTGCCGCCCATGTTCGAGTTCAAGGACCCCGACGGCAACAGGTTCGAGATCGTCGAGGCCCCCAGGTAAGTCGAGGCCCCCAGGTAAAGGGCGGCTCAGAGGTATGCCGCACGGGACATCATGGGGTTCCGCACCGTGCGTCACGTCCGGTCGGCATGGCTAGCCCGGAATCATGTGCCGCTCTGCTATCACGGCTAACTCTGAATCGCTAGCCGTTTGGGTGTGGATGTGACATCCTGCACACCCTAATGTGCAGGATGTCACAATCACGTCTCTCAGCCAGGGGAGAGGGAGGTGCCGGGCGGCCCCAGGGCGAAAGCGGGGCGGGGCCCGGGGCCGGTGAAGCCGGGCGGGCTGCCGGGGGCCGGTGAAGCCGGGCGGGCTGCCGGGGGCCGGTGAAGCCGGGCGGGCTGCCGGGGGCCGGTGCGGTCGGCGGCCGACGCGGGTCGGCGAAGCGCGGGCCAGGCGCCGAGTCGTATGACGTTTGGCGCTTGCCGCAAAGGGTTCCGGACTATGCCCGGCATGACTTCGGCGATTCTTGGGCCGGCTCCGGAGGTCGCGGCGTCAACGTTTGATTTGCCAGCAAAGGGTAGTAGGCCAGAAAAGATGAAGATGAACGTAAGGATACGCGGGGTGCGTATCCATTAGATAGGTGTGCCGATGACAAGAGAACTCGCGGCAGATGACACAACGCAATTCACTGAAGGGGATCTTAAGGAACTCCATGACGCATTGCTCAACACGCAGAGCGTCGAGCAGTTCCTGCACGAGATGGCCGTGCTGGCGGCCCGCTTGGTGAGCGGCGGCCTGTCGTGCGGCATGACCATGCAGCCCGATGGCCGGCCGGTCACGGTGGCGTGCAGCGACGAGGTCGCCGCGCGGGTGGACGAGGTGCAATACGAACTCGACGACGGCCCGTGCCTCCACGCGATGCGGGACGGCTGTATGGTGCGCATCGAGGACACCAGTGAAAAGGCCCGCTGGCCCGAGTTCGAGGCGCGGGCCGCCTCGAACGGGATCCGTTCCTGCCTGGCCTTGCCGCTGAGCGCGGAGGGCAAGCCGGTCGGCGCCCTCAACCTGTATGCGCGCGGTGCCTCGGCGTTCGGCACGGCTGAGGCGCAGCGCGCCGAGAACTTCGCGGACAATGCTTCCGGCGCGCTGACCCTGGCCATCAGGCTGGCCTCGCATGCCGCCCTTATCGAGCAGTTGCTTTCATCGCTGACCTCGCGCACCGTAATTGATCAGGCGCTCGGCATAATCATGGCCAGAGAGCAGTGCACCCAGGCCCGCGCGTTCGCGATCCTGCGGGCCGCCTCCCAGAACAGCAATGTGAAGCTGCGGGAAATTGCCAGCGCGGTCGTAACCAGCGTGACCGGCGAGCCCCCGCAGCCCGCCCCGCCCTTCGAGGTCGGGCGCTCCTAGACGGGCCCAAAGACGAGGCACCAGAGACGAGGCCCCAAGACGGCGCCGCTAAGACGGCGCCTCCAAGAGGCTACCCCAGGCAGTGTCCGAACGCAGTGTCCCTAAGTGGTGCCGCCATCGGTATCGGCCTTCGCGGCGGCGCTGTCCGGCCAGGCCTGGCCGGACAGCGCCGCCTGGTCGTGCGTGACCGCCAGCGACGCGGTGACGCTGGGGTAAATGTCCACCAGACGGTCGACCCCGGTTATCGAGAGGACTCGCTGCACCGCCGGCGTGCTGACCACCAGTCGCATGGCACTCCTACCGGCGTTCGCCCGCCTGAACGTGCGGACCAGGGCGCTTACTCCGGCGGAATCGCAGAAGCTGGTCTTGCTCATGTCCGCGATCAGCAACGTCGTGCCCTGCTCCATGACGCGGAGGAGTTCCTCATGGACCGCGTCGGCGTTCGTCACGTCTATCTCCGCGGGCAGGGTGACCACGGCTACCTGGCCGATCCACAGCACCGGATAGCGCTCTTGAGACACGTACCACCACCATCATCTGTCCGCGCGAAAGGACTAGGCCGCGTGTCTGGACCTGAACGGCGGCTAACCGTGGGGCTTCACCGCGCAGCGAACATTATTCCCGCCCGCGCGGGTGCGCGCAAGGCCAACGCACCAGGTCAAGGAGGCGTTTCCGGCACGGCAAAACAAGACAGGGAAGAGTGGCTGAAGCTGCGCCCGTTCGGGTCAAATTTCCCGCGTATTGGGATGAGCCGGGCCCGCGCGGCGTATCCGGCGCTCGCGTACTGGCCACCAGTTTCCGCGAGGATGCACCCGAACGGGTTGGTCATGACGGCCTGGTGTGCCACTTGATTCCCTGGCCGGCGATGGTGCCGGCGGTACCAGCGCGACCTGCTGGCCGCGGCACGCTGACCCGACCGTAGAGTGCAGCGCATGATAACTGTCGCAGGCGAGGCCCTGATCGATCTGATCGTCGACCCGGCCGGCCACGTCGATCCCCGGCTGGGCGGCGGCCCGTTCAACGTCACCCGCGCAGTGGCGCGGCTCGGCCAGCCCACGGCCTTCCTCGGCCGCCTGTCCGGCGACCGGTTCGGTCAGCTGATGCGGGCCGACCTGGACCGGCACGGAGTGCTGGTCGCCCTCGACGTGCCGACCGACGCGCCGACCACGCTGGCGCTGGTGGACGTGGACCCGGCCGGCGTGCCCGGCTACCACTTCTACCTGGCCGGCACCTCGGCCGCCGCGGTCGGGCCGGGCGAGGCGGTGCTGCCGCCCGGCACCAAGGCGCTGCACATCGGCAGCCTCGGCCTGGTCATGGAGCCGGTCGGGACCAGCATGGAGCACCTGCTGGCCGAACTCCCCAACGCGGTCACGGTCATGCTCGACCCGAACTGCCGCCCCGGCGCGATCGCCTCCCGGGCGGCCTACCTGGACCGGCTCAGCCGGCTGCTGCGCCGGGTGGACGTGGTCAAGACCAGCACCGAGGACCTGGCCTACCTGTTCCCCGGCCAGGACGCCGCGGACGCGGCCGCGGAACTGCTCGGCCAGGGTCCTGCCTGCGTGGCCGTCACTGACGGCGCGGCGCCGGTGCGCGCCTTCGCCGCCGGCCGCGAGGTAAGGGCCGAAGTCCCGGCGGCCCCGGTCGTCAACACGGTCGGGGCCGGGGACGCGTTCGGCGGCGCCTTCCTCACCTGGTGGACCGGCAACGGCCTGGGCCGGGCCGACCTGCGCGACCCGGACAAGGTGCGCGGCGCGGCGCAGGCGGCGATCTACGCCTCGGCGGTGACCTGCACGCGCCGCGGCGCCGAACCCCCATGGGCCCACGAGCTTTCCGATCACGACGGGTGGCGCTGGCTGCCCCCCGTGAAACCCGCCCCCGAAGCGGTCTAGCGCAGCAGGATGCCGCGGATAAACGCGGCCTGGCCCGCGTGCTGCAGGCCGTCGGAGATCACGCTGACCAGCCGCACGCCCAGCGTCACCGGCGGGTCCCAGGCCTCGTCCACCACCCGGTCCAGGTCCGCGTCGGTGACGCCGGAGACCAGCCGGATGGTCTGCTCCTGCACCGCGTCGTAGTACCCGGTGAGCAGGTCGCCCGAGGGCACCGTGACGTGCGCGACCTGCTCCGAACCGTGCCCGTACCCGGTGTCGCCGGGCAGGAACGGCAGCTCGAACCGTTTGCCGTATTCGGTCCACACCTGCGGCACCCCGAACGCGTCCGCCAGGTGGTCGTCCTGTATCCGGGTCAGGTGCCAGATCAGCCAGGCGATCGAATTCGCGTCCGGGGCCAGGCGCTCAGCCAGCTGGCTGCTGGTCAGGCCGCGCACGGCCGCGTGCACGACGTCCTGGACCCGGCCGAACGCGTCCGTCAGAAGTTCCGCGCTAGTCATGGGTATCCCTTCGGTCAAAAACCGAATTTATCCGAACGAGGCTCGTGACACGCCGTCCCTACCTGGCCTCAGCCCCGCCAGGTCGTCGTTGACGGTGGTGCGAGGTACCGTTCCGGAGTGCCCCAAGCTCGCAGCCGGAAGCCTTCCGGCGACTCCGCCGACCTCGCTGGCCCCAGCGTGTCCCGGGACGTGCCAGACGTCGCCGAGCTGCTCGCCGCCGCCGTCAGCGGGATCGGCGGCGCCGAACGGCCCGGCCAGGTCAGGATGGCCGAGGTGGTGCGGCAGGCCATCGAGACCGGCGAGCACCTGGCCGTGCAGGCCGGCACCGGTACCGGGAAGTCGCTGGCCTACCTGGTCCCGGCGGTGCGGCACGCGCTGACCACGGGCAGCCCGGTGGTGGTGGCCACCGCCACGATCGCGCTGCAGCGCCAGCTCATCGACCGCGACCTGCCGCGCCTGGCCGCCGCGCTGGAGCCGCTGCTCGGCCGCGAGCCGGTCTTCGCCATCCTCAAGGGCAGGCGGAACTACCTGTGCCTGCACCGGCAGAAGGGCGGCATCGCGGAGGACCCGCAGGATGTGCTGTTCGACCCGGCCGACACTGGTCCCGCCTCTGCGCTCGGGCGGCAGGTGAAACGGCTGCACGAATGGGCCGAACAGACCTCGACCGGCGACCGGGACGAGCTGGTGCCCGGCGTGCCCGAGGCGGCCTGGCGTCAGGTCTCGGTCAGCGCGCAGGAGTGCATCGGCGCGCAGCGCTGCCCGTTCGGTTCCCGCTGTTTCGCCGACCGGGCCCGCGACGCGGCGGCCCGGGCGGACATCGTGGTGACGAACCACGCGCTGCTGGCTATCGACGCCACCTCCGACATCGACGTGCTGCCCGACCACAACGTGGTCATCATCGACGAGGCGCACGACCTGGTGGACCGGGTCACCTCGGCCACCACCGGGGAGCTGTCGGGGCCCGGGGTGGACGCCGCCGGCCGGCGCGCCGGGCGGCTGACCGAATCCGCCGCGCCCGAGGGCGCCGCCCCGGCGGTGGCCGCGCGGCTGCGTGCAGCCGCGGCCGCGCTCACCATCGATCTCGGCGACGCGCCCGCGGGCCGGATCGACCACCTGCCAGATACGCTGGCCGCCACGCTGGCGGCGGTACGGGACGCGGCCGATGCGTGCGCGGACGCGATCGGGACCAGCGTCGCGGTCGAGGAAGAGGACCCGCAGCGGATGGCCACGGCCCGGTTGAGCCTGGCCTCGCTGGACGAGCTGCACCGCACCGCCAGCCGGATCCTGGAGGTCCTCGCCGTGCCGGTCACCGAGCGCGGCGAGGTGGTCTGGCTCGACCGGCCCTACATCGAGGACGCCCGCAGGCCGCCCGCCCTGCGGGTAGCGCCGCTGGAGGTGGGCCGGGTGCTGCGGAGCCGGCTGTTCGGCCAGCGCACGGTGACGCTCACCTCGGCCACGCTTGCCCTCGGCGGCTCGTTCACCCCGCTGGCCATCCAGTGGGGGCTGCCGCCGCCAGGTCGCGAGGACGACGACCTGACCTGGACCGGAATCGACGTCGGCTCGCCGTTCGACCATCCGCGCAGCGGCATCTTGTACGTGGCCAGGCACCTGCCGCCGCCGGGCCGGGACCAGCTGCCCGAGGCGTACCTGACCGAACTCGAGGAGCTCATCGACGCGGCCGACGGCCGCACGCTCGGGCTATTCTCCTCCATGCGCGCGGCCCGGGAAGCGGCCGGAGCGCTCCGCGAGCGGATCAGCCACCCGCTGCTCTGCCAGGGCGACGACCTCACCGCCCAGCTGGTCAGGCAGTTCGCCGAGGACGAGCCGACCTGCCTGTTCGGCACGCTGTCGCTGTGGCAGGGCGTCGACGTGCCGGGGAACTCGCTGCAACTCGTCGTCATCGACCGGATCCCGTTCCCGCGACCCGACGACCCGCTGGCCTCGGCCCGGCAGCGCGCGGTGGCGGCCCGCGGCGGCAACGGGTTCATGACCGTCGCGGCGTCGCAGGCCGCGCTGCTGCTGGCCCAGGGCGCCGGCCGGCTGCTGCGGACGATGACCGACCGCGGCGTGGTGGCGGTCCTCGACCCGCGCCTGATGACCGCCCGCTACGGCGACTTCCTCCGGTCCTCGCTGCCGCCGTTCTGGACCACCACCGACCCGGCCCTGGTCCGCGCCGCCCTCCGCCGCCTATCTGCCGCGGGCGCCCGCACCCCCACTCCCTCCGCCTTACCCGCGCCGCCACCCCTTACGGGCTGGTTACTGGCCAGAGCGCTGGTACCAGTGAAGCGGGGGTTGCTGTGTAACATTTTGGGAACTACTGCATTCGAAGAAGCGTTCTGCAGAGGACTGGCCTACCCAGTCGCGGCGGGAGGTCACGCATGCGGAGGCAGCCGCGGAGCGGCAAGCGGCACGTGCTCCGCTGGGTTGCCGTCGCGGCGGTTGTCATCGTCGTCGCGGGCACGCTGGGCGTCTACCTGAAGTACCGGGCCATCTACGACAGCATCACCCGGGTCACGGTGCCGTCGACCGCTCTCGGCCACCGGCCGCCGGTGTACAGCACTAACTCGATGAACGTCCTGGTCTACGGTGACGACAGCCGGGCCGGGCTGACCCCGCACGAGCAGTACGTCCTGCGTACCGGCCACGATCAGAGCAACAACACCGACACGGTCATGCTGGTGCACATCTCGCCGGGCCGCCAACGGGTCACGGTGATGAGCATCCCGCGCGACACCATGGTGCCGACGTACCAGTGCGGGAGCGGCCCGGGCTACTCGGGCCAGCAGGCCGATCCGAACTCATTCGTCCAGATCAACTCGCTGCTCCAGATCGGCGGTCCCACCTGCCTGTGGAAGACGGTCGAGCAGGTGACCGGCATCCGCGTCGACCACTTCATCGGGATCGGCATGCTCGGCTTCGTCAAGGTCGTCAACGACCTCGGCGGCGTCAACGTCTGCGTCCCGTTCACCGTCAACGATAAGGTGTCGGGCCTGAACCTCAAGGCGGGCGAGGAGCACATCAACGGCATTCAGGCGCTGGCCTTCTGGCGGACCCGCGAGGACATGGGCAACGGCTCCGACCTGGAGCGGATCCAGCGCGACCAGTTCATGTCCGCGCAGGTGGTCAAGGGTGTCCTGGACAGCGGCCTGCTGTCCAACCCTATCCGCCTGGTCACCGTGATCACCGACGCGGCCGCCTCGATGACCACGGACGCCGGCATGACGGTTTCCGACCTGGTGCAGATCGGGGAGAGCTTCCGCGACCTGTCGGGCCAGAACGTCCAGTTCATCACCGCGCCGAACGAGCCGTGGACGCCGAACCCGAACCGGGTCCAGTTCATGCAGCCGCAGGCCAAGGAGGTGTTCGCGGCCATCGCCCGGGACCAGACCGTGCCGAAGGTCTCCACCACCCCCCCGCGGGCGACCACGGGCGGCGCCCAGGTCCTCACCACCAGCCCGGCCAACGTCAAGGTCGAGGTGCTGAACGGCTCCGGCGTATCCCAGATCGCCAACGCGGCGGCCGCCGGGCTGACCAGCCGTGGCTTCGACGTGACCGGCACCGGCGACGCGCCGGACTTCGCCTACACCGCCTCGGTCATCGAGTACTCATCGGCCGCCGACCTGGCCGCGGTGAACACCCTGAAGAAGGAACTCACCCACGTCACCTCGCTGCGGGTGGCCAGCCTGGCCGCTGGCACCGTCGACCTGATCCTCGGCTCCGACTTCACCGGCCTCGCACCGCAGAGCACGCAGGCCCCGCAGAGCACGCAGGCGTCCGCCAGCCCCTCCGCGTCCTCCTCCGGCGGTGTCGCGGGCCTGGCCCAGGCCAACGGCGGCATCACCGCCGCCGCGGCGTGCTCCAGCGACAGTTCGGCCTTCGCCGGCCCGGAAAGCCCTTAGGTCATTCCGGCGAGATCGCGCTGACCGCCTCGGGGAGCCTGCGCATGCTGGTGACCCGCCGGTCCGCCAGCTTGGCCGGATGCCCGGTGAGGTCGCGGTCCACCCACACCGAACGCAACCCCATCCGGGCCGCGGGCAGGATATCGAGAATCCAGCTGTTGGCTACGTGAATCCAGTTCGCCGTGGCCACTCCGGTCTTCTCCGCGAACGCCCTGAAGTGCGCGAGCTCCGGCTTGTAGCTGCGCACCCCCTCCGCGGTGACCCAGAGATCGAACGGCGCGGGCATCCGCGTCCTGGTGCCGGCGAACAGGTCGTCGTCGCAGTTCGTCAGGAACGCCAGCCGCCAGCCGGCGTCCCGCAGCGCGGTCAGGGCGGGACCGGCGTCCTCGAATATCGGCATCTGCGGCCAGGCCCGGAGGAACGCCTCGGCGCCGCCGGGCGGCAGCGTGATGTGCTCGCGCGCGGCCGCCCGGGCCAGCCCGGCGGTGAGCACCTCCCGGTACGGCCGCCACTCCGGACCGGCCTCTATCTCCAGTTCGGCCTGATGATAAGCGGCGAGCAGCCGCCCGGCGTCGGTCCGGGAGACACCCGTGATCGCCGTGAGCGCCCCGCCCATGCAGGTGTTCCAGTCCGCGACCGTGCCGTAGCAATCGAACGTCAGCCACCTGTCCGCCACCGCTAACCTCCAACCGCCAGTCCATCCCCAGCATCCCACCTCGTCCCATCCCGCCGCGCCCCGCCTTGGTCGCCGCCGCGATCCCTGACCTGATTTCATGGGGAAGTGAGCAAGGAGGCACTCATGGCCGACATCGCCGTCCGCCCGCCCGGGACCGAAACCAGCCAGACCCACGTCTACCAGGCGGGGTTCGGCAACGAGTTCGCCAGCGAGGCGGTCCCCGGGGCGCTGCCCGCGGGCCGTAACTCGCCGCAGCGCGCGCCGCTCGGCCTGTACGCCGAGCAGCTCAGCGGTACCGCGTTCACCCAGCCGCGCGCGGTCAACCGGCGGACGTGGGTCTACCGCATCATGCCGTCGGCGGCGCACCCGCGGTTCTCCCGCATCGGCCACGGGACCCTGCGCGGGACCCCGTTCGACGAGATCGAGCCGGACCCGAACCGGCTCCGCTGGAGCGCCCGGCCGATGCCGGCCGGCGATACCGACTTCATCGACGGCCTGTACACGATGGCGGGCAACGGCGACCTCAGGACACGCAACGGCATGGCCGTGCACGTCTACGCCGCGAACCAGTCCATGATCGACAGGTACTTCGTCGACGCCGACGGGGAACTGCTGTTCGTGCCGGAGCTCGGACCGGTGCTGCTGCGCACCGAACTCGGGCCGCTGGATGTGGCGCCCGGCGAGATCGCGGTGGTGCCGCGCGGCATCAGGTTCCGGGTGGAACTGCCGCGCGGCCCCGTGCGCGGCTACCTGTGCGAGAATTTCGGCGCTCCGTTTACCCTGCCCGAACGCGGTCCGATCGGGTCCAACGGGCTCGCCAACGAGCGTGACTTCCTGGCGCCGTCGGCGGCATACGAGGACCGGGCGGGGAGCGTGCAGGTGGTCCAGAAGTTCGGCGGGAACCTGTGGGCCGCCGACTACGACCACTCGCCGCTGGATGTGGTGGGCTGGCACGGCAACTACGCCCCGTACAAGTACGACACCGCGAACTTCATGGTGATCGGCACGATTAGCTTCGACCACCCGGACCCGTCCATCTTTACCGTGCTCACCTCGCCGAGCGAGCTGCCCGGCCTGGCCGGAGTGGACTTCGTGATCTTCCCGCCGCGCTGGCTGGTCGGCGAGGACACCTTCCGCCCGCCCTGGTATCACCGCAACGTCATGTCCGAGTTCATGGGCCTGGTGCGCGGCGTCTACGACGCCAAGACCGAGGGGTTCGAGCCCGGCGGAGCCAGCCTGCACAACACCTTCGCCTCGCACGGCCCGGACGCCGAGACCTACCAGCGGGCCAGCACAGCCGAGCTGCGGCCGCAGAAGATCGACGACACGCTGGCGTTCATGTTCGAGAGCCGCTGGATGATCGTGCCGACCCGGCAGGCGCTGGAGGCGGAGCACCGGCAGCACGACTACGACGCCGTCTGGGGCGGCCTGACCCGTTCCTTCCGCCGGTTAGCCTGGTGGCGGAGGCACTTATGTACATTCCCGCCCATTTCGCCGCCGACGACGCGGCCGTCCGTGAGCTGCTGGCCAGGCACGGTGCGGCCGACCTGATCACCCTCACCGCCGACGGCCTGCTCGCCACGATGCTGCCGTTCGCGTACGAACCGGCCGCGGGGGAGCGCGGCGCCCTGTACGGTCACGTGGCCCGCCACAACGACCAGTGGCGCAAGCCGGCCAAGGGCGAGTCGCTGGCCATCGTCCGCGGCCCGGACGCCTACGTGTCGCCGTCCTGGTACGCGGCCAAGGCCGAGCACGGCCGGGTGGTCCCGACCTGGAACTACGTCACGGCCCACGTGTACGGCACGCTCGTGGTGCACGACGATCCGGGGTGGGTCGAGGACGTCGTGCGGCGCCTGACGGCCAAGCACGAAACCGCCCGCCTGCAAAGCGCCGGGCAGGCACCCGAATGGTCGGTGGACGACGCCCCGCGTAAGTTCATCGAGGGCCAGCTACGCGCCATCGTCGGCCTGGAGCTGCAGATCACCCGGATCGAGGCCAAGGCCAAGCTGAGCCAGAACCGCCCGGCGACCGACGTCTCCGGCATCGTGGCCGGCCTGTCCGCGCGCGGCGACGACCGCAGCGCCGCGGCCGTCGAGCACGCTAACGAGGGACGCGTCAACGGCCACCGCGCCAGGGCCTAGGGCACGCCCGGTGACCGGGGCACGTACTCCGGTCCGTTCGGGATATTAAAGACCGGCTACGGCGGGGATGACGTCGGCGGCGATCACCTCGAGCGGGGTGACCTGCCAGACGTTGGCCACCGCGCCGATGGCGACGTCGAAGCCGAGTTCGGCCAGCTGGCCGAGCCGGTCGATGACCTCGGCGGTCTTCTCGCCCTTCTCGCCCACGTCGAAGATGAAGTAGCAGGTCTTGGTGATCTCGTCGTAGTCGCGGCCCTCGGCGTCGCAGTGCGCGCGCAGCACGTCCAGCTTGCGGGCCAGGTCCGGGCCGGGGAACAGGTTGCACGCGTCGGCGTACCTGGCCACCAAGCGCAGCGTCTTCTTCTCCCCGCCGCCCCCGATCATGATCGGCGGATGCGGCCGCGTCAGCGACTGCGGCGAGTTCAGCGGCCGGTCCAGCTGGTAGTGCCTGCCCCGGTACGGGCTCTCGTCGCCGCGCCACATCTGCAGGCAGATCCGCAGGGTCTCCTCGAGCCGCTCGAACCGTTCGGCCACCGGCGGGAACGGGATGCCGAGCCCGCGCGACTCCTCCTCGTTCCACGCGGCGCCGATGCCGAGCCAGGCACGGCCGCCGGACAGCACGTCCAGCGTGGTGACGATCTTCGCCAGCACGCCCGGGTGCCGGTAGACCGCGCCGGTGACCAGGGTGACCAGCTTGGCCCGGGACGTGCAGGCCGCCAGGTAGCCGAGCGTGGTGTAGGCCTCGAGCATCTCCCGCTCGGCGGCGCCGATCGAGCGGATCTGGAAGAAGTGGTCCATCACAGCGATGAACTCGAAGCCGCCCTCGTCGGCGGTGCGGGCCACGGTGGCCAGGTCGGCGCCGAGCCGCGGCGGCCCGCCCGGCGTGCTGAAATCGGGGATCTGCAGGCCAATTCTCACGGTGCCAGCATCTCACGGCGCCGCGGCTGCCGATGCTGCGGCTCTCGGGAATGGCGCGAGCGCGGCCTGGGGCCGCCCCGGGCGGCAGGCCGGGCTACCGTAGGCCCATGAGCACCGAACGGGCCGACGTGGTGATCGTCGGCGGCGGGCTGGCCGGGTCGGCCGCGGCCCGGGCCATGGCCCGCCGGGGGCGCTCGGTCGTCCTGATCGAGGCGTTCCCGCCCGGGCACCGGCGGGGCAGTTCGCACGGCAGCGCCCGGATCTTCCGGCGCGCCTACCCCGATCCGCTGTACGTGCGGCTGACCGGCCAGGCCCAGGTGCTGTGGCGGGAGCTAGCCGACGAGGCGGGCGAGCAATCCGTGGTCACCACCGGCGCGATCGATTACGGCCCGGCTCGCGAGCAGGAGAAGATGCACGAGATCCTGGCCGGGTCCGGGGTGCCCGCGGAGCTGATGACGGCCGAGGCGGCCGCCGAACGCTGGCCCGGCATCTCGTTCGGCCCGGACCCGGTGCTGTTCCATCCGGATGGCGGGGTCATCGACCCCGAGCGCGCGATGGCCGTGATGCGCGGGATCGCCGCGGGCCGCGGCGCGCAGATCTACTACGGTTCGCCGGTCGTGCGGGTCGAGGCCGACGACTCCGGCGCGACCGTGCACACGGCGGACTGGTCGTGGCGTGCTCCGGTGGTCATCGTCGCCGCGGGGGCGTGGCTGGAGCCGCTGCTCGGCGCGGCGGTGCCGCTGCCGCCACTGGTCGTGACCCAGGTGCAGGCCTTCCACTTCGCGCCGCGGGACTCCACGCCATGGCCGGTGCTCATCTACCACGACGAGGTGACCAGGTACGGGCTGCCGGCCGGGCGGGACGGCGAGGTGCCCGGCGCGATCAAGATCGGCGAGCACGGCCGCGGCACGGTGACCACCGGCGACGGCCGGGACGGGATCGTCAGCCCGGCGGCCAGGGACCGGGTGCGCGCGTTCGTCGGCCAGCGGCTCGACGGCCTGGACCCCGCGCCGGTCGGCGAGGTGACCTGCCTGTACACCTCGACGCCCAGCGAGGATTTCATCCTGGACCGCTACGGGCCGTTCGTCGTCTGCTCGCCGTGCTCGGGCCACGGCGCCAAGTTCGCGCCGCTCGTCGGCGAGATCGCCGCCGAGCTGGCCTGCGGTGGTGCCGCACCCGACCCCCGCTTCACCCTGGCGGCCCAGCGCGGCTGACAGCCGGGTTCCGCGGTCCCGGGCTGTATCACCGGGCGCCGGGCCGCCTCTGGCTATGTATGACGGCCATGACGTGCTTTCCGCTGCTGACCAGGCTGGCCGGAACGTGCCTGGCCGGCGTCCTGGCAGGCGGGTCCGCGGCGCTGGCCGCCGGCGGCATGACCGCGCCGCCCGGGCCGGGCCTGCCCGTCGTCCTGACCGCGGCGCGGAGCCCGCAGGCCCCGGTGCCGAACCCGGATCCGCCCATCGGGCTGGCCGCGGCGGCCGGCGACGGCCGGGTGACGCTGTCCTGGCAGCCGCCCGCCTCCGACCGCGGCACGGCCATCATCGGTTACGACATCTACCTGGGCACCAGTTCGCACGGCGAGTCGCCGGACCCGGTGAACGGCACGCTGATCTCCGGCACCAGCGTCACCGTGGCCGGCCTGTCCGACGGCACTACCTATTACTTCACGGCTGAGGCGGTCAACCACGCCAGCCGGCACAGCGCGGCCTCGGCCGAGGTCTCGGCCACCCCGCCGGCCGCGATCAGCCAACCCGGATCACCGAACGGACTGGCCGCGAGCCCCGGTGACGGCCGGATCACCTTGTCCTGGCAGGCGCCGGGGTCCGACGGGGGCGCCGCCATCAGCGGCTACGAGATCTACCTGGGGACCCGCCCGGGCGGCGAGTCCCGCGTGCCGGTCAACGGGTCGCTGGTCCGGGGCACCAGCGTCGTCCTGGCCGGCCTGGCTAACGGCACCACTTACTACTTCACCGTGGCCGCGGTCAACCAGGCGAACCGCCAGGGCGCCGCGTCCGGCGAGGACTCCGCCATCCCGATCCCGGTCACCGCCGGCCAGACGGTAACCGGTGCCTCCGCCAAGGCATCCGCTGGGGCCGCCGCCACGGCGGTCCTGGCCTCGCCTCAGCGGAAGGTCCCGAAGCTGGTCATCGTGGTGCTGGCGGCCGTCGCCGTCGGGGCTCTGGCCGCGGCCCTGACCCTGAGCGCGCGCCGGATGCGCAAGCGTCCCCGGCCGCGTCCGGCGGCGCCCCCCTCAGACGTGCGGGCCGGGCCCGGCCAGGGGGCGCCCGGCCCGGCCGGCACCGGGACAGAACACCCGGCCGGGCCCTGGGAGAAGGTCCCCCCGAGATAGCGACGCGGTGGATATCGGGCGTATGCGGCGAGCCTCCTTGCCGGCGCCTGGCCGAGGCCCTAGAGTCCAACAAGGTTCCGTGGGCATCGTCCCGGCCGTAGCACGGGAGGTTCGCACTGGTGGCAGCAACGCGTTTGGCCGAGCCCCAGGCAGGGGAACTGGGCCCCACCGGAAGGCCCTATCCGGCCTTCCCCGATCCCGAGCCCCTCGTGGCGCACGGGTCCGCCCGCACCATCGCGGTCTGCAACCAGAAGGGCGGCGTCGGCAAGACGACGACCACGATCAACCTCGGTGCCGCCCTCGCCGAGCAGGGCCGCCGGGTGCTGCTGGTGGACTTCGACCCGCAGGGAGCACTGTCGGTCGGCCTGGGCATCCAGCCGCACGACATCGACAGCACCGTCTACAACCTGCTGATGGAAAACGACATCACCGCGCAGGACGTACGTTACAAGACCAACGTCGACGGCATGGACCTGCTGCCGAGCAACATCGACCTGTCCGGCGCCGAAGTCCAGCTGGTGCACGAGGTCGGCCGCGAGTACGTGCTGGGCGGAGTGCTCGAGCCGGCCAAGTCCGAATACGACGTCATCATGATCGACTGCCAGCCCTCGCTGGGCCTGCTGACGATCAACGCGCTCGCCGCCGCCGACGGGGTGATCATCCCGCTGGAATGCGAGTACTTCGCCATGCGGGGCGTGGCGCTGCTGATGGAGACCATCGACAAGGTCTCCCGCCGGCTGAACACGAAGCTGACGATCGATGGCCTACTCGCGACGATGTACGACTCGCGCACGCTGCACACCCGCGAGGTCCTGGCCAGCATCGTTAATGGCTTCGGCGACAAGGTTTTTCATACTGTAATCAACCGCACGGTGCGGTTCCCGGACGCTACGGTGGCCGGAGAACCTATTACCAGCTTCGATTCCGGGTCGCTTGGGGCTAATTCCTACCGGGAGCTGGCCAAGGAGGTACTTGAGCGGTGGCGGCAGGCAGGGGACGATCACGAAGGGTAAGCCTGCCTGGGGTTGCTGAGCTGCTGCGCCCCGCCGCCCCCGGCCCCGATGATTCAGATCAGCGCCGGGCCAGCGGACGGGAGAAGCACACGCAGAAGATCACCGTCTACCTGTCCGCCGAGGAACTACTTGACCTGGAACGCGCCCGGCTCGCGCTGCTGCGCTACGGTGCCGCCGCCGACCGCGGCCGGATCGTCCGCGAGGCGATCGCCGTTCTGCTCGCCGACCTCGACGCCCGCGGCCAGGACAGCCTGCTGGCCCGCCGCATCGCCAGCTCTAGCAGCTCATGACCGTGAGCACGGACCTGAACCCGCTAGCCGGAGATGACCAGGAGGACACGGCACGATCGAGTGCCTTCCAGGTGCACCTCGACGTGTTCGAGGGCCCGTTCGACCTGCTGCTGGCGCTGATCTCCAAGCACAAGCTCGACATCACCGAAGTCGCCCTGTCCCGGGTCACCGACGAGTTCATCGCCTACATCTCGGAGCGCTCCGACGGCTGGGACCTGGACCAGGTCAGCTACTTCCTGGTGGTCGCGGCCACCCTGCTCGACCTGAAGGCGGCCCGGCTGCTGCCCTCGGGCGAGGTGGAGGACGAGGAGGACCTGGCCCTGCTCGAGGCGCGGGACCTGCTGTTCGCCCGGCTGCTGCAGTACCGGGCGTACAAGGAGGTCGCGGCCGTCTTCGCGGCCCGGATGACCGCGGCGGCCCGCCGGTTCCCGCGCCGCGTCCCGCTCGAGCCCCGGTTCGCCGGGCTGCTTCCCGAGGTGCTGCTCGGCCTGGGGCCGGCCGAATTCGCCCGGCTCGCCTCGCTGGCGCTCACCCCCAAGCCGCCGCCCAAGGTCGACACCCAGCACATCCACGCCCCGATGATCAGCATCAGGGAGCAGGCCCGGGTCGTCGCCGCGCTGCTGCGCGAACTCGGCCGGGCCAGCTTCCGGCGGCTGACCGCCAACGCCGCGGGCAGCTACGAGGTGGTGGCCTCCTTCCTGGCCCTGCTCGAGCTGTACCGCGACAACGCGGTGTCCTTCGAGCAGGTGGCACCGCTCGGCGAGCTTTACGTGACGTGGACCGGGCCAGCCGGCACTGATAGCGTCAGTGAGCTGACGGAAAGCGACGATACATGACCAGCCAAACCCCTGAGAGCCCAGAGAACCGCGAGACGGACGATGCCGGCCCGGGGCTGCGGGCCAGCCTGGAAGCGATCCTGCTGGTGGCCGACGAACCAGTCCCGGTCGTGGTGCTGGCCCAGGTGCTCGAGCGCCCGCGCAGCGAGGTGGAGGCCGAACTGCGCGACCTGGCCGCGTCCTACGCCGCCGGGGGCCGCGGCTTCGACCTGCGCGAGATCGCCGGCGGCTGGCGGTTCTACACCCGCGAGGATTGCGCGCCGCTGGTCGAGCGTTTCATCAGTGACGGGCAGGAGGTCCGGCTGACGCAGGCGGCGCTGGAGACCCTGGCCGTGGTGGCCTACCGCCAGCCGGTGAGCCGGTCCCGCGTGTCGGCGGTGCGCGGCGTCAACTGCGACGGGGTCATGCGCACGCTGGTGCTTCGCGGCCTGGCCGAGGAGGCGGGAACGGATTCCGAGACCGGGGCCATCCTGTACCGGACCACCGGGTACTTCCTGGAACGGCTGGGCCTGGCCAGCCTGGCGGACCTGCCGGACCTGGCGCCGTTCCTGCCGGAGAACATCGAGGACATCGAGGATGAGAACGCCCGATCATAGATTCCAGGCCGGCGACGAGGATTCCGGAGACGACCAGGACCGGGATTCGCTGACCGACGTCCCGGGCGGGGTCCGGCTGCAGAAGATCCTGGCCGAGGCCGGGGTCGGCAGCCGCAGGCACTGCGAGGAGCTCATCGGGGCGGGCCGGGTCGAGGTGGACGGCGAGACCGTCCGTCGTTTCGGCGCCCGGGTCGACCCCGACCGCCAGGTGATCAGGGTGGACGGCAAGCGCATCCCGGCCAAGCCCGGCCTGGTCTACCTGGCCTTCAACAAGCCGGCCAAGGTGCTGACGGCGATGTCGGACCAGCGGGGCCGCAAGACCGTGGCGGACTTCCTCGGCGACCGGTCCGAACGGCTCTACCACATCGGCAGGCTGGACTACGACACCGAGGGCCTGATGCTGCTCACCAACGACGGCGAGCTCGCGCATCGGCTGGCCCACCCGAGCTTCGAGGTGGCCAAGACCTACCTGGCCGAAGTTACCGGCCCGGTACCCAGGGACCTCGGCCGCCGCCTGGCCACCGGGGTCGAGCTGGACGACGGCATGGCCACCGCGGACCGGTTCCGGGTCGTCGACCGGTCGGGGAACCGCGCGCTGGTGGAGATCACCCTGCACGAGGGGCGCAAGCACATCGTGCGGCGGATGCTGGCCGCCACCGGTCACCCGGTCAGCCGTCTCGTCCGCACCGACGTGGGCCCGATCAGGCTCGGCAACCTCAAACCGGGTACCTCTCGCGAGCTGACCACCAGGGAAATCGGCGAGCTGTACACCGCGGTCGGCCGGTAACCTGTGTGGCGATGGGAGGGCGCATGACAGTCAGGGCGGTCCGCGGCGCGGTGCAGGTCGACTCGACCGACCGGGACGCGATCCTCGAAGCCACGGCCGAGCTGGTCGCCGAGGTGATGTCCCGCAACGACCTCACCGCAGACGACGTGATCAGCGTGCTGTTCACGGCGACGCCGGACCTGACGGCCGAATTCCCCGCGCTGGCCGCGCGCAAGATCGGTTTCCACGACGTACCGCTGATCTGCGCCAGCGAGATCGCCGTGCCCGGCGCGATGCCCCGCGTGGTGCGGCTGATGGCGCACGTGGAGACGGACCGGCCGAGGTCCGCGATCCAGCACGTCTACCTGCGCGGCGCGACCGCGCTGCGTCTCGACATCGCCCAGTAAGGGCCTCGTATATGCAGGTCGCGGTCATCGGGACGGGACTTATCGGTACGTCGGTCGCGCTGGCGCTGCGCGAGCATGGAGTCGTGTGGCTCGCCGACGAAGACCCGGAGGCGGCCAGGCTCGCGGCCAACCTGGGCGCGGGCGAGCCGCTGCCCGATCATGCGCACGCCGACGTCGCGGTGATCGCGGTGCCGCCGGCCGCGGTGGCGGCCACGCTGGCCGGCGCGCAGCGGCGAAGCCTGGCCCGCTGTTACACCGACGTGGCCAGCGTCAAGCAGCTTCCGGTGGCGCAGGCCCGGGCCCGCGGCTGCGACATGACCAGCTACGTGCCCGGCCATCCGCTGGCCGGCCGGGAGAAGCACGGCCCGGCCGCGGCCCGCGCCGACCTGTTCCTCGGCCGGACCTGGGCGCTGTGCCCGGGCCCCGAGACTTCCCGGGAGGCCATCGCGACGGTCACTGACCTGGTCCGGGCGTGCGGGGCGGTGCCGGTGCGGGCCGACGCGGCTGCCCACGACCGCTGGGTCGCGCTCATCTCGCACGCCCCGCACCTGGTGGCCGCGGCCATGGCGGCCCGCCTGGAGGCCGCCCCGCCCGAGGCGCTCGACCTGGCCGGGCAGGGGCTGCGCGACGTGACCAGGATCGCCGCCGGGGACACCGTCCTCTGGACCGAGATCCTGGCCGCGAACGCCGACCCGGTCGCAGCGGTGCTGGCCGCGGTGGCCGCCGACCTGGCCGAGGCGGCCCGGACGCTGACCGACGGCGACCCGAAGCCGGTCGCCACGCTGCTCGAGGTCGGCCAGGCCGGGGTGGCCAGGATCCCCGGCAAGCACGGCGGCGAGCCCCGCGAGTTCACCGCGGTCCAGGTGGTCATCCGCGACCAGCCGGGCGAGCTGTCCCGGCTGTTCGACGCGGCCGGCGCGGCCGGCGTCAACATCGAGGACGTCAGGATCGAGCACTCGCCCGGGCTGCCGGTCGGCGTGGCCGAGCTGTCGGTCCGCCCCGCCGAGGCCGGCCCGCTGCTGGACGCGCTGGAGGCCGGCGGCTGGCCGGTCCGCCGTTAGCTTTCCGGCCGAGCCCGCGTTTTATCCCGAACGAGCCGGGTACCCGCCCGGGCGTGCCCTGCTGGCCCGCCAGCAGGCCATGCGGTACGGTAGCCGGGCCGGCACGTGAACGGGGTGGGCTTCTGGTTGAACTTGTCGTGAACGCTGCCTGAACGAATTGGGAGTTAGGTGGTTTCTAGCGAAGATACGCAGGTCGCTGCGACGCGACCAGCCACCACCGCTGCGCCGATCGTCTTCCGCCGTGTCTCCAAGCGCTACCCCGGCCGGCCGCAGGCCGCGGTCGAAGACCTGAGCTTCGAGATACCGAGCGGCGAGATCTGCGTGCTGATCGGGCCGTCCGGGTGCGGCAAGACCACGGCGCTGAAGATGGTCAACCGGCTGATCCCGATGACCGGCGGCGACATCACGATCGACGGCAAGAGCGTCAACGCCATCGACACCTCGCAGCTGCGCCGCGGCATCGGCTACGTGTTCCAGCAGATCGGCCTGTTCCCGCATCTGACGGTCGAGGACAACATCGGCACCGTGCCCCGGCTGCTCGGCTGGCCCAAGGCCAGGATCCGCGAGCGGGCGCTCGAGCTGCTCCGGCTGGTCGGGCTCGGCTCGGAGGATAACCTGCGCCGCTATCCGGGTGAGTTCTCCGGCGGCCAGCAGCAGCGCATCGGGGTCGCCCGGGCGATGGCCGTCGATCCTCCCCTCATGCTGATGGACGAGCCGTTCGGCGCCATCGACCCGATCACCCGCGACCGGCTGCAGGACGATTTCCTGCGGCTGCACCGCGAGGTACGCAAGACGATCATCTTCGTCACCCACGACATCGACGAGGCGATCAAGATGGGCGATCGCATCGCGATCATGCGCGACGGGCACCTAGTGCAGATCGACACGCCCGACAACCTGCTGGCCGCGCCGGCCGACGAGTTCGTGGCCAACTTCGTGGGCGCGGACCGCGGCCTGAAGCGCCTTCGGGTCTGGACGCTGAGCGACCTGCGGCTCGACCCCTATTCCGGGGGCGACCAGCCGTCGGCAACGGCAGCCACCACGCTGCGCGACGCGCTCT
Source organism: uncultured Actinomycetota bacterium (assembly GCA_963744575.1). GTDB lineage: Bacteria > Actinomycetota > Actinomycetes > Streptosporangiales > Streptosporangiaceae > Palsa-504. The sequence continues at coordinate 823,704 of CAVUUF010000016.1, read as the reverse complement.
CGCTCATGCTGACCGCCGGGGCGTCCCGCGTCACCGTGACCGGCCAGGACGGCGCGGCCCTGGGCTGCGTTAGCCTGGAGGCCATCGCGGCCATGCTCGGGCCGGAGCCACGGGCGCCCGAGCCGTGAGCATGCTCGCGCCCTTCGGCGGGACCCCGTCCCCGGGCCCGACCCCGGTCATCCCCGGATTCGGCGGCGGCCAGTCGTGTGTCGTGCAGAACGGGCAGTTCTGCGCGTCCTGGTTCGTGGATAACTTCGGCTCGCGCTTCGCTCCCCGGCTGGTGGAGCACATCGAGCTGACCGCCATCGCCGTCGGAGTGGGGCTGGTGATCGCGCTGGCCGCGGCGCTGTTCGCGCACCGCCAAGGCTGGTTCGAGACCCCGTTCTCGCTCTTCTCGGCCTTCCTCTACACGATCCCGGCGCTGGCCTTCTTCGAGCTCATGGTGCAGGTCACCGGCATCAACCGGTTCACCGCCGAGATCGCCCTGGTGTCTTACACGCTGCTCATCTTGTTCCGCAACACCCTGGTCGGGCTGCGCAACGTGCCGCCTGACGCGCTCGAGGCTGCCCAGGCGATGGGGCTCTCCCGTCGCCAGACGCTGATCCGGGTCGAGCTTCCGCTGGCCCTGCCCCCGATCATGGCCGGGCTGAGGATCGCGACGGTGACGACGATCAGCCTGGCCACGGTGGCCGCCTACATCGGCGCCGGCGGTCTGGGCGAGCCGATTTTCGACGGGATCCAGACCGGCTTCAAGACCGAGTTCGTCGCGGCGGGCGCGCTCGCCATCGCCCTGGCGCTGGTGGCCGACGGGCTGCTCGTCATCGCCCAGCGGCTGCTCACGCCGTGGGCGCGCCGCAGGAGGACCTGAGCATGCAGACGCTGATCAACTCGTTCACGTTCTTCGGCAGCCATCCCGGCTTGATGTGGAACAAGACGCTGGCTCACCTGGCTATCTCGTTCGCCTCGGTCGGGGTGGCGTTCGCGATCGCGATCCCGCTCGGGGTCTGGCTGGGCCACCTGCACCGCGCTTCCTTCCTGGCCATCAACGTCTCCAACGTCTTCCGCGCGCTGCCCAGCCTGGCCATGATCTCCATCGGCATCGGCTTCCTGGGCATCGGCTTCGCCAACGTGCTCGTCGCGCTGGTCGTGCTGGCCGCCCCGGTGATGCTGACCAACGCCTACGTGGCGGTCGATCAGGTGGACCGCAACGCCGTGGAGGCGGCCCGCGCGGCGGGCATGCGCCCTCGGCAGGTGCTCACCCGCGTCGAGCTTCCGCTTGCCTCGCCGCTGATCTTCGCGGGCATCCGGACCGGCACCGTGTACGTGGTGGCCACCGCGACGCTCGCCACGTTCGCCGGCGGCGGCGGCCTGGGCGACATCATCGTCAACGAGCCGACCTACGGCGTCCCGGGCGTGATCGCCGGATCGCTGGCCATCACGGCGCTCGCGTTCGGCATCGACGGGGTGCTGGCGGTCGTCCAGCGCGCTGCCACCCCCCGCCCGCTGCGCAAGCGAAGATGGTTCAGCCGGGCGGCGGCCACGGTCGCCGATCCCGCGGCCCAGGATCTCGTCGTCCAGCAGTCCTGACAAGGTAATCAAAGGAGAACACATGTCCCATCGGCCTGGGGGCCAGATGCCTGGCTACCGCAGACTTCCGCGCGCCGCGGTGATGGCCGTGCTAGCGGCCGCCGCCCTGCTGCTGGCCGCGTGCAGCAGCAGTGGCAGCAGCAGCGGCGGCAACACGAGCGGCACCGCCGCCGCCGCCGGCAGCAGCAGCAGTACTTCGAGTTCGTCGAGCGTGGGGACCGGCAAGTCGATCACCCTCGGTACAAAGAACTTCACCGAGGAATTCATCATCGGCGCGCTGTACCAGCAGGCCCTGCAGGCCAAGGGCTACACCGTGGTCTACAAGCCCAACATCGGCGCCACCGAGGTGGTGGACAAGGCGCTCACCAGCGGGCAGATCGACGCCTATCCCGAGTACACGGGCGAGTCGGTGGCCACGGTGGCCGGCATCAACACCGCCGTCACGTCGCCGCAGCAGGAGTACAACCTGGCCAAGGCGTTCTACGCCAAGCGCGGCCAGTCGATGAGCGCCATGACCCCGTTCTTCGACACCGACGCGATCGCCGTGACCAAGGCTTACGCGGCCAAGTACGGCCTGAAGACCACGGCCGACCTGAAGAAGATCCCGCACTTCACGCTCGGGGCCCGGCCGGAGTTCCAGGGACGCCAGGAGGGCGCGGTCGGCCTGCAGAAGGTCTACGGCATCAATAACTTCACCTTCAAGTCGCTGGCGCTCGGGCTCCAGTACCAGGCCCTGGACTCCGGCGCCATCAACGCGGCCGACGTCTTCACCACCGACCCGCAGCTGGCCAGCGGGAAGTATGTGGTGCTCACCGACCCCAAGAACGTCTTCGGCTACCAGAACGTGGCCCTGGTGATCAACACCAAGAAGCTCGACCAGCTCGGCGGCCAGCAGTTCATGGGCATCATCAACCAGGTCAACGCGCTGCTGACCACCCCGGCCATCATCGCGATGAACAAGGCGGTGGCGATCGACAAGCAGGATCCTCAGACCGTGGCCAAGGCGTTCCTGTCCGCCAACCACGTCAGCTAGGTTCGCGGTCCCGGGGCGGTCAGGACCTGACCGCCCCGGGACCGCGCGATCGCGGCCGGGGCGCGGACCATGCGTACCGGCACGGACTGCTGCCCCGGTAGCATCGCTCGGGTGAAGACTTCAGCCAGCCTGGCCGGGGAGAGCGAAACGGATCGCGGATCGGGTCTCGTCGTCGCGGTGGACGGGCCCTCCGGGGCGGGCAAGTCGAGCACATCCCGTGCCGTGGCCCGCGCGCTCGGCCTGCGCTACCTGGACACCGGGTCCATGTACCGGGCGCTGACCTGGTGGCTGCTCGACCGCCGCGTCGACACCACCGACGCCGCCACGGTGGCCAGGCTGGCCGCCGAGCCGGTCATCGAGGTCAGCACCGACCCGCTGGCGCCGTGGACGCGGGTCGACGGCACCGACGTGTCCGAGGCGATCAGGACCCGCGAGGTCACCGGCGCGGTCAGCGCCGTCGCGGCCGTGCCCCAGGTCCGGGCCCACCTGATCGCGCTGCAGCGGGAGATCGTCGCCGCCGCTCCGGGCATCGTCGCCGAGGGTCGTGACATCGGCACCGTGGTCGCGCCCGGCGCGCAGGTCAAGGTGTTCCTGACCGCCGACGGCACGGCCCGGGCCGGCCGCCGGGCCGCCGAGGCCCGCTGGTCCACCCGGGCCGACCAGGACCGGCGCGACCGGCTGGACGCGGCCCAGAGCGGGCAGGCCGCGGACGCGGTGGTGATCGATTCCACCGGGCTCGGCCTGGACGAGGTGGTCCGCGCCATCGTCGGACTGGTACCGCAGGCCCTGCGGAAGAGCCGGTAGCGATGCCGGACGAGGCAGTCCCCGTGGTCGCCGTCGTCGGGCGGCCCAACGTGGGCAAGTCGACGCTGGTGAACCGGGTCCTGGGCAGCAGGCAGGCGGTCGTGGAGAACACTCCCGGGGTGACCAGGGACCGGGTCGGCTACGACGCCATCTGGAACGGCCGGGCGTTCACCCTGGTGGACACCGGCGGCTGGGACCCCTCGGTGGAGGGCACGGCCCGCGGCCAGCAGCCGCAGAGCGAGCCGAGCCTGGCCGCCCGGGTCGCCGCCCAGGCCAGGGTGGCGGTCGACGCGGCCGACGCGGTGCTGTTCGTGGTGGACGCCACCGTGGGGGTAACCGACGCGGACGCGGCGGTGGCCGCCGTGCTGCGCCGCTCCGGCAAGCCGGTCGTGGTCGCGGCCAACAAGGTCGACGACACCCGGGCCGAACCCGAGGTCGCGGCGCTTTGGTCGCTAGGCCTCGGCGAGCCCGCCCCGGTCAGCGCGCTGCACGGGCGCGGCAGCGGCGACCTGCTCGACCTGGTGCTCGACGCGCTGCCGGACGCCCCCCAGGCCGCCGACGCCGAGGGCGGGCCGCGCCGGGTGGCCCTGATCGGCCGGCCCAACGTCGGCAAGTCCAGCCTGCTGAACAAGCTGGCCGGCCACCAGCGGTCGCTGGTCGACCCGGTCGCGGGCACCACCAGGGACCCGGTTGACGAACTGGTCGAACTCGGCGGCACCACCTGGCGGTTCGTGGACACCGCGGGCATCAGGCGGCGGTTCAGGCAGAACCAGGGCGCGGACTACTACGCGGCGCTGCGCACCGCGGGCGCGCTGGACCGGGCCGAGGTCGCCGTGGTCCTGATCGACGCGAGCGAGCCGCTCACCGAGCAGGACCTGCGCATCGTCTCCATGGTCATCGAGGCCGGCCGGGCCCTGGTCATCGCCTACAACAAGTGGGACATGGCGGACTCCGAGCGGCAGCGGTACCTGGAGCGCGAGATCGACCGCCAGCTGCACACGGCCCGCTGGGCGCCCCGGGTGAACATCTCCGCCGCCACCGGCCGGCACATCGACCGGCTGGTCCCCGCGCTGGAGCAGGCGCTGGCCGGATGGGAGACCCGGGTACCGACCGGCAGGCTCAATGCGTGGCTGACCGGCCTGGTCGCGGCGACCCCGCCGCCGGTGCGCGGCGGCCGCCAGCCGAAGATCCTGTTCGCCACTCAGGCCGGCGTCCGCCCGCCGCACTTCGTGCTGTTCGCCTCGGGGTTCCTCGAGGCGGCCTACCGCCGGTTCGTCGAGCGGCGGCTGCGCGAGGAGTTCGGCTTCGAGGGCAGCCCGGTGCAGGTCTCCGTCCGGGTCCGGGCCAAGCGTGACGGTACCGCCCGGCGGGAAGGCCGGGCCGGGCGGCGCCCTGCCCGGAGCTCGCACCGGCGCTGAGGCGTGTCACCCCGCCCGTTCGGCCCCAACGAGCTTGATCTACGACGCGAAGACGTCCGGCGGGGCGGCGGGGGAGGGGACGGCGGTCGCGTCGGTCACCGGCTTGGCCCCGCCGGTGAAGCGGTCCAGGTCCCGGCCGTGCAGCACGCGCCCGGGCATCGGATCCCCGGCCGCCCGCCGGGTGAGGGCGTCCACCGGGAGCGGCGCAGCGCTCGCCGTCAGCACCAGGTTGCCGAACCTCCGGCCGCGCAGCACCGCGGCGTCCGCGATCAGGCAGGCGTGCGGGAAGACCGCCTGCGCCGTCGCGACCTGCGCCCGGGCATGCGCGAGCGGCGCGCCGTCGGCCACGTTGGCCGCGACGATGCCCGTGCCGGGCACCGCGCGGCGGGCCGCGGTCCAGAACTCCGCCGAGGTCAGGTGGGCCGGCGTGCGGCCGCCCGCGAACACGTCCGCGATCACCAGGTCAAAGCGGCCCGCAGCCAGCCTCTCGAGTTCCGTCCGGGCGTCGCCGACGCGCACCCGGAGCCTCGGGTTCCGCGGCGGCAGCCGCAGCCGGATCAGGTCCACCAGCGCGGCGTCCACCTCGACGGCCAGTTGCCGCGAGCCGGGCCGGGTCGCGGCCACGTAGCGGGCCAGCGTGAGCGCCCCGGCGCCCAGGTGCAGCACTCCCAGCGGCTGCCCTGCGGGCGCGGCCGTGTCGATCACGTGCCCGAGCCGCCTGACGTACTCGAAGTCCAGGTAGCCGGGGTCGTCCAGGTCCACGTGCGACTGCGGCACCCCGTCGATGAGCAGCATCCATGCCGCGGGCCGGTCAGCGTCGCGCAGCAGCTCAGCCCCGGCCGGCCGTCCCGGTTCCCTCCGTCGCGCCATACCGGTCATTATCGGGGCTGGCCGGGCGCCGTCCGGAAACTGGCCCGATGAGCCTGGCTCGATGGAACTGGCTCGATGAAACTGGCTCGATGAAACTGGCAGGGTGTGCGAGGCTGGGTAGGTACTTCGATGCCGCAGGAGGTCCGCATGGCCGTCGAGCAATCCGGAAAAGAGGCGTCCCCGGCCCGGCCCGTCCCGGAAAGCCCCGAGGCCCCCGAGGCCCCCGAGGCCCCCGAGGCCTCTGGGACCGCCGAGGACCGAGCCGCGCCCCAGGCCGGCTCCGCCGCTGATTCAGACCTGGACGAGATGAAGCGCAAGTTCCGCGAGGCGCTCGCGCGCAAGCGCGGCACGCACGCCAGCGCCGAGGGCGCGGATCACACCGGCAAGGTGCACGGCTCCCACGGCCCCGCCTCGAGCCGCCGATCCTTCCGCCGCAAGAGCGGCTGACTCCCAGGCCGCGGGCCTGGTTGACGCTACGCCGGGACGGCGAAGCGGAATCGGCCAGCTCATCGGCATCGGCATCGACGCCGGCCGTCACCACCCGCTGGCCGCCCCTAGGATGGAGGCATGCGCTATGTGCCCCTGGGACAGTCGGGACTGCTGGTGTCGGTCGTCGGGCTCGGCTGCAACAACTTCGGCAGCCGCCTCGACGTGGACGCGACGCGCGCGGTGGTGGACGCGGCCATGGATGCCGGGATCACCCTGTTCGACACGTCGGACACATATGGCGGGGGCGGGGGCTCCGAGCGCGCCCTGGGCGAGATCCTCGGCTCGCGCCGGGACCAGATCGTGCTGGCCACGAAGTTCGGCGGCCGGGGCGTGGACTTGGGGTACGGGCCGGCGGCCGGGGCCAAGGGCGGCCGCGCCTACATCCGCCGCGCGATCACCGAGTCGCTGCGCCGGCTGCGTACCGACTACATCGACCTGTACCAGCTGCACGTCCCGGACCTGGTCACCCCGGTCGAGGAGACCCTGGCCGCGCTGCACGAACTGGTCGCCGAGGGCAAGGTCCGGTACCTGGGCCACTCCAACTTCTCCGGCTGGCAGCTGGCCGACGCCGCGCACCTCGCGGCGCGGCACGGCCGTACCCCGTTCATCTCCGCGCAGAACCACTGGTCGCTGCTCGAGCGCCAGGCCGAGGCCGAGGTCGTCCCGGCGGCCAGGCACTTCGGACTGGGCGTGCTGCCGTTCTTCCCGCTCGCCAACGGCCTGCTGACCGGCAAGGTCCGGCAGGGCCAGCCGATACCGGCCGGGACCAGGCTGGCCGGCCGCGAGAGCTACGTGACCGAGGAGAAACTGACCCAGGTCGAGGCGCTGATCGCCTGGGCGCAGGAGCACGGCGTCACCCTCCTGGAGACCGCGATCGGCGCCCTGGCCGCCCAGCCGGGCTGCTCGTCGGTGATCGCCGGCGCTACCAGCGCTGAGCAGGTCAAGGCCAACGCGGCCGCGGTGGACTGGACTCCGTCCGAAGCCGAACTGGCCGAGATCGACGCCATCGTTCCCCCGCCGTCGGCTTCCTGACCCGGCCCTCCGGCCATTGCCCGCCGGAGGCTGCTCCGCCAGCCTGCCCTAGCCGCCGGCGACCGCCGTCTGGTACAGCGCCGCCGCGCTCGGGCCGAGCACGGCCGAGTATGACGCCGCGGGGGAGTCGCCGCCCTGCTGGTACCCGCCTATGACGCCGACCACCAGGCCCTGACCGGTCGCCTGGTTGACATCGCTGAGGAATGGGCCGCCGCTGGTCCCGGCGGTGTAGCCGCCGCAGTCGAACTCGAGCTGGCCCGCCATCGGCTCCTTGAGCCAGTTCTGGCAGGTGACGGGCTGGTTCGTGGCGCTCGGGTAGCCGATCACCTGGACCTGCTGGCGGCTGGCCGGGGTGCCGGTGGCGAGTGTCTCCGCCCCGGTCTCGTCCTCGACCGGCTCGGGCGACCCCGGCTGGCTGACCCGCAGGATGGCGAAGTCGTCGTCGGTGCTGGACGAAGAACTCCACGCCGGGTCGACGTAGACCTTGGTCACCGCCCACACCCCGTAGGGCGAGGAGCCGTTGTCGTATCCGGGCACGAAGTCGATGGTGCCCGAGGTGCCGGTCACGCAGTGCGCGGCGGTGATCGCGAGGTCGCCGTTCGGGCTGTCGATCACGCTCGCCGTGCAGAAGTGCTGCCCGAGCTGGCCTGCGGCGGTGGTGAACAATGCGCCGACCGCCGGGGACCCGCTGTACGCGTGGCCATTGCGCGAGGGCGGGGCCAGCTGCCGTACGGCCCGCGCGAAGCCGGTGGCGATGTCGCCGGCGGCGCCGCTGGCGGGAGTCAGCGTGACGACCGCGCCGACGGCGAGCGCGGTGAACAAGGCCGCCTTGATAGGTGGCCGCGGGATCCGCCGGGCCCGCTCGTGCGGGCCGCTATCACCTGGAGCGTTGTCCTCATCGCGGATGTCCGGGTGACGCCGGTCTCGTCGCCCTGCTCGCAGCAGCACCGGCCAGGTCACCCGCTTCACTATGTCCGAATTCGGTGGCTCTAATCCTTTTGGGTCCACGACTTCGATACTTAATTGTGATCGACAGGGTGTGACACTACCAGAGGTAAATGCTCCAAAGTTGGTCAGAAGTCACCGTGCTGAGCTGGGGATTCCCTGTGAATGCCGGTTCGGGTGGCCGTAGTGGGGGGCCTGAGCCGGGGTTTCACCGGCAGGCCGCGTTCACCAGCGGTCGTGCACCGTGGCGCGGAAGTACTTGTCATACAGCCCCTCGATCGCGTCGAGTTCGGCCTGCGGCAGCGGCGGCAGGCCGGCCGCCTCGGCGTTCTGCCTGGCCTGATCGGTGCTGCGGGCGCCGGGAACCACGGTGGTCACCCCGGGCTGCTGGATCACCCAGCGCAGTGCCCATTGCGCCGGGGTCCCGCCGGGCAAGGTGGCGGTGATGGCGGTGAATTCGGCCGCGGCGTCGGCGCCCGCCTCGAGGCCCACGCCGGAGAAGGTCTCCCCCACGTCGAACGCCTCACCGTGGGCGTTGTAGCTGCGGTGGTCGTCGGCGGCGAACGTGGTGTCCCTGGTATACCGGCCGGAGAGCAGCCCGGAGGCGAGCGGCACCCGGGCGATGATGCTCACTCCCGCCGCGGCGGCGGCCGGCAGCACCTGATCAAGCGGCTTACGCCGGAACGCGTTCAGGATGATCTGCACGCTGGCCACGCCCGGCCTTGTGATCGCGGTCAGCGCCTGGGCGGAGGTCTCCACGCTTACCCCGTAGGCCGCGATGCGCTCCTCGGCGGCCAGCGTGTCCAGCGCGTCGAAGACGGCGTCCGAGGAGAACACCGCCGTCGGCGGGCAGTGCAGCTGGACCAGGTCGAGCCGGTCGGTGCCCAGGTTGACCCGGGACCGGTCGGTCCAGGCGCGGAAGTTCTCCAGCGTGTAGTTCTCTGCCTGCTGCTCGACCCGGCGCCCCATCTTGGTCGCGACCGTGATGCCCTGCCCGGCGTTGCCGGCCAGGAAGCGCCCGATGATGCGCTCGCTGCGCCCGTCACCGTAGACGTCGGCCGTGTCGAAGACCGTGACACCGGACTCGACCGCCGCCCGCAGCACCGCCATCGCGTCGGCCTCGGACACCTTCCCCCAGTCCGCGCCGAGCTGCCACGTGCCGAGCCCTACCACGGAAACCGGTCGGCTGGTCCGGCCGAGAACTCGCTGCTCCATGAACCGCGATCTTACTAAGGCCGCTCTTCATCAGCGGAAGCGCCCGGCTGCCCGGCCGGCGCCGCGACCCTCGGCGCTACGCTGCACCCATGAGAGCAGCGCTGTACCGCGACATGGGGAAAGCGCCGAGGTCTGAGCCTCACTCTCAGTACCGACTCACTAGCACAGAGTAATATACTCTGGCTGATGCGTGAACCGATTTTGTCACGACCGTGGTCGCGAAGAGGATTGTTATCTCGCTTTCATAACCGTACGGAGGCGTCAGCGGTATGCGCTGATACCAAGCCTCACCGCGAGGCCGATGCCGCACAGGCTGACGATGACCCGGAACGGCCCGGTGGGCACCTTGCGCGCGATCTTGGGGCCGAACCACCCGCCGATCAGGAAACCCGCCGCGAGCGGCGCGACGAACTCCCACCTGACGTCGCCGAACAACGCGAAGCACACCGAGGCCATGGCATTCGCGGCCGCGGAGACGGCGTTCTTCACCGCGTTCACCTTGACCAGCGATTCGTCGATCATCGTGCTGAGCACCACGAGCAGCAGGATCCCCGCCGCGGCGCCGAAATACCCGACGTACATGGCCACCGCGAACAGCGCCGCGCCGTGGACCAGCGGGTTCCCGCCGTCCGCGGACGGGGACAGCCGCTTGATCCTGGGCTGGACGAGGAGGACCAGCGAGGCCCCGCCGATCAGCACCGGCACCACGAAGGTGAAGGTGCTGGCCGGCGTGAGCAGCAGCACCGTCGCGCCGGCCACGCCGCCGAGCGCGGTGACGATCCCGAGCCTGATCACGCGCCGGCCCTGCCCGGCCAGCTCCGGCCGGGAACCGGCAATCGACCCCGCCCCGGTGAGCACGAGCGAGACCGTGTTGGTCATGTTCGCGCTGAGCGGCGGCACGCCCAGCGCCAGCAGCGCCGGGTAGGTGACCAGCGAGGCGATGCTCACCACCGTGCTGAAGATGCCGCCGAGTGTCCCGGCGGCGAGTAGCACGAGCGCCTCAGAAAATCTCATCCGATGCCAGCATCGCGCAGCCGCCGCTCCTCCCGCACCCCCGCCCGCATCCCAGCCCCTGTGATCCCCGGGTTCGAGCAGTCCTACGCCTGCGTGTGAGCGGAGATACGTAGCCTGGCGACCTTACCCGCGAAGATACTTTGAGCTCAAATGATTTGACGTGGAAATAGCTGCGGGTGATAAGGAAGGAGCGCGGCAGGTGACGCAGGACGTCAGGTTGTCGTGGTGCGGAAACCGGAGGTGTCAACTAAAGTTGACACGAGCCGCTCGTCAACATAGGTTGACATCATGACGGATGCGGCCGGGCTCGCGATACGCACCGAGGACTTGCGCAAGACCTATAAGTCGTCGCGCGGCGACGTGCCCGCGGTGCGCGGTATCGACCTGTCCGTGGTCTCCGGCCAGTTCTTCGGGCTGCTCGGGCCGAACGGCGCGGGCAAGTCCACCACCATCGGCATGCTCACCACGCTGGTGCTGCCCACCGGCGGGCAGGGCTGGGTGGCGGGCATAGACGTGGTGGCCGACCCAGTCGCGGTGAAGCGCCGGATCGGCGTGGCCGCTGGTGATGGAGTTCTCCTGGCAGCGTACGATCGAGGACCGGGCGCTGGCGCCGGTGCCGACCCCGTCGCTCGGCCATATGCCGATCTGGGCCGTGCTGCTCGCGCTCGTCGGCGGCACCGTGGTCTTCGGCTACCTGGGCGCCCGCACCTTCACCAATCGAGTCCTCAACTAGGACCCGGGCGACAAGACACGGGCCGAAGGGATCACGGGGGCCCCTTCGGCCCCAGGGGTTCGCCTGCGCCGGAATACTGTCCGCGTGGGGAATACCACATGGCCGCCCGGTGCTGTTAGGCTTAGTCGCTGACCAGCCCGGTACGCATGTGCCGGGCGCGCAAAGCGGAGGACCACCTCCCACCCAGTCAGTCCGGAAGCAGGGCAGGCGGGTCTGGCCAGACGCCCGGCGGGCGGTGCGCGAGAGCGTGCCCGGCGGCCGGGCTTATGCTGGCACGGCGCATCCATCGGGATCCTGGGATCTCCGAGGGATGATGTCGTTGTTGTGGTTGCCCCGCTGAGCGCATCGCTCGCGGGGTTTTCTCGTGTCGGGGGTTGGTCCTCCGACGCCACCGGGAGAATCTCCGGGCCTGGTCGGCAGATGCCGCCGCCGGAAACTCCGACGGCGGAGATGAGGCTCAAGGAGGTCACATCAGCGTCGAAGCGCGTATCAACGAGCGCATCCGTGCCCCCGAAGTCCGTTTGGTAGGGCCCAAGGGAGAGCAGATCGGGATCGTCTCGATCAACGACGCACTCAAGCTGGCTCAGGAAGCCGATCTCGACCTGGTTGAGGTGGCGCCCACGGCCCGGCCGCCGGTCGCCAAGCTCATGGACTACGGCAAGTTCAAGTACGAGTCCGCGGTCAAGGCCCGGGAGTCGCGTAAGAACCAGACGCAGACGATCGTCAAGGAGATCAAGCTGCGCCCGAAGATCGACCCGCACGACTACGGCACCAAGAAGGGCCACGTCGAGCGGTTCCTCAAGGCGGGCGACAAGGTCAAGGTGACGATCATGTTCAGGGGACGTGAGCAGTCCCGGCCGGAACTGGGCTTCCGCCTGCTGCAGCGTCTCGCCAGCGACGTTGAAGAGCTCGGCTTCGTGGAGTCGCAGCCGAAGCAGGACGGGCGGAACATGATCATGGTGATCGGTCCGCACCGGAAGAAGAGTGAAACAAAGGCGCATACGGCAGGCCAGGCCCACAACCGGTCGGTGCCAAGCCCGCGCGCTGCCGCAGCAGCGGCCCCGGCCGCGGCGGCTAGTGAGGCCGCCGCCGACGGTGCCGCGGTATCGGGTCCGGCCTAGCCGGTAGCATCACCCGGCGGCAATAACCCCGGCGCAAGCACCGGGGTCGGTGACTGCTGCGCGCCCAGGGGCGGCAGCTAGAGGATTGGAGACGACGGCGACCATGCCGAAGATGAAGACACACAGCGGGGCCGCGAAGCGGTTCAAGCTGACCGGAACCGGCAAGGTGATGCGCCGTCGCGCCAACCGTGGCCATCTGTTCGAGCACAAGTCGTCCCGCCTGACGCGGCGGCTCTACAACGAAGTGCCGGTCGCGCCCAGCGACCTCAAGGAGATCAAGAAGCTGCTGGGCAAGTAGCCCGGCCCGCGTTGAGGGAGACATGACACAATGGCACGCGTCAAGCGGGCAACCAACGCCCACAAGAAGCGCAAGGTTGTCCTTGAGCGGGCGAGCGGGTACCGGGGACAGCGGTCACGGCTGTACCGCAAGGCCAAGGAGCAGGTCCTCCACTCGATGACCTACGCCTACCGCGACCGCAAGGACCGCAAGGGCAACTTCCGGCGGCTGTGGATCCAGCGGATCAACGCCGCGGCCCGGGCCAACGGCATGACCTATAACCGGTTCGTCCAGGGCCTGCGGGTCGCCGGCGTCGAGGTGGACCGGCGGATGCTCGCCGAGCTCGCCGTCGCCGACGAGGCGGCGTTCTCGGCCCTGGTCGAGGTGGCGAAGAAGGCGCTCCCCGACGCGTCCGGGTCCGCGGCCGCCTAGGTGACGGGGCACATCGCGCGGCTCGCGGGGGCCGACGGCCCCCCGACCGCGCGATACTACGGCGGGCACCGCAGCGGGCATGCGGAGGGTTCCAGGGGGGTCGCCCCCCCTGGGCCAATAAGAGCCGCCCGGCGCCTGACCAAACGAGCCTTCCGCCAGCGTGAGCGGGCCTTCCTCGCCGAAGGCCCGCAAGCGGTGGCGGCGGCTTTTCACTGTGGTGCGCAGGTCACCGACCTTTTCGTGACCGTGCCCGCGCGGAGCAGGCACGGCGACCTGGTCGCCGCGATCGCCGCCGCGGGCGTACCGGTGCACGTGGTCAGCGGCGAGGTCATGGACGAACTGGCCCAGACCGTGACGCCGCAGGGCCTGCTGGCCGTCTGCGGTTTCGTCGACGTCCCGCTCGCCGGCATCACCAGGCCGGGAGGAGCCACCACACCGGGACTGGTGACGCTGCTGGCCAACGTCCGCGACCCGGGAAACGCCGGCACCGTGCTGCGCACCGCCGACGCGGCGGGCGCGGACGCCGTGGTCTTCGCCGACGCTTCGGTCGACCCTTACAACGGCAAGTGCGTGCGCGCGTCGGCAGGCAGCCTGTTCCACCTGCCCGTGGTGGCGGGGGCGAGGCTCGGGGACGCCATCGCTGTGATGCGCGCGGCCGGCCTGAAGATCATGGCGGCGGACGGCCGCGCCGGACGTTCCCTGGACGACCCGGAGGTGCAGGACCGGCTGGCCGGGCCGACCGCCTGGATGTTCGGCAACGAGGCCTGGGGGCTGCCGCCCGACCTCCTCGCGCTGGCGGACGAACCCGTCGCCGTCCCCATCTACGGCCGGGCCGAAAGCCTCAACCTGGCCGCGGCGGCCGCGGTGTGCCTCTACGCGTCCGCGCGGGCGCAGCGAGCGCACCGTGAAGGACGTGACGGGTGAACGGTCACGAGACCAGCGTAACAAGAGGGACAAGCGAGGCGGGCAAACAAGATGGTACGCAAGTAGCGACTGGTGGCGTAGAGTATTTGAGCTACGACATAGAGAATTCACGTCTCAGGACTGTCACAAAGTCGGTATCCGCGCTAGAGTCTGATCACATTCCGTCACCCGAACCGTGACCACTTCCGGCCGTCGGACGTTTCAGTGCGGCCACGCCGGACGGAGGCTTCGCTGCAGTGGACGAGCTCATATCGAGCCGGGCGTCTTCAGCCCCGCAACCGGCAGGGACGCCCACGAACCGCGAGACCGCTAAGGGTCATGTTCCCGGTGCCAGCCCGCTCTCCGGAGGCCGGGTCCCGGTCGTGAGCCTGATTTCCGCGGATGAGCTTCCGGACGGGGTGGTGGTCGCCGACGAGGTTGGCCGCATCGTCGTGTTCAACCGGGTCGCCGCCCGCCTGACCGGGCTCGATCCGGCCGAGGTCATCGGCAAGTTCGTGTTTGACGTACTGCCGCTGCGCGACGCCGAGGGCCGGGACTGGTGGGTGTACGCCGATCCCTACCACGGCCTGCCCACCCGCACTCGTCACCCTGAGCGATCGCTCTACCTGGCGGACGGCACCGAGATCCTCGTGTCGGTCGGCTATGTGCGCAAGGAGCGCCGCACGGGCGGGGCCCGCGGTCCGCGCCCGGTCCGGCGGCTCGTGATCAGCCTGCGCGGCGCACAGCAGCGCGAGCGGCTGGAACGCAGCCGCGCCGAACTCGTCTCCACCGTCGCGCATGAGCTCCGCTCCCCGCTGACCAGCGTCAAAGGCTTCACCGCCACGCTGCTGAACAAGTGGGGCCGGTTCACCGACGATCAGAAGCGCGTGATGCTGGAGACCGTCAACGCGGACGCCGACCGCGTGACCAGGCTCATCACCGAGCTGCTCGATGTGTCCCGGATCGAGTCTGGCCGGATGGAGGTGCACCGGCAGCTGGTCGACCTGCCCGACCGGGCCAGGAAGATCATCGCGGGCCAGGTGGCCGCGGGCGACGCCGAGGACCGGTTCCGGCTCGAGGTGGCTGGTGACCTGCCGGAAACCTGGCTGGACGCCGACAAGATCGACCAGATCCTCGGCAACCTGGTGGAAAACGCCGTCAGGCACGGCGCTGGTATCGTGACGATCATGGTGGAACCGGCGCATCTGGACGGCGAGGGCGACGCGGCCGGCGCGGTCGCCGTGTCCGTGCGCGACCAGGGCGAGGGCATCGCGCCGGACGTGGCCCCCCGGGTGTTCCGCCAGTTCTGGCGGGGCAAGCCCCGCGGCGGCAGCAGCCGCACCAGCCGGCACGGCGGCGGCACCGGTCTCGGCCTCTATATTGTCAAGGGCCTCGTCGAGGCCCACGGCGGCGCGATCGGCGTGCGCCGCGCGCCCGGCGGCGGCGCCGAGTTCCGATTTATCGTGCCCGCGGGGACGGCGGCCGGCTGAAGCGCGACACCCTCGGGGCATCGGTGAGCACTCGGTACGGTAATCTCCCTTCGGGCTATCCAGCACGGCGATCGGCCCTTGGCCGCCCAGTCGGGCGCCGCTAGGCAGGCCGACGCGAACCCCCTGGCGCGTCGAGGCTCACGCGACGCTGCCACCCATGCCCGTTCGGCAGAAGTATCCGCCGGAGAACCCCAGCCAAGGTACGGCCCGCAGGAAGCAGGACCCATGTCCGCACCGAACAAGAGTTACCCCTCGGGGGGATCCGGGGGGTCGTCCCCCCGGGAAGACACGGCTAAGGCGACGGCTTCGCTGGCGCCCGACGAGGTGGCCCGGGTCCTCGACGAGGCGCTCGCCGCCGTCGCCGCCGCCGGGACCCTCGACGAACTGAAGGCGGCGCGGATCGCGCACGATGGTGACCGCGCGCCGCTGTCGGCGGCCAGCGCCGAGATCGGCGCGCTGCCGCCCGAGGCCCGCGCCGAGGCGGGGCGCCGGGTCGGGGCGGCCCGCGGCAAGCTCCGCGAGGCGTTGCGCGAGCGTCAGGTCCTTTTGCAGGCCGAACGGGACCGGCTGGTACTGGTTACCGAGGCGGTCGACGTCACGCTGCCGTGGGACCGGACCCTGCCCGGGGCGCGGCATCCGGTCACCACGCTCGGTGACCGGTTGTCCGACGTGTTCGTCGCCATGGGCTACGAGGTCGCCGAAGGACCCGAAGTCGAGGCGGAGTGGTACAACTTCGACGCGCTGAACATCCCGCCCGACCACCCGGCCCGCGAGATGCAGGACACCTTGTTCATCGAGGGGCCCAAGGGCAAGTCGGGCATGGTGCTGCGCACGCACACCTCGCCGGTGCAGATCAGGTCGATGCTCACCCGGCCGCTGCCGCTGTACGTGGTCAGCCCCGGCCGCTGCTACCGTAACGAGGCGCTCGACGCGACCCACAGCCCGGTGTTCCACCAGATCGAGGGGCTCGCCGTCGACGAGGGCCTGACCATGGCCGACCTGCGCGGCGCGATCCAGTCCTTCGTGGACGCGATGTTCGGGTCCGGGCTGCGGACCCGGCTGCGGCCGGACTATTTCCCGTTCACCGAGCCGTCGGGCGACGTGTCGATGGAGTGCCACGTCTGCCGCGGCGCCTCGGCCAAGCCGGGCGGTGACCCGTGCCGGGTGTGCCGGTCGCAGGGCTGGATCGAGATCGCCGGCTGCGGCATGGTCAACCCGCGGGTCCTGGTGGCCTGCGGCATCGACCCCGACCGGTACAGCGGGTTCGCGTTCGGGCTCGGCATCGAGCGCAGCCTGATGATCGGCCACGGGCTGGCCGACATCAGGGAGACCACCGAGGGCGACGTACGGTTCAGCCGGGCGTTCGGGATGGAGATCTGACGATGCGAGTGCCGCTTTCCTGGCTGCGTGCCTGCGCGCCGCTGACCGAGCCCGTGGACGCCACCGAAGTGGTGCGGCGGCTGACCGCCGCGGGTCTCGAGGTCGAGTCGCTCGAGTCGGCCGGGCACGACATCCGCGGCGTGGTGGTCGCCCAGGTGCTCCTCATCGAGGAACTCACCGGCCTGAAGAAGCCGATCAGGTACTGCCGGGTGGCCGTCTCAGAAGGCCAGCTGGCCGGACCGCCCGCCGCGGCGTCCGGGGTGATCTGCGGCGCGACGAACTTCGCCGTCGGCGACCGGGTCGCGCTCGCCCGGCCCGGGGCGGAGCTGCCCGGCGGGTTCGAGATCGGCGCCAGCAAGCGATACGGCCACATCTCCGAAGGGATGATCTGCTCGGTTCGCGAGCTGGCCATCGGCGACGACCACACCGGCATCCTCGTGCTGCCCCCCGACGCGCCGCTGGGCGAGGACTTCGTGTCCTACGCCGGGCTGCGTGACGAGGTGTTCGAGATCGCGGTGACACCCGACCGGGGTTACGCCGTGTCGGTGCGCGGCATCGCGCGCGAGCTCGCCAGCGCGTTCGGCGTGCCGTTCCGCGACCCGGCCGAGACCGGGCTCCCCGGTCCGGACCTGCTCGGCGGACCCTTGGGTTACGTCGGCCCCGACGTCTACCCGGCCCGTATCGCCGACCCGACCGCCTGCGACCGGTTCGTGCTCCGCGAGGTGCGCGGGTTCGACCCGGCCGCGCCGACCCCGCTGTGGATGCGGGTGCGGCTGGCCCGGTCCGGAGTCCGGTCGGTATCGCTCGCGGTGGACGTGACCAACTACCTGATGCTGGAGCTCGGGCAGCCGCTGCACGCGTTCGACCGGTCCAAGCTGGCCGGCGAGATCGTGGTCCGGCGGGCGCAGCCGGGAGAGAAGCTGGAGACGCTCGATCACGTGGTCCGGACCCTGGACCCCGAGGACATCCTGATCACCGACGCGTCCGGGCCGATCTCCATGGCCGGCACCATGGGCGGCCTGTCCACCGAGATCGACGAGGCCTCCACTGACCTGGTGATCGAGGCGGCGCACTTCTCGGCCGAGGGAACGGCCAAGATGAGCCGTCGGCACAAGCTGCACAGCGAGGCGTCGTACCGGTTCGAGCGCGGGGTGGACCGCGAGCTTCCGCTGCGCGCCACCGCCAAGGCGGTGGCCCTGCTGTCCGGCCTGGGCGGCGGCCGGGTGGTGCCCGGCTGCACGCACGCGTCGGTCGAGGTGGCGCCGGTCGTGATCGCCATGTCGGCGGACCACCCGGACTCGGTGGCCGGCGTGGTGTACGGGCGGGACACCGTGGTGCGGCGGCTGCGTGAGGTGGGCTGCTCGGTGCTCCAGACCCGCGAGGCCACCCCCACCATCGCGCCGTGGCGGGCGGAGCCGGAACCGGCTACGTCCGCGCCGGAGGTGCCCGTCCTCGCGGTGACCCCGCCGTCCTGGCGGCTCGACCTCACCGACCCCGCCGACCTGGCTGAGGAGGTCATCCGGCTGGAGGGCTACGAGAACGTCCCGGTCCGGATGCCGCGGGCGCTGGCCGGGCGCGGGCTCACGCCGCCCCAGCGGCTGCGCCGTTCGGTCGGCCGCACGCTGGCCGAGTCCGGGTACGTGGAGGTGCCGTCGTCGCCGTTCGGGTCACGATCCGACGCGGACCTGCTCGGGCTGCCGCCCGAGGACACGCGCCGCCTGGCGGTGGTGGTGGCGAACCCGCTCAGCGAGGACGAGCCGCTGCTGCGCACGACCATGCTGCCCGGGCTGTTCCGGGTGCTGGCGCGCAACGTCGGACGGGGCTTCGCCGACACCGCCCTGTACGAGATCGGCCTGGTCTTCCGGCCCAGGCCGGGGGCGCCGGCGTCCGCGCCGATCCTCCCGGTAGATCGCGGGCCCACCGCGGCCGAGCTCGCCTCGCTCCAAGCCGCCCTGCCCGACCAGCCGCTGCGGGTCGCCGCGGTGCTGGCCGGCGCGCGCGAACTCGACGGCTGGTGGGGCCCTGGTCGTCCTGCCTCGTGGCCGGACGCGATCGAGGCGGCCCGTGCGGTCGGCCGGGTCTGCCGGGTGCCGCTCGGAGTCCGTGCCGACTCCCGCGCACCCTGGCATCCGGGGCGCTGCACGGCCATATACATCCAGGCCGCGGACTCCGACGGCCCGGGGGAGTGGCTGGCCGGGCACGCCGGCGAACTGCACCCGCGGGTCATCGAGGCCTTCGGGCTGCCGGAGCGGACCTGCGCCATGGAGCTCGACCTGTCGGTGCTGTTCACCGCGGCCGAGCGGGCCGGCGCCGTGCAGGCCCCGCAGCTTTCCGGCTACCCGCTGGCCACCCAGGACGTGGCCCTGGTGGTGGACGCGGCGGTGCCCGCCGCCGAGGTGGAGGCGGCGCTGGTGGCCGGTGCCCCGAAGGAACTGCTCGAGGGCGTGCGGCTGTTCGACGTGTACACCGGAACCCAGGTCGGGCAGGACCGTAAGTCGCTGGCCTATACGCTCAGGTTCCGCGCCCCGGATCGGACGCTCACCGCCGCCGAGGCCACCGCGGCCCGCGACGCGGCCGTGGCCGAGGCTGCCCGCCGGGTCGGTGCCGTCCTGCGCAGCGGGTGACGACAGCGGAGCGCTCCGGATACTGAATCGCCCGACTCTGTTGCGGAAGGCGGCCACTATCGGTCAGGATGTGACTACCGAAGACCGCAGCGATGCGCGGAGCCGGAGGGCAAGATAACCAGACACGCGGTGGCCAGGGGGGGTGCAACCGAGCAGGCCGCGAAGACGACGTTCCGCGACGTGTTCGCGGTGGCGGAATTCCGGGCTCTGTGGGCGGCGCAGCTTCTGTCGGTCATCGGCGACCAGCTCGCCCGCGTCGCCCTGACCGTGCTCGTCTACGACCAGACCCGTTCGGCCCTGCTCGCGGCGGTCACCTTCGTGGTGAGCATCGTGCCGACCTTCATCGGCGGAGTCATGCTGGCCTGGCTGGCCGACAGGTACCCGCGCCGCCGCGTGATGATCGCCTGCGACCTGGCCAGGTGCGGGCTTGTCCTGGTCATGGCCGCGCGCGGCGTCCCGCTGGCTGGGCTGGTCGTGCTGCTGTTCCTGGTCACGCTGGTCGGGGCGCCGTTCACCTCGGCGCGCGCCGCCATCTACCCGGACGTGCTGACCGGCGACAGGTACGTGATGGGGACCGCGGTGACGCTCACCACCTATCAGTTCGCGCAGGTCCTCGGTTTCGCGGCCGGAGGCGTGGTCACCGGTTTCTTCGGTACCCGCCTGTCCCTGATCATCGACGCGGCGACCTTCGCCGCCTCGGCGCTGATCGTCCGGGCTCGGGTGCGCTCACGACCCGCTCCGGCGGCCGGCGGCCGTCACGAGCCGTCGAGGCTGGCCGGCGTCATCGCCGGCGCCCGCCTCGTCTTCGCCCGCCCGGCCCTGCGCATACCGATGTTCTTCGGCTGGCTGGCGGCGTTTTACAACGCCCCGGAGGGCGTGGTCACTCCGCTCGCCCGGGACCTGCACGGCGGCGCGGCCGTCGTGGGGGTGATCCTTGCCGCCGCGGCCCTCGGAGAGACCGCGGGCGCGATCGTGTTCAGCCGTCTGGTGGCTCCGCCTGCCCGGCTGCGCCTCATGGGCCCGCTCGCGGTCGGTGCCTGCGGGATTCTCGTACTGTTCTTCTGGAGGCCTGGCCTGCCCGGGTCGCTGCTGATCCTGGCCGCATCGGGCCTGTGCGCGTCCTACCAGCTCGCCGCCAACGCGGCCTTCGTGACGGCGGCGCCGCACGAACAGCGCAGCCAGGCCTTCGGCCTAGCCCAGGGTGGTATGAGCCTGGGCCAGGGAATAGTCCTGATCCTGGCGGGTGCCGCCGCGGGCGGCCATTCCGCATCCCGGGTCATCGCAGTGTGCGGTGCTGTCGGCGCGGTGGTCGCGCTGGCGATCGCGGCCAGTTGGACTCGCGGTCACCGCCACCAGGGGACCGGACGCCGGCAGCGCACCTGAGGTCAGCCCCAGCTCTCGCCGCGCATGAGCATGCTCCCTTCTCGGTGGTGCCTGGTCAGGTGAGGTTCCCCGGGGGTTCAGCCCCAGCTCTCGCCGCGCATTTACGCGCTCCCCTCTCGGTAGTGGCGGGTGAATGGTTGTGACGGTTAGGTCTAACCCCAGCTCTCGCCGCGCATGTGCGTGATCCTTCCTCTGGGTATTCATATGAATTCTCTGAGTAACTGATATGAACGCCTGGCCTGAGACGGCGGTTCAGCTCCTGCTCTCGCCGCGCATTGGGCCGCACTCCCTTTCCCATGTCCTGGATGTACCGTCGGACGCTGCGGCTACCCATTGTGGTCCGAGGTCGCGGGATGCTTTGCGGCTAATGCCGGAAATAATCCGACCAGCTGTCACCTCGTGCAACTGATCTGATACGGAAGTAGGACTCTGTTACGTTCCGAGCCATAAGGGGAGGTAGCCTTCTACCGGTGTGTAGCCGGGTTTTCACGTTTCGCACTCCCCGGTGTCGATTTTGCGGGACAATAGTCCGACAGGTTTCTACGTAGGCGACGAGGCGGCAGGCCGGATGACCGAGGCACTGAAGCGCATGGCTCGTCGCTTGCCGCGACCAAGGACCGCCATCACGGACTGGCCGCTGTGGTCGCTGCCCCGCTGGCTCACCCTTTTCGTGCTCACCGTCATCGCCGTGGACCTGGCCGCCATCGGCCTCGCGGCTTCCCTCACCACCATCACCGGACATGACCTGCTCCTGTTCGGTCTGCTGCTCGGCTGCACGACGCTCGCCGTCGAGACGAGCAGGAAGGCGGGGGAGCAGGGCGGCATGATCAAAGACGTCCAGGGCGTCTGGGAACTGCCGGTCGCCATCTTGCTGCCGCCGTTGTACGCGCTGATCGCGCCGATTCCCCGGATCGCGCTGATGCAGTGGCGGGTCCGGCGCGCGCCCCTGTACCGGCGCGTGTTCAGCGCCGCGTCCATCGGGCTGTCCTACGGCGCCGCGTCAGTGACTTTCCACGGCCTGGCCCGCCTGTTCCCGGCGGATCCGGCCCAGACGGGCCAGGCGGGCCAGACGCTCCTGCGCGCCACCGTGTGGACTCTGCTGGTGATGGTGGCGGTCCTGGTGCGGTCGGCCGTGAACAAGACCATGATCATGACGGCGGTCAAGGCCACCGACCCGGGCGCGACGATCCGGACGGAAGTGTTCGGCCGCGAGCCGCTCTACAACGACGTGGCCGAGATCTGCATCAGCGTCCTGGTGACCTACGGCGTGGCCACCAACCCGCTGCTGGCGCTCGCCGCGCTGCCGGTGGTCACCCTGCTGCAGCGGTCGCAGCGGCACGTCCAGCTGCTGAACGACTCGCGGGCCGACTCGAAGACCGGGCTGCTGAACGCGGCGACCTGGGAGCGCGAGGCGACCGCCGAGGTGGGCCGCGCGGTACGGACCAGGACCGCGCTGGCCGTGGCGATGGTGGACATCGACCGGTTCAAGCTGATCAACGATACCTACGGCCACCTGGTCGGCGACCAGGTGCTCAAGGAGATCGCCCGCGTGCTGGACAGCTTCCTGCGCGACTACGACCGCGCCGGGCGGTTCGGCGGT
Source organism: uncultured Actinomycetota bacterium (assembly GCA_963744575.1). Lineage (GTDB taxonomy): Bacteria > Actinomycetota > Actinomycetes > Streptosporangiales > Streptosporangiaceae > Palsa-504. The sequence continues at coordinate 801,354 of CAVUUF010000016.1, read as the reverse complement.
GAGGAGTTCGCCCTGCTGCTGCCACAGACGCGGGCGGTGGATGCCTTCCGGATCGCCGAACGCGTGCGCGCCAACGTCGCCGCCCTGTCTATCATCGTGCCCGGTGCGACCGGCGGGGAACGGGTACACGTCACGGTGTCGATCGGGGTGGCCGCGCTGGACAGCGGGAGCGAGCGCGAGTACTCCCAGCTGATGGCGGCGGCGGACGCCGCCCTGTACCGGGCGAAGGCCGACGGCCGGGACCAGGTGCAGATGATCAGCACGACCCGGGGCCTGAGCGCGACCAGCGGCACGGGCCGCGGCAGCTATAGCAGCGGCAACAACAGCAGCGACAGCGACAGCGGCAGCCGCGCTGACGCGCCGAGCGTCTTCCGCCGCGCTCAGAACTCCTAGCCCGGGAACTCCTGGATCGGCGTCAGGGCGGCCCGGCCGGTGCGGACCAGGACGTCAGCTGCATGGGCCACGGAGCCACGCGGAACGCGTGCGACAGTGTGCATATTCATGCGTTATGATGAATACTCTTCCAGCTAACGGCGGACGCGAGGGCGCATGGGTGCGAGGGTTGCGGTAGCGGGGGCCAGCGGCTACGCCGGCGGCGAACTCCTCCGCCTGCTGGCCGGCCATCCGCACCTGGAGATAGGGCCGCTGTCCGCGAACAGCAACGCCGGGACGCCGGTAACCGCGACGCATCCGCAGCTGACCGGCCATCCCGGCCTCGACGACGCCCTCTTCGCCGGCCCGGATCCGGACGCCCTCGCCGACGCCGACCTGCTCTTCACCGCGCTCCCGCACGGGGAGTCCGCGCGGCTGGCCGCGCGGCTGCCCGGCCACCTCAAGATCATCGACCTGGGGGCCGACTTCCGGCTCGCCGACGCGGAGGCGTGGGCCGGGTACTACTCGACGCCGTACGCCGGGCAATGGACCTACGGCCTGCCCGAGCTGCCCGGCACCCGGGACGCGATCAGGACCTCCACCACGGTAGCGGCGCCCGGCTGCTACGCCACGGCTGCCATCCTCGCGCTGGCGCCGCTGCTGGCCGCGGGCCTGGCTGAGCCGGCCGACATCGTGATCGTGGCCGCCTCCGGCACCTCGGGCGCGGGCCGGTCGCCGCGGCCCGACCTGCTCGCCACCGAGGTCATGGGGTCGATGTCCGCCTATCAGGTCGGGGGGACGCACCGGCACACGCCGGAGATAGAGCAAACCCTTTTTCATGCCGAACGGGCTGCGGTTCCCGCCCCGGCCCCGGTGACACTGTTGTTCACGCCGACGCTGGCGCCGATGGCCCGCGGCATCCTGGCCACCTGCACCGCCCGGTCGGCCGCCCCGGCCGGCCAGCTGCGGCAGGCGCTGCGCGATGCCTACGCCGGGGAGCCCTTTGTGCACGTCCTGCCGGAGGGCCGCTGGCCGGCCACCGGGGCCACCCTCGGCTCCAACGCGGCTCACCTGCAGGTGGCGGCCGACCCGCAGGCCGGCCGCGCCATCGCCGTCAGCGCCCTGGACAACCTGGTCAAGGGCGCCGCTGGCCAGGCCATCCAGATCGCCAACCTCATGCTCGGCCTGCCGGAGACCGCCGGCCTGACCCCCCACGGAGTAGCACCGTGAGTGCCATCCGGTACCGGCTAGCGAGCACGGGCCTTTTGAGCCCGTGCGAGCGGCGGGCGGCCCGGAGGGCCTCCGGATGGCGCGAAGATTTGGAGAAACAGTGAGCGTGACCGCCCCGCTTGGCTTCCGGGCCGCCGGAGTGACGGCCGGACTGAAGTCGTCCGGCCAGCCGGACGTGGCCGTGGTCCTGAACGACGGGCCGTCGCGGTCCGCCGCGGCCGTGTTCACCTCCAACCGGGTGCAGGCCGCCCCGGTGACCTGGACCCGCCAGGTGGTCCGGGGCGGCCGGGTCCGGGCCGTGGTGCTCAACTCCGGCGGGGCCAACGCCTGCACCGGGCCGCTCGGCTTCCAGGACACGCACGCCACCGCCGAGCACGCGGCCGCCGCCATCGGAGATTCGGCGGGGGAGATCGCGGTCTGCTCGACCGGCCTGATCGGCGAGCGGCTGCCGATGGACAAGCTGCTCCCCGGCGTCGACGCCGCCGTCACCGAAGCCTCCCGGGCCGGTGGCCTGGCCGCCGCCGACGCGATCAGGACCACCGACACCGTGGTCAAGATCGCCTTCCGCCGCGTGGACGGGTACAGCATCGGCGGGATGGCCAAGGGCGCGGGGATGCTCGCACCCGGTCTGGCCACCATGCTGTGCGTGCTCACCACCGACGCCGATCTCACGCCCGGGCAACTCGACGCCGCGCTCCGGTCCGCCACCGCGGTGACCTTCGACCGGCTCGACACCGACGGCTGCATGTCCACCAATGACACGGTGCTGCTGATGGCCAGCGGGGCTTCGGGGGTGACGCCGGAGGTGGCTGAGTTCACCCTGGGGCTCACCGAGGTGTGCGCCGACCTGGCCCGGCAGCTTCAGCTGGACGCCGAGGGCGCGGACAAGATGATCACGATCGAGGTGGTGGGGGCCGCGTCGGCGGCCGACGCGGTGACCGCGGGCCGGGCCGTGGCGCGGAACAACCTGCTCAAGTGCGCCATCGGCGGCGAGGACCCCAACTGGGGCCGGGTGATCAGCGCGGTCGGCACTACCGACGCGGTCTTCGAGCCGGACCGGCTGAACGTCGCGATCAACGGGATCTGGGTCTGCCGGCACGGCGCCCCCGGCGACGAGCGCGCCAAGGTGGACCTGAAGCCGAAGGACGTGACCATCACCGTGGACCTGTCCGCCGGCCCGCACTCGGCGACCATCCTGACCACCGACCTGACCACCGCCTACGTGCACGAGAATTCGGCCTACTCGACATGACCATCGCCAGCATTAATCGGGGGGGTCTGGGGGGGGCGTCCCCCCGGGCCAGCACCGAGGGGCGGATCGAGGATGCCTCGGCCAAGGCGGCGACGCTGATCGAGGCGCTGCCCTGGCTGAACAAGTTCCACGGCCAGACCGTGGTGATCAAGTACGGCGGCCACGCGATGACCGACGGGGCGCTGCGCCTGGCCTTCGCGCAGGACCTGGTGTTCCTGCGCTACGCCGGGCTGCGCCCGGTCGTGGTGCACGGCGGCGGCCCGCAGATCACCGAGCAACTCGGCAGGCTCGGGGTGGAGTCGACGTTCACCGCGGGGCTCCGGGTCACCACGCCGGAGGCCATGGAGGTCGTCCGGATGGTCCTGTCCGGCAAGGTGAACAAGGACATCGTCGGCCTGATAAACCGGCACGGCCCGTTCGCCGTGGGCGTGTCGGGGGAGGACGCGAGCACGTTCACCGCGGTCCGCAAGACCGCCGTCGTCGACGGTGAGCCGGTGGACATCGGCCTGGTCGGGGAGATCGTAGCCACCAACCCCGGCGCCATCGAGGCGCTGCTCGCCGACGGCCGGATCCCGGTCGTCTCCAGCGTGGCTGCAGGCCGGGACGGCGAGGTCTACAACGTGAACGCGGACACCGCGGCGGCTGCCCTCGCGGTCGCCCTGGACGCGGCCAAGCTCGTGGTGCTCACCGACGTGGCCGGCCTGTACCGGGACTGGCCCTCGTCGGCCGACGTGATCAGCGAGCTCGCCGCGGCCGAACTCGAGCGGCTGCTGCCCGGTCTTTCCGCCGGGATGATCCCCAAGATGGAGGCGTGCCTGACCGCGGTGCGCGGCGGCGTCCCGCAGGCGCACGTCCTGGACGGCCGCCTCAGCCACGCCGTCCTGCTCGAGATCTTCACCGATTCCGGCATCGGCACCATGGTCCTGCCTGGAGGCGACTCGTGACAGAAACAGAGGCCCTGCAGAAACGGTTCGCCGCGGCGCTGATGCCGAACTACGGCCTACCCCCGCTGGCCATCAGCCGCGGCCAGGGCTGCCGGGTCTGGGACGCCGACGGCCGCGCCTACCTGGACCTGATCGCCGGGATCGCGGTGAGCTCGCTCGGGCATGCCCACCCGGCCCTGGTCGAGGCGGTCAGCCGCCAGGTGGCCGAGGTCGCGCACACCTCCAACCTGTTCCTGCACGAGCGCGAGGTCGAACTGGCCGAACGCATCCTCGCCCTGCTCGGTACCGATGGCCGGGTGTTCTTCGCGAACTCCGGCGCCGAGGCCAACGAGGCGGCGGTCAAGCTGGTGCGCCGCGTCGCCGGGCCGGGGCGGCCGGTGATCGTGGCGGCTGAGCGCAGCTTCCACGGCCGGACGATGGGCGCGCTCGCCCTGACCGGCAAGGAGTCGATCCGCGCGCCGTTCGGCCCGTTCGGCCTGACCGTGCGGTTCGTGCCCTACGGGGACACCGCGGCGCTGCGGTCGGCAGTCAGCGCCGACGTCGCGGCCGTCTTCCTCGAGCCCGGCCTCGGCGAGAGCGGTGTGGTGCCCGCTCCCGAGGGCTACCTGCGGGCCGCGCGCGAGGCCTGCGACGCGGCCGGGGCCCTGCTCGTGCTCGACGAGATCCAAAGCGGCATCGGCCGGACCGGGGCGTGGTTCGCGCACCAGGCCGCGGGCGTGCGGCCCGACCTGCTGACCCTGGCCAAAGGCCTCGGCGGCGGGCTGCCCATCGGGGCGTGCGTCGGGCTCGGCGCGGCCGGGGCCGGCTTCGCCAAGGGCGACCACGGCTCCACCTTTGGCGGCAACCCGGTCGCCTGCGCCGCGGCCCTGGCGGTCCTGGACACCATCGAGCGCGACGGGCTGCTGGCCCACGTCACCGCGGTCGGCGAGCACCTGGCGGCCGGCCTCGGCGAGGTCAGCCACCCGCTGCTGGCTGGTGTGCGCGGCGCCGGGCTCTGGCGCGCGGTGGTATTGACCGCCGAGGTGGCTCCGGACGTCGAGGCTGCCGCCCGGCGGGCCGGGTTCCTGGTCAACGCGGTGCAGCCGGACGCGATCCGGCTGGCACCGCCGCTGATCCTGTCCTTCGCCGAGGCGGACGAGTTCGTCGCCGCGTGGCCGCGGATCCTCACGGAGGTCAGCTCATGACCAGGCACTTCCTGCGTGATGACGACCTCACCCCGGTCGAGCAGGCCGCGGTGCTCGACCTGGCCGAGCGGATGAAGAAGGACAGGTTCGGGTGGCACCCGCTGGCAGGCCCGCAGGCCGTCGCGGTGCTGTTCGATAGGCCGTCGCTGCGGACCCGGGTGTCGTTCACCGTCGGCATCGCCGAACTCGGCGGCCACCCGCTGGTGATCGACACGCAGACGACCCACATCGGCCGGGGCGAGACGATCGAAGACGTGGCCCGGGTGCTCACCCGCCAGGTCGCGGCGATCGCCTGGCGGACTTCCGGGCAGGAGCGTATCGAGTTGATGGCCTCGGCCTCGACCGTGCCGGTGATCAACGCGCTCACCGACCAGTTCCACCCCTGCCAGGTGCTGGCCGACCTGCAGACCATCCGGGCGCACTACGGATCCCTGTCCGGGCGGGTGCTGGCTTTCCTCGGCGACGGCGCGAGCAACATGGCGCACTCCTATCTCCTGGGCGGCGCCACCGCCGGGATGCGGGTGCGCGTCGGTGCGCCGGAGGCTTACCACCCAGATGAGGCGGTGCTGGCCGCCGCGGCGCGGATCGCCGCGCAGACCGGCGGCGCCGTGGAGGTCAGCACCGACCCGCGGGCGGCGTGCGCCGGAGCTGACGTGATCGCCACCGACGTGTGGACGTCGATGGGCGTCGAGGCCGAGCGGGACCGGCGGCTCACGGTCTTCGGCTCCGATGGCGACGGCGACTCCTACCGCCTGGACGCGCCGAAGCTGGCCCTGGCCGAGCCGGGTTGCCTGGTGCTGCACTGCCTGCCGGCGCACCGCGGCGAGGAGATCAGCGCGGACGTGATCGACGGGCCGAACAGCGTGGTCTGGGAGCAGGCGGAAAACCGGCTGCACGCGCAGAAGGCGCTGCTTTCCTGGCTCTGTACCTCCGGGGGGGACGACCCCCCCGTTCCCCCCGCGCCTTCGGCCGGGTGGAGCAGCCGTGACCACCCCGCTGACCAAGACGGCCAGGCACGCGAAGATCGCGGCCATCCTCGCCCGTGAGCAGGTCCGCTCCCAGGAGGAACTGGCCGAGCTGCTGGAACGGTACGCCAGCGTGCACGTGACGCAGGCGACCCTGTCCCGGGACCTGGACGAGCTCGGCGTGGTGCGGCTGCGCTCCGGGGGGACGCTGGTCTACGCCCTGCCTGAGGAGCCGGGCGGGCCGGGATCCCACCCCGGCGGTCCGGTCGAGTCCGGGGCCGAACGGCCTGCGGGCGAGCCCGGCCGCCCGTCGCGCCTGTCGCGGTACCTGGGCGAGCTGATGACCTCAGCCGAGGCGAGCGCCAACCTGGTCGTGCTCAGAACCCCGGCCGGGGCGGCCCAGTTCCTCGCCTCGGTCATCGACCACGCGGCCCTGCCGTCGATCCTCGGCACGGTAGCCGGCGATGACACGGTCCTGGTCATCGCGCGCGATCCGGCCGGCGGCGACGCCCTGGCCGCCGGCTTCACCCGCTGGACCGAACGCCGCCGTTGACGGCGCTACCGCGACGTAACTGAGCCATCGGTACGGTAGAAAGAGGGACTGTGGAAGGACAGGAACAGTCGTCAGGGCATCCGGACGGGGCTACCCGGCTGTGGGGCGGGCGGTTCGGCGCGGGACCTGCGGACGCGCTGGCTCGGCTGTCCGTCAGCGTCCAGTTCGACTGGCGGCTGGCCCGGTACGACCTGCGCGCCTCCCGCGCGCACGCCCGGGTGCTGCACCGGGCCGGGCTGCTGACTGACGCCGAGCTCGACGCGATGCTCCAGGCCCTGGACGACCTGGACCGGGCCTGCGCCAACGGGACGTTCCGGCCCACGGTCGCCGACGAGGACGTGCACACCGCGCTGGAGCGGGGCCTGCTCGAACGGCTCGGCGCCCTCGGCGGCAAGCTCCGGGCTGGCCGCAGCCGCAACGATCAGGTGGCCACCGACCTGCGGCTGTACCTGCGGGACAACGTCCGGCTGATCGTGAGCAGGCTGACCGAGCTGGAAACCGCGCTGATCGACCAGGCGGCCGCCAGCGGCGACCTGCCCGCACCCGGCATGACGCACATGCAGCACGCGCAGCCGGTGCTGTTCGCCCACCAGCTGCTGGCGCACGTGCAGGCGTTCGCCCGGGACGTCAGCCGGCTGCGCGACTGGGACAAGCGCGCCGCGGTCAGCCCGCTCGGGTCCGGCGCGCTGGCCGGGTCGTCGCTTCCGGTCGACCCGCAGGTGCTCGCGGCCGAACTCGGCTTCGACGAGTCGGCGCCGAACTCGATGGACGCGGTCGCCGACCGCGACTTCGCGGCTGAGTTCTGCTTCGCCGCGGCGCTGACCGGGGTGCACCTGTCCCGGCTCGGCGAGGAGATCGTGCTCTGGTCCTCGCAGGAATTCGGCTGGGTCGAGATCGACGACGGATACGCGACCGGATCCTCGATCATGCCGCAGAAGAAGAATCCGGACGTGGCCGAGCTGGCCCGGGGTAAGGCGGGCCGCCTGATCGGCGGGCTGACCGGGCTGCTCACCACGCTGAAGGGCCTGCCGCTGACCTATAACCGGGACCTGCAGGAAGACAAGGAGCCGGTGTTCGACGCGGTCGACACCCTGCTGCTGGTGCTGCCCGCGATGGCCGGCCTGATCGCGACGCTGCGGGTCAACCCCGACCGGCTGCGCCGGAGCGCCTCGGTCGGATTCACCCTGGCCACCGATCTGGCCGAGTACCTGGTCCGCCGGGGTGTCCCGTTCCGCGAGGCGCACGAGGTGGTCGGGCACCTGGTGGTGTGGTGCCAGGTGCACGACTGCGACCTGGACGAGGTGACCGACGCCGACCTGGCCAAGGTCTCCGAGTACCTGACCCCCGACGTCCGCCAGGTGCTGACGGTCCGGGGCGCGCTCGCGGCCCGCCAGGGGCATGGCGGCACGGCGCCGGAGCGCGTCGCCGAGCAGATCGCCGCGCTGCGCGCGACGGTCGACGTGCACGCCGCCTGGGCCGCCGAGGACGCCGGGTAGGTGCCGCTCCCGCGGGAGTTCTTCGCCAGGCACGCCGTCGAGGTGGCTCCGGACCTGCTCGGCTGCGTGCTCGAGCACCAGACGGCGGATGGCCTGGTCGCGGTCGAGCTCACCGAGGTCGAGGCGTACGCCGGCCGGTCCGATCCGGCCTCGCACGCCTACCGCGGGAAGACCCGGCGGAACGCGGTGATGTTCGGCCCGCCCGGGCATGCCTACGTCTACTTCACCTACGGCATGCACTTCTGCGTGAACATGGTCTGCCTGGGGGAGGCAGGCAGCGCCTCGGCGGTGCTGCTGCGCGCGGGCGCGGTCATCGTCGGCCAGGACCTGGCCCGCGCCCGGCGCACCCGGGGCCCGGTGCGGGTCGCGGCTCGCGACCTGGCCCGCGGTCCGGCCCGGCTCTGCCAGGCGCTCGGCATCGACCGGTCGCTGGACGGAGCCGACGTGTGCGTGGCCGCATCTCCGCTCCGGGTGCGCGCGGGGGCAAGCACGCCAGCCCGTTCGGTAAATATTTCCACTGGACCGCGGGTCGGGGTGAGCAGCGCGGCCGAGATCCCCTGGCGGTTCTGGCGCGAAGGGGACCCGACCGTGTCCGCGTACCGGGCGCACGTGCCCAGGCGAACCAAACTGGTTACCCCCTGACGGCCGGTAAGTGGCACCATGCAGGCGTGGACGACATCATCGACGAACTTTCCTGGCGGGGCCTGATCGCCGTCAGCACCGATATCGGCGAGCTGCGCAAGGCGCTGAGCTCCGGCCGGGTCACGGTCTACGGCGGATTCGATCCGACCGCGCCAGGGCTGCATATCGGGAACCTGGTACTGCTGGTGACGCTGCGCCGCCTGCAACTCGCCGGGC
>CAVUUF010000016.1:0-787500 GCA_963744575.1 uncultured Actinomycetota bacterium | reverse complement strand
CAGGCTAATCCGCCCAGGGTAAGTCGGGACCTAAGGCGAGGCCGACAGGCGTAGTCGATGGACAACGGGTTGATATTCCCGTACCCGCGTAAGTGCGCCAATGCCGAGTCCGGCGATGCTAAGCACCTGACGCCGGAGCGCCCTTCGGGGCAATCTGGTTGATCGTGCGACCCAGACTGGTAGTAGGCAAGCTGAAGGGGTGACGCAGGAGGGTAGCTCTACCGGGCGATGGTTGTCCCGGAGTAAGGGTGTAGGGCGGTGCGTAGGCAAATCCGCGCATCACGAGCCTGAGACCTGACGCCGAGCCGATTTTGGTGAAGTGAGTAATCCCATGCTGCCAAGAAAAACCCCGCAGCGAGCACTTAAGCGGCCCGTACCCTAAACCGACGCAGGTGGTCAGGTAGAGAATACCGAGGCGATCGGGTGAACCGTGGTTAAGGAACTAGGCAAATTATCCCCGTAACTTTGGGAGAAGGGGAGCCGTGTCCGGTGATGGGATTTACTCCCTGAGCTAGGCGCGGCCGCAGATACCAGGGAGAAGCGACTGTTTACTAAAAACACAGGACCGTGCAAAGTCGCAAGACGACGTATACGGTCTGACGCCTGCCCGGTGCCGGAACGTTAAGGGGACGGGTTAGTGGCCTTCGGGCTGCGAAGCTCAGAACTTAAGCGCCGGTAAACGGCGGTGGTAACTATAACCATCCTAAGGTAGCGAAATTCCTTGTCGGGTAAGTTCCGACCTGCACGAATGGCGTAACGACTTCTCCACTGTCTCAACCACGGACCCGGCGAAATTGCACTACGAGTAAAGATGCTCGTTACGCGCAGCAGGACGGAAAGACCCCGGGACCTTCACTGCAGCTTGACATTGGTGTTTGGGACGTCTTGTGTAGGATAGGTGGGAGACTGTGAAGCAGGGACGCTAGTTCTTGTGGAGTCATCGGTGAAATACCACTCTGGTCGTTCTGGATGTCTAACCTAGGTCCGTAATCCGGATCAGGGACAGTGTCTGGTGGGTAGTTTAACTGGGGCGGTTGCCTCCCAAAAGGTAACGGAGGCGCCCAAAGGTACCCTCAGCCTGGTCGGCAACCAGGTGTCGAGTGTAAGTGCACAAGGGTGCTTGACTGTGAGACAGACATGTCGAGCAGGAGCGAAAGCTGGGACTAGTGATCCGGCGGTGGCATGTGGAAGCGCCGTCGCTTAACGGCTAAAAGGTACCCCGGGGATAACAGGCTGATCTTCCCCAAGAGTCCATATCGACGGGATGGTTTGGCACCTCGATGTCGGCTCGTCGCATCCTGGGGCTGGAGCAGGTCCCAAGGGTTGGGCTGTTCGCCCATTAAAGCGGTACGCGAGCTGGGTTTAGAACGTCGTGAGACAGTTCGGTCCCTATCCGCTGCGCGCGCAGGAGACTTGAGAGGGGCTGTCCCTAGTACGAGAGGACCGGGACGGACGAACCTCTGGTGTGCCAGTTGTTCTGCCAAGAGCACGGCTGGTTTGCTACGTTCGGAAGGGATAACCGCTGAAAGCATCTAAGCGGGAAGCTCGCCTCAAGATGAGGTCTCCCTCTGGGTTAACCAGGTAAGGCCCCCAGCTAGACGACTGGGTTGATAGGCCGGAGGTGGAAGCACGGCAACGTGTGCAGCTGACCGGTACTAATAGGCCGAGTGGCTTGGCTTCTACTCCATTTGATTTCGCGTCCACTGTGCGGCTCCCGGGATACGGTCGCTATTCAGGCTCGTCAGGGCTGGTGACATCTCAATAGAGTTTCGGCGGTTATAGCGAAGGGGAAACACCCGGTCCCATTCCGAACCCGGAAGTTAAGCCCTTCAGCGCCGATGGTACTGCGCGGGGGACCGCGTGGGAGAGTAGGACGCCGCCGGACATGCTTGAAGAGGGTCGCTCCCAACACGGTTGAGCGGCCCTCTTCGCTTGTCTGGGTAGGGTTGAGGCTGGAGGTTGGTAAGCGTGGCTGAGGGATCCGGGGCGCCTGGGAGTGGAAGGGCGAGCGGCGGGGACCCGAAGACGTCGCGGGGCGCCAGGAGCGGATCGGGCGGCTACGGCCGGGGCAGGACGACCGCGGGTGGCACCGGCCAGGACCGGCGCAACACCAGGAACACCAGGAACACCGGGGACTCCGGGGCCCGAGGCTCAGGCGTCCGGGATGGTGCAAGCGGCGGCTCCCGGAACACGCGGCATCCCGGCACCGATGCCCAGTCTCGTGACGCAGCCAGAGCTCCGCAGGGTGGCGGTTCTCGACGGCCTCGGACTCCGGGAGGCGATTTCCGGCGCGGTACCCAGGGTCGTTACGGTACCCCCGGGCGGAGCGGTCGGCGTCGGCCCGCCGACGGTGACGAGGTGCGCCCGGGCATGGGCGAGAAGGCGCGCCCGGGAGTGGGTGACGAAACGCGTCCAGGTGAACGCGACGACCGGGGTACGACGCGGAGCCGTGGCCCGCGCCCCGGAGCCGACCGACCGACCGACCGGACAGGCCGTAGTCAGGGTGGCCGTAGTCAGGGTCGCCCGACGGGTCGTACGCAACGAGGCGGCCCCGGAGCGTTCCCCCGCGACGGCGGCCGGGAACGGGCCTCGTGGCCATCCCGCGGCCGGAGCGAGGACCGTACCCAGGGCAGCCGCCGCGGCGGCGCGCGCCCAAGCGGTACACGCCCGCGGTTCGAACGACAAGAAACGCCGGGCAGGACTGCCCATCAGGCCGGCCCGCAGATCCCCGACTCGATCACGGCCCAGCAACTCGACCCCGAAGCGCGTGCCCAGCTGAACAGCCTGCCGAACGACCTGGCCGACACGGTGGCCCGCTACCTGGTAGCGGCTGGCCTGGCGGACGACCCCGAGCAGGGCCATCGCTACGCCCAGGCCGCCAAGCGCCTGGCCGCGCGTGTCGGCGTGGTCAGGGAGGCCTGCGGCGTCGCCGCCTACCGGACTGGACGCTGGGCCGGAGCGCTGTCCGAGTTCCGGGCCGCCCGGCGGATGACCGGGCGGGACGACTACCTGCCGATCATGGCCGACTGCGAACGCGCGCTCGGCCGCCTGGACCGGGCTCTGGCGCTCGTGCGCGAGGCGAACACCGCCGAGCTCGACCGGGCCACGCAGATCGAGCTGCGCATCGTTGAGTCGGGCATCCGCCGGGACCAGGGCCTGCCGGAGGCCGCCGTCCTGGCCCTGCGGGTCCCCGAGCTGACCAGCGGCCGGATACGGCCCTGGTCCGCCCGGCTGTTCTACGCCTACGCCGACGCGCTGCTCGCAGCCGGCCGCCCGGACGAAGCCCGGGATGCGTTCGTCCGGGCGGCCGAGGCCGACACCGACGGCGAGACCGACGCGGCCGACCGTCTCGACGAACTCGACGGCATCGAGTTCGACGACCTCGAGGAAGGCAACGACCTCGAGCAAAGCGACCTTGAAGACAATGAAGTCGAGGAGGGCAGTCTCCGGCACGAGGGCCAGAGCTGAGGTTTCATGTCGGTGCGCGCGGTGTCGAGGTGCGGCTGCCCGGCCGCGGCGTAAGACGGGGCTACCCGGGCGCCGGGGAAAGCGAGCTAGCCGCCGCCTGGCTCGGTCTTGCTGAGCCAGTGCATGATGCCTTCCACGTTGGTGACCGCGCCGCTGACCCGCTCGAACTTTTTCGCGATGACGGGATCGGCGCCGGGACTTGTCGCCAGGTACCGGTCGCTGGTGCGCTCACGCACCATGGCCACCGCGTGGTCGAGGTCCAGGCCCGCAGCCCGCGCCTGACGGGTCTTCTCCACCCAGACGGTGATCTCCTGCACCGAACGATCCAGGGTCTCACCGACCGCGGTGACCGGCCCGTAGTGGCTGAAAAGCAGCCGCGTCGGCTGCAGCGAGGCGAATCTGCGGACGGAGGCGAGCGCGGTGTCCAGGTCGAAGTCCGGTGGCGGCGTGGCCGGCCGGACGTCCCCCGTCTCCGGGAGGTACACGCCCGCGGCGTCGCCGACGTACAGGTCGCCGGTGTCGGAGTCGACCAGCCCGACGTGGTGCTTGGCGTGGCCGGGGGAGTAGTGGCTGTCCAGGCGTCGGCCGCCGCCGAGATCGATGGTGCCGATGTCGTCAAGCGCCACGATGCGCTCGGCGGGAACGGGGGCGAGCACGCCGAAGAGCCGCTCGAGCGCGCGACCATAGACCAGCCGGGCGCCGGCCATGAGCCTGCTCGGGTCGGCCAGGTGCCGCGCGCCCCGCTGGTGCACGACGATCTGGGCAGCCGGGAACATCGCGGCCATGTCGCCCGCGCCGCCCGCGTGGTCGAGGTGGATGTGCGTGACCACGACGGCGGCGAGGTCGCCGGGGCCGATCCCCAGCGCGGCCAGGGCGTCGCGGACCACCGGCGCCGACGGCGCCGTCCCGGTCTCCACCAGGCACGGCCGGTCACCCCGGATCAGGTAGGCGGCCGTGATCCCCTCGTACCCGACCATCCGGGTGTCGATCTGGAACACCTCATGCCCGAGCGGGGTCGGACCGGTTTCTTCCACCACGCGCCTCATTGTCCCGCAGCCGGGAGGCCGTAGGTCACTCCGACGGGCCGAACGTGCGCAGGACCAGACCGGTGCGCGGTTTAGGGCCGAACGAGGTGGATTTACGTGGTACCCGTTCACCGTGCGCGGCGATCTGGGCGACCGCCTCGAACGATGCCGGGTTGGAGATCACGGCGGTGCCGCCGGCCGCGGCCGGGACGCCAGGCCCCCGCTCGGCCACGTCTGTCGCCGTTACGTCTCCGGATACCGCTCGCACCGCGTCGGCCGCGTCGTGGTCGATGAGCACGTCGCGCTCGCTGTCGGTGACGCCCCATAGCCGTCCGAGCAGCAGGTGCTGCATGACCGACGCGTCGAGGGCCTGCCAGGCTTCCGACGACCCGGTCGGCATCGCGGCCGCGCGCTGCACCGGGTCCGGGTGGCTGAGCAGGCGGAACACCGGGCCGCCGGCCAGCAGAAAGGCCGTTCCGTCCGGCCCGGCGGCGGCCAGGCGCCGCAGCGCGTCGTCCAGGCTAAGGCCGGCCGGCAGGTCCTGCACGGTGAACGCGGCCTTGGCCAGTTCGGCCGCGCGGTCCGGCGGCAGACCGGGCAGGACCCGGTGGATCGCGCCCAGCCGCGGCGGACAGGCCGCCGAGTCGACCAGGAACGCCAGCCCGTAATCCCACGGCCCGGCGCCCAGGCCGGTCGCCCGCATCTCGGCCTGCAGGTCCAGATAGGCAGCGTAGCGGTGGTGGCCGTCGGCGATCAGGGCCTGGCGCCGGGCCAGGTCGGTGGCGATGGCGGCCTGCCCGGCGGACTCGCCGAGCCGCCACAGCCGGTGCGTCATGCCGTCCTCGGTGGTGATGGTCACCAGGGGCGCGCGCTCGGCCGCGACCCGGCCGATGATCCCGGTGGCCGTGTCCGTCACGACCTCGGTGGCGGTGTCCATGACGCCCTCGGCCCGCGCGCCGTCGTAGATCAGGAAGATCGGCTCCAGGTTGGCCTGCGTGGCCGCCATGAGCTCACGCCGCCCGGCCACCAGGCCGGGCATGACGCCTTCGTGCGGCAAGATGCCCGCCGTCTCGGGCGGGCCGAGGCGGACCAGGCCTATGATGCCGCGCTGCAGGCATCTCGAGCCCGGGTCCTCCTGCTCGTAGATGTACAGGGAAGCCATCCGGTCCCGGAGGAGCACCCCCGCCGATAGCCACTCGCGGAGCAGGCTGGCCGCCACCTTGCTCGAGTCCGCGTCTTCGCCCGGCAGGATGAGCCGGACCACGTTATGCGGATCCGCCGCCCGCAGGCGATCGAGAACTGCGCCGTTGATCACGTCGTACGGTGGGGAGGTGACGTTTGCGATACCGCTTACCCGGTCACGGGCATAACGGATGCCGCGAAAGGGCGCCAGCACAAGGCCGGAACCAGAGTCGGACGGAAGGGTCTGCACAACATGTCAAAAGGATCTAGCGAGAGCAAGGATTCCCATCCGGAGGAAAACTTCCCTGGCCAGCCCTTTCCCGGAGGATCCGCGGACGACGTGCACGCCTGGTACCAGCGTGGCATGGAGCTTCTCCTCCGCGGCAGCCCAGCAGCCGCGGCCCAGGTCCTGCAGCGTGCCTCGACGGCCGAACCAGGCGCCCGCAGCGTCCGGGAGGCCCTCGCCCGGGCCCAGTTCGACGCGGGCCGGTACGCCGAGGCGGCCGCCAATTTCCGGGTGATCGTGGAGGCGAGCCCGTCGGACGACTACGCGAACTTCGGGCTCGGGCTCGCCCTGGCCAGGACCGGGAACCACGCCGCCGCGGCCGAGTACCTGGCTCTCGCCGCGGCCATGCGGCCCGACGCCGCGCACTACACCGAGGCGCTGCGCTCGGTGCGGGCCACGCTGCGCGCCAGGAAGGAGGCGGGGGCCGAATGACCAGCGACCAGGCGCCGCGCCCCGGCCAGGAACCCCGTCCGGCGCCGCGCGGCAGCGCCGAACCCCTCGCCGCCGTCTACGACGTCGCCCTGCTCGACCTGGACGGGGTCGTCTACCTGGGCGGTGCCGCCATCCCTGGCGCGGCCGAGGCGCTGCGCAAGGCGGATGCGGCCGGGATGCGGCTGGCGTACGTGACGAACAACGCCTTCCGCACCCCGGCCGCCATCGCCGCGCTGCTGAACAGTTTCGGCGTCGCGGCCGCGGCGCAGGACGTGGTGACCTCCGCGCAGGCCGCCGCCCGGCTGCTGGCCGAACGTCTGCCGGCGGGTGCCCCGGTCCTGGTTATCGGCGGCAGCGGCCTGCGGGCCGCGCTACGGGAGCGCGGCCTGCGTCCGGTCAGCACGGCCGCCGACCAGCCGCGGGCGGTGGTCCAGGGCTATGCGCCCGACATCAGCTACTCGATGCTGGCCGAAGGCGGCCTGGCGGTTGCCGCCGGGGCCCTGTTCGTCGCGTCCAACGGCGATCTCACCCTGCCCAGCCGCCGCGGCCGCCAGCCGGGAAACGGGTCGCTCATCCAGGTGATCACGACGGCGACCGGGGTCAGGCCGCTGGTGGCGGGCAAGCCCGAGCCGCCGCTGCACCGGGAGTCGGTGCTGCGGACCGGCGCCAGGAACCCGCTCGTGGTCGGCGACCGGCTGGACACCGACATCGAGGCCGCGTTCCGGGTCGGCGCGGACAGCATGCTCGTGCTGACCGGGGTGACCGGCCCGGCCGAGGCGGTGCTCGCGCCCCCGTCGCAGCGTCCCGCGTACCTGGCCGAGGACCTGGCGGGCCTGCTCGAGCCGCATCCGGAGGTCACCGGGGAAGACGGTACGTTCGGCTGCGGCGGCTGGACCGCGCGGGTGGCCGGGGACCGGCTGGAGCTGTCCGGTGACGGCGAACGCATCGACGGCCTGCGCGCGCTGTGCGCCGCCGCCTGGGCGGCCGGCCACATCAGCGAGAAATCGGCCCGCGACGCGACCGGCCGCCTCGACCGGGCAACTTGATGCGCACACGGTTACCCGCCGGGTAAGCTATCCACATGCCAGGCCACGCCATCCGCCATCACGGTGTCACCGTGATGCTCACGCGCGCGCTCTGTCCTTCGTGTTGTCGCTGACAACGACTCCCCGCCAACCGTTGTCGCCGTCGTGGCCGCTCAGCGCGGTCCTGCACGAAGGAATTCCGTTGACCGCAGACATGTCCGTGGCCCCTGAGATCGCCATTCTCGCCGAGGCCGTCCTGCTCGTACCCGCTCAGGGCGGCCCCGCACCGCAGGCGGCCGCCTCCCCGGTGACGCTCGGCACGCTGGCCGGCCGGATGCGGATGCTGGCCGGCACGCCGGAGCGCTGGTGGGGACTGGTCCGCTTCGACCCGGATCGTTCGGTCCTCATCGAGGTCGAAGACCAGCCGGAGTACGGTGCCTGGCTGGTCGTCCTGCCCCCCGGCCACGCCGGCCAGGACTGCGACTGCGACGTGGCCACGGTCATCGCGGGGGAGGCCACCGAGGGCGGCCCCGGCAGCGCGGTGCTGCGCCCCGGCCCGACCCGGGTGCACGGCCAGCGTCACCGGCTGCACGGCCGCGGCGCGGGCTACTCGATCAGCCTGCACGCCCGCGCCCACCGCCCGGCACAGTAAGTCCTCAGCCCGCGCTTCATCGACCCGCAATCTTGACGTACTACGGCAGGGTCAGGATCTGGTAGCCGTCGTCGGCGACCAGGATCGTGTGCTCGAACTGCGCGGTGCGCTTGCGGTCCTTGGTCACCGCCGTCCAGCCGTCCGGCCAGATGTCGTAGTCGATGGTGCCGAGGGTGAGCATCGGCTCGATGGTGAACGTCATCCCCGGTTCCATGGTCACGTTGTTGTGCGGGTCGTCGTAGTGCGGCACGATCAGCCCGGAATGGAAGGTCCGGCCGATCCCGTGCCCGGTGAAGTCCCGCACCACCCCGTAGCCGAACCGCCGCGCGTACGACTCGATCACCCGGCCGACCGCGTTCAGCGGACGGCCCGGCGCCACCGCGCGGATGCCGCGCATCATCGCCTCGTGCGTGCGCTCGACCAGCAGCCGCGATTCGGAGTCCACGTCACCGGCGCAGAACGTGGCGTTGGTGTCACCGTGCACCCCGCCGATGAACGCGGTGATGTCAATGTTGACGATGTCGCCGTCGTTGATCACCGTGTCGTCGGGGATGCCGTGACAGATCACCTCGTTCAGCGAGGTGCACAGCGATTTCGGGTAGCCCCGGTATCCGAGCGTGCTCGGGTAAGCGCCGTGGCTGACGAGGAAATCGTGGCCTATCTGATCCAGGTAATCTGTCGTGACGCCAGGGGCGACGTGTGCGCCTACTTCGGCCAGCGCCCGGGCGGCCAGCTTGCCCGCCACGCGCATCCGCGCGATGATCTCCGGCGTCTTGACGTCCGGCTC
The DNA here is from genome assembly GCA_963744575.1 of uncultured Actinomycetota bacterium. Classification (GTDB taxonomy): domain Bacteria; phylum Actinomycetota; class Actinomycetes; order Streptosporangiales; family Streptosporangiaceae; genus Palsa-504. The sequence goes on along the minus strand of CAVUUF010000016.1, from coordinate 778,643 downwards.
ACCGGTCTTGGGAAGCTTTCTGCCCACGTATTCCGGCCGCGTGATCTCCGCGGGAACCTGGCGGGTGGGGGAAAGCCGGCCCGGATGAAGCACTGTCGCCATGCTTTGGGAGTCTAATGTGCATGGATACTGAACAGGGAAAGCGGTGGTGGTACAGCCTCAGGTACCACACCGTGGAGGACGACGACGGTCCCACCCCGGGCAAGGACCGGCTCGGGCCGTATCCGACCCGGGAAGCGGCCGCCCGCGCGCTGGAGACGGTGCAGGAGCGAAACAAGGAATGGGACGCGAAAGACTGATCATCGCGCCCGCGCTATTACGCTAGGCACGTGAGCGATAAACTGCCGGCCGTGGCCGAGGCCCGGATGGCGGAGATCCGGCGCAGCGGCACCTGGGGCTCGGCGCTGACGTCCGACGAGTTCGCCGCGATCCGCAGCGTCGGCTTCGAGCCGGCCGGCCAGGTGCTCGGCGCCTGCGTCTACAACATCGGCTACACCGGCGGTTACAACTGCCCGGGCGCCTGGAGTTCCTGGGGCTACGGCGCCGCCGTCCCGGTCCGCACCTCCACCCAGGTGTCCTCGCGCGGCGGTTTCGGCTCGTTCGCCCCGCTGGTCCAGGCGATGTACGAGGCGCGGCACAAGGCCCTGGACCGGATGACGGCCGAGTGCGAGGAACTCGGCGGGCACGGGGTGGTCGGCGTCCGGCTGACCATCGGCCCGTTCCCGGCCGGCGGCCTGGAGTTCAAGGCGATCGGCACCGCTGTCCGCGCGCCCGGCTTCCCGCCCGTGTCGGACTGGCCCGGTCGCGGCGGCCGGCCGAGGCGGCCGTTCACCTCCGACCTGACCGGGCAGGATTTCGCCAAGCTGATCATGAAGGGCTGGGTGCCCGCCGGGCTTGCCCTCGGCATCTCGATCGGGTCCCGGCACGACGACTGGCTGACCGTGGGCCAGACCCGGTGGGGCTCGGGCAACGCCGAGGTCACCGGCTACACCGAGCTCGTCAACGACGCCAGGCACGACGCGCGCCAGCAACTGGAACGCGACGTCACGCGGCTCGGCGGCGAGGGCGTGGTGATCGCCACCATGGAGATGCGCGTCCGGGAACGCGAGTGCCCGGCGATGGAGGGCCGCCGCGATCACATCGTCGAGGCCACCACCATCGGCACCGCGATTACCCGGTTCACCCGGGCCGAGCAGCGGCACAGCGGGCCGACGCTGGCCGTCATGTCGCTCGACCCGCAGCGCCGCCAGGCAGCCAGGATCCGGATCTGACAGGAGAGACCATGACCGACCAGGGGAACGCCCCCGGAGCTAGCATCGCGACCGACCTGGATGCCGCGGGCGTCTCGCACGACGCCATGGCGCGGCTGGCCGAGCTGCAGCCGGGACGGCCGGGCTCGATCTTCACCTCCGACCTGTCGGTCAACGAGTTCCTGCTGGTCCGCGAGGCCGGGTTCCGGCCCCTCGGCCTGGTTCTCGGCAGCTCGATCTACCACGTCGGACTGCAGATCGGCCGCTGGGGCAGCAACCAGGAGCTCGACGTGCTCTCCCAGGCCATGTACCACGCGCGGGAGCTGGCGATGAGCCGGATGGAGGCCGAGGCGGACGCGCTCCGCGCCGACGGCATCGTCGGCGTCCGGCTGGACGTGGAGATGAAGGAGTTCGGCTCGGACATCGCCGAGTTCATCGCGGTCGGCACGGCGGTCAAGGCGGACGAGGGCGCGGGCGGCGGCGGGGTCGACAACTGGCGCAACAACAAGAACCAGCCGTTCACCTCGGACCTGTCCGGCCAGGACTTCTGGACGCTCATCCGGGCCGGCTACGCGCCGCTCGGCATGGTCATGGGCTCGTGCGTGTACCACGTAGCGCACCAGAAGTTCGGCAACAAGATCGGCAACATCGGCAAGAACGTGGAGATCGAGCAGTTCACCCAGGCCCTCTACGACGCGCGCGAGCTGGCCATGAGCCGGATGCAGGCCGAGGCCGAGGCGCTGCACGCGGAGGGCATCGTCGGCGTCCAGCTCCGCCAGCACAGCCACACCTGGGGCTCGCACACCACCGAGTTCTTCGCCATCGGCACGGCGGTGCGCCCGCTGCGTCCCGACCACATCATCGAGCGCCCCACGATGGTGCTCACCCTGGACGCCTGACGTATCAGCGGTCTGATCCCGTGGGCCCGCTCACCGCGTCGAGCAGGCGAGCCACGCGGTCCCGCAGCCCCCGCACGCCCGGACGGTGACGCTGGTGGCCGGCCGGGCCGGGCTGGGGCATCCGAGCGTCCGCGCTGGCCACGCCGAACTCCCCGCGCTCGAAGCGCTCGGCCGAAGGGTCCGCGCCGATTTCGCCGACCGACGAGCTGATCAGGTGCTGGGCCCCGCCGAACGACACCGCGTCCCGCCCCGGCCGGATCGCCAGCGACTCGTGGGCCAGCGCGTCGAGTTCCGGATCGCCCGCATCCAGCGCGAAGATCGTGGCCCCGGTCCGCCGGGCGTCGCTGACCCGCTCGAGCAGCGGCACCGGAGCGGACGACGGGGTCACGACGAAGAGCGTCTCGCCGCGCCGGGCGGCGTCCAGCCGCTCCAGCCCCACCCGCAGGTGCGACGGCGCGCCCACCGGGACCTGCCAGCGGACGAGCGTGGGCATGAGCTGGGGAACCCCAGACAGCCGGCTCTCCTCGTCCAGGTGAGCGGTGAGGTGCCAGGGCTCCTCATCGGCCGTGCCGAGCAGCAGGAGGCCGCCCGGCGAGCGGGTGGCCTTGCGCAGGCCCTGCGTGAACGCGCGAGCCCGCTCGAGCCAGCCGGTCGGGGCCAGGAGCACACGGAGAGTGGTCACTTGGTTCGCGTCCACGTATCTATGGTGCCTCCGGAACGCCCTCCGCGCAGCCATATCGGTACGGACAGTTGCGATCTTTGCGAACCCGCAGGTACCGTCCGCGCCCGGAGCGGCGTCTGACAGGATACGTTGCATGACTGAGCGCCAAACCCCGTCGCTCGACGGGCTTGTCATCGGCATCCTCGGCGGCACCGGGGAACAGGGACGGGGCCTGGCCCGCCGGTTCGCGATGGCCGGGCTCGCGGTGATCATCGGCTCCCGCAACCACGACCGGGCCCACGGCGTCGCCCGGGAGGTCGGGCACGGGGTGCGCGGACTGGCCAACCGCGACGCCGCCCGGGAGGCTGGCCTGCTGATCGCGGCGGTGCCGTGGGAGGGCCACGCCGAACTGCTGTCCGGGCTGGCCCCCGAACTGGCGGGCAAGATCGTGGTGGACTGCGTGAATCCGCTCGGCTTCGATAAACAAGGCGCCTACCCGCTGCCCGTCCCTGGGGGCAGCGCGGCCCAGCAGGCCGCGGGCTTGCTCCCGCACAGCCGCGTGGTCGCGGCGTTCCACCACGTGTCCGCGGTCCTGCTACTGGATCCGGAGGTCACCGCCCTCGATCAGGATGTCCTGGTGCTCGGCGACGACCGGGACGCCACCGAGCTGGTGCAGGCCCTGGCGGCCCGGATTCCCGGCGTGCGCGGCGTGTACGCCGGCCGCCTGCGCAACAGCGGTCAGATCGAGGCCCTGACCGCGAACCTGGTCTCCGTCAACCGCCGCTACAAGGCTCACGCAGGCCTGCGGATAACCGATATTTAGGGCCGAACGGGCTGGGTTACCCGCCATCGGAGCCGGCCGGGCCCTCCCGGCGTTTCGCCTCGTGTCCCGGGCGGCTAACGTGGGCGGCGGAGGTGGCGGGCGACATGGCCGAAGACCTGATTCTCCCGGTACCCGGGCTCATGTCGGCCGTTTACCTGATCCCGGCGGCGCTGTCCGCCCAGGCCGTGAAGGAGCGTGCGGCGGCCGGGATTACCGCGCGCCTGGTCAGCCCGCTGGGCGTGGCCGCGCGGATGATGCTGGACTCGGGCGCGCTGACCGTTCAGGTCATGCCGTCGTCGTCGCTGCCGTCGGTGCCCGGCCAGCTGCAGGAGTACCTGGGCGTGGCCCCGGAGCTGGTCCGGGCCGTCACCGAGGCCAGCGAGCTCGTCGTCGTCCGGGCGCTGTCCCAGCCAGGCTGGCCGCCGCTGCATGAATGGGCCGGGCGGGCCTGCGCCGCCGTGCTGGCCGAACAGGCGGGCGTGCCGCTGGTGGACACCGCCACGCCCAAGGTGCTGGCCGCGGACGTGGCCTTGCGGACGCTGCCCACGGCCGCCGACGCCCGGTTCCGGCTGGCGGACTGGATGCTGGTGTTCCAGTCGGCCGGGAGCGCGGGTCTGTGGATGGCGACCAAGGGCCTGAGCCGGTTCGGACTGCCCGAGCTCCAGGTCCGCAACGTACCCCCGCAGCTGGGCAACGCCTGGACGCACGTGCTGACCGGCCTGGCCTCGAGCCTGCTCGGCACCTGGCTGAACGCGCTGCGCGACCGGGCCGAACCTGCCTTCGCCCGGCTGCCCGCGGTGATCGAGGTCCGCCAGGCCCACATCGCCCGCGGCTACGATGCTCCCGAGGCTCACATCGCCCGCGGCCGCATTTCCCCCGAAGGCGACCTCGCCCGCGACTACGATTCCCCGGTCGCCGAAGGTCCCGCCACGGCCGTTCGGCTCATCTTCGATCCCAGCCCGCGGGACGACGAGGACAGTTTCCTGTCCGTCCAGCCGCCGGATCACTTCCCCGCCTCGGCCGGGGAGTTCCTGGCCGGCGTGTGCGCGGCCCTGTTCGGCCAGCCCGGGCAGGAGATCCGGTACCTGGCGCCGTCGGACGAGATGGAGCGGGCCATGCGGGCGGCGCGGGAGGCGCTGCCGGCCGTCCGCGCCCGGTTCCTGGCCGACGACCTGCCGCCGCGAGCCCGGCTGATGGTCAAGCACGAGATATCACTGGCCGGCCAGGCCGAGTACCCTTGGGCCTACGTCACGTCATGGGCCGACCCGGCCAGGGTCCTGGGCAATTCCGCCGCTGACGCCACGCTCGATCCCGGTATCCGGGCAGGCCGCCCGGTCGTGGTGGACGCCGCGCGGATCATCGACTGGGCGATCTGGATCGACGGAAAGGGCATCGTCGAAGGCGGCCAGACCAACGTGATCGCGCAAGGCCGCGCCTAGCCCGCCCCGCCCAGCCCGGAACAGCATCGATGTGGCAGCGATGTCGCCGGGGCGGCAGCGATGTAACATCGCTGCCGTTTGGCCGTTGCCGAAGGCGGCGCCCGTGACAGCGGCCGCGGTCCGCACGGCGCTGGCGATCGCCTCGCCGGGACTGGTCCTCATCGACTCGGTCGGCGTGCTCGTCGAAGGACAGCCGGTCCGCGACTTCTTCGCCCTCGACGCCCGCGGCGTCGCCGAGTACTCCTACCATGACCCCGACCGCTTCTACGTCGACCCGGCCAGCGTCCCGCCGGAGCAGGCCGCGCAGCGGGCCGCCAACATGGAGACCATGCGCGTCTTCGCCGGCGACCCGTACATGCACGATCCCGGGCTGGCCGCCCGCCTCGGCCGGGTGGAGGTCCCGGTCCTGGTGCTGTGGGGGGACAGCGACCGGATCGTCGCCCCCGCGTACGGGCAGGCGCTGGCCGCGGCGTTCCCGCAGGCCCAGTTCGCGATCATCGCCGAGGCCGGGCATCTGCCGCAGATCGAGCAGCCCGCCGCGACGCTCGCGCGCTCGACGCCTACGTCAGCAAGAACGCCAGCCGGTGACCGGGCCACCGCCAGAGCCCCGGCCGCCGCCTATTGCCGGATCGATGACAAGCTCGCGGGGCGCAGCGAGACCATCCGCGGGCTGCGCGGTGACGGCCGTGACGAGCGCTTCGCGAAGATCGACACGCAGGCGACCGGCGCCGTCCGCGGCGACGGACCAGGTGAGGTACGGCGGGTGGACGCGGGCGCAGACCGGGTTCCCGCTGGCGTCGGTCAGCCGGATACGGGCCGGACCCGGCGGCCCCTCCCGCGCCGGTAGCAGGCTACCGCTGTCCTCTTTTGATATTCCCTTTTGGCCGTTCGGCGCGCAGAGTGGGGCGAGGAGGTGAGCGCTTTGGGTGACGCGATCGTCGGGGTGGTGGCGAACCCGCTCTCCGGTCGCGACATCCGCCGCCTGGTCACCCAGGCCTCGGTGTTCCCCACGGCCGAGAAGGCCAACATGATCCAGCGCATGCTCACCGCGTTCGGCGCGGTCGGCGTACAGCGAGTGCTGCTCAGCACCGACCTGGGCGGCATCTCCGCGTCAGTGTTCCGGGCCATCGAACGGCACCGCCCCCAGGATGCCCGGTGGCCGGAGGTGGACTTCCTCGACGGGCAGCCGATCCGGCAGACCGCGCAGGACACCGTGGACTCGGTCCGGCGGATGGTGACCGCCGGCGCGCGGGTGGTGGTCTGCCTGGGCGGTGACGGCACCGCCCGGGTCGCCGCGTCCGCGGCGGGCGACGTGCCGATGCTGGCGCTGTCGACGGGCACCAACAATGTGTTCCCCGCGGTCCGCGAGGCGACCATCGCCGGCCTGGCCGCGGGCCTGGTCGCCACCGGCGTGGTGCCGGCCGAGGGCGCCACGACCCGGGCCAAGCTGCTCGAGGTGCGGGCGGGGGACCGGACCGAAACGGCGCTGGTGGACGTGGCGGTATCCACCGAGCGTCACGTCGGCGCCCGCGCGGTCTGGGATCCGGCCACCGTGACCCAGTTGTTCTGCGCCTTTGCCGAGCCCGACGCGATCGGCTTGTCCAGCGTCCTGGGCCAGCTCTCTCCCGTCGCCCGGCACGAACCGCACGGGGTTACCGCGCGCCTCGCCACCGGCGCGTCCCGCCAGGTGCTCGCCCCGATCGCGCCGGGCCTGGTGGTACCGGTCGGGGTCGTCGAGATCGAGCCGATGCACCCGGGCGCGGTTCATCTGGTCGACGCGCGGGCCGGCGTCATCGCCGTGGACGGCGAACGCGAGCTCACCTTCGGGCCGGGCGAGCCGCCGTCCGTCCGGCTCCGCGCGGACGGGCCACGGTGCGTCGACGTTCCCGCGGTCCTGACGGCGAGCGCCCGCCTCGGCCTGCTCCGACGCACCGCCGCAGATCTTGGTTCGGCCGATACCGACGACGTCCAGGGAGGAACACATGACCGATACGGTGGAGCGGAAGGCCCTGACCCGGGAGCGTCTGCTTGACGTCTACCGGATGATGCGAACGATCCGCGAGTTCGAGGAACGCGTGCACGCCGAGTTCGCCACCGGCGAGATTCCGGGATTCGTCCATCTGTACGCGGGCGAGGAGGCCTCGGCCGCCGGCGTCTGCAGCAATCTCGACGACCGGGACACCATCGCCAGCACCCACCGCGGGCACGGCCACTGCATTGCCCGGGGCGTTGACGTCGGCGAGATGATGGCCGAGATCTACGGCCGCAAGACCGGCAGCTGCCACGGCAAGGGCGGCTCCATGCACATCGCCGACCTGGCCAAGGGCATGCTCGGCGCCAACGGCATCGTCGGCGGCGGCCCGCCGCTGATCTGCGGCACGGCGCTGGCCGCCAAGCTCAAGGGCACCGGCGGCGTCAGCGTGGCGTTCTTCGGCGACGGCGGCAGCAACCAGGGCACCACGCTGGAGTCGATGAACCTGGCCTCGGTGTGGAACCTGCCGGCCATCTTCGTGGCCGAGAACAACGGCTACGCCGAGACCACTTCCAGCACCTGGTCGGTGGCCAGCGACAACATCGCCGACCGCGCGGCTGGGTTCGGCATGCCGGGCGTCATCGTGGACGGCTTCGACTTCTTCGCGGTGAGCGAGGCCGCCAGCGAGGCGATCGCCCGCGCGCGGGAAGGCGGCGGCCCCACGCTCATCGAGATGAAATTCACCCGCTACTTCGGCCACTTCGAAGGCGACCAGCAGACCTACCGGGCCAGCGAGGTCGAGCACGCGCGGGCCGAACTCGACTGCCTCAAGCGTTTCGCGGACCGGGTTACCGAGACAGGCGAGCTGAGCCGGGCCGACCTCGACGCCGTTGACGCCGAGGTCGCGGCGCTCATCGACAAGGCGGTCGAGGATGCGAAGGCCGCCCCGCTGCCCACCGAGGCGGATCTGCTCACCGACGTCTACGTGCGCTACTGACAGGAGGCTGGCCATGGCACGGAACATCACCTACCGCGAGGCCGTGAACGAGGCGCTGGCCCAGGAGATGGAGCGCGACGAGAGCGTCATCGTGATGGGCGAGGATAACGCCGGCGGCGCCGGATCGCCCGGCGATGACGACGCCTGGGGCGGCGTCCTCGGCGTGACCAAGGGTCTCTACCACAAGTTCCCCGGCCGGGTGCTCGACACGCCCATCTCGGAGTCGGCGTTCATCGGCGCCGCGATCGGCGCGGCCACAGCCGGCCTGCGGCCGGTGGCCGAGCTCATGTTCGTCGACTTCATGGGCGTCTGCTTCGATCAGATCTACAACCAGGCCGCTAAGTTCCGGTACATGTTCGGCGGCAAGGCCGTCACGCCCGTGGTGATCCGCACCATGTACGGGGCCGGGCTGCGGGCCGCGGCCCAGCACTCCCAGTGCCTGTACCCGCTGTTCACCCACATCCCGGGGCTGAAGGTCGTCATGCCGGCCACCCCGTACGACGCCAAGGGCCTGATGATCCAGGCCATCAGGGACAACGACCCGGTGATGTTCTTCGAGCACAAGGCGCTCTACGACCTGTCCGGACCGGTGCCCGAGGAGAGCTACACGCTGCCGTTCGGCGAGGCCAACGTGGTCCGCGAGGGCGGCGACGTGACGATCGTGACCCTCGGCCGGATGGTGCACACTTCGCTCGAAGCGGCCGGCCAGCTGGCGGCGGATGGTGTGCAATGCGAGGTCATCGACCTGCGCACGACCAGCCCGCTGGACGAGGACACCGTGCTGGAGAGCGTCGAGGGGACCGGGCGCCTGGTCGTGGTCGACGAGTCGCACCCCCGCTGCTCCATCGCCACCGACATCTCGGCGCTGGCCGCGCGCAAGGCGTTCGGCTCGCTGCGGGCCCCGGTCGAGATGGTCACGGCACCGCACACGCCAGTGCCGTTCTCCACCGCGCTGGAGGACCTGTACATCCCGGACGCGCAGCGCATTGTGAACGCGGTCAAGACGTTGACGTCCTCCTCATCGTGATGGGCGAGGGGGAGCAGCCGGTATCGGGACACGCGAACACACTAGCGAATTACACTGACATTTCAGAGGAGGTGAGGCGGCGTCTCCTCCTGGCCAGAAAGCCGGAGTCTGCACGCCGCGATCCTGATGACTGACGACCGGATCGTCCCCGTGACGATGCCCAAATGGGGCCTGTCGATGCAGCTGGGCAAGATCACCGCCTGGATAGTCGACGAGGGAGAAGAGGTCCACATCGGCGACGACCTCGCAGATATCGAGACGGAGAAGATCAACGGCACCCTGGAGGCCGCCGACGCTGGAACTGTGCGCCGCATCGTCGCCCGGGTCGGCGAGGACGTGCCGGTGAGCGGCACGATCGCGCTGCTCGCCCCGGCGGACGTCACCGAGGAGGAGCTCGACGCGGCCGTCGGACAGGCGCGTGCGGTGATCGACGCGGGTGTCCCTGAAGATGCCGCGGGCGCTCCCGAGCTGCAGACCGCCGACGTCGGCGGGCGGAGGATCAGCTACGCCGGGGCCGCCCCGGAAGGGACGGACGGCGACGTGATCCTGCTCGTCCACGGGTATGGCGGCGACCGGAACTCCTGGCTGTTCCTGCAGGAGCCGCTGGCCGCGAAGTACCGCGTGTACGCGCTCGACCTGCCCGGGCACGGCACGTCGGCCAAGGACGTCGGCGATGGCAGCCCCGGCGTGCTGGCCGACGCGGTGACCGGCGTGCTCGACGCCCTCGGCGCCGGGCGGGCGCACCTGGTCGGCCATTCCATGGGCGGCGTCGTTGCGCTCACGGCCGCGGCCCGCGACCCCGGCCGGATCGCCTCGCTCACGCTGATCGCGCCGGCCGGTTTCGGTCCCGAGATCAATGCCGGCTACCTGCGCGGCTTCGCCGACGCGCAGACCCGGCGCGAGCTCAAGCCAGTGGTCAGCCAGCTCTTCGCCGACGAGAACCTGGTAACCCGGCAGCTTGTTGACGACCTGCTCGCCTACAAGCGGCTGGACGGAGTGGACGAGGCCCTGCACACTCTGCTCGGCGCGCTGCTCGACGGCGACACGCAGGCCGGCGACTCGGCCGTGCTGCTGGCGGCGCTCGGCGACGCCGTGCCGGTCACGGTGGTCTGGGGCCGCGAGGACCGGGTCATCCCGGCGGCCCAGGCCGAGTCGGTGGCGGGCGCGACGCGCCACCTGATCGACCGCGCCGGGCACATGCCGCACATGGAGCGCCCGGCTGAGGTGCAGGCCGCGATCGAGGAGACCATCGCCCTGGTCACGTAAGATCACGGTGGCTAGGGAGGCGTCGTGGTGAATGCGGTGATTACCGGGGGAGCGGGCTTCCTCGGCTCGCGGCTGGCCAGGGAGCTGCTGGCGGCGGGCTCGCTCGACGTGGCGGGCGGCGGTGCCCGCCCGCTGTCCCGGGTGACGCTCATCGACCAGGCCCCGGTCCCGCCGGACCTGGCGGCCGACGAGCGGGTGACGGCGGTCCGCGGCGACCTCGCCGGGCTGCTCGACCCGCTCGCCGCCGGGCCGGGCGCGCTGGGCGGGGCCGACGTGATCTTCCACCTGGCCGCGGCGGTGAGCGGCGAGTGCGAGGCGGACTTCGACCTGGGCATCCGGGCGAACCTGCGCGCCACCGAAGCGCTCCTGGCATCCTGCCGCGCCCTGGGGACGAGCCCGGTCGTGGTGTTCTCCAGTTCGCTGGCCATCTTCGGGGACTCGCCCGACCACCCGCTCCCCGAGGCCGTCGACGACCAGACCCTGCCCAACCCCCAGACCAGCTACGGCGCGCAGAAGGTCATCGGCGAGCAGTTGCTGGCCGACTACACCAGGAAAGGCTTCCTGCGCGGGCGGGCCCTGCGCCTGGTGACGATCAGCGTGCGTCCCGGGCGGCCGAACGCCGCGGCGTCCGGCTTCATGTCGGGCATCATCAGGGAACCGCTGGCCGGGCAGCGCGCGACCTGCCCGGTCGACCCGGACACCGAGGTCGCGCTGGCCTCGCCGGGTAAGGCCATCGCCGGGCTGCGGTGCGCCGCCACGGCCAGTGACCAGGCCTGGGGCGGCCGCAGCGCGGTCAACCTGCCCGCGCTCACCATCAGCGTCGGGGACATGGCCGCCGCGCTGGCCCGGGTTGCCGGGCCGCAGGTCAGCGCGCTGATCGACTGGATCCCCGATCCGGTGGTGGCGCGCATGGTCGCCAGCTGGCCCGCCCGGGTCCGCGCTGACCGGGCCGGCCGGCTGGGCCTGACCCCGGACCCGGACTTTGACTCGATCATCAGGATGCATCTCGCCGAGTCCGGTCACCAGGGCTGATAGACCGCCTGGGATCAGACGGCGATGGCGGCGTCCGGGCCATTCCGGGCGGCGACGGTCTCGTCATCGAACCAGACGCCGCCTTCGCCCAGGTAACGGAAGTGCAGCGTCGTGCCGGCCTGGACCGTCACCGCCGCGCTCCGGGTCCGGTTGGCGCGCCGGCGGAGGGGATGGGTAAGCGGGTCCCAGTCGTTGAAGTCGCCTACCACGGAGACGGCTCCGCCGGGCTCGTCGATGGGCAGTGCGAACGTAACGCGGACTGTCCCGTCACGACCGGGCCTGGATGTCTTGATCACCTAGCGCTCCACTCCTGCGATCAGTGAACCTAATCAAGCAGATTATCTCGAATTTATGTGCGTTGTCATGGATGTGCCGACGCGACGGCGCTGGCGTGTCGTGGCCTCCCGCTAGTGTCGCAGCAGGCCGGCGGCCAGACGCGGGTAACGGCTGAACTTCCGGGGAGATGGGCACGGCGCTGGCGGTCGTCGGTAGCGGCCCGGCCAGCTAACGGACCAGGCAACTGGACGGATGTCCCGGCCCGGCGCCGCCGGGCTGGTCGCCTGCGGCCTGATCCGGGCCGGGGAAGGCGGCAGCGAGCGCACCGGCAATCAGGCGGGCGCGTGCCGCGTAGCCCGCGGACGTGTAGTGGATACCGTCGGAGATGAACCAGCTGTCCCTGGCTTCCGCGGCCCAGTCATAGACCCGCATGTTCGGATGGCTGGCGCAGGCCTGGGTCAGCGCGCGGTTCCACAGCAGCATGTCGTCTTCGGAGTAAGGGCCGCTCGCGAGCAGCGACTTGACGTTCACCCACATGACTGGCTGGTCGCCGATCAGCGACATCATCCGCTTGATCCGGGTCGTCAGGCTGACCCCTGACCCCACGTACACGTCCGCGGTGTCGTTGGTGCCCAGGGCCATCACCCAGCACCCCCGGTATCCCTGTTGTATCAGCTGCTGGGCGACGGTATAGGCGTTCGGCTGGCCATCGTACGTCTCGACGATCGACCGGGCGCCCGAGATCTCGGGAATGAAGGTGACCGCGCCCACCCGCGCGTACTGGGCGGCGATCCGCTCCCTGGGGTTGGGCAGGTACGCGGGCGAGATGAGTCCATCGGAGGTGGAGTCGCCGATATGCACCACGGCGCGGCAGCTAGTGCGGTCCGGGCGGCGTGCGGATCCGCCGGCCACCGCGCGGACCGGCTGCCCGCTGGCGGCGTGGGTGCGCGCCAGCGGTGACGGCGTGACCGGGGACGGGTCGGCTGCGGTGGGCTGTACGACACCGGCCATGCCGCAGCTGGCGAGTACGAGCACGGGAGCAGATACCGCGACTACGATCCGGGCCCGCCGGCCCACGGCGCCGAGATGCCAGCTGGTACGCCTGACCTGAGCCCACCACCGGCCGATGGCGCCACGACGGACCGGCTCCTCCAGGTACCGCCAGGACAGCGCCGCGCACCCGACGCTCGCCGCCACCTGCAGGGCGCCGCGGCCTACGGTGTCCCGGCCGCCGGCCGGGGTGGTCAGCGCGATGATAGGAAAATGCCAAAGGTAGATGCCATATGAGCGGATGCCAAGCCAGCGCAGCGGCCGGCACCCGAGCGCCCGGCCGAACCTGCTTGCTGGCGAGGCGGCAGAAGCCACCATGAGCGCCGTGCCGAGCGAAAGCAGGACCATCCCGCCGCGGTACAGGAACGGCGAGTACTGACCGGTCCGCCACACCAGCACCGCGAAAACGGCTAGCCCGGCGGCTCCGGCGCCGTCGAGGATCCACCGGGCCGCGGCTGACGTTACCGCGAAGATCCCCGCTAGGCCAGACGAAGGCCAGCGCCGCGCCGATCAGCAGCGCGAAGGCACGGGTGTCGGTACCGTCGTACACCCGCGTCGGATCGTACCCGGGCCGGTACAGCAGCGCCATCATCGTCGCCGACACTGCGGCTAGCGCCAGTGCCGCCGCGGGCAGGCTCATGGCCGCGCCCGGCCGGCCGCGCGTCCAGCGCAGCCCGGCCCATAGCAGCCACGGCCAGATCAGGTAGAACTGTTCTTCCACCGCCAGGGACCACAGGTGGCCGAGTGGGGAAGGGGGCCCGAACTGAGCGAAGTAGGAACGGTGCTGCGCGATCAGCCACCAGTTGTTCACATACCCGGCCGACGCGACGACTGCACCGCGGATGCCGGGCAGCAGCGACCTGTCCAGCAGCGTGACCCACGCGACGACTACGGCCAGCATCAGGAACAGGGCCGGCAATAGCCGCCGGGCCCGCCGCAGCCAGAAATCCGCCAGCTGCAGCCTGCCGGTGACCTCGTACTGGCCGAGCAGGAGGTCGGTGATGAGGTAGCCGCTCAGGGTGAAGAAGACCCCGACCCCGAGCAGGCCTCCCTGCGCCCAGCCCAGGCCCACGTGATAGGCGACGACAGCCCCCACGGCCAGGGCGCGCAGCCCGTCGAGCCCGGGAAGGTAGCGCTGGTTACCGCGGACCGGCTCGGGCATGACCCCTCCTCGACGGGTGTGCCTCCAGCGCAGCCGCGCCGCCGCGCCCAGGCCGCGCGCTCCGCGGATGCGTGAGCCTCACGCCGTCCTAATTGCACAGCAAGCCTTCAGCTATCTCAGGAACCTAATTCAGGTATCACGGCAATTTCCGAATGTCCAGGAATGCTGCGGCGTGTTGCCGCAGGTGAGAAAAGACATTTCCGCTGGCCTTGGCTTTCGCGCTTATGCCGCGAGGTCTTTCCCGCGCCGCCCGGGGTGACGTTGCGTCAGGGCCGGCTGCGGGCCTGGTCAGCGAGAGAGGCGCTTCGCCGCCGCAGCGCGTCCACGGCGTTCCAGCGGAGGGCTCCGGCTAGGTCACGCGCGTGGTCGGCCATCGAGTAGTCAGGCTGGCTGTCCATGTCACGCAGTGCCCGGTCCAGGTCCAGGCCGTGCTGCTCGAGCACGATCGAGAAGTCCCGCCGCATCGGGCCAAGCGCATCGTATCCGAACGAGCGATAGATGCGAGGAAACTGTGACCGGTACAGGCGGACGCGCTCGTGCAGCCCGGACGAGTGCGACAACGGATTCTTCGGGCGCTGACGGACGTAAGCGGGCAAGATGTCGGCGAAGGCATGACGCAGGATCCATTTGTCCTGGCCATCACGAAGTTTCAGGTCGATAGGGAGACGCATCGCCAGGCGGACAAGCGCCAGATCCAGGAACGGCACGCGTGTTTCCACGCCCTGTCCCATGCTGGTGCGGTCGACGCGCTGCAACTCGGTCCGTCCGAGGTTGTGCAGTTTGTGCTGGAACAGGCGCTGTCGCAGGGGGGCTGCTGGCTGCCGGTACATCTCGTAGCCGCCGAAAAGCTCATCGGAACCGTCCCCGCAAAGGACCACCTTGACACCGCGGCTGTGGACCCGGGCGAACAGCAGCCTGGAGATGACGGCGTTGATGACATCGCCGTACTCGGTGAGCTCAGACACCCGGATGGCCTCGCGGATCTCCGCGAGGCGGATATCGCCCGGGGTCAGCTCGATGACCTCGTGGTCGACTCCGAGGTCGCGGGTTACCCGGCGGGCATACGACACGTCGTCGCTGCCGGGAGCCCCGATCGTGAACGCCACGCAGTCCGGGTGCATTTCCCGTACGTGCAGGAGCGTCAGCGTGCTGTCAAGACCGCCGGAAAGGATGACGCCGACCGTGAGGTCGGTGTCGAGCCGGACCCGGATGCTGTCTTCCAGCGCGGTCCGCACGAGCCTCGCGGCCTCGCCCACATCGGTGATGGGCTCGTCGCCGTCGCCGATGGTGAGCAGATCCACATATGCGGTGACGGCTGGATCCTGCTCTGGGCTTCCCCATCCGTGATGGCCAGGAGGGACCTCGCGGACCGGGCCGCCCACGGGAACGAGCGCCTTCAGTTCCGATGCCACGTACAGATGACCACCGCGGCGCGACCAGTAGAGCGGCTTGACCCCCAGCGGGTCACGAGCCAGGTAGACCCGGTCCGCGGCCCGGTCGACGACGGCGAACGCGAACTCGCCCCGGAGGCGATGCACCGCCTGCTCCCCCCACTCGAGGAACGCCTCAAGGATCACTTCGGTGTCGCTGTCACTTCGCAACTGGCGCCCGAGGGCGGCAAGCTCTGACCGCAACAAGCGGAAGTTGTAAACCTCGCCGTTGTAGCAAACCGCCCAGCGGCCGTCAGCCGAGGTCCATGGCTGGATGGCACGCTCACGATCGACGATCTTCAGCCGCTGGGTGCCGAGGTGATTGCGGTCAGCACTGACCGTCTCGCGCACATCTCCCCGCGGCGCGATGGTTTCCAGCATCTGGTCGAAGACCGCTACGTTCGGATTCGGCCCCATGACGAGGGCGATACCACACATATCGAAAGCCTTTCCGTGGCTGCGCTATCGGTCGGCCAGCTCGGCGTCGTAAGCGGCCTGCAGCTCGTCCTGCGCGAGCGGGTTGACGCACAAATGCCACGCCTGACCTTCGTTGATGACATTGAGCTGGCCTGCCTCCTGCCGGGCAAGGAGCAGCTGGGCAAGCACGTTGTCCTGGTCGAACCGGCGGAACCACTGCATTTCCACATCGCAGGCGTATCCCACGCAGTGGGAGCTTGGCAGCACGGCGGCGTAGCCCAGGGACCGGAGCCGATGCTGGTGCTGGACGCTCCGCACCATGCTGGTGACCCAGAGGCGGGGAGTTTGCGGTGGCAGCGCGACGGCGAGTTCGCGAGCGATCTGGTTGACGACGGCGACAACCGCGGGCCGCGAACGCGTGAAGCTCAGCCCCGCGGTATGCGGACGGATTCCCGGCATCGCCCGCCGCTGGGCCCAGTCCCGGGCCCGGCCGGGCCACCCGGCCGACTGGGCGCGGTACTGGAACCGCAGCACGTTTGCCGACTTGAGCGGCGTGAGGTCCACTAGTTCGGCCGAGCGCAGCACGTCGGCGTCGGAGACGAAAGGAACCGTCCCGCCCCACCAGGCCGAGTCGATCTGGGAGAGCAGGAGAATCCGGACGTACGTCGGCAGGCTGCTCGCTGAGCTGCGCGTACTCGGCCGGTAGTTGCGGATCTCGTGCGTCAGGCGGGTGGCGGCGACGTCCACGCCGCCTTCGAGCAGCGAGAGCACGGATGCGAACTCCTGCTCTCCGAGGCGGTCGGCGACGAGTCGCTCGGCCCGGAGCAGGTCGGAGGGTCCCAGGCAACCGGCCGCTTCGTGGACGAGGTCCTCAACCACCGCCCGGTAGGTGAGCAGCCGCGAAGCGGGCAGGACCGGGAAGTGCCGGGCCATGGCCGAAGGGGCATCCGGCGGGTACTCCGGCCTCGTCTGCTTACCCACCGCTTCCCTCCCGTGCCCGTCCTGCGGCCACCCGTGCGGCATCCGGTGACGTCGTATCCTCGCGGCCGCGTGGTGCCAACCCCGCTCGGCACTGCCCTGGTGGGCGATATCGGCATCAATGTCCGGACTTCAGGCCGACGCCCAAGGGGGTGGTGGCCCGCCCGCCGAATACCATTTTGTACCACCAGGGGATATAGAGGCGGGTCAACTCGCCAATAATCCCCGGCCTCGGTGCCTGCCACGAACGGCCAGCGTCCAGTGCCGCAGCAGATTGCGTTTGCCCGGCCGGATTTTCTCGTGCCCTGGTCGTACCGCGGCGATGGGGCGCTACCGGTAGGAGTGCTCCTCGTCAGGGAACGTTCCGCAGGTGACGTCCTCGGCGAAGGCGGTGGCCGCCTCGCCCAGGACGGCGGCCAGGTCGGCGTACTTCTTCACGAACTTCGCCACCCGCGGGGACAGGCCGGCCATGTCCTGCCAGACCAGCACCTGCGCGTCACACGAAGGCCCGGCGCCGATGCCGATGGTGGGGATGGTGAGCGTCTCGGTCACCCGGGCGGCCAGCGACGCGGGCACGCACTCGAGCACCACCGAGAACGCGCCGGCCGCCTGCAGCACCTTGGCATCGTGCAGCAGCCGCTCGCCGTCCTCGCCGCGTCCTTGCACCCGGTATCCGCCGAACGCGTGCACCGACTGCGGGGTCAGGCCGAGGTGCGCCATCACCGGGATGCCCGCCGCCGCCAGCTCCTCGACCTGCGGGGCGACCCGCTGGCCGCCCTCAAGCTTGACCGCCTGCGCCCCGGTCTCCTTCAGGAACCGGGTCGCGGCGGCCAGCGCCGCGGCCGGGGAGCCCTGATAGGAGCCGAACGGCAGGTCGGCCACGACCAGCACCCGGCTGGTGCCGCGCACCACGGCGGCGGTCAGCGGGATCAGGTCATCCACCGTGACCGGGATCGTGCTGTCGTGGCCGTAGACGACCATGGCCGCCGAGTCGCCCACCAGCAGGACCGGGATCCCGGCCCGGTCGAAGACCCCGGCGGTGAGCGCGTCGTAGGCGGTGAGCATGGGCCACTTCTCACCGCGGGCCTTGGCCGCGGCGATGTCGCGGATGGTCACGCGCCGGCCGGTGTTCGCACGGCCGTAAAGCGGTTCCGGAGTGGTCCGCGGTCCTGTCGCGGCCATGGTTACAGCAGCGTGCTGTGACATTCTCGTCGACCTCCATGTCTCGTGTCGCCCCAGCGGCGTACCCGGACAGTTAGATGATGGCACGGCGGCAGGACCGAGCGGTACCGCCGGCCGTTCTGCCAGACTGGGGCGATGGTCGATTTCGCGGAAGTGGACACGCTGGCCGCGGGCTACCACCAGCGCGACGGGCAGCCTGGCCTGGCCTACGGGATCGTGGCCGGCCGCGAGCTCGTGCACGCGGCCGGGCTCGGCCAGCGCTACCTCGGCGGCCCGGCGCCTGACGCCGACACGGTCTTCCGCATCGCCTCGATGACGAAGAGCTTCACCGCGTCCGCGATCCTGGCGCTGCGCGACGACGGCACGCTGAAACTCGACGACCTGGCCGAGGACTACGTGCCGGATCTGCGGGGCTGGGCGCCGGTGAGCCCGGACGCGGCGCGGATCTCGATCAGGCACCTGCTGACCATGACCGCGGGCTTCCCGACCGACGACCCGTGGGGCGACCGGCAGCAGGGCCTGCCGCTCGAGGAGTTCGCGCGCTTCCTCGCCGAGGGCGTGAGCTTCAACTGGGCGCCGGGCACCCGATTCGAGTACTCCAACCTCGGCTACGCGATCCTGGGCCGGGTCATCACCGCCGTCACCGGCGTCGCCTACCCGGATTACATCCACCGTCGCCTGCTGCGGCCGCTCGGCATGGCGCGGACCGGTTACGAGGCGGAGGAGTTCGAGGTGCCCGGCGGGCAGGCTCCCGGGCCCGGGGGCCTCGCCCGCGGCTACCGGCGCGCGCCCGGCGGCTGGTCCGAGGTGGGGTTCGACCCGGCCGGCGCGTTCGCCCCGATGGGCGGGGTCTTCAGCTGCGTGCGCGACCTCGCCCGCTGGGTAGCCGGCTTCGCCGCCGCGTTCCCGCCCGGCAACGCCCGCGGGCCGCATCCGGTGCGGGTCGCGACCCGGCGGGAGATGCAGCTGCCGCAGGTTCTCACCGGCTGGGCCACCGGTCCGGGCTTTCCCGGGAACGGCGCCTCGTCGCCGCCGGCCACGTACGGCTTCGGGCTGTTCGTCGACGAGCATCCGGTCCTGGGCCGGGTCGTCAGCCACAGCGGCGGGTACCCGGGATTCGGCAGCAACATGGCCTGGCATCCGGCCACCGGGACCGGCGTGATCGCGCTGGCCAACAGCACCTACGCGGCCATGGCGCCGCTAGCCGCCCGGATGCTCGAAGCGGCCGTGCGGCAGGGCGAGCCTGCCGCCTACGGGCCCGGGATAGCCCTCGGCGCGCCGGGGCCCTGGCCGGCCACGCTGGCCGCCAGGAACCAGGTCAATGAACTGCTCCAGACCTGGGACGACGCGGCGGCCCGCCGGCTGTTCTCGCCCAACGTGGCGCAGGACGTCCCGTTCCCGGAGCGGCAGCGCCGGATCGCCCTGGTCCGCGAGCGTATCGGCGAGTTCGCCGACGATCCCGCGCGGCGGCCCGAGTTCGACACGCCCGCCCAGTGCCGCTGGTGGCTGGCGGGGGAGCACGGCGTGGTCCAGGTGCAGATCCAGCTCAACCCGGAGCGGCCGGCCCGGGTCCAGTTGCTCACGCTGGCCGTGCCGCCGGCCGCGGGCTCGGCCCTGCGCGTCGCGCTGGACGCCGTGGTGGACTGGATGAACGCCGGCCAGAGCGAGTGGCCACCGTCCGTCCCCGTCGCCGGCGGGGTGGACACCGGCCTGCTGGGCCGGCGCCTGCGGATGGCCGCAGTCTGGGCCGGCCCGTGCCGCGTCGGCGCCGTCAAGGCCGGTGACGGCGCTGCCACGGTCGCGGTCGAACTGGTCGGCGAGCACGCCACGATTACGCTGGCCCTGGTTATCGACCCGGAAACGCGCCTGCTCCGGATGGCCGACGTCGTGCCTTAATGTGACTCAGGTCACACTGTGCCGCCGGAAATATATTCCGATACGAGACCGTTCCGTATCGATGAAGGCGGTACCGGGCGTCCCGGCCATGGCAACACACGGCACGGCCAGCACCTTCCCGGTTCCGCCCGCAAGCTTCAGGTGGTTCAAGTGATCCGGAAGGGACACATGGATACGCAGACCATTTACCGTCGCCGCTGGGTGATTCTCAGCGTGCTGATCGTCGGGCTGCTCGCCATCGTCATCGACAACACCGTCCTCAACGTGGCGCTGAAGACTATCGCCGAGCCTCGCGGGGGCCTCGGCGCGAGTCAGAGTCAGCTCGAATGGGCCATTAACTCCTACACGCTGGTCTTCGCCGGCCTGCTGTTCACGTTCGGCGTGATCGGCGACAAGGTCGGCCGCAAGCGCATGCTCATGATCGGGCTCGCGCTGTTCGGCATCGCGTCGCTGCTGTCGGCCTATTCGAGAAGCCCCGAGCAGCTGATCTTCGCGCGGGCCGCGATGGGCCTGGGCGGCGCCGCGGTCATGCCGCAGACGCTGTCCATCATCTCCAACGTCTTCGACCCGGCCGAACGTCCCCGGGCCATCGGCCTGTGGGCCATGGCGGTCGGCATCGGCGTGGCCACCGGCCCGGTGCTCGGCGGCGTACTGCTCAACCACTTCTGGTGGGGTTCGGTCTTCCTGATCAACGTCCCGGTGACCGCCATCGGCGCCATCCTGGCCGCGATCCTGGTACCCGAGTCGCGTAACCGCGAGGCCGGCGGGATCGACTACGTGGGCGTGCTGCTGTCCATCGTCGGCCTGATATTGCTGGTGTACGGCATCGTGCAAGGCGGCGACACCGCCTCCTGGCTGCGCCTGGACGTGCTCGGCCCGATCGCCGGCGGCCTGGCCGTCCTCGCGGTCTTCGCCTGGTACGAGACCAGGATCAAGCACCCGAGCCTCGACGTGCGGCTGTTCCGGGACCGGCGGCTGTCCGCCTCGGTGGGCGCGATCGCGCTGGTATTCTTCGGGATGGGCGGCGTGTTCTTCTTCACCAGCTTCTACCTGCAGAACGTCCGCGGCTACAGCCCGCTGGCGGCGGGCCTGCTGACCGTGCCGTTCGCGGTCGGGCAGCTGCTGGCCTCGCCGCGCAGCGCGGGCCTGGTCCGCCGGTACGGCGCCAAGATCCCGAGCACGACCGGCATGTTCGTCATGGCCGCGGTCATCGCCTGCTACGCCACCTTGGGCACGGCCACCCCGATCTGGCTGCTCGGCCTGATGTTCGCCATCCAGGGCGCGGCCATCGGCGTGGTGATGCCGGCCGCCACCGCCGCGGTGATGGACGTGCTGCCGCGCGAGCGGGCCGGCGCGGGCTCCGCGCTGACCAACACCTCACGGCAGGTCGCGGTCGCGCTCAGCGTGGCGGTCCTCGGTTCGATCCTGGCGGTGTTCTACCGGAACGCGCTCAGCCCGTCGCTGACCGGCCTGCCGGCCGCCGCCCGGGGTGTGGCGTCCGCCTCGATCACCGGCACCCAGGCGGTGGCACAGCAGCTCGGCGTGGCCGGACAGTCGCTGCTCGGGCCAGCCAACACCGCGTTCGTGCAGTCCATGCACGTCACCACGCTGGTCGCGGCGCTGCTCGTGCTGGCCGGCGGATTCGTGGTGCTGCGCTGGATGCCCGGCAGGCCACAGCCGGCCGCGGACCCGGCGCGGCCCGGCGACGATCGTGCCTACGAGGCCGAGCTGACCATAATGGAACAGGACATGCTCAAGACCGCTGAGCGAGAGGGATGAGCAGCCATGCAGCCCGTGATCCTGGATCAGGGGCCGAAGGGTCCCGGCACTGACGCGGAAGCCGGGCCGGCGGAGACCACCCGCCGGCCCGGCAGGCCCCGCAGCGAGCAGGCCGAACAGGCGATCATCGAGGCCACCCTCGACCTGTTCGCCGAGCAGGGCTTCGAGGGCGTCTGCGTCGAGGCGGTCGCCGCGCGGGCCGGCGTCGGCAAGGCCACCATCTACCGCCGCTGGCCGAACAAGGAAGAGCTGCTGCTCGCCGCGCTCGGCTCGATGAAGTCACCGATCCCCGAGCCCACCGGTTCGGTCCGCGACGACCTGGTCGCGCACCTCACGGTGATGTGCGCCGACAAGGCTGACCCGCGCAAGGCGCGGCGCTACGCCCTGCTGCTCGGCGAGGGCCAGAAGTACCCGCGGCTGATGGCGCGGTATAAGCAGACTGTGGTCGGGCCGCGGCACGACGCCATCAGGGAAATCATCCGCCGCGGCATCGCGTCGGGCGAACTGCGGCCCGACGCCGACGTCGAGATCGCGCTGCTCGCCCTGACCGGCGCCGTCCTGGCCAAGGAGAAGGCCGCGAACGGGTCGCTGAACGGCGAATTCGCCGCCCGCATCGTCGACGAACTGCTGCTCGGCCTAGCCGTCCGCTGACCCCTGCGAGGGGCGCGGCTCCCGCCAGCGGTTGGTGATGGGCAGGCGCCGGTCGCGGCCGAAGTTCTTCTGGCTGATCTTCGGGCCCGGCGGGTACTGCCGCCGTTTGTACTCGGCCGCGTCGACCAGCCGTACCACCCGCTCGACCAGCGCCGGGTCGTGACCGGCCGCGATCAGCTCGGCGGTGCCCATGTCCTGCTCCACGTAGTCGTCGAGCAGCGTGTCCAGCACCTCGTACGGCGGCAGCGAGTCGGTATCCATCTGCCCGGGCGCAAGCTCCGCGCTCGGCGGCTTGGTGATGGAGTTCTCCGGGATCGGGGGAGTGGCCCCAACCCGCGCCGCCTCGGCGTTGCGCCACCGGGACAGCTCCCAGACCAGCGTCTTCGGCACGTCCTTGATCGGCCCGAACCCGCCCGCGGAATCCCCGTACAGCGTCGAGTAGCCGGTCGCGAGCTCGCTCTTGTTGCCGGTGGTGAGCACGAGGTGCCCGTCTGCGTTGGATAGCCCCATCAGCACCACGCCGCGCAGCCGGGCTTGCAGGTTCTCGGCCGGAAGCCCGGTCCCGGGGAACCCGGCGGGCGCCAGTTCCTGCTCGAACGCGTCCATCATCGAGGCGATCGGGATCGTCACCGTGTGCAGGCCCTGCCGTTTGACCAGGTCCGCCGCATCGGTGACCGAATGCTCCGAGGAGTACCTGCTGGGCATCAGCACCACGTGCACGTTGGACGCTCCGATCGCGTCGGCGGCGATGGTCGCGGTCAGCGCGGAGTCGATCCCGCCGGACAGCGCCAGGATCACCGAACGGAACCCGTTCTTGCGCACGTAGTCCCGTACCCCGGTCACCAGCGCGGCGTAGACCTCGGCCGGGTCGGATAGCCGCGGCCAGAACAGGCCCGACCCCTCCGGCCGCTCGACCTCCGCGACCCCGGCCGCCGCCGCGGCCTCCTCGATATCGGCGGCCCCGCCCGACGGCGATGGCGACAGCGTCACCCGCTTGATCGTGATCACCGAGCCGTCGCCCGCGTCGACCGGCTGGTCTGCCGATTCCTGGCGAGACGGCGCGGCCGGCAGGTCCAGGTCGGCGACGACGAGTGTCTCCTCGAACTGCGGCCCGCGGGCCACCAGCGCCCCGTCCGCCGCGACCAGGATCGAGTCGCCGTCGAAGACCAGCTCGTCCTGCCCGCCGATCATGTTGGCGTAGGCCAGGGCCGCCCCGGCCGCGCGCGCCCGGCGCACGCACAGGTCCAGCCGCACGTCGTCCTTGCCCCGCTCATACGGTGAGGCGTTCGGCACCGCGAGCAGTCCCGCGCCCGCGCGCGCGCAGACCGCCACCGGACCGCCGTCCTGCCACAGGTCCTCGCAGATCGCGATGGCGACCTCGACGCTCTCCCCCCCTCCGCGGGCAGCCGGAACACCGGCAGCGTGTTGCCGGGCACGAAGTAACGGAACTCGTCGAAGACCCCGTAGTTCGGCAGGTGGTGCTTGGCCGAGGTGATCACGACGCGCCCGCCGTGCAGCAGCGCCGCCGCGTCCAGCGGCGCGCCGGCCGGCAGCCCGGTCCGCGGCGCCAGGTCCGTCCGCCGGTCCAGGTAGCCGGTCACCACCGCGGTCCCGCCGAGCCCTTCGGCGCCCAGCCGGGCCGCCACCGCGTGCAGCGCCGCGATGGACGCCTCCACGAACGACGCCCGCAGCGCCAGATCCTCCACCGGGTACCCGGTCAGCATCATCTCGGGGAACACCACGACCCTGGCTCCGCGCGCCGCCGCCCGGCGCGTCCACGCCACGATCAGCTCGGCGTTCCCGTCCAGGTCACCCACGGTCGCATTGACCTGGGCCAGCGCTATCCTCAGCGTTGTCACGCCTCCAGCGTAGGCCGTAGCCAGCCGGCCCTCCGTCCCGGGCGGCCAGGGCCAGGACGACCAGCCCGATGAGGACATAGGACACGCTGCGCACCATCGCCCCGGCCGGCAGGTCGAGCCAGCCCGACCTCGGGGTGTCATCGGCGAGCTCGGTCCAGCCGATCACCGCGATCGCCGTGAGCGCGGCCGCGCCGAGGACGGCCGCCATGACGTTGCCGGAGCGGTAGGCGCGGCGGATCGCCAGCCCGGCGACCAGCAGCGCCGGGATGACGATGACCCAGTGATGAATCCAGGAGATCGGCGAGACCAGCAGCCCGGTCACCGCGCACAGGCTGAAGCCGAGCGCCTCGTCACCGCGGCGTGAGGCGGCCGCCGCCAGCGCCAGCCCGGTCGCCGTCACCGCGGCCGCCAGCGCCAGCCACAACGGCAGCACGTGAGCGGTGTGCATCGTCCGCGCCAGGGCGCCGAACAGGCTCTGGTTCTGCGGGTTCTGAACCGGGCTGACGTGTCCGGGGCTGGCGAACCGACCCGCCCAGAACCATGCCGAACCAGCCGGGAGCACGGCGAACCCGGCCGCGACCGTCCCGGCGAACACGGCGGCAGCGGTGGCCGCGGCCCGGCGGCGCCCGGTGACGAGCAGGTAGACCGCGAAGATCGCCGGGGTCAGCTTGAGCCCTGCGGCCAGGCCGATCGCCACGCCCTTGCGCCGCGTGGCGTCCGGCAGGGTCAGGTCGTACAGCACCGCCGCGGTCAGCAGGATGTCGACCTGGCCATAGCCCAGCGTGGCCCGGGCCGGATCGAGCCAGATCGCCGCCGCCGCGGCCGCCAGCGCCAGCCCCCGGGCCGTGGTCCGGTCCGGCTGGCGGGACGGCCCAGGCAGGCGCAGCACCAGGTACAGCGCGACCGGCAGCGCCACCACGCTCACGACGGTCAGTACCGTCACCGCGACCCCCCACGGGACCGCGGCCGCCGCGGTGAAGACGACCGCCGCGAACGGCGGATAGGTAAACGGCAGGCCGGCCAGCCGCAGCTGGTACAGGGGGCCGCCATGCAGCGCGGCCGCGCCGCCCATCCGGTAGACGTCCAGGTCGACGAAATGGGCTGAGCTGCGCGCGGCCACCGCGCAGCACGCCGCGGCCGACGCCAGGTACACCGCCCCCGCAGGCCAGGCGGCCGGGCCCCCTCGGACGCCCACCCTTGCAGGCTACTCCTCCTCACCCGCGGGCTGGTCCAGCGACGGAGAACGTCTAAGGTGATTACCGTGGACAGGCAGGAAGAATTCGTGCTGCGCACGCTCGAGGAGCGGGATATCCGGTTTGTCCGGCTGTGGTTCACCGACGTCCTCGGCTCGCTGAAGTCGGTCGCCGTCGCGCCGGCCGAGCTCGAGGGCGCCTTCGCCGACGGCATCGGTTTCGACGGTTCGGCCATCGAGGGGTTCGCCCGGGTCTACGAGGCGGACATGATCGCCCGGCCCGATCCGTCGACGTTCCAGTTGCTGCCATGGCGCGGTGAGTATCCGGGGGTGGCCCGGATGTTCTGCGACATCCTGCTGCCGGACGGGTCGCCCTCGTACGCGGATCCCCGCTGGGTGCTCAAGCGCAACCTAGCCCGGGCCTCCGAGCTCGGGTTCACCTTCTATGCCCATCCGGAGATCGAGTTCTTCCTGCTCAGGGACAGACCCGAGCCGGGGGCCAGGCCGCGGCCGATTGATACCGGCGGCTACTACGACCACACTCCGCACAGCATCGCGCACGATTTCCGCCGGACGGCGATCACGATGCTGGAATCAATGGGCATCTCGGTGGAGTACAGCCACCACGAGGGCGCGCCCGGGCAGCAGGAGATCGACCTGCGCTATGCCGACGCGCTGACCACCGCCGACAACATCATGTCATTCCGGCTGGTGATGAAGGAAGTGGCGATCGAGCAGGGCGTCTACGCGACGTTCATGCCCAAGCCGTTCACCGACCATCCCGGCTCGGGCATGCACACGCACGTGTCCCTGTTCGAGGGGGACAAGAACGCGTTCTACGAGGCGGGCGCGGAGTTCCAGCTGTCCAAGTCGGCCCGGGCGTTCATCGCCGGGCTGCTCCGGCACGCGCCGGAGATCACCGCCGTGTGCAACCAGTGGGTGAACTCCTACAAGCGGCTGTGGGGCGCGGAACAGCGCACCGCGGGCGCGGGCGGCGAGGCGCCGGCCTACGTGTGCTGGGGACACAACAACCGTTCGGCCCTGGTCCGGGTGCCGATGTACAAGCCGCAGAAGGGCAACTCGACCCGGGTCGAGTTCCGTTCGGTGGACGCCGCGTGCAACCCGTACCTGGCCTTCGCGGTGATCCTGGCCGCGGGGCTCAAGGGCATCGAGGGCGACTACGAACTGCCGCCCGGCGCCGAGGACGACGTGTGGGCGCTGACCTCCGCCGAGCGCCGGGCGCTCGGCATCCGGCCGCTACCCCAGGACCTGGACCAGGCCATCAAGGCCATGCAGGACAGCGAGCTGGTCGCCGAGACACTCGGCGAGCACGTCTTCGACTTCTTCCTGCGCAACAAGCGGCAGGAGTGGCAGGAGTACCGCCGCCAGGTCACCGAATACGAGCTGAGCCGCTACCTCCCCATGCTGTGAGCGCCGCCGGGGTTACTCCTCGAAGCGGCCGCCGAGGTGCCGGGCCAGGAAGCGCTCAGCCGCGGCGTAGAACTTCAGCCGGTTCTCCGGCTTGGCGAAACCGTGGCCCTCGTCCGGGAACAGCATGTACTCATACTCGATGCCGGCATCCTTGAGCGCGGCCACGATCTGCTCCGATTCGGCCTGCTTGACCCGCGGGTCGTTGGCGCCCTGGGCGATCAGCAGCGGGATGCGGATGCCGCGGACCCGGGACAGCGGCGAGCGGGACCACAGGAATTCCTGGTCCGTCTCCGGGTTGCCGACCCGCTTGTACAGCGCCGCCGCCATCGGCTTCCAGTACGGCGGGATCGTCTCCAGCAGCGTCTGCAGGTTCGACGGCCCGACGATGTCCACCGCGCAGCAGAACACCTCCGGGGTGAACGCCGCGCCCACCAGGGCTGCGTATCCGCCGTAGGAGCCGCCGTAGATCGCCACCTTGGCCGGGTCGGCCCAGCCCTCATCCACCGCGTACTGGACCGCGTCCAGCAGGTCGTCGTGCATTTTGGCGCCCCACTCGCGGTCGCCGGCCGTCACGAACGACTTGCCGTAGCCGGTCGACCCGCGGTAGTTCACCTGGAGCACCAGGTACCCCCGGTTGGCCAGCCACTGCGCTTCGGGATCGAAGCCCCAGACGTCGCGCGCCTGCGGGCCGCCGTGCACGTTGAGCACCGTCGGCAGGCCGGACCGGCTGCCACCCGGCGGGAAGCTGGCGTACCCGTGGATGGTCAGCCCGTCCCGCGCCTTGAACGAGAACGGCTCCATCCGGGCCAGATCGTAGCGGGAGAGCTCGGGACGGCTGGAGAACAGGAAGCGGCCGGCCCGGCTGCTCCGGTCGTAGCCGAAATACTGCACCGGCCCGGCGTCGTCGGTGAACGCGACCAGCCAGGTCTCGTCGGCCTCGTCGCGGCCGGCCGGCTGCGGGTCGCCGGTATGCAGCGCCTGGATCGCCGTGAAGTCTGCTGCCACCGACGGGTCGAGCACGTGATACTCGGTGCGGTCCTTGAGCACCTCGACGATCTGCGGCTCCCTGGTGTCCGGGTGGAGCATCGCACCCGCCACGTCCGCCTCGGGGTCCTCAAGCAGCACCTGGCTGTCCCCGGACGCGAGGTCGATCTTGACCAGCCGGCCCGTGTCGGTCCCGATCGAGCTGATGGCCAGCAGGTACCTGCCGTCGCCGGTGAACGCCAGCACGTCGCTGGCCGCGACATCATCGGCCGGGACGGTGACCAGCTTCCGCCAGTCAGCGTCCGCGTCGTCGCGGACGAGCACGTCGAGGCCGCCGTCGGGCAGCGGGGCGATCGTCCCGCGGACCACCATGTCCTCGTCCGCGAGCCAGCCCGCGTACCCGGGGTTGTCGATCAGCTTGACCAGCTCGCCGGACATCAGCGAAAGCCGGTAGACGTCGTGCAGCTGCGGGTTGTCGCGGTTGATCCCGACCAGCACCTCGTCGCGATGGCTCTTCCGGATGGCGATGATCCGCGCCTGGATCCCGTCGAACGGCGTCAGGTCTCGCCTGGCCATGGTCTGATGGTCGACGTCGTACAGCCGCCAGTTCTCGTCGCCGCCGGTGTCCTGCAGGTAGAGCAGGTGCCTGCCGTCCCGCGCCCAGGCGAATACCCGGACGCCCCGGTCGGTGTCGTCGGTGACCACCTTGGCGCTGTCCCAGTCGACGCCGGAGGTGCCGACCGGCGCGACCCAGACGTTCAGCACCCCGTCGCGAGGTGCGATCCAGGCCAGCTGGCTGCCATCGGGCGATATCTGCGGGCTGACCCGTTCGGGGTTGCCGAAAAGCACTTCACGAGGGATGAGTTCGACCATGATCCAATCCCTATCACAGGGCCAGCGGTGAACCGGCGGGCTAGGCGGCGGCGTGGGACCGGTCGGCGGGAGAACGCCCGCCCCGGGCGCGGGCGCGGAGCTTGCCGCGGATGCCGAGGTAGACGACGATCACGATGGCCAGGTAGCCGACGTAGACCAGCAGTTGCAGCGGCGTGGGCGCGTCGCTGTAGCCGAAGAAGCTGTGCAGCACGTCGCCGAACGCGCTGTCCTCGGACAGCACGCTGGCCGAGTGCCACATCGGCGCGTCGAGCAGCGGCAGCCAGCCGAGTTCCTGCATGTTCTGCACGGCATCGGCGAGCAGGCCCGCGGCGAAGACCATCAGCAGCACGCCGATGACGGTGAAGAACCTGGACAGGTTCAGCTTGTGCCCGAGCCGGTAGATCACGAACGCGATGCCGAGCGAGCCGGCCAGCCCGATCACCGCCCCGGTCAGCGCGCCCGCGGTCGAGGTGGAGAAGATGATCGCCAGCGTGAAGACCACGGTCTCCAGGCCCTCCCGGCCGACCGCCTGGAAGGCCAGCAGACCGAGCCCCCACCTGGCCTTGCCGTCCAGCGCCGCGTCGGTGCGGGCGCGCAGTTCGGAGGACAGCGACCGTGCGTGCTTGCGCATCCAGAACGTCATGTACGTCAGCACGGTCGCGGCGACCAGGTAGGTGACGGTCTCGAAGATCGTCTGCACGCGGGAGCCGTCATAGCTGCGGATGGTGTAATAGGCCGCGACGCCGCCCGCGGTCGCCAGCACCAGCGCGGCCCCTACCCCGAGGAACACGTCACGGAAGTGCGCGCGCTGCCCGATGCGGTTCAGGTAGGCCAGCAAGATCGCGACGATCATGCTGGCTTCAACACCTTCACGCAGGAAGATGACGAGCGTGGCGAGCATCCGCAGCCCTCCGGCAGTTCGGCAAAGTTAGGACAGGCAAACCTTACTTGAAGCTGGCCCGTTGGCATAGTCCCAGGCTGAGACAGTCTGCCTGGAAGACCAACGCCGGGGTCAGATGCGAAAGTCCCGGCCCAGCAGGGCAGGCACCGGCGCGGGGGCCCGCCACCCCGCCCGTTCGGCCTGATGGCCTGGTCGTTATCCGGAGAACCAGTGCGCGGGCGCGGGGCTGGTGTTGTGGTAAATGTGCTTCTTCTCCTGGTACTCCTCCAGGCCGGAGGGGCCGAGCTCGCGGCCGATGCCGGACTTGCCGTAACCGCCCCACTCGGCCTGCGGCAGGTAGGGGTGGTAGTCGTTGATCCACACCGTTCCGTGCCGCAGCGCGCCGGCCACCCGCTCGGCCTGGCCCGCGTCGGCGGTCCACACGGCCCCGGCCAGGCCGTACGACGTGTCGTTGCCGAGCCTGATCGCCTCCTCCTCGGTGCTGAACCGCTCGACGGTCACCAGCGGCCCGAACACCTCGTCCTGGACCACGGTCATCTCGCGGCGGCATCCGGCGAGCACCGTCGGCCGCAGGAAGAAGCCCTCGGCCAGGTCGGGCGACGGCGGCCGCTGGCCCCCGGCCAGCAGCTCCGCCCCCTCCGCCAGCCCCAGCTGGATGTAGCGCTCCACCTTGGCCCGGTGCGCCGCCGAGATCAGCGGGCCACACTCGGTCTGCGGGTCCAGGCCGCTGCCCAGCCTGATCCGGTCGGCCCGGGCGGCCAGTTCGGCGACGAAGCTGTCGTGCAGTGAATCCTGCACGATCAGCCGCGCGCCCGCCGAACACACCTGCCCGGAATGCAGGAACGCCGCGGTCAGCGCGTTGTCCACGACGGTGTCGAAGTCGGTGCCGTCGAACACGATGTTGGGGTTCTTGCCGCCCAGCTCGAGCGCGACCCGCCGCACTCCGTGTGCCGCCGTGGCCATGATCTTCTCGCCGGTCGCCAGCCCGCCGGTGAAGGAGATCAGGTCCACCCCCGGATGCGCGACCAGCGCCTGGCCCGCCGTGCCGCCCTGCCCGAGCAGCAGGTTCAGCACGCCCGGCGGGATGTCGGCCGCCTCGAACAGGCCGACCAGGGCCACGGTGGACAGCGGGGTCAGCTCGCTGGGCTTGATCACGGGGGTGTTGCCCGCGGCCAGGGCCGGCGCGAGCTTCCAGGAGATCTGCAGCAGCGGGTAGTTCCACGGCGCGATGAGCGCGCACACGCCCACCGGCTCGTGCACGATCCGGCTCACCACGCCGGGCCGTCCCGGATCCACCACCCGGCCCGCGTGCGCGCCGGCGATCCCGGCGTAGTAGCGGAACACGGCGGTGGTGTCGTCCACGTCGGCGCGCGCCTCGTTCAGCGTCTTGCCGGTGTCTACGCTTTCGGTGTGCGCCAGCTGCTCCCGATCCCGCTGCAGCAGGTCGGCGATCTTGCCGAGCAGCGCGGCGCGCTCGGTCACCGTGGACCGGCGCCACGGTCCGGAGTCGAACGCCTCCCGGGCGGCCGCGACGGCGGCGTCGACGTCGGCGCAGGACGCCTCGGCCAGGGTCTCCAGCGGGGTCGCGTCGTACGGGTTGATGGTCTGCGACGTGCCGCCGTCCGCGGCCTCGGTCCACTTCCCCGCGATATAGAGATACTTCACGCCTGCTCCCGTGGCTCGGGTCGGATATAGGTATTATCCCGCGGGCGGGGATCGGTTAGCTTTGCTGAGTGTGAGCGATTCGCGGACCACGCTGGCGGGGTGGCTGGCGCGGATGGGGTTCGCGGATCCCGCGCGGGCCGAACTGCTCCTGCTGGGCGACCTCGGCATCACCGCGGGCGAGCTGCGGACCGACCCGCTGGTCGCGGCGATCGCCGCCGCGGCCGACCCTGCCCTGGCCCTGGCCGGGATGGCCCGGCTGTTCAGCGTCACCGCGAAGAAGGATGCCCTGCGTACCGCGCTCCGCGGTGAGCAGGACTTTCGCGACCGGCTGGCCGCCGTGCTCGGCGTCAGCGCGGGCCTGGCCGATCACCTGACCAGGCACCCGGAGGACGCCGAGATCCTGCGCGGCTCCGTGGCCCGGCCGGAGCCGGCCGAACTGCGCGCAGAGATGCTGCACGCGGTCGGCGCGGACCCCGGCGACCCCTCCGGCCCGGCGGCCACCGGCCCGTCGGTCACCGGCCCGGAGCCGACGGCGGCGCTGGCCGCGGCATACCGGCGCAGGCTGCTGCATCTCGCGGCGCGCGACCTGACCGGGGTGGCGACGGTGGACGTGGTGGGCGAGGAACTCGCCGACATCGCCGCCGCGGTCCTCGAGGCGGCGCTCGCCGTGGCCCGGGCCGAGCTAACCCCCGGCTCGGCGCCGGGCCGGCTGGCCGTGGTGGCGATGGGCAAGTGCGGCGGGCGCGAGCTGAACTACGCCAGCGACGTCGACGTCATCTTCGTGGCCGAACCGGTCAAGGACTCCGGCGAGGCCGCCGCGCTGGCCACCGCCAGCCGCCTCGCCGCCGGCCTGATCGGCGTGTGCGCCCGGTCCACCCCGGAGGGCAGCATCTTCCCGGTAGACCCGAACCTGCGCCCGGAGGGCCGGGCCTGCCCGCTGGTCCGCACGCTGACCAGCCACCTGGCCTATTACGAGCGCTGGGCCAAGACCTGGGAGTTCCAGGCGCTGCTCAAGGCCAGGCCGGTGGCGGGCGACCTGGCGCTCGGCCAGGCGTACGCGGACACGCTGGGCCCGCTGGTCTGGCAGGCGGCCCGCCGCGACCACTTCGTCGAAGACGTGCAGGCCATGCGCCGCCGGGTGGAGCAGTCGCTGCCGGCCAGGCAGGCCGGGCGCGAGCTCAAGCTCGGCCCGGGCGGGCTGCGCGACATCGAGTTCGCCGTCCAGTTGCTCCAGCTCGTGCACGGCCGCACCGACGAGGCGCTCCGCTCGCCCGCCACGCTGCCCGCCCTGGCCGCCCTGGCCGCCGGCGGCTATGTCGGCCGGGCCGACGCCGAGGAACTGGGCGCCGCCTACCGGTTCCTGCGCCGCACCGAGCACCTGCTGCAGCTCAGCCGGCTCAGCCGCACCCACACCCTGCCGGAGGATCCCGCCGGGCTTCGCCGGCTGGGCCGGGCGATGCGGTTCAATGACGGGCCGAACGAGGATTGGCTCCAGCCCCAGGTCACCGGGATCCGCTCCGACCCGGCGGCCGAATTCGATGAGGAGTGGCGCCGCCACGCCCGGCAGGTCCGCCGGCTGCACGAGAAGCTCTTCTACCGGCCGCTGCTGGACGCGGTGGCCCGGCTGCCCTCGGAGGCGGCCCGGCTGACGCCGGCCGAGGCGCGGGCCCGGCTCGAGGCGCTCGGCTACGTCGACCCGGCCGGGGCGCTGCGCCACATCGATGCGCTGACCTCGGGCGTGTCGCGGCGCGCGGCGATCCAGCGCACGCTGCTGCCGGTGCTGCTCGGCTGGTTCGCCGACGCCGCCGAACCCGACGCGGGCCTGCTCGCGTTCCGTCAGGTCAGCGAGGAACTGGGCTCGTCGCCCTGGTACCTGCGGCTGCTGCGGGACGAGACCAAGGCGGCCGAGCGGATGGCCCATGTGCTCGCGTCCAGCCGGTATGCGGCGGGCCTGCTGCTGCGCGCGCCCGAGGCGGTGGCCATCTTCGGCAACGACGCCGAGCTGAAGGCGAGGAGCCCGACCGGGTTGCGGGCCGAGATGATGGCGGCCACCCAGCGCTACGAGGACGACGCCGAGGCCGCGGTGACCGCGGTACGTTCGGTCCGCCGCCGCGAGCTGCTCCGTACCGCCGCCGCCGACGTGCTGGGTTTCAGCGGCCCTTCCGGGGCCGGGCTCACGGCCACTGGGGAGGCGCTCACCAGCATCAGCCGGGCGTCGCTGGCGGCCGCGCTGTCGGTGGCACTGCGGAAGATCGGCGCCGAGATGCGCCACTCGCTGCCGACCAGGTTCGCCGTGATCGCGATGGGCCGTTTCGGCGGTCACGAGTCCGGTTACGGCAGCGACGCCGACGTGCTGTTCGTGCACGATCCGCTGCCGGGGCGTCCGGAGAAGGAGGCCTCGGACACCGCCCACGCGGTGGCGGCCGAACTGCGGCGGCTGCTCATGCTGCCGGTGCCCGACCCCGCCCTGGTCGTGGACGCCGACCTGCGCCCGGATGGCCGGCAGGGCCCGCTGGTCCGCTCGCTGGCCGCCTACCGCGCCTACTACCGCCGCTGGTCCGCGCCGTGGGAGGCGCAGGCCCTGCTGCGCGCCGAGCCGGCCGCGGGGGACGAGGACCTCGGCGACCGGTTCACCCGGATGATCGCCGAGTTCCGCTACCCGCTGGACGGCGTCAGCCCGGCCGCGATCCGCGAGATCCGCCGCATCAAGGCGCGGATGGAAGCCGAACGGATCCCGCGCGGTGCGGACCGGGCGCTGCACGTCAAGCTGGGACCGGGCGGCCTGTCGGACGTGGAGTGGACCGTGCAGCTGCTGCAGCTGCAGCACGCCCATGCGCTGCCCGCGCTGCGTACCACCCGCACCAGCGCGGCCATGGCCGCCGCGGTGCAGGCCGGCCTGCTGTCCGCCGCCGACGCCGCCGAGCTGACCGCGGCGTGGGAACTCGCCGCCCGGATCAGGAACGCGGTCGTCCTGGTCCGCGGGCGCCCCGGCGACGCCCTGCCGGCCCGGCACGCCGAGCTGACCGCGGTGGCCCGCCTGCTCGGCTATCCGCCGGGCGACGCGGCCCAGGCGCTCGAGCAGGATTACCGCCGGGCCGCCCGCCGCGCCCGCACCGTCATGGAACCCCTTTTCTACGGCTGACAGTCGATTATCCGTCGCCTGTCTGGCGGCAATTAACGCAAATACCTGGCTAATTGCTCGGATGCCGCACGGTGCAATTGATATCCGGGTTCACGCCCGTGTAGTTGAGCGGGCCAGCGAGGATCGTCGCCGCGATCGTGCCTGCCCGGCTGCAGCCCACGGGTCCTTTATAATCCCCCCGCTGCGCCGCAGCGATACCACCGATGACCAGCCAGATGGCAAGAAGCACCGATCCGAAATGCATCTGGACCTCCTCAGCCAATCGCGATTACCAGCCCTTATCTTGGCCCGGCATCTCGAAGGAAGGATACCCGTATGCCGCGATATCGAGCCCCGGCGTGCGTAAATCCGATCCCTTTTCCAGAAATCTGGAAGCCGAAGCAGCATGGATGTGGCAGCGATGCTGCCCTGACGACATCGATTTGGCATCGATGCTGTTTTCGAGCGGGCTTGCCGGAACGGCCCAAGACGGGCGCAGCCTAGGCGGCGACATGCCTGCCGGCGGTGATTTTGCCCGGTGTGCGGAGCACCGATGAGTTCGCGGCCTGTGCTTCGTCAGTATGGGTGCCGCGCGTGCGCGGCCGTCCATGCCGTACGACCGGGAAGGAACCGCGATTTGACCGGTG
Organism: uncultured Actinomycetota bacterium; assembly: GCA_963744575.1. GTDB lineage: Bacteria > Actinomycetota > Actinomycetes > Streptosporangiales > Streptosporangiaceae > Palsa-504. Next base: position 743,783 of record CAVUUF010000016.1, on the reverse strand, counting down.
CCTAGGATCCCGAGAATGGCCAGCAGTGTTCTCCGAGCCGCCATGTATCAATCGGGGGCGGGCTCGGCGATCACGGCGGTGCCGATCTCGCGGAAGCCGATCCTGGCGTAGACGCGCGCTACCGTGGCGTCGCTGGCCGACAGGAATACGGTCGCCACGCCGCGGTCCAGCGCGTCTGTGGCCAGCAGGGCGGTGACGGCCGCGCCGAGGCCCTGGCGGCGGGAGGACGGCAGCACGCCCACGCCGGTGATTTCCGCGACGCCGGCCACCGCCTGGCAGCTGCCCGCCGCGAGTGGCCCGTCCGGACCGAACGCCGCGGCCAGCACCGAATGCCCGGACCTGAGCCGTTCGCGCAGCATCCCGATGGTGCCGCCGTCGTGGTCCGCCGCGATCTTGTCGCGCTCGGCCGCCCCGGCTTCCCCGGCTGCCGTGCCGGGGTGCCCGAACGCGACCGTCGGTACCGCCCAGATCTGGTCGAGTTCGGTGTCCTCGAGGGCGACGATGCGCACGGCGACGTCCGGCGGGACCGGAGCTGCCGCCGGGGGCCGCGACAGCACCATGAGCGGATGCGCCTGGACCTCCAGGCCCGCCGCGGCCGCGGCCGTGGCCATCTCGGGCGTGACCTGGTGGATCCATTCGAAGGACTCGGGGATGATCAGCTCACGCTGCCGGGCGCGGACGGCCCGGACGTCGGCGGCGGTGACCGGCGGCCTCGGGCCGCGCCTGGGCCGGGCGTAATAGGGCCAGCCGGGCCCGGTAGGAACGAACAGCACGAGCGGCCCGTGTTCGTAGGCTCTGGCCCGGCGCCGGGGGACGGCATCGCAGAACGCGTCAATCCGCTCGATGACCTCGTAAGCTCTCACAGCAGTAATAACCTTAAGGTCCACGGCGCCCCAGACCAACCGCGTTTACCCGGGGAAGATCGGTGTACAGGCGCGGCTACTACGGCCTGCTCGGCCAGGCCTACCTCACCCTGGTCCCGGTCGCTGACGAAACCAGGGCCCACGCTAACGCCAGGCCGCCTGGTCCCCGCCGTACCGGCTGAGCGTCCGCGGCCAGGCCAGGGCCTCGTCGTCGAGCCGGCCCGGTGGCCGCACGGTGGTCACCGGTCCCGCGGCGCTGTCCAGCGTGGTGAGCCACCCCGGCTCGCCGCCATCAGCCAATGACGGGGCCACGACCGGGCCCCGGGGCAGGCCGAGCAGCCAGTGCGCGGTCCGGGCCAGGCTCAGCTCGCGGAACTGGGTGCCGCCGTGGACGGATTGCCGGGCCAAGGCCCGCAGCGCGGCGGCCGCGCACAGGTAGCCGGTGCCGTGGTCGAGAAGCTGGCACGGCAGCGCGCCCGGGCGCCCGTCATCGGCCGACTCCACCATGGCGATCCCGCACGCCGCCTGCACGATGCTGTCGAAGCCCCGCCGGTCACCCCACGGCCCGCGGCCGCCCCACGCCGACAGGCTCACCACCACCAGCCCGGGATACCGCTCCGCCAGGGCCAGCGGCGAAAGCCCGAACCGGTCCAGGGCGTGCGGGCGGTACCCGTGCACCAGGACGTCGGTGCCGGAGAGCAGTTGGTGCAGCCGGGCCCGGCCGCCGGCGGTGCCGAAATCGAGCAGCGCGCTGCGCTTGGCGAGCAGCCCGTCATAGGCGTGCTGGGCCAGCTCCGGCCGGTCCGGCGCGTCGAGCCGGAGCACGTCCGCGCCGAGCGCGCCCAGGTACCTGGTGGCCACCGGGCCGGCGATGACACGGGTGAGGTCGAGCACCCGGATGCCCGAGGCGGGCAGCGCCCCCGCGGGCCGCCAGCGGGGCGGCCCGTCCCCGGCCGATTCGCTCTCCACCAGCCTGGCCGCCGCGACGGCCCGGCCCGGCGGCGAGGCCCGCCAGGCGTCCTCGCCGCGGACGGCGGCGGCGACCCCGCCCGCGCCCACGACGAGGTCCTCCGCTTCCTGGGCGCCCAGCCCGGCCAGCGCCGCGCCGACCGACTCCGGGTCGCCGGGACAGCCGAGCGCGCGTACCAGCGCCGAACGATGCCAGGGGTAGTTCCCGTGCGTACGCACCCAGCCGTCGGCCGTCCGCCAGAACCGCGACAGCGGCGCGAAGCCCGGGCCGGCCGCCGCGCCGTTGACCCGGAGGTAGGCCTCGCTCCGGAAGGCCGCCGCGACGTGTTCCCGGTCCAGACGCGCCGTCGGCGACCCGCGGGACCCGCAGTCACCGCCGCGCTGGGCGTGCAGGGCCGCCGCGGCCAGCAACGCGGCGCCGGTACAGGCGACGGCCATCTCCTCGACGGGCAGGCGTGATGGCAGGTGACCGGGAGAACCGCTGACCCAGAGCACCTCCAGCCCGGCCGGCAGCCGCAGGTCCGCGCCCGCGCTGTCCGCGTCCGCGCCGTCCGCGGCCAGCGCCGCCCACGCCTCGGCCAGCAGGCCCGGCCACAGCTGTTCCGCCACCGGCTCATTCTCCTCCAGTACGCCGGGCGATCAGGTGCAGCGGCGCCGCCACCCGCCGGTTGCTCAACGTCCCGGTCCCAGGCCTTTTTGCATCAGCAGGGTGTCGATCCAGCGGCCGTGCTTGCGGCCGACGGCGCACAGGCGGCCTGCCTCGGTGAAGCCGAACCGGCGGTGCAGCGCGGCCGACGCGTCGCTGCCGGTGTCGGCGATGACCGCGATGACCTGCCGCGCGCCCGCGTCCGTGCACCCGGCCAGCAGCCCGCCCAGCAGGGCGCTGCCGATGCCGCAGCCGGTATGCCCGGGGGAGAGGTACACCGTGTCCTCGACCGTGTACCGGTAGGCGGGCTTGGGCCGCCACGGGCTGGCGTAGGCGAACCCGCAGATGTCCACGTCCGCCTCGGCCACCAGGAAGGGCAGGTTCTGGCCGGCCAGGTCGTCCAGCCGCCGCCGCCAGGCCTCGGCGGCCGGCGCGACCTCCTCGAACGTCGCCACGCTGGTCGTGACGTAGTGCGCGAAGATCGCGGCGACCTGTTCGGCATCCGCGGAGACGGCGGTGCGGACGACAGGCTGAGCAGCGGGCAACGCGGCACCTCCGTTCCAGTTAGCGGCCCATATAGTCGATCCTATATTCGACACGCACGTGCCCGGGGGTGTACGCTATGGGCATGGCCACCACCCAAGTCGGCACGTCCCGGGCCCGGCACCAGTCCCGGCCCGGGCGCCTTGCGGTGGTCGCCGCCAGCCTGGCGGACCTCCGTGGACCGGCCGAGGGCACGGTCGAGCTGCCGCTGCGGCTGTTCTGGAGCAGCCCCGATCGCACCTTCGACCTGACCGCGCCGTATGCGCTGCGGTCGATGTACGAGACCGTCCTGGTGGAAGCGAGCCGCCCAGAGGACCTCACCGTCTATCTGGATGGTGACACGCTGATCGCTCTGTGGCCAGACCTGTGGCTGCCTAAGGGCGTTCGGCAGGCGTGGGAGGAGCAGCACCCGGTGCTGCGGCCCACGGCCGTCACCGCGGCCTGATGCCCGTCAGCGAACTCCACCGCCAGGTGGCCGCCATCGCGCTGCGCGCCGCCGGGCGGCATGGCTTCGCCCTCGGCGGCGGAAACGCCCTGATGGCCCACGGCGTGATCGACCGGTTCACCGCCGACGTCGACCTGTTCACCGACGAGGAGGCCGGCGTCATGGCGGCGGCCGACGCGGTGGAGGCGGCGCTGCGCCGCGCGGGATTCGAGGCCGGGCGTCAGGCCAAGGGCGACGGGCTGGCCGACATCTTCGAGGGCATGGCCGAGGGGCTCGCCGAGTGGATCATCACCACGCCCGGCGGAGAGCAGATGATGCTGCAGATGGCCTACTTCGACCGCAGCCGCGGGCCGGTGACCATGGATGTCGGCCCCGTCCTCGACCTCGAGGACGTGATCGGCGGCAAGGTGTGCGCGCTGGTCAGCCGGGCCTATGAGCGCGATTACGTGGACACCGCGGCCGCACTCGCCCGGTACAGCGTCGATCAGGTGATCGGCTTCGCCCGGCGGCTGGATTCGGGCCTGCAGGACCGGGACTTCTCCGACGCGGGGCGGCGTCTTCACCGGATGGACGACGCGGCCTTCACCCGCTTCGGGCTCGGCCCGCGCGGCGTCGCCCAGCTACGTGCCCGGTTCGCCGCCTGGCCCCGATCCTGATCGCCGGGTCCGGCCCGGCCTACCACGCAGCGTCCCGCCACCGAGTTCCCTCGCTCATCTCACCCAGAACGGATGAGGCTCGCCGCCGACCCGGCCGGCACAATGCAAGTGTGGGCCGCTGGCATTGGAGCCATCCCGGCATCAGGTGACGATCAGCTCGCTCTGGGGGTTTCTCGTGACTGGACGCCGATCTGATCTCCGCCAGTGCGGTGTGGGGGACAGGCACACGGCAGCCGGACCGGGCTCATGACCAGCGCCGCCGCCGTCGCGGAGATCCCGGCCTCGTCGCTGCGGAAGATGCTGCTGCCGCTGGCCCTGGCCCAATTCATCTGCAGCTTCGCGGGCTCGAACATGAACGTCATGATCAACGACATCAGCCACGACCTGCATACCGACGTCCAGGGCGTGCAGGTCTGCATCACGTTGTTCCTGCTGATCATGGCCGCGCTGATGATCCCGTGCGGCAAGCTGACCGACCGTCTGGGCCGGAAGCGGTGCTTCACGCTCGGGCTATGGACCTACGGGATCGGTGCCGTGCTCAGCGCCGTCTCGCCCGGACTCGGCATCCTGATCCTGGGCAACTCCATCCTCGAAGGCGTCGGTACCGCCCTGCTGATCCCGCCGGTCTACATCCTCACCACCATGGTGTTCCACGACATGAAATCCCGGGCGCGGGCCTTTGGCGTCGTCAGCGGCATGGGCGGAATCGGCGCCGCCACCGGGCCGTTGATCGGCGGCGCCATCACCACGGGGATCTCCTGGCGGGCCGCGTTCGTCTTCCAGGCCCTCATCATCGTGGTCATCGTGGTGCTCGCGCGTAACGTGGTCGATCCGCTGCCGGCGGATCCCACCCGTCCCTTCGATACCGTCGGGGCGATCCTGTCCGCCATCGGCCTGGTGGTCCTCGTCGGAGGAATCATGGCGGCCGACACGAACCTGGCACTGATGGTGGTCCTGCTCGTGCTGGGGTCGCTCATCCTGGCCGGGTTCTTCGCCTGGATCCGCCGCCGCGAGCGCGCCGGGAAAGAGGCCCTGCTGTCGACTGGCCTGTTCCGCAACCGCACCTCGAACCTGGCCCTGGTGACGCAGAACGTGCAGTGGCAGCTGCTCATGGGTACGTCGTTCGTCGTATCCGCCTATCTCCAGGTGGTGCGCCATTACAACGCCGTCCAGACCGGCGTGATCTTCACCGCCGCCACCCTGGGTATCTTGCTGTCCTCACTCGCCGCCGGCCGCCTGGCCAGGCGGTTCCAGCAGCGAACGCTCATCCTGGCCGGCTTCGTGACCGCCATCGCCGGGGTCCTCGTGCTGCTGGCCATGGTGAAGGGTCACCCCGGCGCCTGGTACTTCGCCCCGGGCCTGTTCCTCATCGGCACCGGCCTCGGCGTCATGCTCACCCCGTCGGTCAACGTCGTGCAGTCCGCTTTCCCGGAGAACCTCCAGGGAGAAATCTCCGGGCTGTCTCGCAGCGTGTCCAACCTGGGGTCGTCGATTGGCGCCGCGGTCGCCGGCACCATCCTGGTCGTCGGTATCAGTGACAACCCCGGCCGGGCTTACGGGATAGCCATGGTCGTCCTGGCGTTCGTCGGCCTGATCGGCCTGGGGGCGACCGTCTTGCTGCCCAAGTCCGAACGCTCACCGGGCGCCGACGCCCCGAGTACGAGCGCCAGCCACCCCGCTTGAGCTCGTACATCCCTTAGCAGATCGCCGTCAGACCTCGTAGTACAGCAGCCGTTGGATCGGAAGATGCGCCAGGCCGCCATGATGCCGCCGCGAAGGATGGCGGGACGAGGCTGACCCTTTCGGGTGATGCGGTTCCGGTGCTGTCCGGATTATGCTGGCCATGATGGCGAGCGCCGACATCGGTGAAGGAGCATCAGCGTCATGCTCGAAACCGATCCTTCCTTCCGGCCTGTCCGGGTCCGCGACGGTTGCCCGCCACTTGAGGATCTCGGGCTGATCAGAGACGGGGCTACTGTGGCCCTGGTCGGACTGGATATCCGTACGGTTCGCGACTTTGCCGCACACGAGGTGGCACGGGTGCTGACCGGGCAGCCGCCGCTCTCGCCAGTGAACGCGGCCCAGCTTGCGATGCTCCAGCCCCGCCACTCAGCGTGAGCTGTGCCGGGCCGCGGAATGCGCCGGCCGGTCATCCCGACGGGCTCGCTTGGATGTTCCGAGCGGCTGTCTCAGCGTCGCAGGTGACAGGAAACAGCCATGTAAGGTATGCCCGGAGCAGATCAAGCCCTGATAACCGGCAGTGCGGGGTCGATGCGCAGCATGTCATCAGGGTCGCTGGTGACGACGGCGTGCCCGCGCTCCCTGGCGCACAGCACCAGGTGAACGTCGATCACGTCGTCATGGCCGCTACGTGCGCACAACAGCCCCACGGTGCGCGCCACGTTTGGCGTCATGATCGCGATGTCGATATCCCGCGACTTCAGCAGCCGGGCCATGCGGACCTGGCGAGGGCTGCGCCACGCCTGCGCGATGGTGGCGACGGGAACGCAGACGGTGCCACCGCGCCGCAGGGTTTCGTCCAGGCGGGCCTGCATCGCGATGGCTTTTGCGGGATGGTCGAGCGCGAGAAGCGCACCAGTGTCGAGGGTAAGCCCGGTGGCCTTGGTTGCCGTCACCCGGCCAGCCGGTCATCGCGCGCAGACCGAGCGGTAAGGCCGACGCGGTCGAGTTCCTCTTGGACCTGCCGCCGGGCATCGTCCGGTACCGGAGTCTCCGCATTCCACGCCGCCAGCACCTCTTGCAGGCCCTCGCGCTCGGCATAGTCCTCGAGGGCCGCGGCCACGTACGAGCTGACTCGGCGCTCGCCGCCCGCGGCACGCTTGACTCGCTCGGCCAGCTCATCGGGAAGGCTGACCGTGATCCTTTTCATACATTTATCATACCCGCTCTGCGCGGTACGCCATGGCGCACCGCGCAGCTCAGAGTACTGGAACTACACGTCGTAGTACAGCTCGAACTCGTGCGGGTGCGGGCGCAGCCGGAGCTCGTCGAGTTCGGCGGTCCGTTTGTAGTCCAGCCAGGTCTCGATCAGGTCCTCGGTGAACACGCCGCCCTCGGTGAGGAAAGCGTGATCCACCTCAAGGTGCTCGAGCACCGCGTCGAGCGACCCGGGGACCTGCGGGATGGCGGCCGCCTCGTCCGGCGGCAGCTCGTACAGGTCCTTGTCCACCGGCTCCGGCGGCTCGATCTTGTTCTTGATCCCGTCCAGGCCCGCCATCAGCATGGCCGCGAACGCGAGGTACGGGTTGCAGGACGGGTCAGGGACGCGGAACTCGACCCGCTTGGCCTTCGGGTTCGTGCCGGTGATCGGGATCCGGGCGCAGGCCGAACGATTGCGCTGCGAGTAGACCAGGTTGACCGGAGCCTCGAAGCCGGGCACCAGCCGGTGGTAGGAGTTCGCGGTCGGGTTCGTGAACGCCAGCAGCGAGGGCGCGTGCTTGAGCAGGCCGCCGATGTAGTAGCGGCCGGTGTCGGACAGGCCGGCGTAGCCGACCTCGTCGTAGAACAGCGGCGAGCCGTCCTTCCAGATGGACTGGTGGCAGTGCATCCCGTTGCCGTTGTCGCCGAACAGCGGCTTGGGCATGAACGTGACGGTCTTGCCGGCCGCCCGGGCGGTGGACTTGATCACGTACTTGTACGTCATCAGCTTGTCGGCCATCGCCAGCAGCGGGCTGAACCTGATGTCGATTTCGGCCTGGCCCGCGGTGCCCACCTCGTGGTGCTGCATCTCGACCTCGACGCCGCACTTGATCAGGTTGGCGACCATCTCCGAACGCAGGTCGGTGTAGTGGTCCATCGGCGGCACCGGGAAGTAGCCGCCCTTGTACCTGGGCTTATAGGCGAGGTTACCGCCGTCCTCGTCCTTGCCGGTGTTCCACGCGCCTTCCTTGGAATCGATGTGGTAGTAACCCTCGTTCGCGGAGGTGGAGAAGCGCGCCGAGTCGAAAATGTAGAACTCCGCCTCCGGGCCGAAGAACGCGGTGTCGCCGATGCCGGTGCCACGCAGGTAATCCTCGGCCTTGCGGGCGATGTTGCGCGGGTCCCTGGTGTAGGGCGCGCCGGTCAGCGGGTCGTGCACGAAGAACGTGAGGTTGAGGGTCTTGTGCGTGCGGAAGGGATCGAGCATCGCCGTCGCCGGGTCCGGCATGAGCTGCATGTCGGACTCGTGGATCTGCTGGAAACCGCGGATCGACGAGCCGTCGAACATGAGGCCGTCAGTGAAGATGCCCGCGCCGAACGACTGGGCGGGCACGGTAAAGTGCTGCATCGTTCCAGGCAGGTCACAGAACCTGACGTCAATGAACTCCACGTTCTCCTCCGCGATGAAGCGGAGGACCTCCTCGGCACTGCTGAACATCAACCCTCCCGGGTACAGGGCACGCTTTCGGTTCTCAGGGCACGCGGTTAGGACGTTAGCCGCCGGCAATTTCCGCACCGTGTCTGGTGTGTTTCACGGATGTTACGGGCCGGCGGCCGAGGTCAGGGTCCATTATGACCCGCTGGCGGCATCGCGTGCCGGAACGGATACCGTGGTGTCGTGGCCAGGAAACCCCGTAACCGGCGTGGCGCGGGCCCGGCGCGGGCCGGTGCCGCCGGTCAGCCCGCCGCCGTATCGGCGGGCGCGCCGGTCGCCACCAGCCCGGCCAGCGCGGCGCCGGCGAGCACCGCGCAGCTGACCGCTCCGTCGGCCGGCCAGCAGGCGGCGGGCTATCCGGGCCAGCGGTTCGGCCTGCCCGAGCGGGGATCCGGGTCGATGGCCAGCATGCCCCGGCGCCTGCTGGCCCTGCTGATTGACTGGCTGCTCAGCATGCTGATCGCCTACTGGCTCACCCACTCACAGTTCTGGACGATCGTGGTGTTCGCGATCGAGATCTTCGTGCTCACCGCGACGACCGGATTCACGGTGGGCAAGCGACTGGTCGGAATCCGGACGGTGCGGACCACCGGCGGTCCGGTCGGGTTCCGCTGGTCGCTGGTCCGGACGGCCATCCTGCTCACTGTGGTCCCGCCGCTGCTGACCGATCGCGACCTGCGCGGCCTGCATGACCGCGCCTCGGACACCATGGTCATCCGCGCGTAGCCTGCCGCCGGGCTCGCCTGCTCCAGCGTTCCTCTCCGAGCGTCAGCGTGTCTTCGGCCTGGGCATCTTGGGCTGCCTGATGTTCTTCGGGATAGGCCCCTTCGGTGCCTGCAGTGACGGCTGCAGTGCCTTGAGCCGGTGGTTGATGTCGCTGACCGCGGCCGGCTTGAGCTGACGCGGCAGCCGCATGATCTTGCGCTGCAGCTTGCTGAGCGGGACTTGGCCCTCGCCGTTCCCGACCTGGAACTCGATGATGGGTACCTCGTAGGCCACCCGGGCGACCCGCTTCTTCTCCGCGGCGAGCAGACCGGCCAGGCGGTTGGGGGAGCCCTCGCCGACCAGGATGACACCCGGCTTGCCTACGGCGCGGTGGATCACGTCCATGTTCCTGTTGGCGGCGATCGCGGGCGTCACGGTCCAGTTGCCGCGCATATTCTCCAGCACCGCAGCGGCCGCACCCGGCTGCCCCTCGATGGCCGAGTACTGCGCCGCCTGCGCGAACCTGCCGAACAAGATCGTCGAGACCAGCACACCAAGAAGCACGCCCAGGGGAATGAACAGCGCCGCCGGGCCGGTGAGCAGCCCGACGACCACCAGGATCACCAGGACGCCGAGACCGCTGCCGATGACGATGGGCATCGCCTTCGGATTGGACTTGTGCACCAGGCCGGCGACCATGCGGATCTGCTTCAGCCGCCCGGCGTTGGCCAGGTCTGCGGCGGTTTCCCTCGTGACGGCCGGGTCAGCGGCCCCGGACTTCCTTGACATGCGTGCCATGCTCGCAGCATACGGTTAAGCCGCCCCGGACAGAAACCGCCGGGCTGCGCGGCGGGCACCTGGCCGCCGCCCGGCTAGCCGGTCAGCCGGACACCTGGGCTGGGGTGGCCCGCTGCTCGGTGGCCTGGGCGTACAGCCGTCCAGCCCGGTAGGAGGACCGCACCAGCGGCCCCGACATCACGCCCGCGAACCCGAGTTCCATGGCCTCGTCGCGCAGTTCCACGAACTCCTCGGGTTTGACCCAGCGTTCCACCGGATGGTGCCGTGGCGTCGGCCGCAGGTACTGGGTGATCGTCAGCAGGTCACAGCCGGCCGCCCGCAGGTCCTGCATGGCCTCGGTGATCTCCTGCCTTTCCTCGCCCAGGCCGAGGATCAGGTTGGACTTCGTGACCAGCCGCGCCTCGCGCGCCGCGCGCAGCACGTCGAGCGAGCGCGAGTACCGGAAGCCGGGCCTGATCCGCCGGAAGATCCGCGGCACGGTCTCGAGGTTGTGGGCGAGCACTTCTGGCTGGGCGTCGAAGACCTGCGCCAGCCGACCGGGCTCGGCATTGAAGTCGGGGATGAGCAGTTCCACGCCGCACCCGGGAATGGCGGCGTGGATTTCGCGGCACGTCTGGGCATACAACCACGCGCCGCCGTCGGCCAGGTCGTCGCGCGCGACCCCGGTCACGGTGGCGTACTTCAGGCCCATGGCGGCGACCGACTCGGCGACCCGGCGCGGCTCGCCCTCGTCGAGCGGCAGCGGCTTGCCCGTGTCGATCTGGCAGAAATCGCACCGGCGGGTGCACTGGTCCCCGCCGATGAGGAAGGTCGCCTCGCGGTCCTCCCAGCATTCGAAGATGTTCGGGCAGCCCGCTTCCTCGCACACTGTGTGCAGACCTTCGCTCCGGACCAGCGTCTTCAGTTCCGTGTACGCCGGGCCGGTGCGCAACCTGACCTTGATCCACGACGGCTTCCGCTCGATCGGGACCTGGCTGTTACGGGCCTCAAGACGGAGCATCCGCCGGCCTTCGGGTGCGAGTACCACCCCTCCAGCCTATGTCGCCCCGGGCGCAGGGCCATAAGGGGAGCAACATGATCTCGGCCATGATGAGCAGGCTGGCGGCCGCGGACCTCGGCAGGCTAGCGGGCCGCCGCCGGTATGGCGGCGGGTGCGCCAGGCCGCGGGCCAGCCAGCGCGTCGGCATCGTAGACGTGCCGCCAGCCGCGGTATCCCAGGACATCGGCCAGGTGTCGTTCGATGAGCGGCGTCACCTGGGCCACGGTGATGTGACGGCCCGTCTCGGCGGACAGCGTGGTCACCCCCGCGTCGCGGATGCCGCACGGGACGATCCGGTCGTACCAGGACAGGTCGCAGTCGGCGTTCAGCGCGAACCCGTGCATGGTCACGCCCCGGGCCACGCGGGCGCCGATCGCGCCCACCTTGCGATCGGGCCCGCGCTCGTCGGCTGGCACCCAGGCGCCACTGCGTCCCGCCACGCTTTCGGTCCTGATCCCGAACTCCGCGCACGTCCGGATCATGGCCTCCTCCAGCGCCCGCACATAGGCGACCACATCCACCGGCTCGCGGAGCTTGATGATCGGATAGCCGGTCAGTTGGCCGGGACCATGCCAGGTGATCTTGCCGCCGCGGTCCACGTCGATGACCGGCGCTCCGGCATCGCCGAACGGCCGGTCGGAAACCGCCGTCCGCTTGCCGGCCGTGTACACGGGTTCATGCTCAAGCAGCAGGCAACTGTCCGGAACCTCGTCGGCCACCCGCCGGGCGTGCACGCGCCGCTGCAGATCCCAGCCCTCGTGGTACTCCACCAGGGCGGCGCCGAAATCCAGGTAGCCAAGCTCACTCACTTTCCCAGCTTACGCTCGGCCGCGCCACGGCAGGCCGTTCCGCGCGCAGGCGAAGCCAGCATGCCGCTTCGCGAAGCACAATGATGTAGTGATCGACAAGGCCGAACTGCGCCGCATGAGCCAGGCCGAACGCCGGGAACTGGCCCGCCTGCTCGCCGAACTCGACGAGCCGCCTGCCCCTGGGGTCGCACGCGCCGACCCGTACCGGAACGATCCGGTCCTGCGCCGGGAACGGCGGCTGGCCCTGATCATCGCGGCTACCTGCTGCGTGATCCTGGCTGGATGGATCGTGGTGCTCGCCGCCACCTTGCCGCACCACTTCGACGCGCACCACTGGCGCGCGCTCTGGGTGAACTTCGATGTGTTCCTGCTCGCGGCGCTCGCGGCGACCGCGTGGGCCATATGGCGGGAGCGGCAGGTCCTGATCCTGCTGCTGGTGCTCATCGGCACCATGCTGTGCTGCGACGCCTGGTTCGACGTCGGCACGTCGCTGGCGACCGGCGGCTTCTGGATCAGCCTGCTCTCCGCGGTCTTCGCCGAACTGCCGCTGGCCATCCTCGCCTTTGTCGGCGCTCGGCGCCTGCTCAAGGCCACCGTCTCGGCCGCCGCCGGAGCCAGCGCCCCGATCCAGGCCGCTCAGGTCCCCGGCTTGACCCAGGTCGGCATCCGCGGCCGCAGCCGCGCCGAGCACTCACTGCGCCGCACGCCGCTGGCCGGCACCGGTCTAGATGAGGCGCTGCCGCGCACCCGCGCCGAGTGGCGGGCCGATCGTGAAGGCCGCAAGCCGGCCTGACCGCTACCAGGCGAGGCCGCTACCAGGCGAGGCCGCTACCAGGCGAGGCCGCTACCAGGCCCGGCCGGCGGCCGGCGCAGAATGAGTACGTGATCACCGCGGCCGAACTTCGCCGGATGACCCCGGAAGAACGGCGTCAGCTGGCCCACGCCCTCGCGGCCGTAGACCGGCCGCACCCGCTGATCGACCCCAGGCTCCGCCGTCGCAGGCGGTTCGGCCTGCTGTTCATGACGGCGTGCTGCCTCGCGCTGGCCGCCTGGATCGCGATCCTCGTCCTGACCCTGCCCGGTCGCTACACCTCACACGACTGGCGGGCGGTATGGGTCGGGCTGGACATCGCCGAACTGGCCGGCTTCGCCGCGACCGCCTGGGCCGCCTGGCACCAGCGCCAGATCCTCATCTTCCTCGTGATCATCACCGGCACCCTGCTGGTCTGCGACGCCTGGTTCGACCTGGCACTCGACTACGGCTCGCGCGACTTCATCATGAGCCTGGTCTCGGCCCTGGTATTCGAGCTCCCGCTGGCCCTGCTGCTGTTCACCAGCGCCCGGCGGCTGGTACGGGTCACCATCCAGACCATGATGCAACTGAGCGGGGTCGCCGGGCCCGTGCCGCCGCTGTGGCGGATCCCGCTGTTCGCCGACGGCCTGGAGGAAGCCCTGCCGGCGCGGCTCAGGCCGCGGCCGGAACCCGAGCCGAAACCCGAGCCGGAACCCGAGCCGGAACCCAGCGCCGACGGCCAAGCGGGTAAGGCACGAGCCGATGTCACAGCCGCCGAAGGCCCCTCGTCGTTAGGGATGAGACCATCCCGAGGTCCATCCCGAGGGGAGAGCCGTGGACCCGAGCCGCTTCACCGACTACCGCCCGCTGATGTTCTCGATCGCCTACCGGATGACCGGCAGCGTGAGCGACGCCGAGGACATCGTCCAGGAGGCCTTCCTGCGTGTCAGCCAGGACGGCGACGTCGAGTCGCCCAAGGCGTACCTGGCCACGGTCACCACCCGGCTGGCCATCGATCATCTGCGCTCGGCCCGCGTCCGCCGCGAGTCCTACGTCGGCACCTGGCTTCCCGAGCCCCTCATCGCCGACACCGAACCCGATCCAGCCGAACTCGCCGAGACCTCCGACTCCCTGTCCATGGCGTTCCTGGTCCTGCTGGAAAGCCTGGCCCCGGCCGAACGCGCGATCTTCCTGCTCCGCGAGGTGTTCGGCTACGGCTACGGCGAGATCGCGGACATCACGGGCAAGACCGAGGCCGCCTGCCGGCAGGCCTTCGCCCGGGCCCGGCGGCACGTTGACGAGGGCCGGCCGCGGTTCGAGTCGTCCCGGGCCGAGGGGGAGGAGCTCACCAGCCTGTTCCTGGCCGCGGCCCGCGGCGGCGACATGACCAGCCTGCTCGAGCGGCTGGCTCCGGACGTGCTGTTCTACGGGGACAGCGGCGGCCTGGGCGAGGCCACCTTCACCGCGCCTATCGCCGGCCGCGACCAGGTGGCCGCGGTGGTCCAGGTCCAGATCGAGCGGACCCTGGAGCTGGGCGCCTCGCTCCGCCCGGTGCGGGTGAACGGCCAGCCGGGCGCGCTGGCCGCAGACGCCGACGGCGACCTGATCGCGGTCATCGCGTTCGACATCCTGGAGGGCCAGGTGCGGGCCATCCGGGCGGTCGCGAACCCGGAGAAGCTGCGCCACATCGGCCCGATCTCCCGCACCTGGCATCTGCGCTGGCGCGAACAATGCGCCCAGGAGAACGCCGGCTGAACGTGTCACAGCCCGGGAGGCAGCGGCGTCGTAGAGGGCGGACAGGACAGACCCAGGGGAAAGGCGGATCCCATGCTCGACATCGTGCGTGAGCGGGCCAATGCCTGCTGAGGACACCCCGACCGCGGCGGACTATTCGGAGTTCCGGCCGCTGATGTTCTCGATCGCCTACCGGATGACCGGGAGCATCAGCGACGCCGAAGACCTCGTCCAGGAGGCCTTCCTGCGGCTGACCCGGGTGCTGCGCGACGGCGCCAGCATCGACTCGCCCAAGGCCTACCTGGCCACGGCCACCACCCGGCTGGCCATCAGCCACCTGCGGTCGGCTCGGGTGCGCCGGGAAGCCTACGTCGGCGCCTGGCTACCCGAACCGCTGGTCGCAGACACCGAACCCGGCCCGGCGGAGCGTGCGGAGATGTCGGATTCACTGTCCATGGCCTTCCTGGTCCTGCTGGAGAGCCTGACGCCGACCGAACGTGCCGTGTTCCTGCTGCACGAGGTGTTCGGCTACGACTACAAGGAGATCGCGGAGATCACCGGCAAGTCCGAGCCGAACTGCCGCCAGATCCTCGCCCGCGCCCGGCACCACGTCGACGAGGGCAAGCCCCGCTTCGAGGCCTCCCGCGAGCGGCGCGACGAGGTGGCCCGCCGCTTCTTCGACGCCGCTGGCGGCGGTGACCTCAACGGCCTGCTCGAGCTCCTCGCCCCCGACGTCGTCATTATCGGCGACGGTGGCGGCAAGGGCCAGGCCCGGCGCGAACCGCTGCACGGGCCGGAGCGGGTCGCCCGGTTCCTGCTCGGGCTGTACCGCCGGGCGGCGAAGGAGGGCACCTACGGCGTGCCGGCGCTGGTCAACGGCCAGCCAGGCGCGGTGGCCTACGACGCCGAAGGCCGGGTGGCCACCGTCTTCGCGCTCGACATCGCCGACGGCCTGGTGCAGGCGGTTCGCTCCGTAGTCAACCCCGACAAGCTCCAGCATCTCGGGCCGACCTCCGATCTGTACCTACGGCAGGACCGGGACTTACCCTGGCGGTCATGGCCACCGACTTCACCGAGGAAACCGCGGCCGACGCGGTCGTCGACAGCTTCGCCAAGACACCCGACCCGAGGCTGCGCGAGTTGCTGAGCAGCCTGGTCAGGCACCTGCACGCGTTCGTCAGGGAAACCGAGCCCACGATCGCCGAATGGGAGCGGGCGATCGACTTCCTGACCGCGACCGGGCAGAAGTGTGACGACGAGCGGCAGGAGTTCATCCTGCTCTCCGACGTCCTCGGCATTTCCATGCTGGTGGAGACGATCAACAACAGGGTGACTGGCCTGGGGGGTCCGGGGGGAAGGTCCCCCCGGGAAGGGACTGCGACGGAATCGACCGTGCTCGGCCCATTCCACATGATCGAATCCCCGCGCCGGGAACTCGGCGAGACCATCGATTTCGTCGGCACCGGCACTCCGTGCGTGGTCCGCGGCCGCGTGCTCTCCTCCGACGGCGCTCCGCTGCCTGGCGCCGAACTGGATGTCTGGCAGGCCAACGACCAGGGCTTCTACGACGTCCAGCAGCCCGGCATGCAGCCCCGGACCAACGGGCGCGGCCTGTTCACCGCCGACCGGGACGGGGCTTTCTGGTTCCGGACCATCGTGCCGAGCCACTACCCGATCCCGACCGACGGCCCCGTAGGCCAGCTGCTGCTTGCCACCGAGCGGCACCCCTACCGCCCGGCGCACATCCACTTCATCGTGACCGCTCCCGGGCATCGCGCGCTGACCACGCACATTTTCGTGGCGGGCAGCCCGTACATCGAGTCGGACGCGGTGTTCGCGGTGAAGAAGAGCCTGATCAAGGGGTTCACCCCCGTCGACCCCGAACAGGCGGCCAGGTACGGCCTCACCGGACCGTTCTGCCTGGCGAATTTCGACATCATCCTGCAGCCAACCGCGGCAGACTGACCGTCCGCTCCTTTCTATTTATCCCGAACGGGCTTGGTATCTGCCGTCCCATAGCACCTTCCCGCCTGATGGTTGGATGCCGTGGATCAGCGGGATGCCAGCTCGGCGGCCAGGGCCCCGGGCAGGGCGGGATAACGGAACTGGTAACCGGCCTCGTGCAGGCGACGGGGCAGGACCCGGGTGCTGGTCAGCAGTTCGACTGCGGCCTCGCCGACGGCCAGGCGCAGCACCGGGGCGGGTACCCGCAGGAAGGGCAGCTCGCGGCGGCCGAGGGCGGCGGCCAGCGCGGCGGTGAACTCGGCGTTCGTGGCCTGGGCGGGGGCGGTGAGGTTGACCGCGCCGCTGGCGTTCTTGCGGTCGAGCAGGAACTTGATGGCGCCCACCTCGTCGGACAGCGAGATCCAGCTCATGACCTGACGGCCCGACCCGAACCGCGGGCACAGCCCCAGCCGGGCCAGCGGGAGCAACCGGGCGAGCAGCCCGCCGCGGGAAGTGAGGACCAGGCCGCTGCGGATGTGCACGACGCGGATGCCCGCGCCCGCGGCCGGTTCGGCGGCCGCCTCCCAGTCCCGGACCAGCCGGGCCAGGAAGGCCTCCCCGGCCGGGGCGGTCTCGTCGACCTCCCGGTCGCCGGTGTCTCCGTACCAGCCGATGGCCGACGCCACCACTAGGGTGGCGGGCGGCGGGCTGAGCTTGGCCAGCGCGCCCGCCAGGGCCCGGGTGCCGAGCACCCGGCTGGCCCTGATCTCCGTCTTGTACCTGGCGGTCCAGCGGTGGTCCGCCACCCCGGCGCCAGCCAGGTGCACGCAGGCGCCGAGCCCACCGAGAGCCGGGCTGGACCCGATCGGCCCGGCGTCGGCCGCGCGCGGGTCCCAGCGGACCTCGCTGGCGGCCCGCGGGGGCCGCCGGACGAGCCTGATCACCTCGTGGCCGTCGCCGCGCAGGCTGGCCACGAGCGCGGTGCCGATGAGCCCGGACGAGCCGGTGACCGCGACTTTCATGCGCCCCGGTGGCTAGAGGCCGAGTTCGGCTTCGAAGGCCCCTTCTTCCAGCCGGCTCTTCACCGTGGCGAGGAACCGGGCGGCGTCGGCGCCGTCGACGAGCCGGTGGTCGTAGGTGAGAGCGAGGTACACCATCGAGCGCACCGCGATCACCTCGCCGAGCGCGGGGTCCTCGACCACGACGGGCCGCTTGACGACCGTGCCGGTGCCCAGGATCGCGACCTGCGGCTGGTTGATGATGGGCGTGTCGAACAGGGCGCCGCGGCTGCCGGTGTTGGTCACCGTGAACGTCCCGCCCGCCAGCTCGTCCGGGGCGACCTGCCCGGACCTGGTCCGGTTGGCTAGGTCACTGATCTTGCGCGCCAGGCCGCCGATGTTCAGGTCACCCGCGTTGTGGATGACCGGCACCATCAGCCCGCGTTCGGTGTCCACAGCGACGCCGAGGTGCTCGGCGTCGTGGTAGCTGACCTGGTCCCCGTCGATCACCGCGTTGAGCTTCGGATGCACCTTCAGGGCCTCGACGGCGGCGAGCGCGAAGAACGGCAGGAAGCTCAGCTTGCCGCCCTCCCGGGCCTCGAAGTCCCGCTTGGCCTGGTCACGCAGCCGGGCGATGGCCGTCACGTCGGCCTCCGCCACCGTGGTGAGCTGGGCCGAGACGTGCAGCGACTCCACCATCCGCTTGGCGATGACCTGCCGGGGCCGGGACATCCGCTGGGTCGTGCCACGCAGCGAGGAGGGCGCCGGGGCCGGCCGCGGAGCCGGGGCTGACTGCGGCGCGCCCGCCGGCTG
This sequence comes from uncultured Actinomycetota bacterium, assembly GCA_963744575.1. Taxonomy (GTDB): domain Bacteria; phylum Actinomycetota; class Actinomycetes; order Streptosporangiales; family Streptosporangiaceae; genus Palsa-504. The sequence goes on along the minus strand of CAVUUF010000016.1, from coordinate 725,653 downwards.
GGGCGCCTGGGGCTGGGGCTGGGGCTGGGGCAGGCTGGGTCGGCTGCGCCTGCGGGGCAGGCGGAGCCTGGGCGGCCGGCGCGGGCTGGGCAGGCTGCTGCGGCTGCGTGGCGCGCTGGGCGCGGGCGGCCTCGACGACGTCCTGCTTGCGGATCCGCCCGCCGACCCCGGTGCCGGTGACGGTCTCCAGGTTCACGGCGTGCTCGGCGGCGAGCTTACGAACCAGCGGGGTGACGTAGGGCGCCTCACCGCCGCTGGGCAGCGGCGTGGGCGGCGGGTACTCCTCGGCCGGGGCCTCGGCGGGTGCGGAGGATGCCGCCGGGGCTGACTCGTCCGGAGCGGACTGGCCCTGGGCGCCGGGAGCCGGAGCCGACGAGGTGTAGGGGGCCGTCGGCCGGGGCTGGCCGTAGGTCGGCGGGGGAGCGTAGGCCGGGCTCGACGGCCCGGAAGAGCCCGAGTAGCCCGGCGACGGCGGCGGGGACTGCGAAGGCGGCACGTAGTTGGGCTGCGGACTCGAGCCGTCCGAACTGCCCGCCGGGGCCTGCTCCGGCTCCGCGGCTTCGGGCCGGTCGGCTTCGGGCCGGTCGGTTTCGGGCTGGGCAGCCTCGGCCTGAGCGGCTTGGGGCTGCGCGGCTTCGGGCTCAGCGGCCTCCGGCGGCGCGGGTTCGGCCGCCTCGGGTTCGGCCTCTCCGGCCGGCGCGGAGCCGCCGGAGCCGTCTCCCGCGGGCGCCGCATCGCCGGACTCGTCCTCGATGACGGCAAGCTGCGCGCCCACCGCGACTGTCTCGTCCTCGTCGACCGCGATGCCGCGCAGGATCCCGGACGCGGGGGAGGGGATCTCGGTGTCCACCTTGTCCGTCGACACCTCCAGCAGCGGCTCGTCCGCCTCTACGCGCTCGCCTTCCTTCTTCAGCCAGCGCGTGACGGTGCCCTCGGTGACGCTCTCACCGAGCTGCGGCATGGATACGGAGACCGACATGGTTCTCGTGACTCCTAGGGTGGGTTCGGGGGAGAAAATAGGGTGGGTTCGGGGGAGAAAATAGGGTGGGTTCGGGGGAGAAAATAGGGTGGGTTCGGGGGAGAAAATAGGGTGGGTTCGGGGGCGAAAATAGGGTGGGTTCGGGGGCGAAAATAAGGCGTGTACGTGCAGGGGCTTGCCGGCCAGCGCGAGATGTGCCTCGCCGATCGCTTCCGACTGGGTGGGATGGGGGTGGATGAGCTGGGCCACGTCCGCAGGCTCGGCGTCCCAGTTGTAGATCAGCTGGGCTTCGGCGATGAGCTCGCTGACCCGGCCGCCGACGATGTGCACGCCGATCACGCGGCCGGGACCGTCCTCCTCGGAGACCGCGATGACCTTGGCTGCGCCCTGGGTCTGCAGGATCACGCTCCGGCCGTTGCCGCCGAGGTTGTAGTTGAACGCGGCTGTCTTCAGGCCGCGCTCGGCGGCTTGCGCGGAGGTGAGGCCCACCGAGGCCACCTCCGGGTCGCTGTAGGTGATCCGCGGCACGCCGTCGTAGTCGATCGGGGTGACGGGCAGGCCGCCGATCCGCTCGGCGACCATGATCCCCTCGGCGAACCCGACGTGCGCGAGCTGGGGCGTGTTGATGAGGTCGCCGACCGCGGAGATCGACGGGATGCTCGTCCGGCAGAGCGAGTCCACCTTGACGAAACCCCGCTCGGTGGCCACGCCGGCATCCTCGTAGCCGAGGTCGCCGGAGACCGGGCCGCGGCCGACCGCGACCAGCAGCAGGTCCGCGTCGAGCGTCTTGCCGCCCTCGAGCGTCACCGCGACGCCGGTGTCGGTGTGCTTGACCGACTCGAACCTGGCGCCGAGCTCGAAGCGGATGCCGCGGCGCCGGAACGCCCGCTGCAGCAGCTTCGCGCTGCTCTCGTCCTCCAGCGGCAGCAGTTGCGGGAGCATCTCGACGATGGTCACCTCGGCGCCGAAGGACCGCCACATGCTGGCGAACTCGACCCCGATCACGCCGCCGCCGAGGATGACCACCGAATCGGGCACCCGGTCGAGCTGCAGCGCGTGGTCCGAGGTGATCACCCGCTCGCCGTCGATCTCCAGGCCGGGCAGGCTCTTCGGCTGCGACCCGGTGGCGAGCACCACGTGCTCCGCCTCGTAGACGGTGTCGCCGACCCGGACCCGGGTCGGCGATTCCAGCCGCCCGGAGCCTTCGATGGTGTCGATCTTCCGGCTCGCGATCGTCGACTGCAGGCCCTTCCAGAGCCGGTCCACCACAGAGTTCTTGTAGGAGAGCACGCCGGGAACGTCGATGCCCTCGAAGGTGGTCTTGACGCCGACGGATGCGCTGTCCCTGGCGTGGTCCGCGATCTCGGCCGCGTGCAGCAGCGCCTTGGTCGGGATGCAGCCGCGGTGCAGGCAGGTCCCGCCGACCTTGTCCTTTTCGATCAGCGCCACGCGCTTGCCGAGTTCGGCCGCGCGCAGCGCGCAGGCGTACCCGCCACTGCCCCCGCCGAGCACGACGATGTCGTAGCTGCCGATGCCCTCTGCCACCCCTCAAGCCTCCTTAGTCAGCCAGTCAGCCCTAGCTGGCCTACCCAGTCTTCATCATTTCACTTGCCGTCGGCCGGGTCGCCGGCGAGCTTGCCTTCCGCCACGTCCCCCGCGATCTGCACCAGCGTCCGGACCGCTGCCCCGGTGCCGCCCTTGGCGGTGTACCCGTAGGGGCCGCCGTCGTTATAGGCGGGCCCGGCGATGTCCAGGTGGGCCCAGCGGACTCCGGCCGGCACGAACTCGCGCAGGAACAGCCCGGCGACCAGCATGCCGCCGCTGCGGTCTCCGGACACGTTGGCGATGTCCGCCACGGTGGAATCCAGTCCCTTGCGCAGGTCCTCGGGCAGTGGCATCGGCCACATGGCCTCGCCCGCCCGCCTGGCGGCGTCCGCGATGCCGGTGGCCAGCGAATCGTCGCTGGCCATCACCCCGGCCGTGCGGTTGCCGAGCGCCACTGTCTGCGCACCTGTCAGTGTAGCCACGTCGACGAGCAGGCTGGGACCGTCGGCCTCGGACCGGGCCAGGGCATCGGCGAGCACGAGCCGGCCCTCGGCGTCGGTGTTCAGCACTTCCACGGTCTTGCCGCCGTAGATGGTGATGACGTCGGACGGGCGCTGCGCGCCGCCGCCCGGCATGTTCTCGGCGAGCGGGAGGTAGCCGACCAGGTTCACCGCCGGGCCGAGTTCGGCGACGGCCTGGACCGCGGCCAGCACCGCCGCAGCGCCGCCCATGTCGGCCTTCATCGTCTCCATCGCCTTCGACGGCTTGAGCGAGAGGCCGCCCGAGTCGAACGTGATGCCCTTGCCCGCGAACACCACGGTGCGGACGGCGTCCGGGTGGGCGTACTCGAGCCGGACCAGCCGCGGCGGGTGAGCCGAACCCATGCCCACCGCCAGTATGCCGCCGTAACCCTCCTTGGCCAGTTCGTTCTCGTCGAGCACCTGCACGCCGAGGCCGTGCGCCGTGGCCACCTGCTCGGCCGCCGCGGCCAGGTCCGCGGGGACCAGGTTGGCGGGAGCGGTGTTCACCAGGTCGCGGACGAGCGTCATCGCGTCGGCCAGGATCCGGGCCTGGCGCACCGCGTCCTCGCGGGCCGTGTGCATGATCAGCTCGACGTCACCGGGCGCGCCCGCGGTCGTCCGGTACTTCCTGAAGACGTAACCGCCGAGCAGCCCGCCCAGCGCCACCGCCTCGGCCTCGTCCGGTTCGCCCGCGGGCAGCGCGATCACGGCATGCCTGGCGCGTCCGGCCGAACCGGCGACCAGATCGCGGACGGCGGCGCCGGCCGCGCGGCGCAGCCGCTCCAGGTAGGCCTGGCGTTCCGCGGGCCCCGCATCGGCGGTCCCGGGCTCCGGGCCCAGGCCCACGGCGACGATGACCGGGGCCGGCAGATGCCCCGCCGTCGGGATCTTGATGATCTCCTCGGCCTTGCCCGTCGCGCCGAGCGCGGCAAGCGCGGTCATCAGATCGAACTCATCCGTGCTCAGCGTGAGAACCGGGCCGTCTGAGCCCTGGAACACGCCGGTTACGAGGACATCCGCGTCGGTTGTCGTCGGCGCTGACTGGCTGGTAAGCAGTGTGACCGTCATTCTGCTGATCGTAGGGCATCGCCCGGTGTCCCAGCCCGGCCACGGCCGCGCCCGCGCTCGAGATGGGACCCGTTGCCGGGCGAGTCCGATATAACTCCGGTTAGTGCTATAAGCTAACAGCTGTTGCAATGGACAGGAAACGGAGAAGGAGGAGCTCGTGCTGGCAGTGCGGAGCCGGTGGTCAGCGGCTCTCCGTTTCCTCGGCGTATACCCGGGCGGCATAGGCCTCGAGCGACTGCTCGCACTCGTCGATCGCCTTCTCGGCCGCCTGCCTTCCGGCCGCGTCGAAGGCGTCGCGTTCGCGCACCCTGGCGAACCAGTTGCGCAGCTTGACCAGGTCGACCTCGTTCTCCTCGAGCTCGGCGTAGGTGAAGTGGTTTTCCGTGTACTCCTTCTTCACCTGCGCCAGGAAGTCCTCGCAGCGGTCCACGATCTCCTCGTACTCGTCGTTCCTGGCCGCCTGGAAGGCCTTGAGCACGTCCGGTTCGCCCGCCAGCACCGAGCAGGACAGCAGCACGGCCGTCCCGGACATGTCGATGATCTCCCGTCTGAGCTTGCGCAGCGCGCGTTCGGTGGCCGCGCTGGCCGGCAGCGCGGCGGCCGAGTTCTGCAGGTATATGGCGCCCAGGCTCTTGATCCGCCGCCATACGGTGGAACGCAACCGGGTTGGCTCGGGCGGCACCCGGTAGATGAGCACCAGCCAGCCCGCGTCCCCGTCTTTACTGGGAGTCTTCTCAGTCACCCGAATATTCAAGCACTGGACCTGGAAGGAGCCACGTGACCGCGCTTCCCCTCATCCTGACCGTCTTCGTCGCCTGCGCGGTGGAGGCCATCGAGGCGCTGACCATCGTGCTCGCCGCCGGCCTGACCCGCGAGTGGCGCTCCACCTTCCAGGGAATGGCGGCCGCCCTGGTCGTGCTGGCCGTGGTCGTGGCCGTGCTCGGACCGACCATCACCTTGCTGCCGCTGACCGCGCTGCGCCTGGTGGTCGGCGCCCTGCTGGCCATCTTCGGGCTGCAGTGGCTGCGCAAGGCCATCCTCCGCGCGACCGGGTACAAGGCGCTGCACGATGAGGCCAGCGCCTACCTGCGCGAGGTGGCGGCGGCCAAGGAGGCGGCGCCCTCGTCCCGCCGCGGCGTCAGCGACTGGTACGCCTTCACGCTCTCGTTCAAGGGCGTGCTGCTCGAGGGCCTGGAGGTGGTCTTCATCGTGATCACGTTCGGCGCCAACCAGCACAACGTCGGCGCCGCCGTGATCGGCGCGGCGGCGGCCGTGGTGGCGGTCGCGGTGACGGGTATCGCGGTGCGGGCGCCGCTGGCCCGGGTGCCGGAGAATGCGATGAAGTTCGCGGTGGGCATCATGCTCACCTCGTTCGGTATCTTCTGGGGGGCCGAGGGCGCCGGCGTCTCCTGGCCGGGTCACGACGGGGCCCTGCTCGTGCTGGTGCCGGTGGTGGCGCTGGTGTCGCTGGGGTACACGGCCCTGCTCCGGCCGCGCCGCGGGAACAGTCCGGCGGCCCGCTCCTCGGAGAAGGTGATCAGCTCATGAGGCGGCTCAAATCCATCGGCGCCTTCGCCTACGACTTCGTCGTCGGCGACGACTGGCGCGTCGCGGTGGTCGTGGTGGCCGGCCTGGTGCTGACCGCGCTGCTGGTCCACGCGGCCGGTGTCAACGCCTGGTGGCTGCTGCCCGTGTGCGCGTTCGCCGCCCTGGGCTGGTCGCTGCGCCGCGCCACCCGTCCGTAGCGGCCATTTATCCCGAACGGGCCGGGTTTCCCGCCCCGGTCCCGCCGCCGCGCCCCGCCGGGCCGGCGCCTGGCGCCCTAGCCCGGCCGCCTGACCAGCCCGTGGTCGAAGGCGAAGACTACGGCTGCCGCCCGGTCCCGCAGCCGCAGCTTGGTGAACAGGTGGTTGACATGGGTCTTGACCGTGCCCTCGCTGACGAATAGCTCGGCCGCGGTCTCACCGTCGGTAGAACCGCGCCTCCACCCCTGGCCATAGACCCCCCGATGGCCCCCCGTTCCGGCCCGGGCGGGCGCCTGGCTCAGCTGTCCAGGAACCGGGTCTCGAGCCGGATCTCGGTGTCCCCGGGCTCGACCCGGTACCCGCTCGCCCCCGGGCGGTCCGCGGTCAGCTCGGCCAGCTCGTCGTCGACGAAGTGCGCCGCCGCGCCGTCGTCACACGCGATGCCGCCGGACAGCGTGCCGTCCTCGATCAGCCGGTGGTACAGCGGCCGCCGGGTCGGCTCGGAGTCGTAGTGCGGGCAGTAGCTGCCAGCCAGCAGCCCGAGCCCGTCGGTGAACGCCCGGAGCTCACGGCCGAACGAGTCCGTCGTCCCGCCCTCGAACCAGCAGATCCCCCCGGCGCTCGACCCGGCCAGCACGATGCCCGCCTGCCATGCCTTGCGGAAGATCTGGTCGAGCCCGTGCACCCGCCACACGGCCACCATGTTCGCCACGCTGCCGCCGCCGACGAAGATGACGTCCTGGGACAGCAGGAGGTCCTCGGGGTCGGCCACGTTGGGCATCGGGAACAGGGCCAGATGGCTGAGCCTGGCCGGGTGCCCGGCGAAGCGGGAGTACATGTTCAGCGTCCACCGCGGATCGTCGCCGCCGGCGGTGTTGAGCACACAGATCCGGGGCTCTGGCCTGCCGGTCAGCCGCAGCGCGTAATCCATGTGCACTGGCGCCCGGCCATCTGGTACGCGCATGCCGCCGCCGATCGCGATTACGTGCCGTCGCCCATCCGCTGCCATGGTGGCACGCTAGCGGCTTACTGCCTGCAAGCAAAACCAGCGTCCACTTTACACCGTAGGTAACTTCACGGCCGCTCCCCGAATCCCCTTATGGACCGAACGAAGCGGGTTCGTGCCCCGGAAACGTGCCAGCGTCCCCGGGGGAGCTGATTGACGCCCGCGTTGTTTCAGCGGCGATACCCGCGCGCCAGGGAGTCACGCGGTCAGAGTTCGTCCTGCTTGGCGGGGGAGTCGGCGCCAAAATACTTGTCGTCCTCCTCCACCCGGGCGACGTCCGCGGCTGCGGCTTCCTCAATTGGCTCGAAGGCCGGGTCCTCGTAGCGGAGCCTGATCAGGCTCTGCGCCCCGCTGTCCGGGGCGTCTGGTGACCGGCGAGAACGGAACCAGGAAAGGATGCCCACAACCGACTCCCGGATCAGTAGGGATAGGACGCGCAGCCGTAACCATACAGAGCGTACGTCCGGACCGGGCCGCAGGCGAGCATGCGCTGGTCAGTTGGCTGGATACCCAGCGGGTGGGGCGCCGGGGCCGGGGCCGGCACGGCGTTCGGCGCCAACGTCGTCCGCGGCGCCTGCCCGCGGCCACTCGGACGAAAACCGGGCCGGTAACCCGGACCGTTCGGGGCTATTAAGAACTTCCGGGTGCACCGTGGCCTGGTGCGGGCCGGGACCCTGATCGCCTCGTGGCCGGGGGTCGCTTTCGGAACGTTTTCAGCGAGGAAAGAGCATGACCGACCGGGCCGACAGTGAACATCACATGAACGTGTCTCTCGGCGTGATGGACGGGAAATACCGCGCTTACGGATGACCCGTTCAGCGAGAACGTCCGGGCCAATGGTGTGCTCGTCGGCGGCCCCGAGCCTGAACGCAGGATACAGAAGCGACCGGCTGGCCGCCCAGATCTCACCGCGACCATCGAGGACATGTTCTCAGTTCGCGATAAACCGCGACACGGGGATCCCTGCCGGTCAATATGGGGGCCGTCAAGGCCGTCGGCGGGCCGGCGGAGGCGCGGGACTTTGCCGTTTGGCGTTTCGAGGATGGCAAGGTGGCGGAAAGTCTCCACGAGACAGGATCAGTTCGCCTTGCTAAGCAGATCGGATATCTCGCCGAGGGGAACTGTCGGGCTTCGCCGGTACCCGCTGGTCGTCTGTGACGCAACGCCGCAGGTGGCGTGCACCCAGCGCGCAGACACGCCGCGCCAGACCGGGCTCGTGTACCTTGCCGCCAGGCTGCACCGGCGGGCCGGGACGACACCTAAGCATCGTGACCGCGCGATCAATGGCCCGCCCGTCCCTTTTCAGGCGAAGCTGGAAGAATCCTGAGTGTTCGGCACGGCGAAACGAGAAGCTGGTGCACGTGCATCACGGTTAACCCGCTAATGCGCCAGGCGCCGGCGCAGCCCGCTAACCAGGCTTGTTCGCTCTCGGCCATAAGGCAAGCGAACCCGGGCAATGCGAACGCCGGCCAAGCGGCGCACCCGTTTCGGCATGACCGGAATCAAAGCAAACGGTTTCACATCGTAGCGGAGTGCGTCCGGCTCGCGGTCCGCTGCCTGCCTTTAGGTACGCGCTCGCATACCGTTGGTGACTTCTTCGGGCGTCCGCGAGTTCACCGGGAAGCCGGCGGCCAACGTTCAGCAGACCGCGTGCAATGTAATTGGGGGTTGCCGCACCCTTATCGTGCGATGATCGTCTACGCTTATACACTATTCAACGAGTGGAACGGAGTACACGTGGCTCAGAAGATACAAACTCTGTTCATCGATGACATCGATGGCAGTGAGGCAGAGGGTACTGTCCGCTTTGCGCTGGATGGGGCCGAGTACGAGATCGACCTGAACACGAAGCACGCCGAGGCGCTTCGCAAGGCGCTGTCGCGCTACGTCGAGGCCGCGCGGCGCAGTGGTGGCAACGCCCGCCGGTCGGCCCGTGCCGGACGCCGGACGGCCGCCAGCGGGCTGAACACTACCGAAGTCCGCGAATGGGCAAAGGCGCAGGGCATCGAAGTCAAGGACCGCGGCCGCGTGCCGGCCGAATTGGTCGTCAAGTTCCGGGCGGCGACGGGGAACTAGTGCCGCGGCACGGCTCGCCGTGGCGCCTCGAAATCGGATGAGAGGCCCATGTGCCCATTGGCACTAAACCGGGGGGTCTCTCCGCAAGTTTGCTCGCTCGTGACTTTGCTACCACTACTTTTCTGACCCGGGTCGTTGTTCCCCGGGCCGCAGTTGCGAAGGCGGGTCCGCCCGGACCCGCCTTTTGCTTGGCGAGGCCGGTCCGGGCCTCCACCGGTCGGCTCATACCGCCGGGAGCGCCGGGGCGGCGCGCCTGACGATGGCCGTGGTGTCCACGCCGGACGGAAGCGTGCCGAACGCATGCCCCCAGCCCAGGAAGGACGCTCCGTCGTCGGCCAGACGGGAGGCGGCGAACGCGTCGGCCACCGCGGGATCACCGTATCTGACGAGCAGCGCGCCTTGGAGGGTGAGCGCGATGGCCTCGGCCAGGTGACGGGCACGGGCCTCCGCCGGGTCGATGAGTTCCTTCCGCAGCCGGGCGATCGCCTGGTCCAGCCGCCTGTCCGCCCCGGCGGCCTGGTCGAGTTCGCCGAAAAGCGCCTCGGCCGTCTCGCGCTGCCTGGTCAGCGCGCGCAGCGCATCCAGCGCGGCCACATTGCCTGAACCCTCCCAGATCGACGCGAGCGGCGCCTCGCGGTACAGGCGCGGCATCCCTGATTCCTCCACGTAGCCGTTGCCGCCCAGGCATTCCAGCGCCTCGGCGGCGTGCCCGGGAGCGCGCTTGCACACCCAGTACTTGGTCGCCGCCAGCGCGAGGCGGCGGAACGCGGCCTCCCGCTCGTCACCGCGGGCCGCGCGGTCGGTCGCCCCGGCCAGCCGGAACGCCGCCATCGTGGTGGCTTCCGACTCGACCGCGAGGTCGGCGAGCACGCTGGCCATCAGCGGCTGTTCGGCCAGCCGCCGGCCGAAGACCGTCCGGTGGGCGGCGTGGTGCGCGGCCATCGTCACCCCGGCCCGCATCCCGGTCGCCGTGCCGAGCACGCAATCCAGCCGGGTCATGTTCACCATCTCGATGATGGTGCGGACGCCGCGGCCCTCCTCGCCGACGAGCCAGGCCAGCGCCTCGTCGTATTCGACCTCGGCCGACGCGTTCGAGCGGTTGCCGAGCTTGTCCTTCAGCCGCTGCAGGCGCATGCCGTTCCTGGTGCCGTCCGGCCGGACCCGGGGCAGCAGGAAGCAGGACAGCCCGCCCGGAGCCTGGGCCAGGACCATGAACAGGTCGCCCATCGGCGCCGATGTGAACCACTTGTGCCCGGTCAGCAGGTAGCTTCCGGTATCTCCCGGCGCCGGAACCGCACGGGTGGTGTTCGCCCGGACATCGGAGCCGCCCTGCTTCTCGGTCATCGACATGCCGGCCAGCAGGCCTCGTTTGGCCTCGGGCGGTCGCAGGCCGAAGTCGTACCCGGGGGCCGCGAGCAGCGGCTCGAAACGCCCGGCGAGTGCGGGTGCGTGCCGCAGCGCGGGCACGATGGCGTAGGTCATCGAGATCGGGCAGCAGTGCCCGGCCTCGGCCGCGCCCCACACGTAGAGGCCGGCCGCCCGCGCCACATGCGCTCCGGGACGGCCGTCCCGCCACGGCGCGGCATGCAGGCCGTGCCGGACCGCCACCGTCATCAGCTCGTGCCAGGCCGGATGGAACTCCACCTCGTCGATCCGGTTCCCGGAGCGGTCGTGCGTGCGCAGCTTCGGCGGGTTCTCGTTGGCCTGCCGGCCCTGCTCCTGCACCTGCGCCGAGCCGGCCAGCTGGCCGAGTTCACGGACGCCTTCCTCGGCCCAGGCGGCGCCTTCGCGCCGCAGCGCGGTCAGCATCGCCGGGTCATCGGCGATGTCGTACCCGGTCAGCGGGGGCGGCTGGTTGAATACTTCGTGTGTCGTCGGCATCAGCGGTTCCTGCCTCGGGTCCTGGCCTTGTCGCAATTGAAACACGCCGTCGTGGGCGCGTGACCTGCCGCTGGTAGACCACGACGGGACGCGCTGGCGTAGCTCAGCGCTCAGGCGGCCGGGCCCATGGTCGCGACCACCAGGGTGACGGTGGTCGCGACCTCGGCCAGCGCGCCGAGCACGTCGCCGGTGATCCCGCCGAGCCGCCGCACCGCGTGCCGCTGCACCGCGAACGCCGCACCCAGGCCCGCGAGGACCGCCAGCGGGAGGGTCCAGCCGAGCGGTTCGGCAGCGGCCGTCGCGGAGATCGCCACCGCCGCCGATGCCGACGCCAGCGTAGCCACGGTAGCCGCGGCCGCGATGACCGGTCGCACCGAGCCCGCGACCAGCGCCCCGAGCCCGTCCGCCCGGGCCGCGGCCACGCCCCGGCGGCAGGCCCACGTCAGGGCCAGCCTGCCGGTGACCACCGCGGCGATGAGCGCGGCGGGACCTCGCCCGTGACCGGCCGATTCGGCCTGGCCGAGCGCGGCGACCTGGATGAGCAGCGTCAATATCAGGGTGACCGTGCCGAGCGGCCCGATGTCGGAGCGGCCCATGATCTCCAGCGCGTCCGGAGCGGGCTTGCCGCTGGCCAGGCCGTCGGCCAGGTCGGCCAGCCCGTCGAGGTGCAGACCCCGGGTGAGCAGGGCGAGCGACCCGACCGCGAGCCCGGCCGCGGTTAGCGGTCCGGCTCCGAGCGGGCGATCGGCCACCAGCAGGACGGCCGAAGCGATGATGCCGAGCAGCAGCCCTACGACAGGCGCCCACCCCATCGCGGCGGCCACGCTGGCCCGCGGCGGCGCGGCGGCGGCATTGTCCTCCGGGCGCCGCCACGGGATCACGGTGAGCAGCGTCACCGACAGCCGCAGCCCCTGCCACCTCATGGCCGCTGAGCCTATCGGCAGGCGGGCGAAAGACGTACTATCTTGAGCAAGGGGCAGATAATGCGATCGGATGGCGGTGACAAAGGCGTGTCCGAGTGGTGGTCGATCGAGGTATTCGACGCGAGCGAGCTGCCGGCTCGTCGCTGGAAGGACTCCTACCAGGACGACCTCACCGAGGCAGCGGTGACCAACGGCGCCATCGAGTGGGCGTGGCACGAGCACCGCTACGGCGTGGTGTTCGAGGTGCTCTTCGACTCGAACGCGCAGTGGGAGGCGTTCCGCGCGCTGCCGGTGGTCCGTTCGGCCCTGGATGGCGCGCCCGACCCGGTCAACGGCCTGATCATCTACCGCGGCCGGGGCGGCGGATCGGGACCCAGGAAGCCGCGCCGGCCCAGGCCCGCCCCCGGTGCGAGCGCCATATCGCTGCCCGAACCCGCCGAGGAGCGCGTCCTGCACCTGGCCGGCGTGGCGCCGCCAGGGGTCCCCGAGGCAGGCTAGATTCGCTCCGGTGGGTAAAGCAGCCGGCCGGACGGTGCAGGATGGGGGCATGAGGGAAACGCGAGTCCTGACCGATGGCCTGCGGGCCGCTATCGAGCGCAGCGGCTACTATCCGGGCCTGGTGTCCGACGCGGTCGCCTCGGCGCTCGGATCTGAGCCAGTCACGGCCTACGTCGTCCACCACGACGCGATCTTCGACCCCGGCATGGAGGTGCGCCGGCACATGACCGTGCTCGCGCTCACCCCGACCCGGCTGGTGTACTCACACACCGACGAGCATCCGGCCGAGGACTCGGACAGCCGGCCGCGGGCGGAGACGAGCACCGAGGCGATCCGGTTCGCCAAGATCTCATCCGTGGCCCTCAGCCGCGTCGTGCCCGACCCGGCCGGTTACCTGCCGGGCGTCACCATGCCGTCGGAGGTCATGCTGACCATCGGCTGGAACGTCCTGTCCCACCTGGAGCTCGAGCCCGCGCACTGCGGCGATGAGAACTGCGAGGCGGATCACGGTTACCTGGGCACGATCACGGCCGATGACTTCTCGTTGCGGGTGAGCCAGGCCGCGGACGGCGAGGATGCCGTACGGCAGCTGCTGAATTTCGCGCGTGAGCTGTCCGACGCCACCGCGGTCCGCGGGAGCTGATGACCCGGCGGGCCGCTGAAGATCGTTTTGCCGCTGCCACCCGCCAGTGGCACCATGATCCCCATGATCCGGCAGGCTGCTGAGGCAACGGCGCCAAGGCACCCACGCTGAGTGGCACGCACGAGTAGGTGAGGATCCCCGCATGACGCCCGAGCTGAGACATCCGCCTATCGTGCCGACATACGGGGCCGCCACCCTGGCCGACCTGTCCTCGTCGATGCTCGCGTCCGTTGACCCGGAAACGCCTCAGGCGCAGAACGTCCTCGGCCTGCCCGCCGCGCGGCGGGCCTGCCTGCTGATCGTGGACGGACTGGGCTGGGAACTGCTCCGCGCCCATCCGGCCGTGGCGCCCTTCCTGTCCGAGCTCGCGCTGAACTCCAAGCCGATCACGGCCGGGTTCCCGTCCACCACGGTGACCAGTCTCGGCTCCATCTGCACCGGCCGCCCGCCCGGCCAGCACGGGATCCTCGGCTACCAGGTCATCATCCCGGGCGAGAACCGCCTGCTCAACGGATTGCGCTGGGACGCACGGGTTGATCCCCGGCAGTGGCAGCCACTGCCCACGGTGTACGAGCGGGCCACCGCCGCGGGCATCGCGGCCGTGCACGTGGCCCAGGGCGCGTTCCGCGGTACCGGCCTGACCGTGGCTACGATGAGCGGTGCGGACTTCCGGCCCGCCGACAGCATGGGCGCCCTGGCCGCGCAGGCCGCCGCGGCCCTGCGGGACGACGACCGCGCGTTCGTGACCGTCTACCACGGCGACCTCGATGGCACCGGGCACGTGTTCGGGGTCGGTTCCGACGCCTGGTACAACCAGCTGGCCCACGTCGACAAGCTGGCCGAGCAGCTGGCCGCCGCGCTGCCGTCGGGGACCTGCATGTACGTGACGGCGGATCACGGCATGGTGGACATCGGCCCGGAGGACAAGTTCGACGTGGACGCGAACCCGGAACTCCGGTCCGGGCTGGCCCTGCTCGGCGGCGAGCCGCGGGCCAGGCACCTGTATGCCCGCCGCGGCGCCGCCGCCGACCTTCTCGCCGCCTGGCGCGAGGTGCTCGGCGAGCGCGCCTGGGTGATGTCCAGGGACGAGGCCATCAAGGAAGGCTGGTTCGGCCCGGTGGACGAGGCCATGACCCGGCGGATCGGCGACGTGGTGGTGGCCCCGTCCGGCTCCCTCGCCGTCGTGGCCACCAAGGCCGAGCCGAGGGAGTCCGCGCTGTTCGGCATGCACGGCTCGCTCACCCCGTCGGAGCAGCTGGTGCCTGCGCTCATGTACTCCGCCGCATGACCGCCGGGACGGGTCGGGACTGCCTCCTGGTCAGCGCCGGTGCGCTGGCCGCCGAACTGGCGAGCAGCACCGCGCCGGTGCTTCTCGACGTGCGCTCGGCGCTGCCGTCGGCAGTCAGCTCGCCCCGGGGTCACGGCGGTCCCATCTCGGGCGGGACGTTGAACGGCGTGATGACCTGGATGGATGACGGCGCGGTGATGATCGGGCCGTCCAGCGCGCCGTTGGCCTGCATGATGATCTGGCAGGCGCGGTGCATGTCCCGGCGCAGGTCGTGGTAGAGCACGGCGGACAGGCGGCCCGCCTCGAGCAGCTCCCGGACCGGGGCGTGGCCACCTACAACCGGGCCTGCCGGTTCGGGCTCGACCCGGGCGCCCTGGACCGGGCCAACTCCGAGGTCCTCGGCGTGGTCCAGATCGAGTCAGCGTCGGCCCGGAGTTCGCCCTGGGCTTCGAGATCTACGGCACCGAGGGCTCCGCGGTCTGGAGCTTCGAGCAGATGAACGAGCTGCGGCTATGCCTGGGGCGGGGCGGCCCCGGTAAGGCCGACCGCGGCTACACCACCGTCCTCGGCAACTCCGCACTGGGCGACTACGCCCGGTTCCAGCCCGGACCGGGCACCAGCATGGGCTACGACGACCTGAAGGTCATCGAGGCCAAGAAGTTCCTGGTCGCGGTGGCCGGCGGCGAGCGGCGCAACTCAACGATCGAGGAGGCGCACGCGGACGCCGAGGTCATCGCCGCGACGGCGGCTTCGGCCCGGGACGGCGCCTGGCACAAGGTGGCGCCGGTTCCCGGGGCCACGTTCGGGCACGCCTGATGGGCGCGCTCCCGGTCGTGGTGGCGCTGGGACCAGTCGACCCGGCGCTGGTCTGCGATGTGCTCGACGGGCACTGCCGCTTCGTCCCCGACCCGGACCAGGCCGAACTCGCCACCGCCGCGGGCGCCATCGTCCGGGCCGGCGCACGGGTCGACGAGGCGCTGCTCCGCCGGGCACCGGAGCTGAGGGTCATCGCCCGGACCGGGGTGGGCGTGGACCTGGTGGACGTGCCAGCCGCGACGGCCCGCGGCATCGCCGTCGTGATCACGCCAGGGGCCGGCTCCGCAGCGGTGGCCGAGGGCGCCATCGGCATGGCGCTGCACCTGGTCAAGCGGTTCGGCCCGCTCACCGCGCTGGTCCGCGACGGCCGCTGGGCCGAGCGCGGCACGGTCGGAGTCGGCGACCTGGACGGCGCCACCCTGGGCATGGTCGGCTACGGCCGCATCGGCCGCCGGACCGCCGACCTCGCAGCAGCCTTCGGGATGCGGATCCTGGCCTACGACCCGGTCAGCGAGCCGCCCGCCGGCCTGCGCTGCGCCGACCTCGGGGACCTCGCCGCGCGCAGCGACGTCATCACGTTGCACCTGCCGCTGACCGACCAGACCCGCCACCTGGTCAACGACGCCTTCCTGGCCCGGGTCAAGCCGGGCGCGGTACTGGTCAATTGCAGCCGCGGCGGGCTCGTCGACGCCGACGCCGTGTGGCGGGCGCTCACCGTCGGCCGGCTGTCCGGGGTCGGCCTCGACGTGTTCGACCCCGAGCCCCGGCCTGGACGAGGCGGGCTGGAAGACGCTGCTCACCAACCTCGACCGGCTCACCGGCCTGGCCACGGCGCGCGGCGTCCGCGCTGTCCTGCACCCGCACGTCGGCACGCTGGTCGAGCGCGGCGATGAGGTCCGGCGCGTGCTGGAGGGCTCGGCCATCTCGCTGTGCCTGGACACCGGTCACCTGCTGATCGGCGGGACCGACCCGGCCGAGCTGACCAGGCAGGCCCCGGACCGCATCGCGCACACCCACTTCAAGGACGTCGACGACCAGATCGCGGCGCAGGTCCGGTCGGGCCGGCTCAGCTACACCGAGGCGGTCGGGCGCGGCATGTACCGGCCGCTGGGTAGCGGTGACGTCGACTTCGCCGCTATCGTCAGCCACCTGCGGGGCCGCGACTACAGCGGCTGGTATGTCCTGGAGCAGGACACCATCCTCACCGGGGAACCCCGCGGCGAGGGCCCGGTCGCCGACGTCCGGCAGAGCGCCGATTACCTGCGCGAGCTCTTGACCGCCGGGAGCTGACGGATCGCCATCCGCGGCGGGCTGCCGCGCCGCGGCGGGCTGCCGCAAGTAACCGGCTACCGCGTCGTGACCTCATCCGCGCGGGGTGATGCCGCCCGGTCCGCCGTGGCTCATCCTGCGAGGTGTGAGCGCAGCAGGCCGCTCGACGCCGGCGCAAGCAGAGACGGCAACCGAACGCGGGTTCGGGCCGTTCGTCACCTTCGTCGTCCGCAAGCGCCCGGACGGCGTGATCGCGCGCTGGGAATCCCGCTCGCACCGCAAGCACCTGTCCGGGGCGCCGGCCCGCGGCTCGACGTGGTGGGCGCCGCAAGATCGCGACTGGTGGATCGGCGTCCTGTTCGCGGTCGGCTCGTTCCTGTTCGGGCTCGGCACCGTGCCCGGCTACCTGAACGCCGTGGGGGCCACGCCGGACGCGGTGACGTTCTTCATCGGGTCGCTGTTCTTCACCTCGGCCGGTTTCCTGCAGTACCGCGAGGCGGTCGATGCCGCGCCCCGGCGGCCGGGTACCCCTCGCCGGAAGGTCTTCGTGTTCCTGCCCAAGCAGATCGACTGGCAGGCGACCGCCGTGCAGCTGATCGGCACGCTCGAATTCAACGTCAGCACCTTCGCCGCCATCTTCGCGGCCGCCGGCACGGCGCAGGCGCGGCATCACGTCTGGCGCCCCGACATCTTCGGCTCGGTCTGCTTCCTGGTCGCCAGCGCGCTCGCCTGGTTCGAGGCGTGCCATGGCTGGACGGCCTGGCGGCCGAGGTCGCTGGGCTGGTGGATCACCGGGGTGAACCTGGCCGGGTCGGTCGCGTTCGGGTTCTCCGCGGTGGCCAGCTACGTCATCCCGGGGACCACCGAGCTGCTGAGCGTCCCGGTGGCCAACCTCGGCACGTTTATCGGCGCGGTCTGCTTCCTGGCCGGCGCGGTGCTGCTGCTGTTCGAGCGGACCGAGAACCTGCCCTCCGTCGCGGCCGCCCCGCCGCACCTGGCCGGCCCGGTCCAGCCGTTACGGTCGGCCGCTACAGCGTGCGGGACCAGTTCTGGCCGGTCAGATCCCTCCCGAAGCTGTGGTGACGGCTCTCGTCGTCCAGGGTGAAGCCCGCCCGCTGGTAGATCCGCCTGGCGTCGGCGAGCACGTCATTGGTCCAGAGCGTGATCTGGGCGTACCCGGCCTGGCGGGCGAACCGCAGCACCTCGTCGACCAGGCGGGCGCCGATCCCGAGGCCGCGGGCCCGCGGCTCCACCAGGAGCAGGCGAAGCCGGGCGGTGGTGGCGTTCTCGCGCACGCAGAAGACGCAGCCGGCCGGCGCGCCGTCGACCTCGGCGATCCAGGCCGATTCGGCCTCCGGGTCCCGGTGGTCCACGTAGTCCGCGACGATCCTGGCCACCAGCGCCTCGTAGGAGTCGTCCCAGCCGAACTCCTCCGCGTACACCGCCGCGTTGCGCTGCACCACCCAGCCCATGTCGCCCGGGCGCGGGGCCCGGAGCAGGTAGCCACGCGGTCGTGGTGATCCGGTGAGCGTCTCGGTGATGACGTGCATCGCGTCGAGCAGCCGGCGCCGGTCGTCATCGCGCAGGCCGTCCAGGATGCCCCGGGTCTGTTCGGCCGACCGGGCATCGAGCCCTGCGACGACCTGGCGCCCGCGGCCCGTCAGCTCAATGACCTGCCGCCGCCCGTCAGCGGCCGAACGTTGCCTGGCGATGAGCCCGTCCGACTCGAACCTGGTCAGGATCCGGCTCAGGTAGCCCGGGTCGATATCGACCGTGCGCCGCAGGTCGGCGACCTTGCTGGCGTCCCGCTGCGCCAGCTCGAACAGCAGCCGCGCCTCGGTGAGCGAGTACGGCGTGTCCAGGTACTTGCCCCGCAGCAGCCCGATCACGTTGGTGTAGAACCGGTTGAACCCCCGCACTGCGGCCACCGATGCGTCCTCTTGCGTTCCCCCAGCCGCACCGTCCCGAGCCGCGCCATCGCGAGTCGGCGTATCTGTCGCCACTGGGTTATCAGCCGTCACTTCGCCCATGTCATCCCCGGATCAATCGATGCCTAAATCAACTATATACATGCTCTTAGCAACGGCATCGCTGCCACATTGATGCTGTCCGCCAGCAGCGATGCCACAGCGATGCTGATTTGCCCCGGGAGCCGACGCCAATAGGATCGGGAACTGACCGGCTCGTACGACCACGACGCGGAAGGCGGCAGGCATGCGGATGCGGACGCTCGGCGGTACCGGGATCAAGGTGAGCCCGTACTGCCTCGGCGCGATGATGTTCGGCGCCTGGGGCAACCCCGATCACGAGGAGAGCATCCGCATCATCCACGCGGCGCTGGACGCCGGCATCAACTTCATCGACACCGCGGACGTGTACTCGGCGGGGGAGTCGGAGGAGATCGTCGGCAAGGCGCTGCGCGGCCGCCGTGACGACGTGGTGCTGGCCACCAAGGCGCACAGCCCCATGGGCGAGGACCGCAACATGCGCGGCAACTCGCGGCGCTGGATCGTCCGCGAGGTGGAGAACAGCCTGCGCCGTCTGCAGACCGAACACATCGACCTCTACCAGATGCACCGCCCGGACCCGGACACCGACATCGACGAGACCCTGTCGGCGTTGTCCGATCTCATCCACGCCGGGAAGGTCCGAGCGATCGGGTCGTCCACCTTCCCCGCCGAGCAGATCGTCGAGGCCCAGTGGGTCGCGCAAAGCCGCGGCCGCGAGCGGTTCCGCTGCGAGCAGCCGCCGTATTCGATCCTCGTCCGCGGTATCGAGGCGTCGGTGCTGCCGGCCTGCCAGCAGTACGGCATGGGCGTCATCGTGTGGAGCCCGCTGGCCGGCGGTTGGCTGACCGGCCGCTTCCGCAAGGACACCGACGTGGACATGACCAGGGGCCGCGCGCAGCGGCTACCGCTGCGCTTCGACCCGAACCTTCCCGGGAACCAGGCCAAGCTGGCGGCCGTCGAGGAGCTGATCAAGATCGCGGCCGACGCCGGCTGCTCGCTGATCCACCTGGCGCTGGCCTTCGTGACCGCGCACTCGGGCGTGACCTCGGCGATCATCGGCCCGCGCACCATGGACCAGCTCACCGGCCAGCTGGCGGGCGCGGAGGTGACCCTCGATGACGACGTGCTGGACCGGATCGACCAGGTCGTCCCGCCGGGCGTGACGCTGAACCCGGCCGACGCGGGCTGGCAGCCGCCCGCGCTCACCGATCCCGCCCTCCGCCGCCGCCCCCCGGCCACCCGCGCCGCCAGCTAACGGGTCGGTCGGCCCGGCGGGTTCAGTGGTCCCGCGGGGGAGGGGGGTGATGGGGCGGCGGGGGGATGGTGGTGACGTCCGGAGCGGACCCGGGCCAGACCAGCAGGACGGGGCAGGCCGCATGGTCGACGACGAACCGGGTGGCCTTGCCCAGGCTCTTCGGGCCCAGACGCGCCCGGTCGCCGTCCCGCGCCACGATCAGCAGATCCGCCTGCGCCGAGGCTGCCACCACCGCCCGTTCGGGTCGACCTTGTACTTCGAGCCGTTCACAGTCCCGCCCGAGCCGGGCCGCGGCCGCCGCGAGCAGTTCCCCGGCCGATGCGGCGGCCATTTTCTCCAGCTGGCGCCCGGGATCGTGCCCGGCCCGCCCGAACAGCCCGGCGTAGGCGCCGTGGGCGGCGTCCGGCACCTCGGCCGACGTGACGTGCAGCAGGGTAAAGCGGGCCGCGGCCGGCACCAGGCTGAGGGCCGCGTCCACGCTGGCCCGCCATGTTCCCTCGCAGACCCAGATATATACCGAACGGGCCGGGTTTTCACGTTCGCTCAACGTTGATCAGCCTCCCAGGAGATGCAACCCGGCCCACAGCGCGAGCACCCCGAGGACCACCGCCGCGGGCACGGTGAGCAGCCCGAGCCTGGTGAATTCCCCGAGATCGGGCGCGGAACCGTGGTGCTGCAGGATGCGGCGCCACAGCAGGGTGGCCAGCGAGCCGGTGTAGGTGAGGTTGGGGCCGATGTTGACGCCGAGGAGCACGGCGAGCACGGCCCCGGCCCCGGACGGCGCGGCCAGCGGCAGCAGGACCAGCACGGCCGGCAGGTTGTTGCAGACGTTGGCCAGGGCGGCGGCCAGCGCCGCCGTGGCGAGCAGCGCGGGCAGCGAGGTCCCGCCGGGCAGCAGCGGCGCCAGCGCCGCGCCGAGCCCGTTGTCCGTCACCGCCTTGACTACGATGCCCAGGCCCAGCACGAACAGCAGGAAGGGCAGGTCGGCGGCGCGCACCAGGGCCAGGGGAGCCATCTTGCGCCGGGCCAGCGCCCGCGCCGCCAGGACCGCGGCTCCGGCGAACGCGGCCCAGGCGGGGTTGATACCCGCCGCTGACGCGCCGGCGAACCCGGCCAGCGTGAGCGCCACCACGACGAGCGTGACCACCGGCGGGCGGGTGTCCCGGCCGGGATTCGGCTGGCCGCCGGTGTTCAGGTCGGACGCGAAGTACCGGCCGAACACTGCGTACTCGACGCCGATGGCGGCCAGCCAGGGCACCGCCATCAGCGCGGCGAAGCGGCCGAAGGCCAGGCCGCTGGCCGCGAACGCGAGCAGGTTGGTCAGGTTGGACACCGGCAGCAGCAGCGAGCCCGAGTTCGCCAGGTGCGTGCACGCGTACACGTGCGGCCTGGCCCGCACCTCGAGCCGGGCCGCGGTGGCGAACACCACCGGGGTGAGCAGCACCACGGTGGCGTCCAGGCTGAGCACGGCGGTGGTCACCGCCGCGATGCCGAACACCTGCGCCAGGAGCCTGCGCGGGCTCCCGGCGCTGGCCCGCGCCATCCAGTCGCCGCAGGCCCGGAACAGCCCGTCGTCGTCGCACAGGTGCGCCAGCACCAAGATCGCGGCCAGGAACCCGATCACCGGGCCGAGCTGCCGGGCCTGGCTGGCCGCGCTGCTGACCGGGATGGCCCCGGCCGCGATCAGGATGACCGCGGCCGGGACCGCCGCGACCGCCTCCGGCCAGCCCCGCGGCCTGATCACCGCCCAGGCGAGCACCGTGAGCAGGGCGATCAGCGAAACCGTCTCCGCGGCGGCGGCGTTCAGCGCATCCCTCCCGGTCAGCCTGTGCTGATAGCCCATCCAACCAGAGCGGCCGCGCGGATTCGCTAGGGACGGACCTCGTAGACCAGGTTGAACGGCGTCTCGGTCGCGCGCCGGAACCTGGTGAAGCCCGCGTCGGTGATGACCTGCCTGATGGCGGCCTCACCGGCCTGCGCGCCGAGGGCGTAGCCGCCGGACTGGGACAGCGCGTTCGGCACGCACAGCATCGTGGAGAAGTTGTAGTACGCCCGCCCGACGGGGTTGAGGTTGCCCGCGACCTGGTTGGTGGCGTAGGGCTCGACGATGAGCCAGGTGCCGTCAGGCTTGAGCGCCTCGCGGACGTGCCGGGCCGCGGCGAGCGGGTCGCCCATGTCGTGTAGGCAGTCGAAGGTGGCGGCCAGGTCGTACCCGCGGCCGGAGAAGGTCGCGGCCGAGGAGACCTCGAAGCCGACCCGGTCGGCCACGCCGGCCTCGCCGGCGTGCTTGCGGGCTATCTCGATCGACTGGTCGTGGTAGTCCGAGCCGGTGAACCGGGAGGCCGGGAACGCCTGGGCGAGCAGGATGGTGGAGGCGCCGAGCCCGCAGCCGATGTCGGCCACCTGGGCGCCGGCCCGGAGCTTGTCCTCGACGTCGTCGAGCGCCGGGATCCAGGACGGGATGAGGTTGGCGATGTAGCCGGGCCGGAAGAACTGCTCGCAGCCGGTGAACACGTCTTCGTCGTGCTCATGCCAGCCCAGGCCGGCGCCGTTCCGGAAGGCCTCGGTGATCCGGGGCACCGCCTTCAGGGTCCCGAGCGCCAGCACGAAGGCGCCGGGCGCGTAGACGCCGTTGTCCGGGCTGGTGAGCGCGAAGGCCTGTTCCTCGGTCATCGAGTAGGTGTCGCCGGCCGGGTCGTACTCCACGTAGCCGCCTGCGGCCTGGCCGCGCAGCCATTCGACGATGTAGCGCGGATTGGTTCCGGTCTGGGCGGCCAGTTCCTCGGCGGTGGCGGGCGCGGCCGCCAGCGCCTTGTACAGGCCGAGGTTGTGGCCGATGACGACGTTCCCGGCCGCCACCGTCGCGCCGAGGTCGGTGACGAACTTGCCCAGGAACTCGTGCAGCTTGTCCATGTCGATAGCCATGATGAAACTCCCCTTGGTCGTGGGTTGACCGATGCGGCCAGCTTCCGCCGCGGGATTGCAGTGGCATTGCAACAGGACTGCAATGAAGGCCACTAGGAAGGAGAGCAGGACTTCCGGGGAGGGGTCATGCGAGCGAGATATCCGGACACCGAAGGCTTCGTCGAGCGGGACGGCGTCAAGGTCGGCTACGAGGTGTTCGGCGCGGGCGATCCTGCGGTTGTGTTCGCCCCGACCGACCCGATAGTGAACTCCCGGGCCTGGAAGGCCCAGGTGCCGTACCTGGCTCGGTCCTTCCGGGTCGTTACCATCGACCCGCGCGGGAACGGCCGGTCCGACCGGCCGCCATCGCCCGCCGCCTACGCCGATACCGAGTTCGTAGCGGACATAGTGGCGGTCATGGACGCGGCCGGGATCGACCGGGCCGTGCTCGTCGGGATGTGCAGCAGCTCCTGGTGGGCCTTCCTGACGGCGGGCGTGCATCCGGACCGGGTGCTTGGTGTGGTGAGCATCGCCTCCTGGGTGCCGTTCCTCACCCCGCCACTGCCCTGGCGGGTGGCTCATCCCTTCAACCAGGTTCCCGACACCGACGAGGGATGGGCCAAGGACACCAGGGACTACTGGCTGCGTGACTGGCGGGGCTTCGCCGAGTTCTTCTTCGGCGAGCTGGTGCCCGAGCCGCACTCCACCAAGCAGCGCGAAGACTGCGTGGGCTGGGCCGTGCAGACCAGCGCCGAGACGAACCTCCGGTTCAGAGACGCGCCGTTGTCGTCATCCGGCCGCCAGGACAGCGAGGCCGTCCTGGCCCGGGTGCGCTGTCCCGTCCTGGTCATCCACGGCACGGAGGATCGCTGCCAGCCATGGCAACGCGGCGAGCGGGTCGCCGAGCTTACCGGCGGAAAGTTGCTCCTGATGGAGGGCGCCGGGCACCTGTCGTTCGCCCGGGAGCCGGTCGTCGTCAACCGCGCGATCCGGGACTTCGCCGGCTGCTTCCGCCCCCTCGCCCCCGCGTTGCCGGCCTCCCGGACCTGGGCCAGGCCGCTGAACCGGCCGAAGCGGGTGCTCTACGTCTCCTCGCCCATCGGGCTCGGCCACGCCCGCCGCGACCTGGCCATCGCCGACGAGCTGCGCAAGCTCAGACCCGGCCTCGAGGTGCACTGGCTGGCCCAGCACCCGGTCACCGAGCTGCTGCGGCGGCGCTCTGAACTGATCCACCCGGCCTCTGCCCTCCTGGCCAGCGAGTCCGGGCACATCGAGGGCGAGGCGGCCGAACACGACCTGCACGCCTTCCAGGCCGTCAGGACCATGGACGAGATCCTGATCAGCAACTTCATGGTCTTCGCCGAACTGACCGAAAACGAGCCCTTCGACCTGTGGGTCGGCGACGAGGGCTGGGACATCGACTACTTCCTGTACGAGAACCCCGAACTCAAACGCGCGCCGTACGTCTGGATGACCGATTTCATAGGCTGGCTGCCCATGCCGGACGGCGGCGCGCGAGAGCAGGCCCTGACCGCCGACTACAACGCCGAGATGATCGAGCAGATCGCACGTTGGCCGAGCCTGCGGGACCGCGCCGTGTTCGTCGGCAACCCCGCCGACGTGGTCCCGCACGGGTTTGGTGACGGTCTTCCCGGAATCCGGGACTGGGTCGAGCGGAACTACCAGTTCTCCGGCTACGTCTCCGGCTTCGACCAGGCCGGTTTCGCCGACCGCGACGCGCTTCGCGCCGAACTCGGCTACCCGCCGGATGAGAAGGTCTGCATCGTCACCGTCGGCGGCTCCGGCGTGGGTGCCGCGTTGCTGCGCCGCGTGGTCGCCGCGTACCCGGCTGCCAGGCGGCTCGTGCCGGGACTGCGCATGATCGTCGTGGCCGGGCCCCGGATCGACCCTGGCTCCCTCCCGTCACACGACGGCCTGGAGGTGCACGGCTACGTGCACGACCTGTACCGGCACCTGGCGGCGTGCGACCTGGCCGTGGTTCAGGGCGGCCTGACTACCACGATGGAGCTCACCGCCAGCCAGCGTCCGTTCATCTACATCCCGCTTCGTCATCACTTCGAGCAGAATTACCATGTCAGGCACCGTCTTGACCGGTATGGCGCGGGCCGGTGCCTGGATTACGGGCAGACCGAGCCCGAGGCCCTGGCCCGGGCCATCGCGGATGAGATCGGCCGCCCGGTCAGCTACCGCCCGGTCGAGACCGATGGCGCCGCCCGCGCCGCCGCCCTCCTAGCCGAGCTCATCTGACCCCGGCCGCTCTCGCGCCCGGTCGGCGGACCCCGCCCGGGCCGGGCTCAGCCGAGCTGGTGCCGGGCTTCGCTGGCCTCCCGGAGTATGTGCGGCAGGCCGTGCCTGCTGGCCAGCCGGATGGCCCGGTCCAGTTCGGCCCGGGCCTGCTCTTTCTCGCCCAGCCGGGTCAGCGCCCGGCCGTCGGCGGCGAGCGCCGCAGCCAGCGCGGGCGTCCACGGCTCCCGGTCCGCCACGGCCAGCATCGGCGCCAGCACCGCGCGGGCCCGTTGCGGCTCGCCATGGGCCAGCCACGCCTCCGCCAGTGACAGGTACGCTTCGTAGCCGAGCATCCAGGCGCCGCCGTCCGGGATGCTGGCCCGCTCGAGCAACCCAGCCGCCTCGCGGAGCAGGGACCGCGACCGGGTGGCTGCGGCCAGCGGAGCGGTACAGCGCAGCAGGTAAGCCTCCACCCCGGCCTGCTGGGCCGCGGCCAGGCCCCGCTCGAACAGCCCGATCGCGCCGGCCTGGTCGTCGGCCAGCAGCAGGGTGCTGCCCAGCATGGCGCAGGCCGTGGCCCGCCACCAGGTGTGCTCGTGTTCCTCGGTCAGCTCCACAGCCCGGCGACCCAGCGTCATGGCCTCGCACTCGCGGCCGCGCAGCCGCGCCAGCCATCCCAGGTGAGCCGTATACCACGCGACGCTGTGCGGGTAGCCGGACCGGCGGTTGAGCTCAATAGCCTTCTCCATGGCCGCGGCTGCAGTCTCCCAGTCCGCTGCGGCGATGGCCGGGAACGCGCATTCGAACTCCGTCCATTGCAGCAGGAACGGGTCACCCTGACGGCGCAGCAACGGGATGAGCTCCGCGAGCACGCCAGTCAGCGCGCTGATGTCGCCCAGGCTGAGGTAGGCGATCTTAAGCGCGTCGAGGCCCGACGCCAGGGCGTGATCGCCCGCGGCCGCGCGCCCGGCCGCTACGCCGCGCAGGCCGTAGTCGAGCGCTACGTCGAGGCGCAACCGGTTGGCCGCGATGACGGCCAGACGGGAAAGGATGTTAGCCTCGCTGGCCCTGTCTCCGAGCAACTCGGCGATCTGCAGCCCGCTCTCCAGGTTAGACGCGTAGTAACTCAGGGGCAGGCCGCGCTGGACGGGAACGTCACCGCCGAGCTCGTACAAGGCGAGCATCTCCAGCCGCCGGTCGCCGATGGCGCGGGCGTCGTCGGCGCCCCGGGTCAGGTCGGCCAGCGCGGCGGTATCGGCGCCCTTGGCGTGATGGGCACGACCTCGTAGGACCAGCGCGCGAGCGGAAACCTCGACGTCCGCCACCCGCTCGGCCGCCTCCAGCGCCTGAGTGGCCAGCGCGGACGCGTCGCTCGCCGCGTACCGGTCCATGGCGTCCTCGCCGGCCCGCAGCCAGGCCCGGGCCGCCCGCAGCCAGTCGCCCGCCGCCGCGGCGTGCCTGGCCAGCGATTCCGGCTGGCCGGTCAGCAGGTCGGCGGCCCGGCGGTGGTGGGCCAGCCGGGTCGGTTCCGGGGTGCTGGCGTACAGCACCTCGCGGATAAGGTCGTTGGCGAACTCGTAGTCACGGCCGCTGACCATGAGCAGCCTGGCCTTGAGCGCCGCCTCGCACAGCTCGAGCGCGGTCGCCGGAACCAGGTCGAGCATGATGCCGAGGGTCAGCGGGTCGAGCGTGGCGCCGAGCACTGCGGCCGCCCGGAGCAGGGACTCCACCGGCGGCCCGGCGCGCCGGACGCGGGCCTGCACGGCGGTTCGCAGCGACTCGGGCACGCCCGCATCGCCGTTTGCCAGAGTCCGCAGCACCTCGACGACGAAGAGCGTATGGCCCCGGGTCCGCTCCAGGATGCGGCCGGTCAGCGCACCCTGCCCGGCCGCACGGGCCAGTTGCGCCACCGCGTCCGGGCCGAGCGGCCCGAGCTCGACCCGGCGGGCCACCGGCGCGAGCGCGGCGCCGGTCTCCGCCTCGTTCTCCGCCCGGATGGTGGCCACCACCAGCAGTCGGCCGCCGGCGGGCTCGCGGCCGAGGAAGTGCATGAGCTCCACCGTCGACTGTCCGCCGTACTGCAAGTCGTCCACCAGGAGCAGGACTGGGCTGCGCTCGGCCAGGCCGCGCAGCAAGGCCCGGACCGCCTCGAAGGCGCGCCGACGTTCCATCTCCATACTGCCCCGCCCGGGCGGCGGCGGGCCGAGGATGGCCGCGACCTCGGGCAGCAGCCAGGCGGCGGCCGCCGCGTGCTCGCCGAGCAGTTGCCGCAGCGTGCTCGCCGAGGCGCTGGCTACGACGGGCGCGATCGCCTCCACGACCGGCTGGAGGAACAAGGACCGTTCGGTCTCGTAACAGCGGGTCCGCAGCACGGTCCCGCCGTCCGCGGCGGCCTCGGCGGCGAAGGCCTCCGCCAGCGCGGTCTTCCCGATGCCCGCCTCGCCGACGATCGTCAGCAGCCCCGGCTGCCCCCCGGCGGCCATGCTCCACGCCTCCCGCAGCGCCGCGATCTCGCGGTCCCGCCCGGCCAGCCGCGTCCCGCCCGCAACGGCCCCGCCTAGCCCCGTGCCGCCCGGTGCCGTCCCACGGCGTGCGGTGCCGTGGTGGCGCTCCCCGGCCTGATCGCCGCCCTGCTCACGCAGGATCCCCAGGTGCAGCTCCCGCGTCTGGGGTGCGGGGTCGGCTCCGAGTTCCCGGCCGAGCCGCCGCCGGAGCGCCTCGTAGGCGGTGAGGGCCTTCGCCTGCTCGCCCGCCGCGGCCGAGGCCGCCATGTACCAGCGGTGCGCCGCTTCGTCGAGCGGGTCGGCGGCCATCGCCGCTTCCGCGTAGCCCGCGGCCAGGCGCGGGTTCCCGGTCGAGAGCGCCGCCTCGGCCGCGGCCAGCCGGACCCGGCGCAGTAGCTCGCGTACCTGTTCGCGGGCCGGATCCGCCCAGTCCGCGTACGGCTCGTCACCGATCGCGGTGCCCGCGGCCAGCAGTTCGTGCGCCCGCTCGGCCGCGGCCAGCGCCACCGCCGCGGCGGTCTCCAGCCTGCCTTCGGCCTGCTCGCAGAAGCGGGCCGCCGCGTCCAGGTCCACGACGACACCCGGGCCGGCGGCCAGCCGGTACCCGCCCCGGCCGCCCTGGATTAGAGCGGCCCCTATGGTCGCGCGGAGCCTGCTGACCAGGGTCGCGACGTTCTGCTCGGGCGCGGCGGGCCGCTCGTCCGGCCACAGCACCTCGACGATCCGGTCCACCGGCACCAGGCCAGGTCGCTCGACCGCGAGCAGCTTGAGCAGCGTCCGCGACTTCCGGCTGCCGATCTCCCCGTCGGTCAGTTCGGTGCCGTCGCGGACGACCCTGAACCTGCCCGCGAGACGCAGTTCCACCTGCACCGTGCCGGCTGATCCCGCGGGAGCAGATCCGCCCACGTGCACTTCTTACCGCTGATCAGGCCCTCGGTGCAAGCGCCAGCAGCGCCATGACCAGCATTATCGCCGTAGCTCAGCCGGCCTGGGTCGGTCAGCCGGCCCGGGCGCGGGCCTGGCCGGGCTGCCCGTAGCGGGAGATGAACCCGCGCAAGATCGCCGGCGGCCAGGTGACGTGGCTGCGGGCGACCTGCGCCTTGATCTCGTCGGCCTGGTCCGGGTCGAAGTAGCCGGCATGCTTGTAGACGTCGACCCGGATGCACATGCCGGTCACGTCGAGTTCGGGGTGGAACTGGGTGGCGTAGACGTTGGCGCCGACCCGGAACGCCTGCACCGGGCAGGCGGCCGAACGGGCCAGCAGGACGGCATGGCCAGGCAGCCTGCTGATTGCCTCCTTGTGCCCGGTGAAGGCCTCGAACGCGGCCGGCAGCGCGCCGAGCAGCGGGTCCCGCTGGCCCTGCGGCGTCAGGCTGATCTCTACCGGCCCCACCGGCTCGGAGAAGCGCCGGTCGAGCACCGCGCCCTGGTGATGGGCGAGCGCCCCGATGCCGAAGCACGCGCCCAGGAACGGGAAATCCACGCTCACCGCCCGGTCGAGCAGGCCGCGCAGGTCCGCCTCGACCCGCCGCTGCACCGGCGTCTTGAGGTCCTCCGGGTCGGTGTAGTTGAACGGACCGCCGCCGACCAGGATCCCCGACCACTGGTCCAGGTCAACGTCGCCGAGTGCGTGCCGCTCGAGCCGCACCCGGCGCAACTCGCTCTCGCCGAGCCCGGACAAGCTCAGGAACGAGTCGTACTCGTTGTCGGCCGCGGGATCCTCGGCCCGGATGGCCAGCAGCAGGAATGGCTTCACCTGATCACCATAGTGAGGTGCCGTACCTGCCGCAGCCAGCCGCCGGAGGCGCCGGCGGCCACCGGCCCTGGCCGCGGCCCTGGCCCGGCTGCCGCCCGGCCGGGCCGACGAGCTCATCGCCGGCCTCCGCACCCTGGTCGACCTGGCCACCCCCGTTTCGCGAACCCGAGGAGGGAACCCCATGACCAAAGCAGCCACCTGCGAAAGCTGCGGAATGCCCATAGAGACCGGCCGTTACTGCGGCTACTGCACCGACGAGACCGGCGCCTTGCAGCCGTTCGACGAGCGGTTCGAGCGAATGACCGCGTGGCAGGCGCGCCGTAACCCCGGCGCATCGCGGCAGGAGATCGAACGGCAGACCCTCGACTACATGGTCACCATGCCCGCCTGGCAAGACCACCCGCGGGTGACGGCTAGCCGCCAGTCCCCCGCCGTCTTGACCAGCCGCCCCGCCATCCCCGTCAGTCCGTTCCGCACCTCCAGCCCCAGGCTGGCGAACCCCAGAGATCCGCCCAAACGGCATCGATGTGGCATCGATGCTGCTATTGCGACATCAATGCCACATTGATGTCGTTTCCGGGCGGGGCGCCGGCCCGGGCCAGCCCCGCTCTTTGGCCGCCTACCAGCGCGGTCAGTCATAATGTGCTGCAGGCTCGTTTGTCGGACCAGCCATGGTTCACCGGCCTGCCCGGGTGTAGGTTCGCTGGCGGACCCCGGCTGGGTCTGCAGGCACGGACAGCTGCGGAGGGATACATGAGCATCCTGGGCACCCGGGTGATACGGACGGAGGATCCGCGGCTGCTGACAGCTGGCGGAGTCTACGTGGATGACCTGCGGACGCCGGAACTGGAGCGGGCGGCGAGCGTCACGTTCGTGCGCAGCCCGGGACATGCCGACCACCCCCCAGCGGGTGTGGATAGCGATCAACGAGGCACGGAAAGCGAGTAACCAGTGAAGGTCGACCTGACGGTCAACGGCCAGGACATCACCGCGGACGTCGAGGACCGCATGCTGCTCGTGCACTTCCTGCGCGACGTGGCCGGCCTCACCGCGACCAACGTGGGCTGCGACACCACCTCCTGCGGGGCCTGCACGGTGCTGCTGGACGGCGAGTCCGTCAAGTCCTGCACGGTGCTCGCCGCGCAGGCCAGCGGGCACGAGATCACCACGGTCGAGGGGCTGGCCGCAGGGGAGGCGGGTGGCGAGATGCACCCGGTACAGCGGGCGTTCCACGGCGAGCACGGGCTGCAGTGCGGCTTCTGCACGCCGGGCATGGTGATGGCCATCGTGTCCCTGCTGACCGAGAACCCGCATCCCACCGAGGACCAGGTGCGCACCGGCCTGGAGGGCAACCTGTGCCGGTGCACCGGTTACCACAACATCGTCAGGGCCGCGCTGGCGGCCGCCGACGCGTCGGCGGAGGTGCAGGCATGATCCCGTCGTCGTTCACCTACAAGCGGGCAGGCTCGGCCGAGGAAGCCCTCGACCTGGCCGCCGAGTACGGCGAGGACGCGAAGTTCCTGGCCGGCGGCCACTCGCTGCTGCCGCTGATGAAGCTGCGGCTGGCCGCCCCCGAGGTCATCATCGACCTGGGCGGCCTGCGTGACCTGTCCTACGTCACCGACCAGGGCTCCTACGTCGCGATCGGCGCGCTGACCAGGCACCACGACGTGGAGCATTCCGAGGTCCTCGGCCGTGAGGTGCCGCTGCTCGCCCACGCGGCCGGGCAGGTCGGCGACCCGCAGATCAGGCATCGCGGCACCATCGGCGGCTCGATCGCGCACGCCGATCCCGCCTCGGACCTGCCCGCGGTCCTGCTGGCGATGGACGCCACGCTGGTCGCGCGCGGCCCGGCCGGCGCGCGGGAGATCGGTATCGGGGAGTTCTTCCAGGGCCTGTTCGAGACCGCGCTCGAGCCCGACGAACTGCTCACCGAGATCCGGGTGCCCAAGCCGGCCGCCGCCGGGGCCTGGTCGTTCCAGAAGTTCACCCAGCGGGCGATCGACTGGGCCATCGTCGGCTGCGCCGTGCAGGGCGGCAACGTGGCGCTGGTCAACATGGGCGGGACGCCGCTGCGGGCGGCCGCGACCGAAGCCGCGCTGGCCAGCGGGGCCTCGCCGGCCGACGCGGCCGCGCACGCCGCCGAGGGCACCAGCGCCGCCGACGACATCCGCGCCACCCGGGCCTACCGCGAGCACCTGGCCCGGGTCCTGGTCTGCCGGGCCCTGACCGAGGCAAGTTCAAGATCATGATGCCGAACGGCCGTGCTGCGTGCCCCGGCGCCACCACGGCCGTCGCGGCCCTGGCCTGAGGAACGTTCGCCCTGCCGTGCTGTCTTCATGAGCGCGGGACGGCACCAGGTGGTCGTGGTCGGCGGCGGGTTCGGCGGGATCAGGGTGATCCGTGCGCTGGCCCGCAGTGATGTCGACATCACGATCGTGGACCGGACCAATCACCATCTGTTCCAGCCGCTGCTTTACCAGGCGATGGCCCCGGTCCTCCTCTACTACGCCAGCACCGATCCGCGGGCGCTGTGGCAGGCCGGCGGGGCCACCGCGCTGTTCATCGCGGGCAGCGGCGCCATCGCTACGCCACCCGGCGGGACCTGTCCGGGCTGGCCCGGGTGTCCTTCTGGGCACTCGTGGCGCTCATCGTGTTCGGCATCGTGCTGATCTTCGTCCACATCCCGCACGGATCGCTGATCTACTCGATTCTCGGCCTGGTCATCTTCGCGGGCCTGACCATGTTCGACTTCCAGCGGCTGCGGCGCTCGAAGGACCTGCAGTCCGCGCCGCTGCTGGCCGCGTCGATCTTCCTCGACGCGCTGAACGTGTTCCTGTTCTTCCTGCGCATCTTCGCCCGCAACAACTAACCGCCCCGCCCCAGCCGGCGCCGCCGCGCCAGCGCTGGGCGCTCAGGGCGAAGTCGCACAAAACAGGCGGGCTGCCCGACAATAGAAGCGTGCGCAAGGCGCTGAGGAGGATCGGCCGCTGGATCTGGGCGGTGAGGCGGCTGATGCTGCTCGCGGGCGCGCTGCCCATCGTGTCGTTCCCGGCGCCGAATCTGGAGTGGCTGGCCTGGTTCGGGCTGGTGCCAGGCCTGCTGCTCATCGTCAGGTCGCCCTCGGTCCGGGAGGGCGGGGTACGCGCCTGGTGGTTCGGGGCCGGGTACCTGATCGCGGCGCTCTACTGGATGGCCCCGGAGATCGGGCCCGGGGTGCTGCTGGTGGCCGGGGTGGTCGGCGTGCTCTGGGTGCCGTTCGGGGTGGCCGCGGCCACGCTGCTGGCACCCCCGCTGACCTGGCCGCGGGCGCTGGCCGCGCTGGTCGTGGTCCCGTCCTGCTGGCTGCTCACCGAATGGCTGCGGTCCTGGCAGGCCCTCGGCGGCCCGTGGGCGGTGTACGGCGTCAGCCAGTGGCAGCATCCGGCGGTGCTGGCGCTGGCCTCGGTCGGCGGGGTGTGGCTGATCAGCTTCGCGCTGGTCCTGACCAACGTGGCGATCGTGCTGGTCATCGAGTTGCTGCCGGGCGTGGCCCCCGGCGCGACCTGGCGGCCCGGGCTGGCGCTGCTCGGCGTCGCTGCCGCGCTGGCCAGCGTCGGTGCCGGGCCGCTGGCGTTCGCGCTCACCCCGGCCAGTCCCGCCGTGCGCCAGGCCACGGTGGCTCTGGTGCAGCCCGGCATGATCGGCAACGCGAGCCTCCGCGCGCACGCGTCGGAGGCGCTGACCGCCGAGCTGAGCCGGGGCGGCACGCTGAGCGGCGTACGGCCGGATCTGATCGTCTGGGGCGAGAGCAGCATCGGAGTGGACCTGACCCTGGCCAGGAACCGCGGCCAGCTGCTGCAACTGGAGCAGCTGGCCGCCAGGGACGGCGCCGACATCCTGGTCAGCCAGGACGCCACGCCACCCGGCAAGGGCCACGAGAAGTGGGCGGTCCTGGTCAGCCCGGCCGGGATCAACGGCATCTACGTCAAGACGCGCCTGGTGCCGTTCGGCGAGTACATACCGTTCCGCCAGCAGCTCGGCTGGCTCACTAAGATCAGCCGGGCCGCGCAGTCGAACATGATCCCCGGCACCGGCGCGCACCTGCTGCAGGCGACCGACCGGGAGGGGCGCCCGCTGCCCATCGGGGTGCTGGTCTGCTTCGAGTCCGCGTTCCCCGACATGTCCCGCGTCGACACCGACAAGGGCGCGCAGCTCATCGTCTACCAGTCGGCCACCTCGACCTTCCAGGGCACCTGGGGGCCTGACCAGCACGCGTCACTGTCCGCCGTGCGCGCCGCCGAGACCGGACGGCCGGTGGTCCAGGCCGCGCTGACCGGCGTCACGGTCGCGTTCGACCCAAGGGGCAGGCTCCTGGCCTCGATGGGGCAGTCCTCGCACGGCGTGGTCAGCGTCCGGCTCGGCCTGCCCGCGGCCTCGGCCCGGACCTTCTACGACCAGGCCGGCGACTACGTTCCGTGGTCGGCGTTGGCCGTCGTGGTCCTGGCCGCACTGGTCATGTTTGCGAATTCGCGCCGTTTTCCTGGCCGGAGTGCTGGCGTGAAGGGAGGGCATGAGGCACAATATGCAGCAGGGCAGTCCGTGCCACGGTAGCGAGGCCGCTGGGGAAGGCGAACCTCGTCTAAAGGAGGCACGGTGTCTGCGCAAGGTGTTCTGTACGTTCATTCGGCGCCCCCGGCGCTGTGCCCGCATGTCGAGTGGGCCGTGGCCGGAGTAGTGGGGGCGCCGGTCGGCATGCCGTGGGTTGGTCAGCCCGCCGCGCCAGGCGCGCTGCGGGCCGAACTCACCTGGCAAGCCCGTCCGGGTACGGCGGCCGCGATCGCGTCCGCGCTGGCCGGGTGGAACCGGCTCAGGTTCGAGGTGACCGAGGACAGCTCGCCCGGCTGTGACGGCGTGCGCCACTGTTACACGCCCGACCTCGGCCTGTTCACCGCGGTGACCGGCGCCAACGGCGACATCATGGTCTCCGAGGACCGGCTCAGGTCGGTCATGCAGCTGGCCGCCCGGGGAGCCGCCGGGGGGTCGCTGGAGGACGAGCTCGGCAGGCTTCTCGGCACCGCCTGGGACGGCGAGCTCGAGCCGTTCCGCCTGGCCGCCGACGGCGCGCCGGTCCGCTGGCTCAACGCCACCGGGTAAGGCGACGGGCCGGGCGAGGCGCTCACCAGCTGGTCGGGACGGGCATGCCCTCGCTGTAGCCGGACGCGCTCTGCACCCCGACGACGGCGCGCTCACCGAACTCGGCCAGGTCCCGGGCGCCCGCGTAGGTGCACGAGGAGCGCAGCCCGGCCACGATCATGTCGATCAGGTCCTCCACGCCCGGGCGCACCGGGTCCAGGTACATCCGCGCCGACGAGATGCCCTCCTCGAACAGCTCCTTGCGGGCCCGCTCGAACGCCGAGTCGCTGGCCGAGCGCAGCCGCACCGCCCGCGCCGACGCCATCCCGAAGCTCTCCTTGTACAGCCGCCCCTCGGGTGACCGGAACGTGTCGCCCGGGGACTCGTAGGTGCCGGCGAACCACGACCCGATCATCACGTTCGAGGCGCCCGCGGCCAGGGCCAGTGCCACGTCCCTCGGGTGCCTGACCCCGCCGTCGGCCCAGACCGAGGCGCCCAGCCGCCGGGCCTCGGCGGCGCACTCGAGCACGGCGGAGAACTGCGGCCGCCCCACGCCGGTCATCATCCGGGTGGTGCACATCGCGCCCGGCCCCACGCCGACCTTGACGATGTCCGCCCCCGCCGCCACCAGGTCGGCTACCCCGGCCGCCGTGACGACGTTGCCCGCCACGACCGGGACCGAAGGCGAGAGCCCCCGTACCGCCTGCAGCGCGCCGATCATCTTCTCCTGGTGCCCGTGCGCGGTATCCACCACGAGCACGTCGGCGCCCGCGTCGAGCAGCAGCTTGGCCTTGGCCGCCACGTCCCCGTTGACCCCGATGGCCACGCCGGCCCGCAGCCGGCCCGCGGCGTCGACGGCGGGGGAATACACGGTGGCCCGCAGGGCCCCGGTCCTGGTCATGATGCCCAGGCAGCGGCCGGTCTCGTCCACCACGGGCGCGAGCCGGTGCCGCCCGTCGTGCAGCAGCGAGAACGCCCGCTCCGGCGGCGTCCCGGCCGGAAGCGTGAACGGGTCGGCGGACATCACCTGGCGCAGCTGGGTGAACCGGTCCACGCCGAGGCAGTCGGCTTCGGTGACCACCCCGACCGGCCGTCCTTCGGAGACCACGATCACGGCCCCGTGCGCCCGCTTGGGCAGCAGGCTGAGCGCGTCGCCGGCGGTATCCGACGGTGCCAGCGTCAGCGCGGTCTCCACCACCAGGTCCCGCGACTTCACCCAGCTGATCACGTCCGCGACCACGTTGGCCGGGATGTCCTGCGGCAAGATCGCGATACCGCCGCGCCGCGCGACCGTCTCCGCCATCCGCCGCCCGGAGACCGCGGTCATGTTGGCGGTCACGATCGGGATGGTGGCGCCGCTGCCGTCGGTGGTGGCCAGGTCGACGTCCAGGCGCGAGCCGACCGCCGACCGGCTGGGCAGCATGAAGACGTCGCTGTAGGTCAGGTCGTGGCCTCGGACCGCTTCGTTGAGAAATCGCACGTAAGAGATTCTTCCCGAACGACACGGGTGCTACCGCCAAGCGCCGGTGACAGCCCGGCCTGCCGCCCGCCCGGGGACGCTCCGGCCCGGTGCGGGGCGTGACACCCGGGCCGTTCGGGATAATGACCGTGCTCAAGGGACGTTGAGGCCGAACGCGGCGAACATGATGTCCGCGATCCGGTCGGCCATCTCGTCCTCCGGCAGTTGCACCTCGGCGCTGATCAGGTAGTTCACCCGCTCCAGCATCATCAGGCAGGCCACCGCGGTGAGCTCGGCGCGCTCCTGCTGCTTCCCGGCCGCCTGAGCGGCGGCGGTCATGCCGGTGGTCATCGCCTCCGCGATGCTGAAGAACAGCCTCAGGCCGTCGCCGAACACCTCCTCGGGCACCAGGTCCGCCTGGCTGAGGATGCGGATCACGGTCGCGTGCACGGCATAGGCGCGGAAGAACTTGCGGACCCACTGGCGCAGCACGATGAGCCCGGTCTCGTCGCTGGTGACCACGGGGAAGTCACCCGCCACGATCTCCATGTCATGCAGGGCGTCCTTCAGCAGCGCCTTGAACAGGTCCTCCTTGTTGGAAAAGTAGAGGTAGAACGTCCCGTGCGAGATGCCGGCCCGGCGCACCACGTCGTCCACGCGGACACCGTGGAAGCCACGGTTCTCGAACTCGATCATGCCCGCCTCGAGCAGCCGCCGGACGGTCTCGCGTCCCTGCGCCCGCAGTTCGCGGGCCAGGGCGGGGGTGCCGCCGCCCAGGGATGGCCTGGCCGGCTGCTTCCTCGGTGGCCGCCCGGTCCCGCGCGGCGCGGCGTTGGCGGGGCCGCGGCTTGCCTCCTGGTTCATAGCAAGAGACTAGCCTTCCGTCCCGGCACTGCCGCCCATTCGGCCAACGCCGCGTCCCTGTTACCCTTCAGCGGTGAGTAGCCAGGCTGCCGGTGCCGCGACCGCCCCCAGCGCGGCTGACGGAACTGCCACCGGCCCCGGACGGCTGCGTGAGCTCTGCGGCCGCGCCGGGGTCAAGGTGGGCGCGCTCACCGTCGCGGCCGCCTTGGTTTACTGCCTGGACTCGCTCGTCCTGTTCCGCCGCTTCCTGGCCACCACGTTCGACCTGGTCATCTTCGACCAGGGTGTCCGCGGCTACGCGCACTTCCAGGCCCCGGTCTCGATCGCCCGCGGCGTCTCCGACGGGGAGGGCGCGCACTTCCTGCTGCTGGCCGACCACTGGTCGCCGGCCCTGGCCCTGCTCGCGCCGCTGTACTGGATCCACGACAGCCCGGCCACCCTGCTGGTCACGCAGGGAGTGCTGTTCGCGCTGGCCATCCCGCCGCTGTGGGCCTACACCCGGCGCCAGCTCGGCCCGGGCGCGGCGTACTTCGTCTGCGTGGCCTATGCGCTGTCGCTGCCGGTCATGGAAGCGGTCATCTTCGACTTCCATGAGGTCGCGTTCGTCCCGGTGCTGACCGCGGTGATGGTGGAGCGTTTCGATGCCGGCCAGCGCTGGCAGGCCATCCTGGCCGCGGGGGCATTGCTGCTGGTCAAGGAGGACATGGGCCTGCTCGTCGCGGGTTTCGGCTGCTACCTGCTGCTGACCCGGCGGCGCTGGACCGGCCTGGCCTTCGTGGTGGGCGGCGTGGTCGCGACCTGGGTGGCCACCCGCCTGCTCATCCCCGCGTTCGGCGGCTCGGCCACCTTCTACTGGGCCTACGGCCAGTTCGGATCCACGCTGGGTAGCGCCACGCTCAACGTGATCATCCATCCGCTGCACGCGCTGCGCGTCTTCGTCACGCCGTGGGTCAAGGCCAGGACGATGATCGGCCTGCTCGCGACGTTCGGCTTCCTGCCGCTGGCCTCGCCGATGGTGGTCGCGGTGCTGCCGCTGCTGGCCGAGCGGATGCTCGCCTCCGGCTATCCGCTGTGGTGGCAGGCGAAGTTCCAGTACGACGCGTTCGTGGTGATGATGTTCTGCTGCGCCGCAGTGGACGGGGCGGCCCGGCTGCAGAAGCACTGGCCGGAACGGTGGAACCGCTGGCTCACCTACCCGTTCAGCCGCCCGGCCTGGCTCAGGCGCGAAGGCAGACCGTGGCCTCCGGCGACGCTGTGGGCCGCGGCGATCTGCGCCGCCGCGCTGGTCTACCTCCCGTCGTCGCCGTTCGGGCCGCTGGTCAAGCCGGGCTTCTACGGGGTCAACGCGCGGATGCGCGCGGCCGCGGCGGCCATCGCCCACGTGCCCGCCGGCGTCGAGGTGGAGGCGTCCGGCAACATCGGCCCGCGGTTGTCCGGACGGGACACGGTGCTGCTGCTCGACGGGACGCCCCGGTGGGCGCCGTGGGTGGTGGGCGACACCCTCGGGCTCGACTTCCCGTTCTGCACGCCCAGCCAGCAGGCCCAGGAGGTGGCCTACCTGCGGGCGCACGGGTACGCGCAGGTCTTCGCCGATGACGGCTACGTGGTGCTGCACCGCCCGGCCGACGCGCGCACGGCGCAGGCCCTGGCCCATCCGCTGCCCGCGGCCCGGCTGCACACGAACATCTGCTACTGATGGCGAATACGGCCAAGCCCGGCGAGGTGCTGAGCCTGCGCGCGGTGAACCGTGCGCTGCTCGCCCGCCAGCTGCTGCTCGATCGCCTCCCGCTGTCCGCGGCCGGGCCCGGCCGGGCCGCGCAGGTGGTGCAGGCCGTCGAGCACCTGATCGGACTGCAGGCCCAGGCGCCGTTCCCGCCCTACTACGGGCTGCACTCGCGGCTGGACGGGTTCCGCCCGGAGGACCTGGCCGCGCTGCTCACCGACCGGAGCGTGGTCAGGATCGCGCTGATGCGCGGCACCATCCACCTGGTGTCGGCGCGAGACTGCCTGCCGCTGCGGCGGCTGGTCCAGCCGGTGATCGAACGCGGCATGCGCAGCGCGCACGGCAAGCAGCTGTCCGGGTTGGACCCCGGGGAGCTGGCCGCGGCGGGCCGGAACCTGGTGGAGGCCGAGCCGATGACGTTCAGCCGGCTCGGCCAGGAGCTGGCGGCGCGCTGGCCCGGTCATGCGCCCGCCGCCCTGGCCCAGGGGGTGCGCGCCTACGTGCCGCTGGTGCAGGTACCGCCGCGCGCGGTCTGGGGCCGGGCCGGTCAGTCGCGGCACACATCGGCCGAACACTGGCTCGGTCAGTGGCGCGCGCCGGCCGGGCCGGGTTACCCGCCCCAGCCGGCCTCGCGGGCCGAGCTCGCACAGCTCGTAACCAGGTACCTGGGCGCGTTCGGCCCGGCCAGCCTGCGGGACGTGCGGGCCTGGTCCGGGCTTACCGGGCTGAAAGCGGTGCTCGAGCAGCTCCGGCCGTCCCTGGTCACCTTCCGCGACGAGCAGGGCGCCGAGCTGTTCGACCTGCCCACCGCGCCGCGCCCCGGCGGCGGGGTGCCAGCGCCGGTCCGGCTTGTGGCCGAGTTCGACAACCTCGTGCTGTCCCACGCCGAACGATCCCGGGTCATCAGCGCCAAGGCCGCCAGGCGGCTGTACACCGTCAACGGCGTCATCCCTGGTTCGGTGCTCGTCGACGGGTTCGTGGCCGGCATGTGGCGGCTGACCCGGAGCCGCGACGCGGCGCGGGCGACCATCGAGATGTTCGCACCCGTGCGGGAGCGCGAGGCGCTGACCGGTGAGGCCGAGCGGGTGCTCGCGTTTGCCGCGCCGGGCGCGGCCCACGACATCCGGTTCGGGCCGCTGGTCACGAGCTCGTGAGCCGCCCGGCATCCACCCTCCAGGGTCCCGCAGAAGCTGAAGATCTGCCAA
Source organism: uncultured Actinomycetota bacterium (assembly GCA_963744575.1). Lineage (GTDB taxonomy): Bacteria > Actinomycetota > Actinomycetes > Streptosporangiales > Streptosporangiaceae > Palsa-504. Next base: position 686,354 of record CAVUUF010000016.1, on the reverse strand, counting down.
TAAGATGCTTAAGGTCCGTTTAATCCCCGGCCCGGGGGTTTCTGTCGGCGTGGGGTGCCTTATATCGTCTTATACATTGTGCTCTCCCTGACCCTGCGACGTGCCCTCGGCGGATCCCGGCGGCGTGCCGCGCAGCTGGCCGCCGTCACCGGCGCGGCGTGCGCGGCGGTGACGGCATTCGCCGTTCCGGCCTACGCGGCCGGCGCCCCCGGTCCTTACTCCCTCACGGACACGCCGCCCCCGGGCGTCGCCGCACCCGGCGGTACCGCCGGGGCGTCGCCTCGGCAGTTGTTCGTGCCCGACCTCATCGCCGCGGTGCCGAGCGGCCTTACCTCCGCGCAGCTGGCCAAGATCACCGAACTGCACGGGGTGCAGGCGGTACTAGCCGTCGACGGCGGCAAGCTCAAGGTCAACGGCCAGAGCGCCAACGTGCTCGGCGTCTCGCCGCAGGCGTTCCGGTCCTGGACGCCGCTATCCACGTCCGGCTCGGCGGCGGCCTGGTCGAATCTGGGCCGGGGACAGCTCGTCAGCACGAAGGCGGCGGCGCGCCGGCTGCGCCTGGCCGCCGGGAAGTCCTACCCGGTATCGGCCGCGGTTGTCGAGCAGGTGCCGTTCGGCGGAACGACCGCGCTGAGCGTGACCGGCGCGGATGCGATCGTGAACCTCGCCAGGTCCGCGCAGCTGGGCCTGGCAAAGAACTTCGCCGTCCTGATCAGCGCGCCGCCCAGCGCGAGCCTGCCCACGCTGATGGCTCAGGTCAAGTCGATAATCGGGACGGGCGGCCAGGTGGTGAACCTGGTTTCCTACTCTCTGGTGACGGCGAGTAACAGGCCGGTGGCCACGAGCATCCCCGCGGGTGCCCCGGCCAACTACCTGAACCTCTTCAAGCAATCGGCCGCCAGGTACTGCCCCGGGATGTCCTGGACGGTGCTGGCCGCGATCGGTCAGATCGAGAGCGGCGACGGCGCCAACGATGGCCCGTCGAGCGCGGGAGCGCTCGGGCCGATGCAGTTCATGCCGGCTACGTGGGCCGAGTGGGGGATCGACGGGTTCGGCCAGACCGGCACGCCGGACATCATGAACCCGCTCGACGCCGTGCCCTCCGCCGCGCGCCTGCTGTGCGCCGCCGGGGCGGGAAACCCCGCGACCCTGTCCCAGGCTATCTTCGCCTATAACCACGCGAACTGGTACGTGGCCGAGGTGCTCGCGCTGGCCAGCGAGTACGCCAAGAACTCGGCCTAGCTCCGGCCTAGGCCCGCGGCATAGCCACCGGGCGACCCTGGTTGGATGGAGGTATGCCGGCATACGACGCCTTCCTGCTTGTCTCGTTCGGGGGTCCGGAAGGCCCCGACGAGGTCATGCCGTTCCTGGAGAACGTCACCCGCGGCCGCGGCGTCCCGCCGGAGCGCCTGGCCAGCGTGGCCGAGCACTACTACGCGTCCGGCGGGGTGAGCCCGATCAACCAGCAGTGCCGGGACCTGCTGGCCGCGATCCGCGAGGATTTCTCGGCCGGCGGCCTGTCGCTGCCGGTCTACTGGGGGAACAGGAACTGGTCGCCGTACCTGGCCGACACGGTGCGGGCCATGGCGGATGACGGCATCCGGCGCGCCGTCGCGCTGGTGACCTCGGCTTACAGCTCTTACTCGGGTTGCCGCCAGTACCTGGACGACATCGAGCGGGCTCGCGCCCAGGCCGGCCCGGACGCGCCCAGGATCGACAAGGTCGGACGTTTCTACCGCCGTCCCGGCTTCATCGAGCCGTTCGCGGCCAGCACCCGCGCCGCGCTGGCCGCGCTCCCTGCCGATCTGCGGGACGCCGCGCACCTGGTGTTCACCGCGCACAGCGTCCCGGTCGCGATGGCCGAGGCCAGCGGCCCGGGTGGAGGGAACAGGTACGTAGCCGAGCTGACCGAGGCAGCCGGTCTTATTGCCGAACGAACCGGGCACCACGGGCACCCGTGGACTCTTGCCTACCAGAGCCGGAGCGGACCCCCCTCCCAGCCCTGGCTGGAACCCGACGTCTGCGACCACCTGGGCGTGCTGGCCGCGTCAGGGGCGAAGGCCGTGGTGCTGATCCCGGTCGGGTTCGTATCCGATCACATGGAGGTCCGGCACGACCTGGACGTCGAGGCCGCGCAGACCGCCGAGTCCCTGGGGCTGGCGGTCGCCCGGGCGACCACCCCGGGCACCGACCCGAGGTTCGCCTCCATGGTCACCGAACTGGTCCGGGAGCGCCTGGTCCGGCCGGATGACCCGAGCCTGGACTGCCCGGCGGACTGCTGCCGGTACGCGCCGCCCGCCCGGCGGCCGCTGAGAGCGGCGCGGGCATGACGGGGGTGCAGGCTCAGGACGCCGCGGCGCTGTTGCGGATCGCGGTCGCCGCGGCCGCTGAGGCGGGCCGGCTGCTGGCTTCCTGGCGCGGCGATGAGCGTCCCGAGGTCGTCCAGACCAAGTCGAGCCCGACCGACGTGGTGACGGAGATGGACCGCCGGTCCGAGGCCCTGATCACCAGCCGGATCCGCGCGCATCGCCCCGGCGATGCCGTGCTCGGCGAGGAAGGCGGGCAGACCACGGGCGGCCAGGCCGGCGCCGGAGGCGATGGCGGCTTGCCCGGGCGGGTGCGCTGGGTGGTCGATCCGCTGGACGGGACGGTCAACTACCTCTACGGCCTGCGTGACTGGGCGGTGTCCATCGCGGCCGAGGTGGACGGCGTGGTGGTGGCCGGGGTGGTAGAGGTTCCCCGGCACGGCGAGGTGTTCACCGCGGTGGCGGCCGGGGGCGCCTGGCTGCACCGCGGCGAGGCCAAGCTGGCGCTCCACTGCACCGCGGGGGTGCCGCTCGGCCAGGCGCTGGTGGGGACCGGGTTCGGGTACGACCCGGGACGCCGCCAGGTACAGGGCGAAGTGGTCGCGGCGCTGCTCCCGCACGTGCGGGACATCAGGCGCGGTGGCTCGGCCGCCGTGGACCTGTGCTCGGTGGCCGCCGGACGGCTGGACGCGTTCTACGAGCGCGGCCTGAATTACTGGGACTTCGCGGCCGGCGGCCTGATCGCTCGCGAGGCCGGCGCGCTGGTCGGCGGGCTGGCGGGCAAGACCGAGAGCACGTCCATGGCGGTAGCCGCCGGCCCGGGCCTGTACCAGCAGCTGAACACGTTGCTCAGCGGGCTGAACCCGGAGCGGGATGCTCGACGTAGTCACGGACAGGACGGGTAAGCAGGCTGGAGAGGCGCTCGTCAGCGGGTCAGGAACGGGACGCATCAGGAGTTATCGGCGTGCCGCGTGTGCGCTGGGCGCGAACGTGACAGAATTCCCCGCCGGAATCGGGCACAACTAGGGCCTTGAAAGCGTTACAACCGCGCAGCGAATGCGCACTACGGATGAAGGGGGATGGAGTACTCAGATGGCAACCGACTATGACAGCCCGCGGAAGACCGACGACGACCTGACCGAGGACAGCCTTCAGGAGCTTCAGGCGCGCCGGATGGACAAGTCATCGAGCACCATCGATCTTGATCCCGACGATGTTGCCGAGTCCCTGGAGCTGCCTGGGGCTGACTTGTCGAACGAGGAACTCTCGTTCCGGGTGATACCGCGGCAGGCGGATGAGTTCACGTGCTCCCGGTGCTTCCTTGTTCATCACCGGAGCCAGCTTGCAGAAGACCGCAACGGTCAGCTTGTCTGCCGGGAGTGCGCGGCTTAGGCCTTCGCGATGTTGGCGGGCTCGCGGTCCGTGCTGCTGGCAGTCTTACGAGACACAGCCCGGATCGCGAGCACCCTGACCACCGCGACGGTGATGCCGACAAGCACGGACCAGCCCAGAGCCTCGGTCAGGGCCACCTGCGGATCCTCGGGATTCGTGGGAGGCTTCTTGCCGGTGGCCTTGGTCCAGGCGAATATGAGTAGCTTGCGTGCCACGAAGGCGGCCGACATGGTCGTCGCCCCGTACATGATCCTGGTGCTGGTGTCTTCTTTGTCGCTATCTGCCATCTCACTGCCTCCTTATCGTCCCAACCCTTACCCCCGTCCGCGCAATCATGCCACTGGTTCGTGACCGGCCTGCATCCGGCATCGCTCGATGGCCGCGCTCAACTCGGCCGGATGCCTGGTGCCGATCAGCCAGTAAGGCGCCGCCGAGGCGGCCGGGCTCGAAGGGTCTACGGCCAGATAGACGGATTCCTTGAGGTAGGGTCGCGAGTACAGGCGGGCCGCCGGGTCTGCCCGCGGGCCGCGCAATCGCGTGGTCTGCTTCTCGTCGAGGCTGACGACCTCGCTGACGGTCGTCAGGGGCAGCACGGCCCGGCCGGCCCGCAGCGCCCCGTCGCGGATCTCCACCGTGCCCAGGCCCATGGTGATCAGCAATGTGGCGCAGGCAACGGCGAGCCCGGCCATGATGATGATCGGCCAGGGTTCGGCGAGGCCGGCATAGAGCGTGCCGCCGAAGATGAGGACAGTTGGCACGGCGAGCAGCCACCAGGTGAGCGGGACGCGGAGCCGTTCGCGGTAAGCATCCATGCAGTCGAGGGTAATTGGTCAGCTGGAGTCGTGGCGGGGCCGGTCGTGGCCGTGATCACCCGGGCGGTGCCCGAGCCGCGGCGGCGGGATCCCGGCCCGCGCGACCCGTAAGATGCGACAGTCGGCGGATGCCGCGCTATCCTCACCGTGCGTGTAAGCAGGAGGGAGTCTTCGTTGCCGCGCTCTGAACCGGATGTGCTGATACAGCGCCTCGACCCCGGCGTCCCGCTGCCGTCGTACGCGCACCCAGGCGATGCGGGGGCGGACCTGACGGCGGCCGAGGACGTGGAGCTCGGGCCCGGCGAGCGGGCGCTGGTGCGGACCGGCCTCGCGATCGCGCTGCCCGATGGGTACGCGGCGTTCGTGCACCCGCGCTCCGGCCTGGCATCCAAGCACGGGGTCACGCTGGTGAACGCGCCGGGGACGGTGGACGCGGGTTACCGGGGCGAGATCAGGGTGACCCTGCTGAACACCGACCGGGACCGTGCGGTGAGCTTCCGGCGCGGAGACAGGATCGCGCAGCTGGTCATCCAGCGGGTGGAACGGGCGGCATTCCACGAGGCGACGACGCTTCCCGGGTCGAGCCGTGGCGACGGCGGTTTCGGCTCCACGGGCGGGCATGGCGAGCGGCCGGACGTTATCGCCTAGATTAGGAACGAGAAGGAGCGTGTGAAGTGTTTCGTCGGCGTCGTTCAGCGGCCGCGGACCGGGATTGGTCCGCGGCCGACGATCAGGAGCTGGCCGGCGACGAGCTCGACGACGGCGAGCCGTTCGACGATCAGTCGGCTGAGCAGGAGCCCGCGGGAATCCCGCGGGCGGAGGGCGGACCGTGGGATGCGGAGGAGCCGTTTCCCGCGCGGGACCGGGTGGATCTCGGCAGCCTGCACGTCCCGGTCGGGCCCCAGCACGAGATCCAGCTGGTCATGGCCGAACAGCACGGCGCCTGGGTGACGGCCAAGTACCGGGACAGCGAGGTCCAGATCCAGGCGTTCGCCGCGGCGCGCCGCAGCGCGCTGTGGGACGATGTCCGGGCCGAGATCGCCGCCGAGGTGAACACGGCGGGCGGACGGAGCCAGGAGTCGGAAGGACCGTTCGGCATCGAGTTGCTGGCCCAGGTGCCGATGGAGCCGGGGCAGCCGGCGTCCGGCATGCGACTGGTCCGGTTCGTCGGGGTCGACGGCCCGCGCTGGTTCGTGCGCGGGCTGCTCACCGGTCCCGCCGCTGACGGCGGCGAGCAGGCCGAACTGCTCGAAGAGGTGCTCAGGGACGTCGTGGTGGTCCGGGGCGACCATCCGGTGCCGCCGCGGGAGATCCTCGAGCTCCGGCTGCCGCCCGAGGCCCGGCAGGCGCTCGAGGAGCAAGCCGCCGCGGGCGAGGAGAGCCGCTTCCGCGGTGACCTGAACCCCTTCGAGCGCGGTCCGGAGTTCACCGAGACGCGCTAGCCGCGGTTCACGGGTGGTCGCTGGTCCGTAGCAGGCGGGCGAGATCCTCTTCGACGTCTTCGCTGGTCACGAAGAACAGCTCGTCGCCGGTCTGGAGCGGGTCGTCCGGGTGCGGCACCAGGACGCGGCCCTCGCGCAAGATGGCCACCAGCGAGGTGTCGGCGGGCCAGTCGATCCCGCCAACCCGCTGGCCGACCAGCGGCGCGTCGTCCGGCATGGTCAGCTCGACCAGGCTCGCCTCGCTTTGACCGAACGTCATGAGCCGCACCAGGTCGCCGACGCTGACCGCCTCCTCGACCAGGGCGGAGAGCAGGCGGGGGGTGGAAACCGCGACATCGACTCCCCAGGACTCGTTGTACAGCCACTCGTTGCCCGGATGGCTCACCCTGGCCACGACGCGCGGCACCCCGTATTCGGTCTTGGCCAGCAGCGACACCACCAGGTTAACCTTGTCATCCCCGGTGGCGGCGATCACTACCTGGGATCTTTGCAGCTGCGCGTCGTCCAGAGAGCTGATCTCGCAGGCGTCGGCGAGCAGCCATTCGGCCCTGGGGACGCTGTCCACCTTGATTTTCCTGGGCTCGTTGTCGATGAGCAGCACTTCGTGCCCGTTCTCGAGCAGTTCGCTGGCGATGGAACGGCCGACGGCCCCGGCGCCCGCTATCGTGATCCGCATCAGTGCTCGCCTCCTCGCGACGCCAGGGCCGCGGCGATCCGGTCCAGATCGGTTTCCCTGGCCACTACGTGCAGCACGTCGCCCTCCTGCAGGACGGTGCCGGGATCCGGCACGAACGCCTGGCCGAGCCGGTCGACGAAGGCGATCCGGGTCATCGCGCTGGCCTCGAGCGATTTCACCTGCTCGCCGATCCAGGCCGGGGAGAAGGCCACCTCGGCCAGCACGATCTTGCCGCTGGGATCCCGCCAGAGCGGCTCGCCGCCTTCCGGGACGATCTTGCGGAGCATCTGGTCGGCGGTCCAGCGCACGGTGGCCACGGTGGGGATGCCGAGCCGCTCGTAGACCTCGGCCCGGCGCGGGTCGTAGATCCTGGCCACCACCCGCTCCACGCTGAACGTCTCCCGGGCCACCCGGGCGGAGATGATGTTGGAGTTGTCGCCGCTGCTGACCGCGACGAAGGCGTCGGCGCGCTCGATGCCCGCCTGGGTGAGCACGTCGCGGTCGAAGCCGATGCCGGTGATCTTGTCGCCCTTGAACGAAGACCTGAGCCTGCGGAAGGCGTCCGGGTCCCTGTCGATGACCGCGACGGTGTTGCCGCGGTCCTCGAGGATGTGGGCGAGCAGCGACCCGACCCGCCCGCAGCCCATGATTACGATGTGCACGACCGTCCTCCCACGATGAGCAGGTCCCGAGCCTGGGGCGCCTCGTCACCACACCAGCACCACACAAAGGTAATGCCCACACTTGGCATCCTCCCCGCCTGGAGACGGGGAATTCCCATCCCGACTTTTAAGGAGCACGACGTGAGGTCCGCGGTGAGCTATCAGCCTAGCCAGGTCGTCCGGGTGACGATCGTGGACGTGGCGCACGGCGGCTGGTGTGTCGCCCGCCCGGACGACGGGCCGGTGACTTTCGTCCGGCATGCGCTCCCGGGCGAAACGGTCCTGGCCCGGATCACCGGGGTCACGTCGCGGCTGGCCCGCGCCGTGGCGGTGGAGATCCTGGCGCCGTCACCCGATCGGGTCAAGCCCCCGTGCCCGCACGCGGGGCCGGATCGCTGCGGCGGATGCGATTGGCAGCATGCCACGCTGCCTGCCCAGCGATCCCTCAAGGCCGCCGTGATCCGCCAGCAACTCAGGCGGCTGGCGGGCCTGGACCGCGAGGTCACGGTCGAGGCGCTGCCCGGTGACGAGGAGCCCGGCTCCGGCCTGGGCTGGCGGACGCGCGTGCAGTTCGCCGTCCGGCCGGACGGGGTGGCCGGGCTGCGCGCGCACCGCTCGCACGAGGTGATCGACATCGGTCAGTGCCCGATCGCCCATCCAGGCATTAACGATCTCGGTATCCCGGCCCGGCGCTGGCCCGCTACGTCCTCGGTGGAGGCCCTGGTGGCGACCGGATCGGACGAACGGGCCGTGATCATCACGCCGAGCAGGGCCAGCCGCCCGGGACCCCCGGCCAGGGCCCGGCCGCCGCTGCCATCGGGACCCAGCCTGCCGGACCCACCGTGGGCCGATTCCGTGCTCCGGCGGGCGGCCGGGCGCCTGACCCCCGTGCGCGGCCGCGCCTACCTCAGCCAACGAGCCGCGGGCCGGGACTGGCGGGTCAGCGCGGGCGCGTTCTGGCAGGTCCATCCCGGTGCGGCCGACGTGCTGACCGACGCCGTGCTAACCGCGCTCCAGCCGCGAGCCGGCGACACGGCACTCGATCTTTACTGCGGCGCCGGGCTGTTCGCCGGGGCGCTGGCCCCGGCGGTCGGGCCGGGCGGGAACGTGACCGGCATCGAGGCGGATGCCGCCGCCGTCCGGGACGCCCGGCACAACCTGCGGGAGTGGCCCTGGGCGCAGATCCGCCGCGGCGACGTCGCACAGGTCCTGGGCCGGGGTGGCCGGCCGGAAGGGCAGGGAGGGCCGGAGTCGGCCGCATTGCCCGCGGCCAGGCTCGTGGTGGCTGACCCGCCACGCTCCGGGCTGGCCCGCGAGGTGATCGACTACCTCGGCGCGGCGGAGCGCCGCGCCGCCAGGTTCGCCTACGTGTCCTGCGATCCGGCCACGCTGGCCCGCGACATCGGCCTGCTCGCCGCGCGCGGCTGGACGCTCGCCCGCCTGCGCGCCTTCGACGCGTTCCCGATGACCCACCATGTCGAATGCGTCGCGACCCTGACCAGCCACCCAATTACTTCAAGAGTCACAGGCGTACCACAACCTGTCCAAGGGCGATTACGGCGAGCCGCCAATCATCATCGTGGATCACTGCTGCCCCATGGGTCTCTCGCACGACGCAGAAGGACCCGGGCTAAACAGCATCGATGTGGCATCGATACTGTCCCAGCGACATCGCTGTGACATCGATGTTGTTACGGGCCGGCTCCGGCCGGGACGCTGGGCAACGGGTAAGTCATGTGCCGGGTTTCGCCGGGGATTCGGAATCGGTGGTTCCGGTGACGTAGTAACCGAGGCCGGGGATGCGGGTCAGCAGGCCCTCGTCCTCCAGCGTGCGCAGTGCCTTGGCGCACGTCTGCCGTGCATGCCCGTACTGCTGGCTCAGGGTAGTGATGGACGGTGTCGGCATCCCGGGGGCAAGGGTCCCCTCGGCGATCTCCCGACGCAGCCGTGCGGCCAGTCGCACATAGGCTCTTGGGTCCGATTCGTCGCTTATCGACACTCTTGCACCGTACTCGATTGGCAATATTGCCAATCGCAATGCTTCGACACTAGTCGAGATTAGACGAGGGCCCAATTCTGCGTTACCGTCGAAAACCGTCAGGGCCGCTACGGCCGCGCGGAGTTAGATCGCAGGGCAGGTCATGATCTTTTACTCGTGGACCGCACTGAAAAAGGACGACCCGTACGCGCCTGGCGGTGGCGGCCGGGGCGCGAGCCGTGGCGGCCGGGGCGCGAGCCGTGGCGGCCGGGGCGCGAGCGGCGGGGGCCGGGACACGGGTAGCGGCGAGCAGGAAAGGGCGGCAGGCGGCGGTTACGGGAACGCCGGATCGCCGGTCGCCATGGGCATCACGGACGATCGCGCCCGGGCGATGAAGGCGGGCGAGGAGACCCTCGGGTCCGGCCGCGCGGCCATCGTCATCATCGAGGCGGTCCGCCCGGCCATGGGCGCGCATACGCTGGCTCCCGGTTACGCCCGCACCGGGGTGGCATGGCGGGGCCGCCGGACCCAGGACGGCAAAGTGGCCTGGGACAGGTTCTTCCTCCGGGTCGATACGGATGATCAGCCGGCCCCTGGGCAGGATTGAACCATGAAACTCCGGATCTTCACCGAGCCGCAGCAGGGTGCCGACTACCAGACGCTGCGTGCGGTGGCACTGACCGCGGAGGAACTTGGCTTCGACGCGTTCTTCAGGTCCGATCACTACCTGGCGATGAGCGGCTCCGGGCGGCCGGGGCCTACGGACTCGTGGGTCACGCTGGGCGCACTGGCCGTGGAGACCAGACGCATCAGGCTGGGGACGATGGTGACCGCGGCCACGTTCCGGCTGCCCGGCCCGCTTGCGATCAGCGTGGCGCAGGTCGACCAGATGAGCGGCGGCCGGGTGGAGTTCGGCTTCGGCACCGGCTGGTTCGAGCGCGAGCACACCGCCTACGGCATCCCCTTCCCGGCGCTCGGCGAGCGCTTCGACCGGTTCTCCGAACAACTCGCGATCATCACCGGGCTTTGGGAGACCGCGGAAGACGGGACATTCTCGTTCGCGGGAACGCATTACCGACTGGAGAACTCGCCCGGGTTGCCCAAGCCGGCTCAGCGCCCGCGCCCGCCGGTCATCCTGGGTGGCGCGGGCGCGCGCCGCACGCCGCGGCTGGCCGCCAGGTTCGCCGACGAGTACAACGTGCCGTTCAGCACCGTCGCGGATTCGGCGGCCGCGTTCACCCGGGTCCGTGAGGCCTGCGATGCCGCCAAGCGTGACGCCTCGTCCATGACGTACTCGGTGGCCCAGACGGTCTGCTGCGGCAAGGACGACGCCGAGTTCCGCCGCCGGGCCGCCGCCATCGGCTGGGAGCCGGACGCCTTCCGCGAGAACGGCATCGGCGGCACGCCCAGTGAGGTCGCGGCCAGGATCGCCGAATTCGCCGCGGTCGGCGCCGAACGCGTCTATTTGCAGGTGCTCGACCTGGGCGACCTGGACCATCTGGCGCTTATCGCCTCGGACGTGGCGCCCCAGGTGTAACGCCGGCCGCGGGGAGATGGCACCGAACGGGCGGGGTGGCACGCACCGCGCCCGTTCGGGATTAATTCAGCCGAAGGCACGCCGGGCAGCAGCGGCACCGGCCGCACTGCCCGTCCGGAAGCCGTACGTTCCCTGCTCGCGCAGTTCGGTGGCGGCGCTGACGACCGCCCCCAGGGCGGCGAACGCGAACGAACCGCCCACCGAGATCCGGCTCACCCCGGCCTTGGCCAGTTCGGGCACGGTCGGAAGCCCGTCCAGGGCCAGCACGTTGACCGGGCGGTCCACCTCACGGATCACCTGGCTGATGTCCTCCAGGCGGCGCAGGCCCGGCGCGTAGAGGACATCAGCTCCGGCCTCCTGGTAGGCCTGCAGCCTGGCGATCGTGTCCGCCAGGTCGGGACGGCCGTGCAGGTAGTTCTCGGCCCGGGCGGTGAGCACCAGGCGGCCGGGGCCCGCGTGGGCGGCCTCCGCGGCCGCCGCCACGCGTTCGGCCGCGAACCGGATGTCATAGATCGGCTCGCTGGGCCCGCGGGTGAAGTCCTCGACCGAGGCGCCCGCGAGGCCGACCTCGATCGCCAGCCTCATGGTCTCCGCCACGCCGGCCGGCTCGGCCGCGTAGCCGTCCTCCAGGTCGGCCGAGACCGGCAGGTCCGTGGCGGCCACGATCACCGCCGCGTGCACCATGGCTTCGTCCCTGGTCACGGAGCCGTCGTTGCGGCCCAGCGTGGCCGCGAAGCCCGAACTCGTGGTGGCCAGAGCCTCGAAGCCGAGGGATGCGAGGAGCCGGGCCGAGCCCAGGTCCCATGGGTTCGGCATCAGGAGCGGCTCACCCGGCCGGTGCAGGGCGAGGAACTGCTGTGCTTTGTCCGCCTGAGTGGTCATGTACATAACGTATCGCCAGCCGGATCGGGCGGCCGAGGAGAGTGGGCGTTTTACAATGTAAAATGCCAGGTCAGTGGCCTTTGCGGTAAACATGTGCGTTTCTGTGCTCGCAGTCGGGTGGTGACGCTCCGAAATGACGGTCGTAATGGTTACAGCTGGCCATATGGCTTGCGGGGCGGTAACCGCGATGCGATCGTTGAGCAGTGCGCTCTGCTAGGAGGGTGCGGCTAGTCATCGTGCTGTCGGTGGCGGCTGCCGTGACGGTCATGGTGGGTGTCATCATGATGGTCGCGAGCGTGGTCATGCGGTTTCTGACCGGGCATCAGCCGGCGCACCTGACCCAGGTGGGGCTGGACCTGGTCGCGGCGGGCATCGCGTTCGGCCTCGTCGTCCTGGTGATATTCGCCATCGCCCGGATCGGGACCGCCGGGAGGTCCCGGGTGCCGGGGGAGGCGGCGAATCACCAGCAGGGGAATCCCCGTTCGCAGCCGGCGGCGTCCCGCGGGCACGGCGGATCGCCAGGTCACGGCCGGACCCAGGAGCGGCTCCGGGTCGGCGCTCCACCCGCAGGCGCCGGTCACGCGGGTCCCGGTCACGGCGGCGGGCGTCCCGTCCGGCGGCCCGTCCTGAACCCGCCGCATCCCGGTTACCGGCCGGGCACCCCCGGCCGCGGACCGTACGTCCCTGGCGGCCAGCCGCCTTCCCGGCCGCCTCGGGAGCACATGCGCCCCGAGGAGGCACCGTGGCCAGGCCACGGGATGCCTCTGCGTGAGCCGGGGCCGTCGCGCGGGCCGGGACTGCAGCGCGGGCCTGGGCCGTCCCGGGAGCCCATGCCGCCCCGAGGTGCCGCTCCGTCCCAGAAACCATCTCGCGAGGCTCCGCGGCCCGGCTACGCGGGGCCGCCTCGCGACTCCAGGCTCCTCCGTGACCCTGGCCCGCCGCGGGATGGGACGGGACGCGAGACAATGGGACCGGGAGGGCCGATCCGCCCGGGCGGCCTTATACCGCCACGCGATCTCGGTTACCTGCCTCCGCCGGGTTCGGCTCCGCGCCAGGACGGCGGAGCCGCACGGCACGCGGGTGGTCCCGGTCACGCCCCTGCGGGCGGTCACTGGTCCGGCCCCGCTCACGCGAGATCTTCCGGACCCGCCGAGGCCCCGGAGTCGTTCGACGGCGGGTACGCCAAGGTCATCCGGGCGTCGGACCACCCCGTTCGGCCTGCCCCCACACGGCCGCCGGGCTTCGGCCAGGCCGCCGATCCCGTCCGGCCCTCCGGACCGGGCAGGCTGCCGGATACCGGCCGCCCGCAAAGTCCGGGCCGCCCCCAGGATCCCGCCCGGGTGACCACCCCGCCCGCGGAGGTCTACATCTACCGGGACACCGACGGCCCGCCCGGCGACGCGGGCCCGGCCTCGCCCGGACCGGACGAGAACGACCCCGCCTACTGGTACGACCTGCCTGGAGCCTCCGGCCCCGGAGGCACCGAGGGCTCCCAGGGCTCTGGCGACGGCACCTCGCACGTACTGAACAACATCCGCGGCCCGTTCGAGCCTCTGGTCTCGTCCGCCGACCCACCCGGCCCGCCGCCACGCGGCTCCGCCTCCAGTGCCACCGAACCAGTCCCGGATACCGCTCACCCGGCCGAGGCGGACCCCGCGGGCCACGACCAAGGCGTCGCCCACGAGCGCAAGCTCGAGCAGATCAAGGACCTGTACCTGACCGCGGGAGCGATCGGGTACCCGTCCCGCCAGTAGCCCGGGCGGAAACGACTTACCCGAGCGGCGCGAGCGCCTCGGCCAGCGGCTTGAGAGAATCGGGCTTGGCGTGGTGCGGGAGGTTCACGATGACCAAGTCGACGCCCGCGTCGCGATAGGCCGCCGCCGTCGTCACCGCGGGCTCAAGGCCGCCGTCCGGATCGATGCGCACGTTGACCGAGCAGGTGATCTCGTTCACGTCCCGCCCGATGGCGGCGCAGTGCCCGGCCAGCACGTCCTTCAGCTCGCGCCATTCCTGCGGGCTCTCCGCGATGGCGTTCCACTGCTGCGCCCAGTGCGCCACCGTGCGCAGCGTGCGTTTCCTCCCGCGGCCGCCGATGGTGATCGGCGGGTGCGGCCGTTGCACCGGCTTCGGCTCGCATCGCGCATCGGTGAGCTTGACGTATCGTCCAGTGAACGTGGTGGTGGTCTGGCTCAGCAGGCCCACGATGACCTCGACGCCCTCGTCGAAGCGGTCGAACCGCTCGCGTAGCGGTGGCAGGTCGATCCCGTAGGCGTCGCACTCCATCTGGTTCCACGCCGCGCCCAGGCCGAGCTCCAGCCGCCCGCCGGAGATGATGTCCACGGTCGCGGCCATGTTGGCCAGCACCGCCGGGTGCCGGTAGACCATGCCGGTCACCTGGCAGCCCAGCCTGATCCGCGTGGTGGCCTGGGCCATCGCGGCCAGCATCGTCCAGGCCTCGAAGTTGGGCCCGGTCAGGTCGCCGGTCAGCGGATAGAAGTGATCCCAGTTCCAGGCCGACTCGAACAGCGGGATCTCGTCCGCCGCGAGCCACGCGTCACGGATCTCCTCCCAGGCCTGGTGCTCGGGCCGGGTCTTAATCGCGAAGCGCATTCCGGTGACATCCCTTCCTGGCCGGATGCAGCGCTGTCCCAACGGCTACACCCGCCATCCTAATGAGCCACGGGTCGCTTCCGATCGGCGGGTACCGGCTGCAGAGTGCGGCCAGCCGCCCCTCCCAAGTAGCTTGATATCGAGATACTGTAGGTTCTAAGGAAGGCGAGCACGGGACCGCACGGTACGAGCGAGGAGGCTCAGCAACGATGGCAGCGAACAGCTTCGGCAGCCGGGCGGCCCTTCAGGTCGCAGGCGAGCAGTACCAGATCTACCGGCTGGACGCTGCGGAGGGCTCGCAGAACCTTCCCTACAGCCTGAAGATCCTGCTCGAGAACCTGCTCCGCAACGAGGACGGCGTCAACATCACGGCCGGGCAGGTCACCGCGCTGGCGAACTGGGACCCGGCTAAGGAGCCCGACACCGAGATCCAGTTCACCCCGGCCCGGGTCATCCTGCAGGACCTGACCGGCGTGCCCGCCGTGGTGGACCTGGCCGCGATGCGCGAGGCCATGCGAGCGCTGGGCGGCGACCCGACCCGGATCAACCCGCTCATCCCGGCCGAACTGGTCATCGACCACTCGGTCGTGGCGGACGTGTTCGGCCGCCCGGACGCGTTCAGGCGGAACGTGGAGATCGAGTTCCGGCGCAACCGCGAGCGGTTCCAGTTCCTGCGCTGGGGCCAGGAGGCGTTCAGCCAGTTCAAGGTGGTCCCGCCGGGCACCGGCATCGTGCACCAGGTGAACATCGAGTACCTGGCCCGGGTCGTGATGAGCCGCGACGGGACCGCGTACCCCGACACCTGCGTGGGCACCGACTCGCACACCACCATGCAGAATGGCCTGGGCGTGCTCGGCTGGGGCGTCGGCGGCATCGAGGCGGAGGCCGCGATGCTCGGCCAGGCCATCTCCATGCTGATCCCGAAGGTCATCGGCTTCCGGCTCACCGGTGAGCTGCCCAGCGGCGCCACCGCCACCGACCTCGTGCTCACCATCACCGAACTACTCCGCAAGCACGGTGTCGTCGGCAAGTTCGTCGAGTTCCACGGCGAAGGCGTGGCCGCGGTCCCGGTGGCCAACCGGGCCACGATCGGCAACATGTCGCCCGAGTTCGGCTCCACCTGCGCGATCTTCCCGATCGACCAGAACACCCTGGACTACCTCAAGCTCACCGGCCGCCCGGCCGCACAGGTCGAACTGGTCGAGGCGTACGCCAAGGAGCAGGGCCTGTGGCACGACCCGGGCCGGGAAACGCGGTACTCCGAGGAGCTCAGCCTGGACCTGTCCGCCGTGGTCCCCTCGATCGCCGGCCCCAAGCGCCCGCAGGACCGGATCACCCTGGCCGACGCGAAGCAGGCCTTCCGCGACGCCCTGCCGGACTACGTGCCGGAAACCACCCTGGACAACGGCCTGGCCGGCACGTTCCCGGCCTCGGACCCGGTGGCGACCAGCGTCGGCACCCGGGCCTCGAACCCCATCCAGGTCACGCTCGAGGACGGCACCACCACCGCCGTGGACCACGGCTCGGTGGTGATCGCCGCGATCACCTCCTGCACCAACACGTCGAACCCGAGCGTCATGGTCGGCGCCGCGCTGCTGGCCAAGAACGCGGTCGACCGCGGCCTGGCCCGCAAGCCCTGGGTCAAGACCACGCTGGCGCCCGGCTCCAAGGTGGTCATGGACTACTACGAGCGCGCCGGGCTGCTGCCCTACCTGGACAAGCTCGGCTTCAACCTGGTCGGATACGGCTGCACCACCTGCATCGGCAACTCCGGGCCGCTGCCGCCCGCGATCAGCGAGGCGGTGAACGAGAACGACCTGGCCGTGACGGCCGTGCTGTCAGGCAACAGGAACTTCGAGGGCCGGATCAACCCGGACGTGAAGATGAACTACCTGGCCTCGCCGCCGCTGGTGGTGGCCTACGCGCTGGCCGGGACGATGGACATCGACCCGGCCAGCGAGCCGCTCGGCTCCGACGCCGAGGGCAACCCGGTCTACCTGGCCGACATCTGGCCGTCGCCGGAGGAGGTCGCCGACGTCGTGCAGAACGCGGTGGCCGAGGAGATGTTCACCCGTGACTACGCCGACGTGTTCAAGGGCGACGACAACTGGCGCGGCCTGGACATCCCGTCGGGCGACACCTTCGCCTGGGACGAGGCGTCCGCCTACGTCCGCCGCCCGCCGTACTTCGACGGGATGCCGGCCGAGCCGGAGCCGGTCACCGACATCTCCGGCGCGAAGGTGCTGGCCAAGCTCGGTGACTCGGTGACCACCGACCACATCTCGCCGGCCGGCGCGATCAAGACCGACAGCCCGGCCGGCCGGTACCTGACCGGGCACGGCGTCGAACGGAAGGACTTCAACTCCTACGGCTCCCGCCGCGGCAACCACGAGGTGATGATCCGCGGCACGTTCGCCAACATCAGGCTGCGCAACCAGCTCGCGCCCGGGACCGAAGGCGGCGTGACCACCAAGGACGGCGAGCAGATGTCCATCTACGACGCGTCCAGGCAGTACATCGCGGACGGCGTCCCGCTGATCGTGCTCGGCGGCAAGGAGTACGGCTCGGGCTCATCGCGCGACTGGGCTGCCAAGGGCACCCTGCTGCTCGGGGTGCGCGCGGTACTCGTCGAGTCTTTCGAGCGCATCCACCGGTCCAACCTCATCGGCATGGGCGTACTGCCGCTGCAGTACCGGCCGGGGGAGTCGGCGGCCTCACTGGGCCTCACCGGGAACGAGACCTTCGATATTCGTGGCATCGAGCAGATAAATTCCGGACATACACCCAACGAGGTGGTGGTATCCGCCGACGGTAAGGAATTCCGCGCGGTGGTCCGGATCGACACCCCGGGCGAAGCCGATTACTACCGGCACGGCGGCATCATGCCGTACGTGCTCCGGTCGCTCCGGTAACCCGCAGCCGGGCCGGAGGGCTGCCAACTCATCCGGCACCGGGCGCTAGGGTGGCGCCATGGCAACGGACCCCTTCGACGCGGCGCTGGCCGGCTTCGAGCAGTGGACGGCCACGACGAAGCGGAAGCTGAGCGCGGATCCCGTCGGCGAACTGGAAACGCTGCTCCAGCTGATGCGCGGCTATCTCGAAATCGACAGCCCGGCCGACCTCAGCGAGGGCGACCTTAAAGATCTTCTGCTGCGGATCTACCCGCGCGAGGTCGTCGTGCTCGACCCGGCGGACGCCGAGACCACCATCCCCGCGGTCCGTGACTTCCTGGCCTATCTCGTCGAACGCGGCGAGATGCCGGAGAGCACGGCCCGCGCGCTGGAACGCGAGCTGGACGAGATCGCTCCGCGGTTCACCGACGCGGTGATGGACTCGTCGAACTGGGGGATGGCGAGTTCCCTCCTGCATGCGATGGCAGCGGACGGCGTCGACCTGGACGACCGGGCGGCCGTGGACCGCTGGATGGAGGACTACAACGCGGGCCTGACCTGGTCCGGCGACGAAGAAGATGACGAGGACGACGACGAGGCCGTCGATCTCAAGGAGGCCTTCGGCCTGCCGGACCAGATGCCGCCGGTGCGGCTGCCTGCGGTCCAGGAACTGGCCGTCATGGCGCGCAACGCTCCCATGATGGCCCAGCTACGGGCGCTGGCTTGGTGGACGGGTGCAGGCCGCGCGGTCGATGACGGCGAGGAGCTGACCCTACAGGATGCCGCCGAAGCCGCCGCCGCGCTCAACGTTCCGGATCTCGGCTACCTGTGGGAACTGGCTCTGGACGCGGAATTCGTCGAGCTCGACGCGGACGAGACCCATGCGGTCCCGGGCGAGGTCGCGCATGCATGGGACGAGGGCGACGACGACGAGGTGCTCGACATCTGGGATGGGGTATTCGCACTGGTCCTCGACACCACGCTGGACGTTGCCGCGATGCTGGACCCGGACCTGTCGGAGGAACTGGACTTCATCGGACACGGGGCGGCCCTGGCGGTGATGCTCTTCCTGGCCAGGCCGGACGGCCTGCCCGTGGCCGAGGCCAGCGAGGTGATCAGGAGTGCCGCGACAGACGAGCTACCGCCGAGCCGGGCGGAAAAGGCCTGGCAGTCCTGGGTCAGCGCGCACGGCGATCCCGCCCGGCTGCTGCTGGACCAGATGGCCGGGCTCGGAGCCGTCCAGATAGCCGATGCCGAGGACGGCCCCGTGGCGCGGCTGACGCCACTGGGCCTGGCCGCGATCCGTACCCAGCTGGTCGACTCCGGCGTGGAGATCCCGCTGCTCCCGCCGCCTGAGCAGATGACCGCGGCGGATCTGATCGCCATGGCCGGCGGTGCGTCCGAGGAAGAGTTCACCGCCGAGACCTCCGCCTGGCTGGCGCACCGGACGGCGGCGTCCGCGGCCAGCGACCTGCTGGCCGTCGCCGCGGAGTCCGATCCGGCATCGCGGATCCTCGCGGTGGGCATCGTCATCACCGAACTCGGCGCAGCCGCCGAGCCCGCGTGGCGTGACGCGCTCGGCCGGATCGAGCTGCGCTCTTACGCGAAAGGTGCCCTGGCCACGCAGGCTGACGGCGATCCGGCTACCGGGGAGCCCGGCCTCGAGCCGACCGACGAGGACGCAGCCTGGATGATCATCGATACGCTCGCGGCGTGGGGCTGGGGTGACCTGAGTGACGATGCCGAACACGAACCCGCGGCTCTCGCGCAGCAGCTGACGGACGCGTTCCCGGCCGGGCAGGAACCGGCGGTGTTGGAGATGATGGCGCGGGTACCGCACCCGGACACGGCGAACGTCCTGACCGTGATCGGCAAGTATCACCCGGACAAGAAGATCGCCAAGCTCGCGCGGAAGTCCGCCTACAAGGCCGCGAGCAGGCAGGCCGCCCGGCGGTAGCCCGGGCCTCCCAGCAGGGCGTTCGCGATGGCTGTGCCGGACTCTGCGATCGTCACCAGGCTCCGCGCGGCCGGCTGCGTCTTCGCCGAGGACGAGGCCAGGCTGCTGACGGCCGCCGCCCGGACACCGGCCGAACTCGACGCCATGGTGGACCGCCGCGCCGCCGGCCTGCCGCTGGAGCAGGTCCTCGGCTGGGCCGAGTTCTGCGGCTTGCGGATCACCGTGGCCCCCGGCGTGTTCGTGCCCCGGCGGCGGACCGAGTTCCTGGTCCGGCAGGCCGCGGCAGTGGCCCGTCCCGGTGACGTGCTCGTGGACCTGTGCTGCGGTGCGGGCGCGATCGGCGCCGCGCTGGCCGCGACCGTGGACCGGGCCGAGGTGCACGCGGCCGACATCGACCCGGCCGCGGTGCGCTGCGCCCGGCAGAACCTCCCCAGGGGCCACGTCTACCAGGGTGACCTGTACCAGCCGCTGCCCGCATCGCTGCGCGGCCGGGTGATGGTGCTGGCGGCCAACGTGCCCTACGTGCCCAGCGGGGAGATCGGCTTCCTCCCGCCCGAGGCCCGGGCGCACGAGCCGCGCACCGCGCTGGACGGCGGACCGGACGGGCTCGACGTGCTGCGCCGGGTCGCCGCCGCGGCGCCCGGATGGCTGGCGCCCGGCGGGCACCTGCTCAGCGAGACCAGCGACCGCCAGGCGCCGGCCGCCCGGGCCGTCCTTACCGCCAGCGGCCTGACCGCGCAAGTGGCCCACTCGGCCGGCCTGGACGCCACCGTCGTCATCGGGCGCCGTCCCGCGTGACTCAGAAACCCGGGAAGATCTGCCGCAGCTCGTCCAGTGCGACCCCGGCGACCTCGGCCGGAGGGGTGTGCGCCTCGTCCATCCGCCCGTAAAGCAGCCGGACGAACGCCTCGGCGGGCAGCCGCAGCTCGGACAGGCCCAGTTCGGGCGTGCCCTCGCCGTCCGACGGCGTGAGCGTGACCGCCTCGCCCGTCTCCAGGGTGAACTGGCGGTCCGGGTCGGTGGTGGACACGCGCACCTTGCGCTGCTTCCCGTCCGGCTTGCCGGACCTGGCCGCGAGCTGGTCGAGCGTGTCGATGAGCAGGTTCACGGCATCCGCTGCCACCGTGGCCGACGGCTCGAGGGCGACCAGGACATCCCAGGTGTGGATGGCGTGCTCGCCCAGGCGCATCCGCGCCAGGCCGGTGGTGCCGAGTTCCATCCCGAACATCTTCAGGTGCAGCCGCGCCTGCTCACCGGCGTCCAGGGACTCGAACCGCTCGAGGGTCGCCTCGTCGGCACGCAGCGCGTCCGCGGCCTGCGCCTGCGGGTCCTTACCGTTCCAGCTGTCCCAGATCGGCGCGAACGCCTCGCGCCCCGGCGGCTCCTGCCCGGTCAGCCCGGCGTCGAGGAACAAGCCGAAGATCTCGGCCTGCGACCCCAGGTGGGAAAGCACCTGGGCGATCGACCACTCGCTGGCGTACGAGCGCTGTTCAAGCTCGGCCAGGTTGAGGGGCCCGACGCCGGCCTGCAGCCGGTCGTGGGAGTGCCGCAGCGCGCTGATCCACGGGCCGGGGCTAGGTTCCATGCTGTGTCTCCGTTGCTCGCTGGCATGTCGCATGTCGGGAAGTCCACTGGGAGCCTACCCGCCGGCATTTCCACGCCCCCGGCTGGCCGCCTGCACCCCCGGCCCAGCCCTGGGCCCGCTCTTCGCTATCGGCTTGACGCGGCCTCGCGTCTGCTCATAGCGTCGTTGCCGGTTATGCAAAGCAGCAGCTCCAGCTCTGGTCAACGGGGAACCAGCTGAAAAAGTACGTGGACCGTGCAGGCCGGCCAGAGACGGCCGGTCGTACTGAGCACGGCCCGGCCCGTGACGTGACGGCTACGGACGTTCCGGCACCGGACCACCCCGAACGTCCCTGGCTCGACCGGCGCCACCTCATAGGCGCCTACGCCGCGTTCACCGCGTACGCGGTCGCCGCCGCCGTTTTCTCCGGCGGCCGGGATCAGGTCTGGGCCATCTGGGCCGCATGCGGCTACGCGGTGGTCCTGTTCATGCTGTGGCGCTGGCCGGACCGCCGGAGCTCGGCTGGCTCTCTCCCTCCCCGGGGGACCCATCCCCCCGGACCCCCCTCGGGGAAGGACGACCCCCCCGGGCCCCCACGGGGCCTGATCGCCGCGGTCCTGGTCTCGGTGGCGCTGGCCGTGCTCGCGCCGCTGCTCTGGCTGTCGGTGGCTTACCCGCTCGAAGACGGGATGATGGTCATCGACCGGTCGGCGGCGCTGCTGCTGCACCACGGCACCCCTTACCTGTCCGGCGCGCAGATCGCCTCCTGGCTGTCCTACAATCCCTACCTGCCGGTCATGACCCTGTTCGGCCTGCCGTACGCGGCCGGGCTCGGCGGCCTGGCCGGCAACTCGGGGGTGTGGATCGCGGTCGGTACCGTGATCCTGCTCGCGGCGGCGTTCTGGATCGCGGTCCCGCACCGGGGCTGCCCGACCTGCCGCCGAAACGCGGTGCTGGCCACGGCCGTCGCGGTGGCCTCGCCGGTGATCGGACTCAACCTGGCCGTGATCACCACCGATCCGCCGGTGCTCGCGCTGATCCTGCTGGCCCTCGCCCTGGCCGGGCGGCCTGCGGCCGGGCGGTTCGCGGCCACCTCAGTGGCGGCCGGGGCGGTCGGCGCGGGTGTTGCCCTGGGCGCCGCCTGCGACCTGAAATCCACCGCCTGGCTGGCTGTCCCCGTGCTGGCCGCGATGTTCGCCGCTCGCGACGGCGCTCGGGCCGCGGTCCGCTTTGTCGCTGCCGCGGCGGTCACCGTGGCCGTCCTCATCGCGGCGCTGGCCCCGGCCGCGCTGACCTCCTGGCGCGGCGCGGACGCCCTGGTGCAGAATAGCGTGCTGTTCCCGCTCGGCCTCACCCGCGACAAGACCCCGGCCGAGAGCCTGCTGCCCGGGCACCTGCTCACCTCGCTGGGCACGGCCGGGCACGTGGTGTCTGTCGGCCTGCTGCTCGCGGCCGGGCTCGGCATCGCGGTCTCGCTGGTGATCCGGCCGCCCCGCGACGTCCCCGCGGCGGCCCGGCGGCTGGCCATCGGGCTGGCGCTGATGTTCGTACTCGGACCCGACGTCCGGTTCGGCTACTTCATCTACCCGCTCGGCCTGATCGGCTGGCTGGCCCTGATCCAGGAGACCGGGGGAGATGCCGCCGCCCGCAGCGGGGCCCGGGCGGCCGTGTGAAAAGCTGAGCGGGTCGAGGGAGAAGGGAGAGTGTGAGCATGCGCGTAGTGGTTGGCGAGCGTCTGGGCGGTCCGGAGGTACTGAAGGTCGCCGAGCGGGACGCGCCCAGGCCGGAGCCGGGCGAGGTGGTCGTGGCTGTCGCCGCGGCCGGCGTGAACTACATGGACATCTACCAGCGGGAAGGCGTCGGAAACTATAAAACCGAACCGCCCTTTGTGCCCGGCGCGGAAGGCGCGGGCACGGTCAGCGCCGTCGGGGCGGACGTGACCCACCTGGCCGTCGGCGATCACGTGGCCTGGGCCGGCCAGGGCAACAGCTACGCCGAGCAGGTCGCGCTGCCCGCCAGGCGCGTCGTCCCGGTGCCCGGGGGGATAAGCCTCCAGGTCGCGGCCGCCGTCATGCTGCAGGGCATGACCGCGCATTACCTGTGCAATAGCATCTACCCGGTGCGCGAAGGCGACGTCGCCGTGGTGCACGCGGCGGCCGGCGGGGTCGGGCTGCTGCTCACCCAGATGGTGAAGCGCCGCGGCGGGGTGGTCGTCGGCACCACGTCGGGCGGGGAGAAGGCCGAACTCGCCCTCCGCGCCGGCGCCGATCATGTCGTCGGCTACGACCGCTTCCGCGACATCGTCGACGAGGCGACCGACGGCGCGGGTGCGCACGTCGTGTACGACGGCGTCGGCCAGGCCACCTTCGACGACGGCCTGGCCGCACTGCGCCCGCGCGGCATGATGGTGCTCTACGGCGCCGCGAGCGGGCAGGTGCCCCCGCTCGACCCGCAGCGGCTGAACAGCGGCGGATCGCTGTTCCTGACCCGGCCCACCCTGGTGCACTACATCGCCGACGCCGACGAGTTGCGGTGGCGCGCGGGCGAGGTGTTCGACTGGATCGCCAAGGGCGAGCTCGACGTCCGGATCGGCGGCACCTACCCGCTGGCCGACGCGGGCCGGGCGCAGCAGGACCTGGCGAGCCGGGGGACCACCGGCAAGCTGCTGCTCCTCCCGGGCCTGTAGCGCCGAGGTATGGCGCCGGGCCCGTGCCGGTAGTCTCGGGACGGCGGGGCAGGCACCCCGCCCGTTCGGCGCTGAAAATTTCATATAACTTTAGTTGCTGATGCCTAAATACCCGGCCGCCGGCTCGCGTCGGCCGTACGAGATCATGCTCCTCGTCGTCGCGATGGCGGCGGCCGGGTTCAACCTGCGTACCGCGATCACCAGCCTGCCTCCGCTCTTCCCCGACCTGCAGACCCAGCTGCACCTGTCGTCGGCCGCGCTGTCGGTGCTCGCGGCCACGCCGGTCATCTGCTTCGGCGTGGTCTCCGCCTTCTCCGCCTGGCTGAACCGGCGGTACGGCGAGGAAGCGATCCTGCTGGTCGCGCTGGCCCTGCTCACCGCGGGCCTGCTGCTGCGCGGCGCGGCGCCCGAGGTCATGCTGTTCCCCGGGACCGTGCTGGCCGCGAGCGCGATCGCCGTGCTCAACGTGCTGCTGTCCAGCATGGCCAAGCGGCGCTGGCCGGAACGGGCCGGGCTGCTCATCGGCATCTACCTGACCGCGCTGTCGGTGGGCGCGATCTTGTCCTCGCTGCTCAGCGTGCCGCTCTACCGCAGTTCCGGCGAGTCGGTGCGGCTGGCGCTCGGGATATGGGCGGTCCCCGCCGCGCTGGCCGTGCTGCTGTGGCTGCCCCAGCTCAGGTACCGCACCGGGCCCGGGACGGCCGGCGTTAGGCCGCAAGCCGGCCTCAAGGTGTACCGGTACGCGCTCACCTGGCAGGTCACTGCGTTCATGGGATTGCAGAGCCTGCTGTACTACGCGGCGCTGTCCTGGCTGCCCACGATCTTCCAGGACCGCGGTGCCTCGGCGGTCACGGCCGGCAACCTGCTCGCGCTGATGGGCGTCGGCAACCTCGCCACGTCGCTGATCGTGCCGGTGCTCGCCCACCGCAGACCGAGCCAGCGCGCCCTGGTCGCGCCCAGCCTGATCGGGACCGCGGCCGGGCTGGCCGGATCGCTGTGGGCGCCGCTGGGCTCGGCCCCGTTCTGGGTCCTGGTTCTCGGCGTCAGCCAGGGCTCCTGCCTCGGCCTGGCCATCTTCTTCATGCTGGCGCGAGCCCCGGATCCCGGTGTGGCCGCCTCGCTGTCCGCCTTCGCCCAGTCGGTCGGCTACCTGGTGGCCGCCGCCGGGCCGCTCGAGGTCGGGCTGCTGCACAGTGCCACCGGCAGCTGGAACATCCCGGTGATATTGCTGCTCGTGCTGTGCGCCGCCGAACTCGCCACGGGTCTGCTAGCCGCCCGTCCGCTGGTGCTGCCGGCGGCCACCGGACCGCCCGCGCCGGAAGGCCTGACCGCCTCCGACCGGCTCGGCGATCGCGGCTAAGTGCGACACGTGTGTCGGGGAACCGGGTGGCCGCGACGAGCCATCTGAAGCCCGACCTCGTACACTCGATTCGGCCATCGTTTCCCCTATCAGGCCCGCACAGCACATGAGGAGCACGCCGTGACCCTGCTGGAGTGCATCAACGGCCCCGAGGACCTGAAGGGACTCAGCCAGGATCAGCTCACCCGCCTCGCCGGGGAGATCCGCGACCTGCTGATCGAGACGACCACCAGGACCAGCGGGCATCTCGGCCCGAACCTTGGTGTGGTCGAGCTCACCCTCGCGATCCACCGGGTCTTCGACTCGCCCCGGGACAAGATCGTCTTCGACACCGGGCACCAGGCGTACGTGCACAAGCTGCTGACCGGCCGGGTCGCGCGGTTCGGCACGCTGCGCCAGCGCGGCGGGCTGACCGGCTACCCGAGCCGGGCCGAGTCCGAGCACGACCTGGTGGAGAACTCGCACGCCTCGACCAGCCTGTCCTACGCCGACGGCCTGGCCAAGGCGTACACGCTGCGCGGCGAGCCGGACCGGACCGTGCTGGCGGTCATCGGCGACGGGGCGCTGACCGGCGGGATGGCCTGGGAGGCGCTGAACAACATCGCCGCGGCCAAGGACTCGCGGCTGGTCATGATCGTGAACGACAACGGCTGGTCCTACCAGCCGACCATCGGCGGCCTGGCCGAGCACCTGGCCGCGATCCGGGTCAGCCAGCGCTACGAGCACGTGCTGGACTACATCAAGACCACGCTGTCCCGGACCCCGGTGGTGGGGCCGCCGATCTACGGGACGCTGCACGGCATCAAGAAGGGCATCAAGGACGTCCTGCAGCCGCAGGTGCTGTTCGAGGACCTGGGCCTGAAGTACGTCGGGCCCATCGACGGGCATGACGAGCGCCTGCTGGAGACCGCGTTGCGGCGGGCCAGGGACTTCGGCGGCCCGGTGCTGCTGCACGTGATCACCAGGAAGGGACTGGGCTACCCGGAGGCCGAACAGAACACGGTCGACTGCCTGCACCAGGTGCCCGCGGCGGGCGCGGCGCCCGGGTGGTGGAGCCGGGTGTTCGGCGATGAGATGGTGGCCATCGGCGCGCGGCGGCCCGACGTGGTGGCGATCACCGCGGCGATGCTGCACCCGACCGGCCTGGCCCAGTTCGCGGCGGCCTACCCGGACCGGGCCTACGACGTGGGCATCGCCGAGCAGCACGCGGTGACCAGCGCCGCGGGCCTGGCCATGGCCGGCCTGCACCCGGTGGTGGCCATCTACTCGACGTTCCTGAACCGGGCCTTCGACCAGACGCTGATGGACGTGGCCCTGCACCGGCTCCCGGTCACGTTCGCGCTCGACCGGGCCGGCGTGACCGGACCGGACGGGGCCAGCCACCACGGCATGTGGGACGGGTCGCTCATGCAGCTCGTCCCGGGCATGAAGATCGCCGCGCCGCGGGACGCCCGGCGGGTGGCCGAACTGCTCAACGAGGCGGTCGAGGTGTCCGACGGGCCGACCGTGGTCCGGTTCCCCAAGGGCAAGGTGGGCGGCGAGGTCGAGGCGGTGGCCAGGCTGGGCGGCATGGACGTGCTGCGGACGCCGGCCGAGGGCCTGGGCGCGGACGTGCTGCTGGTCGGGGCGGGCGTGATGGCGCTGACCGGGCTGGAGATCGCGGTCCGGCTGGCCGGGCACGGGATCGGCGTCACCGTGGTGGACCCGCGCTGGACCAAGCCGGTCGACGAGGCGCTGGTCGCGGCGGCCCGGCGGCACCGGCTGGTGGTCACCGTCGAGGACAACGGAAGGGCCGGCGGGTTCGGCGACGCGGTGGCCCGGCTGCTGCGCGACCACGACGTGGACATGCCGGTCAAGACGTTCGGCCTGCCGCAGGAGTTCCTGCCGCACGGCACCCGCGAGGAGGTGCTCGACGAGGCCGGCCTGACGCCGCAGCAGCTGGCCAGGCAGATCACCGAGGCGGTGGCGCGCCGCTCACCCGGCGACGTTCGCGAGACGGCCGCGCTGCGGACTGAGGGCGGCCCGGTCGAGTAGCCTAGGTCCTTATGCTGAGCGTAGCCGTGGTCGGCTCGGGACCTGCCGGGCTCTACGCCGCCGAGGCGCTGGTCAAGCAGGCGGCGGCGCTGCCGGCCCCGGTGCTCTTGCGGGTGGACGTGATCGACCGCCTGCCCACCCCGTACGGCCTGGTCAGATACGGCGTCGCGCCGGACCACAAGTCGATCAAGTCCATCGCGCAGTACCTCCGCAAGGTGCTGGAGAGCCCGGACGTCCGGTTCGTCGGCGGGGTGCACCTGGGTGCGGACGTGACCCGCGACGACCTGGTATCGGCGTACGACGCGGTGATCTACGCGACCGGGGCGATGCGGGACCGCCGGCTCGGCATCCCGGGCGAGGACCTGCCCGGCAGCTATGCCGCCACCGACTTCGTGAACTGGTACTGCGGTCATCCGGACATGGACTCCGGCGCCTTCACCCTGGACGCCGAGTCGGTCGCGGTGATCGGCGTGGGCAACGTCGCGGTGGACGTGGCCCGGATCCTGGCCCGGGACCCGGCCGAACTGCACGCCACCGACGTGCCGCAACCGGTCCTCGAGGCGCTGCATGCGAGCAAGGTGCGCGAGGTCCACATGATCGGCAGGCGCGGTCCCGCGCACGCCAAGTTCACCACCAAGGAACTGCGTGAGCTCGGCGAACTGCCCGGCGTCGAGGTGGTGGTGCATACGTGCGAGGCCGACCTGACCGCGTTCGACCTGGCGGGCGAGGGCCTCGCCCTGGTCGAATCGGACCGGCGGGTGCGCGGCAACCTGGTGGCGATCACCAAGTGGGCCCAGGATGGGGCCGGGCCGCCCGCGCCCTCCGGGCACGCCCGCCGGCTGACCGTCCGGTTCTGGCTGAGGCCGGCCGAAATTCTCGGTACCGAACGGGCGGAGGGAATCACCCTCGAGCGGACGGCGATCAGCCCCGACGGCGCCTTCGGCGGCACCGGCGAGTTCGAGACGCTTCCGGCGCAGATGGTGCTGCGCTCGGTGGGCTACCAGAGCGTGCCGCTGCCGGGAGTGCCGTTTGACCCGCATGCTTCGGTGGTGCCGAACGCGCAGGGTCGTGTCCTGGGTCCCGACGGCTCCCCGCTGCCCGGCGAGTACGTGGCCGGCTGGCTCAAACGCGGCCCGACCGGCGTGATCGGCACCAACAAGTCCGACGCCGCCGAGACCGTCCGCAGCCTGCTGGAGGACCTGGCCGGCGGCCCCGGCCAAGGTGACATCCCGCTGCCCCGGGCGGGCCTGCTCCGCTATCCCGACCGCCCCGCCCCCGCCGCGGACCCCTTGGTCCAGCCCGCCAGCCTCACCACCCCGTCCCCCCCGTCCGGCCCCGAGGTTGTCGCGGTACAGGCCGAGCCGCCCGCCGCCTTGGCCGGTGACGCCCAGGCCGCCGGGGCGGCCGAGGAGTGGCCGCTGGCCCGAGTGCTCGCCGGGCGCGAGGTCGTGCCGGTCTCCTACGCCGAGTGGCTGCGCATCGAGGCCGCCGAAGCCGACCTGGCTAAGGAGCTGGGCCGCGGCGAGCGGGTCAAGCTGCACAGCGCCAAGGCGATCTGGTCCGTCTGCCGCCCCTCGACCGGCTAGCGCCGAAACCGTCCAGCCCCGCCAGCCTCCCCGGCGGAAATGTCACTGCCCGTCCGCATCATGGGTCCGAAGGCGGGACAGCCACCGTGGACGATGGAGGCAAGGCGGAATGGAAAACCACAATGGCGTCCTGATGATGCAGCGGCTGCTGCTGGCCGGGACCCTCGGCATGGCCATGGCGCAGAAGGCGGCGGCGATCCTGGAGGGTAGCGGCCAAGTCCAGGACACGCACGACGAAGCAGGCGCGCACCACGGCGCAGCCGCGCCGGACTACGCAGCCGCGCGGGATGGCGAGGGCGCGCTTGCGGCCACGGGTTTCCGCGAGCCGCGCAGCGCCGAGGGCGCGGTGCTGCGAGCGATCCTGGACGCGGCGAACGAATGCCTCGGCCATTTCGACGACCGGCCCGCGCGGGAGCGGTGGTGCGACACCTTGTTTCACCTGCTCGACCTCGCGGCCTTCGCCGCCGAACTCAGCGGCCGCACCAGTTAGCCAGGCGCAGGCGCGACTTAACCAGGTGCGGCGCGGCACCGGCCGCGCTTGCGGGCCCTGAGGTTCCTGGGGTCCCGGCGGTCTCCCGGGTCCCCCGGCCGGGCGTCCCCGGCTACACCATGGTGCCCTGACACCGAGACCAGGGCAGTCACCCACCCCGTTCGGGAGAAAAGGGTTTAAAGAACCGAACGTTTCCTGGCGGGCGCCCGGCGGGGACAATGAGGTTCATGAGTGTCAGCCAGATGAGCCCTCCCGCCGCAGAAGGACACGAGGGCCCCGAGGAGCGGCCGGACGCCGGATCCTCGCTGTCCGCAGAGCGTTACCTGGACCGCGAGGAAAGCTGGCTCAGGTTCAACGAGCGCGTGCTCGAACTCGCCGAAGACGAATCGGTGCCGCTGCTCGAGCGGGTGCGCTTCCTCGCCATCTTCGCGACCAACCTGGACGAGTTCTTCATGGTCCGGGTGGCCGGGCTGGTGCGCCGGATGGTGGCCGGTTTCCCGGTCGAGGGCACCGGGGTGCTGCTGCCCGGGCAGGTGCTCCAGAACACCCTGGAGCTGGCCGGCGAGCTGACCGTCCGGCACGCCCGCGTGTTCAGCGAGCGCATCACCCCCGAACTGGCCGAGCACGACATCGAGATCCTGCGCTGGAAGGAACTCGCGGTCGACGAGCGCGACAACCTCGGCGACCTGTTCCGGCAGCGCATCTACCCGGTGCTCACCCCGCTGGTGGTGGACCCGGCCCATCCGTTCCCGTTCATCTCCGGCCTGTCGCTCAACCTCGCCGTGATGATCGCGGACCCGCGTACCGACGCGACCGTGTTCGCCAGGGTCAAGGTCCCGCCGTTGCTGCCCAGGTTCCTGGCCGTGGCGCCGAACCGGTTCGTGCCCATCGAGGATGTCATCGCGGCGCACCTGACCGACCTGTTCGGCGACGTCGAGATCATCGAGCACCACGCGTTCCGCGTCACCCGCATCAGGGACCTGGAGGTCGACGAGGAACTCACCGAGAACCTGCTCCAGGCCATGGAGCGGGAACTGGTGCGGCGCAGGTTCGAGCCCGCGGTGCGGCTCGAGGTCGAGGACACGATGTCGGCCGACGTGCTCGAGCGCCTGGTCACCGAACTGGACATCGACAAGCGCGCGGTGTACCGGGTGCCGGGACCGCTGGACCTGAGCGGTCTTTTCACCATCGCCGACCTGAATTTCGGCGAGCTGAGGTACCCGGGGTTCGTCCCGTCCACCCGGGCCGTGTCGCAGGACAACAGCATCTTCACCGCCATCGCCGAACGCGACATCCTGGTCCAGCACCCGTATGACTCGTTCGCCGCCTCGGTCGAGAAGCTGATCGACGAGGCCGCCGAAGACCCGCGGGTGCTGGCCATCAAGCAGACGCTGTACCGGACCAGCGGCCAGTCGCCGATCGTGGACGCCCTCATCGACGCGGCCGAGGCGGGCAAGCAGGTCGTGGTCGTGGTGGAGATCAAGGCCAGGTTCGATGAGCGCGCTAACATCGCCTGGGCGCGCAAGCTGGAGGAAGCCGGCTGTCACGTCGTCTACGGTTTCGTCGGGCTGAAGACGCACTGCAAGATGGCGCTCATCGTGCGCGAGGAACCCGACGGGACGCTGCGCCGGTACTGCCATCTCGGCACCGGCAACTACCACCCGACCACGGCCCGGATCTACGAGGACTTCGGGCTGCTGACCGCCGATCCCATGGTCGGCGAGGACGTCACCGCCCTGTTCAACCACCTGACTGGCTACAGCCGCACCGGGGCCTACCAGCGGCTGCTGGTCGCGCCGGAATCGCTGCGGGACGGCATCGTCAGCCGGATCGACCGGCAGGCCGAGCGGAGCCGGGCCGGGCAGCCCGCCCGGATCGTCTTCAAGACCAACGCGCTGGTCGACGAGGTGGTGGTGGACGCGCTCTACCGGGCGTCGCAGGCCGGGGTCCGGGTCGACCTGTGGGTGCGCGGCATCTGCGTGCTGCGCCCGGGCATCCCCGGTCTGTCCGACAACATCAGGGTCCGCAGCGTGCTCGGCCGGTTCCTCGAGCACTCCCGGATCTACGCATTCGGCACCGGAGATGACGAAGACAGTCAGGTCTGGATCGGCAGCGCCGATATGATGCACAGGAACCTGGACGGCCGGGTGGAACTGGTTGTCCATGTCATCGACCAGGGCCACCAGCGGCGGTTGCGCAGGCTCCTCGATGCGGGCATGGATGACGGGACTTCCTCGTGGTGGTTGAACGCAGACGGGTACTGGACCCGGCACAGCCGGGAAGAATCCGGGCATCCGCTGCGCGACGTGCAGGAGACCCTGGTCAGGGAACGGCGGGTCCGTTCGGCGAATGAGTGATGCCACCCTCGCGGCGGGTGCGGCGATCTGGCGGCCGGCGACGCAGCCAGGAACCGAAGCCGAGGTCCTGCTGGTGCACCGGCCCGCGTACGACGACTGGTCGCTGCCCAAGGGCAAGAGCGAGCCCGATGAGCACATCCTGCTCACCGCGGTGCGTGAGGTCTGGGAGGAGACCTGCGTGCGACCGGTGCTCGGCCCCCGCCTGCCGACCGTGGAGTACATCAGCTGGGGCCGTCCCAAGCGGGTGAGCTACTGGTCGGCGTTCAGTTCGGGGCACGAGGCCGCCCCCGGCAACGAGATCGACGCGGTGTCCTGGCTGCCGCTGGCCCGGGCCCGCGAGCAACTCGCCGACACGCACGACGATCCGGTGATCTCCGCCTTCCGGCCGTGCGAGACCGTGCCGCTGATCCTGGTCAGGCACGCTTCGGCGGGCCGCAAGACGGACTGGCCCGGTGACGACCAGTCGCGGCCGCTCGATCCGCGGGGCGCATCCGACGCGCAGGCCCTGGCCGGCCTGCTGGCCTGCTTCGCGCCCACCGCGCGGGTAATCAGCTCGCCCGCGCTGCGCTGCACCGGCACCGTGCGCCCGTTCGCGGAGGCGGCCGGCGGGACCGTCGAGACTGAGGCCTGCCTGGCCCCGTACGGCCGCTCCCCGGCTTTTTCATCCCGAACGGACCAGGCTGACGCGCTCCGGCGCCTGCTCTCCGCCCTGGTGGCCGATCGCCGCCCGGCCGTGCTGTGCCTGCACCGGGAGAATCTGCCCGATGTGCTCGCCGAGGCCTGCTCGGCGCTCGGCGCGGCCGAGGCGAGGCCCGCGGACCCGTCCCTGTCCAAGGGCGGCTTCTGGGTCGCGCATAGCATCGCGGGGGCCGGCCGGGCCACCGCAGCCAGCAGGGCCGCGGGGGACCTGGCCGGCCTCGAGCGCTATGAGCTCTTAGATTCAGAGTTCTCCTTGGCCGGCGGACCCTGCTGGGTCTCGCGGGACCCGCCGCCCCGGCGTCGGCGTACCACGCGCCAGGCGATATAGGCGGCCAGCAGCACGGCCGCGACGATGAGCAGATAGAGCGAGAAGCGGTTGATGTCGGCGTAGATTGCGTCGATGTGACCGCCGGCGACGTACCCGATCGTCACCCAGGTGGCGACCCAGGCGCATGCGCCGATCGCGTTGTAGATGGTGAAGGTGAGCCAGCGCATCTCGGTGATGCCGGCGATGATGCCGTTGAGCTCGCGCAGCCCCACGATGAACCGGGCGACGATCACGACGATGCCGCCGTAGCGGTTCACGACCGCCTCGGCCCGGTCCAGGTGGTGCGGTTTGATGAAGAGGTACCTGCCGTAGCGCAGGATCAGCTCGCGGCCCGCGAACCGGCCGATGACATAGCCGATCTCGGCGCCCACGAACGAGGCGACGACCGCGACGACGCCGACCAGGACGATGTTCAGCCCGGCCCGGCCGGTGCCGGCGAAGATCGCCCCGCCGATCATCGCGAACTCCCCGGGTACGACGGGGACGCCCATGTTCTCCAGTAGCAGCAGGAGCGCGATGGCCCAGTACCCGTAGTGATCGAGCGGGCCGGCCAGGGAGTTGAGGAAGCCCGGCAGCGGCGCCGGGCTGCCGCTCGCGAGAATGCCCATACTCAATGGTCTCCCGGCTCCGGGGCTTCACCGGCCGGGCCCGCCGCATCGGCCAGCGCCCGGGCGAGCGGCTCGGCGGTCAGCTCGATCTGCCACGGCCTGGCCCCGTATCCGGCGAGCGCCTGGGCCATGGCCTGCGCCTCGCCGGGCCGCGGCGGATCCCAGCTGAGCCTGCGCAGCGCGTCGGGGGACAGCAGGTTCTCCACCGGCAGCCTGCTCTGCTCGGCCAGGGCCGTGACCACCGCGCGGGCCGCGGTCAGGCGCGCCGCGGCGGCCGGATCCCGCTCGGCCCAGCGGTGCGCGGGCGGTGGCCCGTTCGGTACCGGGCCGCCCGTGGTCTCCGGCAGCTCGTCGTCGGCGCTGGACCGGGCCCGGGCCAGCGCGGCCAGCCAGTCCTTCTCGTGCCGCCGGGCCTGCCGGCCGGTGAACCCGCTGATCCTGATCAGCTGCGCATGGTTGGCCGGGTATGACCTGGCGGCCTCGATGATCGCCGGGTCGGGCAGCATCCGGCGCGGGGACAGGTCGGCGAGCTGGGCGATCCTGTCCCTGGCCGTCCAGAGCTCGCGGACCACGGCGAGCCCGCGGCGGGTCTGCACCCGGTGGATGCCTGACGTGCGCCGCCACGGGTCCGGACGTGCCGGGGCGGGCCGGGCGGTGAGCACGGCCTCGAACTCCTGGCGAGCCCACTCGGTCTTGCCCTGCTCGGCGAGTTCGGCCGCGAGGGCGTCGCATAGCTCGATCAGCACCTCCACGTCCAGGGCCGCGTAGCGGAGCAGTTCCTCGCGCAGCGGGCGGACCGACCAGTCGGCCGCTGAATGGCCCTTTTCCAGGTGGAAGCCGAGCACCTCCTCGACCAGGGTGCCCAGGGCCACCCGCGGGTAGCCGAGCAGCCGTCCGGCCAGTTCGGTATCGAAGAGGCGTCGCGGCCGGAAGCCGATTTCGGCCAGGCACGGCAGGTCCTGCGACGCCGCGTGCAGCACCGCCTCGGCGTCGCGCAGCGCCGCGTCGACGCCGGACAGGTCCGGGCAGGCGATCGGGTCGATGAGCGCGGTGCCCGCGCCGGCCCGGCGCAGCTGGACGAGGTAGGCGCGTTGCCCATAGCGGTAGCCGGAGGCACGTTCGGCGTCGACCGCGACGGGTCCCTCGCCCCGGGCTAGGCGGGCGGCGACCTCGGCCAGTGCCGGGCCGGTCTTCACGACCGGCGGCAGGCCATCGCGCGGCTCGAGCAGGGGGACGATCCCGCCAGCCTCATCGTCCGCGCTCACCCGTGCCCCGGTGGCCGCAGCGCCCGCGTTCCTGGCGGTTCCAGACCCGCCGCGGCGGACAGGCACTCGCACCAGGCCGCGATATGCGCCGACAAGTCGATGGCGGCCAGGTCGCTGTCCACGGCCTGGCCGTGCGGACGGTCAGGTCCGACCGGGGACCACGAGGCGCGCACCTCGAAGCCGTTCAGCGGAAGCTCGTCCTGCTTGGCCCCGAAACCCTCGGTGATGACCCTGGTCACCGTCCCGCTCGGGATGGCGTAGCCGGGCACGTGCGCGTCCAGGGCCTCGGTCAGCCAGCTCCAGCCGACCTCGCCGAGTAGCGGGTCGGCCGCGATCTCCGGCTCCACGTCGGCGTGGATGTAGGCGACCAGCCGGAAGAAGCCGTCCCAGCCCTGCTGGCCGTCCGGGTCGTAGAGCAGCACCAGCCGTCCCCAGGCCACGTCCACGTCGTCGCGCCGGATGGTAGCGGCGACAGCCCTGGCGTACGGCGCCAGCCGTTTCGGCGCCGGAACGTCCTCGAACAGCAGATCCCGCCGGCGCTGAGCATCCAGGCCGGCCGTGAAGGCCGTCACCGCCGCCGCGAACGTCGCCTCGGCGGCCGAGCCAACGGTAATCTCCGTCCCCGGCCCGCCCGGCGCCCGTGAACGCGGGGCGCGACGATCCCCTCGCCCTTCAATCGGCGTCATGACCTGAGCGTACGTGTCGCTCATCGCTATTCACGCAGCACCATAGAGATTCATGCCAGAAACCAACGTTTCATGCGGATCGTCTGATTGCCCGCCGTCCCGGGACACGCCCCCGGAACAGCGCTGGATTTACCTGGTCAGGCAGCCCTGGTCGCGTGGTCCCCGGCGACGTGAACAGGTGACGGCAGGCCGATGAACAGGGCGTCGCCGCATACCGCGCAGCCCCACTCCCGGCATTCGCCGTCCGGCGCGTCGGGGCAGCTCGCGGGCTCGGCGTGAAACTGCTCGAACAGCCGCTCCTCGTTGCATCCGGCGCAGTGCCTGCTCAGCTGCGTCATCCTGGCGGCCTCCTCGGTGCGATGCGTCACGGGGCCAGCGAGAGTCGAAGGGGTTGATGCCTGATAGTGGCATGCTCTGGCGCCGATTCGTGGGATCTCGGACGGCGTGTCCCCCGGCGACTACCGTCCGGTGATGTGAGACGATCGCTGACGTGACCGTGTCCCCGACCAAATCCCCGTTCATCCTGGCCTGCCGGAGGGAGGCCGTCCCCCGCACGCCGGTCTGGTTCATGCGCCAGGCGGGCCGGTCGCTGCCGGAGTACCGCCGGGTACGCGAAGGCATCTCGATGCTCGACTCGTGTACCCGCCCCGAGCTGATCACGGAAATCACCATGCAGCCGCTGCGCCGGTACGACGTGGACGCGGCCATCTTGTTCAGCGACATCGTGGTACCG
Organism: uncultured Actinomycetota bacterium; assembly: GCA_963744575.1. GTDB lineage: Bacteria > Actinomycetota > Actinomycetes > Streptosporangiales > Streptosporangiaceae > Palsa-504. The sequence goes on along the minus strand of CAVUUF010000016.1, from coordinate 650,813 downwards.
CTGCGCGCGGTCGGAATCGACGTGGACATCAAGACCGGGATCGGGCCGGTGGTCCAGACCCCGGTCCGGTCGGCCAGCGACCTGGGGCGGCTGCGCCCGCTTGACCCCGGTGACGTGCCCTACGTGACCGAGGCGGTGCGCGCGCTCGTGGCCGAGCTGGCCGAACGCCCGCTGATCGGCTTCGCCGGCGGGCCGTTCACGCTCGCGTCCTACCTGGTCGAGGGCGGCCCGTCCAAGAACCACGACAAGACCAAGGCGCTGATGTACGGCGAACCGGAGCTGTGGCACGCGCTGCTCGGCCGGCTGGCGGACATCACGATCTCGTTCCTGCAGATCCAGGTGGCGGCGGGCGCCTCCGCCGTCCAGCTCTTCGATTCGTGGGTGGGTGCGGTCGGGCCCGCGGACTACCGGCAGGCGATCCTGCCGCACACCAGCCGGATCTTCGCCGCGCTCGGGGCCGCCGCCGTGCCGCGTATCCACTTCGGGGTCGGCACGGGTGAGCTGCTCGGGCTGATGGGGGAGGCCGGCGCCGACGTGGTCGGGGTCGACTGGCGCATCCCGCTCGACGAGGCCGTCCGGCGGGTGGAGCCGGGCAAGGCACTGCAAGGCAACCTCGATCCGGCGATCCTGCTCGCGCCGTGGGAGGTCATCGAGGAGCGGGCCATGGACGTGCTCGCCCGCGGCCGCACGGCCGAGGGGCACGTGTTCAACCTCGGTCATGGGGTGCTACCGGAAACCGACCCGGGCGTCCTGGCCAAGCTCGCCGACCTCGTCCACGCCGAGTCGGCCCGCGCCTTCGCCTGAACCCGAGGGCCCGCCCGGACAGCATCGCTGCCACATTGCTGCTGCCCGGGCGACATCGCTGCCACATCGATGTAGTAAAGGCCGGTTGGCGGAGTCGCTTGCCGGACGGCTGACGTCAGCTTTCGGGTGCGGAGGTTGCTGCCGTCGGCCTGCGGCGGATGAGCCAGCGCCGGCCGCGGTAGATCACGTATCCGGCGACGGCCAGGATGACCGCGAACGGTGCTATCGCGCCGAGGAAGGCGAGGATCCAGGACACGGTGATGCGCAGCGCGCGCCAGCCGGCCCCGAAGCCTCCCGCCAGGGTGGGCGGGGCCTTCGGGCGGTGTACCACCGGCTTGGCCTTCGGGCCAAGCAAGGTGAGCGTGACCGTCGCGTAGCTGGTCTCATGGCTGAGGGCGCGCTGCTGGGCCTGCATCGATTCCAGGCTGGCTTCCTCCTCGTTGACCTGGTTCTGGACGGTGAGCAGATCCCCGACTGAGCCCGCGTGTGACAGCAGGGCGCGGAGCTGGGCGATGGCCGCCAGGTCCGAGGTGACCTGGCTGTTCACGTCGGCCACCTGCTGGGTGACGTCCTGGGCCTGCTGCTGCAGGGAGAGCTGGGTGCCGAGGCGGCTGGCCAGCTGACCGAGCGTGACCGGGTACGAGGCGACCGGGATCTTCAGCTGCACACTGGCGGTGGCTTCGGACGGCTGGTCGGGATCGGACGAGGCGGTCTCGTTCGACACGTAGCCGCCCACGGCTTCGGCGATCTGGGCGGCCTGGGTGGCGGCCGAGCTCACGTTGTCCGCCCGCACGGTCAGTTGCGCGGTGTAGATGATGCTGCTGGCCGGCGCCAGCCGGGCGGTGGTGCCCGTGGCGGCCCGACCGCCCGCGACGCTCTTGCCCGCGCTGCTGCCCGCCGGGGCCAGGGCGGGCGCTGGGGCGGCCGCGGCCGCCTGCCCGGCCGCCGCGGCCGCGCGCGACGAACTGGCGCCGCTCGAACTGGCGGCTGAGCATCCGGCGAGCAACATGCCCCCGCCGAGCAGGACGCTGCCGATCATGAGGCCGGCGACCGTGCCGTGCCTGGTGCGCCGCGGCCGCGGGTGGCGGCGGGTCAAGCTCCGTGTGTTCAGCATGCCCATGTGACGGCAGGCGGGATTGACGTGGTTCCGCGGCGGTGGTAACGATCCCGCAGCGCAGCGGCCTGGCCGCGCTGCCCTCGGGTAGGTGTCACCGGGTGCCGTCTGCCACGCTGGAGCCATGGAGCGTACGAACGCGCGACCGCATGTGGTGATCGTGGGCGGCGGGATCTCCGGGCTGGCGGCGGCTTTCTCCCTCCGGGACGAGGCAGTGCGGGTGACCGTGCTCGAGGGGTCGCCGCGGCTCGGCGGCAAGCTGTCCGTATCGGAGATCGGCGGGCTCGCCGTAGACGAGGGTGCTGAAGCGCTGCTGGTCACGCGCCCCGAAGGGACCGCGCTTATCGCCGAGGCCGGCCTGGCCGGCCAGCGTGCCGCCCCCGGCCCCACGTCGTCCGCCATCTGGACACTGGGAGCGCTCAGGCCGCTGCCGCGGCGGCAGTTCATGGGCGTGCCGTCCGATATGGCCGAACTGGCCAGGTCCGGCGTACTGTCCGACCAGGGCGTGGCCCGGGCCGGTGAGGATCTCGATTTGCCGCCCACCGCCCGCGCCGGCGACGTGCCTGTCGCCGAGTACGTCGCGGCGCGCCAGGGCGCCGAGGTGGTGGACCGGCTGGTCGACCCGCTGCTTGGCGGGGTATATGCCGGCCGTTCGGCGGAGTTGTCGTTCGACGCGACACTGCCCGCGCTGGCGGCCGCGTCCCGGCGGCACCGGTCCCTCGCCGGGGCGGCGCGCTCCCTGCTCCCCCCTCCGGCGCCGCCGTCAGCCAGCCCGGCCCAGGCGCCCGCGTCCGGAACCCGCGCGGGCGGCTCGGTGTTCACCACGCTCGCGGGCGGCCTGGGCGTGCTGCCCGCCTACCTGGCGAAGGCGTCGGGAGCGGAGGTGCGCACGTCCGCGATGGTCCGCGCGCTGGCCCGAGCCGGAAGGTGCTGGCGGCTCACCGTGGGGTCGTCGGCGGCACCCGAGCAGGTCGACGCGGACGCGGTGATCCTCGCGATCCCGGCGCGGCCCGCGGGGCGCCTGCTCGCGGACGTTCCCGGCGTGTCCGCCGCGGTGACGGCCTTCGGCCAGATCAGCTACGCCAGCATGGCGATCGTCACGCTCGCCTACCCGCGGACCGCTTTTCCCGGGCCCGGCCTGGCCGCCCTCGGCTGGAGCGGATACCTGGTGCCGGCCGTGGACGGGCGGCCCGTCAAGGCGGTCACCTTCTCCACCGTGAAGTGGCCGCACCTGGCCGTCCCGGCCCCGGCCGGCACCGGGCCCCTCGAGGTCGTGCGCTGCTCGGTCGGCCGGATCGGGGAGGAGGCCCTGCTGCAGCGGGCCGATGAGGAGCTTGCCGCGCTGGCCGCCGCGGAACTCACCGAGGCGACCGGGGTCCGGGGTGCGCCCGTGGCGACCAGAGCGACCCGCTGGGGTGGCGCGCTGCCGCAGTACACGGTCGGGCACCTGGACCGGGTGGCCACGATCCGCGCGACGGTGGCGGCCCAGCCGGGACTCGCGGTCTGCGGCGCGGCGTATGACGGGGTGGGCATACCGGCCTGTGTCGCCACGGCGCGCGCGGCGGCCAGCCAGACCCTCGCCTTCCTCGCCGCCAGGCCATCGGCCGGCGGCTGACACCGGTGCGGTCCGGTGGTCACCGTGACCGACAATGGAGGCATGGCTGACGAACAAGGAACGACCGGCGGCCAGGCGATGACCGGCGCCGAGGCCGAGGCCGCGGAGATGGCCCGCAAGCCGAAGGCCAGGGAACTCAACGAACTGATCCGCTATACCATGTGGTCGGTGTTCCGGGTGGCCGGCCGGAGCGCGCTCGAATCCGGCGGCCTCGGCAACGCCGCCGCCGAGCTGAGCGACCTGCTCGACCAGACGGCGGCCAAGGGCATCGTCACCCGCGGCGGCTACGACGTCCAGGGCCTCCGGGCGGACGCGGACTACATGTTCTGGTGGGTGGCGGCCAACCCGGATGACCTGCAAGACCAGTTCGTTCGGTTCCGCCGGACCCGGCTCGGCCGGTGCAGCGAGCCGGTCTGGTCGGTGCTGGCGATGCATCGCCCGGCGGAGTTCAACAAGAGCCACATCCCGGCTTTCGTGGCAGACGAGGAACCTCGTGCGTACGTGAGCGTGTACCCGTTCGTGCGCTCGTACCAGTGGTACCTGCTGGATCCGGCGGACCGCCGCAGGATGCTCGCCGAGCACGGGATGATGGCGCGCGAGTACCCGGACGTCCGGGCGAACACCGTCCCGTGCTTCTCGCTCAACGACTACGAGTGGATACTCGCCTTCGAAGCCGACGAGCTGCACCGGATCCTGGACCTGATGCGTCACCTGCGGGGAGCCGAAGCGCGGCTGCACACCCGGGTGGAGATCCCGTTCTACACCGGCCGCCGCAAGCCGGTCCGCGAGCTCCTGGCCAGCCTGGTCTAAGCCACTATGAGCGCGATGAGGGCACAAGCTAACGTCGAGCGATGCCTGACGATCTCCGGGTGAACGGCTCGCTGCTGATACCCGACGGCGAGCTGCACGAGCGTTTCTCCCGGTCCTCCGGGCCCGGCGGCCAGTCGGTCAACACTGCCGACAGCCGGGTCGAGCTCTCCTTCGACGTGGCCCGGTCGGCCGCGCTGCCCGAATGGGCGCGAGCCAGGATCCTCGAACGCCTGGCCGGCAGGCTGGCCGGCGGGGTGCTCACCGTGACCGCCTCGGAACACCGCAGGCAGCTGGCCAACCGCCAGGCGGCCCGAGCCCGGCTGGCTGCCCTGCTCCGCGTCGCGGTCGCCCCGCCGCAGCGCCCGCGCATACCGACCAGGCCCGGACGGGCCGCGAACGAGCGCCGCCTGGAGGCCAAGCGCAGCCGCGGCGCGGTCAAGCGCGCCCGCCGGTTCGACCGCCGCGACCCCGAGTTACAGCGACGGCAGGACCGCGCCCCCCTTCGGCTGGAGGGGGAGCCGGGACCTTAACGAATCGGATTTGTCACTGCCTGATGGGATACTCGTGTTCATGGTGCTACGGGTGCCTGCCGGGCGGATGGTCGGCCGAGAAGACGAGCTCGGCCGTCTGCTCACGCTGCTCGACGACGCCGAGGCCAGCCGCTCGGTGGCCGCGCTGGTCAGCGGCGACGCCGGGGTCGGCAAGTCGCGGCTGGTCGGCGAGGTGACCCGGCTCGCCGGCGACCGCGGCTTCACCGTGCTCTCCGGCCAGTGCGCCGAGCTTGGCGACAGCGTGCCCTACCTGCCGCTGGCCGACGCGCTGCGTGGCGCGGCCGGGTCCACCGGGGTCAGGGACGCGCTCGGCTCCCGCCCCGCGCTGAGCCGGCTGCTGCCGGAAGGCGGCGACGGGCGGATGGCCGACGAGGTCCGCTCCGGCCTGGCCCGGCAGCAGATGTTCGGCCTGGTGCTCGGCCTGCTCACCGAGCTCGCGGCCGTGGCCCCGGTGCTGCTGGTGTTCGAGGACCTGCATTGGGCCGACGCCTCCACCCGGGACCTGGTCACGTTCCTGTCGCGGATGCTGCACCGGGAACGGGTGGCGCTGATCGGCACCTACCGGACCGACGACCTGCACCGGCGGCACCCGCTCCGGCCCGTGGTGGCCGAGCTCATCCGGCTGCCCAGCGTCATCGCCGTCGACCTCGCCCCGCTGGAGCCCTCTGCCCTGGCCGAGCACCTGACCTCGGCGCTGGCCGAGCAACTGGCTACGGGGGCGCCAGGCCGCATCGACGCGACCGTGCTGAACGACATCGTGGCCCGGGCCGAGGGCAACGCCTACTACGCCGAGGAACTGCTGGCCGCCTCCCTGACCGGCGAGCGCCATGCCCTGCCCGCGGGCCTGGCCGCGTTGCTGCTGAGCCGGGTGGAACAGCTGTCCGACGCCGCGCAGCAGGTGCTCCGCGCGGCCGCCGTGGCCGGGCGCAAGGCCGATGACGAGCTGGTCCGCGCCGCGTCGGGCCTGGCCGCCGACGAGTACGAGGCCGCGGTCCGCGAGGCGGTCACCCACCAGCTGCTGGTGCCGGACGGCACCGAGGGCTACGTCTTCCGGCACGCCCTGCTCCGCGAGGCGGTCTACGGGGACCTGCTGCCGGGGGAGCGGACCAGGCTGCACGGCACGATGAGCTCGCTGCTCTCCGACGAGTATTGGCTGGACATGCCGGGCACGGCGGCCGAACTCGCCCAGCACTGCCTGGCTAGCCATGACATTCCCGGCGCGTTCGCCGCGTCGCTGCGCGCCGGGAAAGAGGCGGAGCGGCTGGGCGCGCCCGCCGAGGCGCACCGCCACTACGACCAGGCGCTCGCCCTGTGGGACCGGGTGGCTGAGCCGGAGAAGACGGCCGGCCTGGCCCGCGGCAAGCTCGGCCTGTGGTCCGCGATCACCGCCGCGGACAGCGGCGACTACGAGCGCGCCGTCCACCTGCTCCGGCGGCTGCGGCACCCTGCCCCCGAGGCCGAGCGGGGTGAGAGGGACGACGCCGAGCCGGACGTCCTGCTGGCCAGCCGGATCGGCGAGCGCCTGGCCTCGTATCTGATGCTGCTCGAGGACCGCAAGGCCGTGGAGGAGGCCGTGGAGGTGGCCAGGAACACGGTCGAGGCCACTCCGGCCGAGCCGCCGACGTGGCAGTACGCCCGGGCGATCTCCACCTACGCCAACACCTTGCTGGACGAGGACGACTACACCATGGCCCGGGAACAGGCCGAGCGAGGGCACGCCGCGGCCCAGGCCGCCGACGCTCCGTGGGTGCAGGCCGACGCGCTGGTCACCCTGGGTTTCATCAGCAACCGTGAGGGCCGCAACGACGAGGCCATCAAGCTGCTCACCGAGGCGCACAAGCAGGCCAGGCAGGCTGAGGTCCTCGGCGTGGAGCTGCGCGCCGCGTACCACCTGGCGCGGGCGCACCTGGAGCGGGGCGACCTGTCTATCGGCGCGGCCGTCGCGCACGAGGGCACCAAGCGGGCCAACCACACTGGGCTCAACATGGCACCGTTCGGCTGGGATGTGCAGCACCTGCACTTCCAGTGCCATTTCGCGGACGGCAAGTGGGATCACGCCCAGGAGATCGCCGCCGGCTTCCCGGTCCGGGTGACCAGCGTGCCCGAGGCCTCCCTGTCTTCTATGGCCTTGTTCATCGACGTGGCCCGGGGCAACCCCACCGTGGCCGAAAGGCGCGCCTGGATCGAGCCGTTCTGGACGGTCCACGGGTTCGACGGGTTCATCGCGCGCAGCCTGCTGGCCGAGCACGCTCTGTGGCAAGACCACCCCGAACAGGCGCTGGCCGAGGCCCAGATCGCGATCAGCCTGGTGCATGACCCGCAGTGGGGATACCATCCGTCCGCCATCCGGCCGGCCGTGGTCGCCATCAGCGCCCGGGCCGACCGGGCCATACAGGCCCGGGCCGCCGGTGACGACCAGGCCGCGAACGCCGAACTGACCGCCGTGGACGAGTTGCTGCAGATCGCTCGGGAGGGCGCAGCGTTCCGCAAGCGGCCCAGGTTCATCCTCGGCCCCGAGGGACGCGGCTGGCTGGCCCGGGCCGAGGCGGAGTACGGCCGGGCCAGCGGCCGCAACGATCCTTCAGGATGGCGGGCCGTCCTCGACGCGTTCGGCCCGGACTACGTCTACGAGATCGCCCGGACCCGGTGGCGGCTGGCCGGGGCGCTGGCCGAGGCGGGACACCGGGACGAGGCCACCGAGCAGTGGCAGCGGGCGGCGCAGACGGCGGACCAGCTCGGGGCCAGACCGCTGCGCCGGGCGCTAGACGATCTCGCCCGCCGGGCCCGGATCGGCACGGCGGAAGACCACGGCGGCGCGGTCCTGACCGCGCTGACCAGCCGGGAACGCGAGGTCCTGCGGCTCATCGCCGCGGGCCGCAGCAACCGGGAGATCGCCTCGGTGCTGTACATCGCGCCGAAGACGGCCAGCGTGCACGTGTCCAACATCCTCGGCAAGCTCGGCGCGGCCAGCCGCACCGAAGCCGCCGCCATCGCCCACCGCGAGGGCCTCACCAGCGAGCCCTCAGGACGCTGACATCCCGGATTCCGATCGGCGACCCAGAAATCCGGGCCAGCGCCCGGCCCGGCTCAGCGCGGGGCGAGCGCGGCGAGGATTTCCCCGGCCCGTTCGGCCGCCGCCTCCGGCGTGGCCGCCGGGTTGCCTACCTGCGGATCCCAGTTCAGGTCGTAGAACAGCTCGGTGACCCCCTGCCCGGCGAGCCAGCTTGCGTCCTCGCGGATCTGCGCGTAGCTGCCGGAAAGCAGCCGGCGGCCGCCGTCAGGCCCCTTGGCCTCCTCCCCGGCCAGCACCACGCCCCGGCAGATGATGCGCACCGCGTCCGGGTCCCGGCCCGCCGCCGATGCCGCCGACCTGATCACCCCGGCCGCCTCGCTGATCTTGGTCAGGTCGGCGCGGCTGGAGGTGATCCAGCCTGCCGCGATCCGCCCGGCCCGCTCCATGGCCGGCCGCGACATGCCGCCGAGCAGTACCGGCGGCCCGGGCTTCTGCACCGGCTTGGGATCCTGCCGTCCCGCCGGGATCGTGTAGAACTCGCCCTCAAACGAGCTGACCTCATCGGTCCACAGCGTGCGCAGCACGGCCAGGTACTCCTCGGTGCGCGCGCCGCGCCGGGACGTGGACCCGCCAGTCGCCGCGAACTCCTCCGGCATCCAGCCGATGCCGAGCCCGAGATCGAGCCGCCCGCCGGACAGCACGTCCACGGTCGCCGCCTGCTTGGCCAGGTACGAGGGGGACACGAACGGCAGGTTGACGATGGCCACGCCGAGCCTGATCCGCGACGTGCGGGCCGCCGCGAAACCCAGCGCGACCATCGGGTCGAGCACGCTGTGGTACACCGGCTCCATCCCGGATCCTTCGGGCACAAGCAGCCGCTGGAACGTCCACAGCGACGCGTACCCGGCCTCCTCGGCCTGCTCGGAGAAGGACGCGAGATACTCCGGCGTGGCCCACGCCCCCGCCACCGGGGCACCGAATCCGATCTGCATGACCTCACCGTCGCATGAAACATCAGTCTCTGTCTCATGCTGCCGTCGATTGCTCGGCGACGGTGACAGGCTGACCCGGTTGCCCGGTGCTGTCTTCGCAGTTCACGGCCGCGCTCGTAGACTCCAGCTATGCCCGAGACGTCCCCGCTCCCCGTTACCGAACGCACCCGGCACCGCCGCCTCCGCGAGCAGGGCAGCACCGACCGCGGGGACCTGGCGGACATCCTGGCCGCCGGGGTGATCTGCCATCTCGGCGTGCTGATAGACGGCCACCCGATGGTCGTGCCCACCGTCTACGGGCTGGCCGGCGACACGCTGTACCTGCACGGCTCGGTGGCCAGCCGCAGCCTGGTCTCGGCCCCGCGGGCCACCGTCTGCGTGACAGTAACCCACGTGGACGGCCTGGTGCTGGCCAGGTCGGTGTTCGAGCACGCGGTCAACTACCGCAGCGCGATGATCTACGGCACGCCCCGCCTGGTGACGGACCGGGAGGAGAAACTGGCCGGGCTGCGTTCCCTCGCCGAGCACATCGTGCCCGGCCAGTGGGATTACGCCCGGCGGCCGGACAAGAAGGAACTGGCCGCCACTTCCCTGCTCGCCTTGGCCCTGGACGAGGTCTCGGTGAAGATCCGCCGCGGGCCGCCGGACGACGGCGATTCCCCGGACGCGGCCCTGCCGGTCTGGGCCGGCGTGCTCCCGCTGGCCGCTGTCTGGCAGGACCCCGAACCCGACCCGGTGCTCCCGGCCGGCATCCCGCTGCCCCCGCACATCGCCGCCCTGGGCCGCCGCCGGATCGGATGACGGCACCGCAGCGGCCCCGGCGTCAGCTGGCGTATCCTGACAGGGGCAGCCACGCCTGCCTGATCCGAGCTGCGGGCGGCGGGCGGTTCGCTAGCCGAGCTCCTCGGCCCGGGCCAGGTAGGACCGGAAGGCCGCGGGGCCGAATTCACCGTCGGCGAAGAACTGCGGGATCGCGATCGCGATCTTCATGGACAGCAGCGTATCCCGGCGCCCGGTGACACAATCGTCCTGATGAACCATCCGCCCGAAAGCCTGGCCGAACGGCTCCGCGCGATCTGCCTGCCCCTGCCCGAGGTCACCGAGCGGCCCAGCCACGGCGCGCCGACCTGGTTCGTCCGGGACTCCAGGTCGTTCGTGACGCTGTGGGCCGAGGGCCACCACGACAACCAGGTCCCGCACCTGTGGTGCGCGGCCCCGCCGGGGGCGCAGCAGGAACTCACCGCGTCCGAGCCGGACCGCTTTTTCCGGCCGCCCTACGTCGGCCACCGCGGCTGGCTCGGCGTCCGCCTCGATCGCGACCCGGACTGGGACGAGATCGCCGAGCTGTGCCAGGACGCCTACCGGGTCATCGCCCCCGCCCGCCTGATCGCCCGGCTGGATGGCGACGGCTAGCCCAGCACCGACCTGGTGATCTCCGCGGCGCAGCCCCAGGACATCGAGATGCCGGCACCGCCGTGACCGTAGTTGTGCCACAGCACGCCGTCGCCGAACGGCTCGGATTCCAGCCGCACCTCGGGCCGCCACGGCCGCAGGCCGACCCGGTGGGCGAGGATTTCCACTCCGCGCAGGCGCGGTTCGATCGCCGCGCACCCGGCCAGGATCCGCTCGGCCACCTCCTGGTCCGGATCCATGTCCCAGTTGCCCTCGTGGTTGGTGCCGCCGAGCAGGATCTGGTCGCCGTGCGGAAACATGTACACGATCCACGGCGGTTCCGGGTCCCGGTTGACCAGGAACTCCTCGATGCCGGGGTTGGCGGCGATCACCACCTGCCCGCGGACCGGCACGACCGCGGGGTCCGGCACCAGGTCGTGGGCGGCGGCGCCGGAGCAGTTGACGATGACCGGGGCGGCGCCGGCCAGGCCGGCCAGCGTGTCCGCCGGCGACACCTCGAGCGTGCCGCCCGCCCGCTCGAACCTGGCCCGCAGGTAGCCCAGGTAGACGGGCATGGTGGCCAGCGGGGCGGTGTAGTGCCAGCCGTCGGCGAAGCCGTCGGGAAGTTCGGATTCCTCGCAGGTCCGCAGGTCCGTCAGGAGCTTGGTCCAGTAGTACGGCTCCAGCGGGGCGCGGGAGACCTCCCGGCCCGCGGCGATCCGCACCCCGGTCCCGGGTTCGGCGGCGAGCTTGGTCAGCACCTCCAGCCCGACCCGGCCCCATTCCAGCGCCCGTTCGGGCGGCCCCACCTTGACCGCGCCCCATACCGCCCCGGCCGCTGCCGACGTGGTCTGCTCGGGTGGCGCGGCCGTCCTGATCGTCACGCTCAGCCCGGCCTCGGCCAGGCTGATAGCCGTCGTGAGGCCGACGGCCCCGGCCCCGATCACGAGAACGTCCATGCTCCGACCGTACCCGGACAGGCTGGCGGGACGCGGGAGACGCGACAGCCTCAGATGCGCGTCCAGGCCTCGGTGAGCACCGCGCGCAGGATCCGCTCGATCTCGTCGAAGTGCTCCTGGCCGCAGATGAGCGGCGGGGCCAGCTGGATGACCGGGTCGCCGCGGTCGTCGGCCCGGCAGATCAGCCCGGCGTCGAACAGCGCCTGGGACAGGAAGCCGCGCAGCAGCCGTTCGGACTCCTCGTCGGTGAACGTCTCGCGCGTGACCTTGTCCTTGACCATCTCGATGCCGTAGAAGTACCCGGCGCCGCGGATGTCCCCGACGATGGGCAGGTCGTAGAGCTTCTCCAGGGTGGCGCGGAAGCCGGGCTCGCTGGCCCGGACGTTGCCGAGCAGGTCTTCCTTCTCGAAGATGTCCAGGTTGGCCAGCGCCACCGCGGCCGACACCGGGTGCCCGGCGAACGTGATGCCGTGCAGGAACGTGGCCGTGCCCGTGTTGAACGGCTCCATCAGCCGGTCGCTCACCAGCATGCCGCCGAGCGGCGAGTAGCCGGACGTCACGCCCTTGGCGAAGGTGATGATGTCGGGCTGGTACTCATACCGCTGGGCGCCGAAGTAGTAGCCGAGCCGGCCGAACGCGCAGATCACCTCGTCGGAGACCAGCAGCACGCCGTACCGGTCGCAGATCTCCCTGACCCGCTGGAAGTAGCCGGGCGGCGGCGGGAAGCAGCCGCCCGAGTTCTGCACCGGCTCCAGGAAGACCGCCGCCACCGACTCCGGGCCTTCGCGCAGGATCGCCCGCTCGATCTCGTCCGCGGCCCACTGAGCGAACTCCGCCTCGTCCCCGGCCAGGAAGTCCGGCGCACGGTAGAAGTTGGTGTTCGGGACCCGCACGCCGCCGGGCAGCAACGGTTCGAACGGGTGCTTGATGGCGGCCAGGCCGGTGATGGCCAGCGCGCCCATCGACGTGCCGTGGTAGGCGATGTCCCGGCTGATCACCTTGTACCGGCCGGGCTCGCCGATGAGCTTGAAGTACTGCTTGGCGAGCTTCCACGCCGACTCGACGGCCTCCGAGCCGCTGGTGGTGAAGAAGACCCGGTTCAGCGGCCCGGGGGCCAGCTCGGCCAGCCGGGCCGCCAGCTCGATGGCCTTGGGGTGCGCGTAGGACCACAGCGGGAAATACGCGAGCTCGGCCGCCTGCTTCGCGCCGGCCTCGGCGATCTCGGTCCGGCCGTGGCCGACCTGGCTGACGAACAGGCCGGACAGGCCGTCCAGGTAGCGCTTGCCGTGCTGGTCGTAGACGTACGCGCCGGATCCCCGCACGATCACAGGGACGTCGGCGTCGCCGTAGGCGGACATCCGGGTGAAGTGCAGCCAGAGGTTGCGCTTGGCGGCTTCCTGCGCGTCTTCGATGGAGGTCATCTTGTTCCCCATGAGTAGGTTTGCTTGCGAAGTTTGAGATATACGAATGTCTCTGTGCTGGTCACGCAGGGCACGGCGCGAACCCGGCTCAGGATCTCGAGCAGATGATCGTCGTCTTCGCAGACGACCTCGGCCAGCACGTCGAACGACCCGGCGGTGATGACGACGTAGTCGATCTCCTCCATGTCGGCGAGCTGCCCGGCGACCTTCTCCAGGTCACCGTCGGTCTTGATGGCGATCATGGCCTGCCGCCGGAAGCCCAGGGTGAGCGGATCGGTCACGGCGACGATCTGCATCACCCCGCCGTCCTGCAGGCGCTGCACGCGCTGCCGGACGGCCGCCTCGGACAACCCGACGGCCTTGCCGATGGCGGCATAGGAACGCCGGCCGTCCTGCTGCAGCTGCTCGATGATTTGCTTAGAGACACCGTCGGGTACGACATTGCCAGGATTCTGGGACGGGAGCGTCCTCGGGCTACGCGCCATACGGCCGTCTCCTCTCCTTAGCCCTGCCATGTCCGCCAACCTAGTCAACTGATTTCGTAGGTATAAGTAAAGATAGCAACTGAATCACTTGTGAAGGTAGTCCATCTCTGCGAAGCTCGTCGCAGAGGATCATGCGGATGGAGGCTGAAGATGGCAGACCGCGTGCTGCAGAACTTCGTGAACGGCAAGTTCGCCGACACCAGCGACGGGCGCACCAGTGACGTAATCGACCCTAGTACCGGCGAGGTCTACGCTCAGGCCCCGATATCGGGCCGCCAGGACGTGGACGCCGCCATGCAGGCCGCGGCGGCCGCGTTCGACGGGTGGCGGGACACCACGCCGTCCGAGCGCAGCCTGGCGATGTTCAGGATCGCCGACGCGATCGAGAAGCGCGCCGACGACATCGTTGCAGCCGAGACCCGCAACACCGGCAAGCCGGTCGCGCTGACGACTTCCGAGGAGATCCCGCCCGCGGTGGACCAGATCAGGTTCTTCGCCGGCGCCGCCCGGGTGCTCGAGGGCCGCAGCGCGGGCGAGTACATGAAGGACCACACCTCGATGATCCGGCGCGAGCCGATCGGCGTGTGCGCCCAGGTGACCCCGTGGAACTACCCGATGATGATGGCGGTCTGGAAGTTCGCGCCCGCCATCGCGGCGGGCAACACGGTCGTGCTCAAGCCGTCCGACACCACTCCGGTGTCCACCCTGCTGATGGCCGAGATCGCGGCCGAGTTCCTGCCACCGGGCGTGTTCAACGTCATCTGCGGCGACCGGGACACGGGCCGCGAGCTGATCGCGCACAAGACGCCGAGCATGGTGTCGATCACCGGTTCGGTGCGCGCGGGCATGGAAGTCGCGCGTACCGCGGCCGACGACCTCAAGCGGGTCCACCTCGAGCTCGGCGGCAAGGCGCCGGTGGTGGTCTTCGACGACGCCGACGTCGCGTCCACGGCGGAGGGGATCGCCGGCGCGGGTTACTTCAACGCCGGGCAGGACTGCACCGCCGCGACCCGCGTGCTGGCCGGGCCCGGCATCGCCGCCGACCTGACCGCGGCGCTGGCCGAGCAGGCCAACGCCACCACCACCGGCGGCCTGGACGTGCCCGACGCGTACTTCGGCCCGCTGAACAACACGAACCAGCTGGCCCGGGTCGAGGACATGATCGGGCGGGCGCCCGACCACGCCGAGGTCGTGGCCGGCGGGCACCGGGTGGGGGAGCGCGGCTACCTGTACGCCCCCACGGTCGTATCCGGACTGCGGCAGGACGACGAGATGATCCAGGACGAGGTCTTCGGCCCGGTCATCACCGTCCAGCGGTTCACCGACGAGGACGAGGCCGTCCGCTGGGCCAACGGCGTCCAGTACGGGCTGGCCTCGAGCGTGTGGACCAGGGACCACGGCCGTGCCATGCGGATGGCCAAACGCCTGGACTTCGGCGCGGTATGGATCAACACCCACATCCCGCTCGTGGCCGAGATGCCGCACGGCGGCTTCAAGCACTCCGGCTACGGCAAGGACCTGTCCATGTACGGCTTCGAGGACTACACCCGCATCAAGCACGTCATGAGCTACATCGGGAGCTGAGCTCACCGGGCCCGGCGGCCCTGCCGCCGGGCCTCAGCCCTTGTCCGGGCGGCGCCAGACGTCCCGCTCGTGCATGAGCTCGATCTGCCGGTCGATGACCTCCTGCCGGTACTCGCCGTGCGTGTACGGGGCCCGGTGTTGACGCGGATCTCGTCACGGTGGCGGATGCCCCGCATGGTCGGCACCAGGCCGATGGCCTGGTAGGGCTCGATCATGACGTCCCTTCGGTTAGTCCGGGCGGCTCTCGGCCTGCCGCTTGATGGCCTCGTTGATCGCCACGAAGGTGTCCTGGATGCGGCTGATGACCTTGAACGTGCCGCCGCCGCGGCTGCGGCCGCCAAGTCCCCGGTAGATCCCCTCCTGGACCAGCGAAGTGCCACCGCCGACTGGGCTCAGGAGGAATCTGCGGTCGCTTATCGGCACGCCGAGCAGCCTCGATACCCAGCGCAGTTCAGTGCCCGGCTCAGCGGTCAGCACCTTGACCCTGGCGGTCATGGGACGGCCGGTCCTGGGCTGGGTGGTCGTGATAGTGAGCTTGCTCCCGGCGGCAAGTTGCCCGGTCACCGCCTGGAACGCCGGGTGCCACTGCGGATAGCTGGCCAGGTTGGCCAGTACCGCCCACACCTGCTCCGGTGTGGCGGCGATCTCGATCGTCGTGGATATCCGATAAGCCATCGCGGCCGGCCTCCTTGCGTGGATCATACGACCGGCACGAGCGGGCGCCGGGGCGGGGCAGCCCCGCCCGTTCGGTCCAATGTCTTTTATCCGGGTGATGCGTGTGCCTGGTGATATCAAATTGTGACGAAATGCTTACGCGAGGCATTCTTCTTCGATCCAGATCCGCATTCGAGCCGTTTCCCTGGGTAGGAACAGGCCGATCAGGCCCTCGGCCCGGTGCCCGGCGGAACCCTGCGCCGCCGGGCACCTCCATGTTCCGGGCCAGGCTCCCGACCTCCCGCCGGTGATCATGTGAGCTCGGATCTATACCGAACGACGACGACGGCGGCCCGCCCCGCTCCCCGCTCTCCAGATCCGGATTATCCAGACCCGTACTATCCGGATTACGCCTTGGCGCCCGGCTCATCGCAACACCGGCCGCTTCCTGGCCTCGCAGGATTCTTCTGGCTGCCGCTAGCCGACGTTAAGCAGCACGATGCCCGCGGCGACCAGCACGGTCGCGACAATACGGGTGCGGCCGAACGGCTCGCGGAAAACAAGCGTGCCGATGATCGCGCCGAAGATCACGCTCGTCTCGCGCAGCGCGGCGATCGGCGCCAGCGCGCCCCGGGTTTGCGCCCAGAGCACCAAGCCGTAGGCGAGCACGCTCAGCGCCCCGGCGGCCAGCCCGGCCAGCAGGATCCGCGGTCGCTGCTTCAGCACCACGTCGCGCCGCCGGGCCAGGGCGAACATCGGGACGCACAGGCTCTCGAGCACCATCAGCCAGCCGATGTAGCCGACCGGGCTGGCCGACAGCCGCACGCCCACGCCGTCCACCGTGGTATAGGCGGCGATGGTCAGCCCGGTGCCGATCGCGGCCGCGAAGGCCGCCCGCCCAGGGCGCCGGCCCGCGAGGACCAGGACCGCGAGCCCGGCCGAGACCACGAGCACCCCGCCGATCTGCGGCAGGGCCACGTGCTCGTGCACGAAGATCGCCGCTAGGATCGTCACCACCAGCGGAGACGTCCCCCGGGCCAGGGGATAGACCTGGCTGAATTCGCCCAGCCGGTAGCACTGCATCAGCAGCAGGTTGTAGAAGACGTGAATCGCCACCGACCCGAGCAGGTACGGCCAGCAGTCTGGCCGGGGCGTGGCCGCCACGATGATGAGCGGGATCCCGGCCGCGATGCCGCCCACCCCGATCAGCGCGAAGGCGAGCGTCTGGTCCTTGATGCCGTGCGCGATGGCGTTCCAGGCCGCGTGCGTCACCGCGGCGGTGAGGACCGCGAGGATGACGGTCAGTGAGAGGGTGGTCGACGGGTCCAACGGGGCTCCTCAGGCAGGCTAAACAGGAGCCCTCAGGGCTTCTATCCCGTCAGGTGTTCCCCGGGTGCCCGGCGAGTGCGTATTCGCTGGCGCTCGGTGCCCGGCGAGTGCATGCTTGCCTGGGCGCCCGGGTCGCGGCGTCGCTCGGTCCAGCCCCGGCCGTCCTGATTGTCGTTGTCGCCTGACGGACGGCCGGCGGAACCCTAGACGCAACCACGTGCTGGGCCCAGCTTAACGCGTCCCGGCGTGCCCCGGTGATCTCGCCGGTCTCGTCCTCCAACTGAGTCCGCAGCAACAGCGTGACCCAGGTCCGGTAGGGGCGCCAGTTTTCGCTGATCTGGAGGACCTGTTCGGGCGTGGCTGGGGCGGGCAGCCCGTAGGCCAGCGCCACCGCGCGGCCTATCCGCGGCTCCTGGTGGGCCACGGCGTCGGGATCGCCGGCGCCGCGCAGCAGGGTCAGCCCGGCGGAGAAGTCGCCGATACCGGGCAGTCTCTTCAGGTCCGCCATGGCCTCCTCGTGCGGCATCCGGCGAAGCTTCGGCCGGCTGCCGTTCATACCGGAGCCGACCTCGCACGCGACCTGGCTCACCTGGTGGCCGCTGCCCGTAGCCCACTCGGTCACCCTCGCCACCTGCCGGTCCAGACCGGCCGTTGATCATGCGAGGACACCCGCGCGTACACAACTACCCGGCCGGACTCACCGGCCGGCGCGGCGTCAACCCAGATCGTGCCCGATGCCAGGCGGCGCGCAGGCACCGGCATCCGGTCCTGGCGGAACCACCGGTGGGCCGTCTGCGGATGAACACCGCTCATCCGCGCCCACTCGGCCAGCTTCACAGGCTTATGCAAACATACATTCGCTCACAGATGCTCACGACACGCCGAGCAGTCGCGAACCCCCCTATGTGATCAGCGGAGGTGGCTTGCTCGATTGACACCCACGCGGCGCTCGGCTTACTCTCGGCAAAGCTCGGCCGTATATGAGATGCCATACATAATGTCTATTCCGAATGCCTCCGCTCCCTGGTCCGACGCGAGGGCAGCGTTCGCTGCTTCCGCCGCGAAGGCGGCCAGCTCCACACAGGCGGCCGGAGCCGCGAAGGCGGCCAGCTCCACACAGGCGGCCGGAGCCGCGAAGGCGGCCACAGGAGCCGCACTGCCCGCCCCGGCGTTCCTGACCGAGGCGGCGGGCGCGCTTCCGTCCCGTACGGTCGCGGTGCTCGAAGCGATCAAGCACGCGATCCTGACCGGTGAGCTCAAGCCCGGGCAGGCCCTGGTCGAGACCGACCTGGCCGAAGTACTGGGCGTGTCCAAGACCCCGGTGCGCGAGGCGCTCAAGACGCTGGCCGGCGCCGGCCTGGTCACCATGAACCCGTACAAGGGCGCGGCCGTCCGCGTCGTCGACGACGAGCAGGCCAGGCACGTGTACGACGCCCGGCTGCTGCTCGAGCCGGAGGCGCTGGCCCGCGTGGTCATCAGGGGGCATGACTGGCAGGCCGCCCGCCAGGCGCTAGCCCGGGCCGACCAAGCCGCCGACCAGGCCGAACGTAGCCTGGCCAACCGCGACTTCCACCGCGAGCTCTACGCGGGCTGCGGCAACCCGCTGCTAGTCAGGATGCTCGATGACCTGCGCGACCAGACAGCCCTGGTCAGCGCGCACATCAGGTCCTTCGTCCAACGAAACTTCCCGGAACCGGAACCGGAACCGGAACCGGGACAGGCACAGCGACAAGCACAGGAGAATCAGAGCAGATGAGCTTCAGCCCGGCCGTGGCGGACACGCTGCGGAGCACACTCGCCACCGCGGTCGTCGTCCCCGTCGTCCCGTTCCACGCCGACGGCCGCCCCGACTGGGACACCTACGCCGCGCTGACCCGGCGCCTGATCGACGGCGGGATCACGGTCATCACCCCGAACGGCAACACCGGCGAGTTCTACGCGCTCAGCCGCGCCGAGGCCAGGCAGGCGATCGAGACCGCGGCGGCCGCCGGTTCGAGGAGCTGCGTGGCGCCGACGCGAGCGCCGACAACGTGAGCGTGGTCGAGGAGGCCCTGGCTCAGCTGGGCCTGTGCCGGGCCGACGTCCGCCCGCCGAGCCGTCCCCTGCCCGACAACATCAAAAACGAGATCTCCGGCATCCTGGCCGGCTGGGGGCTGACGTGAAGCAGCCAGAGAAGCAGCCAGAGAAGCAGCCCGAGGAACTCCGCAGCTTCCGGTGGTTCGGCGGCGACCGCACCGCCGGGCTCCGGGCGTTCAGCCACCGGTCCAGGATGCGCCAGCTCGGCGTGGATGCCGAGGAGCACCTGGGCAAGCCGCTCATCGTCATCCTGAATACCTGGTCTGACATCAACCCCTGCCACATGCACCTGCGCCAGCGGGCCGAACAGGTCAAGCGCGGCGTGCTGGAAGCCGGCGGCTTCCCGGTCGAGATGCCGGTGGCCACGCTCAGCGAGACGTTCCAGAAGCCGACCCCGATGATGTACCGCAACCTGCTGGCCATGGAGACCGAGGAACTGCTCCGCTCCTACCCGGCCGACGGCGCGGTGCTGATGGGCGGCTGCGACAAGACCACGCCCGCGCTGCTGATGGGCGCGGCCAGCGCCGGCATCCCGGCTATCTACGTGACCGCGGGCCCGATGCTGCGCGGCAACTTCCGCGGCCAGCCGCTGGGCAGCGGCACCGACATGTGGAAGTTCTGGGACGACGCGCGGGCCGGCCTGATCGGCGACTGCGAACTGGCCGAACTCGAGTGCGGCATCGCCCGGTCACCGGGCCACTGCATGACCATGGGGACCGCCTCGACGATGACCTCCGCCGCCGAAGCCCTCGGCATGACGCTGCCCGGGATGGCCTCGATCCCCGCGGTCGATTCGGCGCACTACCGGATGGCCGCGGCCAGCGGCCGGCGCATCGTCGGCATGGTCTGGGAGGACCTCACCCCGGACAAGATCCTCAGCCGCGAGGCGTTCGAGGACGCGGTGGCCACCGTGCTCGCGCTCGGCGGCTCCACCAACGCGCTCATCCACCTGATCGCGATGGCCGGCCGCGCCGCGGTGGACCTGACGCTGGACGACTTCGACGCGATCTCGCGCCGCGTGCCGTGGCTGGCGAACGTCCGGCCGAGCGGGAAGTACCTGATGGAGGACTTCTACTTCGCTGGCGGCCTGCCCGCGCTGCTCGGCCAGCTGGCGACCGTCCCCGGAGCGCTGCACCCGGACCGGATGACCGTAACCGGCCGCCCGTTCGGTGAAAAAATCTCCGGGGTACCCGTCCACAATGGTGACGTCATCCGCACACCCGACACCGCGCTGGCCGCCGAGGGCGGGGTGGCGGTGCTGCGCGGCAACCTGGCCCCCGACGGCGCGGTCATCAAGCACATCGCGGCCGAGCCGCGGCTGCTCAAGCACACCGGCCCCGCGGTCGTCTTCGACGACTACGCAGACCTGCAGGCACGGATCAACGACCCGGCACTGGGCATCACGCCTGATTCGGTCCTGGTGCTGCGCAGCGCGGGCCCCAAGGGCGGTCCCGGCATGCCGGAGTACGGCATGCTGCCCATTCCGGGCTACCTGCTGGCCCGGGGCGTCCGGGACATGGTGCGGATCTCCGACGCGCGGATGAGCGGTACCAGCTACGGCGCCTGCGTGCTGCACGTGGCCCCGGAGTCGTTCGTCGGCGGTCCGCTGGCTCTGGTCCAGCCGGGGGACCTGATCACCCTCGACGTCGGTGCCCGGTTGCTGTCCTTGGATATTCCCGAACGGGTGCTGCTCGAGCGTCGCCAGAGCTGGCAGCCTCCCCGGCCGAAGTTCGAGCGCGGCTACGGCGCCCTGTACAGCGAGCACATCACCCAGGCCAACGAGGGCTGCGACTTCGGCTTCCTGGCCCGGCGCGGCCGCAACCCCGAGCCTGATCCGAAGTAACCTGGCCCCGGGAGGACACGCTGATGATTCAGGGGTTTGATCCGCGGACCGGCGAGCCGGCCGGCGAGCCGGTGCCGGAGACCACCGACGCCGAGGTCGACGCGATCGTGGCGGCCGCGGCGGCCGCGTTTCCGGCGTGGGGCTCCGGGCCCGCGTCCGGTCGCCGGGCGGAGGCGCTCGAGGCGGTGGCCGACGCGCTCGACGCACGTGCGGGCGAGCTCGCGGCGATCGCCGATACCGAGACGGCGCTGGGCGGCGAGCGGCTCACCGGCGAGGTGGCCAGGACCACCGGCCAGCTGCGGCTGTTCGCGGCCGTGCTGCGGGACGGCGGATACACCGACGCGGTCGTCACCCCGGCCCAGGGGGTGGTGCCGGACCTGCGCCGGATCGACCGGCCGGTCGGCCCGGTGGCCGTGTTCGCGGCGTCGAACTTCCCGTTCGCGTTCTCTGTGGCCGGCGGCGACACCGCCTCGGCCCTCGCCGCGGGCTGCCCGGTAGTGGTGAAGGCGCACGAGGGGCACCCGGTCACCTCCGACGTGACGGCCGAGATCGTCGCCGGGGCGCTGGCCTCCGCCGGGGCTCCCGCCGGCACGTTCGGCCTGGTCCACGGGGTCGAAGCCGGGCTGAGGCTGCTCCGCCACCCGTTCGTGGCCGCGGCCGGGTTCACCGGGTCCACTGGCGGCGGCCTGGCGCTGGCCGAGGTCGCCGCCGGCAGGCCGGTCCCCATCCCCTTCTACGGCGAGCTCGGTTCGGTCAACCCATCGGTGGTGCTGCCCGGCGCGGCGTTCTCCCGCCCGGCCGCGGTCGCCACCGGGTACGCCGGATCGCTCACGCTCGGCACCGGCCAGTTCTGCACCAACCCCGGACTGCTGTTCGTGCCCGAGGACGTGGGCCTGCTGTCCGCGATCGCCGAGGCGGTCGGTGCCTCGGCCGGCGGGCCGATGCTGACCGGCCGGATCTTCGCCAACTACCAGGACGCGGTGGAAGAAGCCGCGGAGCACCCCGGTGTCACCGAACTGGCCGCCGGCCGCCCGGGCGCGGGCCCGTGGGGCGCCACGCCGCGGGTCTTCCAGGTCGCGCTGAAGGAGTTCGGCGCCGACGCGGCGGTCCTGGCCCGCGAGCGGTTCGGCCCGGCCGGGCTGGTGATCACGTACCCGTCGGCGGAGGACCTGCTGCCGGTCCTCGCCACGCTGGCGGGGAACCTGGCCGGGACCGTGCACCTCGATACCAGCTCGGCCGAGGACCTCGAGCTGGCCCGCCCCGTCATCGCGGTGCTCGAGCGCATCACGGGCCGGGTGGTCTGCAACGGCTGGCCCACCGGCGTCGCCGTGGTCGCCGGGCAGCACCACGGCGGTCCGTGGCCCGCGACCACGGTACCCGGGACCACCTCGGTGGGCACGGCCGCGATCCGCCGCTGGCTGGTTCCCGTCGCCTACCAGGACGTCCCCGCGGAACTCCTGCCGGCGGAGCTCCGCGCCGCCCCGCCCTCCAGCCCGGCGCGCACATGATCACGAAGGATTTACAGTCCGCTCAGAAGTCTTCGCTATCCGGTGCCGAGATCTGTCGTGGTTGTTACACCGTGCACAATAGAGTGTGCAGGTTGCCACATCCATGCACATCCGCCCGGGCGGGGGATCAGGAATCGCTTATCCAGGCGTCAGCTGTGGCTGCCCGCCTTGGCTTTGGCCTCCGCCAGGTCGATGCCGTGCAGGCGGAGCAGGTTCTCGCCGAGGATCTTGCGCTTGGCCTGATCGGTGAGCTGCGGGTAGCCGTAGCCTTCGCACAGGTCCTCAGGGATCTGGAAGTCCATGAATGCGCGCAGCGCCCACTGCGGGTGGAACAGCGGCGCCTCCGAGCCGTAGATGATCTTGTCCTCGCCGCACCAGAAGAGCAGCTTGCCCATGATCTCGGCGAACATCCGCGGCGACCGGACCACGAAGTTGATCGTGGCGGCGATCGACGCATACAGGTTGGGGTACCTGATGAGCTGCCAGCACGTCTCGTCGAGGAACGGCAGCCCGACGTGGAAGATGACGAAGTTGATGTCCGGGAAGTTGGCCGCCGCCCCGTCCATGTCCCAGGTCTGGGTGTGCTCGATCGGCTGCGGGCCGAGCGGCACCCCCTTGTGCACCCCGATCAGGTTCACGCCGAGTTCCTGGGCCTTCTCGAAGATGGGGAAGGCGACGTTCGGGTCGTCCATCCGCCACGGGTACGGCGATCCGTAGTCGTACCGGACGTTGTAGAACTTGAACGCCCGCGCGTTGAACTCCCCGACCTGGCGCTCCATCAGGTCCAGCGCCTTGCGTCCCTCCAGCGGGTTGACCGACCCCCAGAAGACGGTCCGGCCCGGGTCACGGCCAGCCAGGTCGGCGCAGGACTCCCAGGGGGACAGGCCGTCGTGGAACAGGTCGGTCAGCGGCAGCGGCATCGCCACCAGCATGTCCGTGTCCGACTCCTCGTACACCATCTTGCGGATGTCCGCCGGCGTCCACTGCCGCAGGAACTCCTCGGGCGGCAGCTTGGGCTGGTCGTCCGGGGTGAGGGCGTTGTGGAACGCGTACAGGTGGTTGTCGAACATCAGCCCCGGGTTGCCGAACGCGTTCTTGGGGTCGAAGTTGAAGACGTGCGCCACGCAGTCGAAGACGAAGGCATCGTCGATCATCGCTACTCCTAATAAGGGCAGGTGGGCGCGGATGTACTCGTCCCGGTCGGCCACGGCCGCGGGCGGGGGCAGGAAGCGCAGGATGTCCCGGGCCCGGGCGGACAGGCGGTCCGTCGTCCAGGCCTCGTCCCAGACGATGGCCACATCGGCGTCACTGATCCCCGGTGCCCTGAGGATCTGCTCCTTGACCTCGGTGAGCACGCTGGCCGCGAACGGGCACCAGCCCGACGTGAGCAGCAGCTCGACCTTGGCCACCCCGTCCTCGACCTGGACCGAACGGACCAGGCCCATGTCCAGGACCGAAATGCCCTTCTCCCGGCAGCAGGGATCGTAGATCCCGGCAAGCGCGTCGCGTGCCCACGTCGGCAGCTCGGACATACCGTCCATACTTTGCCTGCATCTCCTGCTGGTCAAGGTGGTTCGCGTTGCTACCGTGGTGCGGTGAGCCCACAGATCGCGGTCAACAAGGCCGTCAGCCGAGACGAGTTGCTCGATTTCATCAGGCCACGGCATCACGCCATCGTGATCACGGCCCGGGGTGACGGACGGCCGCAGGCGTCGCCGGTCACCTGCGGTGTCGACGCCGAGGGCCGGATCGTGGTCGCCACCTACCCCGAACGCGCCAAGACCCGCAACGCCCGGCGCGACCAGCGGGTCAGCGTGGTGGTGCTCTCCGACGACTTCGGCGGGCCCTGGGTGCAGGTCGACGGCACGGCCGAGGTATTCGACGGGCCCGAGGCGGTGGAGCCGCTGGTCGAGTACTTCCGGTCGATCTCCGGCGAGCACCCGGACTGGGAGGAGTACCGGCAGGCCATGGTGCGCCAGCGCAAGTCGCTGCTGCGTGTCACGCCGGTGCGCTGGGGTCCGGTGGCCACCGGCGGTTTCCCGGCCCGGCTCGCGTTACGGTGGCAGCCGGACCGGGCGTAGCCGGGTGCCCGCACGGCAATGGCAGACTGTCGCCATGACCGGATCGGACCAGAAGACAGACCTTCACCGCTATCTGCAGGACGCCCGCGAGGCTCTGCTGTGGAAGCTCGACGGGCTCCCGGAGTACGACATCCGCCGCCCGATGGTGCCCACCGGCACCAACCTGCTCGGCCTGATCAAGCACGTGGCCAGCGTGGAGCTCGGCTACTTCGGCGACTGCTTCGGCCGCCCGTTCGGCGAGCGCCTGCCGTGGCTGGAGGACGACGCCGAGCCGAACGCGGACATGTGGGCCACCGCGGAGGAGTCGCGCGAGGAGATCACCGGCCTGTACCGGCGGGCCTGGGCGCACTCCGACGCCACCATCGGCGCGCTTGCGCTGGACGCGATCGGTCATGTGCCGTGGTGGCCGGAGAACCGGAGCGAGGTGACCCTGCACAAGATCCTGGTCCACATGATCGCCGAGACCGACCGCCACGCCGGGCAGGCCGACATCCTCCGCGAGCTCATCGACGGCGCCGCCGGGCTGCGCGAAGGCAACGACAACATGGCGCCGGGCGACCAGGCGTGGTGGCAGAGCTACCGGGGCCGAGCGAGACGCGGCCCGGGAGGCCGGGCAGCGCCCGGCCCGGGAGGCCGGCGCGGCGCGCGAAGCGGGCTAGCCGACCCGCCTCAGGGCTGTGCCATGCCGCACCGCTGCCCTCGCATGGCACGATGAACTACGAGCACTGAGGACGGTGAGGCGGCCCATGAACGACGTGCGTGAGAACCTCAGCTGGCAGGGATTCGGCGACGCGTCCCGCGAGCTGGCGAAGGTCATCGCCGCCGACGGCTTCGAGCCCGACCTGATCCTGCCGATCGCCCGCGGCGGCCTGTTCCTGGCCGGTTCCCTCGGCTATGCGCTCGCGGTGAAGAACCTGCACGTAATGAACGTCGAGTTCTACGACGGCGTGGGTACCACGCTGGACATGCCGGTCATGTTGCCGCCCGTGCCGAGCGCGGTGGACTTCTCGGCCAAGAAGGTCCTCATCGCCAACGACGTCGCCGACTCGGGCCGGACGATCCAGCTCGTCCACACCTTTATCAAGGACCACGTCGAGGACGTCCGCACGGTCGTGATCTACGAGAAGCCCCGGTCGGTGATCAAGTGCAACTACGTCTGGAAGCGCACCGAGCGCTGGATCAACTTCCCCTGGAGCTGTGAGGATCCCGTCGTCCAGCGCGCCGGCCAGGTCCTCGACGCCTAGCGCGCCGGACCCGCCCGGGCGGCGTCGAGGGCCAGCAGGGCCACGTGCAGTGACGTGCGTGACTCGGGTGCACTCAGGTCGGTTCCCAGGATCCGCTCGATCCGCCGGAGCCGCTCGTAGAAGGTCGGCCGGGCCAGGTGCGAGTCCTTGGCCGCCTCCGCCTTGTTGCCGCCGGCCGCCAGGTAGGTCCTGAGCACGCCCAGCAGCGACGTATCCGGCTCGGTGGCCAGCAGCGCGCCGAGCTCCCGCTCCACGAACGTCTGGACCCGCGGGTCGTCGCGGAGCAGGTGCAGCAGGCCCCGCAGCCGCAGGTCAGCCAGCCGGTAGAACACCGGCTGCGAGTCGCCGGGCAGCTGCCCGGCCGCCACGTCCGCCACCTGGCTGGCCTCGAGAAACGAACGGCGCACGTCCCTGATGGACCCTACGGCCGAACCAACGCCGATCACCAGCCCGCCCGCCACCGGCCCGAGCCGTGCCGCCAGGCCGTCAAGAACGCGATCCGGGTCGGCCCGCGGGCTGAGCGAGAGCATCGCCCCCGCCCTGGTGTCGTCCAGCGTCCCGACCAGGGACGGGATCCGCTCGGCGCGGCAGGCGTCGGCCGCGGCGTCGGCGACGTCGAGGACCCGCGCGTGAGCCGACACGCCAACCGGCCCCGCCACGCCGGCGGGCTCGCGCAGCCGGAGCACCATGGCGATGAGCTGGCGCCCGTTTACCGGAACCCCGAGTGCCCGCGATCGCACCGCGGCCTCGGCCGGGTCGGCGAGGGCCTGGCTGATGATCCCGGTGATCAGCGTCCGGTGAGCTTGCCGGTGCAGGCTTTCGGCGTGCCTGGTGAGCAGGCGGCCGAGGGCCAGCGTGGTCGCGGCCCGCTCGATGAGCACGGTGTCGGTGCCGCCCGGCGGCCCGTCGCAGACCAGGATGACGCGGCCCCAGTCCTCGCCCCGTGCCCCCACCGGGGTGGACAGCCAGCCCGACGCCTCGTCATAGGCCGTCCGCCCGGGAGCCGCGGACGAGGCGGACGACGACGCGAAAAGCGCCCGGCTGCGCCGGGCGAACCCGGCCAGCAGCCGGGCGGGATCGGCGCTGCCGGGCTCGCAGGCCAGCACCCGGTGCGCCAGGTCGGCCAGGATCACCGGCCGTCCGGCCAGCGTCGCGGCCTGCCGGACGATCTCGTCGGGCGACGCGCCGGCCACGGAAAGCTCGGTGAACACCTCGTGCAGCCGCTCCGAGGCGCGCAGTTCCTCCAGTTGCGCGTCGATGATCCTGGCGTGCACCGCCTCGGTGATCTCGACGAACGGGACCTCACGCTCGAAGGCGATCAGCGTCAGCCCGCTGTCCCCCGCCGCCCGCACCAGGGCCGCGGGCAGCGTCCCGACGTACCGCCGGCCGAGTTCCACCGCCAGCGCGCTCACGCCCGCGGCGGCCAGGTCCACCGCGTAGCGGGCCAGCAGCGCAGGCTCGGACGGCAGCGCCACCCCCGTGGTCAGCACCAGCTCACCGCCCTGCAGCAGGTGTGCCGCGTCGGCCAGTTCCAGGACGTGCGCCCAGCGGACCCGGGCGCGCAGGCCATCGGCGCCCGCGACCACCTGCGGGCTGCCCCGGCGGATCACGTCCAGGGCGAGCAGGTCCCCGACCGTGGGAAGCATGAGACAAAGCGTAAAGCAGCCCGGCCAGAACCTTACACGACGTCGGCTCCCGCCAGCCCGTGCGACCGGGCAGACTAGGGACCATGTCTGAGCTACTCGCCCGCCATCGCGCGGTCATCCCCAACTGGGTCGGCATCTACTACGACGAGCCGATCGAGATCGTCAGCGGCAAGGGCTGCCGGGTCACCGACGCCCAGGGCCGCGGTTACCTCGACTTCTTCGCCGGCATCCTGACCAACATGCTCGGCTACGACGTGCCCGAGGTGCGGGACGCGGTCGAGCGGCAGATCGCCAGCGGCGTGGTGCACACCTCCACGCTGTACCTGATCCGCGGCCAGGTTGAGCTGGCGGAAAAGATCGCCAGGCTGTCCGGCATCAAAGACGCCAAGGTGTTCTTCACCAACTCGGGCACCGAAGCCAACGAGACCGCGCTGCTGGCCGCGCTCACCGCGCGCCGGGCCACCGAGGTTCTCGCCATGCGCGGCAGCTATCACGGCCGGTCGTTCGGCGCCGTGTCAGTGACCGGGAACGCGGCCTGGAAGATGTCGAGCCTCAGCCCGTTCGGCACCCATTACCTGCACGGCGCGGACCGGAGCCAGGCGCCCTACGGGAACCTGTCCGACGCCGACTACATCAAGGCCTGCGTGGCGGACCTGCGGGCGCTGCTGTCCGGCGGCATCCACCCGGCCGACGTCGGCTGCCTGCTGGCCGAGCCGGTGCAGGGCGTGGGCGGGTTCACCATGGCGCCCGACGGGCTGTTCGCGGCGTACCAGGAGGTCTTGGACGAGCACGGCATCCTGCTGATCTCCGACGAGGTGCAGACCGGATGGGGCCGGACCGGCGAGCACTTCTGGGGCATCTCCGCGCACGGGATCACGCCGGACGCGATGACGTTCGCCAAGGGCCTCGGCAACGGCTTCGCCATCGGCGGCGTGGTCGCCCGCGGCGACCTGCTCGACGGGATCCGCGGCAACGGCATCTCCACCTTCGGCGGCAACCCGGTCGCCACCGCGGCGGGCAACGCCACCCTCGACTATGTGCTCTCCCACGACCTGCAGCGCAACGCCGCCGTCACCGGCCGGCTTATCATCGACGGGCTCAGGGAGACGGCCGGCACGCTGGACATCGTGGGCGAGGTCCGGGGCAAGGGCCTGATGTTCGCCGTCGACCTGGTGGACCCGGTCACCAGGAAGCCCAGCCCGCCGCTGGCCGGGAAGATGCTCGAGGCCACCAGGGAGCGCGGGCTGCTAATCGGCAAGGGCGGCCTGTTCGGCCACACGGTGCGGATGGCTCCGCCGCTGACGCTGACCGAAGCCGACGCGAAGGAGGGCCTGCACATCCTCACCGACGCCCTCACCGCCGTCAGCGAGGAGGCGGCCCGGTGAAGCACGTCACGCACTGGATCGGCGGCAAGCCATGGGATGGTGAGGCCGGACGCCACGGCGACATCTACGACCCGGCGACCGGGCAGGTCAGCGGGCAGGTCGACTTCGCCGCCCCGGCCGAGGTCGACGCCGCCGTGACCGCGGCCACGGACGCGTTCCGCACCTGGCGGCGGGTGTCCCTGGCCAAGCGCGCCTCGGTGCTGTTCGAGTTCCGCGACCTGGTCAAGGCGAACGCGAAGAACCTGGCCGGGCTGATCACCGAGGAGCACGGCAAGGTGGCTTCGGACGCGGCCGGGGAAGTCGCCCGCGGGCTCGAGGTCGTCGAGTTCGCCTGCGGCATCCCGCACCTGCTCAAGGGCGGTTTCTCGGAGAACGTCTCCACCGGTGTCGACTCATATTCGATCAGGCAGCCGGTCGGCGTGGTGGCGGGCATCACCCCGTTCAACTTCCCGGCCATGGTGCCGATGTGGATGTTCCCGCTGGCCATCGCCTGCGGCAACGCGTTCGTGCTCAAGCCCTCGGAAAAGGATCCGTCCGCGTCGCTGCTGCTGGCCTCGCTATGGGCCGAGGCCGGGCTGCCGGACGGCGTGTTCAACGTGGTGCAGGGCGACAAGGTGGCGGTGGATGCCATCCTGAGCCACCCCGGTATCAGGGCGGTCAGCTTCGTCGGCTCCACGCCCATCGCCCGGTACGTGTACGAGAACGGCACGGCGGCCGGCAAGCGGGTGCAGGCCCTGGGCGGGGCCAAGAACCACATGGTGGTGCTGCCCGACGCCGATCTGGACCTGGCCGCGGACGCGGCGACCTCGGCCGGATTCGGTTCGGCGGGGGAGCGCTGCATGGCGGTCTCCGCGCTGATCGCGGTCGACCCGATCGGCGACGAACTGGTCTCCCGGATCAGGGACCGGGTGGCGAAGCTGCGGGTCGGGCCGGGCTCGGACGACAAGGCCGAGATGGGACCGCTGGTCACCGGCCCGCACCGGGACAAGGTCGCGTCCTACCTGGACAGCGGCGTCCGCGAGGGCGCCACGCTGGCCGTGGACGGCCGGGTGCACCCGGTCATCGGCGGCGGGCCAGATGGCTTCTGGCTGGGCCCGAGCGTCCTGGACCACGTCACCCCGGCCATGAGCTGCTACACCGACGAGATCTTCGGGCCGGTGCTGAGCGTGCTGCGCGCCCCGACCTACGAGGCCGCCGTCGACCTGGTCAACGACAGCCCGTACGGCAACGGCGTGGCCGTCTTCACCAACGACGGGGGCGCGGCCCGCCGGTTCGCGTCCGAGGCCGAGATCGGCATGGTCGGCGTGAACGTGCCGATCCCGGTGCCGATGGCGTACTACTCGTTCGGCGGCTGGAAGGCCTCGCTGTTCGGTGACACGCATGTGCACGGGACCGAGGGGGTGCACTTCTACACCCGCGGCAAGGTGGTCACGTCCCGCTGGCTCGACCCCAGCCACGGCGGCGTCAACCTGGGCTTCCCGGTCAACACCTGAGGCTGCACCCCCGGCCTGGGCCAGGCCCTGTCACCGATCAGGGCGAGCCCGGTCGGCAGCAGCACGCCGCGGACGATCGTCGCGTCGATGAGCACGGCGGTCGCCATGGCCATGCCGAACATCTTGAACTCGACCATGGACAGCGTGGCGAAGATCGAGAACACCGCCACCATGACCGCCGCGGCGCTGGTCACCACGCCCGCGCTGCGGGCGATGCCGTCGGTCACGGCGGTCCGGGCGGACGCGCCGCCCAGCCGCAGTTCCCTGATCCGGCTCAGGATGAACACGTGGTAGTCCATGCTCGCCCGAACAGCAGCACGAACATGAACAGCGGCAGCCAGGGCGTGATCCCGCCGTAGGCGGTGAAGCACCTTGCCGAACGTGGCCGGCAACGCCTGGGTGCGCAGCGTGGCCAGCGCGTGGTCCGACGTGGCGTCCGTCCCGCTGCCCGCCAGCGGCACCGACACCACCAGCACCTGGTCGTGCCCGAACATCGCGGTGGTGATGGGTTCGCGGATCGCGCCATGGGTGGCCGCGACCTCCCCGCGCAGCGCGGTGGAAAAGCACATCAACAACATCTTCGCCAAGCTCGGGCTGGCGCCCGGTGACCGCGAGAACCGTCGTGTCCTCGCCGTCCTGCGCTACCTGGGGACCTGATGAACGGGGAACTGCCAATGACGACCGCACCCGCGACCCGCCCGCCGCGTGCGCCCGCCGCCCTGCCCATGACGCCGGGCCGCCGGGTCAGCCTCCTGATCGGCGTGCCCGTCGCCCTCGCCCTGATCGCCTGGACCGGCTTCAGCTTCGTCTCCGGCCTGGGCCGGGCGCACTACCCGGTCAGCGCGACCATCCCGCTGCTGAACGGGAAGCTGGTGGCCAGCCTGGGCGGTGGTGACGTCACCCTGCGGCAGGACCAGGGCAGGGCCAGCGCGGCCCGGCTGACCGGCACCGTCCAGTACAGCCTGGTCCGCCCGAAGTTCAGCGTCACCGGCACCGACGTCAGCCTCGACTGCCACATCCCGACCGGTAACTGCGGGCTGAGCGCGACCCTCGACGTCCCTGCGGACGCCCCGGTCGACCTGAACAGCGGTGGCGGCAATGTGCAGGCCAGCGGCCTCCAGCGCGACGTCACCCTGAACAGCGCCGGCGGCGACGTCACCGTCTCCGCGCTCGGGGGCAACGCCGACCTGTCGACCGGCGGCGGCAACGTGACCGCCACCGACCTCGGCGGCATCCTGAAGTTCATCACCGATGGCGGCGACGTCAACGGCAGCGGCCTGTTCACGCCGCACGTCACGCTGGAGACCGGCGGCGGCAACGTCACCCTGGTGTTCACCAGGGTCCCCGCGTCCCTGGACATCACCAGCAGCGGGGGAGACATCAACGTCGTGCTCCCGCACAGCCCTGGCACCAAGTACGCGATCACGGCCACGACCGACGGCGGGGACTACAGCGCCCAGGTGCCGACCAGCGCGCTGGCTACCACCAGCACGATCACGATCGACAGCGGTGGCGGCAACGTCAGCATCTCCGAAGCGAGCTGAGGCCTGCTAGGACTGCGAGCTTATGCGGAGTGAGCTGAGCAGCGTGGTGACCTTCTGGGTGCCGAGGTTGGCCGGCACCGAGACGTAGAGAACGGCGGGGGCCTCGGTGCTGCCGCGGTCGACGACCACCACCGCGCCCAGTTCGGTGCTCCAGGTCAGGCCCTGGCTCGCGCCGCCGGAGTAGTCCATGGTGAACTCCACGATCCAGGCCTGGTGCCCGCTGACCTTCATCGCGGAGCTCTCATCGATCGTGCGGGAGTGGGGAACCCCGGCGTAGTATGCCGGGTCGAGCGCGCCGAGCAGGTTCATCGCGGTCGGCTCGAGGTCGGCGGGGCCCGCGTAACTGAACTGCTGCTGGAGCGGGCCCGAGCAGGCCACGCCGTGCCAGTCGATGACCGAACCGCCGATGGTGACGTGCCCGGCCACGGTGTTCTCGCCCGCGGTCCAGTTGAACGACGACGTGATCAGGTCGGACGGGCAACCCGACCGCCAGGGCGAGGAGAGCAGCCGGTAGGACAGGCCGGATGTCACGTCGGTCACCTGCGGCGGCGCGATCACGGGCTGCCGGGTGTGCTTCGCGGACACCCGGTGCGCTCCTGACGTGGTCCCCTGGCTGAGCGTCAGCGCGGTCGGCCGGGTCGCCGTCGGAATCCTGGAGATATGCAAGACGAACAACGCAATGGCCGCAAGGGCCCCCGTGGTGACGCACGTAAGCAGCCCGAGCATCCATCGCGCGCGACGCTGGCGCCGACGGCGCCTGTTGCGCCGGGTCGATTCGGCCGTCTCGCGGACCAGCAAGTCCCAGCCTGGCGAGGGCGTCCCCATACCGCCAGGGTAAACGGCGCATACCCGGCGAAAGAAGGCCTCATCCGGACACGATTACCGCTTCGTTGGCCGCCCGCGCCATTTCAGCTGCCTCCCGGACCCGGCACCCAAACCTTCACACCGCCCCATACCGGGCCGCGATTAAACCAATGAATGCGGCTCTCATGGATAGATCCGGTAGAGAGCCGCATTCATTGGGTCCGGGGACCGTGCTAGACGAATCGGGGACCGTGCTAGATGAATCGGGGACCGTGCTAGACGGCGGCGGGGGCGGGCCGGGGAGCGGCTTCCTCGGCGCGGACCGCCGAGTGGCTGAACGCCAGCGTCGCGACGAGGCCGATGGCCAGGGCCACCAGCACGCCGAGGTTGGCGCCCGCCCAGGCACCGGTCTTGCCGCCCAGGCCGAACGGGCCGAGCAGGTAGCCCTGCCAGGTCAGCCAGCTGGCCGAGCTGTTGGTGACCAGGCCCCAGCCGATTCCCGTGGCCACGATGACCGCCAGCACCGGGACCCACCGGATGTCGCCGTAGCGGCCGGCCGGGGTGAACAGCTCCGGCTCGGCGTAGTCCCGCCGACGCAGCGCGATGTCGGCCAGCATGACCCCGCACCAGGCCGCGATCGGCACCCCGAGGGTGATCAGGAATCCCTCGAACTGACCGATGAAGTTGTGCGCGACGAACACCACGTAGATGGTGCCCAGCGTCATCACCGTGCCGTCGATCAGGGCGGCCACGTACCGGGGCACCCGCACGCCGAGGGTGAGCATTGCCAGCCCGGAGGAGTAGATGTCGAGCACCGAGCCGCCGATCAGCCCGAGCACGGCCACGATGGCGAACGGCACCAGGAACCAGGTGGGCAGCAGCGTGGCCAGCGCCCCGATCGGGTCGGCGCCGATCGCCGTGCTCAGGCTCTTGGACGAGCCGGCCAGCAGCAGCCCGAACACCAGCAGGAAGACCGGGGCGATCGAGGAGGCAAACGTGGTCCACCAGACCACGCCCGCTCCGGAGGACCGCCTGGGCAGGTAGCGCGAGTAGTCCGCGGCGCAGTTCACCCAGCCCAGTCCGAAGCCGGTCATCACGAACACCAGCGCCCCGATGACCGCCTCGGCCGAGCCGCTGGGGAGGGCGGAGACCGTGTGCCAGTGGATATGGTCCGCGACCAGCGCGATGAACACCACCGTGGCCACCCCGGTCACGATGGTGATCAGGGTCTGCATCCGCATGATCAGGTCAAAGCCCATCACGCCGCCGAAGATCGTCAGCCCGACCACGACGATCAGCGCGACGACCTTGGTGCCGGTGCCGCCGCCCCAGCCGAGCTGGTGGAACACGGTCGCGGTGGCCAGCGTGGCCAGGATGACCAGCACCGTCTCCCAGCCCACGGTCAGCAGCCAGGAGATCACCGCGGGCAGCTTGTTGCCGTTGACCCCGAACGCGGCCCGGCTCAGCACCATCGTCGGCGCCGATCCGCGTTTGCCCGCCACCGCGATGAACCCGCAGGCCAGGAACGACAGCACGATCCCGACCACGCCGACGACCAGCGCCTGCCAGAAGGAGATGCCGAAGCCCAGGACGAACGAGCCGTAGCTGAGCCCGAGCACCGAGATGTTCGCGGCGAACCACGGCCAGAACAAGTCACGCGGGTGGCCCTTGCGCTCGGACTCGGCGATGACGTTGATGCCGTTCATCTCGACCTGAAGCGGCCGCAGATCCGCGGCGTCGGCGGCGTGAGTCATGGCGGACCTCCTCAACGGTCCATGATTGCTTTGCGCTGCGCCCCGTCGACGGGGATGTGGGCGCCGTTGACGAAGCTGGCCAGCGGCGAGGCCAGGAACGTCACCAGCGCCGCGACTTCTTCCGGCTCACAGATGCGGCCGAAGGGAATCGACTCCTTGGCCAGTTCGCGCGCGCGCTCCTGGTTCACGCCCTTGTCCCGGGCGAAGGCCTTCTCCAGCGTGTCCCACCGATCCGTGTTCACCGGGCCCGGGTTGACGGTGTTGATGCGCACGCCGTAGCGCCCGTACTGCTCGGCGACCGAGGAGGCGAAGTTGATGTCCGCGGCGTTGGCCACCCCGGCCGTCATCTCCCAGTAGCTGGGCTTGAGGCCGTCGTTGCCGACGACGAGGACGATCGCGCCCGCGCCGCGCTGGCGCATGTGGCCGATGACCGCGCGCACCGACCGCACGTACCCCATGAACTTCAGGTTGAGGCTGGACATCCACTGCTCTTCGGTCAGGTCCTCGAACAGCCCGCCGGGCGAGCTGCCCGCGCAGGTGACCAGGATGTCGATCCGACCGAACCGCTCCAGGGTGGCGTCGACGCAGCGCTGGACGTCCTCGGTCACGCTCATGTCCCCGGCCAGCGGGAGCACCGCCCGGCCGGTGTCGGCGGCGATCTTCTCCGCGGCAGCTTCCAGCGGGCCCGCGGTCCTGGCCGTGATGACCACGTCGCAGCCCTCGCGGGCGAGGAACTCGGCCACGCACCGGCCGATGCCCTTGCTGGCCCCCGTCACCAGGGCGACCTTGCCGTCCAGTTGCAGATCCACCGCAACCCCTTCCGCCTGGCTGCAGCGCCGCGCCC
Source organism: uncultured Actinomycetota bacterium (assembly GCA_963744575.1). Classification (GTDB taxonomy): domain Bacteria; phylum Actinomycetota; class Actinomycetes; order Streptosporangiales; family Streptosporangiaceae; genus Palsa-504. The sequence goes on along the minus strand of CAVUUF010000016.1, from coordinate 615,868 downwards.
GGCCGGCATGCTCCCGGCCGCGGGTTGGCGGGTTCCCGTGCCGTCGCGGCCGTCAGCGCCGCCTGGTGAGCTGGATGGTATACCAAATATCAATAGGGTGGAAGGCCTGCGCGGACGCTTCATCGAGCTGCTACCGCCGGCGCTTCCTCGGACCGCTACCTAGGCCGGCCGCGTCCCGGACGGATCGGCGGGATGGGCTGAAGGGGATGATGACGCGGTCCGGACCACAGCGCGGGCACCGCGTCGACGGCGGTGGCCACCGCGTAGGCGGCCCGCTCGTAATTGACCCGCCATCCGACGAAGTCCGGCCACGCCTCGACCGGGTCGCGCTCGATCTCGAACTTGACCTCGCGCATCTTGGCGATCCCCTGGAGGAACTCCTCGTAGGTCAGGCTGATCCCGGCGGCTGGATCGGGCTCGTCCGGTAGCTCGATGCCCATGGCCCGGGCGATCCGGCTGAAGCACTGGAATCCGCCGCGCAGGCACAGCCGCGCCGCTACCTCCGGTGCCGCCTTCGGCGACAACGCCAGGAACAGCGCGGCCGAGTCCAGCACGGCCAGCAGCGCGGTCACCCACGACGACAGCGGCGTGGGGGAGCGAAACCGGACCAGCGGCAGGTAGGTGGTGTGGCTTTCGGCGACATCCGCGGCCCAGCGCTCCCACTGCTCGTACAGGTCCGGCATCGTATCGAGGGTCGACATGCCAGTTCCCAGGGCGTAATGGGTGCGCGCCAGCAGCTCCGGGCCCCAGGACGGCACCCCGGCCCGCGCGTTCAGCAGCGCCACTTCGGTCTCCCTGCGATTGAACGACGCGTACAGGGTCGGCAGGTAGGCGATCTGCAGCGTGACGATCACCAGGCCGGTCGCGGCGGCCAGGAACACGATCACCGCCGGGGCCGCTCCGGCGGGCACCGCGAATCCGAGAGTGAACAGCGAGGACCCGGCGTCGACGAACGCCGACACCACGCCCCGGGTGGCGAAGGGCCACAGCAGCAGCGCGAACCCGACATAGGCGACCACCAGCCACGCGGCCAGCTGGCACAGCAAGATCGCCGCCGCTTGGGTGGCAAGCACCCGGTCCATCCGCCGGTAGTCATCGCCGCGCCTCTTGGTCGCCCGCCGGTACGCCCACACCACGATCCGGTCCACCCACCGGGTCAGCCGGCTGCTCACCGAACGCGACACGATCAGTGTCCCGGTGACGCTTGACCCGGCCGCGAGCACCAGCAGGCCGCCGATCACCGCCGCTACCACACGGCCCGCCATCGGCATCACCATGGATTCTCCTCCGTATGCCGCCGCTCGCCGGTGGCCGTCCGGGATGCCGGGAATATTTTTCCGGCCGAACGGTTCGTGGTGTCAGTTTCCCTGATCGGCGCGTGTCCTCGGAGGGGTGGGCCAGTGAATCTCGATTCCGCAGACGAGTCGGCCATGACGGTCTACGGGGCCCCGTGGTGCCCGCACTGCAAGCGCGTGAAGAAGTTCCTCTCCGCGCACAAGGTTCGCTACACGTTCGTCAACATCGACGTCCAGCCGGAGGCCATCGAGCGGGTCAAGGAACTGCAGGGCGGCGGCCAGATCATTCCCACGGTGGTGTACCCGGACGGAACCTTCGAGGTCAACCCGAGCAACGAAGCGCTGGCCCGCCGCAGCGGCCTGACGCTGGAGGCCGAACGGTCCGCCTACGATCTGGTCATCGTCGGCGGCGGCCCGGCCGGCCTGGCAGCCGCCATGTACGCCGCCCGGGAAGGCATCGACGCCGTCGTGGTGGACGCTAGCGCGCTCGGCGGCCAGGCCGGGGTCAGCGGCCGGATCGACAACTACCCGGGGTTCCCCGACGGGATCTCCGGCGCCGAGCTAGCCGAACGGTTCGTGGCCCAGGCCCGCCGTTACGGGGTGGAGCTCCTCTCCGCGGTATCGGTCACCGCCGTGCAGCGCGACGGCGAGGACCTGGTCACCTCGCTGTCCACGGGCCAGCAGCTCACCTCGCACGCGGTGATCGCGGCCACCGGGTCGACCTACCGGCGCCTCGACGTGCCCGGCGAGGAGGACCTCATCGGCGCCGGCGTCCACTTCTGCGCCACCTGCGACGCGCCGTTCTACAAGGGCGCCGATGAAGTGGTGGTCATCGGCGGCGGCAACTCGGCCCTGGAGGAAGGGCTGCACCTGTCCGAGTTCGCCAAGCGGGTCCGGGTGCTGACGCGCGACGGCCTGACGGCCTCGCCGGTCCTCCAGGAGCGAGTGCGATCCGATCCGCAGTTCACCCTGCAGACCGGCGTGGACATCGTCGAGCTCGAGGGCGAGCGGGGCCAGTTCGCCGCCGTGGTGGCCCGCGACCGCGACACCAAGAAGACCCGCAGGTTCCCGGCCGCCGCCGCGTTCGTGTTCATCGGCCTCAAGCCGAACAACGCCTTCCTCGGCGACGCCGTACAGCGCGACGCCAGCGGGTTCCTCGTCACCAGCCCCACCATGGAGACGTCCCTGCCGGGCGTGTTCGCGGCCGGCGACGTGCGCGCCGGATCGACCAAGCAGCTCGGCTCCGCGGTGGGCGACGGGATCGCCGCGTTGCTCATGACCCGCCGCTACCTAGAAGCCCACCACCACAAGGCGCCGGCGCTGGTCGACGCCTGACCGCCTCCTAGTCCGCCCCATAATTCAGCGCAGCGCGCCGCGGACGATCTTGCCGAGCTGGTTGCGGGGCAGCTCGGCCAGCCGGAACACCCGCTTGGGGCACTTGTACCCGGCCAGCAGCGTCCTGGTGTGCGCGATGAGCGCGGCCTCGTCGAAGCCGTGCCCCTCCCGCAGCACCACCCAGGCCGTCACCCGCTCGCCCCACCGCTCGTCGGGCATCCCGGCCACGGCCGCTTCGGCCACCGACGGGTGGCCCTCGAGCGCGATCTCCACCTCGCGCGGGTAGACGTTCAGGCCGCCGGTGATGATCATCTCCTTGGTCCGTCCGCGGATCACCAGGTGCCCGGAGTCCGGGTCCACGGCGCCGATGTCGCCGGTGCGGAACCAGCCGTCCGGGGTGAAGGCGGCCTCGGTGCCCGCCGGGTCGTCCCAGTAGCCGGAGAAGACGTGCGGCCCGCGGAGCTGGATCTCGCCGTCCGCACCAGGATCCGGGTGGCGGTCCGCGGCGCGGATCCTGGCCTGCACGCCGGGCAGCGGCACGCCGATCGTGTCTCCGCGCGGGTCGGCCACCGGGTTGGAGACGTTCAGCCCGCTCTCGGTCGTGCCGTACCTGACCAGCGGCAGCCGTCCCAGCACGGCCGGAAGCCGGCCCGCCAGCGCGGGGCTCAGCGGAGCCGAGCCGCAGACGGCCAGGCGCAGGTCACGGAGGCCGCCGGCTCGGGCGGCAGGCGAATCGACCAGTGCCTGGTAGATGGTGGGCACCGCGAACAGCACGCTGGCCCTGGTGCCGGCGGCCGCCCGCACCAGGTCGTCGGCGGAGAACTTGGCCCGGATGTGCACGGTGCCGCCGGCGATCAGCGCGGCGTGCAGCCCGCCCAGGCCGTGCTGGTGGTACAGCGGCAGCGCGTGCACCAGCACGTCATCGGGCTGCCAGCGCCAGGCCGCCATGGCGGCGCGGATGGAGACCGCCAGCTGGCGGTGGGTCAGCGGCACCCCCTTGGGTCGTCCGGTCGTGCCCGAGGTGTACGCGAGCAGTGCCACCTCGTCCGGCCGGGCCGCGATCCCGGGAGGCGGCCCGGCCTGCCGGGGCAGCTCCCGCGCATCCGCCGTCACGAGCCCGGATCCCAGCCCGGCCAGCCGCCGGGCCGGCTCCCGGTCGGCGAAGGCAAGTACCGCGCCGCAATCGGCGACCAGGTGCGCGAGTTCCGCGGTGGTGCAGCCCGGGTTGGCCGGGACCACCACTGCCCCGGCGCGCAGCGCGCCGAGGTAGCAGCGCACGAAGCCGAGGCTTGTCCCGGCGGCGAGCAGGACCCGATCCCCGGGACGGATCCGGGTAGCCAGCCAGGCCGCCACCTGGCCGGCCGCCCGGCCGAGTTCGGCGTGGGTGACGGGCTCGCCGTCCACGGTGACCGCGATCCGGCCCGGTACCCGGTCCCCGGCCGCGGCGGCCAGCGCGGGGACGGTCTCCGCACCGAGCCCTGCGACGTACGCTCGCATATCCGCCACGCCGGGCAGGTGCGTCCGCCACCCGGCCAGGCTCCAGTCGTCGTAGGCGATCATGGCGGCAGCGTGCGGTCCCAGGCCGAACGGTTGGCCGCCCGTTCCGCCCGCATCCGGTCGAGCAGCCCGCCGGCCGACATCACCGCCTTGACCCCCGTCCCGGTGCCGCGCGCGGCCAGACTGGCCGCGATCTCGGCCGCGACCCGGTCCGGGGCGTCGCAGACCCGGTTGACCAGGCCGAGCTCGAGCGCCTCGAGCGCCTCCACCCAGCGGCCGGTCAGCGTCAGGTCCATGGCCGGGCCGCGGCCGACCAGGTCGGGCAGCAGCCAGGCGCCCACCGCGAGGTCCATGCCGGGCGGCCCGGTCCAGCGCAGCCGCGCCCCCGGCCCCGCGATCCGCAGGTCGGCCGCGGCCGCCAGCTGCGCGCCGCCGCCGACCGCGGGCCCGGTCAGCACCGCGATCACCGGCCCGGGCCTGGTGATCAGCGTCTCGCAGCAGGCGTAGACCAGGTCGGAGACGGCCGCCCGTTCGGCAGCTGAGATGGTCAGGTCGGCCCCGGCGCAGAACACGCTCGGGTCGGCGCTGCCCAGCACGACCGGGACGTCCGGCTCGGCGGCCAGCGCGTCCGTCACGGCGCGCAGCAGGCTCACGTCAAGCGCGTTGCGCAGTTCCGGCCGGGAAAGGCGCAACCACCGGTAACCGGCCGGGCTGGTCTCGACGGCCAGGTGAGGATGCGGCATGGTCTGGGTCTGTCCAGGTAGAGGAACTCTGACACTGCCGGGGGCTTCCGAAACGCCTGAAATATGGTATACCAAATGAACCGGAGCCGCGGGCCGGGGGAACATGCCCGAGCCGCGGGCCGGGGGAACAAGCCCGAGCCGTGGGCCGGGAGCCCTGAGCGAGCCCGAGGAGCCAGGTGAAGCCAGCGCCGTTCGCCTACCACCGCGCGCACAGCGTGGCCGAGGCGGTCGCGCTGCTGGCCGAACTGGGTGACGAGGCGAAGATCCTGGCCGGCGGCCTGAGCCTGGTCCCGATGATGAACTTCCGGCTGGCCCGCCCGGCTGCGCTGATCGACGTGTCCCGGATCGAGGGCCTGAGCTACCTGCGTGCGGACCCGGGCGACGGGCTGCGCGTCGGCGCGCTGACCACCCACCGTACGGTCGAGACCAGCCGCGACCCGGCCGTGCTCGGCGGCTTCGGCGTGCTGCCCCGGTCGGCCCGGTGGATCGGGCACTACCCGATCCGCTGCCGGGGCACGTTCGGCGGCAGCATCGCCCACGCCGACCCGGCCGCGGAGTGGTGCCTGCTGGCCGTCCTGCTGGACGCGCAGGTCGTGCTCACCGGGCCGGACGGGCCGCGCACCGTCCCGGCCGCCGGGTTCTTCGAGGGGTACTACACCACCGCGGCCGGCCCCGACGAGATGATCACCGAGATCAGGTTCCCCACTCCGGCCCGGCAGGCGGTGCTCACCGAGTTCGCCCAGCGCCAGGGCGACTTCGCCGTCGTCGCCGCCGCGGTGTCCGCGGACATCGCGGACGGCGTTTGCCGCCGCGGCCGCGTCGTGCTCGGCGGCGTCGGCCCGCTGCCCGTCGAGGTCGGCGCGGACCCGCTGGCCGGGCAGCCCGCCGCCGATGAGACCTGGCAGGCCATGGGCGAGCACGCCGCCCGCCAGATCGACCCCCCCGCCGACACGCACGGCGACGCCGGGTTCCGGCGCAGGCTGACCGCCACCCTGGTATCGCGGGCCCTCGCCGAGGCGAGCCAGCTCGCCGGGGACGACGGGTGAGCCATCAGACGGGCTTCGACGGCCGCTGGGTCGGCGCCCCGGTGCCCCGCAAGGAGGACCGCCGGATGCTGCTCGGCCGGGGACGGTTCACCGGCGACCTGAACCCGGCCACCCGCCCGGGGCTGCTGCACGCCGCGTTCGTCCGCAGCCCGCATGCCCACGCCCTGGTCGGCAACATTGACACCACCGCGGCCAGCCGGGCGCCCGGGGTGGAGGGCTTCCTCACGGCGGACTCCCTCGGCCGCGCCTCCCTGCTCGCGCTGCTGGAACGGGAGGAGTTCGTCCCGACCGCGATGCCCATCCTGGCCGGGGACCGGGTCCGGTTCGTCGGCGAGCCGGTGGCGTTGGTGATCGCCGATGATCCCTACCGGGCCGAGGACGCGGCCGAACTGGCCGAGGTCGACTGGGATCCGCGGCCCGCTGTGGCCAGCATCGAGGCCGCCACCGCGAGCCAGGCGCCCAGGCTGCACGAGGAAGCCGACGGCAACCGCCTGGTCGATCTGCTGATGTTCGACGACGACCGGCTGCCGGAGATCTTCGCGGCGGCGGAAGCCACCGTCAGCGCCACGTTCCGCAGCGCCCGGGTGGCCGCCCTGCCGCTGGAGGGCCGCGCCTGCCTGGCCGAATGGGACGACCGCGACGAGCAGCTGGTCCTGCACGTCTCCACCCAGGTCCCGCACCAGGTCCGGTCCGGCGTGGCCCAGGCCCTCGGCCTGGCGGAGCGCTCGGTCCGGGTGATCGCCCCCGACGTCGGCGGCGGGTTCGGGCTGAAGTGCGTGGTCGGCCGGGAGGAGGTGGCCGTGGCGGCGGCCGCGCTGCGACTGCGGCGGCCGGTGCGCTGGATCGAGGACCGGCAGGAGAACCTGACCGCGGCCTTCCACGGCCACGAGCAGCGCTACCAGGTCAGGGCCGCCTTCGATGAGCAGGGAAGGATCCTCGGCCTGGACGCGGAGATCGACTGCGATACCGGGGCGTACTCGGCCTTCCCGTTCACCTGCGCGGTCGAGCCGCTGATGGCGGCGACCGAACTGCCCGGCGTGTACAAGGTCCCCGCGTACCGGGCCCGGGGCCGGGCCATCGCGACCAACAAGGCCCCGGCCGCACCCTACCGGGGCGTGTCCCGGCCGCAGATCGTGCTGGTCATGGAGCGGCTGATGGAAAAGGCCGCGGCCGCGCTGCACCTCGATCCGCTGGACGTGCGCCGGACCAACCTGATCGCCAGGACCGACTTCCCCTACACCGGGGTCAACAAGATCACCTACGACGAGGGCAGCTACCGCGAGTCGCTCGACCTGGCGGAGAAGCAGGTAAACGACCGGGCCTGGCCGGCCGAACGCGAGCGGCTGCGCGGCCAGGGACAGCGGGCGGGGATCGGCTATGCCTGCTTCTCCGAGCGCACCGCCTACGGCACCCCGACCATGTCCCAGCGCCGGATGCGGATGACCCCCGGCTACGACACCGCGCTGGTCCGGATGGACCCCAGCGGGGAGGTCATCGTCACCACCGGGACCTGCGGGCACGGCCAGGGCCACGAGACCACGTTCGCGCAGATCGTCGCCGACCGTCTCGGTGTCCACCCGGATCAGGTCCGGCTGCGGCAGGGCGACACCGACCTGGCCTCCTACGGCTGGGGCACCTGGGGCAGCCGCTCGGTGGTGATCGGCGGCGGAGCGGCCGGCCGGGCCGCCGACGTCCTGGCCGACCAGCTCAGGAAGGTCGCCGCCAGCCAGCTCGAGGCCAGCCCGGCCGACGTGGAGCTGGCCCGGGGCGCCGCCCGCATCCGCGGCGACGACACCGCCGCCATCCCCATCCCCGAGCTGGCCTGGCTGGTCCACTTCCAGGCCCACCGGCTGACCGAGGACCTGCGCTACGCGCTGGAGGCCCGGGCCACCTTCGACCCGCCCGGTACCTTCTCCAACGCCTGCCACGCGGCCATGATCGTGATCGACCCGGGCACCTGCGCGATCCGGCTGCACCGCTACCTGGTGGTGGAGGACTGCGGCGTGGTCATCAACCCGGTCGTGGTCGACGGGCAGGTCCGCGGCGGCGTCACCCAGGGCGCGGCGGCCGCGCTACTCGAGCGGGTCTGCTTCGACTCCGAAGGCCAGCCGGCCAGCGCCACCTTGATGGACTACCTGGCGCCCACCGCGGCGGAAGTCTGCGCAATAGACATCGTCCACCTCCAGAACGCCGTCCGGGTTCAGCGAAACCGGCGCCAAGGGGATGGGAGAGGGCGGCACGATCGGCGCCCCGGCCGCCGTCCTCAACGCTATCAACGACGCCCTGTCCGACACCGGCGTGCGCTTCGACCACATCCCGGTGCTCCCCCAAGACCTGAGCGGGGTCCTGTGAAAGACATGCACGCCATCTGCCTACGCGTCAACGGCCGCGAGCACGAACTGGCCGTCGAGGCCCGCCGCACCCTGGCCGACATGCTCCGCCACGACCTCGGCTACACCGGCACCCACCTGGGCTGCGAGCACGGCATCTGCGGGGCGTGCACGGTGCTCCTGGACGGCGCGCCGGTCCGGGCCTGCCTGGTCTTCGGGGTCCAGGCGGACGGCGCCGAAGTCCGCACGGTGGAGGGCCTGGCCGACGGCGAGCAGCTGACCGACCTGCAGCAGGCGTTCAGCGATCACCACGCGCTGCAGTGCGGGTTCTGCACGCCCGGCTTCCTCATGCTCGCCGAGGCGTACCTGGCGGAAGACCGGGATACTCCCCTCGACGAGGCCGAGGCCCGCGATCTCGTCGCGTCCAACCTCTGCCGCTGTACCGGCTACCAGGGCATCATCGACGCGATCGTGGCCACCGCCCGGGCCAGGAACAAACCATGACCGTCGTCGGGACGAGGCTGCCGCGTGCCGAGGACCCGCGGCTGCTGCGCGGCCGCGGCCGGTTCGGTGACGACTTCAGCGTTCCTGGACAGCTGCACGCCCGGATCGTTCGGTCTCCCTCTGCTCATGGCCAGGTCCGCGAGCTCGATGTCACCGCAGCTGCTCAGGCCCCAGCCGTCGCGACCGTCGTCACGGCCCGGGACCTGCCGCGGGACCTGGTCATCCCGGTCCGGCTGGTCATCGACGGCACCGACCTGAGCCGGTTCCTGCAACCGGTGCTCGCCCGCGACACCGTCCGGTACGTGGGCGAGCCGCTCGCCGTCGTGGTCGGCGAGAACCCGTATGCCTGCGAGGACGCCGCTGAACTGGTGGACATCGACGTCGCCGAGGCGCCCGTGATCCTCGAGGCCGACGGCCAGCCCGGCACGGTCGCGGCCGAACTCACCCGGGGCTACGGCGACACCGACGCCGCCTTCGCCGCGGCCGCGCACGTGATCAGCCTCGAGCTCGCCATCGGCCGGCACAGCGGCGTGCCGCTCGAGCCGCGCTGCCTGCTGGCGGTGCCCGGCCCGGCCCGCGGCGAGCTCGACATCTTCGGCATGACCAAGGTCCCGGTGTGGAACCGCGATCTGCTGGCCGACATGCTCGGCCTGGACGAGACGCTGATCCGGGTGCACGCGATCGACGCGGGCGGCGGGTTCGGGGTTCGCGGCGAGTTCTACCCCGAGGACTTCCTCATCCCCTGGCTGGCCACCAGCCTGCAGCGCCCGGTCAAGTGGGCCGAGGACCGGGCCGAGCACCTGATGGCGGTGAACCACTCCCGCCAGCAGTACCACCGGGTCGCCGCCGCCTTCGCCGCCGACGGCCGGATCCTGGGCCTGACCGACGACATCGTCCAGGACAACGGCGCCTACTGCCGCACCCACGGCGTCGCGGTACCAGAACTCACCGCCGCCATGCTCCCCGGCCCCTACCGCGTGCCCGCCTACCGGGGGCGGGCCCGGGTGGTGCTCACCAACAAGACGCCGTGCGGCACCTACCGGGCGCCGGGCCGGTTCGAGGGCACGGCCGCGCGCGAGCATCTGCTCGACGTGGCCGCCACCCGGCTCGGCCTCGACCCGGTCGAGCTGCGGATGAGGAACCTGCTGAGCGCGCCGGAGATGCCGCACGAGCGGCCGGTCAGCACGCTGGGCACCGACTTGATCCTGGACACCGGCGACTACCCGGCGCTGCTCGCGGCCGCGGTCGCCGAGGCCGAGCGCCTCGGTTACCGGGCCCTGGCCGGAACCGGGCCAGGCCGCGGCCTGGGGCTGGCCATGTTCGTGGAGAAGAGCGGCCTCGGACCGCAGGAGACCGCCGACGTCACGGTGAGCAGGTCCGGCGCGGTGCACGTCTACTCCGGCGGGACGTCGGTGGGCCAGGGCATCGAGACCGTGCTCGCGCAGATCACCGCGGATGCCCTCGGCGTCGAGCCGCAGGCGGTGCACGTCACGGCGGGGGACACCGCCGCCCAGCCGTTCGGCGCGGGATCCTGGGCGTCCCGGTCGACCGTGGTGGGCGGCAGCGCGGTGCACCTGGCCGCCCTCGCGGTCAGGAAGCGGGCGCTGCACCTGGCCGCCCGGGTGCTCGAGGCCGCCGAGGAGGACCTTGACCTGGCCGCCGGGGTCATCGCGGTCCGCGGCGATCCGGCGGCCCGGCTCACCCTCGCCGAGGTGGCCAGGGCGGCCGCGCCGGCCAGCCGCTACCTGGCCCGGGGCGAGCCGGCCGGGCTGTCCGCCCGCCGCCGGTTCGAGGTGTCGCACATGACCTATCCCTACGGCGCGCACGTCGCGGTGGTCGAGGTGGACACCGGGACCGGCCGGGTCCGGGTGCTGCGTTACCTGGTCGCCTACGAGGTGGGCCGGGCGGTCAACCCGATGCTGGTGGAGGGCCAGCTGCGCGGCGGCGTGGCCCAGGGCATCGGCGGGGCGCTGCTGGAGGAGTTCCGCTACGACGAGGCGGGCCAGCCGCAGGCGATCACGTTCATGGAGTACCGGATGCCCACCGCGGCCGAGATCCCGCCGGTCGACGTGCTGCTGTCCCAGCAGGCTCCCTCGCCGGGCAACCCGCTCGGCGTGATGGGCGCGGGCGAGGGCGGCATCAACGCGGTCGGCGCCGCGGTGGCCAACGCGGTGCGCGACGCGCTCGGCCTGGCCGGCGGCGTCGGCCGGCTGCCGCTGACCCCGGACCGGGTCCGGGCCCTGGTGGCTGCCGCCGGAGGGGACGCATGACCACCCCCGGGTACGTCAGCAAGACCGACCTGGTCGCCGCGCTCATCCGCGAGCTGGTCATCACCGGCGAACTGGAGCCGGGGGAGCAGTTGCGCCAGCGCGACCTGGCCCGGCGGTTCGGCGTCAGCCAGACCCCGGTCCGGGAGGCGATGCGGCGGCTGGAATCGGAGGGCCTGCTGGTCTGCGACACCCACCGGGGTTTCACCGTGGTCGAGCCGGACATGGGCCGGGTCGAGGAGAACTTCCAGATCCGCGCGGCGCTGGAGTCCCTCGGCGCGTCCCTGGCCGCGTGCAAGATCGACGCCGCCGGCCTGGCCCGGCTGCGCGGGCTCAATGACCAGATGCGCACGCTCGCCGACGACGACCCGGGCTACGCGGAGCTGAACCGGGACTTCCATTTCACCGTGTACTCCTGTGCCCGCAGCCCGCTGCTGCTGTCGCTGATGCGGCTGCTCTGGGCGTCGCTGCACGACGGACCGCGGGTGTCGCGCAGCCACGCGGAATCAGCCCGCCAGCACGACGAGATCCTGGCCGCGCTGGCCGGAGGAGACGCCGAAGCCGCCGCGGCCCGGACATATCTGCACATCATGGGCGCGGAGCCGTTGAAGGAGGTATCCGAGTGAAGGACCGCCGCCAGATTCCAGGGGAGCCGCGATGCCAGCGATCGTGACCGACGACGGCGTGACGCTGCACGCCGAGGAGACCGGCCGCGGTGAGCCGCTGCTGTTCGTCCACGAGTTCGCCGGCGACCACCGCAGCTGGGAGCCGCAGATCCGGTTCTTCTCCGCCGCCTACCGGTGCGTCAGCTACGCGGCCCGCGGCTATCCGCCGTCGGACGTGCCCGTCGACCCGGCCGCGTACTCGCAGCAGCGCGCGGTCGCGGACGCGATTGCGGTGCTCGACGCCCTCGAGATCACCCGGGCGCACGTGGTGGGCCTGTCGATGGGCGGCTTCACCGCGCTGCACATGGTCCTGGCCCACCCGGACCGGGTCATCTCGGCGGTGGTCGCCGGCGCGGGATACGGCGCCCAGCCCGAACGCGCCGAGGCCTTCCGGGCCGAGTCCATGCTCACCGCGGCCGCGTTCGCCGCCGAGGGCGCGGCCAAGGTGGCCGAACGGTACGCGGTCGGCCCGGCCCGGGTCCAGTTCCAGAACAAGAATCCGCGCGGCTGGGCCGAGTTCGCCGCGGCGCTGGCCGGCCATTCCTCGCTGGGCAGTGCCCTGACCATGCGCGGTGTCCAGGCGGCCCGGCCCTCCCTGTACGCGCTCACCGGCGACCTGGCCACGGTGAGCGTCCCGGTCCTGGTGCTGGCCGGCGACGAGGACGAGGGCTGCCTGGAGCCCGCGCTGATGCTCAAGCGCACCATCCCCACGGCCGGCCTGGCTATCCTGCCGCGCACCGGCCACACCGCCAACCTGGAAGAACCCGACGTCTTCAACCGCGCCGTGGACAGCTTCCTGGCCAGCGTCGGCCGCGGCGCCTGGCACCCCCGCGACCCCAGGTCCCGCTCCGAATCCACCACCGGCATGAGCTGACCGCTGTACCCGGCCAGCTCTCCTTTGGCCCGAACGGACCCGGTTTCACGCCCCGTGTCCCGGGAATTCAGCGGCTCGGCGTGTAGCCGGCCTGCTTCGTACTGGCCTGGTACTGCCAGATGACGTAGGAGCCTTCGCCGACCGGAGGGATTTCCATCCCGTAGGGGACGACCTGGATGACGTGGTAATGGTGATTGCGGCGCAGGTCAGCGGCGATCTGGCGGTCCAGGCCGGTCGTGTCCGTGAAGTTCAGGGCAACCAGCGAGAAATAGCCGTGGGCGATGTAGTTGGCGTAGACAGGCGCGTTGCCGCCGCTGGTGACGCTGACGACGGCGTTCGGCCCGCCGGTGTACGTGCCGGCCGACAGGGTGATGTTGCGGGTGCTTGACCAGCGCTGCCACTGGGCGCCGGCGGGCAGGTAGTACTCGGCCACGGAGGGATCTTCGACCAGGAGCGGCCCGATGCCGTGATCGGCGAGCGGGCCGAAGACCGCGAGGAAGTCGGACGAGTTCGGCCAGTCGGCGGAGAAGTCCCGGGACTGGGTGATGCCGAGCCCGGCCGGGAAGACCAGCGCAATCACGCACGCCCCGCAGGTCACCGCGCGGCCCCGTCCGGCCGGCGCGGCCGCGATGAACCGGTCGACGGCGTACCCGGCTGAGATGGCGGCGAACCAGGCGCCCAGGCCGACATGATGGTTGAGCGACGCCACCGTGTGCAGGTGCGCCTGTTCCAGCGGGCCGAATATCAAGCCGACGGTCAGGAACACGAGGAGTGTGCTCTGGGCGGCTGCCTGTCGGCTGGCCACGCTGATGACCACCCCGCTTACTGCCAGGACCAGCAGCAGGCCGGCCCAGTACCAGGACTGGCCGAGCACCGACTGCGGGGAGGCCGAACCGGCCACGCTGGTCAGCATCGTCCGTTCGAATCCGCCGAGGTAACTGCCCCGGCCGGCCGCCACGGCGAGACCGAGCAGCGCAGCTGTCCCGGCCAGCACGGTCCCGGCCCGCCGGGCCGCGAGCAAGCCGCGGCTGGTCCATGGCGAGGTGAGCAGGGCGAGCGCGGCGACGAGCGGAACGAACAGCAGGGTGGTGTACGCCGTGACGCTGGCCAGGGCGAGCACACCCGCTCCGGCCAGCATCCACCCGGTCGCCGGGCCCCGCGCTCCGGGGCGGATCACGCACCAGGCCGCCAGCGCGACCAGGAACACCGACATCGCGTCGTACGTGGCGAACACCCCTAGGTGCAAGGTGGTGCCGAGCAGGGCGAACAGCGCGCTGGCGAAGAACGAGGCCCGTCGCCCGAATAGCCGGCCGGTGGCACTCCACAGCAGGATCGTGGCGCCGAGCATGAACCCCAGGGACAGGACCCGGGCCCCGGCCAGCCCGCCGATGCTGTCGGCTACCGCGCCGATCGGCGGGTAGCTGACCGGCGCGCCCGAGAAGTAGTTCTGGAACGGCGGAATCGGGCTGCCGTGCAGCCAGTGCGCCCATTCCAGGTGCCCGGCGCGCAGGTAAAGGGCTTCACTCTGGGATGCGGTGTCGGCCCGCAGGAGCCGCAGCGACAGCCCCGCCTGGACCCCCAGCACCACCAGCAGCGGCCACAGGCCGAGCAGGCGCCGTCTCCGGGCACCGCCTTCCCCGGGCAGAACCGTCACTGGCTCGTTCTCCGAGGCGGCGGGCCGCCCGGCGCGGCTTCTCCATCCGAACGGAAGCGGGCGCCGCGAACCTGATCGCGCGGAGGACGTAACCGAGTTCGGCGACGTATCGACAGTCACAGCCGGTCTCCCCCAGCTCCTTACGCGCTAATGCGTTGAAATGAATGCCCGCCAGGCCCGGCTCATCCGGTCACGAGACTAGCCCGCGCCCCCGTGCCGTGTCGGTGACTTTACGCAATCCGAACAGATTTCCCAGGTCAGATACATTGGTCCTGGGCCCGGCAGATCCGTAAGGGACGAGCCAAGGTCAGGGTGGAGGCGCCGCGCCGGAAGGCCGTCTCTGCGGCAGGATTGTCTTCGATGTGCCAGTCCTGGTGGTAAAGCCCTTGGTGTTGAGCGATGTCGAACCACACGAGGCCGAGCGTGCCGTACTTGCGCATCCCGGCAAACAGGTCGGGGATATTCCGAGCCTGGTCGGCCTCGGGACCCACCGACACTTCTGAGAGCAATATGGGCAGCCCGGTAAAGACCCGCACCTGTGCGATCGTCTTGCCGAAAATGCTGAAGAACGTCTCAGACGGCGTGTAGTAGTAGCCATCGATGCCGACCCAGGTGACGTAGTGCGCGCCCGGCCACCAGGAGACGATTGGCCCGGTATCTGCCTCATCCGCCTGGATTGTCCAGAGCCAGGTGATGTTGCCGGCGCCCTGCTGGCGGAACAGCGTCACGATATGCCGCCAGGCCGCGATGAACGTCGAGGCAGGCAGGCGCCCGTAGCCCCAGGAGTACCAGTAGGCGTTCATCTCATGCCCGAAGCCGATGACGACCGGGTGGCCGAAGTCCCGCACGCTATCGGCGAACGAGCGCAGGTATCCGTCGTAGCCGCCAGCAGCGATCTTCAGCGACCGGGACAAGGGTGGGATCCCATTGGACGATGGTGGCCGCGCTGTGGCTGCGGACGGTCTCCGCGAACGAGGTCTTGAAGGGTTCGCCCCAGCCGCTGTAATAGCCGACAGGTTCAGCTGCGTACCCCTGCTCTTGATGAAATCCGCCACCGGCCGGTAGGTATCGGGCGGACCCTTCTCGTAAATGCCGAGGTAAGAGGCCTGATTCGACGGCAGGGACGCGGGTCCGGGGGACGAGACGAAGTGCCTGATTACGAAGATCACGGCTGCGGCGGCGATCACGACGGCCACGACGATGGCTAGCCGGGATCTCATCCAGTCTCGTCTCCGATGAATTTGACGCTACCCACAGCGTGCAGGGTAAGCGAGCCTGACGAGCAGAAAGACCGATGGTAACTCCTTGGTCGGCAGCTTCAATGAAAGCAAACCGGTAGTCCTTCCGGATTCAAGGGAGACGATACAGCAGCGAAGCCGAACACCTGCTGTATACAAATTAGCGCACGGTCGAGTGGTACCTGTTGTTCATAGCGCAGCGTCACCGATTGGTTACCGTATTCTGGTTGCTTGTTCATAGCGGAGCGTTACCGTTTCGTCGCCGTATTCCGGGTGCCGCACCGTTCGACTATCTGGTGTTGATCTTGAAAAATACCGGCTTGGCAGCTTATTTCCTGATTTAGCCACGAATACGGGCATCTTTGTGCGATCCTGCTGCTTGCGCTGGTGACGTCGTGTGGGTAGGGCAAGCCGAGCGTGGCGGACGATGGCACGACATATGTGCTTGTTCGCGCTGTTTGGGAGGTTTAACCCACGGCGCACTAGGGATAGGAGCGCCGCTATGCGTCAGCTTCTGAAAGTTTTGCGCGCATTCACGTCAGGAGGGGGCCGAAGCTCCTCTCCCCTGTCCTGGCCTCTCCGCAGGAGGGCGAGGCCGTGACAGCACGGGATGCAGGCAAGACGGCTGCGTCAGATGGTTCAGCCGGTCAGCTCCCGCGAGTCCAGCGGTTTCTAGCTAGCCTGCCATGCACGCCGCGGGAATATTCGGCAAGAAACAACAAACACCCTGTCGTCGCGCTGGTCACTGACGCGATTTTCCCATACTCCTGCGGAGGGCGGGAAATACGCTACCATGAACTGAGCAAGCGGCTGGCCGGGCGTGCTGAGCTTCACCTCTATACCATGCGCTGGTGGGACGGTCCGCGTGTGCGCAAGGATGAGGCCGTCACCTTTCACGGCATATCGCGGCTGCATCCCATGTACACCCGGAATCGTAGGTCACTCTGGCAGGCAATCATCTTCGCTCTTGCCTGTATGCAGTTGCTTGTGTCGCGCTTCGATGTCCTTGAGGCCGATCATATGCCGCTGCTGCAGATCCTCGTACTGCGAGTCGTGGCGTCCGTGAGGCGCAAGAGGCTCGTGGTTACCTGGCACGAGGTATGGGGTCACTCGTACTGGCGTCAATATCTCGGACGAGTCGGAGTAGTGGCCTGGTTTATCGAGTACCTGGCCATGCGCATCCCCGACCACATCATCGCAGCCTCGTCCCATACAGCAGAGCGTCTTCGCGCCCGGCTCGGCGCTGATGCGTCGATCACTGTCGCGCCAAACGGCATTGATCTCGAAGCCGTCCGTGAGACCTACCCAGATCACGTCACCACTGACTTGGCGGTAGTCAGCCGGCTCATGCCTCACAAGCGGATCGGCATGTTGCTTGAGGCTATGGCCAGCCTTCATGCGGAGGGGCTGCCGGTAACGTGCCGTGTCATCGGCGACGGGCCAGAGCGGGACGAGCTCCGTAACCAGGCTCAAGTGCTGGGCCTCGAGCAGGCGGTCGAGTTCCGCCACGACGTCCGGGAACAGAAGCAGGTCTACGAACTGGTGAAAGCAGCCAAGGTCTTTGTCTTTCCCTCAGCTCGCGAGGGTTTTGGGATCGCCGTGCTCGAAGCCCTCGCCTGCGGGATTCCCGTGATAACCACGTCCGCGCCTGACAATCTCGCCCAGCATCTCGTCGCGCGGACAACCTTCCGGTATTGTCTGTGACTCGACTGCATCGGCCATTGCTCAGACGGTAAAGTCCCTGCTGGAGGACCGCAGCTCGGTGGCCAGCGATGACGGCGTCTGGTTGGCAGAGTACAACTGGGACGCTATGACAGACCAAGTAATAGCGGCGCTCCAGATATGAAGATTCTCCTCGTACTCCTTGCTTATTTGTCGGGCAGTAGGGCGCCGAACATCCGCCTTGACCATTGCAGCCCTCGGCGCGAGCCCGGTGTGCGTCGAAGCCGACAGCCCCTTGCGCTGGGCACGCCCTGTGCTGTAGATGCAGCACAGGGGCCCTGGATGGACAGCCGCGACTGGAATGCCGCGGCAGGCCCCGTGGCAGATGGATATCCCAGATGAGGATTCTTTACGTCAGCCCGTATCCACCTGCCCAGGATGGCATCGGCAACTACACATTTCTGCTCGTAGAGGCCGCCCGCCAGCGAGGACATGATGTCCGCGTGGTCGTGCCGCACCCAACTCCATACACCCTTCCGGATGTGATGGGTGCTGTCGGATCGCGAGGCCGAGAATCCGTAAAGCTACGCGAGGCGATAGCGAAATGGTATCCCGATGTCGTGCACGTCCAATTTGCGATCGCCGCGTTCGGCATGCGAACGGCGACCCTGCTACGGTGGCTCGATGCGCTTCGTCGTGAGTTGGCGGTGCCGGTGGTTGCCACTTTGCATGAGGTGACTACGGATACTGCTTTGCTCCGGGCAGTGGGCCGAGCCTTCTATCGTCGGCTAGTGGCGCGTTGTGAACATGTGATCGTGCATACACGCACTGCTTATAATGTGCTCACCGCCCTCATAGGGGTACCCGAGAACAAGGCAGTTGTGATCCCGCATCCGAGTGTGCAGCCACCGATGGGGACATCGACGCCGGAGGATATGCGGCATCGCTTCGGTCTCGGCGACGCGAGGGTTCTTCTCGCCTTCGGCTTTATACATGTGGATAAGGGCCTCGATGACCTGGTCAGCGCGCTGGGCATCCTCAATCGGACTGGAGCGGTTCGGCTTGACAATATCCGCGTAGTCGTCGCAGGTGCTGTGCGACCGCGCCATGGGTTGTTCCGCGTTTTCGAGGTCCGTGACCGGTTCTACTTCGTGCGCGTGCTGCGCCAAGCTCGCCGCGAATCGCTGCAACGGTATCTGGTTCTAAGCGGGTACGTCCCGGAGGCTGAGATCTCTGCGTGGTTCCGCCTTGCGGAGGCGGTCGTCCTGCCATATCGTCGCACTGACCAGAGTGGCGTGGCCAGTCTAGCCAGCGCTTTCGGGGTGCCGGTACTTGCGAGCACCGTGGGCGGACTAGAAGAACAATTTGCTGGATCTTGCTGGACATTCCCGCCCCATACCCCAGAGTTTCTGGCCCGCATCCTCGCCGAGTTCCTCGGCGCAGCCCCGTCTGAGCGCACTCAACTAATCCCTCCACCGCATGTCTCAGACCTTGAGTCAGTCATAACAGCCACATTGGAGGTATACCATATGCTCGAGTTGCCAACTGCCGAGTCGGTTGACAGCGACTGACCCAAGCTAATACTATTTCGGCATGACTATACCCCCGATGGCTGCCTGCACTACGTATGCGGCGCGGAGAGGACATAATGGTCATAAGAGATGGGTCAGCTCTATTCACCCGGATTTTGCGTGAGCCTGGCTTGAGTGGCTAGCGCGCTGATCGATACTGGCCTCCTGGTCCGTCCGACCTGTTCACAGAACGCAGTAGGTTATAGATGAAGAAGCTCACGCCCGACACCACGAAGCATATTTCCCCGAAAGTATCCTCATGCGGGAACTTCGCGAAATGTGTGAGTTGCAAGCCAAGCGTGCGTGGGTGCACAAGTGCCACGAGTGCAATGTACGCCCATCCGGCGAAGCCATACAATGCAAGTGTGAGGCTTGCGACCAACGCAATTCTACGTTTCATTTGCTTCAGTTCCTCCTATCCGGTATTAATCATTCATGCGAACCTGGGTGCCAACCGAGTATCTGAGATCGTACTATGCAGCTCGTGCCGGGCCAAGATTATTAATGAACCGGCATCATGCATTTGAATCCCTCCTGTAAGAAGAACGCGCTGAGCGCGTGCAGTTACCCTGCCTGCGGCCCATATCTTATAGCGTTTTGAGCGTATGGGGATTATTGTAAAGGTAACGACCCGTCGTGGTCAAAGCCTCGGCGGTTGGCACGCCACCTTGGACATCAAGACGTCTCCTGCACCAATCATCGTGCCCAGCGCCAAGTAGGCCGAACGTCTGTCCCTCACCAAGGTAGGATGGTCATCCTCCCGTTTTAGTGGTTGCAGATGGTGTTGGTCTGGCGGGCGAGGCGGGCCGGTGGATGGGTGTATCGGTGCCGCGAGGTTATAGCCCCTCCGGTTACAGCACATCCCGGTACTACAGTCCCGGTTTGTTACATGGCGTCCTCCTTTCTGCCGTTTGCGGGTTACGGGACTTGGGCGACTGCTTTGAGCCGGGCGTGGTAGTGGTGCCAGCGGCGCGTGCCTGGTGGCGGCGTTTCCATCGTGACCAGGCGTATCCGGCTTCGCGGGCGGCGCGGGTCATGGGCGCGGCGGCGAGGCGGGCCAGGCGGCGGGCCTCGGGGATGCTGACCTTGACCATGCCGGGGTCGGCGGGCGGCCGGTCACCGGGGGTGGCGGGCAGCTTGCCGGTATCGCGCCAGGCGGCGGGCTGGGCAGAGCTGCCGGCGGGTGCCCGGGATTCACCTGGCGGCGGGGCGGGGGCTTGCCGGGCGGCGGCGACGGCCAGCAGCGCCTGGGCGCACATGGACAGCACGGTGTGGCGGTGGAAGGAGCACCAGAGCCGGACCTGGTGCTGGTCCAGGCCCGTCTGGCCTTTTCCCTGCTGGTGGCATTCTTCCGCCGCCATCTCGTCCCGGCGGTCCGGACCAGGACCGTCAGGGTCACCGGCCGGCCCTGCGGCACGTGGCAGTAGAAGAATGCCAGGTCAGCGGGGTTGGCCAGGCTGCGGCGGATCAGCGCCCAGTGCCGCGGCGAGGCGGTGGCGGCCCACGCCCAGGCATAGTCCCGGCGGCCCTTGCAGCCGGGGCCGCACGAGCGGGTCTCCCACGCCGTGCCCGGCGTCATCGCGGCGACCGCGGAGATGGCCGCCGTGCGGCCGGAGGGGAGCGTGACGCGGAAGTTCACCGGAACCCCCGGCACGTAGCCCTTGCCCGCCCTCTCGCAGGCCCGCCGGAGCTGGCCGCTGCGGCCGTAGACCTCATCGCCGGCCACCCAGGCGAACGGCACGCACGACCAGGCCGCGGCGGTGACCATCGCGGCGGCCAGCGCCGGCTTGGTGGCGAACCTCACCCCGCCGGGCACGCGCGCCCGCGCCCTGCCCCCGGACCACGCCTTCGGCAGGTACAGCCGGAAATCGAACGCGGCGTGCGCGCGGTGCGTCACGTACGCCGCGAACACCACGGTCTGGCAGTTCTCCACCTGCCCGGTGATCCCGGCGTACTGGCGGGCGACCCCCACCGTGGCGGTCCCTTTCTTCAGTCCGGCAGTCTCGTCCAGCGCCAGGATCGCCTCTGGGTCGCCGAGCCGCGCGGTGATGAACTGCTGCAGCGCGGCCAGCGCCGCTTTCCGGTCCCACCGGTGCCCGGCCAGCAGAGCCTGCATCCGCCGTGGCGAGCGGTGCCCGGCCGCCTCCGCCAGCTGCCAGCACGATCTTCGGTCACCCGGCTCGGCCAGCAGCGCGCCGATGCAGGCGAATGCCGCCAGCCGCGACCTGGCCTGCATGAACACCCCCGCCAGCAGCGCGAACAGCTCCCGCCGCAGGTCCCCAGCCACGCCCCGTCACCTACGATGGCACTGGCGGCCACCTCGTTGTTCAGAGTTCTCACAAACCATGATCGCGAGGTGGCCGTCACCCTCCGTCAAGACCGTGTCGCGGACACCGTCCATCGCCAACTCGGCAGATAACAAACCGGGACTGTAGTACCGGTCACCGTAGGCAAGCCGGCAGAGCGAAAGCCTCGCTGACTTCCCGCGGTGCAGCTAGGTCTGGATATGCAGACCTCTTCTTCATATCATGTTCTTCTGAACAGGAATTGTCGGTAACGGTACCAGCTCAAACGGGAAAGCGTTATCCTTGTCCTATGCCAACCCTCGCATGGAACCGAGAGAAGTGGAGCCAGAACTATCGCTGGGCTGACGCCGGCGAGGAGTGGTCAGCCACCTGGGGCGGATCGGAGGCTGAATGGCGATCATGTATCTTCCCAAGGATCGCCCGATTCCTGCCAACAGACTCACTTCTCGAACTCGGCCCAGGGTTCGGCCGCTGGACAGAGCACCTTTTGCCTAGCTGTACCTCCTATCTTGGCGTGGATCTTGCAGATAACTGCATAGCAGCTTGCGAGAAGCGCTTCGCGCGATATGAAGGCGCCCGCTTTGCCACAAACGACGGACGCTCGCTGCCAATGGTATCTGACAACTCGGTCGATCTCGTGTTCAGCTTTGACTCGTTGGTACATGCGGAGGATGATGCTGTTGGCGCGTATCTCGAGGAGTTCCAGCGGGTGCTCGACAGTGACGGCGTCGCCTTTATCCATCACTCAAATATCGGCGTATACCATGCGACGTCGGCGCTCCGTGACCTGCTCGCTCGGGTTGGCGACCCACTTCCGCTGCCGAGAGCAATTCTAGGCCGTGTTGGCCTCGCCAACTGGCACCACTATCGTGGCCGCTCGATGACTGCGACTCGCTTCCTGGAACTTAGCCGCACCGCTGGACTTGTCTGCATCGGCCAAGAGATTGTCAATTGGGCTAGTCCGCTGCTCATCGATTGCATCTCGATCGTGACGCAGCCTGGATCTAAATGGGAACGTGAAAACATTCGCGTCACGAACCGCCACTTCCGCGCGGCTGCGCGCTCGTCGGCCGCAGCCGCGCGCGTGTTCCAGTTCTGATTACCCGCCCGCCGAGAACTCGAATGACTTCGGCTGCGGGAACACCATCGGTGCTATCCATGCTGGGACGGTGATCGCACACATTCAGGTGCTCCACCGAGAGGTCGGGTAGCCATCCACCTCAACTTACCGTCACCCGCCTTGGGACACTGACACTTCGGCTCGAACCGTTTTAAGATCTTTAGCGTCGACTCTCTGTGGATCCTGTAATTATAGGACCTAATCCCGATTTCCTTGCCTCGGCAAAGATATCACGAATCTGTCGCTCACTAAGATCCTGCCATGACCGTACAGAATGGATCACCACTTTTCCGGCAGTAAGCAGATCGGCTGGATGGGCGGGAAGCCCCTGCCACTTTAGGGCCAGAGGATCTGCGGGACCACCAAAGTCGCCGATCCGGTAACCCGCTGCCATGGTCAATAGCGCCATAATATGGTCCTCCCCAAGCTTGCTCGGCGCAAGCCAGGGCTGGCTGAACCAGCCGTGTTTATAGATACACTCGGCCGCCTCGTAGCTATGAATGTAAGCACCGCCAAGTGCGCTTTCACCATCGATGTAACCGTGACTGCGTGCAAGTTTAAGGCAGTGCCGCAGGCTTGAACGACAGCTCGGACGGAGCAGTCCGCGGAGGCCTGTCTCCGCGCGAAGCTGACGCGCCGCCCACGACGAATCGCGTGTTCCTCCGTCCGGTCCGATTCTGTAAGAACCGAGAAGTCCCACCGTTGGGTCGTCGGCAAATGCCTGTTCTGCCCTGGATTCAAGCCCGTGGCCTATGAGAAGAGCGTCGGCATCCAAACGTAGGACCAACTGCGGTTCGTACCTTTCGAGGACCCAGCGGTAACCTGCGGCAAGCTTGACCCACAGCCCTCCCTGAGTACCTGGCGCCCTAGGTGGAGCAGGTATGACCACGGTGTCTGTCCATAGACGTTGGATGCGGCGAACATTATCGTCCGGGATCGAGGTGTCGTCGACAACAACGATGATCCTCGACGACTCGGTGTAATGAACCACGCTGGCGAGCGTGTCCAGCACATCATCTCGCGGCCCTGCGGGAACAATCACGGCAATACGTACCTGTAGCTTCATTAAAGTGACACCGCGGTTCGTGTCAGAGTCGACGGCGACGTCACCTACCGGGCGCCCGGAAAGTGACAAGCTGAGCCAGCTGGGGATAACCTGCGCCTATTGCGAACTCCTCCAGGTGGCTCAATATTCTGTCAGTCGAAAATTCTTGGTACCCATTTAGTTCGGCTCGGTCTCCCGTTACCATGGGATAGCCGAGAAGTTCATCGAGCCAGGCCACTGACACGTTAGTGCCCCATATGTTTGTAGGGCGACTGCAAAACGGCTTCAGATTCAAGAAGAGGTCAACAGTAAGCACCACTAGACCGCCCGGGTTGAGGAGTGGTTTTATCGCTCCTAGGGTGGCCTGGATACTGTCGTGGGGAAGGTGCTCGAGGGTGGAGATGCACACTACCGCGGAATAGCCGCCAACCAGATCCGCCTCCGGCAGGGTCGAGCGGTGCAGCACGACATTGGTACCGAACGTCTGGTTGAGTGTGGCGTGCTCGGCAGCCGGGTCAATGTCATAGTTGCCTTTCCCGTAGTCGAAGAAAGGGTCAACATTGTGGACTTCATGGCCGTGCCTGGCCAGCACGAACTGCAGTCCTGATAGCGCGCCGCCGATTTCCAGTATCCGAGAGGCGCTCAGGTCCGCCAGCTGATGATAGGCCCATGGGTATTCATATGCGCGAGTGGTCGTATTTCCTTGGAACGCGAATGGTCCTCGAGCCTGTCGTACCCGGTTACGGCCAAGTGGTCTAAGCAACGCTACAGCCGGGGAGCGTCGACCATATGGAGCGGCCCAGGTACGATTCCATTGGGCGTACGCATGCGGCAATTCGCGCCTGGCGAGCATATTGTATCCTACTCTACAGATTTCGGTGTATCACGTTAGACCAGTGAGGAACTATAGGTTTAACGGCGAGGTGCGAGGTGCGGTCCCGTAGATTGGATCGCGTATGGTTCGCTCGTGTGCCCAGGCCCGGTTGTGCCATGCTGCTACCTTTCCATCGCATAGAATTCGGACATGCCGCAGATCTGCGACTAGTTCGACTCTGCTTCCAATCAAGGTCGGGTGGACAGAGTATTCGTTAGAATCGAAATGGATGAACGGGCGGTCCCCAACCCGCATCGGTAGCCGCCATCCAGTGGCCGGTGGTGTCTGTGGTAGGGGCAGCATTGCATTCCTGTCGGCTGTTATGAGCACAGCAGGGGCATAGCTTGGTTGCTCATGCCGTCGCGTGTTGTCTATTAGAAGCCAATCGCGGAGTTGAATATTAAAGTCCCTTGGTGAGTTAAAAGTACGACCGGAAAGGAATGACCGTTCAAGATAAGCTTGCGCTCGCTCAACCAGGTCCGTAGTGGCCGGATCGTTGGTTTTGCACATAACGATCGATGTATTCAGAGAGCGGCAGAACTCCTCGCATTGGGCAGCGATTTGGGCTCCTCCGTTTTTCCGCGATCCAATCGCTTCTACATTGTGCGAAGTCAGCATATGCGGCACTGCTCCGAGGTCGGCGATGAGTTCCCACCAGCCGGCGAACAGGTCCTCAGGGTGCCTAGATGGAACGAGAACTGCGGACAGCCAACGTGAGTAGTCGGTGATCATAATGAGGACTGGCAACTGGCTTGCTGAACGTGTCTGACCAAAGCCGACAGGGATCTTGATCGGTGGAAACCAGAGCCCACACTGCGCAGTATGACCGGCTTTAGATCTGCTCCGGCTCATATGCTGGTGCGGATGCGAATACGCTGAACGCAGTTCCGTTGCCGCCGGTGCGGCACCGACCTTGGGATGATGCCGACCGTTTCTGCCCGTGGCGAGAACCAGTAGGCCGAGGACAAGGGTTAGTGCCTGAGCGAGTGTCCAGCCGATTGCTGCGGCCGTAAGTCCCCGCGGCAGCAGGATTGCGACGCTCCCAAGCACAAGAGCGGCGTTTGCTATTTGCATAAAGGTATAGGTTGCGGTGCGGTCACGTGCGATTAGTAGCGAGTCGACCAGATAGGTCCCGCCTGCGGGCAGCGCACTTAGGGCAAGCACACGCAAACAGCTGGTTGCTTCCGTTGCATAGGCTTGGCCAAAGAGGCGAAGAACGAACGGAGCGAGGATGAGCAGCAAGATCATTGACGGCAGGAGAAGTCCGTACACTCCGCGAAGAGCCTTATGGAATTGCTGCCCAAGCGGTACTCCTCCGCGTGCGATCTCCGCGAAGAGGACCTGTCCCATGGTTGATGGAATGAAGTTGAGGAATCCGGCTATGAGAAACGCGATTGAGAAGCGTGCAGTTTCTGTGGCACCGCGTACGGCAAGAACTTCGATCGGTACTATGGCTAGGGGCATGATCCCGATGACAGTTGCCAAGTAATTACCCGAGGTAATTGACAGGTACCGCCAAGGCGCACAAAACGGTCTGGATCCAACTCGTTTCCCTCTGATACGCCAGCCAAGTGCTGCGCCGCTGAGTACGGTGGCCAGTACGAGTCCAAGACCAAAGGATATCAACAGTCCCGATGATCGAAAAGCGGTCAGCAACAGCATTGCGATCAGCTTCACGATGCTTCCCAAGAGATTCTTGATCAGCAGAATACGGGTTGAGCGAATCGCGACTAGGCCGGCGTTCAGAGTGCCGCCCACGGCGGTGAATATTACCAGTACCGTCACCAGAAGTACCATTCCTCCGCGTTGTTGAATATGCAGCACCGTGGGAAGGTGAGGCCCGAGGGAGATAACGGTAACAAGACATAGGATGGTACCGGCCGTCGAAATTATCGTAACTGCCCCGAGAACCAGCTCGCCTGGGTGCTCGGCACTGGCGATGTGCCGGGTCATGGTGATCGGCAGGCCCAGTGCTGCGATCGCTGCGAGCAGGCTAGCCCCGGAGATTATGCCAGAAAACATGCCGACAGTGGACGCCGAGTATCTGTGCGCAGCCAGTGTCCAGAAGGCAAAGCCGATTGCCGACGTCATTATAGTGTTAGCGAGGAGGTGAAGAGAACCGCGGTACAAGGCATCATTGAGAATGTTGCGCAAAGACTTGAAAGTCCGGGACCGAGAATTGATAGCCATGGCAACTGGCCTCACGGTGCTCTGGCCGGCCGACACGGATGTGCCTCTGCAATGTCGCCGAGCACCGAGTGCATCTCGGCCAGTGTTTTTTCCGCAACCTCTTGCCATGTTATTCTGGACGCATAGCAGGAGGCGGCAGCCGACATCGCGGCTAGCGTCTCTCTGTCGGCGCAGGCTAGGCGGGCCATCGCAGCGATAAGCGCGGAAACCTCCCCGTCGTAACGAAGAACGGCTTGATCAGGAAGATCAACCAACCCGGGCAAGTGCGGCGCGATGAGCGGCCTTCCATAAGACAGCGCCAGGATTGCGCTTCCGCTGGTGGTAATTCGCCGGAAGGGCAGAACGACGATGTCAGCGGCACCGAGCAACTGAGGTACCTCATCATCGGGTATACGCTCAAGGCGGAGTATGACGCGCGGGCCACCTCTCCGGGCGAGCGCGTGCAGACGTGTCCGCAACCCCGGGTCATTACACTGACCCGCCACCATGAGATGCGCGGCAATGTCGTCGGGCATGGCCACGAAAGCGGCAATCAGGTCATCTACTCCCTTGTACTCCTGCACGCGACCGAAGAAGAGAAATCGACGAGGCTGACCGCCGGTACCAGGGGTGCCCAGGGACGCGGCGGACCGAATTGGAGCGATGGGGCCGTGCTCGATGACAGCGCCCCTACGGGCCACGGCGCCGAGTGCCGCGAGCTCCGCCAGCGTCGACTGGGAATGGGCCAGCACGAGATCACTGGCGGCAACCAATGCTCGCCGGGCAGCCACGTCGTCGACGAAGACCGGCGCGTGCGGCAAGACGTTGTGCGCGGTCCATACGAGATGCATGCCGAGCATCCGGCAGATGCGCAACCAGACAAGGAACCAGACGTATGCCACACCTTGCAATACCGGGAAACGTTGCGCGCCGGGGAGGGCGAAAGCGAAGACCCAGTGAAGGTGAATAAGGCGTGCGCCGGTGATACGACGGACCGCGATCTCCACCGGGAGGAGCAAGAGGTTAAGCGTCCGGGAAGGCGTCAGCTCACCTATGTAGGTGACCTGCACGCCCAACCGTTTCATCTCGGCGTACAGCAGTTCCTGATAGGGGTTCCTGTCGCGAGGAAGAACCAGGAGCCTCATCGGTTGACCAGTTCCGTGAGGACCCCGACGCCGTAGAAAAGATGATCCGCTACGACCCTGATCGCCCCATTTGAACGATTGCGCCAGGCGGGGATCAACAGCAGAGCCGGGTAGAAAGGGAAAAACATGGTCAATGGCAATCCTAGGAGGAATACTGGATAGACGACGACCATGGGGTCATCGCGGAGTATGTGCCTCAGTCTCGCGCGATGCTTTCGATAGAGCCGCGTGCGTGCTCTACCGTAGACGTAGGAACGGCGCAGCTGGCGTCGCCATCCGCCCCAGTCATGTCGCACGACGGCGCTGGGAACGCTACGGATCCGGTAGCCAGCATCGGTAAGACGCCAAGTGAAGTCTATGTCGGAGCCGTAGGCGAACCCTTCGTCGAAGCCACAAATGGCATCAAAAACCTCGCGGTCGAAGGCGAGATTGATAGTGGGACACTCTGCCAGATAGCGGGATTCCAGAGCTTCTCGTGCCGCGTCATCGTACAGTCCGGTGTTACCGGGCGCCGAAAGGGTCAGGCCGGCCGTTACCTGCTCGCCTTTAAACAACGGGGCGGTCAGACGTGCTAGCCATTCCCGCTCCGGACGGCACCCCGCGTCAGTAAACACGATGATCTCGCCGTGCGCTGCCTGCACGCCTGCGTTGCGCTGGTGCGGGATGGAGACACGCACCCCCACTGGCCGGGCGAACTGTATCCACCGGATCTCGGCCTCGTGACGCAGCCGGATTTTATCAAGTCGGCCATCGGATGCGTCAACAACGACAATCTCGGATGATTCCTTCAGGCTCTTAGCCTGACGGACCACATCGGTGAGGGTGCCATCAAGGCTTTTCTCATCTTTGCTGATGATGACGATGGATATCACCTATGGAACACCTCCGAAGAGCCGTTCGCGTACACGAGGTCGTAGTCGCTGAGGAGGAAGTCGGCAGGGAAGACATAAGTAGCAGTATGATCGTTGTAGAGCGCGAAGGCGCGCCCGTCGATGACATTGGTGCGGCTGGCGTATAGCCACATATTCTGCTGGTCGAGCGTCCTCGGGGTTATATCGAGGTCCAGCCCGTGTTGTATGTCAGTCACCTCGTCAAGGGGAAGCTGGCCGTATTGGTCCGCATAGACCAGCTGTCCCGGCTGGACAAACTTACCTAGCCACTGGGCAGCAGCGAACTCAGGTGTCGTAATGTAAAAGTGCTCGAAAGCTGCGCCGCTGTTCGCGAGGTTGGCGGAGGTTCCTCCACCAAGCACTGCGCCTACCAGATAGCTGGTATTGATCAGGACTACTGCCAGGCAAGCAGTGGCTCCTGCGAGAAGACGAGCATGCCATGCCGTCCGCGCATCGGCGGGGCGCTGCATCATCCAGCACAGCGTAACAGCTAGCAGCATCAGCCCCTGCAACTGAGCTCGTTCCTGCCCGTAGGCCACAGCCAGCGTGCCGCTGAACCGGAGTATCGTGAGCAGCAGAGTGGTCACGAGCGCCATCAATCCCACCTGCCGGACGACGATAGAGGTTCCTCGTCGCAATACCATAATAAGCGCGCCGAGTGCAGCGAGCAGGTTCGCAAGCTGCTCAATGATTAGCAAGCACAAGCCGAGAACGTTGAAACCAAGATGCCATTTAACTGGAGGCTTCGGAATAACTGAGTCACGAAGATTATACTGAAGCTGGTCAGCATTGCCAAACCGCTTAATAAAGGGCTTGTTTAGTGAATCATAGGTGTAGATGTCTTGTGCGTACTGCGTGGCCGGGATCGACAGCGTTGTGTTTCCCTGCAGGTAAGCAGCGATCAAGCTGCTTCCGGGCACTCGGTTTGGCAGTAGGTCAAACCCTTGTGCCTGCACTGTCTGGGTGACCTGCAGCAAATGAGAGTCTGATTGGGTCACCGGTCCGTACCAAACGACCGCTCCTGCGAAGGCGGCCACGAATGCGACAGCCATAGCACCGGTTACGTGCGGAATATCACGGAACCAAGACACAGCCCACTGCAGTAGGAGCGTGAGCCCGATGATTGTAATGGCCACATAAGTCGTAGAGTAATGCGACAAGGCCATCGCCAAGCCGAGGATGGCGACCAGAGCCCACTGCGAACGTCGCTGTACGCGAGTGTCAAGTATTGCCATGACTAGCGCAGCAAATAGCACCAGGGCAATCTCCTGCCGAGCAACGCTTGGGATCTCGATGAAAGCGTACTGGCCTATGGTGAAGGCTGCTGCTACAAAGGCCCAGCAACGTGAAAGAATCCTGAGGGCGAGGTCAAAAATTGCTACCGGGAACAGAGCGTAGATCATCGGGTATACGAATTTGAACACCAATAGGCCTGAGATACCCGAAAGGGCATGCAGTTCGGCGGGCATGATGGTGACGCTAAGCATCGCTCCGTAGGCGTCGCTAGGATGAGCCGCATCCCATACGCCTGTAATGATCGTTTGCTGTAGCCTCTGGTACTCAGTGGCGATATCAAATCCATAGACGCCGTCCCCGCGCAGCGAATACGACCAACTCGTCGCGAGACTTGCGACATAGAGGATCACCTCAAGCATGGTTTCGTCTAGGCGCGAGGCAAAGACCGCGGCCGTAACGAGCAGGGCAACAAAAGAAACGACTGCGATGAGCGCAACATCCTCACTATGACCGTTATTGAGTCGGAGAGCGCCGACCGCAGCGACGAATGGGAGGATAAATGGCCAGGCAAGCCTGCCGCGCCGTGCGGGCAAGCGCCACTGTATTGTCACATCTGACTTGGCATTAAGGGATGCCGCGAGCAACGCAAAGCAAGTTACTTCAAGGCTGATGAGCAGCGGGCCCGCGCGGAGAGGTGCCGCCACGCCAACGAGCGGCCCGATGAAATTTACAGCCAGACCAGAGCCAAACAGCACGACGATGGAGGCACACGGGATATATGCCGGGAATGAGGATACAACATAGCCCGGAATACGCAGCGCTCGCAGCAGGACCAGGCCTGGTACGACGAACAGCAACGGCACCAGCAGTACCTGTGCTGACCACAATCCATTCAGCGGCACAAGGAGACTGATCAGCACCAAAGCCACGACGATAGCTCCGAGCCCCGCACGTGCAGGCACGGCGGCATGACGCGGGGCCCATCCGGTGCTCTTCCGCGACCTCTCAAATGGCTTCACCGTCACGGCGCCAGGCCCGTCCCTTCCCGGGAATCGATGGCCTGGAAGGCTTTGCTGCTTGCTTCAGGAACAAGGTGACGGAAGCGCCACAGCCCTTCAAGGAATCCAACGTTGCCGCACGTCTCCTGGGCGAGCTGTACGTAAGCGTCGAGCATGCTCTCAGCGGAGCGGCTCGCAATGGCATAACGTACACCCTTGGGATAGAGCAGTTGCGGTATAATGAGCGCAGCCACTGCAAGCACGGGAATCTGCCCGGACGACCCCAGCATCATTAGGACGAGGAGTGGACCGGGGAAGAACGTGGGCGGCATAGATGGCCACTTGCGGTATAGCCGTGCCGATCCTCGTCCGTACGCGCGGCTTCGGCGCAGCGTGTCGTGCAAAGAGAGTTTCGTGTTGTTCCTGATGGGTTTGAAATGATGCACCACCCGGACTTCGGGAATAAACACGAGGTGCCCCGAAGGAAACGCGCGCCTCAGGCGGATGCAGAGATCTAGCTCCTCGCCACCGAAGCTAAACCTCTCGTCGAACCGGCCGACGTCGATCAGCGGCTGACGAAGATACGACATGTTCGCCCCGAGAAATGAATAGACATCCCGCTGGACAGGCTCTTCTCTCGCCGTCCATTGCCGGCAAAGATAGAGATAGAACCGATAGAAGATGCTGTCGCTTTTTGCGAGATTTAGTTCTTGCGGCTTGAATGGGCTATTTCGCTGAAGATAGCCGAGGACGAAGCCGTCGTGCTCTCTCAGGAGAATAGGGCCGCCGACGCCGATGACTCCTTCTGCATAGCCCATCAGTAGTCGTTCCGCCCACTCTGGCTCAGGTTCACAATCGTCATCGAGGAACGCCACGACAGGAGCCGTGGCTGCGTCTATGCCCGAGTTGCGAGCCGCTGCCAACCCAAGGTTGGTGGCATGCCGGACAATTGTGGCCGCGTGCGTTCGGCCGACGTTGCTCGTCGCGTCAGTCGAACCGTCATCGACGACGATTACCTCCATACAGGAGCGGATAGTCTGCCTGGCCAGCGCGCGCATGCAGCGATCGACACCGGCTGCGCCGTTGAACGAGCAGATGACGACGCTCAATTTAGGGGACATCGCGCTCCTCCAATGTCTGCGGTACAACTTGTGCGGGGGCTGTGCCCTAAGAATGCACTTTCAGCTCCCCCGAGACGGACATGCGGCCCAGGCATCGATAAACTCAGCCGGACTTTCCAGGCTCACCACGATCCGCGCCTGTCCTTGCGTACATGATATTTGCTCGGACCGCGTGATGGTGGCCCCGTGCCCGGACGGGATGCGAACACTTCCTGCGGCCACTGCGTGGGTGTGTCGCCCCTGAGCTAGGGTCACCGACCACCGGTAGTCGCGTGGAGTACCGCCAGCGTTGTTGATGACGAATGACACGTCAACGTTCGCTCGCTTCGGATCCAGCCGCCGCGGCTGCAGAGACTGCGGATGCAAGAAGGCTAGGGAGGTGTAGCTCGTCGGCCCTTGGAACATGCCCGCCTCTCGCAGTATCGAATGCCCGAGGCTTATCTGGCCTATGCTCGCGGCCAGTATGACCAGGGCGACTAGGGCAATCATCTCCCAATATCTCACCGTGCGACGCAGCATTACGGACAATATCGGTTCCTTCCCTCAGGGAAGTTCCCCGTATGACCTGGGCAGCCCGAGACGCAGGAAACGACAGTCTTGGCCTGGTAAAGACAATGTATGACTACGGTGAGTTTCAAGATGTCTCCTCTCGGTCGGCGCCGACTGCCCAGAATGGTCAGATAAAGCGGCGTAGGTAACTGTGAGGTGCTTTTTGTCGCACCGGTAAGAAGCGGTCGGCTGTTCATGGCGGGCCTCAGGTACGCCTCGGCCCCCTGGTGGAAAGCGGCGATTGCGTCGGGACGGCTGATGCGGTAGTTCTCGACCGAGAACCATACGAATCCGAGCAACCCGTAGAGGCGAACACCTTGGAAAAGATCGGCGATCTTCGCCGACTGGTCTGCAGCGGGCGCCGCTGCTGTCTCGGCTATGAGTATCGGGTCGCCGGTCAGTTCGCGTACGGCGGTGATGGTTGGCCCGAACAAGGAAGCGAAATTCAAGGATGGATTGTAGTAGTAGCCGTCAATCCCGACCCAGGTCACATACGAGCTGCCCGGCCACCACGGGTCTGGAGAAGGAATGTTGCCGGAGGTGACGATGATGTTGACCGTCCATAGCCACGTCACATTCCGAGCTCCTACCTCGCGGAACAGGGTGACGATGTGCCGCCATGCGGCCACGAATGCGCTAGGGGGCGAATGCGTGTTAGCCCATGGGTACCAGTGACCGTTCATTTCGTGGCCGAAGCTCACAACGACCGGGTGGCGATAGGAACGAACCGCCGCAGCGTAAGCGCTCAGGTAGCTGTCGTACTGTCCGGATGCGATAGCAGTGAGGCTGACGTCATATGGGTTGATCTGCACGAGAGGCAATTCGCCGTGCTCGGCTGCCGTTGTGGCGAAGCTGACCTGGAACGGCTCATTCCAGGAGCTGTAGTACATGAGCATGTCTGGCTTGACTCCGGTCGCCTTCGTGAACGCGGCCACCCCGGAGTAAGAGAGGGGCAAGCTCCGGTCGTACAGACCGATAAAAGGTATCGACTGCTCGGGGGCAGGGGATGGCCTGGATCTCACGAACAGAGCGACCGGGACCGCAGCGCCGATGATGAGTACGGTACTGACCCACGCTGCGATCCGGCGTCTGCGGCGGACAGCAGACGCAACGGGGGCTTCGGTAACGTCAGGGTCCTTTTCAGCGACCGCGGGCCGCCGGTTAATGGCCAAGCCGAATTTCTGCCGACGCAGCATGATGGTAGTGGACTCCAAACTCACCGGTGGTGTTGGTGATGCTTGCTCGGCGGCGCTCATAGATGCATCGCGGCGACCGGATGAGCCACCTTCCATTGCCACGGTGCTCGACTCGCCAGATTGCTGATGGTTCATGATTGTCGGCCTGTGGTACGCCTGATAGGCCCGACGAAATGCCGTGATGGCTGCGGGGCTTCTGAGGCGCCAGTCCAACTGTGTGGACGGAGTCGAACCACACGAACCCGAGCAATCCGTAGAGGCGAATTCCCTCGAACAGATCGGCGATTTTTGTCGGCTGGCCAGCGGCTACCGTGGCGGCTGTCTCGGCGATGAGTATCGGCTTGCGGGTCATCGCGCGTACGTCAGCGATAGTCGGCCCGAATACCGAAGCAAACACCGAAGACGAGCTCGGTGTAGTAGCCGTCAATCCCACCCAGTTCACATACGAGCTGCCTGGCCACCAGGGACCCGGGGCAGGTACACTGGGTTGCTTTTGGATAGTATTGATCGTCCAGAGCCAGGTGACGTTCTGGGCGCCCAGCGCCCGGAAGAGGGTGACGATGTGCCGCCATGCGGCTACGAAAACGCGCCGGGGAGGTGTGCTGGTAGCCCCATGAGTACCAGGTACCGTTCATCTCGTGGCCGAAGCTCAAGATGACCGGACGCCGGTAGGCGCGGACAGCCTTGAGCGTAGGCGCTCAGATAGTTGTCGTAGCGGCCGGTGGCGATAGCGTCGATGCTGATGCTCTGTCGGATTCATCTGCACGAGCGGTACCGCGCCGTTGCCAGCCGCCATCGTGGCGAAGTCGACTTGAAACGGCTCAAGCCATCCGCTGTAGTAGAGGAGTAGGCCGCGGCTTGATTCCGGTAGCCGCCGTAAACGATCCTACCTCCGCGTATGAGGCGGGGACCCCGTGCGCGTATAGCCCGATATAAGAGCCGGGAGTGGCGGGCATGAGATAGGCCATGTCGCGCGAGAGATGGCCCGGCTCTGGCCGTGCGCCCCGGGACATGATGCCAGCGCGATGACGGATCAGCTGCTGCGCCTGCGGCGGCAATCACGATCAGCAGTGTCAGCCTGCGGCGCCGCGGACCGGGATGGAGGCCGGGTCGGCGGCGCTGGCGATGCCGTCCCAGACGCTGAATGTCAGCCAAACCGTAGTTCCTCCAGCATTCCTGTTTGCACTAGCCATCAATTCGGCTAGAGATTGCGGGAACTGCTCATGACCCAGGTCGGTGGTACGTGCTGGCGCCCTTGCGGAACGCGGCGACGGCCGCGGGACTGGTGATCGCGAATTGCTGACCGATGGTGTTCGCGGAGTTGAACCATACGAACCCCAGCAGGCCGTAGGAGCGGATGCCGGCGAACAGGTCGGTGATCTTCGCTGGCTGGCCCGCGTGTCTGCACGGCGCCTGTCTCGGCGATGAGGATCGGGTCGCCAGTCAGCGCACGCACGGCACCGATAGTCGGCCCGAACAAGGGGGCGAACTGCCACGATGGCTTTAGGTAATAACCGTCGATCCCCACCCAGGTTCACGTACGAGCTTCCGGGCCACCATTGGTTCAAGGCTGTCGATGTTACCGCTGCGGGAGTCGTTGATGATGTTGACTGTCCACAGCCAGGTCACGTTCCGGACGTCCGAGTGCCCGGAAAATGTTGACGATGTGCCGCCAGGCGGCCACGAAGACCGCCGGAGAGGTGAGCCGGTAGCCCCAGGAGACCAGTCGCCGTTCATCTCGTGGCCGAAGCTCATGATGACCGGGTGTTCGTAGGCGCGGACGGACTCCGCATAGGAGCTCAGGTAGCCGTCGTATCGCCCGGCGGCTATCTCCCGAAGGCTAATCTTATCCGGGTCCATCTGCACGAGCGGCGCCGCACCATGCTTGGCCACGGTGGTGGCGAAGGGATGCGGGAATGGAACGAACCATCCGCTGTAATACATGACCACATCCGGATTAGCTCCGATCGCGTTCGCGAATTCGCAGTCACCGGTGAGTACGAGGTGGGGGCCCCTTTCGCATATACCCCAAGGTAGGAGGCGGACGCCGGCGGGAGATGGACGGGCAGCGGTCCGGATGGCACGGTCTCGAGGATTGTTGTAGACGATGACGCCAAGCGCGATCGCGACCACGGCAACGATCGCCGCGCCAGTCGTGACGATCCGACGGCGCCTTCGGTGCCTGCTATTGCTGCGATGTCTCACGAGATTGCTCTCCCTGCCGCTCCATGTCAGATCCTTGCGTGAGTGCGGGCTCGCTCACCGGGGGCGGCCGAGGGTCTCATGCTGCTGCCTCCGCTCTCGGGACGGTCGGGTCGCGTCCAGATGCCCTTGCTCGGAGTCAGCAGCGGCGCCATCATGTACAGCTGGACGCCCGCCAAGACCTCGGTCGCCCAGTACGGATGCCAGCCGTACTGGTGCACCCGCAGCGCCAGGCCCGACCACAGAAGCACCTGGACGACCGTGATCCAGCTGCACAGGATCCGGTTGACTGTCACCGGAACCTGCCCTCGGTCGGGCGAAGCGCCAGTGGGGACCCACTCGGCGACGCGCCCGCGGATCGCGTACCACACCGAGTACATGTGGCAACACGCGTTGATGATGCATACGCGGTAGATCGTCGGCCGCCAGCCACGGCTCAGCACCGGGAACACGAAGATAGTCGCCGCGAGCGCCGGCAGGATCGGCAAGTAGTTGTGCGGATAGATCCGCCCCGGATAGAACCAGATCATCGTCAGCGTTGGGAACGGCCCGGTGAGCAGCAGCGCCGCCGATGACATGTAGTACAGGAACGCGGCCCAGAACGCCGCCCGCTGCTGCCAGGTGTACGGCGCTTCCTGGAAGTGCTTGTCGATCATGAGCAGCATGGAGGAACGGCACCAGCGGGCCTGCTGATTGGCCAGCGACGCGAAATCGGTCGGCGCGACCCCCTTGGCCAGGCACAGCGGCAGGTAGCGGGTCTCGAAGCCGGCCCAGGCCAGCTTCACCCCGGAGTGGACGTCCTCGCCGATGGGGACCTGCGCGAACCCTCCCGCGGCCAGCACGGCGGCGCGGCGGTAGACCAGGTTGGTGCCCGCGCAGATCGCCGCCTTGTACCTGTCCCTGGCCGGCTGGATGAACCGGAAGAAGATCTCCTGCAGGGTTCCCGCGTAGCGCTGGATGTAGGACAGGGCCGGGTTGCTGACGTCGTAGTACTGGGCCGTCTGGACGATGCCGACCGCGGGCTCGCGAAAGTAGGGCATGGTCTCGTAGAGGAACTCCGGCCGGACGGCGAAGTCGGCGTCGATGACCACGATAAAGTCCCCGGTGCTGATGCCCAGGGCGTGGGTGAGGTTACCGGCCTTCTTCATCTCGCCCGGGCGTGGACGCACGACGTATACGAAGTGGTACCGGTCGGTCAGGTCACGCACCGCATCCCGGGCCGAGTCGTCGAGCACGTAGACGGCCTTGGGGCCGTCCCAGCTCATCGCGCTCACGTACCGGAAGGTGTTGTCCAGCAGGGCCAGCGGCTCACCGCAGCTGGGCAGGAACACGTCCACGGTCTCGCCGTGCTCGCGGTGGCCGGCCACAATGGCCTCGTGCTCGGCGCGGGTCAGCCGCGGGTTGCCCATCCGCAACCAGAAATTGACCACCAGTGGCGGCACCATGACCATGAGCAGCAGCCACATGACCGGGGCGATCAGCCAGGCATGCTCGGCCACACGCATGTATCCGTACAGGACGCCGGCGGATGCGACCAGCAGCCAGGTGAAAACCCAGCGGGGCGGACCACCGAAGTACTTGTACCTTTCCCGGTCGTCGGGCGGTTGCGGCAGGTAGTTCGCTGGTCGCCGGCCGACCGCCGGAGCCTTAGTCAGGGACATGAGGCCTCCCTGGGGACCGTTCGGCCCAGATGGTGAAGCGGCCCGCGCGAGCCAGCACGTAATAGCCGCCCGCGGCGCGCATGTCCGCGGTGATCTGGGTGTCGGTGGCCGCGGTGTCCCCGAAGTCGAGGATCACCAGGGAGAAGTAGTGCCTGCTGATCGCGGCCGCGTAGGAGGCCATCCCCGGAAGCGCTTCCTGGTAGCGGAAGGTATAGGTACCGGACCAGCGAGGCCACGGAGCCTCGGCGCGAAGGTAGTAGGCCTCGACGTCGTAGTCCTCGGCCAGGTAGTTGCGGGGATGCGAGCGGATCTCCGCGGCTGAGAACGCCGACCACATCGGCGGCATTCGGCCAGACCCTGAACATGGCGGCCGCCTGTGCCATCGAGCCGAACAACGTGGCGGCGGCGATCGGCAGTGCCATCACCGGTGCCCATCCCCGGCCCGGGTCGACCCTGCTCAAGCGCGCCATCGCGTAGCCCGCGGCGATCGCGGCGAACCAGGCCCCGAAGACTACGTGCTTTTGCAGGCTGACCGTGGTGTGCAGGACGGCCTGTCCGGCCGGGGCCAGCAGCGCGGCCCCGGCCAGCACGGCGGGCAGGAGCCTTCCGCGGGTTTCGCTGTGGACGGCGAGCAGCACGCCGAGAACGGCCAGGACCAGGATCAGGCTGGTCCAGATGTACGCGCTGCGCAGCACGGTCGTCGCCGGGACAGCCGCGTGCGGACGGGCCAAGGTGCTGGCCGTGATGCCCTGCCAGTAGTTCCGGCCGCCGGCCGCGAGTGCCGCCCCGGCCAGCGCGAGCCAGGAGCACAGCATGGTGATGATCGTGGCCGGCCACGCCGGGCCCTCGCGCCGCCGCCACCCCGCCAGGGCCACGACGGCCAGTGCCACCGGCGTGAACAAGACAGTCGCGTACTTCACCGCGTCGGCGGCGGCCAGGACGAGGCCAGCGGTGACGAGGAGAGCCGTCCGGGCCCAGCCCGGGAAGTCCGAGGCCCGGACGCCCAGCCATACGGCCAGCGCGAGCAGGAACAACGCCATCGCGTCGAAAGTGGCGAAGGCGCCCAGGAACTGCGTGCCGGCCAGGGTGGCGAACAACCCCGTGGCCAGCAGTGCTGCCCTCCGTCCGTAAAGTCGGCCTGCCGTGGCCCAGAGCAGGCCCGTGACCCCGAGCATGAAGCAGAGCGACAGGACGCGCGCGGCGGCAAGTCCGCCTATACTGTCGGCCGCCGCGCCCAGTGGCGGGTAGATGACAGGCGTACCACTGAAATAGGCGGGAAAGTCGGGGATCGGCATTTGGTGTAGCCAGTGTGCCCATTCCAGGTGACCAGTCCGCAAATAAAGAGCCTCGTCCTGGAATGCCGTATTAGACCAGACGAGCTGGAGGGACAGCGCGGCCTGGACGGCCAGCACAAAGAACAATGGCCATCGTGCGGCCAGCACGCTCCGCGCACTAGATTGCGCTGGCGCAGGTGAGATCGGCAACATCTCGGCACCGCGAGCCGGGCCAGCGCCCGCGTCTGGCGTGGCCTCCGGCAACGCGCTGTCGACGAGGTGCCCGGCTACTTTGGACTGCCCGGCATCTCTCGGTGCGCGCTGACTGCCGATCAGCGCCGAACCTCAACTGTGGCGCATGTACCAGTATGCGGCTTCCGTCCGGTTTCCTGAGTTTTACTCATTTCCTGCGCCTAACTCGATGGGCCATTGGGCGTTATATCGTCGCGTACGGCTAGCCGAAACGAGATCTCAGCTTGCGAGTCGTCTTCGATTCGCCAGTCTTGGTGGTAAAGGTTGCCGTGCTGAGTTTTGTCGAACCACACCAGCCCGAGCGTCTTGTACGCCGCCATCCCGTGGAACAGGTCCAGGATCTTGACGAACTGGCCGGCGGCAGGTCCTACTGCGGTTTCCGACAGCAGGATCGGATCCGTCGTCAAGGCCCGCACCTGGGTAATGGTCTTGCCGAAGACAGTGGCGAAGGTGTCGGAGGATCGGTAGTAGTAACCGTCGATGCCGACCCAGGTGACGTACTGGGCGCCGGGCCACCACCAGGCGACGGGGCCGGTGCCAGGCACATCCGCCTGGACCGTCCACAACCAGGTGACGTTGTCCGCGCCCTCGCTCCGGAACAACGTCACGATGTGCCGCCATGCGGCTATGAACGTCGACGGCGGTACGCGTCCGTATCCCCACGAGTACCCCCGAGCGTTCATCTCGTGCCCGAAGCCGATGACGACGGCGTGCTTGAAGCGGCTCACGCTGTCGGCGTATGTGCGCAGGTAGTCGTCGTACGTGCCCTTGACGATGGCGGCGATCGAGGCGTCCGTCGGGTCGATCTGCACGTACGGGATGACGCCGTGCTGGTGGATCATCTCGGCGAACGCCGTGTCGAACGGCTCCGCCCACCCGCTGTAATACCCGACGAGGTTCGGCTGCCGCCCGGCTGCCTGCGCGAAGCTCGCGATCGGCGCGTAACCCGGTGGCGCGTCGGGCTCGAACGCCCCCAGGTAGGCGGCCGGTTCGGGGGTCAGGGTGGCGTGCGCCGCCGGCGGCGGCCCAGCCGCAGACGATGCCGCGAGGCGGGCGATCGCGGCGCCCACCGCCGCCGCGGCGAGCATCACGGCCACGAGCATCACCAGGCGGGATCTCATGCCGCCCTGCCTCCGGGGAAGATAACGCGACCCACGACGGCGAAGTTGAACGCGCCGAAGAACAACAGGACCGCGAACTGCAAGGAGCCCAGGGTCACCGTCCGCCAGATGGCCAGCGCCAGCCACAGCACGGCGGCGCTCCCGCTCCACCACGTGATCCCGATCCGGAAGCGACGTAGCGAGCTGCCCGGCGTCCGGGTGGGATGCCAGCTCATCGACTTGCCCCAGGCCCCGTCCCAGATGGCGAACACGTGCGCCCAGCCGCGCGCGATTCCCAGCGGCCAGATCCCCGGCCCGAAGCGGGACCGGTGCCACAGCGGGTACAGCACGAACCCGGTCAGCATCGCGGGGAGCAGGACGACGAAGTTCCGCAGCCTGATCTGGCCGGGCAGGAAGGCCAGCATCACGATGGGGATGACCGGCCCGAAGAACGTGAGCAGGGCGGTGTAGGCGTAGTACAGGAACCCGGAGATGTAGGTCAGCCGGGCCGGGATCCGCATCGGGATCGACCACAGCCGCCAGGAGAACACGATGCCGACGTTCCCGGAGCACCAGCGGTATTGCTGCCGGACGAACGAGTCCAGGTTGTCCGGGCAGATCCCGGTCGAGAGCAGCACCGGCAGGTAGGTCATGGACCAGCCGGCCCGGCGCACGTCGAGGCCGGTGTGCACGTCCTCGGCGTAGGGAATCAGCGTCGGGCCGCCCTGCGGCTCGAGCGCCACCCGCCGGTACACCGCCGAGGTCCCGCAGCAGACGGCGGCGTCCAGCCGCTGGCGAGCCACCTGGACGGCCCGGTAGAACACCTCCTGGATCGGCCCGGCGGCCCTTTCAATCCAGGTCTGCACCGGGCTGGTCCTGAAGTACTGCGGAGTCTGCACGATCGCGATCGTGGGATCGTCCAGGTAGGGCAGCGTCTCGGCCAGGAAATCCCGCCGCGGCGCGAAGTCCGCGTCCAAGATGACCAGGAACGGGGCGCTGGTCTGGGTGAAGGCATAACGCAGGTTGCCGGCCTTCTTGCCGGCCGGCCGGTCGGGCCGGTGGATGTAGCTGAAGCCGAACGATCCGGCCATCACGCGGGCCTGTTCATCGGGCCCGTCGTCGAGGACGTAGGCCTGGGCCCTGCCCTGGTAGTCCTCGATGAGCCCGGACACTGCGGTCCACGTGTTACGCAGCAGTTCGATCGGCTCCCCGCAGATGGGCAGGTAGATGTCCACGTCCGGGTAGGACGGCGGGTGCCACGCGGCTATCCGGGCCTGGTGCGCGGCCAGGTCGAACCCGGCGCCGGCGAAGTTCACCGGCAGGCTGGTCGCCTGGTAGACGACGTAGATGCCGGTGAAGACCAGGAACGGCAGGAGTGCCGGGTCCTGGGTCTCGAACCTGATCTGGCTGTAGATGAGGCAGCACGAGCCGATGAGGATGACGGTGGCCAGGTAAGGCAGGTTCCGCTGGATGTAGCTGTACTTCTCCTCGTCATCCGGCGGAGGCGGCGGCACCAGGTGATGGTGGGGACGCGGTCGTTCCGGGGCGGTGACCGGTGGTGTGATGGTGCCGGAACTGCCAGCCCCCAGAGCGCTCACGACCGCGGCTCGTACTGCCAGATCACGTACTCACCCGGTGCCGGGCCCGCTGGGCCGGGGCCGTAGGGCACGACCTGGACGGGGCGGTAGTGGCGGTTGCGGTGGATGTCCGCGGCGAGGGTCTTGTCCAGGGATGTCGTGTCGGCGAAGTTCAGCGCGATGAGGGAGAAGTAGCCCTGCTGGATGTACAGGGCGAAGGTGCCCGCGTTGCCGGCGCCGACGATGCCCGCCTGAGTGCTCGGGCCGCCGGTGGGGGCGCCCGAGCGCCCGATGATATTCCGCGTGCTCGACCACCGCTGCCACTGACTGCCAGCTGGCAGGTAGTACTCCGCGATGGAGGGGTCCTCGACCAGCATCCGCCCGCTGCCGTGGTCCGTCAGCGGGCCGAATATCGTGATGAACGCCGACGAATTCGCCCAGCTGGTGGCGAACTCCCGCGACTGGCTGGCCCCGATGGAGACCGGGAAGGCGAGGGCGACCACGCAGGCGGCGCAGGTGACAATACGCATGTTCCCGGCCGGCGCGGTCTCGACGAGCCGGTCGACGGCGAACCCCGCGGCGATGGCGGCGAACCAGGCGCCCATGGCCCCGTGCTTGTTGAGCGAGGCCGTGGTGAACAGGCTCGCCTGCTCGGCCGG
This sequence comes from uncultured Actinomycetota bacterium, assembly GCA_963744575.1. GTDB lineage: Bacteria > Actinomycetota > Actinomycetes > Streptosporangiales > Streptosporangiaceae > Palsa-504. The sequence continues at coordinate 573,813 of CAVUUF010000016.1, read as the reverse complement.
CACGAGCAGCGCGGTGGCGGCCAGCAGGGTCAGCAGCCACGTCCGCGCGCGCCCGGGCTGGCTGACCCAGCTGATGATCGCGCCGCAGCACGCGGCCACGACGATGACGCCCGTCCAGGACCAGAAATGAGCGAAGACGGTAAGCGGGGAGTCGGTGCCGGACGCTCGCTCCAGCGTGGTCACCTGGATCCCGTGGAGATAGCGGCTTCCGCCGATCAGCACCGCCGGAGTGAGCAGGACCGCCACGACGGCCAGCAGGGTCAGGGCGCGTCCGGCGGCGAGTTTGCCGCCTGGCCGCGGGAACGCCGTGATCAAGGCGATCAGGATCACGACGGGGTCGAACAGGGCCGACGAATACGCGGTCGCGTTGGCCAGGGCCAGCGCAACTCCCGCGGCTATCATCCAGCCGGTGACGTCCTGCCGGTCCCCGCCTCGCACGGCGAACCAGGCCGACAGCGCGATGAGGAACATCGACATGGCGTCGTAGGTCGCGAACGATCCCAGGTGCAGGGTCGGGCCGAGAACGGCGAATAGCGCGGCTGCGAAGAACGCGGCCCGGCGCCCGAACAGCCGGTCCGTGACGGACCACAGCAGGACGGTGGCGCCCAGCATGAAGGCGAGAGACAAGATCCGGGCCGCCGTCAGCCCGCCGATGCTATCGGCGAGGGCACCGAGTGGCGGGTAGATCACTGGTGCCCCGGAGAAGTAGGCCGGGAACTGCGGCAACGGGGTGCCGTGGAGCACGTGCGCCCATTCCAGATGTCCGGCCCACAAATACAGGGCCTCGTCCTGAAAGGCCGTGTCGGCCCGCACGAGCCGGAGCGACAAGATCGTCTGAACGGCGAGAATGACCGCCAACGGCCAGCTGCCGGCAAGGCGCGACCTGGTAGGCCGTTCGAGCCGGTGTGAGGCGGCGACCAGTCCTTCCGGGCGCGCCGGAGCTGACGAGGAGGATTCCGTTGCCTGCTCGGCCGCCGGGGCATGATCCATAGGTCGCACCTGCTCGTCACTCTGGCATGCAGAGGCGCTCCGTGAACCCCCCTGGCATCTCACATGCTGTACATGCAGTGTCACTTAACGCAGCGCTTCTGTACGAGTATGGACACCGCAAACCAGACGGTAACGTCCGATTCCCTGCCATGAGGGGCGTTCGGAGAATTTCGCTGGAGAAGTCTCTCGCCGCCGTGCGGCCGGGTGGAGCCCGCAGCCGTCCGCTCGATCCGCCTTCTGCGTATTTCCTATTACATTTGGCAGTCTCGCTTGAATAGCCGCCGATCATGTGCTCGGCTATCTTCGGCGGCCGCACGCCTTGTCAGTGTTCGTGCCGTGCTGGGGGTGATCACGTGGCGGATGAGGACCGCGGTCAGGAGCTTCCTCAGCGGGTGCGAGGGGCCGCGAGGGGCGGATCTTCGTCGACGCCGGCACCGGCGCTCTCAGCGGAAGTGCGGCAGCGCATCCAAGCTGCGGTCAAGGCCGAACGCGAAGGTGCGGCGGCGAATGACCCGGGGGATACAACCAAGCCGCGAGGGCATTCGCCTGCATCGGACCAGGCGGCCGATGATGTCGTGACCATCGCCACCACGGGGCCCAACGGGATTAATAGCGTTAATGGAGTTAGGGGGTCCAAGCGACACCGGCAGCGCCCGGCCAAGCCCGAACAGCCAGCCCGGCCCAAGCACACTGTCCTGCCCGAACAGCCAGCCCGGCCCGAGCACACTGTCCTGCCCGAGCAGCGATCCCGGCCGGAACGCCCGGCTAACTCCGGCCCCTTCGCCGAGGACGAGGTCACCGAGTGGTTCGGGACCGCCGCCAAGCCCCAGCCGGGAGCAAAGCCGGAGCCCGCCGTCACGCCCGCCGCGGGCCAGCCGCACCGCCGCGGGCGCGCGGTTCTGCTGGTCGCCCTGGCCGTGGTCCTGGCGGCTGCGGGATCGCTTACCGTCATCGCGGTCCGGCATTTTGCGGGCTCGTCAGCGAACAGCGGGGCCAGTGCCGCCCTGCTGCGCGACGAGGCCGCGGTCCGCGATCAGGTGGCTGCCTGGGTGGCCCAGCAGGTAAGCCAGAACTCCCTCGTATCCTGTGACCCGGTGATGTGCCACGCGCTCACCGCGCACGGGTTCCCCGCCCATGACTTGCTCGTGCTCGGGCCCACCTCGCAAGTTCCGGGTCCGTCGGCCGTGGTCGTCGAGACCCAGGCCGTCCAGAGCTTGTTCGGCAGCAGCCTGGCCACCGCCTGGGCGCCGGCGGTCCTCGCGTCCTTCGGCTCCGGGGCCGCCGAGATCATCGTCCGGCTGATCGCCAAGAACGGGGCCGCCGCCTACCGGAACCAGCTCAATGCCGACATGGCGGCCAGGGAGCAGTCCGGACACGCGCTACTGGGTGACAACCAGATCGCGGTCACCGCCCAGGCTCAGGCGGAGCTGGCGACCGGCCAGGTCGACTCGCGGCTGATGCTGGCCATCGCCGCGCTGGCCGGGCACCAGCCGATCAGCATCCTGGACTTCGGGAACACCGGCCCGGGTGTCGACGCTGAGCTCCCGCTGCGCTTCGCCGACCTGGCCGAGAGCGATCAGGCATCCCACCTGGGCAGCGCCGCTTACGTGCGGTCCATGCGCTCCTACCTCAGCACGGTGAATGCTCAGGACCGGCCCGCCAGGACCGAAACCGTGCTTGTCGACGGGCAGGACGTCCTGCGGGTGGAATTCACCGCGCCGAGCCCGCTCGGGGTCTTCGGCCTGCCGGGATAATCAGCCGGGTCAGCTCCTCCTGCCGCGCCGCCGTCGCCACGACCATCGGGGATCAGACCGAGGCGAAGGCGTCCTCGAGGATCGACAGCCCCTCGTCCAGCAGGTCCTCGCCAATCACCAGCGGCGGCAGGAAGCGGATCACGTTGCCGAACGTCCCGCAGGTCAGCGTGACCATCCCAGCCTGGTGGCAGGCGCGGGCGACGGCGGACGTGGTGGCCGGGTCGGGGTCCAGCGTCCCCGGCTTGGTCAGCTCGATGGCCAGCATCGCGCCGCGTCCGCGCACGTCGGCGATGACCCGGTACTTCTCCGCCAGCCCGTGCAGCCGCGGCAGCATGATCTCGCCGATCCGGCGTGCCCGCCCGGCGAGGTCCTCGGCCGCCATCGTCTCGATCGCGCCGAGCGCCGCCGCGCAGGCTACCGGGTTGCCGCCGTAGGTCCCGCCCAGGCCGCCCGCGTGCACCGAGTCCATGATCTCGGCGCGGCCGGTCACCGCGGCCAGCGGCAGGCCGCCCGCGATGCCCTTGGCCGTCGTGACCATGTCGGGCACCACGCCCTCGTGCTCGCAGGCGAACCAGTCGCCGGTGCGGCAGAACCCGGTCTGGATCTCGTCCGCGATGAACACGATCCCGTGCTCGCGGCAGAACCCGGCCAGGCCGGGCAGGAACCCGTCCGGCGGCACCACGAACCCGCCCTCGCCCTGGATCGGCTCGATGATGACGGCGGCTACGTTGTCCTCGCCCACCTGGGTATGGATCAGGCTCTTGACCACCTCGAGCGCGTTCGCCGTGCACGCCTCCCGGCCGCCGGGCCAGCGCAGCGGGTAAGCCATCGGCATCCGGTAGATCTCGCCGGCGAACGGCCCGAACTTGTCCTTGTAGGGCATGTTCTTCGCGGTGAGCGCCATGGTGAGGTTGGTGCGCCCGTGGTAGGCGTGGTCGAACGCCACGACGGCCTGCCGCCCGGTGACGTGCCGGGCGATCTTCACTGCGTTCTCCACCGCCTCCGCGCCGGAGTTGAACAGCGCGGACCGCTTCTCGTACGTCCCCGGCGTCCGCCTGCCGAGTTCCTCGCAGACCTCGACGTAGCCCTCGTACGGCGTCACCATGAAGCAGGTGTGGGTGAACCTCGCCGCCTGTTCCGCCACCCGGGCGGACACCCGGGGGGCCGCGTTGCCCACGGAGACCACGGCGATGCCGGAGCCGAAGTCGATCAGCGAGTTGCCGTCGGCGTCGACGATCACGCCGCCGCCGGCGTCGGTGACGAACACCGGCAGCACGTGGCTGACTCCGCGGGCCACCGCGCGCTCGCGGCGGGCCAGTAGCTCACGCGAGACGGGCCCGGGGATCTCGGTGACGAGGTGCCTGCGTTGCGGAGGTCGGGCGTCGGCGCCCGGAACATACTCGGTCATGCTCAGAAGATAATTCATCAGAGCTAACGGCTAAAGGGGAGGTGGCTACATCCACGAGGCTGGGAGTCTATGGTGGGGAGCCGGTTACGGGAGAGGACAGATCCTGGACATGCCTGACTATGAAAAACCGGCCGGGCGCGGGCTGTTCGGCGGCGTCTTCGCCCGGGGCGGCGTCGAGGCCGGCGACACCGCATGGCTGCAGGCGATGCTCGACGCCGAGGCCGGGCTGGCCCGGGCGCTGGAGCGGGCCGGGCTGGCGCCGGCTGGGGCGGGCGAGGCGGTCACCGCCGCGGCCAGGGCAGAGAATTTTGATCCGAACGAACTCGGCGGACTCGCCGCCCTGACCGGGAACCCGGTACCCGGGCTGGCCCGCGCGCTGGCCAGGCAGGTACCCCAGACAGCGGTCAGCTCGGTGCACCGCGGCGCCACCAGCCAGGACATCCTGGATACCGCGGCGATGCTGCTGGCCAAGCGGGCCACCGCGGTCATCGTGGCCGACCTGGGCCAGGCGGCCGGCGCCGCGGCCGGCCTGGCCGCCGAACACCGGGCCTCGATCATGATCGGCCGTACGCTGCTCCAGCAGGCCGTTCCCGTCACCTTCGGCCTGGTTGCGGCGGGCTGGCTGACCAGCCTGGACGAGGCCCGCGCCGGGCTGGCCGCGATCCGCTCGCAGCGGCTGGCGGTGCAGTTCGGCGGCGCGGCGGGCACGCTCGCCTCGCTGGGCGACGGCGGCCAGCGGGTCGCGGCGCTGCTCGCGGAGGAACTCGGCCTGGCCGTGCCCGTGCTGCCCTGGCACACCGACCGGCTGCGGATCATCGACCTGGCTGCCGCGCTGGCCCGGGTCGCGGCGGCGCTCGGCAAGATCGCCAGGGACGTCACCCTGCTGGCCCAGTCGGAGGTCGGCGAGGTCAGTGAGGGCCCTGCTAGTCCGGTCGGCCCGGCCGTCCCGGCCGCCGAGGGGCGGCCCGCGGCTTCGCCGCGGCGCGGCGGCTCCTCGGCCATGCCGCACAAGCGCAACCCGGTGGCGTCGATCGCCATCCTCGGCTGCACCCGGCAGGTCCCGGGGCTGCTCGCCACCCTGACCGCGGCCACCGAACAGGAGCTCCAGCGCGCGGCCGGAGCCTGGCACGCCGAGTGGGAACCGCTGACCGCCCTGCTCCGGCTGACCGGGGCGGCCGCGAGCTGGGGGACCGAGCTGCTGCCCGGCCTGGTGGTGGACACGTCGCGGATGGCCGCGAACCTGGCCGCGACCAAGGGCCTGCCGCTCGCGGAGCACGTCGCGTCGCTGCTGGCGGGCGTGCTGGGCGGGGCTCAGGCCCACGATCTGGTGGCCGAGGCGAGCGCCCGGGCCGTGGGCGCGGGGCTGCCGCTGCGCGACGTGCTGCTGGACGTGCCCGAACTCGAGAAGCGGCTCACCGCGGCCGGCATCACCGCCGAGCAGATCGATTCGGCGCTCGAGCCGGCCGGCTACCTGGGTGCCGCCGACGCTTTCGTCGCGGCGGCTCTCGAAGCACACGAGTCACCGGGGGTGTCCCATGGATGACCCAATGGACGACAGGGAGCGCGTCCGCCGCGGCATGACGGTGCGGCGGGAGGTGCTCGGGGACGAGCACGTCGACCGGGCGGTGGCGGGGACCACCCCGTTCACCGAGCCGTTCCAGGACTTCATCACGCGCTACGCCTGGGGTGACATCTGGTCCCGCCCGGGGCTTTCCCGGTCCGAGCGCAGCCTGGTCACGCTGGCCGTGCTCGCGGCCATGCAGCACGAGCACGAGCTGGCCATGCACGTCAAGGCCGCGCTGCGCAACGGTCTTACGCCAGAGCAGATCCGGGAGGTCCTGCTCCAGGTGGCGGTGTACGCGGGCGTGCCGGTCGCCAACCGGGCGTTTCCCATCGCCCAGCGCGCACTCGCCGAAGCCGGGTCGGCGGACGACCTGCCGTAGCGGGCCCGGCCGGATGCTCGGCACGTACATGCGTCCGACATGCGAACGCCTGTACTCATAGCGGCCGTTTAGCCGCTATCGTTAGCCTAAGCAACTTCACCGTGGAGGGGTATGGCGGAGATCGTCTCACTGGCCGAAGCCGTGGACCGGGCGATCCATGACGGCGACGCCGTGGCGATGGAGGGATTCACGCACCTGATCCCGTTCGCCGCCGGGCACGAGGTGATCAGGCAGCGGCGCCGCGACCTGACCCTGATCAGGATGACGCCGGACCTGATCTACGACCAGCTGATCGGCGCGGGCTGCGCCCGCAAGCTGATCTTCTCCTGGGGCGGCAACCCCGGCATCGGCTCGCTGCACAGGTTCCGCGACGCGGTGGAGCATTCCTGGCCGGTTCCGCTGGAGATCGAGGAGCACAGCCACGCGGGGATGGCCAACCGCTACGTGGCCGGCGCCTCCGGGCTGCCGTTCGCCGTGCTGCGCGGCTACAACGGCACCGGACTTGAGACGCTCAACGACGATAGCGAGTCGGCGCCCACCATCAAGCCGATCACCTGCCCCTTCACCGGTGAGAAGTTGACTGCGGTCGCCGCGCTGCGGCCCGACGTGGCGGTCATCCACGCCCAGCGCGCCGACCGGGCGGGCAACGTCCAGCTGTGGGGGATCACCGGCGTGCAGAAGGAGGCCGTGCTGGCATCCGAGCGCTCAGTCGTCACGGTGGAGGAGATCGTGGACGACCTCGACCCGCGCCCGGGAGCGGTGGTCCTGCCCGCCTGGACGGTGAGCTTCGTGGCGGTGGCGCCGGGCGGGGCGCACCCCTCTTACGCGCTCGGCTACTCGGCCCGCGACAATGACTACTACGTGGCCTGGGACGCCATCGCCCGCGAGCGCGGCACGTTCGCCCGGTGGCTGGAGGAGCAGGTTTACGCGGTAACGGCAGGGCAGTGATGACGAGCATGGAGCAGGCGGAAACGAGCGAGGCCGGCTACACGGCGGACGAGATGATGACGGTGTCCGCCGCCCGCGCGCTGCGAGACGGCATGACCTGCTTCGTGGGGATCGGCCTGCCCAGCACGGCCGCGAACCTGGCGCGTGCCACGCACGCGCCGTCGCTGGTGCTGATCTACGAGTCGGGCACGGTCGGCGCCAAGCCCGGTCAGCTCCCGCTGTCGATCGGCGACGGCATGCTGGCCGAGACCGCGGACGCGGTGGTGAGCGTCCCCGAGATCTTCAACTACTGGCTCCAGCCCGGCCGCATCGACGTCGGCTTCCTCGGCGCCGCCCAGATCGACAAGTTCGGCAACATCAACACCACCGTGGTCGGCGGTGATTACCGTAACCCCACGGTGCGGCTGCCCGGCGCCGGCGGCGCGCCGGAGATCGCCGCCTCGTGCCGTGAGGTGATCGTGGTGGTCAGGCAGAGCCACCGCTCGTTCGTGCAGCGGGTGGACTTCGTCACCTCGGTCGGCTACGGGTCGGGCCCGGGCGACCGCGAGCGGCTCGGGCTCACCGGCGCCGGGCCGAAGAAGATCATCACCGACCTGGGCGTGCTCGAGCCCGACCCGGAGACGCTCGAGTTCACCTTGACCGGCCTTTACCCGGGTGTGTCCGCCTCGGCGGCGAAGGAGCGCACCGGCTGGGACCTGGCTATCGCGGCGGATCCGGAGATCATCGCCGCGCCCGCCCCGGCCGAACTCGACGCGCTGCGTTCATTTGCAGACCGGGCCGCTTCCAAGGCACGCGAGCGAGGAGTCACCCATGACCGCTGACGTATCGTCGTCGACGTCCCTGGTCACGTCCGAGGACGGCACGCTGGTCCTGCCGTCGTACGAGCGCCCGTCCGGACTGCACCCGCCGCTGGACTTCGCGCGGTACCGCTCGACCGCGCTGCGGCACCCGAAGCAGCCGCTCGTGCTGCTGCCGCACCGGCTCACCGAGGTCACCGGGCCGCTGCTCGGCGACGAGCTGATCATCCCCACCGACTCGGACCTGACCACGCAGCACGACGGCGAGCCGCAGGGCCAGCGGATCATCGTGACCGGGCGGGTACTCGACTCCGGCGGCCGGCCGGTGCCGGACACGCTGATCGAGATCTGGCAGACGAACGCGGCCGGGCGATACCGGCACTGGCACGAGCACCACCCCGCCCCGCTGGACCCGAACTTCTCTGGTCTCGGGCGCTGCCTGACCGACTCGGCCGGGCGGTACCGGTTCATCACCATCCAGCCGGGCTCCTATCCGTGGGGCAATCACCACAACGCCTGGCGTCCGGCTCATATCCACTTCTCGCTGTTCGGCCGGGCCTTCACCCAGCGGCTGGTCACCCAGATGTACTTTCCCGGCGATCCGCTGCTGCCGCTGGACCCGATCTTCAACTCGGTGCCCGACGAGAAGGCCAGGCAGCGGCTGATCGCCAGGTTCGACATCGAGCTGACCCAGCCCGACTGGGCCCTCGGCTACGAGTGGGACATCGTGCTGCGCGGCCGCGACGCGGCCGTGTTCGAGTAAGCAGGGGTGACGCGACACATGCTGGAGCTGACTCCGTCGCAGACGGTGGGCCCGTACTTCGCCATGCGGCTGCCATGGCCCGACGGTCCGTTCGTGGTGCCGGCGGGCACCCCAGGGGCGATCACCATCATCGGACGGCTCTACGACGGCGCCGGGAACGTCATCCCGGACGGGCTCATCGAGACCTGGCAGGCCGCGCCGGACGGGCGCTTCGCCCACCCCGACGACCCGCGCGGACCCACGCCGGGCGGCTATCACGACTTCCGCGGCTTCGGCCGGTGCCCGACCGCACCGGACGGCTCCTACCGCATCGTCACGCTCAAGCCCGGCCCGCTGCCCACCTCCGACGGCAGCATCGAAGCACCGCACCTGGACGTGTCAGTGTTCGCCCGCGGCCTGCTCGACCGCGTGGTCACCAGGATGTACTTCCCCGACGAGATAGCCGCTAACGCCGCGGACCCGGTGCTGTGCTCCATCGGCCGGCAGCAGCAGCGGAACACGCTCATCGCCGTGCCCGAGCCCGAAGGCCACCTCCGGTTCGACATCTACCTGCAGGGCGGCCGCGAGATCGTCTTCTTCGATGTCTGAAGTCCGGCTGCTGCTCCTCGGTCGAGGGGCCGGACGGCGCGCCCGTCGTCATCCTGGCCAACCCGATCGGCACCACCCGGGCGATCTGGGACGCCCAGGCCCGGGTGCTGCGCGAGGACTTCCGCCTGCTCAGGTTCGAGCTACGCGGGCACGGCCCGGCAGGCGCGCGGTCCGACGCCCCGCCCGGGCCCTATTCCCTGGCCGAACTCGGCACCGACGTGCTCGGCCTCATGCGCGAGCACGGCGTCACCACGGCCGCCTACTGCGGCATCTCCGTCGGGGGCATGATCGGGCTCTGGCTCGCGGCCAGCGCGCCGGAGCGGATCACTTCGCTGGCGGTGTGCTGCGCGGCGATCACCCCGATGCCGTCGCGGCAGGCGTGGCTGGACCGGGCCGCGCTGGTGCGCTCCGGCGGGATGGCCGCGATCAGCGACATGATCCCGCCTCGCTGGTTCACCCCGGACTTCATCGCCCGCCAGCCCGCGGCCGTCGCGTTCGTCATGGACATGCTGCACGGCACCGACCCGGAGGGTTACGCGGGCTGCGGCGAGGCCATCGCCGGGATGGACCTGCGCCCCGCGCTGGGCGTGATCAAGGCGCCCACGCTGGTCATCGCGGGGGCCGAGGATCCCGCCGCGCCGCCGTGGCAGGGCGCGATGACCGCCGCCGGCATCGCCGGCTCCCGTCTCCGGGTCATCCGCGGCGCCTCGCACCTGGCCCCCTACCAGGTGCCGGGCCCGGTCACCGACGCTATCCGCGCCCACCTCCTGGCGTCCTAAGCTAGTCCTCCACGCTGAGGACTCTTACGCAAGGGGAGGAGCCCGTGCTGCCCTGGTCCGCGGATCTCGCCGGCCGCATCGACGAGCAGGTCATCAGCAGCGAACTGCTGCGTGGCAACCCGCTCGGCGCTGGTGGCGGGACTTCGGCTCCCGGCCTGCCTTCACCAAGCAGGAGGACATCTCCCTGCTGTCCCTGCTCGGCGTGGCGGCCTGCTTCTCCGCGAACGAGGACGGCCGCGTCGACTTGCCGTTCGACCCGGCGACCGGAGTGATCAGGCTGGACGTGTGGCAACGGTGGCTGGACTGGGATCCGGTCCGGATGGTGCCAGCTCACGCGGACGCGCTGCGCGGGCTGCGGGCCATCTGGATCGACGCGGGCACCAGGGACGAATATCACCTCGATCTCGGCGCCGGGGCTTTCCGCGCCGCGCTCGCGGACATCTCAGTGGCCGATGACCTGGTACATTTCGAGCTCTTCGAGGCCGGGCACATGAGCATCGACTACCGGTACCCGATGTCTCTGGCCTGGCTCTGCGGCCGGATCAGCCCGGATGATTACGGCCGGGACATCGGTCAGGGAAGATAGCAGCACGGGCACGGTCCCTCCGAAGGTCGTTTGAAATTGGCACCTTCGATCTTGGAAACCCGTGCCCGTCTGTCAAACCGGGCACGAAGCCCAGACGCGACACCCGGGAACAGAGAAGTCAGATGGTATTACCTGGCCGCAACATCAAACTTGCCGGGACCGTGGCGGTGAGCTGTACGCTATCCCGTCGGGCATCGGCTGTGCCGGTGGCGAGCCCACCCGCCACAGGGCCCCGCCATGGTGACGTAACATCTGTTTCGGTCATGCCGGTATGAGCCCGAGGGTGGCAAAGGGTCCGGGTGGCTATACGGCAGTGGTGGCGGCAGATGGCTGCGATATTCCCGGGTTTTTTGTCGGCTTCAAGATACCAGTCGGAATGCCCGAAAGCTGGGATTCTGACCGTTGGGCCGGGAATCTAGCTGGCCACGTAGCATACCATCACCGCGACCTTTTGTAGACGCTTGTGAACGTTTGTTAAATTTTCCGGATCTTTGTATCACCCTGTCGCCGTATGCAGTAGATTCGCCCGAAGTAAGCCCGGGGCCGTCACACATTGTAGCCTGTGTGTGCAAACTAGTGCTTCTGGTCACGCATCCTGTCTCTTATCCGGCATATTGAGACGGAAAGTAGGTAACACCATACGTCTGGTCTAACACATTGAAGGGGGGATGCGTGTCCAGGTATGAAATTGTCCGTGATCGGCCTGATTGTCCGTCCCTCGGTCCCGCTTCCGCTCGGGCGGACCTTTGATCGGCGAGAGAGGTGGATGGCAGGATCAGGGACGTACCCGGCAGGCTGCCGTTACGGTGCCGATGAACGCGCTCCGCTCGCCGATACCCGCGCCACCCGCCCTCGTACAGTCGGTCGAGCAACCGGAGTCCGCCCCGGGCTCGGCGGCGATACGGCCGTCCCGGCACCGGGGCAGCCGCTTCACCCTCGCCCCACTGGGCCTGTTCTGCGTCCTCGCCGTCCAGGCGATTTTGTCCCTGCGGCTGGTCTGGTCCAACACGGCCTTCCTCGATGAGGCCACGTACCTTTTCGTAGGTCATGTGGAGCTCGCCCACTGGCAGACCGGATCGTCCGTGCCGGCCTACCCGACGTATTTGTCCGGGGCGCCGGTCATCTATCCGCCGCTGGCCGCGCTGGCCGGCGATCTCGGCGGCCTCGCGGCAGCGCGGATCCTGTCCACGTGCTTCATGCTCGGCGCGACGTGCTGTCTGTGGGGCATGACGGCTCGGCTCGCCGACCGCCGGGCCGCGTTCTTCGCGGCCGCGATCTTCGCCGCGCTTGGCCCGACCCAGTATCTGGGCGCGTTTGCGACCTACGACGCGATGGCCCTGTTCCTGATGAGCGCCGCGGCGTGGTGCGTCGTCGCCGCGCGCCACCGCCCGGACTCGACCCCGCTCCTGCTAGCCGGTGCCGTTCTGCTGGCGCTCGCCAACGCCACCAAGTACGCGACCGGGATCTTCGACCCGGTCATCATCGTCCTCGCGGCGCTCAGCGTCGCGGCCATACGCGGTACCAAGCCGGGATTCGGCCGAGCAGGGTTCGTCGCCGTCTGCTCAGTCGGCCTGCTCGCGCTGCTGCTCGGCGTCGGTGGCCCGCTCTACGTGACCGGCGTTCTGTCCACGACGCTCGCCCGGGCGAGCGGTGGGAATTCCCCGCTCGCGGTGCTGATGGACTCGGCGAGGTGGATCGGCATCAGCGTATCGCTCGCGGCACTCGCGGTCATCGTGGCGGCGCTCAGACGCCAGGACCGGATCCAGGTGGGCATCTTCGCGCTGCTCGCCGGCGCCGGGCTCCTGGTGCCCCTAAACCAGGCGCGAATCCACACCACGACATCGCTGTCCAAGCACGTTGACTTCGGCGCCTGGTTCGCCGCTGCTGCCGCCGGTTACGTGCTCGCCTGGCTGTCCCGGGCCTGGAGGTGGAGGGGACTTCAGGTTGTCACGGTGCCGCTCGCCGTGGGAGCCGTCCTCGTTCTGGGGATCACCGGGCGGGCACAGGCCGGGAACTTCTTTCAGGTATGGCCTAACAGCACCGAGGTTATCGCGAATCTCCAGCCGCTGACCCGCTCGCACTCAGGTAATTATCTTGCTGAGGACTACGACGTGCCAGCCTATTATCTGGAAGACTCGATCCCCTGGCAGAGGTGGTTCAACACCTGGTATTTCACCTATGCGGAGCCGGGCACCAGTCACCTGCTCACGGGACCGGCAGCCTACCGGGCCGCGATCGACGATCATTACTTCTCACTTATCATCCTTGATTTCGGCGACACCGCAAGCATGGATAAGAACATCACCCAAGATATCCGCCAGTCCGGTGACTATCGTGTCATCGCCGAAGCACGATACTGGGATAAATTCGGGATAGGCCAGTTCACGATCTGGGCCTACCAGCCACCACGTCACGACCGGAAGGGGTAGCGTGGCCACCCATAAGTCCGCCACGAAGGCTGGGCACCACAGGCGGCGAGCTGGACTGCCTTTTCTCCCGGTCCCGCCCACGGACTGGGAGAAGGAGAGCTACTCCGACCGGAATATATCATTCATAATGCTTGCATCGCTGTTCAGCTTCGGGGCACTGCTGATCAGCCAGAGCAGGTTCATCATAACCGCCCCGGCACTGCTCATATTCGCGCCGCTGATCGCCTTCACCGTCGTTTATTATGTGCTTTCCCTCTGTGTGAACTTCGGGACCCGCGGCTTCGACATGGCGGCGCACCGCGCGCTGGTGCGGGGCTGGCACCCGGTCTTCCACCCGAGCCTGGACATATTCCTGCCGGTCTGCGGTGAGCCCATCCAGATCCTGCACAACACGTGGTGGTACGTCGCCGAGCTGGTCCGGAACTACCCGGGAGTCGCCACCGCCTATGTCCTCGACGACGGAGCGAGCAGCCAGGCCGCGGCGCTGGCGGAGGACTTCGGCTTCGCTTATCTCGTCCGGCCGAACCGCGGCTGGTACAAGAAGGCCGGGAACCTGCGGCACGCCTTCACCTGGTCGGACGGCGAGTTCATCCTCATTCTCGACGCCGACTTCACGCCTCGTTCCGACCTTCCGCTGGAGATGCTGCCGTACTTCAGCGCGGACCCCAGTCTCGGCATCGTCCAGTCTCCGCAGTACTTCCGGACCCACGCCAGGCAGTCATGGACCGAGCGCGGCGCAGGCGCCGTGCAGGAACTGTTCTACCGCATGGTGCAGGTCTCTCGTGATCGGCACAAGGGCGCGGTCTGCGTGGGATCCTGCGCCATCTACCGCCGCGAGGCGCTTGAGTCAAACGGCGGCACCACGTTGATCGAGCATTCGGAGGACGTGCACACCGGCTTCGACCTGCGCCGGGCCGGATGGAACCTGCAGTACCTCCCGATCCCGCTCGCGGCTGGATTGTGCCCCGCCGATCCGGATTCCTTCCTGACCCAGCAATACCGGTGGTGTGCCGGATCGATGTCCTTGCTCGGGTCACGCAAGTTCTGGACGACGAAGATGCGCCTGCGGACCCGTTTCTGCTATTTGTCTGGATTCTGCTACTACCTGCACACCGCCCTGTTCACGTTGGTCACGCCTGCCATACCCCTGACCATGCTCGTCTTCATGCCCGGGCATGTACGTCTCATCAATTATGTATCCATTGCGCCGTCCATAATCTACAATATAGTGGTCTTTCCAGCCTGGCATCGCTGCCGGTTCGGGCTAACCGCCTTCATGGCGAAATTCCTCTATGGCTGGGCGCATCTAGTCTGCTTGTTCGACATCTCCCGCGGCAAGCGGATGGGGTGGCAGGCAACGGGCGCAGGCAAGCGCAAAGCAGGGACCCGGCGGGTCTGGATCGGAATTGTCGCATGGAACATTCCCACCTGCGGTGTGTGGGTGCTGCTCGCGGTATGGCGCATGTTGCACTACGGGTTCGCGAACTTCGCCTTCATCCTCGCCACCGGCGTATTTGCCAGTGTTATTACCGGAATGGCAATCAGGTCTCGCCGCAATTATATTCGTACCGCGGTAAATGTGATGACTCGATGAAACATAACATACTCACCGTGGCGGTGAACGCTATAGGGCTCGCGGCTGCCATATCGGTCGTTATCGCCACAGGAATACACTTCGAGCACCAGAAGGCCGTCATACCGCGCCCCTATACGCCGCCGCCTCCGCCGCCGCTATCCTACCTGGGCGTATACGAGCCAGCCTCGCCGGGCTCGTACTCCGGCGTTGAGGAATTCTCCCGGCTCATCCGGCACCGCCCGCAGATCGTGGTGTACTACAGCAGCTGGTACGAGCCCTTCCAGGTTTCTTTTGCCCGGGCTGCGCAAGCACACGACGCCATCCCGATGGTCCAGATTGAGCCAAGCGAAATCAGCCTGGCCGCGATCGCGGACGGAAAATATGACTCGGACCTGGCAACGTATGCTCGTGCCGTCCGCTCGTTCCGCCATCCGGTCATTCTCTCCTTCGGCCATGAGATGAATGCCGACTGGTACGGCTGGGGTTACCGCCATACCCGGCCGGCTGTCTTCGTGGCTGCCTGGCGGCATATCTACAAGCTGTTCGCCGCCGAGGGGGCCGACAACGTCCGGTGGCTGTGGACAGTGAACGTGGTGGGCGGACCCCAGGTCAGCGCGATCAAGCGGTGGTGGCCGGGAGCCGCCTACGTCACCTGGGTCGGTATCGACGGGCATTACTTCCAGCCGTCCATCCGGTTCCCTCAGTTGTTCGGCGCCACGCTCACCCAGGTCCGGAAGCTCACCCGCGACCCGGTGCTCATCGCCGAGTCCGGTATCGCACCCTACGTGGGGATCGAGAGAATCACGGATCTGTTCGCCGGCGCGCAGGCTCACGGCCTGCTCGGAGTCGTGTGGTTCGACGTGAAAGGTCATAACTTGCGCATAGAAAACGATCCGGCCGCGATCGCCGTCTTCGAGCGCGCGGTCAGCAGGTACCTCAAGCCGACGACCAGCGGGCATCCCAGGGGGACGGTGACCGACGATCATCTCCGAGGTGCCAGCCGATGACGACCCGACCACGACTGACCGTGCTTGGCACGGGGTATCTGGGCATCACGCACGCCGCCTGCATGGCCCACCTCGGCTTCGAGGTACTCGGCCTGGACACCGACCGCGAGAAGGTCATCCGGCTATCCCGCGGTGAGCTGCCGGTATTCGAGCCCCAGCTCGGCGGCCTGCTCCGTGACGGCCTGGCCTGCGGCCGACTGCGTTTCACCACCTCCTACGAGGAGGCCGCGGCCTTCGGTGATGTCCATTTCATCTGCGTCGGCACGCCGCAGCGGCACGATGGCGACGGCGCCGATCTCACCCAGGTCGATGGCTGCATCGCCGCACTGGCGCGGTTGCTCACCCGGCCCTGTCTGGTTGTCGGCAAGTCGACCGTTCCCTCCGGGACCGCCGCGGCCGTCGCCGCGGAGATAGCGCGGCGCGCTCCGGCGGGGGATTCGGCGGAACTGTGCTGGAATCCCGAATTCCTCCGCGAGGGGCATGCAGTTGACGACACGCTGACCCCGGACCGGATCGTCGCCGGCGTCACCTCGCCGCGCGGCGAAGCCGCCCTGCGCGAGGTATACGCCGCGCAGCTCGCCGCGGGGGTCCCCTTCTACGTGACCGATCTCGCTACCGCAGAGCTCGCCAAGGTCGCCGCGAACGCGTTCCTCGCCACGAAGATCTCCTTCATCAACGCGATGGCCGAGGTCTGCGAGGCGGCCGGGGCCGACGTGACGGTTCTGGGCAGCGTGCTCGGCGCCGACCCGAGGATCGGTCCGGCATTCTTGAATTCCGGCCTCGGTTTCGGGGGCGGCTGCCTCCCCAAGGACATTCGCGCTTTCATGTCCCGCGCCACGGAGCTGCAAGCCGACGGCGCGGTGCGCCTCCTCCGCGAAGTGGACGCCATCAACCTCCGGCGGCGCGCGCGGGTGGCGGAGCTCGCGTGCGAGCTGATCGGCGGCTCGCCGACGGGGGAGCCCGTGTGCGTGCTCGGCGCGGCCTTCAAGCCCGGATCCGATGACGTGCGTGATTCGCCGGCGCTCGACGTCGCACAGATACTGCACGGCATGGGCGCTTTGGTCACCGTATACGATCCGGTGGCGATCGACAATGCCCGCCGGGCGTGCCCGCAGCTTCGGTACGCCGCGTCGGCGCGGGAAGCCGCGGTGGGCGCGCAGGTCGTGCTCGTGCTCACCGAATGGCCTGAGTTCAGGGATCTCGATCCGGCTGAGCTGGGTGCGGTGGCCGCTCGGCCGCGCGCCGTCATCGACGTCCGGCATGCGCTCGATCAACGCCGCTGGCGGGCAGCGGGATGGGACTACCGGGCCCCCGGCGTGCCCGCGGGCACTGCTGGGGCGGCGGCTGATGCGCTCTGTCCGCAGCTGATCGTGACGTCCGATACCGCGGATTCCGCCGGAGACTAGCGGTGATCGCCTCGGCGCTGCTGGCTGGGGGCGCACGGGCGAAGGTCAGTCATCGTACGCGGCGCGCAGCCGGGACGTCGCGGCCGGAGCTGCGTGCACGTGGTCGAGGCCGAGCAGCGCCGCGTCGGCCACCGGCGGCACGTCGATCACGCGGATCCGGGCGGCCTCGGCGACTTGGCGGCGGATACCTGTCATCAGCAGCGGGTTCATGGTGGTGATCACGCCACCGCCGAGGACGACCGGCTGCGTGGCAACCCGCCGGTCGAGCCGGTCCGCGGCCTGCTTCACCACCGCGTCGAGGATCAGCACCGTCTGGTCGATGCCGACCTCGTGGGCGTTGATGCCGGGGCCGCGGGCCGAGGCGAGCAGCGTACCGTCGTCGGCCACCAGGGCCACGTCGGTCTTGCTGTTGCCCCCGTCGATGGCCAGCACGGCCGGCCTGAGCGCCGGCCGCGGCAGCGGGGGGTGGTCAGCCAAGGCCGGACCCCCCGAGGGCGAACGCCAGCAGGGAGCTGGCGCTGTAGTCGTCCGGGCTGGGCAGAGAAGTCGCAATACCCGTAGCGGTCCCGGATCTCGGCGGTGTGACGCCACCGCACCGGCATGTCCCGGTACCCGGCCAGCACGCCGGGGTCATCGATGCCGAGCTGGCGTGGACAGCAGCCACGACCGGCTCGGGTACGCGGCCGGGTCCGGCTGGAACGTGCCGATCGCCCGGACGGTGACCAGCTGGGTCGCATATCCCAGCTGGGTCACCGGGCCGGTCCGGCGCCGGATCACCGCCAGGTCCGCCCCGCTCAGATGGCACACCCGCCCCAGCCAGTCCCGGTCCAGCTCAGCCGGAAATTGCGCATACGAGGCGATACAGGCTCGATCCGCCGTTACCGGCATGCTCGCCTCCGGCCGCTGGCTGGTGCAGACGCCTCACCTCGGCCCAGGTGGCCCAGGCTCCGCCGACGGCAATGCTGCCACCGTTGCGTGACCCGAGTGGGTAGATAACGATCATTTAAGTCCCACTTCCGGGTGTTCGGAGCGGTAGCACGTTCGCCCAGCTCAGCTCCTGCCCGAAGTGGATCACAACTGGCGGGCGGAAACAGCGTGTCACCGGAAGCGCGCAAGCATCGTTTGCGGGACACTTCCGCGTATGGCCCGGTACGGGTACGCCCGGATCTCCGCTCGCTCGCAGCGACTCCCAGCTCGACGCGCTGCGTGCCGCGGGCTGCGAGCGGAACTGGACTGACACCGCCTCCGGCAAGCTCGCCCGGCGACCTGAGTGGGACAACTGCCTCGATCATCTTCGCCGCGGCGACGAGCTCGTGGTCACCCGGCTGTCCCGGATGGCCCGCTCGGTGCGCCACCTCACCGAGATCGCCGCGCTGCTGGCCGAGCGCGGGATCGACCTGGTCGTGCTCAAGCAGAGCATCGACGCTACCACCCCGGCCGGGCGGTTCACCTTCCACGTGCTTGCCGCGATGGATGAGATGCTCGCCGACCTCATCTCCGAAGGCACCCGCGAGGGCCTGGAGTCCGCCCGGGCCCGCGGCCGGGTCGGCGGCCGCAAACCCAAGCTGACGGGCCGGCAGGCGGAGGTGGCCCGCGGCGTGTATGACGAGGCCGGCGCCGATGGCAGGCGAAAGTACACCCGTCGCCGAGATTGCGCTCCCGCGGCTGGCTGCTCCATCCCCGGCCGCTGTGCCCCGCCGATCACAGATAGCCAACGTCAAGTCACGTAATGCTCAGGATCCTGTACCGATCCTCGTCGCAAGCCCTCTCCTACCTTGCCCCCGCGCCGTAGCTGTAGGAGTTCCAGGCCCACGCGCGCGGGGTCCCCGAGATGGGTACACGTTTCGTGCTGGCCCGTGCAGTACACTCGCGCACATGGAGGGACCTGGTCACCGGCTGAATGTCACGCTCGACCCGGAGCACGCCGCCCGGCTGGCGCGGCTCGCCGCGCGCACCCATGTCCAGGAAGGCACCCTTGCGCGGTCACTGCTCTCCGTGGCGCTCGAGGAAGCCGATCCGGACGCCCGAGATATCGTCGCGGTGCTCGATGGCATCCCGGGCGCCTGCGAACACGCAATGCAGAGCCTGGAGCGCGCCCGCGCGGGCGAGACGATCGCCCTGGACGAGCTCTGAGCGCTGGCGAAGGTCAGGCTTAGCGTCCCCGCGGTCCAAGACCTCGACCGCATGATCCTCACGCACAGCCTTCCGGGCGATACCAGGCTGCGCGTCGGGCGCTCCCTTCGCGTCCTTGAGCAGTTCCCCCGGATCGGCCGGCGACTGGAGGGGCGCTGGGAGCCGATGCGGTTCATCCTCGGACCGTGGCGATGGATGCTGATCATTTACAGCTACGAAGAACCAGACGACCTCGTCCTTGTCGTCACCTTCCAGGACGCGCGATCGTCCGCTGCAGCCACTGCATCGTGAAGGTTTCTTTTTGTCACCGCTTGCAGCAGGAGCGGGCGCGGACAGCACTGACCCCCGGCACCTCGACAGTGCCCGGCGTGAAGCTTCTGCCGGTACTCACCCCCCCACATGCCGCGGCGGCCAGTTGCCGGAGCGCGGGCAACAATGGACCCGTCAGCACCGCCATGGCGCCCAGTCTCCCGGGGTCTCGGTAGTCCCCGGGACATTTCCGGCGGATACGCCAGATCTTGCCTCCGAATCCGTTTGACAACCCTGCGCCGGGCCTGCTATCCGGCTGACCACGGTGCCGGAACCACGCGTTAGCGCAGGTCAGCCATATCCGCTGGGTTTTTCGCTAGGACTACCAGGACCCCTGAAGCCTCGCTGGCTTCCTGACCCGCAACTCAATTGGGCGGTTACTTGCATGCCGCATGCCAGGCCGCGCCGCCACCGTCCGTGACGGCAGCCGGAGTGCCGCCAAAGCCGGACGGAGCCGCTGCTCATGATGAACGACGCGGCTACACCTGATCAGCCCCCCGCCCAAGGCCTTATGGCGGGTTCTGGGCTTACCTTGGCTGCACCCCCCCTTACCGGCGCCGCACCGGGTCGCGCTCGGCCTTGTGCAGCGCCAGCAGCTGAGCCGGGCGCGGCCGCGGCCGTCGAGGTCGGCGGCGGGCAGCTCGACCCGGGCCTTCCGGGTGGTGACGAACAGCGGGCCGGACGTGTGCCCGGCGGCCAGGCGGGGCAGGAGCCGGGCGGTACGGGTCTGCCAGCAGATGACGTCGGTGGCGCCACCCTTCCGACGCACGGGGGCGCGCCGGTTGGGGCGGTCCCGCGCAGCCCCGCCAGCCCGGCACGATGACGTGCTTGCCGAGTGATGATCCCGGCAGATCTCTGGCAGATCACGCCCTCCCATCCGTTGGGTTTTCGGCGCCTGGACCCGGTATCCCTCTAAGGTGCATTGGCTGCGGCCTTGGCGGGCGTCACAATGTGGGGAGCCGCGACGTTGGCAGCGTTTTCTGCCAGCCGTGGGCGGCTGGGCGCCGCGCGGGAGAGCTATTTTGCGGACGGTTCATGACCTGCATGAGGTCCTCCGCCTACCTGACGTGCGCCGGATCGAGCTTGGCTGGGGCCTCTGCGTCACTGGCGAGCTGGCCGGCATGGTCACGCTTGTGGCCTACGCGTTTAACGCGGGCGGCGCCGGGCTCGCTGCCGCCTATGTCGCGTCCCGGACCCTGGCCGCCATGTGCGTGGCGCTGGGCATCGCGGGCGTCGCCGGCAGGGTCCGGCGGGACACGCTGCTGCGCCGGCTTACCGGGCTGCGAGCCATCCTGCTGGCACTGGCGGCGCTGACCGCCGCGGTCGGCGGACCGCCCCTCGCCGTGATCGCGCTCGCTGCCGCGAGCTCGTCTCTGGCGGGCACCTACCGGCCGCTGCAGGTGGCCATCCTGCCGTGGCTGGTCCGCACGCCGGCCGAGCTTGCCTCCTCAAACGCCACCGCGGCGGTCCTGGAGAACTCGGGCACGCTGGCCGGGCCGCTGCTGGCCGGAGCACTGCTCGTCGCCGCGCCGGTCTGGGTTCCGGTAGCGCTGGCGGCCGGTTTCCTCGGCTCGGCCGCGCTTTCGCTGCGGCGCCTGGCGGTGCCGGACGAGCCCGGCAGCCGCCGGGCCGGCCATGGCGCCGGCCGGGTGGCACGCGAGGCCGCCGTCGGCCTAATCGAGCTGGCCCGGGTGGCCCCGCCCGCGGGCGTGGCGGTTCTCGCGTTCGCCCAGACGTTCGTCCGCGGTGCGCTCACCGTGCTGATCGCGGTGCTCGCGGTCAAGACGCTGACGCTCGGCACGTCGGCGGTCGGCTGGCTCAACGCGGCCATCGGCGCCGGCGGGCTGGCCGGCGCCGCCGCCGCTGCCGCCCTGGTCCGCGTCACCCGGCTGGGCCGCAGTTTCATCGGCGGCCTGCTGCTGTGGGGGCTGCCGCTCGTGGCACTGGCCTTGATGCCAGGTCCCGCCGTGGCCTACCTCGCCATGGCCGTGGTCGGGGCCGGCAACGCGGTGGAGGACGTCGGCGTGTTCACGCTGGTGGCCCGGTCGGTCAGTGCCCGCGTCGCGGGCAGGGTGCTGTGTGCCAAGGAGTTCGTGGCCCAGGCCGGGCTGAGCGCCGGATCCATAGCAGCGCCGCTGCTGCTGGGCGCGCTCGGGGTCCGGGACACGCTCGCCCTGCTGGGCGGAGGCCTGGCCGGCCTGGCGCTGACCTACGCCCGGTGCTTCGCGCGGCTCGACCGGGCCATGCCCCCGCCCGGGCAGGAAGTGGGACTGCTGCGCCGCCTGGCCATGTTCGAGCCGCTGCCGCTGGCCGTGATCGAACTCCTGGCGACCGACCTCATACCGCACGAGTTCGGGCCGGGCGAGGTCGCGGTGCGCGAGGGCCAACCCGGCGAACATTTCCACCTGATCGCCTCCGGATCCGCCAGCGTCAGCGTGCGCGGCAGCCCGCGGCCGCCGCTAGGCCCCGGTGACTGCTTCGGGGAGATCGCGCTGCTCCGCGACATCCCGCGGACCGCCACGGTGGTGGCCGAGCAACCGATGCGTACGCTGGCCCTGGACCGGGAAGCCTTCCTCCTAGCGGTGGCCGGCAACGGCGCGAGCAACGCCGCGGCCAACGCGCTGGCGACCCAGCGGCTCGCCGGGGACAGCTTGCCGGTGCCACCGCAGCAGGCCGGGTGACCCGGCACCACCGCGGGCTGCTCACCAGTGCCACCATGCTCTGGCGGGAACAGGCTGATCCGATTACCCGGTCCGCCGATCAACCTGGACGGCCGCCACCGCACCACCAGCCGCCCGCCCGCCACCAGGCTCCGACCTCTGCGCACGGGCTGACTCAGGATCTTGCATCGATCCTCGTCACAGGCCTAGTTCTCCTGTGGTGGTCGTGCGGCCGTGGTCATGCGGGCTGCGTCCGTCCCGGCATGCCGGGACGGACGCAGCACCCGCGGGTACCTGGCCAGCCTGAGCGGCGGGCGCCCGGCTGGCGGCGGTCAGAGCATTTTGCCCATGCTGCCGAGCTTGCCGGTGATGGTGGCGGGGTCGATGCCGTACTTCGACAGCATCCCGGCGTGCTGGGCGTTGCCGGTGTCGACCTGGTCCGGCAGCTCGCTGGCGGCCTGGCCGGCCTGGTCATGCTGGCCCTGGCTGCGCAGCAGCTGCAGGATCTGGTCCTTGTCAATATCGCTGACTTCGTGGTCCTCGGTCACGGTTTCCTTGCCGAGCCTGACGCGCTCGACCGGGACGGTGTCTTTCGAGGTGACGGGACGTTCGGCGTGCAGCGTGACCTGGTGCTCTTCCTCGGTGATGTCGCCGCCGGACATGGCCTGGCCGCGGTTGGCGTCGGTGACGGGCTCCCGCTCCAGGCGGACTTCCTCATGGCTGACCGGCGCGGTCTGGGTGACGTTCTCTCGGTCACGACGTGCTTGCGCAGCCGGACCCGGCCAGCCTCGACATTCTCGGTGCCGACGTGCAGCCGCTCCTCGGACCGGGTCATCGCGTCGTCGGTAGTCGGCCCGGAGGCGTCACGGCCCTGGATGCCGGCCCGGCCGGCCAGGTCTTCGCGTCCGCCGGCGGAGTGGTCCTGATACTGGCCGTCACCGAGGTATCCGGCGTAGTACTCGTAGAGGGCGTCGGGCGGGCTGGCTCGGGGTGCATAGCGTCTTGTCGCTGCCGCTGCTGGGTCCAGGGGGAGCGCTGGGCGCAATGAACCTCTACTCTCACGCCAAGCATGCCTTTGATGAACGGGCCATCCGGATGGGAGAGCTATATGCTGTCGCCGACAGCGAGAAAGTGGCTGCGCATTTCCGGTGCTCCGGGACCCACCTGGGGCAATGGATGGATCATCCGCCGACCGGCCGGCGCTTTCAGGATGTCGATGAGATCTACATCTTCCGCGTGCGCGACGGGAAGCTGGCGGGCGCGTTCGGGATAGAGGACAACCTGGGAAGGATGCGCCAGCTCGGCCTCAGCACGTGAGGCCGGCCTGCTCCCAAGGCTGACCGTGGCGTGATCACTGCTCGGCCGGGCCTGGGCCAGCCTCCGCCATGGCGGCGGCCGTGCTGTGCCGTTTCTGCGCTATACGGCCGCGGAACGTTATGATCAGCAAAGTGCGGCATGCCGCCAGTGGCCGCGGGCGGCATGATCATTACCATCGCAGCAGTCGTCTCGAGGTGTGGTTCGGGTGGCACGAGCACAAGGCGGTCGCGGCGGTCGTAATCGGCCGGGCCGTGGTCTGTCGCTGGACCGGATTGTCTCGACTGCGCTGGAGCTGGTCGATGAGCAGGGCATCGGGGCGGCCACGATGCGGGCGGTGTCCTCGCGGCTGGGCGTGCGCTCGATGTCCCTCTACCGGTATGTGCAGGACCGCGACGAGCTGTTCGACGCGGTGGTGGAGAGAATCGTCAACGAGCTCGCCGACGACCCGGAGGTTCGGCCCTATCCGGTGGACGGGTGGCGCCCCTATCTCACCGGCATGAGCCACGGTGTCCGCCGCTACGCCCGGGCGCATCCGCACGCCTTCCCGCTGGTGGCCACCCGGCCGCCGTCGGCGCCATGGGTCAACCCGCCGCTCCGGTCGCTGCGCTGGGTGGAGACCATGCTGACCGGGCTGGCCAAAGAGGGATTCAGCGACGAGCAGGTGCTGTTCACCTACCGCACGTTCAACGGCTTCCTGCTCGGTTACCTGCTGCTGGAGACCAGCGCCATGACGCTCCGGGATCCGAAGCCGGGCGATGGCTCCTTCGCCGCCGCCGACACCGTGGCGAGGGGCAGCGAGCCGGGACGGGCCGCAGCCGCCGATCCGGTCCCGGGAGGGCTGAGCCCGGCCCGGTCCGCCGGGCAGCGAGAGGCGGTCGAGGATGCCGGCAGCCCGCCCGAGCTGATCGATCCCGCGGACGAGATCGACGCCAGGCGTTTCCCGACCGTGCACCGCCTGGCCGGAGGGCTGGCCCAGGACGTCTGGGAACAGGAGTTCGAATCAGGCCTGGCCACTATGCTTGACCGCATTGCCGCATACCTCGCCAGGGGAGCAGGCTCCAGCTCCGGTTGAACTGCGGCCGCCCGGCAGCCCGTCGGCTGCGGGCCTGGCCGGCCATCTGTTCCGGATCCGGGCCGGCTCGCGGGCGGGGAAGCCCGGCCCGCCCGGTAGCGGGACACTGTAAGCTTCACATGTAAGCTTCCGATGTACGTTTATGACGTAAGCCTTGGGGCAGAGGCACAGGACCGTAGCCTTCGGTCTCGGGATCCGCCCAGGCTTGCCCGGGCGGTTGCCGATACGATCACCATTTTCAGGAGAACTGAACCATGACTAGCCCTCAGGATGTCCAGCAGTTCACCGACCGTACCGCGGTCGACAGTGAAGGCAGCAAGGTCGGCAAGATCGGCCAGGTCTACCTGGATGAGCAGACCGGCACGCCGCTGTGGGTCACCGTCGTCACCGGCATGTTCGGCACCAGGCAAAGCTTCGCGCCGCTCTACGGTGCCCAGGTCAGCGGGGGTGAGGTGACGCTGGCCGTGTCCAAGGAGCAGATCAAGGACGCCCCGAACGTCGACGATGACGGCCGGATCGACGCGAGCGAGCAGGATGCTCTTTACCGGCACTACGCCGGCTACCTCGGCGAGCAGCAGACCGGATACGGCCCGGGCGGGCAGGCCGGCGCACAGGGCCGGGACACCTCCGGACCTGTGACCGACGACGCGATGACCCGGTCTGAGGAGCAGCTGCGGGTCGGCACCGAGACCGTCGAGGCCGGACGAGCCCGGCTGCGCAAGTACGTCGTCACCGAGCAGGTCTCCACCACGGTCCCGGTCAGCCACGAGGAAGTCCGCGTGGAGCGGGAACCGATCACCGACGCCAACCGGGACGCCGCGCTGTCGGGCGAGCCGATCAGCGAGGAGGAGCATGAGGTGACCCTGCGGGCCGAACGGCCGGTGGTGGCGAAGGAGGCCGTGCCGGTCGAGCGGGTCCGGCTGACCACGGAGTCGGTCACCGAGGACGCCGCGGTCAATGAGACCGTCCGCAAGGAGCAGATCGAGGAGCCGGGCGTCGAGGGCAACCCCCGCGACGCAGGCCGCTGAGCGCCACCGCTGCCAGCCGCCGGGGGGTGCGCCGTTCATAGGCGCCCCCGGGCTCCTCGCCGCACAGGGCCCGGCGAGGAGCCCGGGGGCGTCGACCTGGCTGACGCGGCCGCTGCGCCGCGACAGCCGGGACTGCCGTGCGGCCGCGCAGACCGGCCGCGCTGAACGTGCGGGCCGCAACGCACCAGTTGAGAGGACATTGCCACATGACACAGGAATACTCGGCCGAGTCCGCGCCGCCGGCGCAGCGAGCGGACTCGCCGCCACGGCAGGGAACCGCCGAGATGGTCAGGGATCAGGCGGCCGGGCTGAGCCGGGGCACGGTTCAGGCCGGGAAGCACGCGGCTGATGCCGCCCGGGAGCAGGCCTCGGGGATGGCCGCAGAGGCCGCCCGCCAGGGCCGGGACCTGGTGCGCCAGGCCCAGGATCAGCTCGGGGATCAAGCGGCCCGGGGACAGCAGCGGCTGGCGGCCATGCTGCAGTCGCTCGGCGATCAGCTCAGCGCCATGGCCGGCGGTTCACCCCAGGACGGCGTGGCCGCCGATCTGGCCCGTCAGGCGGCGGCACGGGCCGGTGACGCCGCTCACTGGCTGAGCAGCCGCCAGCCTGCGCAGGTGGCGGACGAGGTGCAGTCGTTCGCGCGCCGCAGGCCGGGAGCCTTCCTGGCCATGGCGGCGGGGGCGGGCCTGATCGCTGGCCGGCTGACCCGCGGCATGAGGGCCGCCAGCAGCGACGATCAGGAGCCCGCCGCGGCCGCGGCACCTGGCCGCGCGCCGGGGGCCGGGTCATGGGCCCGGGATCCCGCGGAGGCGGCTTACCAGGCCGGGATGGCCACCGGCGCCGGTGCGGACGTTTCCGCCCCGGCCGGCGATTCCCCGGCCGCCGGCACGGTTCCGGCCGCAAGCACCGAGCGGGCCGATGTCGGCCGCATCCCCCGGGCCGTCCCCGGGGAGCTGCCGTGACCAGCCCGGCGGGGGCGGCCGCGCCGACGCCCGATTCGCGACCGTCGGTGGGCAAGGCATTCTCCGACGTCGCCGCAGACCTGAGCACGCTGATGCGCCAGGAAGTACAGCTGGCCAAGGCCGAGTTGCGCCAGTCCGCCACCCGGGCGGGCAAGGGCGCCGGGATGCTGGCCAGCGCCGGCGTCGCCGGCCACATGGTGTTGCTGTTCGTCTCGGTCGCGGCCTGGTGGGGCATCGGCGACAGCACCGGCCACGGCTGGTCGGCGCTGATCGTCGGGACCGTCTGGCTGATCATCGCCATCATTCTCGGGCTGGCGGGCCGCCGCGAAATCACCGCGGTGTCCGGCACGCCGCAAACCGTGCAGACGGTCAAGCAGATTCCTGACGCCGTGAAAGGAAACGAGGGCAGGCCATGAGCACCGATCCGGACCAGATCCGCCAGGACATCGAGGAAACCCGCAGCGGCCTCAGCCAGGACGTCAACGCCCTGGCCGATACCGTCAATCCCGCGCACGCGGCCAGGCGCACCACCGCCCGCGCGCGTTCGGCCATCGCCGGCGCTAAGGACAAGGTCATGGGGGCGGCATCACAGTCAGCGTCCGGCATGAACTCGGCCGCGGGACAGACAACGTCGGCCGCGCAGCAGAAGATGTCGGGAGCCCAGCAGCAGATCCGCCGCCAGGCCTCGGGCAACCCCCTGGCCGTCGGCCTGATCGCGGTCGGCATCGGCTGGCTGGTGGGCTCGCTGCTGCCAGCCAGCAGCGCCGAGGAGCAGGCAGCGGCCAAAGTCAAGGAAGCCGCCGCGCCCGCGGTCACCGACGCGGCCAAACAGGCCGCGGCCAGCCTCAAGGACTCCGCCCAGCAGGCCGCCGAGTCGGTCAAGAGCACAGCGGCTGACGCAGCCGCCACGGTCAAGGACGAGGCGGCCAGTTCCGCACGCGGCGTGCGGGATCAGGCTCAGGCCGCCCGCGACACCGTGACCGATAGCCGTCAGTGATCCATGTCGGCTCACGCCCGGCGGCCAGGGAGCAGCAGAGGTACCGCCAATGACCAGCATGCAGGATGCGGACAGCAACGCCCGCGACGATGTGCCGGAGGGCCCGGCGGATCTAGGCGGCGGCTCCTGGCTGGCGGCCGCCAAGCGGACCCTGAAGGAATACAAGGATGACGACCTGCAGGACCGCGCGGCGGCGCTGACCTACTTCGGCATCCAGTCGATCTTCCCCGGCCTGCTGGTGCTGGTCTCCTTGCTCGGCTTCGTGGGCAGGTCGGCCACCCAGCCGCTGATCAGCAGTCTGAGCAAGGCGGCGCCGCCGTCCATCGGGAAGATCATCACCAGTCAGGTCACCCACCTGCAGCACAGCCACGCCGCCTCGGGCATCGTCGGCATCGCGGGCATCGTGCTGGCCCTGTGGTCGGCGTCCAACTACGTCGCGGCCTTCATGCGTGCCTCCAACGTCATCTACGACGTGCCGGAGGGCCGGCCGATCTGGAAGACCGCGCCGGTACGGCTCGGTGTCACCGCGGCAACCATGATCTTGCTCGTGGCCGCGTCCGTCATCGTCGTGCTGACCGGTGCCCTGGCCCAGAAGGCCGGGAACATACTGGGCATCGGGTCGACCGCGGTCACCGTCTGGGAGATAGCGAAGTGGCCGGTGCTGCTGGTCATCATCGGGCTGATCCTCGCCATCTTGTTCTGGGCCAGCCCGAACGCCAGGCACGGCTTCCAGTGGGTCAGCCCCGGCGGCTTCATCGCCGTCGCGCTGTGGCTGATCGCTTCCGCCCTGTTCGCCCTGTACGTGGCCAGCTTCGGCCACTACAACAAGGTCTACGGCAGCCTGGCCGGCGTCATCATCTTCCTGATCTGGATGTGGATCTCCAACGTGGCCATCCTGTTCGGCGCGGAGTTCAACGCCGAGCTCGAGCGCGGCCGCGCCGTCGCCGCCGGGCATCCGATCGACCAGGAGCCCTTCTCCGAACTGCGGGATGACCGCAAGCTGCGCAAGAAGGAAAAGAAGAACCTGCTGCGGCGCTGACCGGTCAGCGTGCGGTGGCCGCGGCGGCGCGGCGTCGGACTGGCCAAGCTGCGTGCCGAGCCCGAACGGGTCCCGGCGCGCCTGGCTCTCGCCGGTGCGCAGCTGCGCCCCGTCCGGCCATCACCCAGACGGTGATCGGCAGCCCCGGCGTCTACGATCCGCGGCGCAACGCGATGAAGCTCACCGGCGGCCTGCGCGGCTGGGATCGCCCGGCCGCGCTGGCCGGCCTGCGGGAGGCGTTCGGGCCTGCGCGGTCGTTTCTGTGGTCGACCCGGACCTGATCGTGCTCGGCGGCGGGATCGGCCGCGCCCCTGGCTTCGCCGAGGCGGTCGCCAGGGAACTCGCGCACATCGCGCCGGTCATGCCGGCCATCAGGGTCAGCGCCCTGGGTAGCCGACGCGGTGGTCGACGGCTGCCTGGCGGCCGGCACCGAGCTCGCCTGGAGCCGGGTGATGACCGTGCTGCCCACTGCCTCGCCAGACGGGAACCGGCCGTCCTGAGCCGCCCGCCCGGCGAGGCGCGGTCGCCCTCGGCGAGGCCCCCGGCCCAGCCCGTTCGGCCCGAAATCGGCTGGCCAGCCGGCGGCGGCCCACCGTACCGTGAGGCCTCGTGAGGGACCGGCCTACGGGAGTAACCGAACGAGACCTGGACTCGTGCCCTGGCCGACGGCTGGGGCCTCGGGGCCGAGACGCTGCGCTACGCCCCCGTGGGCGGTGGGAGCTACCACTGGGTGGTTACCTGCGACCAGCGGGAACAATGGTTCGTCACGGTCGACGACCTGGACGACAAGGGATGGCTGGGACGGACCAGGCCCGCCGTGTTCGCTGGCCTGCGTGCGGCGATGGACGCCGCCGTGACCCTCCGCGACAGTGCCGCTCTCGGGTTCGTGGCCGCCCCGGTCCCGGCGCGGGACGGCCAGACGGTGCGGCCGCTCGGCACCCGGCACGCCGTCGCGGTGTTCCCGTTCCTGCGCGGGACCCCGTTCCGGTGGGGCGCGCCTCGGCCCGCTCCCGACCGCGCTGGTCTGGTGGCGATGCTGGCCGCGCTGCACCGCGTGGACCCGGCTGCGGTCCGGCTGCCGCGGCCGGGGTTCGGGCTGTCCTGGCGCGCTGACCTGGAGGCGGCCCTGCGCGAGCTGGGCCAGCCCTGGACCGGCGGCCCATTCGCCGAGCGGGCCCGGTCCCTGGTGGCCGGCGCCGCCGGGCCGGTGCGCCGCTGGCTGGACACCATGGACCGCTGGGCCGGCGGCGCGCAGTCCGCAGCGGAGACCGTCATCACCCACGGCGAGCCCCACCCCGGCAACGTCATCCGCGTGTCCGGCGGTGACCTCATGCTGATCGACTGGGATACGGCCGGCCTGGCCCCGCCCGAGCGCGACCTGTGGCTCATGGCCACCGAGACCGGCGACGAGCTGTGCCGCTACACCGAGCTCACCGGCCGCCCGGTCGATACGACCGCGCTGGAGCTCTACCGGCTGCGCTGGGCCCTGGACGACATGTCCTGTTTCGTCCGGTACCTCCGCGCCCCGCATTGCCGCACTCCCGGCGCCGAGCACGCCTGGCAGGCCCTGGAAATCACCATCGCGAACCTCAGCGAAGGTATGAGGCTCCGTTGAGATCGAGGATGGCCCCGCTGGCCCACTCGGCCTCGGGAGAGGCCAGGTAGACCACGGCGGCGGCGATTTCCTCCGGCGTCGCGATCCGGTTGAACGGGCTCTGCGCCCGGATCTGGTCGCCGCGGGGTGAGTTCAGGTCGCTGCGCGCCATGTCGGTGGCCACGTACCCCGGGGCGACGGTCGCGACCGCGATGCCGAGCGGCGCCAGGGCCCGGGCCATCGACTGCCCGAACGAGTTCAGCCCGGCCTTGCTCGCTCCGTAGGCCGGGTGCCGCGGCTCGCCGCGGAACGCACCGCGCGAGGTCACGTTGACGATCCGGCCGCCGGTCTGCCTCATGTACTGCACGGCGCACCAGGTCACGTTGGCCGCGCCGGTGAGGTTGACGGCGAGAGTCTCCCGCCAGATGTCCTGCCATCGCTGGTAGGACACCTCGGTGATCGGGTGCGAGGCGTAGATCCCGGCGTTGTTGACCAGCACGTCCAGGCCGTCCAGGTCGGCGTGGGCCTGGTCGACCATCCGCCGGACGGCCTCGGCATCGGCCAGGTCGGCCTGTACCACCGTGTGCCCACTGCCTGGCAGCCCGGCCAGCACCTGGCTGGCCAGCCCGGGGGAGCCGCGGTGGTGCACCGCCACCCGGTCACCCGCCCCCGCGAATGCCTGGGCCACTGCCCGCCCGATGCCCCGCGACGCCCCCGTCACCAGGACCGCCCGCCTCACCGCTTCTCCTCGCACAGGGACAGCAGCTTGGTGGCGGTGGCCCAGTTCCTGGCCGTGGCGGCCAGGCCCGGCTTCTTCTGTTTCGCGGGCGGGCTGACGATCCGGAACAGCGTCTGGGCCAGCTCGCTGGTTCCGTAGCCGTCCGGCGTGTGCAGGAACAGGGCGCGGCCGGCCGCTTGCACGGTGTCGCGGCTGCCCTTGGCCGCCGCCGCGCTCTCGGCGGCCGCGATGCGGTCGAGCAGTTCCCCGGGCGGCGCGGCGTTCAGGAACACCACGTGCACCAGCTTGGGGTTCGGCTCGCCGGTGTACGGGTTGCCGGCCAGTATCTCGGCCAGCTGTGCCCGGCTCAGGACCACCACCGAGGACCAGATGCCGAACCTCTCCTCGATGGCCGCCTCCAGCGCCGCGGCCAGCTTCGCAGTGTCCGTGCCGGCGGTGCTGAACAGCACGTTCCCGCTCTGGATGTAGGTGGTCACGCCGGTGTGCCCGAGCGAGGCGACCACCTCACGCAGGTCCGCCATCGGGACCTTGTTCCGGCCGCCGACGTTGATGCCGCGCAGCAATGCGACGTGTGTTGCCATGGCGCCATTGTGCCGTTTCGCGCCCAGGTCGGCACGTGCGCGCCCGCTGGTCACTTTGGCGCCGATCAATTAGCTGGCACAATGCGATTCCGTGCGAGGCGCCCGGCGAGGCCCGTTCCGTGATCTGCCGCCGGAAGTGGCGATCCTCACCGCGGTCTCGTTCACGGTCGCACTCGGGTTCGGCATCGTCGCCCCCGCCATCCCGGCCTTCGCCCGCCAGTTTGGCGTGGCGCAAGGCGAGCAGATAGCGTTTGCCCCGCCGAGGGGTCCTCGCATCCGGCAGCTATGGTTGCTCAGTGGGCATGAGCGGTCCCGCGCCGGGCTGGGTGATCGCCGGGCCACCCGGAACGGGCAAGAGCACGGTCGCGGGCCTGCTGCTCGCCGCGCTCGAGCCGACGCCTGCCTTGCTCGACAAGGACACGATGTACGGATCGTTCGTGGCCGCCGTGCTGGAATCCGCGGGCCGCCCGCCGGGTGAGCGCGAGGGGCCCTGGTACGACGAGCACATCAAGATCCATGAGTACGCCGGCATGACGGCGACCGCCCGCGAGATCCGCGGTTACGGCTGCCCGGTGCTGCTGTCCGGCCCGTTTACCGCGCAGGTCCACGACGCGCGGCCGTGGCGGTCCTGGGTCGCCGAACTCGGCGGGGGAACCGTCCGCCTGGTCTGGGTCAGGTCCGACGAGGCCACCCTGCGGCACCGGCTCGTCACCCGCGGGCTGGCCCGTGACTCGGCCAAGCTGGCCGAGTTCGAGCGGTTCTGCGCCAGCATGCGGCTCGGCGACGAGCCGGCCGCCCCGCACCTGACCGTGGACAACCGCCTGGCCGCCACCGTGCCGCTGGAGGATCAGGTGGCCGCGCTGGCCGATCGGGCCGCGCCGGCCGAGCGGGCCTAGCCCATCGGGAAGCGGCGGAACGCCACCGCGTACTCGCATCCGGCGCCCAGCCCGACGTATCCTGCCATGTTCTTCAGGAACTCGTCGGGATCGAACTCGCGGCCCAGGCCCTCGATGTAGGCGCGGTGCTCGCGCAGCGACGCGACGCCCGCGTCGATGGTGTCGGTGACGTCCACGAAGTGAGTCGGCGTGCCGACCGCGGCGACGTAGGCGTCCCTGATGTCCGTGGCCCGCGGGCCCGCCTCGGGGAACACCCACTCGTTGGCGGCGTCC
Source organism: uncultured Actinomycetota bacterium (assembly GCA_963744575.1). Taxonomy (GTDB): domain Bacteria; phylum Actinomycetota; class Actinomycetes; order Streptosporangiales; family Streptosporangiaceae; genus Palsa-504. Next base: position 541,239 of record CAVUUF010000016.1, on the reverse strand, counting down.
CGGCAGGCGTCCAGTGCGGCCAGCCCGACGGCCCGGTGGTCGGCGTGGTTGACCGGGCCCTCCTCACCCCAGGTGAGGTCGAAGTTCATCGTGAGGACCACCTGGGGCTGCAGCCGGCGGAACGCCGCCGCCAGGTCGCGCCGCAGCGCGATCCCGTAATCCACCAGCCCGTCCGGATGGTCGAGGAACTCGACCTCGGTCACCCCCACGACCGCGGCGCTACGCCGTTCCTCCTCCACTCGCAGCGGGCCGACCTGGTCCGGGGTCAGGCCGGCGATTCCCGCCTCGCCGCGGGTGGCCAGCAGGTAGGAGACGTGCTTGCCCTGACCAGTCCACCGGGCCACGGCGGAGGCGACGCCGTACTCCAGATCGTCCGGGTGAGCCACCACCGCGACGGCCCGGTCCCAGTCCTCCGGCATCGGCTGCATCTGCGGCCTCCCTCTCCCCAGCGGTCTTGCCGCAACTCTTTCACACCGCCATCAGCCGAGGCGCAGGATCCTCAGGCCGGGGCCGCCACGAAGTCCGCGAGCAACGGGCTGTCCAGCGGCTCACCCAGCGGAATCCGGGCCGTGGCGGAGGACAATGACGTGGTGGCTGAATCATGGATGATCGACGAACTGGCCCACGCGGGGCCCGAACATCTGGATCCGGACTTCGTGGCCGGTTATGACCGGAAGCAGGGCTATCCCGACCCGGCCGAGGACCTGGATGCGTTCGCGGCCCACGGCCTGGGACCGGCCTCGGCGGTGGTGGATCTGGGCGCGGGCGCCGGGCAGTTCGCGCTCGCCGCCGCGGCCCGGTTCGGGCATGTGATCGCGGTGGACATCTCTCCGGCTATGCTCGCGGCGCTGCGCGAGCGCGCCGCCGCGGCGGGGCTGGCCAACCTGGAGGGCGTGCGGGCCGGTTTCCTCAGCTACCGGCACCAGGGGCCCCCGGCCGACGGCGTGTACACCCGCAACGCCCTGCATCAGTTGCCCGACTTCTTCAAGGCGCTGGCCCTGGGCCGGATCGCGCGGATGCTACGGCCCGGTGGCGTGCTGCGGCTGCGCGACCTGATCTACGATTTTGGTCCCGCCGACGCCGAGGCGATCTTCCGCGGCTGGTTCGAGCACGCCGCAGCGGACCCAGCCGACGGCTACACGGGCGAGGACTACGCCGAACATATCCGCACCGAGTTCAGCACCTTCCGCTGGCTGCTCGAGCCGATGCTCGCCGCGGCCGGGTTCGAGATCGTCGCCGTAGAGTTCGAGCGCCGCCTCTACGGCGCCTACACGTGCGTCAAGGCCGCGTGAGGATTTCCGTGAAGGGCACGATAATCAATCACCGCCGGTTATCCGGGTGTAGAGCTCCTGGTAGCGCGCCTGGGTCGCGGCCACCACGTCGGGCGGGATGGCTGGCCCTGGTGGCCGCCGGTCCCAGTCCAGCCCCGCCGACCAGTCCCGCAGGAACTGCTTGTCCAGCGAGCGCTGCGGGCGGCCCGGCTGCCACTCGGCGGCCAGCCAGAACCGGGAAGAGTCGGGCGTGAGCACCTCGTCGGCCAGCATCAGCGTCCCGTCCGGGAGCAGGCCGAACTCCAGCTTGGTATCGGCGATGACGATGCCGCGCGCCGCGGCCATCTCGGCGCCACGCCGGTAGACCTCCAGGGTGGCCCGCCGGAGTCCGGCGGCGAGCGCGGCGCCCACCAGCGCCTCCACCTCGTTGAAAGACATCGGCTCGTCGTGGCCGGCTGCGGCCTTGGTGGTGGGGGTGAAGACGGGTTCGGGCAGCCGGGACCCCTCGCCCAGGCCGGGCGGCACCCGCACGCCCGAGATCGTGCCGGTTTCCCGGTAGGATGCCAGGCCGAGGCCGGCCAGGTAGCCGCGGGCGATGCACTCCACCGGCATCATCTCGAGACGGCGGCACCTGATGGCCCGCCCGGCCCACTCGGCGGGTACGTCGGTGCCGGAGATCACGTGGTTGGGGATCACGCCGCCGAGCTGGCCGAACCACCACAGCGAGAGCTGGGTCAGCACCCGGCCCTTGCCCGGGACCGGCGTGGGCAGCACCACGTCGTAGACGCTCACCCGGTCCGAAGCGACCATGATGAGGTCGTCGCCGTCGGCGTAGAGTTCCCGGACCTTCCCGGAATGCACCAGTTCCAAAACTCGCGCTCCTCCCAGCCGAGACGGGGACAGCGTACTAGGGCATGAGGCGCGTACCATCATTTGCCATGGCGGACCTTGAGGTTCATTACCTCCAGGTGCAGACGACGACCGATTCGCGGGCCGAGGCGATGGAGCTCTCCCGCGCCGCGGTCGAATCCAGGCTGGCCGCGTGCGCTCAGGTGGCCGGCCCGGTGGCGTCCATGTACTGGTGGGACGGCGGGCTCGAGCGCGCCGAGGAGTGGCTGGTGCTGTTCAAGCTCCCGGCCGATCGCTACGACGAACTGGCCGCCTTCATCACCGAACGGCACAGCTACGACGAACCGGAGATCGTCGCGCTTCCCATCGTGGCGGGCTCGACCGCCTACCTGAACTGGATGCGGGAAGAGACCCGCCCGCCTAGGAGCTAGGCCGGGGGCGGGACGTTCCAGGACGTGATGACCGGCTCGGCGTGCTCGGCGCCGAGCGTGCTGACCGTCCCGGTGTCCAGCCGGAACAGCTTGCCGCAGGCCGGCTCCAGGCGCAGGTAACGCGCGGTGAGCACGCGCAGCACGTGCCCGTGCGCGACCAGCGTGACGTCCCCGTCGGCCAGCATCGGCGTCAACCCTTCGACCCGGGCCAGCACCCGGTCGGTCCGCTCGCCGACCTGCTGCACGGTCTCGCCGGGGTGCTCGGCGTCGCCCGGGATCACGCCGTCCCGCCACAGGTACCAGCCCGGCCTGGTCTGCCTGATCTGCGTCGTGGTCATGCCCTCGTAGCCGCCGTAGTCCCATTCCCACAGGTCGGGATCGGGCTTGGTGTGCGCCAGCCCGGCCAGCGCCGCGGTGCTGACCGCGCGCCGCGCCGGGCTGGTGAAGACGGCCACGATGTGCCGGCGGGCCAGCAGCGGGGCCAGCGCCGCGGCCGCCGCCTCACCGTGCGGGGTGAGCGGGATGTCGGTCCGCCCGGTGTGCTTACCGGCTTTGCTCCACTCGGTTTCGCCGTGCCTGAGCACGATCAGGTCGCCCATGGCTCGATAACATATCGGGTAATGGGAACGCCAACCGCCGCCGGGCCGCTCGCTGGCATCCGGGTGCTCGACCTGACCAGGGCGCTGTCCGGGCCGTTCGCCACCATGGTCCTCGGTGACCTCGGCGCCGACGTGATCAAGGTCGAGGACATCTGGCACGGCGACGACACCCGCCGCTGGGGGCCGCCCTTCCAAGGCGACGACGCCGCCTACTTCCTGTCCATCAACCGGAACAAGCGCGGCCTGGCCGTCAACCTCAAGATGCCCGAGGGCCGCGAGGTAGCCAGACGGCTGGCCCTGGCCTCGGACATCGTGATCGAGAACTTCCGGCCGGGCACCGCCGCCCGGCTCGGCCTGGGCTATGACGAGCTGGCCCGCCCGAACCCGCGGCTCATCTACGTGGCGGGCAAGTACTTCGCCACCGGCGTCACGCCGGGCCCGCACGGCAGCGCGCACGAGAGCCTTGTCCCGTACCAGGTGCTCCCGACCGCCGACGCGCCGCTGATGGTCGCGGTGGGCAGCGACGGCCTGTGGCGGCGGTTTGCCGAAGCCACCGGGCTGACCGAACTGGCCGACGACCCCCGCTACGCGACCAACCCGGACCGGGTGCGCAACCGGGACACGCTGATCCCGCGGATCAGCGAGGTGCTGGCCGCCAAGGGCTGCGCGGAATGGACCGAGATCCTCGGCCAGGCCGGGGTGCCGGCCGGACCGGTCAACACGGTGCCCGCCGCCCTGGCGGATCCGCAGGTCCTCGCGCGGGAGATGGTGACGGAGGCCGGGCACCCGGTGGCCGGGACCATCAAGATGCTTGGCTCGCCCATCAAGCTGTCCGCGCAGCCGGCCGCCATCCGCCGCCCGCCGCCCGCGCTCGGCCAGCACACCGACGAGATCCTCGCCGAGACCGGGTACACCGCGGCCCAGATTGCCGAACTCCGCGCCGCGGGAGCGATCAGGTGAGCTGTTGCCCGCTAGAGCAGCTTGCGCAGTGCCAGCAGGTCCTTCATGCTGGCCTGGACCTTGACCCGGCCGGCGATCCACATGCGAGCGATGTTGGCCGGGGTGGCGGCCAGGGAGACCACGTCGTCGCTGCTGGCGGTCAGCCGGATGTCGGCCGGCGAGTCGTCCGGTTTCGCCTCGGTCACCGGGTCGGCCCCCTGGTCGGTGAACCTGGTCACGAACGTCACGCCGAGATCGGTCACATGGCAGCTCATCGACCGCTTGCCGAAATAGCTGGCCCGGTCCTGCGGGCTCATCTCCGTCAGTCGGCCGGTGAGGGTCTGCAACGCCTCGCGGCACTCCTCGGCTGAAGCCATGTGCGCCTCGCTCTAGTCAACATCGGACGGTAGCGTTCCACGCGGAGGGTAGCGCACATGGACCAGGAATACCCAGACCAAGAAGGCCAAGAGCTTTATGCCGAACGGCCTGAGGCGCGTGTCCCCCCACCCGGTGACACGCGGCCGGCGGCGGACGGGCCATCGGCCGCGCGCGAATCGCCGTCGGCGAGCGCGTTGCCGCCGGCCGGCGACGACCGGGTGGACGCGGCCGTGGCCGGGCTTAGCCGCCTGCGCGGGCTCCCGGTGGACGAGCACGTCGCCGTGCTCGAGGAAGTGCACGGGCGGCTCAGGGACATCCTGGGCGAGCTCGACGAGGGTGCGGAGCGGCCCGGCCTGGCGAAGGGACGGCCTTGACCGCAACCCGGGTGCGGCTCGACGCCGAACTGGTCAGGCGGGGCCTGGCCAGGTCGCGCGAGCAGGCCGGCGAACTGGTGGCGGCCGGGCGCGTGACAGTGGCCGGCCAGCGGGCGGCCAAGGCGGCCACCCAGGTGCGGCGGGACGCCCCGATCAGCATCGCCGGCACGGGGGAACCCGGATACGTCTCGCGCGGCGGGCACAAGCTGGCCGGCGCGCTCGCGGCCTTCGGCCCACTGGATTTGGTCGTCGCCGGGCGGCCGTGCCTGGACGCGGGCGCTTCCACCGGCGGCTTCACCGACGTGCTGCTGCGGGCCGGGGCCGCGCATGTGGTGGCCGCCGACGTCGGCTACGGCCAGCTGGCCTGGTCGCTGCGGACCGACCCGCGGGTCACCGTGCTGGATCGGGTCAACGTCCGCACCCTGGACCGGGGCGAAGGGTTCACCCCGGTGCCCGAGGTGGTGACGGCCGACCTCTCCTTCATCTCGCTCACCTTGGTGCTCCCGGCCCTGGTGGCCTGCGCCACGCCGGACGCGGATTTCGTGCTGCTGGTGAAGCCCCAGTTCGAGGTGGGTAAGGGGCGGGTAGGCGCGGGCGGCGTGGTGCGTTCGGCCGCGGATCGCGCGGCCGCCGTGCGCGCCGTGACCAGCGCGGCGGGCCGGCTCGGCCTCGGCGTCCTGGGGGTCATCGCCAGCCCGCTGCCCGGGCTTGCGGGAAACGTGGAATATTTCGTCTGGCTGCGCCAGGGCGCGCCGCCCCTTGACGAGCATCAGTTGCAGCGCGCGATCGAGGAGGGACCCAGCTAGTGGGACAGCGGACGGTGCTGGTGACGGCGCACACGGGGCGGGAGAACGCGCTGCGCAGCGCCCGGTTCGTGGCCGGGCGGCTGGCCGCCGCCGGCATCGTCGTGCGCACCCTGGCGGGCGAGTTCACCTGCCCGGGCGCCGAGGAGGTGCCGGCCGGCCCGGACGCGGCCGAGGGCACCGAACTCGTTATCGTCCTCGGCGGGGACGGCAGCCTGCTGCGGGCCGCGGAGTTCTCCCGTCCGGCCGGGGTGCCGCTGATCGGGGTTAACCTCGGCCATGTCGGGTTCCTCGCCGAGGCCGAACCAGACGGCCTGGCCGATACCGTCGACCGGGCGGTGGCGCGGGAATACGTGGTCGAGCACCGGATGACGATCGACGTGTCCGTCCGGAGCGATGACTCGCAGCTCGCGTCCACCTGGGCGCTGAACGAGGCTACGGTGGAGAAGGCGGCCCGGGAGCGGATGATCGAAGTGATCACCGAGGTCGACGGGCGCCCGCTGTCCCGGTGGGGCTGCGACGGGGTGGTGTTCTCGACTCCGACCGGCTCGACCGCCTACGCGTTCTCAGCGGGCGGGCCCGTGGTGTGGCCCGAGGTGGAGGCGCTGCTGATGGTGCCGATCAGCGCGCACGCGCTGTTCGCCCCGCCGATGGTGGTCTCGCCGCGGTCGGTGCTCGCGGTCGAGCTCATCGTGGCGTCCGAGACATCGGGGGCGGTTTTGTGGTGCGATGGTCGGCGTAAGGTCGATCTGCCGCCCGGTGCCCGGCTGGAGGTCCGCCGGGGCGAGCTGCCGGTGCTGCTGGCTCGGCTGCAGGGACCGGGTCCTGGCGGGTTCACCGACCGGCTGGTGGCCAAGTTCGGCCTGCCCGTGGCGGGCTGGCGCGGCCGTACCTGGGAGGACGCGGGCGAGCATGCTTGAGGAAGTCCGGATCACCGGCCTCGGCGTCATCGACGATGCGGTGCTCGAGCTTTCGGCCGGGTTCACCGCGCTGACCGGCGAGACCGGTGCCGGGAAGACCATGGTCGTCACGGCGCTCGGGCTGCTGTTCGGCGGGCGGGCCGACCCGGCGCGGGTGCGTCCTGGTGCGGCCCGGGCCGCAGTCGAGGGGCGGCTGCTGGTCTCACCGGAGGTAGCGCGCGAGGTCGAGGACGCCGGGGGAGATCTCGATGACAACGGATCCTCGCTCGTGCTCAGCCGCTCGGTGTCCGCCGAGGGCCGGTCACGGGCGTTCGCGGGCGGGCATTCGGTGCCGGTGGCCCTGCTCCAGGTGCTGGCCGACGACCTGGTGGCCGTGCACGGGCAAGCGGACCAGCAGCAACTGCTCAAGCCGGGCCGGCCGCGGGAGGCGCTGGACCGGTTCGGGGGTCCCGGGCTGGCTGCGGCGCTTTCGGACTACCGCCAGGTGTACAACCGGCACCGCGCCGTCCGTGACGAGCTCGAGTCGCTGACCCGGGCCGAGCGGGAGCGCGGCGCCGAGGCGGAGGCGCTCCGGCTCGGCCTGGCCGAGGTCGAGGCGGTCGAGCCGGTGGCCGGCGAGGATGCGGCCCTGCTGGCGGAGGAGGAGAAGCTGGCGAACGCCGACGCGCTGCACGCCGCGGCCACCACGGCGCACGAGGTGCTGCTCGGTGACCCGGTCTCGGCCTCGGTGGACGCCTCTGACGTGATCACGCTGCTCGGCATCGCCGGGCGCGCGCTCGAGCCGGTCCGCCCGCACGACCCGCTGCTGGCCGGGCTGGCCGACCGGCTGTCGGAGGCCAGCTACCTGATCTCCGACGTGGCCGCGGAGCTAGCCTCCTACACCGAGTCGCTGGACTCGGACCCGGCCCGCCTGGCCGCCGTGCAGGAACGGCGGGCCGTGCTCGGCCGGCTCGTCCGGGCCTACGGCGGGGCGGCCGCCGACCTGGTCGGCGTGCTCGACTGGGCCAGTCAGGCCGGTTCGCGGCTGGCCGAGCTGGAGGGAGACGACGACAAGATCGCGGCGCTGGCCGCGGAAGAGGCCTCCTTGCAGGCCGAAGTGATCTCGCTCGCGGCGCGGCTGACCGGGCTGCGTTCGGCCGCCGCGGAGCGGTTCGCCGCGGAGGTGACCGCCGAGCTGACCGCGCTGGCCATGCCGCACGCGTCGCTCACCGTCGTGGTCAGCGAGCTGGACGCGCCCGGCCCGCACGGCGCCGACGACGTGGAGATCCGGCTGGCCGCGCACCCGGGCGCGCCCCCGCTGCCGCTGAACAAGGGGGCCTCCGGCGGCGAGCTTTCCCGCGTCATGCTGGCCATCGAGGTGGTCTTCGCCGGCGCGGATCCGGTGCCGACGTTCGTCTTCGACGAGGTCGACGCCGGGGTGGGCGGCAAGGCCGCGGTGGAGATCGGCAGGCGGCTCGCGCGGCTGGCGCGCTCCTCGCAGGTGATCGTGGTCACCCACCTGCCACAGGTCGCCGCGTTCGCCGACAACCACCTGATGGTGCAGAAGTCCGACGACGGCCTGGTGACCGCGAGCGGCGTGCTCCGGCTGGACCAGGCCGGCCGGGTCCGCGAGCTGTCCCGGATGCTGGGCGGCCTCGAGGACTCCGAGTTCGGCCAGGCGCACGCCGAGGAATTGCTGGACCTGGCCGCCCGCGAGCGCGGAGCCGCCCGGGGGACCTGAGCGCCGTCATCGCGCGGGCCTCACAGGCGCTGATCAGCTGACCGCCAGGTTCCGCAGGCCGGCTCCGGGAAACCCCAGGAAGCCCAGGAACCGGCAGGGCGCCGCCCAGGGAGCGCACACGCGTCGGGTAGTACCTTCCCATGACGGCTGCCTATCGTCGGGCCCATGCGACGGCGAAACCTCATGGGCCGGCCCCTGCTGGCGATGGCGTGCTCGAGCATGCTGGCCGCCGGCCTGGCCGCATGCACATCGTCTCCCTCGTCCTCGGCCAGTCCGCCGCGGCCCGTCTCCGGCAGCCCGACCAGGACGTACGTGACGGCGTCCGGCATCCACAAGATCAAGCACGTGATCATCGTGATGCAGGAGAACCGGTCCTTCGACAGCTATTTCGGGACCTTCCCCGGGGCCGACGGGATCGCGATGACCGACGGAATCCCGGCCGCCTGCGTGCCAAACCCCGCAGGCCACTGCACCCGGCCCTACCATGACACCGCCGACGTGAACGGGGGCGGACCGCACGGCGAGGCGAACGCCGTCGCGGACGTCGACGGCGGGCGGATGGACGGCTTCATCGCCCAGCGCGACCGGGCGAAGCCGACCTGCAAGAACCCCGACGACCCGGCGTGCAGCGGCGGCGCGCCCGACGTCATGGGCTATCACACCGGGGCGGAGATCCCCAACTACTGGACCTACGCCAGGGACTTCGTACTCCAGGACCACATGTTCGAGCCGGTCAAGTCCTGGTCCCTGCCCGATCACCTCTACCTGGTCTCGGCCTGGTCGGCCAGATGCCGCAACGCCTCCCCGATGACCTGCGTCAACAACATCGTCGGGCCGTACGGCGCCGCCCAGTTCGACCAGGCCGTGAACCGCGAGCTCGCCACCGGGACCACCTCGTACGACCTGGCCTGGACCGACATCACCTGGCTGCTGTACGCCCGCCACGTGAGCTGGGCCTACTACATCCAGACCGGCACCCAGCCGGACTGCGACGACGATTCAGCCGAGACGTGCGCCCCGGTTCCGCAGAGCGCCAAGACCCCCGGCATCTGGAATCCGCTGCCGCTGTTCGGCGACGTCCGCGCCGACCACCAGCTGAACAACATCCAGGACCTGGACACCTACTTCGCCGCGGCCAGGGCGGGCACGCTGCCCGCGGTCAGCTGGATCACTCCCTCGGGCCCGGACAGCGAGCACCCGCCGGCCAGCGTGCACCAGGGCCAGGCGTACGTCACCTCGATCATCAACGCGGCCATGAAGAGCCCGGACTGGGACTCCACCGCGATCTTCCTGTCCTGGGACGACTGGGGCGGCTTCTACGATCACGTGGCGCCGCCTGCCGTGGACCAGAACGGCTACGGCCTGCGCGTGCCCGGGCTGGTGATCTCGCCCTACGCCCGGCCGGGCTACATCGACCACCAGGTCCTGTCCAGCGACGCCTACCTGAAGTTCATCGAGGACGACTTCCTCGACGGCGAGCGCCTCAACCCGGCGACCGACGGCCGGCCAGATCCGCGCCCCGACGTCCGCGAGGACGAGCCCATCCTGGGCAGCATCGATCAGGATTTCAACTTCAGCCAGCCGCCCCGCCCGCCCGTGCTGCTGCCCACCAATCCGCCGACCGACTCGCCGGTCATCCCGGCCTACTTCCGCGGGAAGCCAGCCTGCGTCGGCTGTACCACCCCGCCTCCGGCCGGCCGGGCCAGGGCCAGGAAGCGGACGGCATGAGCGCGTCCGGTCAGCCGGACTCGCGCGCCCCGGCCGAAGTGATACGGCCGCGCGTGTATCACCGGCGGCAGCGGACGCTCCGGGAATGCTGAGGGGCGCCTGCGACCTGACGCAGGCGCTGGCTTCCCGCCCTGGCCGCTCGCGCGGCCAGGGCGGGAAGCCGGGGATGTCAGGCCCTCTGGGTATTAAGGAGGCCCCATGATGCGATCCGCGCCCTATGACCTGAGCATCGGCGCTGCCCGGGCCGACGCGCTTTTCGCATCTGCGCTGCAGTGCTCGGACCAGCCGAGCCCTGTGCAGGTCAGGCAGGCGATCGCCGCGGCCACCCGCGCGTTCGGCGACCTGGGCTGCGCGGCGCGGGTCGCCCAGGAATACGGCGAGCATCCCGAGACGGCGGTCGCCCGGATGCGCTGGGCGCGGACGGCGGTGGCCGGCGCCTTCGGCGGTTCACCGGCCGATGCCGGATACGTGCCCAGGCAGGCCCGGCCCGTCGGCTCCTGCCCCGCCCCGCGCCCGCCGCGCGACCTGGCCGGGCGGCCGCCGGCCCACGTCCTGCTGCAAGCCTGCTAGCGCCGGCCGACGGCGATCTCCGCGGAGTCGGTCAGCCTCAGCTTGCGCCTGACCCGCTCGTAGAACGTGGTACGGCCGAGCCGGACGACGTAGGCGGCGCCGGGACGCGGCTGCAGTTCGATCCGGTCGCCGGGTTCCACCTCGGCGGCGACGTTGCCGTCGGCCTCCACGGCGAGCCGGCCGCTAGCCGCCAGCATAGTCAGGGTCAGCTGGTCATCGACGGATACGACCAGGCCCCGGTTGTAGGCCGAGTGCGGCGCGGCCGGCGTGACCAGGAGGCCCTCCACCGAAGGGCTCACGATCGGCCCGCCAGCGGAGAAGCTGTACGCGGTCGAGCCGGTCGGCGTGGCCACGACGATCGCGTCGGCGGCGTAGCTGACGAACGGGCGCCCGGCCGCCTCCACCGCCATGTGGGCGGTCTTCTGCCCGGGGAACCGGACGAACGCGATGTCGTTGAACGCGGTGACCAGCTGATCTCCGATCAGGGCGTCGACGGCCAGGCGCGGTTCGGTGGTGAACCGGTGACTGTCGATCGCGGACAGCGCATCCGCCAGGTCGGGCACGTCGACTTCGGCCAGGAAACCGAGCTTGCCCAGGTTCACCCCGAGGACCGGGGAACGCTGCCGGTCGGCCAGCCGCATGGCGCGCAGCATCGTGCCGTCCCCGCCCAGGCTCACCACCAGGTCCGCCCGGCGCCGCAGTTCCTCGGCCGTCACCGCCTCGGCGGCGCAGGCGATCCGGCGGAGCTCGGTGTCGATGCCGAGGACCTCGATCCCGCGGCGCGCCGCCCACTCCAGGATGGATCCGACCGCTCCGCTGCAGTCCCGCTCGGGATGCAGCACCATGCCGACGACGTGCATGGCCCTCAAGCTACTAGCGGCGGAGGACTAGCGTAAGAGCATGGCGAAGCTCAGGGTGCTTTTCATCGGAGGCAGCGGAGTCATCAGCTCCGCGTGCTCACAGGTCGCGGCCGACAGCGGTATCGAGCTGTTCGTGCTGAACCGGGGGCGTGGCAGCGTGCGGCCGCTCCCGCCCGGGGTGAGCAGGCTGCGTGGGGACATACGGGAACCCGGGGCCGTTCGGAATGAAATCAAAGGTCTTGAGTTCGACGCGGTGGTGGACTGGGTGGCTTTCACCCCGGACCACGTCCGCGCCGACATCGACCTGTTCACCGGGCGGACCGGCCAGTACGTGTTCATCAGCTCCGCGTCGGCCTACCAGACGCCGCCAGCCCGGGTGCCGGTCACCGAGTCCACGCCGCTGCGCAACCCCTACTGGCAGTACTCCCGCGACAAGATCGCCTGCGAGGACGTGCTCGTGGCCGCCTACCGGGAACACGGGTTCCCGGCCACGATCGTGCGGCCCTCGCACACCTACGACCAGACGCTGGTGCCGTTCGACGGCGGGTGGACGGTGCTGGGCCGGATGCTCGCGGGCAAGCCGGTCATCGTGCACGGCGACGGGACCTCGCTGTGGACGCTGACCCACCACCACGACTTCGCCCGCGCCTTCGTCCCGCTGCTCGGCCACCCGCGGACGCTGGGCGAGGCCATCCACATCACCTCCGACGACGTGCTCACCTGGGACCAGATCGCGCACGCCCTCGCGGCGGCCCTGGGGGTGACGGCGCGCCTGGTGCATGTGCCGTCGGACGCGATCGCGGCCGCCGACCCGGACTGGGGCGCCGGGTTGCTGGGTGACAAGGCGCATTCGATGGTGTTCGACAACGCCAAGCTGCGCAGCATCGTGCCCGGCTGGCACGCGGTGATCCCGTTCGAGCAGGGCGCCGGGCAGATCGTGGAGTGGTACCTGGCCGACCCGGCCCGCCAGGTCGCCGACGAGAGCCTGGACACGGTGATGGACAAGCTCGCCGCGGCCTGGACGGTATGACGGCGACATCGCAGGACGTCCTCGCGGTCGCCCGCGGGCTCGCCGATGACCTGCTGTTCCCGGAGGCGATGCGGGTCGACGGGCTGGACGTGCTCCCGGTCACCCAGCTCGACGCGCTCGCGGCCGCGGGCCTCTACGGCGCTCCCGTCCCGGCCCAGGCGGGCGGGCTCGGCCTGGACCTGCGGGCCTACTGCGCGATCACGGAGGAACTGGCCGGCGGCTGCCTGGCCACCACGTTCGTCTGGCTGCAGCACCGGGGGCTGGTCATGACCCTCGCCGCCGGGGGCACCCCGGCCGCGCTGCGCGACCGATGGCTGGGCCCGGCGTGCCGGGGGCAGGTGCGCGGCGGCATCGCGCTGCAGGGCCTGATCCCCGGGCCGCCGCTGTTGCGCGCCCGGCCCGCCGGCGACGGGTGGCGGCTGGACGGCGAGGCGCAGTGGGTGACCGGGTGGGGGCTGATCGACCTGCTGCTGGTGCTGGCGCGCGGGCCGGATGACACCATCGTGACGCTAGTTCTGGACGCGGCCGCCCGGCCCGGGCTCACCGTGACCCGGCAGCGGCTCGCCGCCGTCAACGCCAGCGTGACCGTCCGGCTCGGCTTCGGGGGGGTCATGGTTCCGTCCGGGCGCTGCGTCGGCCAGGCGCCCTTCGACCCGGCCGAGAGCCTGCGACCCGACCGGCTGCGCGTCAACGGCTCGCTCGCGCTCGGCCTGGCCGGCCGCTGCGCCCGGCGGCTCGGTCCCGGTCCGCTCGACGGCGAACTGGCTGCCTGCCGGGAGCGGCTCGATGACGCCCTCGCCGCCGGCGCGGACGCGATCGCGGAGGCCCGGGCGGCGGCCTCCGAGCTCGCCGTCCGGGCCACGGCGGCCCTGGCGGTGCGGGAGGGAAGCCGGTCCATCACGGTGGGCCACGACCCGCAGCGGCTGGTCCGCGAGGCGATGTTCCTACTGGTGTTCGGCTCGCGGCCGGGGATCAAGAGCGCGCTGCTGCGCCGGTTCGGGGCCAGCGCCGGCTAGCTGCCCCCGCCGGGCCTCAGCCGGACGAGCCTCCGGCTATCTCGTACGACCACAGCTCGCTGCTGATGCCGACCGGCGGCGGCGCCTCGCCACCCGCCCGTTCGGCGGCCGACCGGTGCCCGTGCCCGAACGCGGGGGAGTTCATCCAGGACTGGAATGCCGCCTCGTCCCGCCATCTGGTCACCACCAGCCAGGTGGTCCGCCCGTCGGTCGGCTTGAGTAGCTCGAAGCCCTCGAAGCCGTCCTGGTCGTCCACCGCGCCGGCCCGCGCGGCGAACCTGCGGGCGAGCTCGTCGCCGCTGTCGGCGGGTACGGTAATCGCGTTGATCCTCACCACAGTCATGCCCACGATCATGCCAGGACCGCGTGACGCGCTCGCGTCGGCCGAATCCTCCCGCGCGATCGCCACCCTTCGCGGTCACGGAAGCTTGCGTGTCGCGGTCACGGAAGCTTGCGTGCCGGGCGACCGGCGGCCACCGGGGCGGAATGGCCGAGGCACACTGGCTACCCCAGGTCATTCCGCGCCGGAGGTGGCCGCCGGCTCGGCCGGCCCTGCTAATACCCGGACTGCTGATCCCCGTTCTGGTCCTGGCCGCCCTGGTCCTGCCCGTAACCGCCCTGGTCCTGCTGCCCCTGGCTGCCCTGGTCCTGCTGCCCCTGGCTGCCCTGGTCCTGCTGACCCTGGCCGTACTGGTCCTGGCCTTGCTGGCCTTGACCGTACTGGTCCTGGCCCTGCTGACCCTGCCCGTACTGGTCCTGGGGCCGCCCTGGCCGTAGCCGCCCTGGCCCTGGCCTTGCTGGCCTTGGTCCTGGCCGTAGCCGCCCTGGCCTTGCTGGCCCTGGTCCTGGCCGTAGCCGCCCTGGCCCTCGCCTTGCTGGCCTTGGTCCTGGCCGTAGCCGCCCTGGCCTTGCTGGCCCTGGCCCTGCTGACCCTGGCCTTGCTGGCCTTGCTGGCCTTGCTGACCGCCGCCGAACTTATTCTGCAGCTCCTGCTCCCCCTCTTTCTTCCCGAACTGCTCTGCCTCGTTCTTCAAGTTGTCGAACTCGCTCACCAGGCCTCCGTTCCCGACAGCCGCCCTTGGCCGTCTTCCAGCGCCGACGTTTTGCCGGCGGCCCGAACCTGCTTACCCAGCTCTGGCCGCCCGACACCTCCGGGCGGGCGTTCGCTGGCCAATCCAGGTTTCCGCCGCGATGCCCGGGACGGGGAGCCTCCACGTCCGGCGCGCCCGGTCGGCGCGCTCTCACCGCCAAGTCGGAGCGACCGCTCTGTCCTCGACATCGCCCGGATCATAATCCGCGCGTCATGATGGTCTCGTGAAGATCGCATGAGCGGCAATGAGGCGGCCGGGGTGGCCTTTCCCGTGTCGGCGGACGGCCGCAGGAGCACCTCGGCCCTGGGCCGGGCAGTCGTCGCCGACGCGCTGCGGCGGGTCGACCCGGCGGGCGCGCTCGAAGCCGACCGGGAAGCGAACTGGCGCACCGGTTACCTGGCTCACTTCCGCAGGCTCATCGAAGCCGGGCTGCCCTCGAGGCAGGCCGCGGTGTCCGTGGCCCGCGACGGGCTGGCGTCGCTGCACCAGCGGATGCGCGTCACCGGCCGCGACGGGCCGGAGGCCGGCCTGGACACGCTGGTCTCGGCGATGGCCCGGCACGCGCTGACCGCCGTCGAGGTGGCCGGCGACGGGATGGCCGAACGCGCGTTGTCCGTGCCCTACCGCGGTGACCGGCTGAGCGGCGACGCCCTGCTGCGCCGCCTGGACGCGTGGGTCGCGGCGGGCGTCATCGAGCCGTCCTGCGCCGACGCCCTCCGCGCGGTCGCCGCGCGCCCGGAGTGGCTCGCCCTGCCCGGCCGCACCGTCGTGGTGCTTGGCGCCGGCGCCGAGGTGGGACCGTTGCCGGTCCTGCTGGGCTGGGGAGCCCGGGTCATCGGGGTGGACCTGCCCCGTCCCGGGATCTGGGAACGGGTCCTGGAGGTGGCGCGACGCAGCGCGGGGACGCTGCTCGTCCCGGTCGCCGACGATAAGCCGTCCCAGGATCTCGCCCGGCACGCTGGCCTGGACCTGACCGCCGACGTGCCTGCCGCGGCCGACTGGCTCGCCGCCATGGATGGTCCGCTGGTCCTGGGCAACTACGTCTACGCCGACGGCGCGGACAACGTCCGGGTGTCCAGCGCCGTGGACGCGCTCACCGTGCGCCTGCTGGCCGAGCGCCGCGACGTCGTGCTCGGGTTCCTCGCGACGCCGACCGACGTGTTCGCCGTCCCGGCCGACGCGGTCGCGCAGTCCGCCCGGGCCTACGCCTCCCCGTCCCCCGCGGCGAGGCTCGGCCGGTGGTCGCTGCACACGGTGTCCGCCGGACGGCTGCTGCGCCCCGGATACCCGCCCGGTACCGACCCCGGCATCTGCGACGCCCTCGTGCGGCAGCAAGGCCCCAACTACGCCCTGGCCAAGCGGCTTCAGCGGTGGCGCGCCACCGTCGCCCGGGACGGCGGCGCGACCGTATCGATGAACGTGGCCCCGCCGACACGGACCCGGTCCGTCACCAAGAACCGCGTGCTGGCCGCCGCGTACGCGGGCGCGCACCGGTTCGGCCTCGAGGTATTCGAGCCCGCCACCACCAAGACGCTCATGGCCGCACTGCTCGTCCATGACCTGCATGCCGGCGGCAGCCCGGCGTCGGCGCATCCCTGGCAGGACGAGGCGCGCGCCGCCGCCCACGGCGGGATGTGGCGCGTCCCGTACGCCCCGCGCAGCGCCCTCGGGCTGGCCGCGCTGCTCGGCTACCGTGCCGCCGGGCGCGAGTGATCCACGGGCGGCTGGACCTATCTGGTCTGGCCGGAGAATGTCAGCCCGAGCAGCGCCGCCCCCTCAGGCTGGGACGGACAGCGACAGGCCGAACTGCGCCGCGGCATCGGTCCACCACGAGCGCGTCGCGAACCCGGCGGCGGCCAGCTCACCCGCTATGCCCTCGCGGCGGAACTTGGCCGACACCTCGGTGCGCATCTCCTCGCCATCGGCGAAGTCGACGGTGAGCCCGATGCCCGGCAGGTGCACCGTCTGCGCCATCGCCGAGCGCAGCCGCATCTCGATCCACTCAGCGCCGGGATCCCACACCGCGACGTGCTCGAACGCGTCCAGGTCGAAGTCGGCGCCGAGTTCGGCGTTCAGCACCGCGAGCACGTTCTTGTTGAACTCGGCGGTGACCCCCGTCTCGTCGTCGTACGCGGCGACCAGCGTGGCCGGGTCCTTGACCAGGTTGGTGCCGAGCAGGAAGAAGTCACCCGGCCGCAACCGGGCCCGGACCCGGGCCAGGAAGGCCGCGCGCGGCCCCGGCTCCAGGTTCCCGATCGTGCTGCCGAGGAAGGCGACCAGCCGCGGCGCGGGAGCCTCGCCGTCCGCGGGGAAGCCGAGGCGCTCCTCGAAGTCGGACACCACTGCCCGCACCTCCAGCCTCGGATACTCAACCGACAGCGTACGGCCCGCCGCCACCAGGGCGGGCTCGCTGACATCGACCGGCACGTAGCAGCGCAGCGTCCCGCGGTCCCGCAGCGCGTCGAGCAGCAGCCGGGTCTTGTCCGAGGAGCCCGAACCGAGCTCGATCAGCGTCCGGGCCCGGGTCTGCCCGGCGATCCCGGCCGCGGTCGCGCGCAGGATCTCCCGCTCGGCGCGGGTCGGGTAGTACTCGGGCAGTTCGGTGATCTTGTCGAACAACGCGCTGCCCTGCGCGTCATAGAACCACTTCGGCGGCAGGCACTTCGGTTGCGCCGTCAGCCCGGCCAGTGCGTCCGCGCGCAGCGCCTCCTCGAGGAAGCCAGGCGGTAGCCGGCGGTCGAGGGATATCATCGGATCGCGATCCTTCCGTTCTCGGTGTCTTGTCCATGCCTGGCCCAAACGGTCAGCTCGGTCACGCTGACCTGCTGCGGCGTCGCGGTGACGACGCAGCCGTCGGGCACCTCGGTCCAGCCGGGCTGGTCGTCGCCCGGTTCCGAGGCCACGACCACGGCGGCGCCGGCGCGCCGGTACCACAAGGTGTCACCGGCCGCGGTGGCCACGATCACCTGCCCGTCGGTGAGCAGGAAGTTGAACCGGCCGGTCACGCCCGCCGCGCGCAGCGCGGCGATGGCGTCCGCGACCGCCTCATCCGGCCGGGCGCCGCGGCCGAGCCGGTACCGGACCAGGGCCCACAGCAGCGCCGAGTCGACCCGCGCCTCCAGCCCGAGCAGCACATCGGCGGGCAACGTCGCGAGAAGCCCGGCGACCGAACCCGGCCATCCCTGGACCGCGCCGTTGTGGCTGAACAGCCACCGGCCGGCCGCGAACGGGGCGACGGCGGCGGTCCCGTGGTCGGTGCCGGGCGTGGCGCAGCGGACGGCGGCGAGTATCGCGCTCGCCGACGTCACCCGGGCGATGTCGGCGAAGGACTCGTCGGCCCAGATCGGCCCCGTGCGCCGGTACCTGGCCGGGGCGGGATCATCCGGCGCGTACCAGCCGACCCCGAACCCGTCCGCGTTCACCGTCCCGTATCGCTGCCGGCGTGGCGCCCAGGCCTGCGTGTACAGGCCGTGCGGCGGGTCGATGAGCAGCGAGCGCAGCGTGGCGGGCGGCCCGAGGTAGGCCAGGTGCCGGCACATCAGGCGGTGCCCCAAGGGGGGTCCGGGGGGCCAGGGGGGTACGGGGGGGCGGCGAGGCCCCCCGTGCGGAGAATGGGTCCCCCCGGGAAAAATTGAGCGGACCTGGCGGTGCGGAAGCCGGCGAAGATCTGCCTCCTGATCGGGTAATCCCAGTTCCGGAAGGTGCCCCGGCAGGCCACCGGGCTGACCGCGAACGACCCGCCGCGCAGCACCTTGTACTCCGGGCCGAAGAACACCTCCGAGTACTCCCGGTAAGGCCAGGCCTCGAACCCCGGGTACGGCAGGAAGTCCGAGCTCGTCCACTCCCAGACGTCCCCGATCAGCTGCCTGGCCCCGCACGGCGCCGCCCCCTCGGGGTAAGAGCGGCTGGTGCCGGGCGCAGGAAGGCCTGACCGAGGTTGGCGCGTGACGCCCCGGGCTCGGCGTTGCCCCACGGGTACCTGCGGGTCAGGCCGGTGGCCGGATCGAACCGGGCCGCCTTCTCCCACTCGGCCTCGGTCGGCAGCCTGCGCCCGGCCCAGCGGGCGTAGGCGTGGGCCTCGTACCAGCACACGTGCAGCACCGGCTCGTCCGGCGCGACCGGCTCCGTCCGGCCGAACACCCGGCGGCTCCACTGCCCGCCGTCCCGGCGCCAGTACAGCGGCGCGGTCAGCCCGGCCTTCTGCCGGTGCTCCCAGCCGCGCGGCGCCCACCAGCGCGGGTCGTCGTATCCGCCGGCCTCGATGAACTCGGCGTAGGCACCGCAGGTCACCGGGGTGGTGTCGAGGTAGAAGGGCGGCACGTCCACGGTGTGCCCGGGCCGCTCGTTGTCCAGCGCCCAGGGCTCCGTGGAGGTGCCCATGGTGAACGGGCCGCCGGGCACGAGCACCTCGGACGGCAGCCGGAAGGCGTCGGCGGGCGCCGGCTCGGGCGAGGACGCGGCGAGCACCGGCGCCCCGGCCCGGATCTGATGGGTGATCAGCATCGTCTCGTCGTGCTGCCCCTCGTGCTGGGCGATCATGCCGAACGCGAACCCGTCGCCGAGCAGCCGCGGCCCGGTGAACGAGGCGCGGTCGAGCAGGTCGAGGACCCGCCCGCGCACCTCGTGGCCGTAGGCCCGGGCCTCGGCCGGCGCCAGCAGGGGCAGCGTCGGCCGTTCGGACCGCGGGTGCTCGAACGCGTCGTACAGCGGGTCGATCTCCGGACGCATCGGCTCACGGCCGCCGACCTCGCGAAGCAGCCAGAGTTCTTCGGCGTTGGCGATGTGCGCAAGGTCCCAGACCAGCGGGGACATCAGCGGCGAGTGCTGTCTGACCAGGTCGGCCTCGTCCACGCTGTCGGTGAGCAGCGAGGTGCGCTGCCGTGCGCCGGCCAGTTCCCGCGCGACGACCCCGCGCAGGATTTCCGGGTCGAGCTGTGACTCCGTCAAGAACAGACTCCGTCCAGTTGGTCGTCGGCGGGACATCGGTCTTTCAGCACGTAGCGCTCGGTGAACTCAGCGACCGCATAACGGATCTCGGCGGGCGCGCCGGAGCGCCCGAGCGCAGCCTCCGCCGCCTCGAAGCATCGCCTGCTGGCCCGGGCGATGCTCGGGTCGGCGGGGCCGTGCCGGGCCGCCCGCAGCCACGGTTCCTGGGCGTCCGGCGACCCGTCCCATACCGGCTCGGCGGCGGCCAGCGCGACCTCAGCGGCGCGCTCGTCATCGGCCAGGGCGGTCGCGACGGCCGCGGGCACGATCCAGTCGTCGCCGGGCTGCGCGTCGATCATCCGCAGTTCCATGTGCCCGCGCGGGCGGACCGGCGGGAACAGCGTGGACAGATGATAGTCCAGGTCCTCGGCGGTGGGCGGCCGCAGCGAGCCCGAGCCGCCGTCGCGCAGCCAGTCGCGGAAGGTCACCCCGGGCGGCGCGGTCCAGTCCTCCGAACCGGGTTCCCGCACGCACATGAGCTCGGCGTCCAGCGCGTAGGCCGCCCATGCGTCGCGCGGGTCGCTGTCGCCGGATACCTCGGCCGGGGCGCGGGTCCGTCCGGGGTCCATGTTGGCCCACACCTGCTGCCGGGCCGACCGCCAGCCGGTCGGCTTCCCGTCCCGCAGCGGGGAGTTGGCGAACGCGGCCACGAGCACCGGCCCGATGGCGTGCAGGAGCCGCCACCGGGAGCGGTAGCCCGACTGGGCCGCGCTGTCGTCGCCGGCGTCCAGGCACACCTGGACCGACGCGGTGCCGCACATCATCTGGCGGCCCCACGGGCCATCACGGTCGAAGAATTTCTCCATCGCCGCGTACCGCGGCAGGTCGAGCAGACGGCGGGGGGGACGTATCGGATCCAGGCCGTAGCCGCAGAGTTCGAGGCCGGCCGCCGCGGCCGCGTCACGCAACGCGACCAGGTCACGTTCGGTTACCTCGTGAAGCTCACTGAGCGTATCGGCGGGCGCCGAGCTTAGCTCGAGCTGCCCGCCCGGCTCGACCGTGAGCGAGGCACCAGAAGGAAATTTATACCGAACGGACTGGGCTGTTTGCCCTGTGTAGCCTTCAGCATCTGAGGGCCCGAAGCCGGCCAGGGTGGCGGCTACCTGTTCCGCCCGGACCGGCAGTGCGGGATCGCGGTGATCGCGCACTAGCCACTCGAGTTCCACGCCCACTCGTTCCGGCGGGCCCGTCTTGAAGCAGATACCGTGAACCTGAGCCGTTGCGTCGGCTTCGGTCAACCGTGCCCCCTTTATCACGATTTCAACACTACCTGACTCAGCTCGCCCGGCCGGGGTACCGGGCCGGCGGGTTGTCACCGCGGGCGCTGGAGAACGCCGCGTCCTGCCCAGACGGCGGCAGGCTATTCGCCTCCCAGGTATGTTTCAGGTTCGGGTGATACCTTGCGGCACACCGCGCGATCGCTAGTGACTTCTGGTCACCCAAATAATGACACGCCGTAATCGGCAACATGGCCATCGGCACCTAACCGCTCTGGCAGGATGGAACTTGATGAAGGTACCGTCCCTTAGGATTCCGCTGGTGAGCCGGGGTAATGCCGACGAGCCCCCCGGCATCGTGGCTGTCGCGCGGGTGGACCGCCGGACGAAGAACATCACTAACCGTCTCAACCCGGGCGAGATCGCCATCATCGACCATTCCGACCTGGACCGGGTCAGCGCCGAGGAACTCATCAGGCGCCAGGTGGCGGCCGTCGTCAACGCCTCGGTCAGCATCACCGGGCGTTACCCTAACCTCGGCCCGAAGCTGCTGCTCGAGGCGGGCATCCCGGTCGTCGACGGGGTCGGGCATGACGTGCTCGTCAAGATCACCGACGGCGCGGTCGTCCGGCTCGACCAGGAAACCCTCTACCTCGGTGACACGGTCGTGGCCAAGGGCACGCCGCTGACCGAGGAACTGGTGCAGGCGGCGATGACCGAGGCCAGGGCCATGGTCGGGGTCCAGATCGAGTCGTTCGCCGCGAACACGCTGGAGTTCCTCCGGCGTGAGCACGAACTGCTCACCCACGGCATCGAGCCGCCGGACATGGACACAGAGATGAACGGCCGGCACGTGCTCGTCGTGGTCCGCGGCTATCACTACCGGGAGGACCTGGCCGCGCTGCGGCCCTATATCCGCGAGTACAAGCCGGTGATGGTCGCCGTGGATGGCGGGGCGGACGCGCTGATCGAGGCGGGCTACCAGCCCGACGCCATCCTCGGGGACATGGACTCGGTGTCGGACGAGGCGCTGTGCTGCGGCGCGGAACTCGTGGTGCACGCCTACCCGGACGGCCGCGCGCCCGGGCTGGCCCGGGTCCGCGAGCTCGGCCTGGACGCCGTCACCATCCCCGCCCCCGGCACGAGCGAGGACGTCGCCCTGCTCGTCGCCGACGCCAAGGGCGCCAGCCTGATCGCGGTGGTGGGTACGCACCATACGCTCGAAGAGTTCCTCGACAAGGGCAGGCCGGGGATGTCGAGCACGT
This sequence comes from uncultured Actinomycetota bacterium, assembly GCA_963744575.1. Taxonomy (GTDB): domain Bacteria; phylum Actinomycetota; class Actinomycetes; order Streptosporangiales; family Streptosporangiaceae; genus Palsa-504. The sequence goes on along the minus strand of CAVUUF010000016.1, from coordinate 519,192 downwards.
TCATCACGCACCTGCGGGTCGCCGGGAAGCTGGTCAACGCGCGGGGCGTGCACCAGCTCTACCACAGCCGGATCTCCGGCTGGTCGCTGCTGGTGCTGGTGCTCGCCGCGGCGGTGACCTTGTTCGTCGCGGTGGTGTTCTCGCCCGCCAGTCCCATCCTGGCCAGGTATTTTGAAGCGACCTGGCACTCCTTTACCTACTGGCTGACCGGAAAACTCTAGTGATTGACTTTCGCTACCACCTCGTCTCCATCGTGGCAGTGTTCCTCGCGCTGGCGATCGGGATCGTCCTCGGCTCCACCGAGCTGCAGGGGCCGGCGTACAACTTCCTGGACCGGACCACCTCGAAGCTGCAGAACGAGCTCGGCCAGGTCAGCAGCCAGCGGGACACGGCCCAGCAGCAGGCCAGCGAGGCCGAGATGTACGCCCAGGCGGTCGAGCCCGCGGTGCTGCGCGGCCTGCTCAGCCGGCCAGCGGCTGCTGATCGTCACCGAGCCGGGCGCCCAGCCCGGCGTCGTCACCGGGATCACCACCGCCGCGACCGACGCGGGAGCCGCCGTCACCGGGCAGATCAACCTGGGGTCGCGGTTCTTCGACACCAGCGGCGCCGCGCAGGACAGCCTGAACCAGACCACCCTGAACGTGGCCCAGACCGCCAGCATCCAGCTCGACACCAGCGCGACCTATCAGCAGCAGGCCGCCCAGGTGATGGCCGGCGAGATCCTGACCACGTCGCTAAGGTCGGCCTCGCCCGGCGGCCAGGCCGCTAGCAGCAATCAGGCCACCGCCGCCGCGATGCTCCAGGCCTACGCCCAGTCCCAGTTCCTCACCACCACCGGCCGGCCCGCCACGCCGGCCACGCTCGTCGTCGTCGTCACCCCGCAGAACGCGCCGTCGGACGGCAGCACGGACCAGCTCGACCAGGTGCTCGTACCCCTGGTCCAGGAGCTGGCGGGCAAGAGCGTGGCTACCGTGGTGGCCGGCTCGTCGTCGGGGTCGGGCGCGGGCAGCCCGATCGCGGTGCTGCGGTCGAACAGCGTGGCCAACCAGGTTTCCACAGTGGACGACGCCGACCTGGTGTTCGGCCAGACCGTCGCGATCCAGGCGCTGGCGGTGCAGCTCGGCGGCGGCAAGGCCAGCAGCTACGGGTTCACCGCCAACGGCGCGACGGCCATCGCGCCGAGTCCGGCGCCCACGCCGACCGCCTCGCCGAGCGCCACCGCCACCGCGTCCCCGACCAAGAAGAAGGGCAAGTAATGAGCCGGGCCAGCCTGCGATTGATCACCGCCGCCGCGGCCGGCGCCGCCGCGGCGGGTGCGGCCCGGCTGGCGTACTCCGCGGTGAACCGCCGTCCGCCGGGCGGCCCGAAGGTGTGGTCGCGAACCAACCACCGGGGTGAGCCGGTCACCTTGCTCGAGGGGCCCGCGGTCGCGGCCGGCGCGATCGCCGGCGTGCTGGCCCAGGCCGGCCTGGCCCGAACCGGATGGACAGGGACCGGATGGACAGGGACAGCGGGACCACCGGGCTGGCGCCGCGCGGCGGCCATGATCGCGGGCGGCGCGGGGGCCGCGGCGTTCGGGGCCTACGACGACCTGGCCGGTTCCGGTGACCGGCGCGGCTTCCGCGGCCACCTGGGCGCGCTGCGGCACGGCGAGGTGACCACTGGCGCGGTCAAGCTGGGCGGCATCGGCGCCACCGGGATCGTCAGCGCCGTGCTGGCCGGGGGCTCGCCCGCCGACGCGGTCATCAACGCGGGCCTGGTGGCGGGAGGAGCGAACCTGCTCAACCTGTTCGACCTGCGGCCTGGCCGGGCCATCAAGGTGGCGGTCGCCTCCGGCGTCCTGATCGGCGCGGCCGGTCAGGACGACGTCGCGGCGCCTCGGCTGGGGGCCGCGCTGGCAGTGCTGCCGCCTCTGGCGGCCGCGCTGGCGCTGCTGCCCGAGGACCTGGGGGAGCGGGCCATGCTGGGTGACGCCGGCGCGAACGCGCTCGGGGCGATGCTCGGCGCCTCGGCGGCCGGCCTGCCCCGGACGGCCCGGATCGCGCTGCTCGCCGGGATCACCGGGCTGACCGCAGCCAGCGAGAAGGTCAGCTTCACCAAGGTGATCGAACGGACCCCCGCGCTGCGCCGGCTGGACATGCTGGGCCGGCGGCTGGCTCAGCCGCCGCCCGAGGCCACGACCCTGTCCCGCCGCGACGTGACGGGCCTTACCGAGGCGGGTAGCGCCGCCCGTTCGGCAGAAAAAGCCGGCTTCCCGCCGCCGGACGAATGACCGTGCGCGTGGCCGAGCGGGATGCTCGGCAACGGGGCGGGGGGATCGGCCGCGCGGCGCTGCTGATCGGCGCGATCACGATGCTGGCCCGGGTCATCGGGTTCGGCCGCCAGGTCGTGTTCGCGCACACGGTCCAGGCTTCCTGCCTGGGCACCGCGTACACCACGGCCAACATGGTGCCGAACATCATCTACGACATCGTGGCGGGCGGCGCCCTCACCGCCGTGGTGGTGCCGGTGCTGGCCGGCCCGGCCCGCGGCGCGGACCGCGAGCAGGTGCGGCAGACCTCCGCCGCGCTGCTCAGCTGGGCCGTGCTGCTGCTGGTCCCGGTCAGCGTGGTGGTCGCGGTCATCGCCCGGCCGCTGGTGTCGCTGCTGCTCGGCGGGACGCCCGGCTGCCCCCGGGCCGACATGGTCACCCTCGGCGCCCGGATGCTGGTGGTGTTCGCACCGCAGATCCTGCTCTACGGCCTGGCCGTGGTGCTCTACGGCATCCTGCAGGCGCACCGCAGGTTCGCCGCGCCCGCGCTGGCGCCCGTGCTGTCCAGCCTGGTCGTCATCGGCGCCTACTTCTGGTTCGGCGTGCTCGGCGGCGGCTACCAGGACATGGCCAGGCCGGTGCCAGTGCTGGCCTGGGTGGTGCTGGCCGCCGGGACCACCGCCGGGGTGGCCGCCCTGGTGGCGACGCCGCTCATCCCGGCCGCCAGGCAGTTGCTTGCCCGGGGGGACGACTGTGCCCACCCCGGGGGGGGATCCACCCCCCCGGACCCCCCCGGCAGACCCCCCCGCAAGGGTTTGCGGCTCCGGCCCGCGCTGCGCTTCCCGGCCGGGATCGGCACGCGGGTCCGTGCGCTGGCCGCCGCGGGCGTCGCGACGCTGATCGCGCAGGACGCCTCGGTGGCAGTGGTGATCGTGCTGGCCAACTCCCGCGGCGGCAGCGGATCGCTGGTGCTGTACAGCTTCGCCTGGGCGGTCTTCTTCGTGCCGTACGCCGTGCTGGCGGTGCCGATCGCGACTAGCGCCTTCCCCGAACTGTCCGCGGGTTCGGGGAGTTTCGACGCTACCTGCGCCACGTCCACGCGGGCGGTCACGGTGGCGTCCTGGCTGGGAGTGGCGGGGATGGTCGGCACCTGCGTGCCGCTGGCGCGGGTGTTCCAGTCCCACGCCGGCCAGGCGGCCGACGCCCGGCAGCTCGCGATCGCGCTGGCCACGTTCGCGCCGGGCCTGGTCGGCTACGGGCTGACGGCGAACCTGTCCCGGGTGCTCTACGCCGAAGGCCGGAACCGGGCCGCGGCCCTGGCGGTCAGCGGCGGCTGGCTCCTGGTGATCGTGGCGGACCTGCTGATCGTGCCGTTCGTGCCGCGCGCCGCGGTGGTGCCCTGGCTCGGGGTGGCCACCACCATCGGGCTGACCGGTTCGGCCGTCGCGCTGCTTATCCTGGTCCGCCGCTCCCGCGGCCCGGACGCGCTGCGCGGCTGCCCGCGGGCCATGGTCGCCGGGCTGGCCGGCGCGCTGGCCGGGTCCGCGGCCGGGCTCGGCGTGGCGGCCGGCCTGCGGGTGACCGGATTCCTGCCCAACGTGGCCGTCACGCTGCTGGCCAGCGCGGCCGTGCTGGTGGCGTTCCTCACGGTGGTGGCCGTGGCCGACGGCGGCGACCTGCGCGCGGTGCTGCGTAAGGTGATCCGGCTGTGAAGGTCGCGTTCGTGCTCGGCACCAGCAGCGGCGGCACCGCCCGGCACGTCCGGATGCTCGCCGCCGGCTGCGCCGCCCGGGGCGTGGCCGCCGAGGTGTTCGGCCCGGCCCGGACCGACCGTGACTTCGGCTTCAGCGCCACGGTCTCGTTCACGCCGGTCGAGATCGCCGGCCGGCCGCGCCTGCGGCGCGACCTGCGGGCGATATGGCGGCTGCGCCGCCTGATCGGGGCCTGGCGCCCCGACGTGCTGCACGCGCACGGCCTGCGGGCCGGGGCGCTCACCGCCATCGCGGCGGCGTTCGTCCGGGCGACCGTCTACGCCCCGCGGCCCGCGCTGGCCGTCACCGTGCACAACGCCCCCGCCGCTGGCGGCGCCACCGGCGCGATCTACCGCGTCCTCGAACTGATCGTCGCGCGCGGCGCCGACTCGGTGCTGTGCGTCTCCCCGGACCTGGAAGCACGCATGCGCGCCGCCGGCGCCCGCCGCGTGAGCCGCGCGCTAGTCCCCGCCGCCGCCCTCCCCGCCGACCCGGGGGACGTTTCCGCGGAAACGCGCGCGGCCCGGGGCCCGGTCGACGGCGCGGACCCGACCCGGCCCGTCGTGCTCGGCGTGGGCCGGCTGGCCGCCCAGAAGGGGTTCGGCACCCTGCTTGAGGCGGCCGCCCGCTGGGCGGATCTGCGGCCGGCGCCGATCCTGGTCATCGCCGGCGAGGGCCCGCTCGAGGCGGAACTGAAGAGCCGGGCGGCCCGGCTGGGGCTCGACGCGCGTTTTCCCGGCCACCGCGACGACGTGCCGGCCCTGCTGGCCGCCGCCGCCGTGTTCGTGCTGCCGAGCGCGTGGGAGGGCCAGCCGCTCATCCTGCAGGAAGCGCTGCGCGCCGGGGTGCCCATCGTGGCCACCCGCGTCGGTGGCACGCCGGGACTCACCGGCGAGGACGCTGCCCTGCTCGTCCCGCCCGGCGACCCCGACCGGCTCGCCGCCGCGGTCCGTTCGGTGCTCACCGGTACCGCGCTGGCCGCCCGCCTGCGCCGGGCCGCCGCGGCGCGCGGGCGCGCCCTGCCAGACGAAGACGACGCCGTCTCCGCCGCCCTGGCCGAATACGCCCAGCTGACCGGCACCCGGCGTCGGCAGCCGCAATGACCAGCCGCTAACCGACCGGGCCGTACCAGGCGCTGATCCCGCCGGACCGGATGTCGGGCGGACGGCCAAGGAGCCACTCGAAAAAGGGCATGACCAGAGCCGGACGCTGCCCGGTCGGCTGGACCAGGACCGCTCGCACGCCCCAGGCCCGCAACTGGGCCCGCAGCGCGCGCCGCAGGGCTGGCGTCATCGCGGGCGGCCGCCCGTGGGCGAGCCGGCCGAGAACCTCGCCGGTCAGAGTCTGCCGGTCGGAGGCCGGCGTGCCGGCCGAACCAGGCGCCGGGACCACGAACCTCCCGCCCGGAGCCTTGAAGCGCAGGCCGGCCTCGACCTGCCACAGCATCGGGATCGCGTCGCCGGCGTCCGGGAACGGGTACAGCGCCGCCACGCTGCCCTGAGGCACCGCCGTCACCATGGACGACGAGAAATACCGCGGCACCTGCGTCACTCGCGTCCAGTACGGCCAGGAGGGCACGAGCGGCAGGAGCGCCAGGCAAGCCAGCGCGGCGCAGGCGGTACCCGCGGCCAGGCCCGGCCAGGGCCCGGCCTGGCGCAGGCGGTCCCGCAGCGCCTCGATCGTGAGGGCGAACATCATGGCCGCGCCGAGCATCACGTAGAGGGAGTAGCGGGCGGCGATCGTGTTGTCCAGGACCGGGATGTGCGTCAGTGCGGCCTCCGGGAGCGGGACCGCCGTCCAGGTCCAGCGCCCCACCGTGAGCCGCGAGCCGAGAGACATGACGAAGGCCGCGACCGTGGTCAGCGCCGCTACCTTCATGACCGGGCGGCGCCAGAGGGCGATCGCGCCGACGAGCAGCACCGCGAGCAGCGGGAGCCCGATATACAGGCCGTTCTCGCTGGTGCCGCCGGAGAACGTGTCCGCCAGCGGCAGCCACCCGGTGACCCGGAATCGGATGGACGCATCCGGGATGAGCGGCGCCAGGAGGTTCCCGCGGTACAGCGAGGTGCGCTGCACCGGGCCCGATATCCGGGCCGGGCCGGCCAGCAGCAGCCACAGCGGGTACGCGAGCAGCAGGGCAGTGACGCCGGACGCGATCCCGATGGCGCGCGCGGCGAACTTCCAGCGCTTCCCGGCCGCGGCCCGGTCCACCAGCGCCGCGACGGCCAGCCCGATGGCGCCGACGATCACCGTCGAGACCAGGACCTCGGCGGAGATGAGGAACTGCGCCGCGCACAGCAGGGCCAGAGCCGTTCCCCACGCCCAGGCCCGCCGCGGCCGCCCCGAGGCTATCTCGCCCAGGACGAGAAAGATCAGCGGCGGAAGCGGCACGAAAACCAGATTCAGGTGCGAGCCGCCCTGCGCGACCAGGTACGGCGAGAAGCCGTAGAGCAGGCCTCCGCCGAACGCGGCCGGCCGCCACCGGGCCCAGCGCCGGATCAGCGCGTAGCCGGACAGGGCCGAAAGCGGGAACGCCAGGGTGAAGAACAAGGTAGTGGTGACGAAGGCGCCGAACGCCAGCATCACCGGAGCGCCCAGCACGCCCAGCAGCGGCATGCTGAGGTTGGCCACCCCGTTGACGCCGTACGGGTAATTTCCCCAGTCGGTGACCAGCGGGTTATGCAGGTGCACCAGCGCGTAGCAGGTCCACTCGAGAAACCAGGCGTCCGTCGCCGGGTCTCCGCCCTTGCCCGCGACGCGGGTTCCGCCCGCGGTCCAGTAGCCCCAGTAAGGCACGACGGCCAGGGCGAAGTACGCCACCGCGACCACGACGCCCGGCCACACGCGCCGGGCCGCTCGCGGTCGCCGCGGCACCGCGGCCGTGCGCGGCTGCCGCGGCTCACCGGCGGTTCGCGGCTGCCGCCAGGCAGCGGCCCGCGGTCCCTGCCCGGCGATACCCGCGATCAGCGCACCTCCCGCCCGAAGACTGCCCAGGATATGCGCCAATGATCCGCCGGTGCAGCCCTGGAGCTGGTGCCGTGATGCCAGCGTGTGCTGTGGTGCACCAGCGAGCCGTGGTGCGTCCGCCCTCAGAAAGATCGGGGTAGATCGGGGTTACGGGGAGGATTTGGTACACCCTGATTGACCAAATCCTCCCGACAACCCGGATCCTCCCCGTTGAGGCCCACGGTCATCGGGCTGGTGAGCGAATTACTTGTCCAGGGCGATGACCACGTGGCTCACGCCGTTTCGTCCCAGCGGCGCCGCAGCGCCGCAAGGCCGTCGTCGGTCAGCGACCCGAACAACCTCAGCCGGGCCACTCCGCCGTCGGGGAAGAGGTTCAGCCTGACATGCGTGGCTGGCGCGCTCTTCACGCGGAACCGGTGCGGAGTGTCGGGCAGCAGCCTGACCGGCGGTAGCAGATCGTGCCATGCGCTCTCGTCCGATGGCGACGCGCCGGCTCCGGCGTCCAGCGTCTGCACTGAGGCGAGGTCGGGCTGGTTGCCGCGGAACCAGGACGTGTCGATCTCGGCGAGCTCGATGACGCCCTGCCCGGCCAGCCGGATGACCAGCCACTCGTGCCCGGGCCTGCGCCGCCTGCGGGTTTCCCAGCCCTCGTGCATCACCCGCGACAGCCCGGGGGATATGACGTTGCGCGCCGGGGAGTAGTAGTTCTGGTCGTTGCTGGCCACCACGTCGGCACCGTTTTCCAGCGCCGCCAGGTCGATGGTCAGGCCCTGGAGTATGGCCGGGTCCGGCACCACCTCGCCGTGGACGTGCAGCCGGGCGATGCCGCCGTCGGGGAAGATGTTCAGCCGGACATGGGTGAACCTAAGACCGGAGTGCACCTTGAAGGCGTGCCGGGCGCTGCCGGTGAGCAGGGCGCGCGGCATGATCTCCCGCCAGCCGCCGGAGCCGGTCAGCTCCTCGACCGGGGGATACCCGGCCACCGAACATCCGTCCGCCGAACAGGCCTGCGGGAAGTTGCCGGTGAAGAACGTGGTGTCGACCCCGATGGAGCGCACCACCCCGGGCACGCCGAGCCTGACGATCACCCAGTCGCGGGCGGTGCTATCCGGCTGCATTCCGCCGGACCCGCGCCGCCGTCTGGTCTCCCACCCGTCGTATACCTGACCCTTGGCGTCGTAGGTATCCGGCACGAAGACCGGCGCGGACACCTTGACCAGGTTCTCTTTCGCGGCGAAGAATTCGTCGCTGGCCGCCACGACGGACCCGCGCAGCCGGAGCAAGTCGGGGAGAAGCTGCTCATCCATACCCCTGTTCATCCCCGTTTTAGCAGCCGTCCAACTGGCGTTCCATCCTCACCTTCAAGCAGCGGAATACCGCGCAGCCACGTCTGTCTCACGCGCCCGGTCAGCGTCTGCCCGGCGTACGGGGTGACCGGGTGCCGGTGATACAGCCGGGCGGGGTCCACGACGTACGTCTCGTCCGGGTCGAAGGCCACCAGGTCAGCGTCCGCGCCGACGGCCAGCCGGCCCTTGGCCGGCAGGCCCGCGAGCGCGGCCGGGGCCGACGCCATCCACCGGGCCAGGTCCTCCAGCGTCCGCCCGCGGCGGCGGGCGACGGTCCACACCGCGGACAGGCCCAGCTGGAGCGAGGCGATGCCGCCCCAGGCGGCGCCGAAGTCCCCGGTGCCGAGGGCCTTGAGCTCGGGCGGGCAGGGCGAGTGGTCGGACACCACGCAGTCGATCACGCCCGCCTCCAGCCCGCGCCACAGCGCCTCGCGGTTGACCGAGTCCCTGATCGGCGGGCAGGACTTGAACTCGGTGGCGCCGTCGGGCACCTGCTCGGCGGAGAAGTACAGGTAGTGCGGGCAGGTCTCGGCGGTCAGCCGGACGCCCGCCGCCTTCGCTCCGGCGATCAGGGCCACGCACTCGGCGGCGGACAGGTGGACGATGTGCGCCCGCGCCCCGGTGACGGCCGCGGCCGAGATGACCTTCTCGATCGCGCGGCGCTCGGCGACCGGCGGCCTGGACGCCGCGAACGAGCCGAAATCCCGGCCGGACGCCGGCTTGATCTCCGCCGCGTCCTCGGCGTGCGCGATCAGCAGCGCGTCCACCGCGGCCAGCGTACCGAGCGCCGAACGCAGCCCGGCCACCTCGAGCGGCGGGAACTCGGGTACCCCGGAGTCAAGCAGGAAGCACTTGAAGCCGACCACCCCGGCATCGTGCAGTGGCCGCAGCGAGGCCTCGTTACCGGGCACCGCCCCGCCCCAGAACGCCACGTCGACCCAGCATTTCCCGGCCGCCGCCGCGCGTTTTTCCGCCAGCGCCGCCACCGTGGTGGTGGGCGGCAGCGAGTTGAGCGGCATATCGCAGATCGTGGTCACCCCTCCGGCCGCGGCCGCCCGGGTGGCGGTGGCGAAGCCCTCCCACTCGGTCCGGCCGGGCTCGTTGACGTGCACGTGCGTGTCGACCAGGCCAGGCAGAAGCGCGAGGCCGCCGAGGTCGACGTCCCGGCCGGCGTCCAGGACCGCGCCGTAGTCCGCCACGGCCGTGATGCGCGGGCCGCTGACCGCGACCGCCGCCGCCCGCGTCCCGTCGGGAAGCACCGCCCGCCGGGACCGGACCACCAGGTCAGGCCGCATGCCACACCGTCGGCGTGTGACCGGGCCGGGGTTGTTTTAGGCCGAACGGACCTCGCGCCAGCCCCGCTGCATACGGCCAGCCCCGGCGGCTGACGCGGGAGCCCGGTTCCTGTGTACGCACAGCCGCCAGTCTCTCACGCGCCTTCCCGCCCGCAGCCGGGGCGCATCGCCGTTCCGCAACGCAATTAGCAATTACCTTTCGCAATTATTGTTTGCGAAATGCTCGGAGGCCATTCAACTGGACGACGATGAATGAATAATGGGCGATGATTCCGGGGTCTGGCCATCGTCGGAACCGCGAAGGATTGTGCCCATTCGCCCGTGGAAGGGGTTGCCGATGAGTGGCATACGGGTTCTCGTGGGGACGCGCAAGGGCGCGTTCGTGCTGAGTTCGGACGGTAAGCGCGAAAAATGGGACGTCAGCGGGCCGCATTTCGCCGGCTGGGAGATCTACCATCTCAAGGGATCGCCCGCGGACCCGGACCGGCTGTACGCGTCGCAGACCAGCGGCTGGTTCGGCCAGGTGATCCAGCGTTCTGACGACGGCGGCCTGACCTGGGAGCCGGTCGGCAACGAGTTCCGTTACCAGGGCGAGCCCGGCACCCACCAGTGGTATGACGGCACGCCGCACCCGTGGGAGTTCGCCCGGGTCTGGCACCTGGAACCGGCGCTGGACGACCCGGACACCGTCTACGCCGGCGTGGAAGACGCCGGGCTGTTCCGGTCTACCGACGGCGGGCGGCAGTGGCGGGAACTGCCGGGGTTGCGCGGTCACCGGTCCGGGCCCTCCTGGCAGCCGGGCGCGGGCGGCATGTGCCTGCACACGATCATCCTGGATCCGTCCCGGCCGGGGCGGATCTTCACGGCCATCTCGGCCGCGGGCGCGTTCCGGTCTGACGACGGAGGCGAGACCTGGAAGCCGGTGAACCGCGGCCTGCGTTCCGAGGGGATCCCGGATCCCGCCGCCGAGGTCGGGCACTGCGTGCACCGCCTGGCCATGCACCCGGCGCGCCCGTCCGTCCTGTACATGCAGAAGCACTGGGACGTGATGCGCAGCGACGACGCGGGCGAATCCTGGCACGAGGTCAGCGGCGACCTGCCGACCGACTTCGGGTTCCCCATCGACGTGCACGCGCACGAGCCGCAGACCGTCTACGTGGTACCGATCACCAGCGACTCGCACCACTTCCCGCCGGACGGGAGGCTGCGTGTCTACCGCAGCCGCACCGGCGGAGACGAGTGGGAGCCGCTTACCAGGGGCCTGCCGCAGGAGCACTGCTACGTCAACGTGCTCCGCGACGCGATGGCCGTCGACTCCCTCGACGACTGCGGGATCTACTTCGGCACCACCGGCGGCCAGGTGTACGCCTCGGCCGACGCCGGGGACAGCTGGGCGCCGATCGTCCGCGACCTGCCGGCCGTGCTGTCGGTGGAGGTGCAGACGCTGTCATGACCGGGGACGCTGACGTGATCCGGGTGGCGCTGCCGGCGCACCTGCGGACCCTGGCCCGCGTCCACGGCGAGGTCGAACTGCGGGTCACCGGCCGGGTCACCCAGGGCTCGGTGCTCGACGCGCTGGAGGCCAGGTACCCGATGCTGCGCGGCACCATCCGTGACCAGCGCACCGGGAAGCGGCGGGCGTTCGTCCGGTTCTTCGCCTGCGAGCAGGACCTGTCGCACGAGCGGCCGGATGTCCCGCTGCCCGAGGAGGTCGCGGCCGGGAAAGAACCGTACCTGATCGTCGGCGCGATGGCGGGCGGCTAGCTCACTGGCTACCCGCCGACGCCGCCAGCCGGGTCGTCGCCGCCCGGGCCGCGCGGGCGGCCGCTCGGCCGGGGTGCGGCCGAGGGTCTGCCGGCAGTACGCGTCTTCCTCGCGGGTTTCCGCCAGGTGCGTGTGCACGCCCAGCCTGCGGGCCAGGTCGGCGGTCTCGCGCATGAGCCTGGGGCTGACCGAGAACGGGGAGCACGGCGCGGCCGCCACCCGCACCATGGCGCCGGGGGCGGGGTCGTGGAAGCGGCGCACGGCGTCCTCGGTCGCGGCCAGCGCCGCGTCGGTGTCCTCCACGATCTCGTCGGGCGGCAGGCCGCCGGCCGACCGGCCGAGGTCCATCGAGCCGCGGCAGGGGTGGAAGCGGAGGCCGACCCGGGCCGCCGCGGCAACCTCGGCCTCCAGCGCGTCGCCGCCGGCGCTGCCGCCCCGCGGGAAGATGTAATGGTGATCGCTGCTCGTGGTGCATCCGGACAGGGCCAGCCAGGCCAGGCCCGCGGTGGCCGCGGCGTGCACCTGGCCGGCGTTGATCCGGGCCCAGACCGGGTACAGCTCGGTGAGCCAGTCGAACAGCACGGACTGCTGCGCCCGCGCCTGGGTGAGCCACTGGTACAGGTGGTGGTGCGTGTTGACCAGGCCCGGGGTGGCCAGGCACCCGGTCCCGTCGATCCGCCGGGCGCCGTCGGGGCTGGCGGCCGCGGGACCGTCGCCCACCGCGGTGATCCGCCCGCCGGCCGCCACCACGTGGCCGCTGCGGTACTCGGCCCCGCCCTGGTCGTGCCGGGATCCGTCCATCGTCGCGATCGCGCAGTTCTCGATCACGACCGCTCCGGCGCTGATCAGCTTCCCCGGTAGGTGGAGTAGGCGAACGGGCTGAGCAGCAGCGGCACGTGGTAGTGCTCGTCCGGTGCGGTCATCTCGAACGTGATCGTGACCTCGGGGTAGAACGACGCGGAGCCGCGGGTCAGGAAGTAGGCGCCGCTGGCGAACGTGATGCGGTAGACGCCGGGCTCGAAGTCCGCCGCGTCGCCGTCGCCGGACAGCCGGAGCCGCCCGTCCGGGCCGGTCTGCCCGCGCCCGGCCGGCCTCCACCCGCCGCCGTCGCCGCGTTCCAGCCGGACCTGGACGCCCGCCGCGGGGCGCCCGGTCGTCGCGTCGAGGACGTGCGTGGACAGCGTCATAGCCCCAGCATCTTCGTCATCCGCAGCCGGGTGATTTTCCGTAGCTCGGCACGCACCACGGTCCGTTCGGCCTCCTCGTCGTTCCCGCGCCTGGCCTGCAGGCTAGTGAGCATCTGCTGGCCGGAAAGACCGGCGGCGCAGATCAGGAAGACGTGGCCGAAGCGCTCCTCGTAGGCGAGGTTGCCTTCCGCCAGGCCCTGCCGCACCTCGTCACTGGCCGCGGCGGCGCCGGACTGCTCCGCCGCCGACATCCCGGTCCGCACGGCGCGATCGCCGATCCGCGGATGCTCGCTCATGGCCTCGACGATATCGTCCCAGCTCAAGGCGTCGAACGCGACGTCGACCGCGGCCAGCAGCGCGTCCGGATCCCGGTAGGGGCGACCGTCGGCGATTGCCTTCGCGAACGCCTTCGACGCACAGCACGCGAGCACGTCACGCTCGGCCGCCTCCGCCGGGGCGGCGTTGAAGGAGCCGAGGGTCGCGGACGCCTGCGGACTCAGGTTCGACACCTGAATATCAAATCAGGGCCTGCCGAACACCGGGAAGCCCCTATTAGCCGAATCGCCGGTAACCTGGCTCAGGCCGTTTGTAGCTTTCGCTAAACAACGGCCGGTCAGGGTGCGCGGGAACGCTTCACCGCGGGAGGTGATTCCGTGCGGGTAAAGGACCTGCTCGACGTGCCTGGTCTCGGCCTGCGGCTGCTGACCGACGTCGCGGGCATGGACCGGACGATCCGGCACGTGTACACCACCGACCTGCCCGATCCCAGCCGTTACCTGACGCCGGGTGACCTGGTGCTGACCGGCATGATCTGGTGCCGTGCGTCCGGCGACGCCGACCGGTTCGTGTCCGCCCTGGTCAAGGCCGGTGTGGTGGCGCTCGGTGCGGGGGAGGCGCTGGGCGAGGTGCCGGCCGAGGTGATCCAGGCGTGCGGACGGCGCGGGATCACCCTGCTGGCGGTGCCGGCCGAGACCTCGTTCGCCGCCGTCACCGAGGAGGTGGCGCGACGGCTGAGCGGCGACCGGGCGACCGCGATGACCCGGGTCCTGGGACGACGCAGGCTGCTGCTGTCCGCGGTGGCCGAGGGGGCCGGCCTGGACGCGATGTTCCGGCTGATGGGCCGCGAGCTGGGTGCCGAGTGCTGGCTGCTGACCGGTCTGGGCCGGGTGGTGGGCGGGACCGGCGCGTCCCTGCCCGGGCCGCTGGCGCTGCGGCTGGCGTGCGAGTACCTCAAGGCGGACCGGCTGCCCGCCGCCACCGAGGTGACCGCGCCCGGGGCGGGTGCGGGGAAGTACGCCCTGTTCGGGGTGGGCGGCGAGCCGAGGATCACCAGCTGGTTCCTCGCCTGCGCGGGGCGTGAGCAGGACTGGCCGCACGAGCTGCGGGAGTCCGTGGCCGAGCTGGCCGCGGATGTGGCGCTCGAGCGGGCCAGGCTCGACGCCGCCCGGACCGGGGACCGCAAGCTGGCCGAGGCGATCGTCACCATGCTCGCCTCGTCCGGCGGCGAGGGCGCCGCGCCGGTCGAGATCGCCTCGCTGGTGCGCGCGGCCGGGCTGCCGCCCGACGGCCGATACCTGGTCGCGGTCATGGCCGCGGCGGCACCGGCGATGGTGACCGGCCCGAACGCCGACCGCTGGCGCTGCGACCTAGCCGGGGAACTGGCCGTACCGCTCGCGGAGGATGCCCTCGTGGCACCGCTCGGCGACGAGATCGTGGTGCTGGTCCCGGCCCCCGCCGACGCGGGCCCGGCCGCCGCGGGTCCGGACGGGTCGTCTCCGGTTGGGCCCGTCCCGGACCAGGCCGGTTCCGCCGCGCACCTGTTCGCCGCCCGCATCCGCGGCGCGCAGTTGGCCTTCGAGTCCGACCGCTCCCGGGTCAGGCTCCACGTGGGGGTGAGCGCGCCGGCCGCGGGCGTTGCCGCGCTGTCCGGCGCGCTGCACGAGGCCGGCAGCGCGCTGCGGCTGGCCGCGCTCCGCGGTCCGACCGCGCTCTCGGTGGTGACCAGCGACGAGGTGGCCTCGCACGAGCTCTTGCTGGCCACCGTCCCGGTCAGCGTGCTGCGCTCCTTCCGCGAGCGGCTGCTCGGGCCGCTGCTGGCCTACGACGACAGGCACCGGGCCGAGCTGATGCCGACGCTGCGGGAGTTCCTCGCCTGCTCCGGCTCCTGGAACGCGTGCGCGGCGAAGATGTACGTCCACGTCAACACGGTGCGCTACCGGATCAGGCGGATCGAGGAGCTGACCGGCCGCGACCTGTCGCGGCTGGAGGACCAGGTGGACTTCTTCCTGGCGCTGAGGATCCGCTAGCGTGCCCGGGGAGGTGCTGATCCGCGCCGGTTCGGCGGCGGACGCCGCGCAGGTCGCCGCGGTGCAGCGGGAAGGCTGGTTCGCCGCCTACGACGGCATCATCCCGGCCGCGATCATCGACCGGATCACCGCTCCCGACGGGGGTGCCCGCGTGCGGCAGACCTTCCGTACCCGCCCCTGGCAACGCATGCTGGTGGCCGTCGCCACCGGCCGGCCGCAGGCGGGCCAGCCCGGCCCGGGCATCGTGGGCTATGCGTCGTTCGGCCCGGAGACGGACGTGCTGGGCGCGCCGTGGCCGCATCCGCTGACCGCGGACGGCGAGAACGGCACCGTGGCCGAACTGTACGCCTTGTATCTCCACCCGGCCTGGTGGTCGACCGGCACCGGGCGCGCGCTCATGGACCGGGTCCTGGCCAGGGCGTCCGACGCCGGCTACTGGTCTGTCACGCTGTGGGTGCTGCGCGACAACCGGCGGGCCCGCCGGTTCTACGAGCACGCCGGATTCACGCCGGACGGCGCCACCAACGTGCTCGAGGGCCTGGGCGGCGTCACCGAACTCCGCTACCGCCGCAACCTGGTATGACGATCAGGGTGGCGTTCGACGCCCGCGGCATCGCCGCCGGCTCCTGAGCCAGGGCCCCGGGCCCGGGCCGCGCCGGAGCGGCTAGGAACGCGACCGCAGGGTGGCCACGCCCTCGCCAGTGAGGTCGTCGGCTGCCGTCTTGCGCCCGGTCATGGCCAGGACCAGGGACAGGACGGGACCGGAAACCTCGGGCCCGGTGCCGTGGCTCCAGTCGGCGTCGGTGGCGCGCAGCGCGAGCCCGGAGATGCGGCGCTTGGACCCGATGAGCAAGTTCGAGCCCTGGTAGAAGTCCGCCACCGTGACCACAGCGTCGGCCGGGTACTTATGCTGGATGCCGAGGGCGCGGCGGATGTCCTCGCTGTGCACGATCGTCTCGCCGAGCCAGGTCGGGTTCGGGCCCGGCGGGTGTTTGACCGAGGTCAGCACCGACTCGAAGTTGGCCAGCGTGTCGGCCGGGGTGGCGCCGCGCTGCGCGGCGACGCCCTGCTGCTGGACCTTCTCGAAGCTGAAGCCGGATCCGATCATCTGGCCGAAGAACGCGGGCGGCGTCAGCTTCGCCGCCGAGGTCATGTGGGCGAGCACGTCACGTACCGTCCAGCCGTCGCACAACGAGGGCCGGTCCCAGTCCTCGGTACTCAGCCCCCTCAGGTCGGCCGCGAGGGCCTTGCGCTCAGCGTGCACCGCCGGCCAGACGTCCATGAGTCCTCCCCTCGGGCGGCCGCCTTTCCCTCGGTCGGCCACCTCCCCTCGGACGGCCGCCTTGTCGCGTCCGCCCGTATTGTTCGGTAATCATCAAATTAGTTAAAGGCCGAATAAGCTGTAAGCGTATAGTTTCCCGGTACGGGGAGCAAGGTCCGGACACCGGAAGGTGACGTGCGGGACATCCAGAAGGTGCTGGCTGCGCTGACTTCGCCCGTCCGGCGCGAGATCCTGGGCCTGATCTGGGACCGGGAGCTCTCGGCCGGGGAGATCGCCGCCGCCTTCCCGGTGACCAAGCCGACGATCTCCCAGCACCTGGCCGTGCTGCGCGAGGCCGGACTGGCCGAGAGCACGGCGGTGGGTACCTCGCGCCGCTACCGCGCCCGCCGCGACGCGCTGCGCGGGCTGCGGGCCGCGCTCGGCAGCGCGGGCAGGTGGACCAACGCCGACGACGACCCGCTGGCCCCGGACCGGACGTCCGCGGACGTGTGCGCCAAAACCGTCGTGGTGGCCGGCGTCGACGTGGCCACCAGCCAGGCGGTGACGTTCGCCGCCTTCACCGACCCCGCCGTCTACTCCCGCTGGCTCGGCGTCCCCGTCACCATCGCCGGCGGGCGCTTCGCCTGCACGCTGGAGTGGGGGACGGCCGTCCGCGGCCGGTACGAGCTGGTCTGCCCGCCCGAGCTGATCGTGATGCGCTGGGACTTCGAGGACGACAACGTCCCGATTCCCGGCGGGGAGATGACCGGCTACCTCCGCATCCAGCCGCGAGGCGGAGGATCGCGCGTCGAGGTGCACCAGCTGGTCGACACGCCCGCGCAGGCCGCGTTCATGGAGGGAGCCTGGGCCCTGGTCCTCGGCCGCCTCAAGACCGGGGTAACCCGCGCGTCCGACCCCGCCTCGCCCATGCCGCTGCGCCCCGCCCGTCCCAAGCACCACGCCCCCGACTCGCCCGGTAAGAGCCCGGCCTGACGCGGCCTCGGCCTGACGCGGCCCGGGCGAGGCGCGTCAGGCCGGGTGGACCATGGGGAAGGCGGTGCCATCGGCCGCGGCGATGTCGTCCAGGTCGCCGGGGCTGCGCGCGGTGGACAGGTTGATCATGCGGCGGGCCTCACCAGCCGCGTTCGCGCCACTCGCCGAGGTGCGGGCGCTCCGTCCCGAGCGTGGTGTCGTTACCGTGTCCCGGATACACCCAGGTCGCGTCCGGCAGCCGGTCGAACAGCCGCTCGGTTACGTCGTTGAGCAGGGAGGTGAAATCCGCAGCCGAGTTCGTCTTGCCTACCCCGCCGGGGAACAGCGAGTCCCCGGTGAACACGTGCGGCGACCCGGCCAGCCTGCCGTCCGCGTCGTACAGCACCGCCAGGCTGCCCGGCGTGTGCCCGCGCAGGTGGATGAGGGATACCGTGGCGTCGCCGAAGGTCAGCACCTCGCCGTGCTCGGCCCGGTGCCCGACGGACACGGGCAGCTCGTCCGCGTCGGCCGGATGCGCCACCACCACGGCGCCGGTGCGGGTCTGCACCTCGGGCAGCGCCTGCCAGTGGTCGTAGTGCCGGTGCGTCGTCACGATCGTGCCGACCGGTGTGTCGCCGATCATCTCGATCAGCCGGTCCGCCTCGTTGGCCGCGTCGATCAGCAGGCCCTGCCCGGTGCTGGAGCAGCGCAGCAGGTAGGCATTGTTGTCCATGGGGCCCACGGCTATCTTGGTGACGGTCAGGCCGTCGAGCTGCCGAGTGCCGGACGGACCGCCGACACGTATTTCTCCGGTATAGGTCACTTTGAAGACCCTATACCGAACGGAGCTGGGTCTCCCGCCCAGCGCCGCCGCGTTGCCCGTCTGGGCTGGAGGCCCTCTTGAAGCTGATCGTCCTGGCCAGCCACCATGTGCGCGAGCTGCTGACGTACCGTGAGTGCGCCGACGTCATGCGGGAGGCCCTGGCCGGCCTGGCCCGCGGTCGGATCCAGCAGCCGCTGCGGACGGTGGTCAAGCCGCGGGACGCGGCCGGCTTCATGGGCCTGATGCCGGCCTACTCGCCCGAGGACGGCTACGGGCTGAAGGCGCTGGTCATAACGCCGGGCAACCCGGCCATCGGCAAGGACGCGCACCAGGGCGGCGTGCTGCTGTTCGACGCCGGTTCCGGAGAGCCGCTGGCGCTGGTCAACGCGTCCGCCGTCACCGAGATCAGGACCGCCGCCGTTTCCGCCGTGGCCACGGACCTGCTGGCCAGGCCGGGCGCGGCCGAGCTGGCCATCATCGGGACCGGCGTGCAGGGCCGGGCCCACGCACTAGCCATCGCCGCGACCCGGCCGCTGACCGGGATCCGGCTGGCCGGACGCGACCCGGCGCACACCCGCGAGCTGGCTACCGAGCTATCCGCCCAGCTGAGTGTTCCGGTCAGCTGGTGCGACGCCGTTGCCGAGGCGGTCGCCGGCGCGGGCATCGTGGTGACCGCCACCTCGTCGCGGGCGTCCGTGTTGCGCCGCGAGTGGCTGGCCCCCGGCACGCACGTGAACGCGGTCGGCGCCTGCCTGCCGGGCGACCGGGAGATCGACGCCGCGACCATGGCCGAGGCGGCCATCTTCGCGGACAGCCGCGAGTCGGTCAGCCACGAGGCCGGGGATTTCCTGCTGGCGCAGGGCGAAGGGGTGATCAACCCGGTCCGGGCCGAACTCGGCGAGCTGCTCACCGGGACCGCCGCGGGCCGCGCCGGCGACGACGAGATCACCGTGTTCGAGTCGCTCGGCCTGGCCGCCGAGGACCTGGCCGCGGCCAGCTACCTGTACGAGAAGGCCCGCCGCCTAGGCGTCGGCACCCCCGCCGACTTCTAGCCTGCCCTTTCGCGGCCTCGCGTCCGTCCGGCCCGCACCTTTCGCGGCCCCGCGTCCGCCCCTGCGCCGTCCCGGCCGCCCCTCGCCCTGGCCGCCCCTCGCCCCGGCCGCTCCCACCCAGCTAGATCCCACGCGCCCCGAATGCGCCACTCCTACGCTGAGCCACATTCACATGGTTCTGGCCGGGGGCGGCGACCGGCGGGCGGATCTTGGCGGGCTTCGCTATCGTGGGAGGTAGCGGGGGCGGGCATAACGGCGGCTGATCCAGCGCTCATGGTGTGTGCGGCGCTTGTGCTCCGCCGGACGCGGAGTCCTCAAAATGTCAGACCCCCCGGCTACCATCGCCAAGCGACCCGTACACCTACTTTCCGAGCCCTAAGAGAGCAGAGGCGTAGTGGCTGACCGGCTCGTCGTTCGCGGCGCCCGCGAGCACAACCTGAAGGATGTCTCGCTCGACCTGCCGCGGGTCGCCATGATCGTGTTCACTGGCCTGTCCGGCTCGGGTAAGTCCAGTCTGGCTTTCGATACCATCTTCGCCGAGGGCCAGCGCCGGTACGTGGAATCGCTGTCGGCCTACGCGCGGCAGTTCCTCGGCCAGATGGACAAGCCCGACGTCGACTTCATCGACGGGCTGTCGCCCGCGGTCTCCATCGACCAGAAGTCCGCCAGCCGCAACCCGCGGTCGACCGTGGGCACCATCACCGAGGTCTACGACTACCTGCGGCTGCTCTACGCCAGGATCGGCAAGCCGCACTGCCCGATCTGCGGCCGGCCGATCGCGCGGCAGACCCCGCAGCAGATCGTGGATCGCGTGCTCGAGCTCGAGGAGGGCACCAGGTTCCAGGTTCTCGCCCCTGTGGTCCGCGGGCGCAAGGGCGAATACGGTGAGCTGCTCAAGGAACTGCAGGTAAAGGGGTATTCCCGCGCCCGGGTCGACGGCACGATCGTGCGCCTGGAAGAGGCGCTGTCCGGCCAGTTGCCCGCGCTGAAGAAGTATGAGAAGCACGACATCGAGGTGATCGTCGACCGGCTCGCGGTCAAGGAGACGGCGCGGCGCAGACTGACCGACTCGGTGGAGACCGCGCTCGGCTTGTCCGGCGGCGTGATCGTGCTCGACTTCATCGACCTGCCGGAGAACGACCCGCACCGCGAGCGGATGTACTCCGAGCACCTCGCCTGCCTGTACGACGACCTGTCCTTCGACGAGCTCGAGCCCCGCTCGTTCTCGTTCAACTCCCCGTGGGGGGCCTGTCCCGACTGCACCGGGCTCGGCACTAAGCTCGAGGTCGACCCGGAGCTGATCGTGCCGGATGAGTCCAGGTCGCTGGCCGAGGGTGCGATCGCGCCGTGGAGTGGCGGCCATACCAGCGACTACTTCGACCGGCTGATCCAGGCCCTCGGCGAGACGCTCGGCTTCCGGATGGACACGCCGTGGGCGAAGCTGCCGGCCAAGGCCAGGCAGGCGCTGCTGCGCGGCTACGAACTGCAGGTGCACGTCCGGTATAAGAACCGGTACGGCCGGGAGCGCTCGTACTACACCACGTTCGAGGGCGTGATCCCGTGGGTCGAGCGGCGGCACGCCGAGGCGGAGTCGGACTCGAGCCGGGAGAAGTTCGCCGGGTACATGCGCGAGGTGCCGTGCCCGGCCTGTCACGGCGCCCGGCTCAAGCCGGTGTCGCTGGCGGTGACCGTGGACGGCCGGTCCATCGCCGAGCTGTGCGCGCTTCCCGTCGGCGAGCTGGCCAAGCTCCTGCTCACGCTGGAGCTTTCCGACCGGGACCGGCAGATCGCCGGGCGGATCATCAAGGAAGTCAACGCGAGGATGGGCTTCCTGCTCGACGTGGGACTCGACTACCTGACCCTGGACCGGGCCTCCGCGACGCTGGCCGGCGGCGAGGCGCAGCGGATCAGGCTGGCCACCCAGATCGGCTCGGGCCTGGTCGGGGTGCTTTACGTGCTGGACGAGCCGTCCATCGGGCTGCACCAGCGGGACAACCACCGGCTGCTCGAGACGCTGCTGCGGCTGCGCGACCTGGGCAATACGCTGATCGTGGTCGAGCACGACGAGGACACGATCAGGGCGGCGGACTGGGTCGTGGACATCGGGCCGCGGGCAGGCGAGCACGGCGGGAACATCGTGGTCTCCGGCCCCGTCGCCGAGCTCCTGGCCAATCCCGAGTCGCTGACCGGCGCCTACCTGTCCGGGCGGGAGTCCATCCCGGTCCCGGCCAGCCGTCGGCCGCGGGACGCCAAGCGCGAGGTCACGGTCAAGGGCGCGAGCGAGCACAACCTGCGCGGCGTGGACGTGACGTTCCCGCTCGGCTGCATGGTCGCCGTCACCGGAGTGTCGGGTTCCGGCAAGTCCACGCTGGTCAACGACATCCTGTACAAGGCGCTGGCCCGGGAGCTCAACGGTGCCCGCACGGTGGCGGGCAAGCACACCAGGATCACCGGCACCCAGCATCTGGACAAGGTTGTCCACGTTGATCAGGGCCCGATCGGGCGCACACCCCGGTCCAACCCGGCGACCTACACCGGCGTGTTCGATCACATCAGGAAGCTGTTCGCGGCGACGACCGAGGCGAAGATCCGCGGTTACCAGCCGGGCCGGTTCTCGTTCAACGTGAAGGGCGGCCGGTGCGAGGCCTGCTCCGGCGACGGCACGATCAAGATCGAGATGCAGTTCCTGCCCGATGTCTACGTGCCGTGCGAGGTCTGCCACGGCGCCCGGTACAACACCGACACCCTGCAGGTGCACTACAAGGGAAAGACGATCGCCGAGGTCCTCGACATGCCGATCGAGGAGGCGGCCGAGTTCTTCGAGCCGGTGCCGGCCATCCACCGGCACCTGAAGACGCTGGTCGACGTGGGTCTCGGTTACGTCCGGCTGGGGCAGCCCGCGCCCACCCTGTCCGGTGGCGAGGCCCAGCGGGTCAAGCTCGCCTCGGAACTGCAGCGCCGCGCAACCGGCCGGACCATCTACGTGCTCGACGAGCCCACCACCGGGCTGCACTTCGAGGACATCCGCAAGCTGCTCGGCGTGCTCACCCGGCTGGTTGACACCGGTAACACAGTCATCGTGATCGAGCACAACCTCGACGTCATCAAGACCGCCGACTGGGTGATCGACCTCGGCCCGGAGGGGGGCGCCGGCGGTGGCACGGTGGTGACCTGCGGGCCGCCCGAGCACATCGCCACCGTCGAGGAGAGCTACACCGGCCAGTTCCTCAAGAAGCTGCTGGACACTTAGCCCTCGGGCAGGCTCTGGGCCGCATCGCCGTCCCGCCGTGGCCGACCCAGGCTCGCCCGGCCATCGCTGGCCAGGGCGGCGCGGGGACAATGAACCTCGTGGAGATCATGACCGAGAGCGGGGCCGCTCATGCCGAACTCGACGGGGACGACGCGGCGGCCCGGTTCCTGCTCGTGCTCACCCACGGCGCGGGCGGCACCCCCGGATCACCTGACCTGCTGGCGGCGCGTGACGCCGGACGGCAACTGGGCGGCCTGGTGGCGCTGGTCACCCAGCCATACCGGGTCAGGGGCGCCCGCGTGCCCGGTTCCGCGGTCCGCCAGGATGCCGCGTGGGTGGAGATCGTGACCGCGCTGGCGAAGCTGGCGTCAGGCGTCCCGCTGGTCCAGGGCGGCCGCAGTAACGGCGCACGCGTGGCCTGCCGTACCGCCGCCGCGGTCGGAGCCCGTGCCGTGGTCGCGCTGGCGTTCCCGCTGCGCCCGCCGCGGCGCTCGGGCCCGAGCGTCTCGCGAGTCGCGGAGCTTCACGCGGCACGCGAGGGCGGCGCCAGGGTCCTGGTGGTGAACGGTGATCGTGACCCGTTCGGGATTCCCGCCGCCCGCGACGCCGACCGCGTGGTCGTGGTGCCAGGAGAGACGCACGCGCTGAGGGGTCATCGTGCGGCTGTCGTCGCCGCTGTTGCCGAGTGGCTGCCCTCTGCGCTGTGACCGGCGGCGGCCTGGCGCCTGCGGCCGGGTGTCGGGCTGGGGCGGTGCGGAGGTTAAAGAGAGTCGTCAGACTGGGCACCCCCCGGGTGGTACCGGGAGATGCCGACTGGGCGGATCAGGCTGCTGGAGCCTGCCCGCCGTGCTCGTGAGCCACGCCTACCGCCCGCGGGCGGTCAAAGGCAGCGAGGTCAGTGGGCCGGTGCGGAGCGATGCATGCGCCGTCGGGGAGCAGTTCCCCGGTGTCTTCGAAGATCACGACGCCGTTGCAGAGCAGGCTCCAGCCCTGCTCAGGGTGGCTGACAATGGTGTGCGCCGCTTCGCGGTCCGGCGCCGAAGGAGCCGGACAGGGCGGCGTGTGTGGGCACATATCAGTGCCTCCTGCTGTTAATCGTGCGTATTCTCGGTCTTGTGCCTAGTGTGCCGCAGGTACAGCGGCTGCTCCCATGGTTCATGCCGATCGTTTTCCCGATCGCCATCTGTAGATTTCCGCTAGTTACTGACTGGCATATTATGATTACTTATTGTTAATACCGTTTTCGGTGCCGTGTTGAGCAAAACATTGGCCTAGACCAACTTTGCCCCTTCGGGCCGTGCCGCGCAAGCGACACGCTCAACTGCAACAATCGATTGCTGCATATGTTCCCCACTTGGGAGATCTAGCCGTAGCGTGATCGTCCCTTACATGTGGAGACGTCGACCGCCGCCCGCTGGTTCACCGCCAAAACCTCAGAATTTGATAACACGCGGATCTCCCGCGCCGGGCGCCGCGAAGGACGCCCGGATCCCCGGCGCCAAGCGGCCGGGAAGGTCAGGCCCGTGCGGGCGCGGGGCTGAGGGCGCTAACGCTGGACCATCTTTGCGGGCGCTTGAGCACCGGTTGACCGGCGCTTCAGGTGGCCGGCTGGTACGGGACGGCCGGGATGTTGTTGAGCCGGTGGTTCTCGCGCAGTGTGAGCAGGCGCTCGGCTTCGGCGGTCAGGGCGTGCACCTTGGGTTTGGCCATCGCCTTGCGCCGGTAGATGCGGTCGTCATACCCGAGGGGGCCGATCGCCGCGCGCCGCGCGGCGAAGGCGGCCCGCATGGCGTCAGTGAGCGCGGCGTCGAAATCCTCGGCCAGGCGGCGCAACTCGATGGCGGGAGCGCGCCGGGCGTGCGCCTGCCGGAACCTGTCCTCGGCCTCGCGGGCCGCGTCGAGCAGTTCCTCGCGGCGCGCGGCGTATGCCGTGTCGGCCTGGTACTTCTGCTCCGCTTCGCTACTTAGCTTCGGCCGTCGCATGACCGCAGGTCTCATGGTCAGATAGGGTACGCGACCGGTCGGCCAGGGCGGACGCCGGGTGAGGCCGCAGGGCAACCTGCCCGGCCAGGGCGCACGGCGGGGTGCGGCGTCTTTCTAGGCCGGGCTAGCTAGGACAGGCTGGCGGCCCAGCTCGAGTGCAGCGCGGCGTACTCGCCGTCGCCGGATATCAGCTCGCCGGGCGGCCCGTCCTCGGTGATCCGCCCGCGGTCCAGGACGAGGACCCGGTTGGCGATCGCGACCGTGGACAGCCGGTGCGCGATGATGACCGCGGTCCGCCCGGCCAGCACGGTGCGCAGCCCGGCCTGCACCAGCCGCTCGCTGGGGATGTCGAGCAGCGACGTGGCCTCATCGAGGACGAGCACGGCCGGAGCGGCCAGGAAAGCCCGCGCGAACGAGATCAGCTGGCGCTGCCCGGCCGACAGCCGCCCGCCGCGCTTGCCGACCGGGGTGTCGTAGCCCTCGGGCAGCGCGGTGATGAAGTCGTGCGCGCCGATCATCCGCGCCGCGGTCTCCACGTCGGCAGCCGCCGCATCCGGGCGGCCCAGCCGGATGTTGTCCGCGACCGACCCTTCGAACAGGAAGTTCTCCTGGGTGATCACGATGACCTCGGAACGGAGCACGGCGTCGGGAAGCCGGCGCAGGTCGACGCCGTCCAGCGTGACCCGGCCCGAGCGCGGATCGTAGAACCGGCCGAGCAGCCGCGCGATCGTCGTCTTGCCGGCGCCGGTCTCGCCGACCAGCGCGACCGTCTGCCCGGCCGGTATGTCCAGGTCGAGGCCGGGCAGGACCAGGTTGTCCCGGTAGCCGAAGGTCACCGACTCGAACCGCACCCGCCGTCCGGCCAAGGCGGGCGGCCGCCCGGCCGGGTCGTGGGACCATGCCGCCGCGGCCAGGACCGCGCCCGGGCCCAGGACCGCGCCCGGGCCCCGGGCAGAGACGGTACCCGGGGAAGGGGCCGGGGGAGAGGAAGGGGCCGGAGCTGGGGCCAGGGCCGCGGCCCGGGTCGGCAGCGACGCGGGCGCGGCGGGTTCGGGTACCGCGGCCTCCTGCTCGAGCACCCCGGAGATCTTCTCCAGGCCCGAGGCCGCCGACTGGAAGATGTTGTAGAACTGCGACACGTCTTGCAGCGGGTCGAAGAACCGCTGCAGGTAGAGCAGGAAGGTGGCGAGCACGCCGACCTTGAGGTTCCCCTCGATCGCCAGCAGCCCGCCGTAGCCGAGCACTATGCCGGTGATGACGTTGCCGACCAGGGAAATGGACGGGCCGTAGATCGCGATGAGCCGCGATGCGCGCGTGCTGGCCTCGGCGTAGTCCCGCCCCAGGCCGGAGAAGATCTCGGAATTCCGCTTCTCCCGGCGGAACGCCTGAACCGCCCTGATCCCGCCGAACGTCTCCACGAAATGCACGATGACCAGCGCGATGGTCTCCCTGGTCCGCCGGTAGGCGTGGCCGGACCCGCGCCGGAACCAGGCCGTCAGCCAGGTCAGCGGGATGAACCCGGCCAGCACCACCAGGCCGAGCCGCCAGTCGAGCAGGAGCATGCCGGTGCCGACCAGCAGCAGGGTCAGGATGGCCGCGATGAGCGAATCGAGTCCCTCCTCGAACAGGTCGGAGATCGCGTCGATGTCGGAGGTCTGCCTGGAGATGACGCGGCCGGAGGTGTAGTCCTCGTGAAACGCCACCTCGAGGCCGAGGAAGTGCGCAAACAGGCGGCGGCGCAGCTCGAGCACCACCTTCTGGCCGACCTGCCCGGTCATGGTGACGAACATGCGGGTGGTGACCGCCTGCACCCCGACCGCGACGGCGAACGCGGCCGCGATGCCGAGCAGCGGCGCCGCGTCCCCGGCGTGCAGCAGCGGCGGCAGGCCGGCGTCGATGGCGATGCCGACCAGCCACGGGCCGGCCAGCGCGGCCAGGCTCGCCACCACGATCAGCGCGATAGTGGTGATGACCGCGCGCCGGTACGGCCGCAGCAGGTCCCCGAGCAGCCGCCTGCTCCGCTCGCGCAGCAGCGCGGCCAGCCCGGCGCTGACCTCGTCGGCCTTCTCGGCGGCAACCCCTCGCCAAGAAGCGTTGACGTCTGCGCTCACGCGCTGGCCTCCAGGTCTTCGACGTCCATGAGCGCGGCGTACTCCGGGTTCGACGCCAGCAGCTGCCGGTGGCTGCCGCTGGCCGCGATCAGCCCGCCGGACAGCAGCGCCACCGTGTCGGCCAGGGCCACGGTGGACGGCCGGTGGGCCACCACCAGGGCCGTGGACCCGGCCAGGATCTCGTGCAGCGCCCGGGTGACCCGCTCCTCGGTGTGCACGTCAAGCGCGGACAGCGGGTCGTCGAGGATCAGCACGTCCGGCCCGGCCAGGATGGCCCGGGCCAGCGCGATCCGCTGCCGCTGGCCACCGGACAGGGCCATGCCCTGCTCCCCGATCCTGGTGTCGAGGCCCCACGGCAGGTCGTAGGCGAACCGGGCCTGCGCCGCCGTCAGCGCGGCCTCCACCGCCTCGTCGTCGGCATCCGGCGCGCCGAACGTCACGTTCTCCCTGACGCTGGCCGAGAACAGCGTCGCCTCCTCGAAGGCACAGCCGACCGCCGCGCGCAGCCGCTCCAAGGGCAGGTCGCGCACGTCGGTGCCGTCCAGCCGGACCGACCCCGAGGTCGCGTCGGCCAGCCGCGGCACCAGCTGGAGCAGGGTGGACTTGCCCGAGCCGGTCGCCCCGGTGAGCACGACCGTCTGGCCCGGGGCCAGGTCCAGCACCACGTCGCGGAGCACGGGCTCGGTCGCCCCCGGATAGGTGAAGCCCACATGGTCGAACACCAGGTGCCCCCGGGCGCCCGTCGCGTCGTGCGCCGCCGGCCGCCGTCCGGAAATCCGCCGCCGCGGCGACCTGGCCTGCGCGAGGACACGCACCCCGGCTCGTTCGGGAGCATCGTCGGTGATCTCAGGTTTGGTGTCGAAGATCTCCAGCACGCGCTGGGCCGCGGTGGCCGCCTCCTGGCCGGAGGCGATGATGTAGCCCATGGCCTCGACCGGCCAGACCAGCTCGAGCGCGAGTGTGATGAACGCCACCAGCCCGCCGAGAGTCAGCGAGTGCGTGCTGACCGCCACCGCGCCCAGGACGACGACGAGGCCGATGACGGCGTTCGGGATCAGGTCGAGCAGCGCCCAGAAGGAACCGAGCAAGGAGGCCTTCTCGACCTGGGTCTGGCAGACCCCGGCCGCCTGAGCGTCGTGCCTGGCCGAGGCCTCGCGGTCGCGGCCCAGCGCCTTCAGCACCCGGATCCCGGTAGCCGCCTCCTCGATCACCGTGGCCAGGTCGCCCTCCTGGTCCTGGACCCGGCGGGACAGCACCCGGTAGCGCTTCTCGAACCGGAAGCAGACCGGCAGCACCGGGGTGAACACCACGCCGGTGACCAGGCCGAGCCACCAGTTGAGGTGGATCAGCAGCGCGACCACCGCGACGAACGTCATCACGTTGGTGACCAGGAAGATCAGGCCGAAGCCGGCGAACCTGCGGATCGCGGACAGGTCGGTCGTCGCCCGCGAGAGCAGCTGGCCCGACTGCCAGTTGTCGTGGAAGGACGGCTGCAGCCGCTGCAGGTGGGCGTACAGGTCGTCCCTGATCGACTTCTCGATGTCGGCGACCGCGCCGGACTGGATCCAGCGCCGGGTCATGTTCATCCCGGCCACGGCCGCGCCGAGGCCGATCGCCGCCGCGGACAGCGGGATCAGCAGGCTCTTGTCGCCGTGCGCGATCGCGCCGTCGATCACGGACTTGGTCAGGAGCGGGATGGCAATCTCGGCGGCGACCGCGCTCAGCGCGGCGGCGAACATCACGATCATCTGGGTGCGGAACGGCTTCAGGTAGGCGCGTAGCCGCCACAGCGCCCCGACTGGCCGTACCCTGGCGAAGGCGTGCGTGACCAGCGAAGGGGTTACAGAGGGCATTACTCGCGACGTTAACCGGATGGCCCGGAGGTTGTCACCTGATTTTTCTCCGGCCGTACGGCTTGCCGGCGGCCGTGAATGGGGCCGGGACCCCGGCTGGCTGCAGATTTTACCGAACGGGCTGGGCCGGGGCGCGGCGCCGGCTCGAGCCAGCGCCCAGAGTAGAGTCTTGGGTTCGTGGACTTCGACGTTAAGAGCGTCCGGGCGGCCTACCCGGCGCTGAGCGACGGCTACGCCTACCTGGACGGCGCGGCGGGCACGCAGACCCCGGCGCCGGTCATCGAGGCGATCGCGGCGGCCTACCGGTCCGGGATCGGCAACGTCGGGGGAGCCTTCCCCGCCAGCGGGCGCTCCGGCTCGATCGTGGCCGAGTGCCGCCAGGCGCTGGCCGACCTGACCGGGGCCAGCCCGGACGGCGTCATCCTCGGCCCGAACATGACCACCCTGACCTACCGGCTGGCGGACACGCTGTCCCGCGGCTGGGGGCCGGGAGACGAGGTGGTGGTGTCCCGGCTCGACCACGACGCGAACATCAGGCCCTGGGTGCAGGCGGCGGCGCGCCGCGGCGCCGCGGTGCGCTGGGCCGAAGTCGACACCGCGACCACCGAGTTGCCGGCCGCCCAGTACGGCGACCTGCTTTCCGAGCGGACCCGGCTGGTCGCCTTGACCGCGGCCAGCAACGTCGTCGGCACCAGGCCGGACTTGGCGGCCATCGCCGCGGCCGCGCACGCGGCTGGCGCGCTGGTCTACGTGGACGGCGTGCACGCCACCCCGCACGTGCCGGTGGACGTCAGGGCGCTCGGCGCCGACTTCTACGCCTCCAGCGCCTACAAGTGGTCAGGCCCGCACATCGGCACCGTGGTCGCCGAACCCGCCCTGCTCGAGACCCTGCAGCCGGACCGGCTCGCGCCCGCTCCCGCGGGGGTGCCGGGCCGGTTCGAGCGCGGCACCGCGGCCTTCGCCGACCTGGCCGGGGTCGCCGCGGCGGTGGAGCACCTCGCCTCGCTCGGCCCGGCCACGCCGGCCGGCGGGAGCAGGCGGCAGCGGGTGCTGGCCTCGATGGCCGCCGTCGAGGAGTACGAGACGCGGCTGTTCGGGCAGATGCTCGACGGCCTGGCCGCGATGGAGCACGTGACACTCTACGGCCGGGCCGCCCGGCGTGCCCCGACCGCGTTCTTCACCGTGGCCGGGCACACGCCCCGGCAGGTCGCGGAGCACCTGGCCGCGCGCCGTGTCAACGTCTGGAGCGGCGACAACTACGCCTGGGAACTGGCCGGGGCGCTCGGCCTGCGGGACTCCGGCGGCGCCGTCCGGGCCGGCCTGGTCCACTACAACGACGAGACCGACGTGGACCGCCTGCTGACCGCGGTTGCCGAACTCGCCTAACCGCGTACCCTGAATCTCGGGAGGACGCGATGACGGTGCTCGGCAGCCTGCTGGCCATGCTCGCCGGGCTGCTGCGCGAGCTTACCCAGATCGCCATCAGCCCCTCCGGCCCCTCTGGCCTCACCGCGCTCGCCGCGGCGGTCCTGGCCGGGGCCATGTTCGCGGCGGTGCTGGCCCTGCTCGTCTCGGTGGCCAGCCTGTCCCGGACGGCCGCCGCCCTGCCGATGATCCGCCGCGCCTCGGCACTGCGGGAGAAGTCGTGGCGCGCGGCCTTCCTGCGCCAGCGCGATCCCGACGCGCCCGGACGGTCCAGACCCCGAGCACCATCGGCGGCCCCGGCGGCCGCCACCTCTCGCTGACCCGCGGACCTCGCGGCCGCCTCCAGCCCGCATCCCGTCGTAGCTGGAAGGCCGTTTCCTCATGTTCAGTCTCTTCGGCGTCCCGGTGGACGCCGCGTACCACCTTGTCGCCGGGTTTACCGGCATCCTCACGCCCGTTCTCGGCGGCCTGGCCGCCGCGGCCGCCATCGTCGCGTTCACCGTGGCGGTCCGTCTCCTGCTCATGCCACTCAGCCTGCGCGCCCTGCGCGGGCAAGCCGTCCAGGCCCGGCTGGCCCCGCAACTGCAGGCGCTGCGCCAGCGCTACGGCAAGCAGCCGGAGCGGCTGCAGCGCGAGATGTCCGCCCTGTACAAGCGGGAGGGCACCAGCCTGTTCGCCGGTTTCACCCCGCTGCTGCTGCAGTGGCCGTTCCTGTCGGTCATGTACCTGCTGTTCCGCTCGGCGCAGGTCGGCGGGCAGCCGAACACGCTGCTCTCCCGTGACCTGTTCGGCGTGCCGCTCGGCATGCACTGGCTGAACGGCGCCGGACCGGCCAGCGCGCAGGGCGCGGTCTTTCTCGGCGTGTTCGCGCTGCTGGCCGGCTTGTGCTGGCTGTCGGCCCGGCTGGCCCGGCTGATGACGGCCGGGGCCACCGGGACCCTGGCCGCGGCCGCCGGGACCCCGGCCGCGGCCGCCGGCGGTTCCGGACTGCTGGTCAGGGCGCTGCCGTACCTGACCGTGGTCATCGCCGCGTTCGCGCCGCTCGCGGCCGGGATCTACCTGCTCACCTCGCTGGCCTGGTCCTTGGCCGAGCGGATGCTCTTCTGGCGGTCCGCGCGGGGTGCTGAGGGACCTACGACGTGATGAGCGTGCGGAGCAGCCGGGCCGGCGGCGAGCCGTGCGCCAGCATGCGGTCGTGCACCTGCTGGTCGGTCAGGCCGGGGCCGGCCGCCCTGAGGTCGGCGGCCAGGTCGGAGATCTCGCTGTAGCCGACGTAGTACGTGGACAGCTGGGCCGAAGTGAGCTGGGCCCGGCGCCACTTGCCCGCCGCCTCGCCCTCCTCCTGGAAGCCGCGGCCGGCCCAGCCGTCGAGCGCGCGCCGCTCGTCGTCCAGCGTCTGCGCCGAAGGATCGGGGAGCCGGTAGTCGAACCGGTGATCGCCGAGGTCGGTGGCGACATCGGGATGCCGTTCGACCCGGTTGTCCAGGTACTCCCGCGCCAGCCCGGCGAACTCGGCGTCGGCACTCATCGTGGCTTCCATCCGCCCAAACGTTAGCTGGTGACCGTGACGGTGGCGGAGGGGTAGCCGGAGGCGCCGTCGGGCGGCGGCGGCGCCTGGGCCGGGGTCTGGGTGTAGCCGGTGCGGTCGGCGGCGCGGGCCTCGAGCAGGTGACTGCCCGGCGTAGCCGGCCATTCCCACACCCACTGCCGCCACGTGTCGATGTCGGGCACGGCGGCCAGCCGCGCTTCGTGCCACGGGCCGCGGTCCACCCTGACCTCCACCGCGGCGATGCCCTTGTGCTGCGCCCACGCCACGCCGGCCACCGGCGCCGGACCCGGCCGGATCGTCGCGCCGGCCGCGGGCACGTCGATTCGGGACTCGGTCTTGATCGGCGCCTGCTGGGACCAGCCGCGCTGCACCCAGTAGGCGGAGGCGGCCGCGAACGTGGTGACCTCGATGTCGGTCACCCACTTGGTCGCCGACACGTAGCCGTACAGGCCGGGGATCACCATCCGCGCCGGGAAGCCGTGCTCGACGGGCAGCGCCGTGCCGTTCATCGCCACGGCGAGCAGCGCCTCCCGGCCGTCCAGCACGACCTGCAGCGGGGTGCCCGAGGTAAACCCGTCGACCGACGTGCACAGCAGCTGGCTCGCGCCGGCCAGCGGACGGGCCTGCCTGATCAGGGCGGCTAGGCTGGCGCCGAGCCACTTGGCGTTGCCCACGTACGAACCGCTCACCGGGTCCGACACGCAGGTGAGGGTCACGTAGTCCTCGATCAGCGGCCGCCTGAGCAGCTCGGCGAAGCTCAGGGTGATCTCGCGCTGCACCATCCCGTGGATCCGCAGCTGCCAGGTCGCCGGGTCGACCTGGGGCACGAGTAGCGCGGTGTCGACCCGGTAAAAGCTGTCGTTCGGGGTGATGAACGAGCTGAGGCCGGGGATGTTCAGGTTGCTGCCGGCCGGGAGCGGCGGCGCGGGCACCGCGGGCCGGGGAAACCGCAGGGCGGCCCGCGCCTGGCTGACGTCGCGCCGCGTGATCAGCTGGCGCCCGGCGATCGTCCCGGCGGCCGCGGCGGCCACGGCTATCCCGCTGGAGACCAGGAACCGCCGTCGCGCGGGCCTGCGCGACGGTCCCTGATCGTCCGGATTGGGCAGGTAGGTGAAGGAGTAGGCCGGCTTAGCCGCCGGTTCCGCTTGTTCCGGAGTCGGTGCGGCGCGCTCCGCCGGTGACGCCGGAAGGTCCGGCGGGGTGAAGGTCTGCGGGTCGGCCTGGCGGTCGGCCGGGGCGTTCATCGGGCCGAACGGATGGGCTTCACGCCCGCCGCGCCGCCGCTTGCCCTGCGGCGGGACGCCCAGCCGGCTGGCCGCGCGGGCCAGCCGGGACAGCGCGAACGCCCCGGCGGCCGCTCCGGCCAGGGTTGGCACGATGTACTCCGCTGTCGAGTCTGGCCTGGTCAGGGCGGCTGCCAGCCCGATGAGGGCGAAAACCGCGAGTCCCCACATGCCGAACGCCAGCCGGCGGACCGCCAGCATCCCGACCACCGCCGCGTACAGGGCGAGGACCACCAGGATGCCGCCGAGCAGCACGGTCTTGTCGTTGCTGCCGAACGCCGAGATGGCGAAATCCTTGACCGGCGGCGGGGTGAGGTCGATGGCGGCCTGGCCGACCACGAGGACCGGGGAGGCCTGCGGGACGGTGAGGCCCGCGGCGAGCTGACCCGCGCCGACCGCGACCGCTGCCGCGAGCACGCCGGCCACGGCCCCGGCCAGGGCGCGCGGGGCCCGGGGCTGGTCGGCGGCGAAGGCGGACGCTGATGTCATGGCGGAATGTCACGGGTAGGCGCACTGCCCACGCTACCCGTCCGGGGACGTTTGGTTAGCCCCGCGAAGATTGCACTCTTATTACCGCTGCTCCTCGAAGACCCAGCGGGTGGGGGAGCCGATGAAGTCCCCGGCCCGCATGCTGAACACGCGGTGCGGCCGGACCCCTATGGTCGCGTTCGTGGCCGGGTCGAGGAAGTCCACCCGGTAGTCCGTCCGGTACTTGGCGTTCATCAGGTCGACCACGCGCCGCAGCACCGGCAGGTCCGTCGCTATGTGCGCGGTTCCCTCGATGATCACGGGGTCCGAGGCGTCCTCGGTGGTGACGCAGCAGCGGGGGTCAGCGGTCAGGTTACGGACCTTCCGCGCGCCGGTGCTGCTCGTGAACCAAAGCGTGCTGTCGTCCCACATGCCCCAGACCGGCATGACATGCGGCCGCCCGTCCGGCCAGACCGTCGCGACCCAGTAGTTACGCGCGGCGGTCAGCCGCTCCGCCGCCCAGGACCAGTGCAGGAGTCCGCTGCCTTCGGCAGGTCCGGCGATACCGTACCCCGGCATGTAGGGCCGGCTGAACGTAAGGGATCTCCATGGCGCAAGGTCTACCATGCACGTTGCTCGTCCGGGGGATGACCCATTAGGTCACCGAGACGACTAACGTTGGGAACCGTGAAGGCATCACCACAGACGCAGCTCCGCCTACTCGAACTGGCCGACCTGGACGCCGAGCTCGCCCGCCTGGGCCACCGCGGGCGCGGCCTACCCGAAGTCGCCGAGCTCGCCCGCCTGGAGGCCAGGGTCGGCGAGCTCAGGGACGCCCTGGTGGCGACCGAAACCGAGCTCGGTGACCTGGCCAGGGAACAGAGCCGGGCGGAGCGCGACGTGGAGCAGGTCCGGACCAGGATCGAGAGGGACCGGGCCCGCCTGGACGCCGGGCAGGTCTCCGCCGCCCGCGAGCTCGCGAGCCTGCAGTCCGAAATCGAGAACCTGCACCGCAGGCAGGGGGATCTCGAGGAGGTCGTGCTTGAGCTGATGGAGCGCCGGGAGACGTTGGAGAACCAGCAGGCCGAGCAGACCACCGAACGGGACAGCCTCGGCGGCGAGATGGCCGTAGTGGCGGCCCGGCGGGACGCGGCCTTCAAGGAGATCGACGAGCAGGCGGCCAAGGCATCCGACCAGCGCGGCCACGTCGCCGCCGACGTCCCCGCCGACCTGCTCGCGCTCTACGACCAGATCCGCAAGACCAAGGGCGTCGGCGCGGCCATGCTGCGGGCCGGCCGGTGCGAGGGATGCCACCTGAGCCTGAACGCGGCGGACCTGAACGTGATCAGGGCGTCGGTGCCCGACGAGGTGATCAGGTGCGAGGAGTGCAGGCGGATCCTGGTGCGGACGCCCGAATCTGGCCTCTAGGGTGAGCACCAGGACCGATAGGTGAGCACCAGGACCGACTGGATGCCGCGAAGCGAGCCGGCGGTCACCCTGCTGCTCAGGCACGGGCAGACGCCGATGTCGGTGCAGAAACGGTACGCCGGCCGGTCCGACGTCCCGCTCACGGAAACCGGGGTGCGGCAGGCCGTCGCCGCGGCCAAGCGGCTGGCGTCGGCGGGCATCAGCGTGATCGTGACCTCGCCGCTGCAGCGTTCGGTGCGGACCGCCGAGGAGGTGGCCGCGGCCACCGCCGTGCCGGTGGTGACCGATGACGGCTTCAGGGAGACCGACTTCGGTGCCTGGGAAGGCCTGACGTTCGCCGAGGTGCGGGAGCGCTGGCCATCCGAGCTGACCACGTGGCTTTCCGACCCGGCGGTCCCGCCCCCGGGCGGCGAGAGCTTTGCCGAGGTGAGCGAGCGGGTCACCGCGGCACTGCGCCGGGTGCTGGCCGGCCGGGACGGCCAGACCGTCCTCATCGTCAGCCACGTGACGCCGATCAAGACCCTGGTCGCCGCGGCCCTGCTCGCCCCGCCGCCCGCGCTCTACCGGATGCACCTGGACGTGGCCGCCCTGTGCGCGATCGACTGGTACCCCGACGGCCCCGCCGTCCTGCGCTCCTTCAACGACACGGCGCATCTCGACCACTGAGATATCCCGCAACTGCATCGATGTGGCAGCGATGCTGCCGGGGCGACATCGCTGCCACACCGATGCTGTTCTGAGGGGGAATTAGAACTCAGCACGGGGTCGGCCGTGCCGCGGCAGGCACCGGGCGTCGCTCCGGCCGCTACGTGATGCCGGTCCTGGCGGGGAGCGGCTGATCGGCCGGGTCGCGCCGCGGATGGACCGGCGCCGGGGCGAACTCGTCATCGAGGGAGCGTTCGCTGAGGAGGGGTCCGCGGGGGCCCGGAAGATCGTCCGGTAGTGGTGGCGGCGATCGAATCGCTGGCGTCGTTCGCCGGCGCGGGTTCGGTCAGCTACACCGGCGCGGTGGCCTCGGCGTATCCTGAGCCTGGGTGAGTCGGCCGGGCGGTCGCGCCGGGCGCAAGCCCGGTGAGGAAGGTCCGGGCTCCATAGGGCAGGGTGGTCGGTAACGCCGACCCGGGGTGACCCGCGGGACAGTGCCACAGAAAACAGACCGCCTCCGCGCCAGCGGGGGCAAGGGTGAAACGGTGGTGTAAGAGACCACCAGCGTCGCAGGTGACTGCGGCGGCTCGGTAAACCCCACCCGGAGCAAGGTCAAGAGGGGAGCCGGGCGGCTCCCTGCGCGAGCGATCGAGGGCGGCCCGCCCGATGCTCGCGGGTAGACCGCACGAGGCTGCCGGTAACGGCAGTCCCAGATGGATGACCGCCGCCCCGCGCAAGCGGGCGCACAGAACCCGGCCTACAGGCCGGCTCACCCGCCCATAGCGTCCTGACCTGCCCTGACGCGTTCATCGGGCGCTCCTGTTCCGTTCCTGTTCCGCCAGGGCACCCGCGAGGGCGTCGTCGACGGCCCCGCGGCCGAGGTCCTCGGAGTCGGGGAACAGGTGAACGTAGGTGTCCATCGTCTCGGCGATCGTGGCGTGACCGAGCCGCGCCTGGAGCACCTTCGGGCTCAGGTTCGCGGCGATCAGCGCCGAGGCGTAGAAGTGCCGGAGGTCATGGAACCGCGTGCCCGGCGGCAGCCCGGCGGCAGCCACCGCGGGGCGCCAGACATCACCGAACGCGCTCCGGCGGATGAGCCGGCCGCCCGCATTGGACATCACAACCTGGCTGGGCCCGGGGCCGTACCGCTGCAGGTGCGCGGTGATCTCCTGGAGCACCCATTCGCCCACTGGCACAACGCGCTTGGATGCGTCGGTCTTCAGCGGCGCGAGCGCCCCGTTCTGCACCTGCTCAAGCACCTGGATCCGCCGCTGCAGGAAGTTCACCCGCGGGACCGTCAGCCCCGTGGCCTCGCCGAACCGCAGGCCCACGCCAGCCCCCAGTGCCACGCCCACGCGGTAGCGTGGCGCGATCGACTCGGCGAGCGCGAGGACGGCTACGGGCTCCATCGGCGCGACGACCCGCGGCGGGACCTCCGGCAGCTTCACTCGCGAGCACGGGTTCACCGGGATCATGCCGTCATCGACCGCGGCCGCCATCATCGCGCGCAGCACCGCGAATACCGTCTCGACGGTGGACGGCGCCAGCTCGGCCGCCTTGGCGGCCACGAAGGACTTCATGTCCGACTTGGTCAGCGAGCCGATGCGGCGGCCGCCCAGCAGCGGCCAGACGTGCGCGCGCAGGTGCGAGGCGTAGGTGCTCGCCGAGTTCGGCCGGAGGTGGACCATCGACGGCAGGAACTTCAGCTCGCCGTAGTCCCGCACGAGCTCGGCGCCGCGCCGCGGGTCGACGTACACGCCGCGCAGCTGGTCGGCCTCCATCGCCGCGCCGTACCGTTCGGCGTCGATCTTCCGCTCGAAAGCCCTCGACTGCTCGGCGCCGTCCTGGCCGGACCAGATGGCGAGCCAGCGCTTACCCCGGCCGTACTTCGCGGTATGGCGCCGACCGGAAGTCAGCCAGAGATCCTTAACTCTTGCCATCGGTGCTTTGCTCCTGCCGTGCCGGGGGCCGGGAAGGCTGCGTCGACCGGAGCATCCTGAGGTATTGCTCGCGCTCCCCCGGCTCCATACTCCTGATCAGCTCGGCCAGGTCCTCCGTATCGTCCTCGCGCGGGGCGTCAAGCCACTCACGCAGCGGGCCCGTCTCACCCCGGAACCATGCCCGCACTGCCGCCCGCGACAGCAGTGTCGAGGGTGTCACCGGATATACCGGAAGCTTCGGAATCTCGGGCACCATTAGGTCCAACGGGTTCTCGGTGTCCAGCACCCAGGCGAGCGTTAGCAGCTCATGCACCTTCAGGGACCTGCGTCGGCCACTCTCCAAATTCGCCACGACGTTGCGGTCCCAGCCGACCCCCGCCTTGGCCATCTCATCGGCGAGCCGCGCAGCCGACCACGGCGGCTTCTTGGCCAGCCGGGCGCTCTTCACCGCCTCCATAATCTGCTTGGTCTGCGCCGCTCCCTCATCGCCGCCGGCGTGACGGGGCCGCTTCTGTGGCTGCGTCATAACAACACAATAGGCGTCGCCTTGACACGACTGCAATAGCCGTGACACGATTATTTACGACACAGGTTGTGTTTCTAAAGAGCATCCGAGGAGTCCTCCATGGCCGGCCAGCCGCAGCC
Organism: uncultured Actinomycetota bacterium; assembly: GCA_963744575.1. GTDB lineage: Bacteria > Actinomycetota > Actinomycetes > Streptosporangiales > Streptosporangiaceae > Palsa-504. The sequence continues at coordinate 481,637 of CAVUUF010000016.1, read as the reverse complement.
GCTTGGCGACCCGTCGCAGGTTGCCGCCTACCTCGGCGTCCCCGAGTTGACCCTCAAGGAATGGCGCTACAAGGGCAAGGGTCCCCGGTTTGTCAAGGTCGGCAAGCACGTTCGCTATCGCTGGCCAGACATTGAGGACTGGATCCGGCAGCAGTCCGTCACCAGCCGGACGGCGTAGGGCCGATGCCTGGAAACGCGCGAGCCCGGCCGAAGCCGGGCCCACGACCACTCAGACGACGACCCCGACGAAGGACGTCACTATGAACAGCATAGATCAGGGCACCGTCCGCAGGCGCCGGCCCAAGCCGGCGTTCGTGTCGCTGTACGAGCCGGCCGGGCGGCGCACCTGGTGGTGGTACTCGTATAGGTGCCCGCTCTGCGCTACCTACCAGCTCGGCCGCGCCCGTCAGCTTGACCAGGTGACCGGCACTCGCAAGGGCGGCTGCGGGCACGCGATCGAGGTTGTCGTGAGCCGCGTCTACCGCAGTTCGGGGGCGGCGTGACAGACGACGACGTCCTCGAGCTGGTGCTCGGCAAGTTCGACGGGGTACGCCAGCAGGGCGGCTACTGGAAGGCCCGGTGCCCGGTGCCTGCCCATGAGGACCGGGAAGCCAGCCTGTCGGTCAAGGCCGGCAAGAAGCAGCCCGTCCTGCTCAAGTGCTTTGCTGGCTGCGCCCTCGACGACATACTCGCCGCGGTCGGCCTCACCCGGGCCGACATCAGCCGGCCCGACGGGGGCGAGCAGCCGGCGGCGAATGGATGCCCGGGGGCCGGCGAGCGACCGCCGTCTACAACTACACCGACGGGGACGGGAATCTCCTCTTCCAGGTCCTGCGCAGCCAGGACAAGAAGTTCTCCCAGCGCCGACCGGACCCTTCCGCCCGTAAGGGCTGGCGATGGAATCTCGCCGGCATCCGCCGCGTGCCCTACCGGCTGCCGAAGCTGATCGCGGCGGTGAACGCCGGCCAGCTCGTCTACGTCGTGGAGGGAGAGAAGGACGTTCACGCGATCGAGCGCGCCGGCGCGGTGGCGACATGCAACCCGATGGGCACTGGCGGCGGCTGGCGGGACGAATACGACGAATGGTTCGCCGACGCCGAGGTCGTCATCGTCGCGGACAAGGACGAGCCAGGCCGCAAGCACGCGGCCAAGATCGCCTCGCACCTCCGCAAGGTCGCCAAGTCGGTCACCATCGTGGAGGCGGCCGAGGGCAAGGACGCCGCCGACCACCTCGCTGCCGGCCACGGTCTCGGCGACTTCAAGCCGACGGAGGCGGGCCGGGAGGAGCCGGTGCCTGCTTCCGCCGGGTCGGCACCGGCCGCCCGGCCCCGAATCGAGACCGACAGCGGCCCGGCGACCATCCGCGCGCTGCGGGGCGCGATCGATGACGGGAAAATCCCCGACACCTACGTCAGCACAGGCCGGGTCGTCCACGTGGAGCGCGTGTCCGGCACCGCCGGAGGGCTGAGCGGGGACGAGGACTCGCCGGTGCCCATGACGGCCAGCGAGGTGGTGCCGACCCGGCTGGCGGCGCTCCTCGCGGCCCACACGTTCACCTACCGGATCCGGACCTGGGCGGACAAGAAGGGCAACGTCACCACCGAGGAGGAGGAGGTGACGCCGCCGTCGGCGGTGCTCGCGGCGGCGCTGGCCCCGAAAGAGTGGCCGCACCTGCGCCCGCTGTTCGGGATCGTCGGCGCCCCGGTGCTGCGCCCCGACGGGACGCTGCTGCAGGCACCGGGATACGACCCGGCCACCGGGCTGTACCTCGCCAGCAAAGTGCCGCTGGACCCGGTTCCCGAGGAACCTGAGAAGGAACAGGTGAAGGCGGCCCGGGAGTTCCTGTTCACCACGTTCCTCGGCGACTTCCCCTGGGTCGGGCCGGCGGACAAGGCCAATTACGCCGGCCTGCTGGTGACCCCGATCCTGCGCAGTTACCTGCGGACGCTGATCCCGTTCGGGGCGGTGACCTCCACCATGCCCGGCTCCGGCAAGACGATCCTGACATGCGGGCTGGGGATGCTCTACGGCCAGCGGGTGCTGACCTGGACCCGCAGCGACGACGAACTCCGCAAGGCGATCACCTCGGTCCTGGCCGACCCGGTGGGCACGATCATCTTCGACAACCTGGCCGAGGGCACCGTCATCGACTCCCCGGTGCTGGCCCGGCTGATCACCGACCGGACCTGGGCCGACCGGCTGCTCGGGAAGAACATCACCGCGGCGTTCGCCAACGACCGGGTGTGGACCGCCACCGGGAACAACCTGCGCCTGGGCGGGGACATGCGCACCAGGTCGGTGCTGGTCGGCCTGAACCCGGACATGCCCCGGCCGGAGGAGCGGACCGGGTTCGCGATCCCGGACCTGGATCAGTGGATCCTGGTGCCGGCCAACCAGCGGCAGGTGCTGTGGCACCTCCTGATCCTCGTCGCCGACTGGACCCGCGCCGGCGCGCCGCGGCAGGCCGGCCTGACCATGCGCCAGTTCACCCCGTGGGCCGAGGCGGTCGGCGGGTTCCTCGCCCACCACGGCCTCGGGGAGTTCCTGGGCAACGTCGAGACCGTGCGGGACATCGACGAGGAGGACGCGGGCTGGGCGGTGTTCTTGGGCAAGTGGCACGAGATCCACAAGGACAAGTGGGTCACCAGCAACGACCTGCGCCTGTCCGCCGACATCCCCCTCGTCGAGCGCGAGCACGACCCGTGGGACGGGCTGTTCCTGACCGATGAGCGCGGGAAGTTCCCCACCACCAAGTCGCTGGGGAAGATCCTCACCGGGCAGATCGACCGCTACCACGGGTCGTTCGTGCTCCGCAGCGTGGTGGACAAGCACTCCAAGGTGCGCACCTGGCACGTCGAGGAGTGGTCGGAATGACCTCGTACGTGCGCGTGGTAAACCCCGCAAACCCCGCAAACCCCGCAGCACTAACAATGACCTGCACAAACACCCCGGTTAGACCTGCGGGGTTTAGCCGAAACGGACAAACCGGAAAACCCGCAAACCCCGCAAGGCGGGTCCGATCCGCTGCGGGGTTTCAAACCCCGCACGTGCGGGGTTTGCGAATGATCTTCACCGTCGCGTTTCCCCAGTTCACAGCACCTATTGCGGGCTTTGCGGGCTTTGCGGGGTCAGTTTCAGCCCTACGCATATGCGCGCGAGGAGAGACCGCATGAGCGGCGGCAAGGGCAGCACCCGGCGGGAACGAACCGGCGGGCTCTGCTGCTCGAGGTGCTCCCACAGTGACGACCACGGCCTGACCCTCGTCGGCGAGCAGCTGCTGTGCCATCCGTGCGTGCGGCGGGAGCGACGGCGAGCCGAGCGCGACAGCAAGAACGTCCCCGCTGACCGAGGCGGGGCAGAACACGAGGAGGAAAGCAGCACATGACAGGAACCATCATCGCCGACGCTCGCGAGCAGCTCGCGGAGGCAACCGCCAAGCACATCCTGGAGCACCTGCTCCCCGCGCAGGACCGGCTAACCGACTCACCATGGGTAACTGTCGAATACCCCGATGACCGCAGGCCGCCCCGGGATGCCGAGGGCATAAAGGCTTCACTTCTCGCCGGGGAATGCTGGATCTCCTGGATGGATGATCCCGTCATGACGGCAATGCGGCGGCTGCACCCCCAGCCGACCGCAGACCCGGCTGACGCCTCGCCATGCTCGGACTGCGGCGTGATGCTGCCGCTCGACGCGGAGTGCTACGCCGTCGACTCCGGCGGCGTCTGCGGCCCGTGCGGAAAGCGCCGGTACGGCAACAAGGCCGAGGACTACAGGATCGTCTGACCCAAAGCCGTGCGCCCACCAGGCTGAATGAGCCAGCCTGGTGGGCGCCACACCACACCTGGAGTATCGCATGCCACGTCAACCACCCCGCCGCGGCGCGACCTGGCAGTTTTGCATGTATTGCAAAACTGCTATTTCCCGAGGCTTCCGAACCCCGGACGGCTACCTGGTCTGCCAGGCCTGCTGGCGGGAGCGGCAAGACAGCAACACGGACAAGGACACGCGATGAGCAACACACGCAAGACCCGTCGTCACCCCGGCCACAACCTGGTCAAGGTCATGTACATCGACCAGGACACATGGCAGGCAGCCGGAGAACCAGGCGACATTGAAGCCTGGCTTTCCACCCTCAACCATGAACAAGCGCGCCAGGCCATGCCGGCGATCGAAGTGACCCTCGACGAATTCCTCCGCCGCATGGCAGGCAGCCCGGAAGCGGCCCAGTTCGCCACCCGCACAGCCGCCGAAGGGCTGTTCGTCCTGCTGATGGACCTCGACGGACTGCGCCAATGGTGGGACACGGAACCGGGCAAGGCCTGACCCGTGGCCTGGCAGAACGACCCGGACAAGCGGCGTCTGGATGCCCTGCACTACCGGCATCCCGAGTTCCTGAAGAACAAGCCGATCGTGCTGCGCCGGGCGAACGGCAGGTGCGAGTGCCAAGGCCAGTGCGGGAAGCATGCCGCGTGCGGGCGCAGGACCAGCCGGATCGAGGTCGACCACACCGTGCCGCTGGCCGTCCGTATCGACCACTCGCTACCCAATTTGGCCTGCCTGTGTCCTCCCTGCCACTCCGCAAAGACAGCGCGGGACTCGCACGCGGCGCGGCAAACGAAGCGACCAGCACCGCGACCACGCACGCAATGGTGACGTCAATGCGTGCGAACCATAGTTAGCAAGATTCGCTCAGATGTCCATGGCGATCGGCACCTGGCAGAGCAGCCTGCACCACATCCCCGACTTCGGGACCATCCATACGGGGGGGGTGCCGCTGACCTGCATACTAAAGCTAGCAAGGGCGGAAAGTTCCGCCGTGAACCGTGAAAATCCTGTACCGGAGGCCCCGATGGCGCTGCGCAGCGTCGACCGGTCGCTCGTCGCCGCGGTCAAGCTGACCGTCGCCGCGATCGACCCGCCGGAGACCGATTTGGCGCTTGTCCGCCTGGCCGAGACGATCGCCGAGACGATCGACGCGATGGCGCTCGGGCAGCGGGAGACGCTGCTGCCGCAGCACTCCGGCCAGCTGGCGAGAGTGCTCGCCGAGCTCGAGGCGCGGGCGGTCAAGCGCCGTGCGCCTGTCCAGGCGGCGCCTGCCGCGGCGGCCGTGAATCCGCTGGATGAGCTGAGGAAGGCTCATTCCAGGCAGGTGGGCCGCCGTCTGAGCTAGGCCGGGATGATGTGGACCCGGGCAATCCGCTTCCGGGGGATCTGCAGCGCGGCGACGGTCGCACCTGCGGCGGCGTAAGCACAGTCGACTGGCTTGTCTTCCTTCCGGCCGAACCGGAACCCGTCCGCGGTGTTGAGCCGCTGAGCGGCTCGTACGTCGTCATCCAGGAGCGGGTCAGCTGGATGCAGGATCCGCCGGCTCCTCACCAGATCCACGAACTCGGCGCAGGCCTCGGCGACCTTCTGGCCGACCAGCTCGATGTACTCGACGCCGCGGACGGCGGGGATAGCGGAGCGGAGGGTGGTCGCGATCGCCGCGCCAGGTCCGGTGGGGTACCACGCGGCGGCTCGCGGCCGGATCTCGGCCAGCAGGGCGGGGAGTTCGCGGCGGGCGGCGTCGGTGGAGTCCCAGGCGCGGATCACCTCGAGCCTGACGCGGCCGTCGTCGAGCCTGGCGGCGGCGACGAGGCAGCAGTGGGCGCCGTCCGGGCTCGCATCGAAGCACACCGCGATCCTGTCCCTGTCCCGGTGCATTTCCATCCGGCCTGCTTCATCGGCGCAGTCCAGCCACGCCTGCCAGGGGATAACCCCGTCTAGGGCGGCGACTCGCTCGCAGAAGATCTCGGCGCGGGCGTGTTCGGGTTTCTCGGCTCCGATGGCGGTGGTGATGGCCCACCACGGGATCTTGTATCCGGCGAGGGGGTTCGCCTGCGCGATGGCCTTCCGGTCGTCGAGTTCGCTGCCGGGTGGCGCGGACCAGGAGAACAGGCCGAGGTGCGGGTTACGGCCGCTCTCGCCCATGTCGTGCAGGCCGTTCAGGACAGAGCTGGAGTCGTCGCCTGCGTTGCTGCACGCCCAGACCTGCGCGTCGTCGACAGCCATGCTGGTATGCAACGCCGCGGCCCACCCGGGGGACTTCCATTCCCGGAGCTCGTCGGCGAAAAGGTGCCCGACTGAGAGGCCTCTCGCGGCCCGCCTGTCGGAGGCGACGATCTTGAACCTGGAGCCGCTCCGCAGCGTCATGGACTCGTCAGCGTCGGGGTCGTCGTCGTAGCCGAACGGGGCGACGCTGAAGCTTTCCTGCCCGTTGCCGCGGCGGATGTCGGCGAGCTCGGCGGCGAGGATCGGGGAGTCCGCGATCATCTCCAGCGCTATGTCTTTCGACTCGCGGGCCTGGGCGAGGGACTGCGCGGCGCCGACGACCAGCCTGGTCCGCGCCACGTACATCTTGTAAAGGACACGAGCATGGCGGTGGTCGTCTTGCCGTTCTGCCTGGCCATTTCGGTGAGCACGATGCGGAACCGGGGAAGGCCGTCCCGGTCGAGTTCGCAGGCGTGGATAAGGTGCCACCGCTGCGGCGGGTACAGGTCGACGCCGATCATGCTGGCGAAGTCGATGACTTTGTAGCCGAAGCTGGTTTTCGGGTTCAGAGTCCGCAGCGGCGGCGTCCAGAGACGCGGCTGGGTGTATCCGTACAGCTTGCGGGCCATGTGACTCCAGGGAAACGTGATCTATTAACTACGTTAATGGATCTGGATTCACCTAGAGGTATTGCCGATCTCTCATTAGACTGGTGAGCGCGCCAGCGGCCCGCTTCGATGCAGTGGCCCGGCCCGGTGGCGTCGGCTACCGGGAGGTGAGGGCGCATGGCCAGGACGTACGGCCGCAGGCCCGGCGAGGCTGGCGAGTTCGCGCGCTTGTGGGATGCCTTGCCAGCGTGGAAGCAGCAGGCGATGCTCAGCGAGTTCCGGGCCGCGTTGCGCGCGGTGCCTAAGGTGCAGGACGGCGACACGACTCACCCGCCGTACAGGTCGGAGGACCGGCCGTTCACCCACGCGCATCCGCACCACGTCAGCGGCGACCGCACGCATAATCACCAGCACACGCACTACGGCGACGCGCTGCATATCGGGCACGACCACTCCGACATTGACCGGGCGGCACAGTCAGCCGAGCAGGCGAAACAGTCAGGGGCCAGGTCGCCGACGCGGATCATGAACCGGGCCACGCGGGTAGCCACCGACGACACCTGGACACGCCTGAACCGCGCGGCGGCAGCGATCGAACCCGACCTACGGAAAGGACGCAGATGAGGTCAGCGACAGTCACCCCGGCGCCGAACGTCCGGGAGTTGAAGGCGGCCGCGGTGCAGAGGCAACTCGCCCGCTGGACACCGCCGCGGTTCGAGACGACCGACGGCCCAGCCCGCCCTGCCCGGCGCCTGGCCGACGAGACCGGCGAGCTCAAGGCGCCGGTCAGCCTCGCCAGTGGTGCGACCTCAAGATCGCGGGAACGCCGAGCGGGGCCGTAGGCGACGCGCTGATCATCATCCTCGAAGCAGCCAGAACCGGCGTCCCGCGCCACGCCGCCACGGCGGTAGCGACCGCTAACCGGCTCCGCGAGTGGAACCAGTGGTCCCTGTGGAACGCGCTGGGCAGGCTGACCGGCGACCGGGCGGACGCCGACGCGATCCTGGCCGAGGTGGAGCGCGAGTGGAAGCGGCTACGCCTGCAGAACAGGGACCCGAGCCCGCTGACGGACATCGAGGAAGACCGGCCGAAGTTCGCCAGCGCGGCGGGCGGCACGGCCTACAGCCCGTCCGTACCGGAGGAGATGAAGGTGCCATGGCAGCAATGACCAGGCAGGCATTCGAGCAGCTCGTCGCCGGTGCGCTGGCCGAGCGGGACAAGAAACGCCGGTCCCGGCTGCACGACCCGAACGTGATGGCCGAGGCGGACAGCGCGTTCGTGGCGAAGGTGACGGAAGCGGCCGGGTACACGATCCCGGCCGAGGTCGCGGCAGAGACGGGGAAGACCGCGACCAGAGCCAGGCGGGCGCGGAAGAAGAACGAGGACGCAGCGTTCGGAGAGGCTGGCTGATGGCCAAGATCAGGAACATCTCATCCGTCCCGGTCGTGGCGGCGGACCCGAAGCGGCCCGGCGTCGAAAGGGTAGCGAACAGTGCTAGCGGCGGTGATTCCGGTCATCCGGTGCCGTCCATCGGAGGTGGTTCCACTTGACGACGTACCCGCTTGGCCGCGAGGACCAGGCGCTCGCCGACGCGCTCACGCTCGTAGCCTGGCGCCTTGAGGCGGCACATGACGGAGCGTGCAGGCCGGTTCGTGAGCTGGCGAACCCTCGGCGGTGGGTAACGGCTAGCCAAGCCCGGCACACGTACCCTACGCAGACCGCGGCCGGATCGCCGCCGCAGCTCTGGCCGTTGCCACCGAAGGTCACCCGCTGGCAGACCAGCTTGAGAGCCTGGCTACGAGCTCGAGGCGTCCGTCCGGGACGCCCGTCAACGGAGTCAGGTAACCCAGAACGTCCCGGCCGCCGAGCCTGTCCCCTGGCCGGCCGAGCAGCGGGGGCCGTCGCCCTGTCCTGCTCGGATCCGGAGCGACAGCCCAGACCCGCGAGATAGAACGTGGCCTCGGCAGGGAACGAGGCACGCGGGCAGCCCTCACCTCCCTGTGTGGCGAGCCGCTCCATGAACGTGAGGGGGCACGCGCCGTCCCCACGTGCCCCACTCTTGTCTGACTCGCGGCACCGGCTGCTAGTTACAGCCCGGGGGAACTGGTAATCGCAAATCAAGTGACTTGATTTGAGTTCCGCTCGGACACTTGCGACAGTCACGTCCGCGACCCCTGCGATAGCGCTGATTTCCGCGTCGTTCCCGCTAGCGTCCTCCAACAGAGCTAGGCGTGCCACGACGCGAGCAGGTTCGATCGCGGGGGTCTCTGGTGCGGCGATCGGGGCGAACGTAGGCTTGATTACCTCGGCCACGACGACACGGACCTGCTAGCGTTCCACTCGCCGCGTTCCATCAGCCAAGCGATACCGAACGCGGCAGCGACGGACAGCACGCCGCAGACCATCAGAACGCCAGCTGCGGCGACGACGAACCAGATGTGGTTCACAGCCCATCCGACCGCGATGGCGGCGGCGATGACCACGAGCAGACCGACCGACTTCGAGTCTTTGGGGCAGTGGACGGAGCACCTCACGATTAGTCACCTCCCATGAGCCGGTTACATTCTGTGGTGGGACAGGCCCTGGTTCCAGCTACACAGTGCGACATTCTCACGTTCCGTGCCATCCCATATGTCCGAATTGTCCCAGGATGTAGGACAAGCGAAATAGCCCAGCGCAGCCGAGCGAAGTGCTCGCGGCCTTTCGTTTCCGCTCACGCTAATCTGGGTGGCGCGGGGCACGATTAGTCACCGAATCGCTGAGCGTGAGCGGTTGCGAGCGTAGCCGCTAGGCGAGCGAACACGTTACGTGACGTGGGCGAGGTCTCGCACTCGGGGCAGCGGCACGGCGTGTGAGGCACGGCACGCACCTCGGCCTTGCTTCCCTCGTAACCTCCGTGCTCTACGGCCAGCCGTAACACCCAATCCTCGCTGTTTCCGACATGCTCTTCTACCTGTTCCAGCGTCCGGCCGTCCCTCAGCATCGCGGCGGCGTCCCGGCCGACCAGCTGTACGCATTCCAGACAGCGACGGCCCGAGTTCCGCACCATGTTTCCGCAGGTAGGGGCGTTGCGGCAGGGGAACGACTCGGGGACCACCTCAGTACCCGCGTCCACCATGTCTTGATGGTTCTCGGGTTTGCTGCCCCACCGGACACCCTCGGGCCACAAGTTGAACGCAGGCCCGCGGTCGCTGTGACACGCTTCCTGTCCCGGTCCTGTTTCTCCAGCGAACGTGTAGAGCACTACCTTATGCACTGTGAACGTGTGCGCGCGCTTGTGAGCCTAGTCAGTCGATTCGCAGCGGATCGTGATGAGCCTGTAGCCGTCGTCGTGGCTGCTTGTGGCTAGCACCTTCCCCTTGAGGTGCCGGTTACCGGACATGCCGTCTATCGACCGAGCCTGCCCCTTATCGGACACCTCGTAGCCGCTGAACGTGCACCCGTCCATGGGCGCTACCGGCTTCCACGTCTCCGGGCGTTCGTCACTGTTCGTGGTCATTGGTCGGGTTCCTTCCTGCGTCGGTTGCGGGCTGCGCCGAGCAGGTCGGCGCGGGTGTAGGTGAACGAGCCGTCGCCGCGCCCCCCGGTCGGCTTGAGGCCGGCGCGGTGGACGCGGCGGCGTGCCGCTCCGAGGCTTAGCGACCGAATAGGCCGTCCTCGACCGCTTCGGCGATCGTCAGTTCAGCCGGAGGTATGCGGTCTTACCCGTCCCAGGCCCCTGACCTGGGGGAAGAGCAAGCGGTGTTTGTCTTATTACGCTAGCCTACCATAGCTGCGGCGGTATGCCTTCCGGGCCGGAGGGGATCTCGGCGACGTCGCCGGAGACGGCCAGCTCCCGGGCCCACGCGACCGCCTCATCAGAGACGGCGGTGTCCTTGTCGTCCAGGTGAAGGTAGGGAACCTGCACCTCCCGCGGGGCGTCGCCGGTTACTAGCTGTATCCGCCCTGGCGTGTGGTCTGCAGCAGCATCGGGACTGCTTGCCCACCGACATGGCCCAGCCGAGCGGATCCCAGCGAGCCATGGCGGTGATATCGCAGTTCGTGCGGATGGTGTAGTCACTGACCCCGGTCTACTGAGCGGTCATGAGCTGTGCTAGCAGCCACTCGTGCATGTCTGAGGCCCTGCCTGCGCAGTACAGCGCCACCAGCCCGGCTATCGCCGTAGACTGCTTAGAGTCATCCTTGCCGCTGTTCTCGCTCCAGTATTCCTTCAGTCCCTGCATGCCGTAGTTCAGCTCCTCTCACTAGACTATGTTCCGGTATCCGTGACGGCCGCGTACTCGGCCGGTCCCGGCCTCCGAATACCAGGCGGCCCTAGTGCGGCGCAGCAGCTCCCGGCCGAGCCAGTACAGCGCGAGGTGCAAGTCGGGAGTGTCGTGGGCGTTGTTGTCTTTCGGGAGATCCTTCAGCCACAGGTTTTTGATGTAGTTCTGGTCTAGGTTGTAGATCACGACTCTCGCGTCATCTCCTGCAGCAGCTGTTACCGGCCAGGTTGGATTTGTCGTCGCCGTTATCTCGGGGATATCCAGGTGCGATCTCTGCTCTTTCGTCTCCTTATCTATCTCTCCTCTCTTTCCCATTTCTTACACCAGCTCATCCCTGGTCTCTTCTTTTTTCTCTTCTTCTACGCTTTCCAGGAAACCGTGTACAGCGTCATCTCTCTGCTGTTGTACTCTTCTCAGTGCTCTCTTTTTCATTCTATCCGTTCAGCTTCGGGCGCCTCCATCTGTACCTTGATCGCTATCTCCCGGGTCAGCACTCTCGGCCGCGGTCGTCCCCGTTGTACTCATCCGTTACCCATCGATCGTCCAGCTCTTGTCTCTCTCGATCGCCAGTCGCTGCGTTTCCTTGCCTAGCTCTCTTTTGTCATCTCTTTGCATCTTTCTTTGTCTTCTCTATCTAGCTACTTCTCTTCATCCCATCCATCCCTTCTCTCTTCTCTCTGTCTCTCCTTTCACTTCCATCATCTCTTCTTTCTCTTTTACGCTGTCACCAGCTCTTACTCTACTTCCATTTCAGTGAGCCAGCAGTTTTCCTCTTTACTCCGGTACAGGAGCGGCAGGTAATGTCATAGGTGAGCGCGGCCTAGCAGTTTCAGTACCTTTTCTCCTCGTCTCTTCCTCTTCTCTTTCTTTATCCTCTTTCCTTTTCAGTGCCTTCGCTATCATCTTCTCATGATCACCGCGGCGATGACCTCTCTCTCTTACAGTATCTCTATCTCTCTCTCCCGTCTCCTTTCCATCCAGCAGTTCGTAGATGCTCTCTTCCACCTCTATCATCTCTTCATCTATGTCTCTTATCTCTTCTATCTCTTTCTCATCCTTCTCCTCATTCTCTTCATTTTACATCCTTATTTACCTCCCTATTATATATCTCCCCTTCTCTCTTTCTTCTTTCCTTTCTATATTCTCTCTCTCCTTTTTCTCTTTCTTTTTTCTCTCTTTCTCTTCTCTCTCCATTTCATCTCCCCTTTCCCTTCCATGGGTCGTGAGCGCTATCTATAGCATCTCTAGCTATTTCTGCTTCTCTACCCATTTCTTCTTCTCTTCTTTCTCTATCTCTTCTTCGTCCAGCCTGCGAGTCCCTCTATCGTCTCCTCTTTGATCTGTTAGCCTTTCACTTTCTTCTCTCTTCCTTGTCTTGCTGCTATAGTTCTTCTATTTCTTCTTACTCTCTCTCCTCTTCTATTTCTTCTATTTTCTTTCTCTCTCTCCTCTTCTTCTTTTTCCTCTCAGTCTTATCATTACTCCCTCTCTCTTTCTCTTCTTCACCCTTTCTCTTCGGCCATATCATCTCTCTCTACCGCCATTTTCTCCTTATACATCTCTCTTCTCTTCTTCTCTCTCCTCCCCAGCACCTATACTTTCTCTTCTTCTTACATCTCTCTCTTCCCTCTCTTCTCCTTTCGTCTCATTATTGCCTCCATTCTTCCTTTCCTAATATATTCCCTTCCCATTTTTCTCACTCCTCGCATAACATCTCTAATTCTTCTTACTCTTCTTCCTCTTCTTCCTTTCTGTCTATCTCCCTTATCTCTTATTCCATTTTCTTCTCTAATCTTAACTCTCATCTCTCGTAGTCTCTCTTCTCTTCTCCTCTCTCTTATACTATCTTCTCTTCTTCTTATTCTCCTTCTATCTTCTCTTCTTCTTTCCTCCTCTCTTCCATCTCTTCTCTCATCTTTCACCTTTCTCTTTCTTCTTTTTCTCTTTTTCTTTCTTTTCTTTTATCTTTCTCTCTTCTTTCTCTTTTCTTTCTTTTCTTCTTCTCTTTTCTCTCTTTTCTCTTTCGGCGAGTTATACTATCTCTTCTTTCTTTATTTCTTATCTTTCTTTCTATTCCTCTATCCTTTTTCTCTTTTTTATCTCTTCTCTCTCAATCATCTCTTCTTCTTCTCTCTTTTTTCTCTTTTTCTCTATATTTTTCTTTTTCTTTTTCTTCTTTCTCTCTTCTTTTCTTTGATATATTATCTTCTCTTCTTTCGAGCTTATTCATCTTCTCTTCCTATTTTTTTTCTTTCATCTTCTTTCGCTCTATTTTCTTCCTATTTTCTCCACTTTCTCTCTCTTCTCTACTCTTCTCTACTCTTCTAGACATGTATATGCAAGAAAAGGCCAGACCCGCCTCCGCTCACCCCAACACAGGTGCCGCGGCTGCTCGCCGCCGCCCACATCGATGCTGCTGCGCCCGGCCGCCGGGGGCGCGTGACAGCCTCGGCAGGGCTCCATCCTGCTGGGCTGAGTTCGTCGGCCGGACAGGACGGTTCATGGATCGGCGGGGCGCTGTTGACGGCTTGACTTCCTGAGCATCTCGGCCGCGTGTCTGGCCGTGCTCTTTGACGATGTCACCTCCTGGCTGCCGCTGTGCGGGCCAGGATTTTGCTGTCTGTGCTGAACGTGAGGGATCCCTCCTCGCCTCGTTTGACGCCGATCGCGGGGAGGGATCCGAGGCGGTGAGTCGCCCGTGGCCATCGTATGGCCGTGCCCGCTGCCGGTCGATGCGTATGTGGCGGCTGGCCGGAAGGTGGAGGTCCCCCGCCCGGATTGCCCGTTGTGCGGCGAGCCGCTGATGTCCTGGTCCGGCTACTGGCGGCATGTCCGGGCGGGAGGTCTGGCGGGGGGCCGCTGCCGGAAGATCTTCGTGCCCAGGGTGCGGTGCGCGCCGTGCGGGGTGAGCCACGCGTTGTTGCCGGCGTTCGTGCTGGCCTGGCGGCTGGATACGGCGGAGACGATCGGCGCGGTGATCGCGGAGGTGGCCGGCGGGGCGTGCGGGGTCCGGCCGGCGGCCGCGCGGGCCGGCGTGCCGCATACCACGGCCCGGGGCTGGGTGCGGCGGTTTGGCGGCCGCGCCGGCGAGCTGAGCGTGGCGTTCGCGGCGCTAGCGGTGGAGCTGGGCGGGGAGACGATCCGCCCGGCCGGGCAGGCGGGCCGGTTCGCGCTGGCCGCGATCGGCGCGGCGTTCGAGGCGGCCGCCGGGCTGCCGGGATGGCTCCGGCTGGGCGCGTGGCGGTTCGCGTCGTCGGTGAGCGGCGGGAAGCTGATCGCCGCCAACAAAGACTCGCCCTTCCTGATCGTCGGCAGACGGCGTTTCATGCCTCCTGTCCCGCCATGACGGCATGAACAGGAGGACGAAATGGACCACAGGGGACAGGAAGAGATCGCGCTGCACCGCTGGGCGGTGATCGCTGAGGCAGCCGGTGACCGGCTGACCCCCGGGGAGCGGGGAGCGCTGGTCCGCCGGATCGCCGCCCGCGCCTACACCCACCCGGACGGATCGGCCCGGACGTATTCGCGGGGCACGATCGACCGCTGGCTGCGCGCCTGGCGCAAGGGCGGGCTGGCCGCGCTGGAACCCTCGCCGCGGGCCGACACCGGGGTGGTCCGCGCTCACCCGGAGCTGTTCGCCCAGGCCGCCGCGCTGCGGCTGGAGCTGCCCGGCCGCTCAGCCGCGCAGATCGCCTCGATCTTGTATCACCGGCACGGGATCACGGTCTCGGAGCGGACCGTGCGCGGCCAGCTGCGCCGCGCCGGGCTGCACCGCGAGGCGCTGGCCGCCGAGCCCAGGGCCTACGGCCGGTATGAGGCCGCCCGGCCGAACGAGCGGTGGATCACTGACGTGCTGGTCGGCCCGTGGGTGCCGTACCCGAAGCAGGAGGGGTCGGTGCGGGCGCGGCTGTTCCTGATCGTCGATGATCATTCCCGGCTGCTGGTCGACGGCCGGTTCTTCGCGCATGAGAACGCCCGCGCCTGCCAGGACCTGCTGCGCCGGGCGATCACCCGCCGCGGCCTGCCCGAGGTGTTCTATGCTGACAACGGAGCGCCGTTTTCGAATGCGTGGCTGGCCCGCACCTGCGGGGTGCTGGGCATCCGGCTGGTGCATTCGAAACCGTACTCGCCGGAAGGGCGGGGAAAGCAGGAGAGGCTGAACCGCTATATCCGGGAGGCGTTCCTGGCCGAGGCCGCCCACCGGGGCATCGAGTCGCTGGACGCGCTCAACGACCTGTTCGCCGCGTGGGCCGGGCAGGTGGCCAACCGGCGGGTGCACGCCGAGACCGGGCAGACCCCGATCGGCCGGTTTGAGGCCGCCGGCCCGCCCCGGCAGGCCGATCCGGGCCGGCTGCGGGAGGCGTTCCGCTGGTCGGTGACCCGCCGGGTCACCCGCACCGCCACCGTCCCGCTAGAGGGAAACGCCTATGCCGTGGACCCGGCGCTGGTGGGCCGGCGGGTCGAGCTGCGGTACGACCCCGAAGACCTGACCCGCATCGACGTCTTCCTGGACGGCAAGCCCGCCGGATCCGCGGCCCCGTTCATCACCCGCCGCCACGTGCACCGCGCCGTCCCCCAGGCCGCCCGCCCGGACCCGGACCCCACCGGGATCGACTACCTGGGCCTGGTCGCCGCCGCGCACGAGGAGGCCGCCGGCACCGGCGCCAAGATCGACTTCACCGAGCTGGGCCGGCTCACCGGCGGCGAACCCGGCCCGGACCAGGAACCGGGACAGGAGGAACAGCGGTGAGCGCCGCGCCGTGGGCGGCGCACTTCGGCCTGTCCCGCACTCCGTTCGGCAAGTCGATCCCCGCCCGGGACCTGTTCCCCCGCCAGGCCCACGCCGAGGCAATCGCCCGGATCAGCTTCTGCGTGGCCGAATCGGCGCTGGGAGTCGTCACGGGGGACGTCGGTCATGGTTAACACTGCGCCTTTCGTTCCGTGTGGTGTGTCAAACAGTCCAGGCTGGTCGCGTTCGACCTGGATACGCAGGCCCTTGCGGCGTCCTGTGGTGACGTAGACGGCGTTGAGCTGGCCGCGCTGGACCTTATGCAACACGGTCTGGCGGGCCATTCCGAGCGCCGTGGCGGCCCGGCCGAGGGGCAGCCAGCCGTCGGGGACGTCGGGGCGGATGCGGTCGCGAAGCGCTTGGTCGACGCGGATCCGCCACGGGGCGCCGGAGGTGAGCTGCTCGCCGGTGATGAAGCCGTCCCGCAGCCATCGGTAGATGGTGGCCTTGTCCACGCCCAGGAGCTGTGCGGTCTGCGGGATGCTGGCCATGACGGCATCTTGCCCGCTGGCTCTGACATTCTCGTCCGGGTCCGGGCAGTGCGGGATGCCGTGGGAGCGGCGCAGGCCGCTGACCCGGTCGCGGGTCCAGGCCATCCCGGTCGCGGTGCGGCGTTGCTGGCGGCCCAGGATCTGGGCGATGGTGGTGTCGTTGTAGTGCGCGGCCAGCCGCCGGATCAAGGCCAGGGTGTCCTCGCCGGTGGTGATCGCGCCTGCTCCTCGTTTCGGCAGCAGGACGGTGACCTGGGTGGTTGACGTGCCCTGCCAGGCGATCAGCGCGTCGCAGGTCCGCGCCTGCCGGTCGATGGTCAGGGTGATCTCGCTGATCACCGCGTGGATCAGCTGCTTGCGCTGGGGGTTGGTGGTGGCGGGCGCGTCGAAGACGGCGCGGACGTCGGCGCCGGCCCGCTGCAGCCAGGCCAGTTCCTCGCTGGTCAGCTGGACCGGGTGGCGGGTGCGGGCGGCGGCCAGGGCGGCCTCGGCGCGGCGCAGGGCCGCCAGGCGCTCTTCGAGCCGGGCCTCCAGGGTGCGGGCGACCAGCCGGTTGCCCGGCTCGACCTCGTCATGCTTGCGCATCGCCCGGTCGGCCTCGAACCGGGCCCGTTCCAGCGCGGTCTCAAAGGCCGCCACCTGCTCGCGGTGGCGCTGCTCGGCGTCGGCCATCGCGTGCGCGGTGGCCTGCAGCGACGCCGGCTGCAGTACCTGGAACAGCTGCTCCAGCACGGCACGGTGCAGGTAGACCCCGCCGATGCTCTGACATGGCGGGGTGCCATAAAGCTGGGTGCCGCGGCCGCACACATACCGGGGCGCGTCCCCGCCGTGCCCGGAGTACCCGACCTGCATCATCCGGCCGCATTTGCCGCAGCGCAGCAGGCCGGACAGCAGCGCCGCGCCCTTGCGGGCGGCCCCGCCGCCGTCGCCGCGGGGGGCCTTGTAGTTGGCCCGCAGCCGGGCCTGGATGTCCTGGTAGGCATCCCAGCCCAGGTAGCCGGGATGATGACCGGGGATCAGCACCTCCCACTGGTCTTGCGGCAGCTGCCGGTGCCGGGTGACCTTCTTCCCGCCGGCGATCTCGGTCCTGGTGGTGGTCTTGCCGAAGGCGAACGCGCCGGCATAGGCCGGGTTGGTCAGGAAGTCGTGGACCGCGGGATAGGACGCCTCCGCCCAGGTGATCCGGCGGGCGCCGGCCTTGCGGCGGGGCAGCCGCAGCCCCCGCTCCCGCAGCGTCATCATCACCTGCCGGGCCGATCCGAGCTGGGCGAACAGGGCATACACCTGGCCGATCGCCGAACGGACCGCCTCATCAGGTGACAGCATCACCTGGCCGTCGTCGTCATAGTCCAGCCCGACCGGCAGCAACTGCCGCAGTTCCCCGCGGCTGGCCTTGTGCCGCAGCGCCGCGGTCAGCCGCATCCGCAGCATATGCAGCTCTGCCTCGGCCATTTGCCCTTTAAGGCCCAAGACCAGGCGGTCGTTGAAGTCGCCGGGATGGTAGATGCCGTCGGCGTCGGCGATCAGCGTGTCGGTGATCGAGCACAAATCCAGCACCTGATACCAGTCGGTGTTGTTACGGGCCAGCCGGGACACCTCCCGGCCCACGATGATGCCGGCCCGGCCCAGTCCGACCGCGGCGACCAGGTTGGTGAACCCCAGCCGCCCGTCGGTGCTGGCCGCTGACCGGGCCAGGTCGTCATCGATGACGCTGATCTGGTCCTCGCCCCAGCCCAGTTCCGTCGCATACCGGCGCAGCTCATACTGCAGCGCCAGCGACTCGGTGTTCTCCTGGGTCTGGGTGAAAGTGGACTGGCGGACGTAGATGATCGCGTCCCGGCTGCGGTGACTGGCGGTGACTTTCCCGCTGCCCGGCCGGCCCCTCCGCTCACCCATCGCAGGCCCCGCGGTTATCGCCGGGCACGGCCAGGGCGGCCTGCGCGATCATCGCCGCCAGCAGCGCCAGCACCCGCAGCCGGGCCTGCTCAGGCAGCATGTTCCAGCGGTCTTCCCCGCTCAGCTCACCCAGGTCCAGGGCAAGCTGACGGCAAGGCGCTACCCTCAATTCACGCATGTGGGTTCACTCCTCCCGAAGTCGTGGCGCGATCAGGGATGGAGTGAACCTACTTGCGCGTTCCCGGCACGACCGGCATACCAGCGCGCAGCGCCGCCTCGGCCGCGCGCAGCGCCGCAGCGAACACGCCGCCAGCATCCAGCGCCTGCCCGTACTCAGGGTCGGCGAGCACGCGCTGATCGTCCAGGTCAGTGACCGCCAGGCGCTGCTCGGCGCGCTCACGGACGCTGTCGGCCCACAGGCCCCACGCCCGCACGGCCGCGGTGAGCTCCGCCACCGCCCGCTCCGCATGCATCCGGGCCCGGCCCAGCTCGCCCGCACCGCCCGGCGCAGTGGCCTTCCCGGCCCGGCTCACCGCGCCCGCCCACCCGCCGCCAGCGCCGTGACCAGCGCACGCAGTCTCCGCAGGCCATCGGCATCCAGCACCACCGCCGGCCCGGCCGCAGCCGCCACCCCGAAGATGTCAGTAGCCGACGCCGGAATCGTGCCCGGCGACGAATCAGGAAGCATCACCACCAGGTGAAGCACCCCGCGCAGGTGCATGAACGAGACCGCATCCAGCGTGCGGCCACGCAGCGGATGAGCCCCGGTTACACGTATCGCGCACGGCAGCGCCCCGCGGAGATGTTGCAGTCTGTCGCCTGTCTGGTCGGGGCGGGCAAGACGGTCGCACTGCGCGCCGCGGTCGCCGCGCTCGACCCGACCCGGCACCAGGTGATTTACATCGCCAACCCGGCGTTCGGGACCAGGGGCCTCTACGTGACGATCGTCCGGGCGCTGGGCGCCCAGCCACGCTACCTGAAGGCCGAGCTGATGGGCCAGGCATCGGACCTGCTGGCCGCCGAGACCGCGGAAAGACACCGCCGGGTCGTAGTGATCTGCGACGAATCCCATCTCCTCCAGCCGGATCAGCTGGAGGAACTGCGGCTGCTGACGAACTCCGAGATGGACTCGGCGTCCCCGTTCGCCGCCATCCTGGCCGGGCAGCCGACCCTGAACCGGCAGCTGCGCATGGGCATGTTCGCCGCGCTTGACCAGCGGATCGCCACCCGGTTTGTCATCAAGCCGATGGACCTCGCCGAGTCCGCCGCCTACCTGCGGCACCACCTCAAGCTGGCCGGCCGCGACGAGCCGCTGCTCGCCGATGACGCGGTCGCCCGGCTGCACCGGGTCGCCAATGGGCTGCCCAGGGCGCTCAACAACGCCGCCGTCGCCGCGCTCATCGCCGCCGCCGCAGCGGGCAAGGACCTCGTTGACGACGCCTGCGCCAAGAAAGTTAATGGGTCTTGGCGGCGTGGGGTTCCCGCGAAACTTGGGCGGCGGGGCTGTGCGGGTGGTCACGGGCCGGCGTTTGCGGCGACAGGTGTGCTGCCCGTGCGCCGGCCGGCGCCGTGACCGGTTCCAGGGTGGCCGATCACGGCCGGGTTGTCCAGCCGGGAACGTCGCGTCTGCGGGCGGGACCTTTGTGAACCGGTGGCGGGCAGGGCCGGGCGGGGGGGCATGATCGTGGCGTGCTGCCCGTGACGCCGTATTCTGCTTGGCGCTTTCGTGCCCGCAAGAAAGTTTGGCGCTGGGGGCGATCATGCGGGCTGGGGTACTGTCGCCTTCGAGCACGCCGATCAGATTCGGTTTCTTCCCGCGCCGCTCCCCGGGCAGCTGGTTCCTGCCGGTTTCCAGGGAAAGCGAGGCGGCGATGTCCGCGGGGAAGGCGAACGCGAAGAACAACAACGCCGGGGACGGCGCGCCCGGCACGATGCCCGTGCACGGCGGTGAGGGCGCGGAGGTGGCCGAGGAGAGCACGCAGGTCGTGGAGTACGCGGCCGCGGTCGACGTGGCGAAGGGGTCCGGGATGGTGTGCACCCGGGTGCCGGGTTCCCGCCCGGATCGCCGGCGGCAGAAGGTGTGGCGGGTGGAGGCCACCTTCAAGGAGGTGACCGCGCTGATGGACCACCTGCGCTGCGAGGGCATCCAGCGGCTGGTACTGGAGTCGACCTCGGACTACTGGCGTATCTTTTACTACCTGGCCGAGGCGGCGGGCCTGGAGGTGTGGCTGGTCAACGCCCGCGACGTCAGGCACCTGCCCGGGCGGGGCAAAAGCGACCGGCTGGACTGCGTGTGGCACTGCAAGCTGAACGAGCGGGGGATGCTTATGCGTTCGTTCGTGCCGCCCGAGCCGGTCCGGGACCTGCGGGCGCTGACCCGCACCCGGGCCCGGCTGGCCCAGGACCAGGCCCGGCACCAGGCCCGGGTGGAGAAGATCCTCGAGGACGCGCTGGTGAAGGTCTCGGTGGTGATCTCCGATCTGTTCGGGACCAGCGGGCGGCGGTTCCTGGATGCCCTCGTCGCCGGGGAGCGCAGCCCGAAGGCGCTGGCCGCGCTCGGCGACTACCGGCTCAAGGCCAGCACCGCCGAGCTGGAGGCGGCGCTGACCGGCCGGTTCCGTGACATCCACGCCACCGAGATCGCGGTGCACCTGCGGCTGATCGACGCGATCAACGCCGAGATCGCCCTGCTGGACGAGCAGATCGAACAGCACCTGCCGTCCGTCCCGCGCACCGCCCCGGTCTGCACGGCCTGCGGCGAGATCGGCGGCGGCCACGCCCCCGGCTGCGGCAGCCACGGCACCGCCCCGCTGAGCCTGGCCGGGCGGCTGGATGAGATCACCGGGATCGGCCCCGTCAACGCCCCGGCCATCATCGCCGAGCTCGGCACCGACCCGTCGCAGTTCCCCACCCCCGGGCACGCCGCCGCCTGGGCGCGCCTGACCCCGCGCTCCAGGCAGTCCGGGGAGTCCGCGAAGCCCGGCCGCACCGGCAAGGGCAACCGGTACCTGCGCGGCGCGCTCGGCCAGGCCGCGATGACCGCGGCCAACACCGATACCCGCCTCGGCGCCATGTACCGCCGGATCGCCCGCAAGCGCGGCAAGCAAAAGGCCATCGTCGCGGTCTCCCGGGTCATCTGCGAGATCGCCTGGATCCTCATCTGCGACCCCGGCGCCCGGTACACCGAACTCGGCCCCGACTACTACAGCCCCCGCAGCCGCGCCCGCCAGACCCGGGACAAGATCCGCGAGATCGAGCGCCTCAACCCCGGCAAGAAAGTCATCCTCGCCGCCGACGACGCGGCCTGAACCGCTCAGCACAACGTAACGACCCCATCACCCGTCACGCTCGGGAGTGACACGCTACTCGCCGCAATTTAGGCAGGTCACCTGCACCCCCCGCAGCCGAGCTACCGGGGGTAGCTGGCTGCTGCCCTCAAATGGTGGCTGTTTCCGGTCAGCCGTCGCCGAGCTCACCCGGGACTGACCATGCACCAGCCCGGCAACCCGGCGCCCGGCCTCCGGCCGGGCGCCGGGCCATTCCCCATGAATCCCGCCCCCGCCGCCCGAGCAGAGGACCGTCGCACCATCGCCGTCACCCGCGCCGCGGCGCTGCGCTGGTGGCGGGCAGGCTACCAGGCCGGCCGGCAGGCCGCCGAGCACGAGCACCAGGCCCAGGCCCAGCCGGATCGGCTCGCCGCCAGCTTCCACGCCCAGCGCGCCGCCGACCAGCAGGCCAGACTCGACGCGCTGCTGCTCGAGGCCATCGCGGCGCTCGCCGGCCTGTTCAGCGGGCCAGACCGCCCCGGCAGCCGCCCAGCCTGACCGCCACCGCCAGCAACGATCACCGCCAAGACCTGCCGGAACGTCCACACCGAACGCTGCCAGCTCATGTGCAAACAGCGTGGCCGCTAACAGGCGCTCCCCCCATCCGGCGCACGGGGCGATCGCTGAGAACGGCCTGAAAAGGCACCCGGTCGGCCGGGCAGCGCGCCCGGCACCGCCGGCGGACGGAGAAGCCAGGTCGGAGGCCTGGCCTAGCCTCGTCGGCCGGGCACGCGTAATCGACCGGAGCTGTATCTCCGCGCCTGGACCGATGACCCGGACCGGGCCGCGCGGCTCGGACCCGGGCGAGCACCACCAAGCGCGGCGGCCCAGGGAGATCGCCCGGGCGGTCGCCGCGGGGGCCATTCGCCGGTCACCGCCCATAGTCTACGGGCAGGCTAAGTACCTGCAGGCCTGGCTGCAGGAGCAGGACGTGTCCTACGTGATGGGCATCCGGCGCACGACACCTTCACTACGCGCCGGGAACGCCCGCGAGGAGCTCTCGCCACCGTCCCGGCCCGGGCCTGGCAGCGGATCTCGGCCGGCGCCCCCCGCCCGGCCGCGGGCGCTGGCTGCTGGCCCGCCGCTCGGGCCGACCCGGATCAGATCGCCGACTACGCCTGCTACGGCCCCCGCCGGTGCACCACCGCGACCTCGCCTGGATCGCCCGCAGCCGCTGGCACATCGAAGAAGCTTCCAGCGGCCACGAAGCCGGCTGGACCACTACCAGGTGCGCACCTGGCGGCCTGGACGCCCACATCACGCTGTCTATGCTCACTCTGGCCTGGCTCGCCGCCAGCCGCGCCCAGGCCAAAAGGGCACCGCACCGCGACCCGGGCATGATCGGCTACACGTTACCGGAGATACGCCGCCTGCTCATCAGCCTGGTCCAGGCCCGCGCCCCGACCTGCCGCGTCGGTCCTGGTCCCGCTGGCGCCGACGACGCCAATACCAAGCCCGGCTATCGCACTACCGGCGGCGAGGCTAGCCAAAAAAAAAAAAAAAAAAAAAAAAAAAAAAAAAAAAAAAAAAAAAAAAAAAAAAAAAAAAAAAAAAAAAAAAAAAAAAAAAAAAAAAAAAAAAAAAAAAAAAAAAAAAGGGGGGGGGGGGGGGGGGGGGGGGGGGGGGGGGGGGGGGGGGGGGGGGGGGGGGGGGGGGGGGGGGGGGGGGGGGGGGGGGGGGGGGGGGGGGGGGGGGGGGGGGGGGGGGGGGGGGGGGGGGGGGGGGGGGGGGGGGGGGGGGGGGGGGGGGGGGGGGGGGGGGGGGGGGGGGGGGGGGGGGGGGGGGGGGGGGGGGGGGGGGGGGGGGGGGGGGGGGGGGGGGGGGGGGGGGGGGGGGGGGGGTTTTTTTTTTTTTTTTTTTTTTTTTTTTTTTTTTTTTTTTTTTTTTTTTTTTTTTTTTTTTTTTTTTTTTTTTTTTTTTTTTTTTTTTTTTTTTTTTTTTTTTTTTTTTTTTTTTTTTTTTTTTTTTTTTTTTTTTTTTTTTTTTTTTTTTTTTTTTTTTTTTTTTTTTTTTTTTTTTTTTTTTTTTTTTTTTTTTTTTTTTTTTTTTTTTTTTTTTTTTTTTTTTTTTTTTTTTTTTTTTTTTTTTTTTTTTTTTTTTTTTTTTTTTTTTTTTTTTTTTTTTTTTTTTTTTTTTTTTTTTTTTTTTTTTTTTTTTTTTTTTTTTTTTTTTTTTTTTTTTTTTTTTTTTTTTTTTTTTTTTTTTTTTTTTTTTTTTTTTTTTTTTTTTTTTTTTTTTTTTTTTTTTTTTTTTTTTTTTTTTTTTTTTTTTTTTTTTTTTTTTTTTTTTTTTTTTTTTTTTTTTTTTTTTTTTTTTTTTTTTTTTTTTTTTTTTTTTTTTTTTTTTTTTTTTTTTTTTTTTTTTTTTTTTTTTTTTTTTTTTTTTTTTTTTTTTTTTTTTTTTTTTTTTTTTTTTTTTTTTTTTTTTTTTTTTTTTTTTTTTTTTTTTTTTTTTTTTTTTTTTTTTTTTTTTTTTTTTTTTTTTTTTTTTTTTTTTTTTTTTTTTTTTTTTTTTTTTTTTTTTTTTTTTTTTTTTTTTTTTTTTTTTTTTTTTTTTTTTTTTTTTTTTTTTTTTTTTTTTTTTTTTTTTTTTTTTTTTTTTTTTTTTTTTTTTTTTTTTTTTTTTTTTTTTTTTTTTTTTTTTTTTTTTTTTTTTTTTTTTTTTTTTTTTTTTTTTTTTTTTTTTTTTTTTTTTTTTTTTTTTTTTTTTTTTTTTTTTTTTTTTTTTTTTTTTTTTTTTTTTTTTTTTTTTTTTTTTTTTTTTTTTTTTTTTTTTTTTTTTTTTTTTTTTTTTTTTTTTTTTTTTTTTTTTTTTTTTTTTTTTTTTTTTTTTTTTTTTTTTTTTTTTTTTTTTTTTTTTTTTTTTTTTTTTTTTTTTTTTTTTTTTTTTTTTTTTTTTTTTTTTTTTTTTTTTTTTTTTTTTTTTTTTTTTTTTTTTTTTTTTTTTTTTTTTTTTTTTTTTTTTTTTTTTTTTTTTTTTTTTTTTTTTTTTTTTTTTTTTTTTTTTTTTTTTTTTTTTTTTTTTTTTTTTTTTTTTTTTTTTTTTTTTTTTTTTTTTTTTTTTTTTTTTTTTTTTTTTTTTTTTTTTTTTTTTTTTTTTTTTTTTTTTTTTTTTTTTTTTTTTTTTTTTTTTTTTTTTTTTTTTTTTTTTTTTTTTTTTTTTTTTTTTTTTTTTTTTTTTTTTTTTTTTTTTTTTTTTTTTTTTTTTTTTTTTTTTTTTTTTTTTTTTTTTTTTTTTTTTTTTTTTTTTTTTTTTTTTTTTTTTTTTTTTTTTTTTTTTTTTTTTTTTTTTTTTTTTTTTTTTTTTTTTTTTTTTTTTTTTTTTTTTTTTTTTTTTTTTTTTTTTTTTTTTTTTTTTTTTTTTTTTTTTTTTTTTTTTTTTTTTTTTTTTTTTTTTTTTTTTTTTTTTTTTTTTTTTTTTTTTTTTTTTTTTTTTTTTTTTTTTTTTTTTTTTTTTTTTTTTTTTTTTTTTTTTTTTTCCGGTACGTGTCAAGTCAAATGAGACACAGGTTTCTGCTGTTTCCTAAGCTGCCTCCCCGGACGGATGCTGTGTTATGTCCTGTTCCGTGACCGGCTTGTTGATCCATGCCGCGGCGGGCATCTCGGGTGCCCTGGGGCGGCGGGTGAAGCGCCGCGGGTTCGCGGCGCAGGCGCGTTCAGCACGGCCTGGCGTTTCTCCTGGATCGCGGGCGCGGTGCCGATATGCACCGAGTACGGGGTATGCAGCCCTATCCCGGAATGCCGGTGCTCGTGGTTGTAATAAGTGAAGAACGCGCGGCAGAACGCGCGGGCGTCCTGCAGCGACCCGAATGTCCCCGGGAAAGCCGGGCAGTACTTCAGTGTCTTAAACTGCGCCTCGCTGTACGGGTTATCGTTGCTGACCTTCGGCCGGGAATGCGATTTGAGGATCGCCAGGTCCGATAGCAGCGCCGACACCGTCTTGGACGTCATCGAGGTACCCCGGTCCGCGTGGATAGCGAGCGGGGTTATCCCGCCGTTGAGGCGGACCGCCTCGGTAATGAAGTCTTTCGCCAGCTCGCCCAGCTCCGTGGCGTGCACCTCGAAATGCACAGCGCACCGGGAGAAGATATCGATCATCACGTACAAGTGGTAATACACGCCGCGCTGCGGGCCCGCCAGCTTGGTGATGTCCCACGACCATACCTGGTTCGGCCCGGTGGCGATGAGCTCGGGTTTCTTGCGGGCCGGGTGGGCGGCCTGCGCGCGGCGCTCGCGGACCTGCCCGGCGTCGCGCAGCAGCCTGTACATCGTGGAGACCGAGGCCAGGTAGGTGCCCTCGTCGATCAGCAGGGCCCAGACCTGCCGCGGGGCCTTGTCGGCGAACCGGGGGCTGTCCAGGACGGCGAGCACCTCCTCGCGCTCGCCGTCGCACAGCGCGTTCGGCGCGGCCGGCCGCCGCTCCCGGCACCCCTGACCGCGCTGCCATTGCGCCTGCGGTAAACGGTGGCGCGTGATTTCCCGGTGAGCTCGCACGCCTTTTTCACGCCCGTCACCGGTTCCAGCAGATCGAAGGTATCCTCGCTTACCTGGCGTACGGCTTCGGCGAATCCGCGCTCTCGGAGAGCATCTCCAAAAGCGCAAACGCTTTTCCCATGATATCCAGCGCAGCGCGGGTCTGGCTCGAGTTTCACCTCCGCCTTCGCCAGCCGCTTCCGCAGCCGCTCATTCTCCGCATCCATGCCCGGGCGGCCCTTATGCGCCGCGCAGAGACGCCATCGGCGGGAACGGCAGCGGCTGACGATTTCAGCGCCCCGGAATCCCGCGCCTTGCGCCAGTAGCTGATATGCGAGTCATACAGGCCCTCGCCGCGCAGCAGCGCCCCTTTCGCGCCCGGCTCGGTCGCCGCGTCGTATTTCTCGATCATCGCCAGCTTGTACGCGGCGGTGAAGGTGCGCCGTTTCGGCTGGGACGACCGCGGGCCGTCCGCCCCGGCCGCCCGGCGCCCGGCCGGGGTGTCCTGCATGTCTGAGCTAGTCATGGTCACTGTCTGCTGATCCCGTCTAGCCCTCAAGTTCCACCAGTAACTGTTGCCCCTGGTGTCTCACCTGATCCTGACACAGAGGGGGTAAAAAAATAGAAAAAGAAAATAGCAAAAAAAGTAAGATAAAGCATTTAAAATAAAGAAAAAAAAAAAGAATCAAAGAAAGAGAGAAAAAGGATCACATAAATAAAGAACGCAGAAAACAAAAAAACTTAAAAGAGATATAAAGAAAAGTTACAGAAACAGAAAGAACGAGAAGAAGAAAAAAGCAAGAACAGGAGCAGAAGGAATAAGCAGAGTCACGGCTAAAATAGCGCAGAAAGGCAGGCAAGATCACAGATCAAAGAGAAAAAGCAGATCAAAGAAAATAACGCAAGAGAATCTAAACAAAGAGAAAAATCAAAACAAAAAAACAAGAAGAAGCAGAAGAATAAGCAAGCAGACAAAATTACTAAAAAAATCACGAGCGTAATCAAAAAAATTTAAAGTAAAATAAAAGAAATATCAAAACTTAAAAAATAAAAAAAAACTCATAACAAAAATAAAAACAAAAGGCAAATATCAATAAAGAAAGAAAATAAAAGTTAAAAAAAAACACAATAACATATCAAATAACGCAGAAAAAAACAGAATAAATATATAATAGCAAAACAAAATAAATAAAAAAAAATCATAAGAAAAAATAACAAAAAAAAACTTAAAAAGCACTAAATATTTTCAAAAAAACAATATCACTAAATAATAGCTCAAGAAAAAAAAAATAATTAACAATACAAAATAAATAACTAACAAAAAAGAACTAAAAAAAAAATATCAATTATTATAATTAAGAA
Organism: uncultured Actinomycetota bacterium; assembly: GCA_963744575.1. Lineage (GTDB taxonomy): Bacteria > Actinomycetota > Actinomycetes > Streptosporangiales > Streptosporangiaceae > Palsa-504. The sequence continues at coordinate 454,395 of CAVUUF010000016.1, read as the reverse complement.
ATCAATAAATAGCTAATTTAAAAATAATAATATAAAAAAAATCAATAACTTAAATATATAAACAGTTAAAAAAAAATAACAATAAAAAAAAACAATAAAAAAAAAAAACACAGTTAAAAAATTAATAAAAATAAAATAATAAAATTAACTATCTTAAAAAAACAATCAACAAAGCAAATATATAAATAAAATAACAATTTCTGCTAAATCAATAACAAAAAAATTATTAATAATATTAAAATAACTATAATCATGCAAAAAAATAATTACAATAAAATATTAATTTTAAATTTAATATAATAATAAAAACACTATACAAATCTAAAATATCTTCAATAGCAAAAAAATAAATATCTTTATTATCAAAAACATAACACAAATAATAATAAGATATAAACTCACAAAATCAAATATCTCAAATATTAAAAACAAATTAATTAATATCAACATTAATAAATAACTCAAATCTCAATAGTTAATCTCAAAAAAAAACAATTTTAATTTTAAAATATTATCAAAATAATTTTATCATAAAACTATACTAATATCTTAAAATCAATTCTTATTTAAAATTAACAATAATAAATAAACTTAAACATTAACACAATAAAAAATTTTTACAATAATATCTTAACATAACAAAACAGTAAAAATATAAATATTAATAACTAATATTATTAACTAAATATAACATAATCAAATAAAAAAAATTAACATTAATCAAAATAAATTAAAAATTTAATATCAAAAAAATCTCCAGAGCCGACCGTCTCACAGCAACCCTATGATGCTTACAGACTCCAGATTAACCGTTACTGAGTTACCAACCGCCATCTGCTCGAACATCAGCACGCTCACCAAGTTCTGCGAAGCAAAATCCACCATTGTCTCCCCAACCTCGTTCCACCTCTGCTGAACAACTCGAAGACCAGTCGACTTCTCTACGACCTGCGCAGGTCCCAGCGTCGCTATTCAAGTACCCCATCTCTTCCAAGATCTCTAGATGATAAGAGACAGTAAGACAAACTTCAAACCGACCGCATCAGCGATCTCTCGCAAGCTAAAGTAATAACCACAGCAATCCATCAACTCGCAGATGAAGTCAAAGATCTCTTAGCGCCGTAGAGTGAGCAGATAATCGCGCTCGCCACTGAGCAACCGTCTTCTAGTAGTCATCGCACCACTGCTTCCAATTAGAGTACAAACATTCAAATATCTGCCTTCCTCTAAACTGTATTAAATTAATACTCGAAACAGTAGTGATCTAGCAACCTTGCCAAAGCCACGCTCCCGTAGCCTCCCCAGTTCCTCTCAGTTCCAGCAGACGCCGATCAGCACCACCAAACAAGCAAATCGATACGCACTAAAATCCCAGCTCAGCAGCATGATCGCAAGTACCGCTACCAGTGCCAAGAGTTCGAGCTCTACTCAGTGACCTTAACGGCGACCAGTGCGGGTCCAGGTCCTTGCCGTGCCCGTAGGGGCAGTAGCCGTATCCGGTGTCGGACAGGTGCCAGTGCTGGTAGCAGTACGGGACTTCGCAGTCTGCGCAGAATCCTGCATCGTCGTCGAACCTGGCGGTGCGGACCTGGGCGAAGCGCAGGGGAGGCCGGAACGCCCAGGCGATCTGCCCGGCGCGGCCGGCATCGATGGGGCCTCCGTAGCTGTTGCCGCGTGCCTATGCCTTGACCAGGAGGTACCACTGTCCTGGCTCGGGTCGCCGCAAGAAGCTGCCCTGCGCGGTGCCGGGCCACTGGTCCCATCCGGCGGGCAGCTGGCCGGGGGCCACGAGCTCGATGTGAGCTGCCGGTGCTCTGCATGCCGCGCACGGCGGGGTGATCACCATCGGCTTGGCCATGTGGGCCTGGATCTTGGCCTCGTGTTCCCGGTCCTCGGCGAGGGCTCTGGGGTCCTCGCCTTTGCGCTGGCGTACCTGGTCGAGGGCGTCTTCGACGGCTTCCCAGTCTAGGACGCGGTAGCCGCCGCCGGCGCGTTCCCACGTGCCGATGGCGCATAGCTCCGCTGCGGTGATCGTGGTCTCGATGCCGAAGCCGTCCAGGTGCTCGAGGTAATCGTCGGGCACGTATCCGGGGTGGCCGCAGTTGCGGAGTGCGCGGTGGCGCGGACCTGGAGGTCGTAGGCGGCCCGGGAGAACACGCGCTCGTGGCCGTCGAAGGTGTCCTCGGCCCGCATGAGGATGAAGCGGGCAGGCTCCAGGTCCTCATCGTCGTCTCCGGTGCCGCTCATCGGCCCTGACCGCGGCGATAGCAGAGATGTCTCATGGCAGACTCCCTCACTAACACCCCGGCAGTCACCGATTCTGGTCCCTGGCCTGCCGGGTGCGCTGCCCGGCTGAGGCTGACGTAAGCGAACCGTCACAGAAGGCAGCTTCCGGGCATTGCTTCTTATTCGCCAGCCTGCCTGATCTGTTGACTTGAACTTGCAGCTCAGATCATTATTATCGGATGCCTGCTCCACTGTTCGCTCATAAGCCGTACTGTGTCCGTATGGGCATTCGCTTACTCGCGGTATGCCGCAGAAAATCTCATGGTTGCCGTGTGTCTGCGCGCCAGCTCGCGAAGCCGCGCGGCTGGGCCGGAGGATGGGTCACATGACGCTGTGGTGCGGGACGTGCAGCGCCGACGACCACCGTGACACCCGGTTCTACGAGCCGCCGCATCAAGTCAGCTATAGCGGCCCCGTCAGCGGATCGATGACGCAGCCGGACGGTTTAGCGCATCGGAGACGACGGCCAGGGCTACGCGCCGCGGCAGGCTGATCTGCAGCCAGGACGGTGACAATGTTGACATGAATGACCTCTATCGACCTTCCTGCCACTAGTTCGCATCGAGGGGGTCAGCCCGGCCCAAGTGCCGACGGGGACCAGGACGTCATTCTCATCCACGATGTGCCGTCGCTGGCCAGGCAATTCGGGTTTCCGGCTGAGTTCTCTTGGCCGCAGAGTCCCAAGGCCCCGCGTGACTGCAAGGGCCTGTGGCCGACCGAGAGCCTTGCCGACCCAAGATTGGGACCAGCTCCCGGCCTGGAGAGCAGCGCCGACGCGGGCAAGCATCCGAGCCGCTGCAGCTCGTCGAGTCCGCCCCGTCCGTGTCGAACCATCACGCTCACAGGCGGTTGACGCTTAACCCTGCAACGGCACTTGTGCTGGCGGCTCTAAACCTGCACGTTAGAGCGCTGAGGCCGACTACGGCCCTCTCGCGAAGAGCTGCATTCTCGCAGGTCAAGCTATTGGCATGAGATAGGTGCCGTTGCAGTATTAAGTGTCAACTTGTTCTACCATCCAACTGTCGATTGCTCCTAGCGAGGCGCCGCCTCAGACCATCGAGGTTCGGGGTTCCGCAGGCGTGAGGGCGCGCGGAGGTTCATCCTGGCAACCGTAACCACGGTTGCGGAGGGTGGAAATGTCTCAGCGCCCAGTCACATTGGCTGATGTAGTTGCCGGGCACGTGAGCCTGGCCATCGACGGGTTCGACCGGATCTATCTCAACGGCTGGGTTCCGGCCCTGCAGACGTCCGGGCAGGTCGCCGGGTGGCTGGGCTGGCGCGGGTTCCCGATCGCGTCCCCGGCGGCGCTGGGCAAGATCAGCCAGGGGTTCCGGGCCGCGGTCCGCCGGTACGCCGACAGCAACGACATCCCGTGGGTGCTCTTCCGCAAGGGCGACCGGAAGCTGGAGGTGATGCGGCCCTACCTGCACGCCGCGGAGCGGGCCGGCCAGTCCAAGGTGGTCGCGATCGGGGAGGCCCGGGAGTTCCAGTGGGTCTTCGGCGCCACCCGGAAGGACGGCCCGGACGGGGTGCCGTGGTTCAGGTTCTACCGCACCGAGCGCCTGGTGACCTGCTACTACTTTTATATCCACGACCGGCGCGTCGGTCCGGCGTTCATCAAGGTATGCGCGTATGCGCCGTACCCGGCGAAAGCGTGGTGCAACGGCCATGAGATCGCCCGCCGCGCCGCGCTGGCCGAGGGCATCGCGGTGACGCCGCTGGCCAACGGGTTCGCTGCCACCTCGGATCCGGCCCGGCTGCAGGAACTGTGCGACATGATCCAGGCCTGCACGCTGCGGGTGTTCTTCGAGTCCTGGATGAGCCGCCTGCCGCTGCCGCTGTCGGCCGCCGACCGGGAGCACGACTGCTGGTGGCAGCTGTCGATGCGGCAGATCGAGGTCTCCCGCACCCTGGTCTTCGACGACCCCCGCCGGGTCCGCGCCGTCTTCGAGGAACTGCTGGCCGGCAACATGAACCTGGGCCTGCCGAGCACGCCGAGATCATCTTCGCCGCCAAGGTCACCCGCAACACCCCGGGGACCTTCTCCACAAGGCTGCTCAACCGCGCCGATCAGGTCACCCTCAACCTGTCGTTCAAGCACTCCCGGATCAAGATCTACCTGAAGGAAGACCGCGCCCTTCGTATCGAGACCGTCATCAACGACCCGGGTGACCTGGGCTGCAAGCGGAGCCTGGAGCACCTAGAGGAACTGGCCGCCAAAGCGCGTGCATGCAACGCCCGCCTGATGGATGCTGTAATTGCCGGCCAGGGCAGCGGCATCCTCGCGAATCCAGTCATCGAGCGGATCGCGCACCCCACCACGGACGCGGCGGGGCGGAGGGTCCCGGCCATGCGCTTCGCGGACCCCCGGGTGCAGGCCCTGGCCGGTTGCCTGGCCATCTGGGACTTCGCCGTCAACGGCATCACCAATCAGCGCCTTCGCGCCTGGATGACCGGACTGCGCGGCGGCCCCTACAGCATGAACCAGGCCTCCTACGACCTGGCCCGGCTCCGCCGCAACGGGCTCATCGAACGGATCGGCCGCAGCAACACCTACCGGCTGACCGCCGACGGGCTCACCTTCGCCCTGGTCTACAGCCGCGTCCACGACCAGGTGCTCTACCCCCTGACCGCGCACGACCAGCCGATCGCCGCCCCTGCCCCGATCCGGGCCGCCTGGCGGGCGATCATCCGACATATCGACAGCACCGTCGCCGCCGCCCGCCTCGGACGCGCGGCCTGAACCTCTGCCCCGCCGACCTCCGGCCAGCACCGACTCAAAACTCAAGACAACCGTCAAAGTCCGGGCGCCCCAGCAAACCTAGTAGAAGCGATCCAGAGCGCGCGGCGGACCATCCTCCCTCTGGTGACCGGGAACCATCGACCTGGCGATGCCAGGGAGGGGAAGTGGCCCTCGCCAGGACACGTTTAATAACGGCCGTGTTCTGGAGCGTGTGAGCGATGATCCTTGGCGTAGCGGCATTCGCCTGTTTGGTACTGATCTTCACCCTGCTGCTTTTCTTGGTGTATCAGCTTCGACCGAAGACCTTCAAGGTTAAGGCGGCCATCACCAAGTGGATATCCGTCGAGGTTGAGCTAGAGTCTCCACAGCCGACCAGTCCCTCAGCGCTGCCTAACCGGCAACAGGAAAGGGCAGCAACCACATCGCCGCAGATACCCAGGAGCGCCCTGCATCAGGGCTCTGAACTGCCAGGACGAGCCGCCTGGACCCTTGCCGACGCTGGCTCAGACCGAAGGGATCAGCCCGATCCAAGTGCCAGCGAGGACTTAGGTGCCGACGTGAGATGCGCGCCATCACCTACCTCTATCGACAGGCCGCCTTGGCCGCCTGGCAGCTCTGGGGACGGTGCGCTGGCCATCGGTGTCGTCCTATCCCAGGCCGCAGCGGATACGAGGCTCTTCCGCGCCAAGGCCGATGCGGTAGCGACGCCCCGATCAGCGGGGATAGTGGTGATCTAATCGGAACATGATTCGCCTGTCCGGCGCGATCCCCTCAGGGCAGACTTGTGAGCGCTCACAGCCATCAAAGAGGTTGCCTCTTGCGGATTTGGGCTGGCCTCGGCTGATGAGGCTGGTGAGAAATGGAGAACCTGTGGCCCAGAAGATACAGACCGTATTCATCGATGACCTCGATGGCAGCGAGGCTGAAGGCACTATCCGCTTCGGTCTGGACGGCACCGAGTACGAGATCGACCTGAACGCCGAGCATACCCAGGCGCTGCGCGATGCGCTGACGCGCTACGTGCATGCGGCCAGGAGGGCTGGGGGCGGTGCGCGACGGCCAGCCCGCGGCAGGCGTCGGGCCTCGGCGGGCGGGGTGGACAGTACCGAGGTCCGCGAGTGGGCTAAGGCGCAGGGGATCGACGTGAAAGCCCGCGGACGGGTGCCTGCCGAGCTGGTGGTCAAGTTCAAGACCGCTACCGAGACCTAGCGGCCGGGGCCGTACCTGGTCGCTGGGGCCTTGGCGTCTTATGCACATAATGCCGCTGGCAAGTGGAACCGGCCGCGAGGAAGACGTGAACCCATTGATCTGCATCCGGGGGTCAGCCTCCCCCGGGCACAGCTACCCGATGACTCCGCTGTACGTGAGGACACGGGGGATTCCCCGATGGAGGTCACGTTCTCGGCCAATCCGGGGGATGCCATGACGTGGCTGAAGTCTCCCCGGTGGAAATCCTCCCCGGGGAATCTGCGACCATCCCGTGTACAAGCGAGAACTCCGCTAGTAAGCCGAGTTGCGCTTACCGGCCGATCTTCATGCCGAAACGCTCTTTTAGCTCATGGGCGGAGGCTCGTGTAATTCGGAAGTGCGATGCTGTTCGGTCTGTGGCGGGGCTTCGGCGGGTTGTTCGGGCAGTGCGCCGTGCTCAGGTATAAGGGTCTGCGGCCCGGGCTGTTCAGGTAGTTCGCCGGGCTCGGGCGCCAGGGGCTCTATAGGCTCTTCAGACAGTGCGCCGCGTTCAGGTACCAGGGTCTGCGATCCGGGTTGTTCGGGAAACTCGCCGGGCTCAGGCGCTAGAGACTGGGCGAGCTGGTCGCCGGACTCTTCGGTTTCACCCTCGGCAGAGCCCATATCGTCGTCAGTCATACGTTGAGCCTACTAAGACGGCTATCGCTAGCTTCCAGGTACTCATCGCCACCGTCGCGGTCGGGCACATTCCGGGCACATGACATCGCAATCTGCCCAGAACCGATGAGAATTGCCGAGATCTCAGCGACAGGTCAGACCCATGCGCGGCGCGTTCGCCATGGTCAGAGAGACGCTTGCACAGAACCCGGCCTACAGGCCGGCTCACCCCAACACAGGTGCCGCGGCTGCTCGCCGCCGCCCACATCGATGCTGCTGCGCCCGGCCGCCGGGGGCGCGTGACAGCCTCGGCAGGGCTCCATCCTGCTGGGCTGAGTTCGTCGGCCGGACAGGACGGTTCATGGATCGGCGGGGCGCTAAGGTTAGCCAATGCCCCGGTTTGGCCGCGATGCTACGCGCATCGTGCGGCGCACGCCGAAATCCGAAACGCCGACGCGAGAGCTGTCCGGGACTATCGAAGCGCTGACCGGCGACTTTCGCGAGCTGATCGCGAAGCGCGACCGCCTGGAAGGTGACGTTGAGAAGTTCCGGCGCCGCATTGCGGAAGCCGAGAGTGAGCTAGAGCAGCTCCAGCTCGTCTGGTGGCCGTCGCGGTTGGAAGGGAAGCAGCGGCTGGAGCAGTACCGGGATAAGCTCCGCGCCCATCTCGGTGCCGTCAGTAGCGAGCTGGACGCGACCAAGGCCAGCATCGGGGAGATCCGGACCGCGCTGGTCAGGCAGTATGCCGTAGCGCAGGCATCGCCGCGGCCTGCGGAAGCCCTCACCATGCCCTGTCCAGCCTGCGGGCAGCCGTCCGTTCCGCATAGGGCGGCTGCCGCCGGCAGGGGGTGGCGCAAAGGCTGGTATGAGTGTTCCGCTGGTGAATGTGATGCCGCCTGGTCGGTCAGGTGGTCAGGCGGGGCGCAACCCGCCGTCAAGATGGCAGGTTTTTGACTGCTGCCCGCCCTGAAGGACGGGGATTCCGGCGGTCACCCGCCAGAGTTCCTGCTCTCCGCCCGACTCAAGGCGCAGCGCCGCCCCACGTCCGGTCCGAACCTGGCGCCCAGCCGTACCGCGGCCCGTCCTCGGCGACGCGGGGCCGAAGGTACCCGGTCGGGCTAAGTGAACTGGTTGCTAGCCTGTGCCTCCGGGGAGAAACGGGAAGGGTGACGGCCGATGCTCACGTTCGGCGTGGTGGTGCTGGGAATCAGTGACCGGCGGCGGGCCGAGGAGTTCTGGTGCGCGGCGCTCGGCTACCAGGTCGTCGACCTCGGGCACGAGGCCGTCTAGCGGCCCCGCAACCGTCCCGGGGCCGACAACCCGCGTCAACGGTTGCCGGTGCCGCGGCCCCGGCAACCGGCGGGCGGTGCCGGGCGCCCGTCAGCCGGCCCGCGCGGGCGGATCCGGCATCGGCTGCCCGGGCCGGTACATCTGTGGCGGCTTGTTGCCCGCCGCCTGCCCGCCGTCGATCGGCATGACGGTCCCGGTGATGAATGAGGACTCGTCCGAACACAGCCAGAGCACCGCCCGCGCCACCTCGGCGGCGGTGCCCATCCGCCGCATCGGCGTGGACAGCGCCGCCGCCCGCTGCGCCTGCTCGCCCGCCGCCTCGATGTGATAAGTCCTGATCGGGCCCGGCGCCACCACGTTGACCCGGACGCCCTGATCGGCGTAGTCGAGCGCGGCCACCTTGGTGAGGCCGATGATCCCGGCCTTGCCCGCAACGTACGCCGCCAGGTTGGCCGTGCCGTTAAGCCCCGCGATCGAGGCCATGTTCACGATCGCACCCCCGCCACTCGCCAGCATGGCCGGGATCTGAAACTTCATCCCGAGAAAAGTACCCCTGACGTTGGTGGCCATGCCGAGGTCGAACTCGTCCGGATCGATGTCCGCCAGTGGCGCGGGCAGCGGACCCGCGCTGGCGTTGTTGAACGCCGCGTCGAGCCGGCCGAACGTGGACACGGCCTGGTCGACCAGTCGGTGCACCGAGTCGGCATCGGTCACGTCGGTGCCGACGGCAAGTGCCCGCCCGCCCCGTGCTTCGATGCCCTCGGCGACCGATTTCAGCGCGGCGGTGTCGCGGCCGGCGAGGACCACGGCGGCGCCCGCCGCGGCGAACGCCTTGGCGGTGGCCGCGCCGATGCCCTTGCTCGCGCCGGCCACCAGCGCGACCTGGCCCTCGAACTGTTCGGACATGATGCGCCTCCGGTAATAATTCGACATCGAAGCATATGATATCAAATGATTAGAGAGCTACCGGAAAGTGTTATCCTTTCGCTCATGCCCCGTCCCGCGCACGACCCGCTCGGCCTGCACCTCACCAGGGTTTCGAGGGCGGTCAGCCGGGCCTTCGACGGCGTCCTGGCCGAGGCCGGCGGATCGCTGCCGGTCTGGCTGGTGCTGATCTCGCTGAAGAGCGGGCAGCCGGCCAGCCAGCGCAAGCTCGCCGAGGCGGTCGGGGTCCAGGGAGCCACGCTGACTCACCACCTGAACGCGATGGAGTCGGCCGGACTCGTGACCAGGCGCCGGGATCCGGCGAACCGCCGCCTGCACCTGGTCGGGCTGACCTCCGAGGGCGACGCGCTCTTCCTCCGCCTGCGGGACGCGGCCGCGGCCTTCGACCGACGGCTGCGCGCCGGCCTTTCGGAGAGCGAGGCTAGCCAGCTCGAAGCCCTCCTAACCCGGCTCCGCGACAACGTTGGCCCGGGCGTGATCCGAGAGCGCGAAGCCGCGACCGCGCCTATCTCTGACATGCCGGGCACCAGAACCTGAGCCGTTCCTGGCCCGGAGGTCCTTGCTCGCCCCTCCTGATGACGGTCCCGCAGCGTCGGCAGGTCCGTCCTGCGCGCCCATACACCCAGTTCTCCCGGCCAGGCCTGGTGTCCATCGCTATCGTTCACTGCGGGTCGGCGTGTCGTAGCGGCGGCGCTGGGGCGCTGGCGCTGCCTCGGACCTTTGCGAGTCCGTGGCGCCGATGCCGCGCCCGTCGACTGCGCGATCCGCGGTCTGGCTGGCTCTGGGTGGGGCTGGCCGCCGGCGGTCGCGCCGCGTCCGGCGTGCCGCTGACCACGGTCAGCGACTACCTGCGCCGGCCGCGTCGGCCGGCCTGAGTGGCCGCTGCCCGGCGGCTTGATGACGCCGGGCTGGGGCGCTGCTCTACCGCCGGCGGCTCCTTCGGTGGTGTCGCGGCCGGTTCCGGATTGGCCCGGGTGCACAAGGAGCTGCGGCGCAAGGCGGACGCTGCAGCTGCTGTGGGTGGAGTACCGGGAGGCCTGCCCGGACGGGTACGGCTACAGCCAGTTCGCCACTTGTACCGGCAATGGCGCGGCACTATCGACGTGACCATGCGCCAGTCGCATAGGCCGGGGAGAAGCTGTTCGTCGACTTCCCCGGCAACACGGTCCCGGTCTGGGACCGGCGCACCGGTGAGGTCGCCCTGCGCGCCGAGCTGTTCGTCGCGGTCATGGGCGCGTCGAATTACCTGTATGCCGAGGCGTTCCCGTCCCAGGAGCTGCTGTACTGGGTCACCGCGCACGTGCACTGCTTCGAGGCGCTGACGGCTGCCCGGCATCGTGGTCTGCGACAACCTTCGCTCGGGCGTGACCCGGCCGCACCGGTACGAGCCCGACGTCAACGCCACTTTCGCCGAGATGGCCGCCCACTACGGCGTGGCCGTCATCCCGGCCCGGGCCTATGAGCCCCGGGATAAGGCCAAGGCCGAGTCGGGGGTGCTGATCGCCGAGCGGTGGATCATCGCCCGCCTCCGCGACCGGAAGTCTATTCCCTGGCCGAGGCGAACGCCGCGATCGCCGCCTGCGTGGCCGAGATCAACGCCCGGCCGTTCCAGAAGCTCGACGCAGCCGCCAGCTGCTGTTCGAGCAGGTCGACCACCCGGCGCTGCGGCCGCTGCCCGCCACCAGGTATGAGTTCGCGACCTGGCATAAGGCCCGCGTGAACATCGACTACCACATCGTCGCGGACAAGCATTACTACTCGGTGCCCCACCAGCTGGTCCGCCAGCAGGTCGAGGTGAGGCTGTCAGCGGCGACTGTGGAGATCTCCGCCACTCGCGGCGGTTGCCTCCCATGCCCGCTCGCACGTCCGGCACGGGCACACCACCGACCCGGCGCACATGCCCGAGTCCCACCGGCGCCACGCCGAGTGGACCCCGGCGCGGATCACCGAATGGGCTGCCAAGACCGGGCCCGCCACCGCCGCGCTGGTCGCCGGGATCCTGGAATCCCGGCCGCACCCCGAGCAGGGCTACCGCGCCGCGCTGGGATCATCCGCCTGGCCAGCCGCCACGGCGCCGAGCGTGCCGAGGCCGCCTGCGCCCGTGCCCTCCGGCTGCGCTCCTACTCCTACCGCAGTGTCGAGTCGATCCTGCGCACCGGCCTGGACCGCCGGCCCCTGCCCGGCGACGCCCCGGCCCTTGCCCCGCACCCCGCGCACAACAACGTCCGCGGCCCCGGCTACTACCACTAGAAAGGACAACCGATCATGCTCACCAGCGCTACCATCGACGGGCTGAAAGCCCTCCGGCTGCACGCCATGGCCGCCGCCCTCGCCGAGCAGAACGAGCAGGCCGGCTACGCCGGGCTCGGCTTCGACGAGCGCCTCGGCCTGCTCGTGGACCGCGAGCTCACCGACCGGGCCAGCCGCCGCATCCAACGCAGCCTCAAAGCAGCCCGGCTGCGCGTCCCCGCCGCCGTCGAGGACATCGACTTCCGCCATCCCCGCGGCCTGGACCGCGCCCAGATCCTCGACCTGGCCCAGGCACACTGGGCCAGCAACCGCCGCTCCATCGTGATCACCGGGCCGACCGGCACCGGGAAGACCTACCTGGCCTGCGCCCTGGCCAACGCCGCGATCCGCAACAGCCACACCGCGCTCTACCAGCGGGCCCCGCGGATGCTCGACGAGCTGGCCATCGCCCGCGGCGACGGCCGGCTGGCCCGGCTGCTGGCCTCCTGGGCCCGCATCAGCGTCCTGGTCATCGACGACCTGCTGCTCCGCCCCCTCACCTCCGAGCAGGCCGCCGACCTGCTCGAGGTCATCGAGGACCGGGCCGGGCTGCGCGCCACCATCATCACCAGCCAGCTCCCCGTCGCCATGTGGCACCAGGCCATCGCCGACCCCACCATCGCCGATGCGGCCCTGGACCGGCTGCTCGGCAGCACCGACCGGATCGAGCTGACCGGCGAGTCCATGCGCCGCGCGCCCGCCGCCACCCGCCCCGGCCGCGGACAACCGCAGGACCAGTCATGAGCGGCCACCCCAGGCCAGCCATCCCGCGACCCCCGCGCAGCCACGATCCGCAGCCCGAAACTCCTGTTCCCAGGTCACACCGGGTTACCGGACGTGACCGGTGATGGCCGGGCGCCGGGCGGGCCCGTGCAGGCGCCGCCGCGCGGGTTCATCCCCCCGGCCGAGCAGGCCCAGACCTGGCAGACGTGCTGGCCGGATCGAGCTGGGCGCCTGGGACCGGCAGATCGTGCAGTGGCTGGCCAACTGGGACACATGCACCGTGCTGACCGTGGCATCGCTGATCGCCCGGGCACGGGCCGCCGGGGCGGCCGGGACCCGGCGATGACCCCGCCGGGCGCGACACGCCCGGCGCTTCAAGCCAGCACCACCAGCCCAGGCACACTACGACCAGAACCAAAAGGAGGTGACCAACCGACCAGGGCAGCCAGCGTCGGCCGCTACGCGGCCTCCGACCCAGTGATCGCAAACCCCGGACCCAGGATCGGTTTCGTCGGAATACTCAGTCCCGGTGGTCACGTGCCCGGGCCGTGTCTTGTTGGCGTCAAGCAGCCGGTGCCCGAGTTCTACCAGCGCGTCCAGGTTCTCGACTTCGCCGACGCTGCGCCAGGGATCGATGCCGCGCAGGAACAGCATTTCTGCAGCAAAATATGTACCCACACCGGCCAGGTTCCGCTGGTCGAGCAGCGCCTCTCCGATGGGACGAGCCGGTTCGGCGCTCAGCCGCCGCACCGCCTCGTCGCGGTCCCAGTCCGGCCCGAGCAGGTCGGGACCGAGGTGGCCGGTGACCTTTTCCTCCTCGCTGGTGCGGATCAGCTCGACCACGCCGAGCTGATACCCGATCGCCTGCCACTCCTCGTTGGCGAGCAGCAGCCTGATCCGGTGGCTGTCCCGGATCCTCTCGGCCGCGGGCCGGATCCGCCAGGTGCCGTCCATGCGCAGGTGGGTGTGCACGGTGAGGCCGTTCGTGGTCCTGGTGAGCAGGTGCTTGCCGCGGGCGACGGTTTCGGTCACCACGTCGCCGGTCAGGTCGGCAGTGGCTAGCCGGGGGACCCGGAAGTCGCTACGGGTCAGCGTTCGTCCGGCCAGCGCCTCGTGCATGCGGCGGGCGGTATGCCAGACGACATCTCCCTCGGGCATATCCCCAGTCTGCTAGGTCAGCGCCGGTGAGTTAACCGTCGGTAGTCTTCGCGCGGGTCGTACGCGGCGCGCTGGCCGTTCCCCGGGTACCCGTTCCCCGGGTATCCGCCGACGTGATATCCGTTGGCCTGATATCCGTTGGTCGGGTAGCCGCCCGTGCCCTGGCGGTTTCTGGTGGGGTAGCTGTCCTGCGGGTATGCCTGCCGGGCGGAGCGGGTTCCCTCGCTGGTCCTGGTATGCCGCGGGTGGTTCCGGGTGCCATTCGGCCGATCCCGGCCGTCCCTCGGAGGAATCGCGTTCCGGCTTCCGTATCCGTAGTTTTCGCCGTGGGGTGGGGTGGCCATCACCTGAGTTGCCGGGGAAGGGTCGCGGTAAGAACCCCCGGCGGGTGAGTACGAGGCCGTGCCGCTGTAGTCGCCGCCGGACCGCGAGCCGCCGGAGTGCGAGCCGCCGGACCTGAGGGACGACCGGCCATCGACCGGGCCGCTCGCCCGCAGCGCGAAGGCCGCGCTGGTCAGCGGGTCCTCTTCTGCGCTGCTCGCCCGCCTCCGCCCGCGCGTTTCGGTCGGCTGGGTGGCGCCCGGCATCTGCGGTGCCATGGTCGGCACCTGCGATGCCATGGTCGGCGCAGGCTGCGTGGCGGCGTAGGCGGGCTGGATCATGGAGCGTTCGGTCGCAGGGTTCGGTCCGCTCCGTGACTCGGGGTACGCACCGGAACCGCCGCCTCGCCGGCCGTTGTCGCGGCCCCGCTCCTCCCGGGCGCGCTCCGCCCGGGCGCGACCGGCGCCGTTGGCCCGGGGCGCCTGCGGGTCCGCGGCCTGTCCGGTGCCGAGCGGGCGCTTCCTTGTCCCCGGCTCCTGCTTCCTTGTTCCCGGGTCCTGCTGTGCAATACGTGCGGTCGTGGTCAGGGGCTTGTCCGCAGCCAGGTCATCCCAGAACTGCTCGTCGCTGACACCGCCGAACGTCTCCGTCGGCCACAATTCCTCATCGAGGTGGGCGCCCTTGCGGAAGCCCATCCGCCGCCGCGACCTGGCCGGATCCCCGTCCGCGGCAGCCTCGCGCGGCAGGCGCGCCGCCGACTGGTTCCCCGGCCCGGATTCACTGGTCTTGACCGCCTCCAGTCGCGAGTCGGTGGCCTGGGTCTCGTCCGCCTCGGACCGGTAACCCACCTGGCGGCCGCCGGCGAGCACCGGGTCGCCGGAATCCGGCGCGAAGTCCGGGCTGGTGTCATGCTCATCGCGGTAATCCCGGGACGATGCGTCGCCCGCCCCGCTGCCGTAGGCGGTCCGGCGGGTATTGCCGGTCCGGCCGTGTCCGGCGCTACCGCTCCTGCCCCCCGGGCGCCTCCCGGCCCCGGCATGGCCTGCCCCAGCGCGGCCAGCGCCCGCGCGGGCTGCTCTGCCGGGCCGAAGACGCTTACCGCCACCGTTGCCTGAGCGGATGCTGAAGTAGAAGGCTGCCACGATGCCGACAAGTACGGCGACGGCCAGTCCCGCGACCAGAAACATGGTCTCCATCCAGATTGCCCGGGCCTGGTGAGCGGCGCTAGCTAGGCACACGTGGCCGATGACGCGAGCCTTCCCTCGTTCCCGCGAGCGCCGTGAACTGCTTGATCAACGATTGTTGCTTACTTGTGGGGAGTGTGTCACACGATTGATAAAGTTCTGATTATTGATGATTACAATCTGTATCAGTATGGTCACGGATTTCCGGTTACCACTATTCGGCCACGCCCGATTGTGGCCGCCGCGATGGACGGCCACACCTCCTGCAACGGCGCGCCGTTCGGCAGGTCAATCGTGGCGCGCAACGCATAAACGGTAAACCGATACATGTGCCGGTGCGTGGGGCACGGCGCGTGGTAGCCGGTGCTGCCTGCGCTGTTCGGTCCCTGGCGCGCGCCTGTAGGCAGCGAGCCTTGCTGGATGTCGGTTGTGCCGGGATTGATGTGGAAAACGAGCCAGTAAATGTACGGCGTGATCGGCGCCGAGGAGTCGTCCACAATAATCGCCAGGCTCTTGGTGCCCGGCGGCGCGCCCGACCAGTTGAGCGGAGGGCTAATTCCCGCCCCGTGGCACGTATAGGGGGGCGCGAGCACGCTGCCGATGAATGCCTCGCTACTGACCGTCATGGGGCTCGGCGCGACGGGCGCGCCGTATCCGGCGGTACCGCAGCCGGCCAGGGTCGCCGCGGCGAGCGCCGCGGCACAGGCAGCGCGCGCGCGACGCAGACGCCACCCGCGGTGGCGAACCCGGTCCCGGCCTGGAGTCACCCTCTCGCCTCTTTTCTTGCCGACGGTTGATATTAGAACCTGTCAGGACAGGAAGCGTAGGGTGAGGCGACGTGTTCAATGGTCCGGGGGAGTAGCGGCCGGAATACAGGTGATCAGCGAGGGCAGATGCCGAACGCGCTGCGTATCAGGCTACTTGGCCGCTTCAGCTGCGGGACGGCGCCTGGTCCACGTCGTCGGCGGCCGTGAGGCGCTGATCCGCGTGAGGCGCTAGTCCCGCTGGCGTGAGTTGCCGAACATGATCTCGTCCCAGGACGGTACCGAGGACCGCTTGCCCCGCACCGCCTTCCGACCCGGGCGCGGCCCCGGCTCGGCCGCGGGTTCCGCCGGAGTCGGCGCTTGAGGCGGAGGCGCGGCCTCGGTCGACGCCCGAGCCGGACCAGCCGGGGCCGGGGGCCTGGCCACGCCCTGAGGCGTCCGTGCTTCCTGCGCCGCCCGGGCCTGGGCCGTCCGGGTTTCCTGCGAGGCTCGGGCGTCCTGCGAGGCGCGAGCCTGGGCCGTTCGGCCTTCCTGAACTGGCCGGGTTTCCTGCGGCGGCCGGGCGTGACGCGCGGGCTGGGTCGGCTGAGGGGACTGAGGTGGCCGCTCCGGCTGAGCCAGACGGCCGCTCGGGACCGGCGGCGCGACGGCGGCCGGCGCCTCGGTCTCCCGAGTCTCGCGGGTCTCGCGAGCCCCGCGAGACTCGGGCGGCTGCGCCGGGCCGTGGGGCTCGGCCGCGGCCGGCCCGGAGCCGGGACGCTCGTGCCGGGGCCGCCCACCGTTGCCCGTCGCGCCCAAGGCCGCGGCGGTGCTCAGCCGCGGAGCCAGGTGCGTCACGGTCGCCTCACCGGGCGCGGGCGCGACCGGCTGGGGTGGTTCCGCGCCGGGCAGCGACATCCGCACGGCGTTGTCGTCGGCCGGAAGCACATGCCGACGGCGCGGATCGAAGATCCACTCGGCCGTGTGCAGGCGGCCGCTGGAGATGAAGGTCAGTTGCACCTGCCAGCTGCCGTCGCCGAGCTTCCTCGCGTCCCACTGCGCGTCGTCCGGATCGGCCCCGAGGAGCTTCATCCGTTCGGTCACGATCTCGCCCAGCCGCGGACCCGGGGACTGCGGGATAGCGTCTCCCTGGCGTCTTACCGACGCCGACCGGGCCTGGTCTGCCACGTAGGCGCGTTCGGCCAGGACCGGACCCTCGAACCAGCGCACGCGTTCGACCGCGATGCCGGCCGCGTCCGCGATTTCCTCGACCGTTTCCCCGGCCCGGATTCGTGCCTGGATCTCCTTGGGTCGCAACGGGCTCTCCACTTCGATCTCGTACTGCGCGAGCCGGGAGGTCTGGCCGAGGGCAACCGCCCTGAGCCGCTCATCGATCGGCAACGTGAAGCGTGCGCTGCGCCCTGGTATCGCGAGGACAGCGTATCGGCCGTCCTCGCTCACCGCGACGAAGCGCAGTTCCTGCATCGTCGTCCCTTCCGCTCCGGCCCGTCCGCGTGCCGGTCCTGCTGCCGCCGGGTGTCGTGCTCTTCTGGCACTTTCCCGGCGTACTCTAGCCGAGCGGCCGACCCGCAGGCCGTGCACCACCCCACCTCCCTGAGTCTGTCGGGTCCTGAACGCCAAGGCCAGCACCACGCCCGGCATGTCCGGAGTTAATCCGCGTGACCCGTCCCAATAGTTCGCTTACAGAAGTATCTCCGATAAGCTCATCACAAGATGTTCGCTTACAGAAGTATTTTGCATGAGGCGGCCAGGCCGTCCGTCATCCGGGAGAACCGACACGCGCCGTGGCTCGCCGTGGTCGCGGGCGTCGCCGGACGCTTGGGTACCCTCAGTTCTCAGGCCGGCAATCGGGGATATGTGGTCCATCCCGGGTACGCTGGGGCAGAGCAGGCACGGCCCGCGTTCGGAGCGCTCGCCGTCGTCGCCGCCATGGCCGCCGCGATCGCGCTGGCCGGCCAGGGCGGGACGCGCAGGCGGCGCAACGGGACCGGCCAGGCGTCCCAGGGAGGCGGACCCGACAGGTGCACATTGCCGACGGAAACGTAGCGCGGGATCAGGCGGTCCAGGAGCAGATCGGCCCAGAGCTGGCCGGCATCGTGTCCCGGCTACGCCGCGCCATGCGCCGGGCGGCGCGCGCAGCCGACCCCGGCATGGGTCTCTCCGTGGCCCAGCTCGAACTGCTCTCCTGCATCACCGAGCACCCCGGCATCAGGCCGAGCCAGCTCGCCCGGATGCTCAGGCTGGCGCCGAGTTCGGTAGCCACGCTGCTCGGCGGCCTCCAGTCGGCGGGTTACGTGACGCGGACTCCCGGCGGCGACAGCACCGACGACCGCCGCACGGTCAGCCTGGACCTGTCCGAGCCCGGCGCCGCGGCGGTGACCAGGTGGCACCGGGTAAACGAGGACATCATCCAGGCCGCGCTCACCGCGCTACCGCACCGCGACCAGGCCGCCCTGCGCGACGCCGCCCCCGCCCTGCGTGGCCTGACCGCCTCCATCGACGCCCAGGCTGACTAGCGGCTAGCGCGTGCGCGGGGTGGCGGCCTCGGTGTCCCGTTCGGTGCCCTCCCCGCCGGGACCGCCCGGAGCGCCGGGCTGGTTCTCCACCCGGCTGAGCGCGCTCGGCCACCAGTTCCAGCGGCCGAGCAGGATGACGGTGCACGGCACCAGGATCGTGCGGACGATGAAGGTGTCCATCAGCACGCCCAGGGCCAGGCCGATGCCGACGTCGCGGATCTGGCTCCCGCCCGAACCCCGGTCGGCACCGTGCCCAGGTCATGCTGCAGCTTGACCAGCCATACCTGGTCCGCGGCGGTGAGCGTGCCCTGGCTGACCGCCGCGACCACCGGCACCGGGACCAGGTTGGGTGGCTCCGAACGGCGCCGCGAGCTGCGAGGCCTGCTCGCTCGGCGCGCTCGCGGGCAGGAACGCGCTGTTATTGCCCTGGGTGACGCTGGCCAGCGAGGGCAGGAATTTTGGTACGGCGAACGCGGCGATCAGCCAGACCGCGATGACGACCCAGCGGAACTTGACGGCGAACGCGCCGATTCCCCCGAAGATGGCGTGGATGCGCACGCGGTCAGCCTACTGACAAGCCCCGGTATCGAGGTCAAACCGGCCGGACTGCCTGGGAGCCGGATGGTGAAACAGGGGATATTGTTCGGAACCATGCCGTTGATCAGCGTGGTCATCCCGGTGCGCGGAGTGGAGGACTACCTGGACCGGTGCCTGGACTCGGTGCTCGGCCCTGCTAGCCTGGCCGCCCGCGGCGGCGGGCCCGCGGCCCCGCTCGAGGTGATCGCGGTCAACGACGCGTCCCCCGATCGTTGCGGCGCGATCCTCGCCGCCCGGGACGACCCCCGGCTGCGGGTGCTGAGCACTCAGGTTCCGGGGGGGCTCGGGGGGGTCGTCCCCCCCGGAGGCGGCCGAGCGGTGGGGCCCGGACCCGCTCGCGACCTGGGCGCGAAGGAGGCCACGGGGGAGTACGTCTGGTTCGTCGACGGCGACGACGAACTGGCCGAGGGCGCGCTGGGCGCGGCGGCCGGGGCGCTGACGCGGCTGCGGCCCGACGTGCTGATCATCGACTTCGAGAACCTGTACCCGGACGGGACGACCCGCCCGAGCGGCGGCGCGAGGTACCTGCGCGGCCCGGAGGGCGCCGGGCCTGGCCCGCTGGCGGACCATCCCGAGCTGATCCAGCTGACCATGACGGCGTGGAGCAAGGTGTTCCGCCGTGACTTCCTGGCCGGCCTGGGCGTCTCGTTCGCCGCCGCGGGCCCCGCCCCGCACGAGGACGTGCCGGTGACCACGATGGCCCTGCTGACGGCGGATACCATCGGCGTGCTCGACCGCGTATGCTACCGCTACCGCCGGGGGCGCCGCGGCTCGTACCTGGCCGCCGTCAGCGCGGCCAATTTCAATATCTTCGGCTCGTACCAGCTCGTCTTTGATTATTTGTCCGAACGGGCGGAACTGCGTGCCCCGGTGCCGCCCGGAGTTTACGCGGCCGTATTCGAACGGGCCATCTGGCACTACACCACGCTGCTTCCGCTGGTGCCGCGGCGCAGGCGCCGGGAATTCTTCCACCGGATGTCGGCGGATTTCCGGCGCTGGCGTCCCGATGGGTTCCGTTTCCCGCCCGGACCGCGCGGCGTGAAGTTCCGGCTGGCCGCGCGCGACGCCTACTGGGCCTACGCTCTGCTTGATCCGGTGAACCGCCTGCGCGTACGGCTGCGTGTGCGACGTGCCCCGCCGTAAGCTTCGGTCTGAGCAGAAAGGGGCTGAGGAAATGCGCCATCTACTGGGTGTCGTCCTGGCGATCGTCTTGGCCGCGGCCGTGTTCTTCGCGGCTTCCTGGGGATACCTGAAGCTGCTGCTCATCGGGCCGGCCTTCGGCAGGCTGCCCGCCGGCGGCTCCCTGCTGCACAACCACGCCGTGCTCGAGGGGTTCGCCGCGCTGCTCGGGGTGGGCCTGGTCGCCGGGCTGCTGATCGTGGTACCGCGGATCTCCCCGCTCGCGGCCGGGCTGCCCGGGCTGGTGCTGCTCGCCTGGACCGGCCTGTACCTGTTCAGCGTCCGGCGCGCGGTTCGGTACATCCCGCTGAAGACGCATGCCTACGGGATCGGCTTCGCGGCCATGCTCTTCGACGGGGTGCTGGCCCTGATCGGCGTGATCATGATCATCCCGCTGTTCGTCCCGTCGCGGTGGCGGAGCAGGCGCGTGGTGACCGGGCCCGAGCCCTACCCGGGCACCGCCGCCACCTTCCCCGACCTGCAGGACACCCAGACCATGCCCGCCGACAACAGCCTGATGTCTGGCTGGACCCAGCCGCAGCCGCAGTCGCAGGCGGACCCGGACAAGCCGGGCGCCTCCAGCCCTTCGCAGGCGCCCTGGGGTCCCGCCGAATACGGCTGATCCGACGGCCCGCGGCGACCTAGGGCGGGGCAAGTGAGGTCAACAGGACTAATGAGAATACCGGCCGGCCGCGGGCCGGGCTGCGCGGGTCAGGCGGCGTGGAACTGCTCGGCCTCGGTGGAGCCGGACAGCGCGACGGTCTCGGCGTGGGGCGAGATCGCCGAGGTCACCCGGTCGAAGTAACCGGTGCCGACTTCGCGCTGGTGGCGGGTAGCGGTGTAGCCGTCCTGCTCCGCGGCGAACTCGGCTTGCTGGAGCCGGACGTAGGCGGGCATGCCCTCCGCGGCGAAGCCCTTGGCCAGGTCGAACATCGAGTGGTTGAGGGCGTGGAAGCCAGCCAGCGTGATGAACTGGAACCGGTAGCCCATCGCGGCCAGTTCCTTGCTGAACTTGGCGATGGTGGCCTCGTCCAGGTGCGCGCGCCAGTTGAACGACGGCGAGCAGTTGAAGGCGAGCATCTGGTCCGGGTAGACGTTCTTGATGCCCTCGGCGAACTCGCGGGCCACGTCGAGGTCGGGCTTGGACGTCTCCATCCAGAGCAGGTCGGAGTAGGGCGCGTAGGCGAGCCCGCGGGCGATGCACGGCTCGATGCCGTTCCGCACCCGGTAGAACCCCTCGGCGGTCCGCTCTCCGGTGACGAACGGCTGGTCGCGCTGGTCGACGTCGGAAGTGAGCAGCGTGGCCGCCTGCGCGTCGGTGCGGGCGATGATCAGCGTGGGCACGTCGCACACGTCGGCGGCCAGCCGGGCCGCGTTCAGCGTCTTGATGTGCTGGCCGGCCGGGATGAGGACCTTGCCGCCCAGGTGGCCGCACTTCTTCTCGGAGGCCAGCTGGTCTTCCCAGTGCACGCCCGCGGCGCCGGCCGCGATCATGGCCTTCATCAGCTCGAAGGCGCTCAGCACGCCGCCGAAGCCGGCTTCGGCGTCGGCGACGATCGGGGCCAGCCAGTAGGGCGAGTCGTGCGTGTCGCCGTCCTCCGACTCCGACCAGGCGATCTGGTCGGCGCGCAGCAGGGCGTTGTTGATCCGGCGGACCACCTGGGGCACCGAGTTGACCGGGTACAGGCTCTGGTCCGGGTACGTCTGCCCGGCCAGGTTGGCATCCGCCGCTACCTGCCAGCCGGACAGGTAGATGGCCTGCAGGCCGGCCTTGACCTGCTGGACCGCCTGGTTACCGGTCAGCGCGCCGAGCGCCGCCACCGCGTCTTCCTCGGCGAGCAGCTTCCGCAGCCGCTCCGCGCCGCGCCGCGCCAGCGTGTACTCCTCCGTCACCGATCCGCGCAGGCGTACCACGTCCCGGGCCGAGTAGGTCCGCTTGCTGTGCTGCCACCGCGGGCTGGTCTCCCATTCGCTTTGCAACCTGGCCGCTTGCTGGCTGATCGTCTCCACTGTGCTGCCTTCCTCAGGTACATGATCTGGCGGATTGCCCAAAGACTCCGGGCGCTTAGCCACAGGTTGTCCGGCGCGATGCGGCCTGAACAGGGACCGAGCTCCGAAAGTTCTTCAATTTTTTACGGATCAGAAAGTTATACTGAGCTTTACTATGAAAAATTCGCAAAGTTTGGTCTATACCGATGGTATAGACCTTGTGAGGTTCGGGCAGCGGCTCCGGCACCTCCGCCGGATGCGCGGCCTGACGCTCACCGAGCTGGGCGAGCGGGTGGACCGGGCGCCCTCGGTCCTCTCGCTGATCGAGAACGGCCGCCGCGAACCCAAGCTCTCGCTGATCGAGCAGCTGGCGACGGCGCTGTCGGTGCCGATGACTGAGCTGCTGAGCCGGCAGCCGCCGAGCCGCCGGGCGCAGCTGGAGATCGCCCTGGCCGACGCGCAGCAGGACCCGTCCTACCGGCGCCTCGGCCTGCCGCAGCTGAAGATCGGCGCGCGGGTCCCCACCGACGTGCTCGAGCACCTGGTGGCGGTGGCGGCCGAACTGCGGGCCCAGCAGTCCAAGCCCGCCGCCACGCCGGAGGAGGCCCGGGCCGCGAACGCGGCGCTGCGCGAGGCGATGCGCAAGCGGGGCAACTACTTCGAGATCATCGAGCGGGAGGCGGCCGGCGCCCTGCGGGCCGGGGAGTACTCGGGCGGCCCGGTGTCGCAGGGCATGCTGGTCTCGGTGGTGAGTCACCACGGCTTCGCCATCCGGTACGTCCAGGACCTGCCGCGGTCGGTGCGCTCGCTGACCGACCTGAGGAACCGGCGGATCTACGTCAAGCAGGAGCCGGTCGGCGCGCATTCGCCGCGGGCGATCGTGCTGCAGGCTCTCGGTCACTTCCTGCTGGGCCACCAGGTACCGCGCGACTTCGCCGACTTCCTGCGGCAGCGGGTCGAGGCGAACTACTTCGCCGCCGCGGTGCTCATGCCGGAAACGGCCGCCGCCCCGGTCCTGGACCGGGCCAAGAAGGGCCGGGACATCGCGGTCGAGGACCTGGTGGACCTGTTCTCGGTGTCCTACGAGATGGCCGCGCACCGGTTCACCAACCTGGCCACCCACCACCTCGCCCTGCCGTGCCACTTCGTGAAGAACGACGCGAGCGGCATCATCTACAAGGCCTATGAGAACGACGGCGTGATCTTCCCGGCCGACCAGTCCGGCGCCATCGAGGGTCAGCGGCTGTGCCGGCAGTGGTCGGGGCGGCAGGTGTTCGGGGCCGCCGACCGCTTCTCCCCGTACTGCCAGTACTCGGACACGCCGTCGGGGACCTACTTCTGTGTCGCCCAGGTCGACCCGCGGGCCGACCGCGGGTTCGCCATCACCCTGGGCGTGCCGTTCGAGCACTCACGCTGGTTCCGCGGCCGCGAGGCTACCACCAGGACTCGTTCGGCCTGTCCGGACGGTGAGTGCTGCAGCAGGCCGCCGGCCGCGCTGGCCGAGCGGTGGGAAGGCCACGCCTGGCCCTCGGCCCGGGCGCACTCGCACATCCTGTCCGCCCTGCCGGCCGGCAGCTTCCCCGGCGTGGACGACGCCGACATCTACGAGTTCCTCGACCAGAACGCCCGGGACTGAGCTTTCCCGCTCGCCTCCGGGTGCCCGGTAGCCGGCTCCTGCCCTCGTCGCTCGTCGCAGGCTCCTCGCCCCTTGGGTGGGGATAGGGGGACAAACGGGGTGGGGACGGGGGCGAACAGCGTCCAGTCGCCGGCGGCGCCCTTTGGCTCGCGGGGGAGAAGGCGGCTAGGCGTGGCCCTTGAGGTCGCTGCGGACCTCGTCCGCGATCTGGTGGATCTTCTGCTCGGTCTCGACCAGGCTGGCCTCGGCCCGCGCGGTCCGCTCGGCCGCCCGGCGCTCCCGCCAGGTCGGTTTGCGGCTGGCCCGCTCGGTCTGCCTGGCCCTGCGGAACAAGCCCATGATCGGAGTCCTCTCCATTGCCCCATTGGCTGCCGGGGCGGCAGCTAGGAGCGGGCTACCCGCGTGACGGCTGTCTATGTCAGCGACCGACGGGATAAAACGAACTCCGGCGGCCGAACCGCGCCCGCGAACCGCGGCAGACAGGCGATGCCGCCCGTGCGAACCCGGCCAGCCGACGAGCCCCCGCCGGCCCAGGTCAGGAGCCCCCGCCGGCCCGGGTCAGGATCCCGTGGCGGCGTCGAGGTTCTCCCGCGCGGTACGGGTCATCGGATGATCGGGCCCGAGGTATCGTTCGCTGTCGGCCAGGGTCTGTTGCAGCACGGTGATGACCTCCATCAGCCGGCCGTCGGCGTAGAGGGCGGCGGCGAGGCTGGCGCGGGCGGTCAGCGTTTCCAGGTCGCCCGGCCCGAGCATCCGTTCGCTGTCGGCTAGCGCCCGCTCGTACTGCCCGATGGCATCGGCGAGCCGCCCGGCCTGCTGATAGGCGGCGGCCAGGTTGGCGCGCGCAGTGCGGGTGTCCGCGTGGTCCGGTCCCTGGACCCGCTCCCGGTCCGCCATGGTGCGTTCGTAGCCAGGGATCGCCTCGCGCAGATTCCCGGCGCTGCGATAGGCGAAGGCCAGGTTCGCCCGGGCCGCGATCGTCTCCGGGTCGTCGCCGCCGCCAGTCCGCTCCCGGTCGGCGAGCACCCGCTCGTACTGCGCGATCGCCTCTTTCGGCTTCCCCGAACGGCGCAGGGCCGAGGCCAGCGTGGCGCGCGCCGTGATGACGTCGGGGTGATCAGGGCCGTGCTTGGCTTCATGCACGGTCAGCACCTGCCGGTAGTGGTCGATCGCCTCCCGGGCCCGTCCGCTGGCCAGGCAGGCGTCGGCCAGGCTTTCCCGCGCGGCTAGCGTGGCGGGGTGGCCGGTGCCGAGCAGCCGTTCGGAGTCGGCGGTGAGCGTCGCGTAGGCGGTGAGCGATTCCTGGCCCCGGTCGGCCGCCTGGTACGCCTCGGCCAAACTGGCTCGCGCGCCCAGGGTGACCGGATGGGACAGGCCGAGGTGCCGGCTGGAGTCGGCGGCCATCTGCTCGTACAGCTGGACGGCCTCGGCATGCTGCCCGGCGCCGGCGTAAGCGTGCGCGAGCTGGCCCCGCGCCGCGATCGTGTCGGGGTGGTTCGGTCCCTGCGTGCGCTCCCGCTCCGCGACCGACTTCTGCAGCGCGGCGATGGCGTCGCCGACGCGGCCGGCCGATTCGTAGGCGCCGGCCAGCCTGTCCCTGGCGGCCGCGGCGCTGGGGTGCGCGGACCCGAGCAGCCGGGTGGCGTTGGCCGCCAGTGACTGCCAGTACCTGATCGCAGCCGCGGCCAGGCCGCCGTCTTCCAGGCTCACGCCCTTACGGAACAGCACCGGATGGGCTTGCGGCTGCCACAGCGCCCCGGTCTCGGCGGCGTCGAGGTAATCCGCGCAGTCGCGGAACGCCTGGTCCAGCCCCGTCCCGCCGGGTACTGCCGGGCCGGCCTCGGGCCAGGTCTGGGCCAGCGCGTCCGCGGCCGCGAGCAGCACCTGGTCATAATCGGCGGACGGCAGGTAGGCGCGCACCGCGGCCTGAACGCTCGGATGCATCCGCACCGTGCGGTCCGGGCTGGCCGGGTCGATGCTGACCAGCCCGCACCGAGCCAGGTTGGTGATGGCGGCCCGGGCTGCACTCTGGTCCGCCGTCTCGGCCGTGACCGGCCGGCCCGCGATGTAACCGCACGCTGCCGGGCTGGTGAGCACGGCGCCCGGGATGCCGTGCGGATCGAGCATGGCGGCCAGGACGAGGGCGGGCCAGGCCGTCCCCGCCGGCGGGAGCTCGTGTGCGCATTCGGCGGCCAGCGACCACGTGGCGAGGATCGCGGCGGACGCACCGCCGACCCGCAGGCCGGTCATGTACTCGCGCCGCTCGCTGAACAACGCGCGGTACTCCCGGCAGCTCAGTCCCTTGAGGCTAATCACCGCGGCCGCCTGCGCCAGGCCCAGCGGCAG
Source organism: uncultured Actinomycetota bacterium (assembly GCA_963744575.1). GTDB lineage: Bacteria > Actinomycetota > Actinomycetes > Streptosporangiales > Streptosporangiaceae > Palsa-504. The sequence continues at coordinate 428,584 of CAVUUF010000016.1, read as the reverse complement.
GCCATCGAGGTCCTCACCGAGATCCAGGGCCTCGGCCCGCTGGCCGGGATCGTCGGTGAGCCTGGAGCTGAGGTAGGACAGGGCCTCGCGGCGGCTGAACCCGCCGACCTGGACGACGCTCAGCCCGGGTCCGGGGGCGAAGGCCGCCGCGGGCATCCGGGTCGTGATGACGACCTGCCCGGTCGGGCCCGCTGGCCACAGGTTTTCCAGGCTGGCCAGGTCGGCGAGGTCGTCGATGACCAGCGTCCATCGTTGCCTGGTGTGCGCCAGCCAGACGACGAAACGAGCCGCGGCCGCCTCGGCGTCCGGGTCCGGATCGTCGGCCCCGACTATGCCAGCCGCCCGCGCGAAACCGGTGACGATCGTTTCCCTGCTGGTTCCGGTGACCCAGACGAGGACCTCCACCGCCTGCGCGTTCCACATCGCCCCGGCGAACTCCGCGGCGAGCTGGCTCTTGCCGGTGCCGCCCTGCGCGGCGGGCGCCGCCGCGCTCTCCCGGCCGTGGGTCAGCACGATGATGTCGCCGGGAGCCAGGCCGGAAGTCAGCTCGATCGCGGTCTCGGAACGCCGGAAGTACGGGTCCGCGAGCGGCGGCATGCTACCAGCCAGCAGCCTCCTCGGATGTGGCGGCATTCCAGTGTGCTGCGCGGCCACGTCGACATCTTCTCCCGCGATGTCCCGGCGGCCGGGCGATCCGTCCGGCAGTTCCCTACTCCTTCACGCGCGAGCGACCCCGGTCATGACCGCCAACCGATCACACCCGTCGGCTTCGCTCCACCCGGCGAGCGCATGCGGGGCCGTCGCGGGGCTCCAGCCCGCAGGTGCAGCGCAGTCCGATAATACGGAATGCTAGTGGCGATCCGCGCGCGCGGCCAGATCTCGCGGGAATCACCGATGTGCTGTTCATGGCCGAACCGAAACCGTATGTTTACTCCGGACGTGCAGAATCGTCGATCAGTCAGCCGCACCCGAAGCCTCTGGAGAGTTGCAGATGAGTGGCGATATGGTCGCAGGCAGGCATGGCCGACCGCGGCCGGTACTGGAGGAAGTGCCGCAGGAGTACGCCGCGTTCAAGATCGAGCAGCGCGGCATTGACCTGATCCCCGACGCCGAACGCAAAATGCGCCCGTCCGGCTTGTTCTGGCTGTGGGCGGGCGCGGTGTTCAACGTGGAGTTCTTCTTCTACGGCACCTTCATCATGACCTTCGGCCTGTCCGTGACCCAGGCGGTACTCGCGATCCTGATCGGCAACCTGTTCTACGCGCTACTGGGCTTCGCCAGCCTGCAGGGGCCGAAGACGGGCACCACCACGTTCATGGTGAGCCGGGCGCCGTTCGGCCAGAACGGAAACCGCCTGGTGGCCCTGTTCAACTGGGTCACCCAGGTCGGCTTCGAGATCGAGGGCATCTTCTTCGTCGTCGCCACCGTTATCCTGCTGTTCTCCCTCCACGGGACCAAGCTCGACGGCCCGGCGAAGATCGTCGTGATCATCGTCGCCGCGCTGGTCCAGATGATCGTGCCGCTGCTCGGCCACGCCACCATCACCAAGGTGCTGCGCTATCTCGGCTACGTGTTCATCGTGTTCTTCGCGGTGCTGGCCGGGTTTACCTTCCACCGGCTGCACCTGTCGACGTTCCACGTCAAGCCGGCCACGTTCGCGGTGTGGACGACCGCGCTGGTGCTCATCATCTCGGTCGGCGGCCTGGGCTGGACCGAGAACGGCAACGACTACTCGCGGTACCTGCCGCGGTCCACCCCCGGTTCCCAGACGTTCTGGGCGGCGGCGCTGGGCGGGGCGATCCCGTCGATCGTCCTGGAGATCCTGGGCGTGCTCGCCTTCACGATCACGACCAAGACGGTGGGGATCGCGCAACTCGGCGTGCCGCAGTCGTTCCCGGACTGGTTCGTGACCCCGTTCCTCATCTTCGCGATCTTCCAGCTGCTGTCGATCAACACCATCGACATGTACTCCTCCGGCGTCACCCTCCAGGCGCTGGGCGTGCCGGTCCGGCGGTGGGGCGCGGTCATCATCGACACGGTGGTATGCGCCGTGGTGACCGGGATCATCTTGTTCCACGGGAACTTCTACAAGGACTTCGCCGGCTTCTTGCTGTACATCGTGGTCTGGCTGGCGCCGTGGTTCGGCATCTTCGTGACCGACTACGTGCTGCGCGGCCGCAATTATGACTCGCTGTCGCTGCGGTCGGCGCGGGACGGGCTGTACTGGCGTAACGGCGGCATTCACTGGCCGGCGATCATCGCCCAGGTAGTCGGCATGGTCGCCGCGCTGATGTGGATCAACGCGGCGTTCGCCGTCCCGTCCTACGTCGGGCCGATCTCCAACCACTTCCCCGGTTTGTCCGGCGGCGACTTCAGCTGGGCGACCGGCATGGTGGTCGGCGCCGGTTTGTACTGGGCGCTGGCCGGACGCAGCGTGCGCAGGGAGGCCGGCGCCCGGGTATGACCGGCGCCGGGTGGCCGTTACAGGAACTGGCCGGCCGAGTGCTCCGGGTCGCCGTTCCACGCCACGGCCACCACCTCGCCGGGGTCGATCACGGTCCAGCCGGCCTCGCGTTCCAGCCGGACCAGGCCGTCCGGGCGCACCTCCACGCCGGCCAGCCTGCGGTTCTCGGTCGTGGCGAACCCGATCTGGCCGATCCTGCTGACGACCAGGAAAATGGTCCCGGACTTACCAATGAGGGGCCTGAGCAGTTCGCAGATCGTCTCGCCGGTCATGAACCATCTCCTCCGCGTATCACGGCGTAGGTGCCAGCTGCTCCATCAGATCGGCCACCGCCTGCCCGGTGCTCGCGCCGATCAGCGAACCGACCACGATGTCGCCCGGATAGTGCACTCCGGTGTGAACCCGGGAGTACGCGACGGCCGCGGCCAGGAAGCGCAGTCCGAGGCCGAGCCAGGGCTCGTCCCGGCCGACGGCGGCGGCGAAGGCGAAGCCCGAAGCCGCGTGACCGGACGGGAACGACGTGGACTCCGGCATCCGCACGTTCCGCTGGTCAGGGACCCCCGCCCCGGCCCGGTCGGGCCGGGGCCGCGGCCAGGCGGGTTTGACCCCGAGATTCACCAGGGCGGAGGTGACGCCGATGGCCACCGTCCCCCGCACGGCCGCGCGCCGGCCGGCGCTGCCTCCCGCCACGGCACATCCGGCCGCGATGGCCAGCCAGATGCGGGAGTAGTTGGCGGCGTTGGAGAGCCGTCGCACCGGCTCGTCGAAGGATGGCGTGGGAGTGGTGGCGATCGCGGCGTAGACCGCTCGGTCCACGGCCCCCAGCTGGCGCAGCGCGCCGGCGATCCGCTGCAGGACCGGCCCGCCGAAACGCGCGATCTGGCTGGCCAGCCGCTCCTCGGGGACTTCGCCCCTGGGGGCTGGCTTGGCTGGTTGGCCGGCAGGTCCCACCGGCGTATGTTAACATCGGGGCCTGGTCAGGCCCGGGACTGGGCCAGGGCGCCTGGACCAGCCGCTCGATGTCCTCGCCGAACGGCCGGTCGCTGTCGATCGGGCCGACGATCCCGGCCAGCCAGTCAAGCAGCGTCCGGCATCCGCCCGGCACCGGATCCGCGGCCAGCGCCGCCGCCTGGTAGCCGGCCAGCAGCTCGCACGCGGTGACCGCACGGGCCTGGCGCAGCGCGGCGCGGAGTTTCTCGGCGGCCTCCCAGGCGAAAGCCTGGACGTCCTCCTGGCCGCCGGAGGTCTCGATCAGGCCGACCGGGGTCGCCACGGCCAGCCGTCGCATCGCGTGCACCTCGCCCGCGGCGCGCTTGTGCACCGGGGTCAGCCCGGCCTGCGGTCCCGGCTCCCGGGCCAGCTGCGCGGGCAGTCCGGTGACCGCGGGCTCCATCAGCCGGTGCAGGCGCGCCGCCGCCACCTCCGCCGCGTGGCAGAACGCCGCCGTGAGCTGGTCGCAGTGCGCGGCCAGGTCGATGCCGTGGAACCCGGCGGTTCCGGTGAACTGCCCGTCGAGGTAGGCGGGTGAGTCGGTGACCCCGGCCAGGGCCCGGTGGGCGGCCGCCTCGAGCAAGGCGGCGGCCCGCTGGACCTGGGCGAGTGCCGGGCCGGCCACCCGGAACGACACCGGCGCCTGCAGTGACCGCGGCGACGGTTCATCGCCCGCCGCCGCGCGGAGCCGGCCGAGCACCGCGGCCAGCACGTCGTCACCACGCCCGCAGGCGGCGCGGTACGGATCGCGGGGGGCCCGGATCACGGCGATGGACAGCGCCGCGGCCGCCTCCATCAGCCCGGCCAGGGCGGTGGCCTCGCCGAGGCGGAGCGCGCACAGGCCGGTAGCTCCGGGCACCCCCTGGATCAGGGCGATGCCCTCCTTCGGGCCGAGCGGGAACTCGGTCAGCCCGTGGCGGCGCAGCGCGTCCCGCGCGGGCACCAGGACGGCGCCGACGCCGCTGCCCGGCTCGCCGTAGCCGCTCAGCCCGAGTACCTGGCCGATGCCGGCCACCGGCCCGAACGCGTGCGCCAGCGGCATGATCTCGCCCGCGGATCCGTTGCCCCCGCGAGGTATGGCCGGCGCGAGGCCTTGATTGAGGAAGTCGGCGAGACGCTGGCACAGCTCGCCGGACACGGCGGCGTCGCCGGACAGGAACGTCAGCAGCCGGGTCGTGATGACGGCCCGCGCCTCGGGCGGGCTCAGCCACGGCGGTCCGCCGGTAGCCCGGGCCAGCAGCAGGTTGCGCTGGTGCGACCGCTGCTGCCGCTCGGTCAGGCGCACCGAGGAGAGCGCCCCCATGCCGGTGTTCACGCCGTACACCGGCTGCCCGTCGCGCAGCGCCCGCAGCGCCTGCTCGCGGCGCTGCCGCACCGCCGCGAGCAGGGCAGCACCGATGCTGACCTGCTGGCCGGCCGCCACGTCCCGGATGAGGCCGAGGTCCGCGTCACCGCCGGCGTTGATCGCCAGAACCGGCTCCATCAGCGGTACCTGAGCATCGTTCCGGCGTCCTGCTCCTCGGCCCGGGTCAAGATGGCCAGGCCGACGGCGATGTCGAGGATGGCCAGCCCGCGGTGCCAGAACAAGATCCGCTCGTCGTCCCGTTCCCGGCCGGGCCGCCGGCCGGTGACGACCTGGCCCAGCTCGGCGTGGAGCGACGCCGCCGAGAGCCGGCCGGTATCGACGTGGGGACGCAGCGCGCCGAACCGGCCCGACTGCGCCTCCCGCCAGTCGTCCACCACTACCTTGTCCATCACGTCGAGCAGGTCGAGTTCCACGGCGCTGACCGTGCCGTAGGGGACGACGAAGGCGCCGGGCTTGACCGAGCGGGTGCGCAGCAGCGGCTCGGGTTCGGTCAGCCGTGACGCCTCGACCAGGATGTCGGCGCCGTCGAAGGTCTCCTCGGCGGTGGCGGTCACCCGGACCGGGGTGCCGGTGACCGCGCCGAGCTGCCGGGCGAACGCCGCGCGGGACTCGGGCCGGCGGCTGGTCACCCGGATCTCGTCCAGGCCGAACAGCTCGTCGAGCAGCACGACGTTCCAGAACGCGGTGCCGCGGGCGCCGACGTGACCGAGCACCCGGGAGCCCGGCCGGGCCAGGTAGCGGGCGCCCACGGCGGTCATCGCGCCGGTCCGGCAGGCGGTGATCAAGGTGGCGTCCACGATCGCCCGCGGCGCGCCGGTCCGCGGGTCGTAGAGCGTCAGCAGCCCGAGCTCGCTGGGCAGCCCGGCCGCGTAGTTGGCCACGAAGTCGCCGACCACCTTGACCCCGCTCACCCCAGCCCCGGACAGCTGCGCGCCGCCTGCTCCGAAACCGGACAGGTGGCCGCGCAGCACGTTGAAATGCCCGGCGCCGTCGTCGCCCGGGACCAGGTGCACCCGCGGCTCGACGACCACGCGCCCGTCGCCGTGGGCGCGCACCGCGTCCTCCACGGCCGCGACGATCTCCGCGTGGGACAGGCCGAGCGAGTCAATGTCCGGCCCGGACAGAAACCGCAACCACAATCCGCTGGTCAACCTTCCACCTCCAGACAAGACCCATGATGCCGAACGGGCGGGTATCACGCCGTGGCGCCGGGCCCGAGCGGCGCTGGGGCCAGCGGGGAACGCCGGTGCCGCCGGGACTCCCGAGGCGGTACCGGGACCGCGTTGGTCATGGGATCACTCCAGACGATGTGGCCGCGGTTTACGCTGCTCTCGCAGCGCCTCACAGCGGCGAGCCGGGCCCGTACAGTAACACATTAGTGAACCGTCAATCACTAATGCTCTGCGGCGCGCCGCCTGGCCGCGGGACCTGGCATGCTGGTCACGTGAGGGATGAGCCGCCGCCGAGGGGTCGGCTAGCGCGCCTGTTGCAGGCCGCCGACCGGCGCAAGGTGCCGCTGCGAACGATCCTGGTCACGGTCGCGGTAGTGGCGGCCACCTACCTGGCCGGCAAGCTGATCTACCGGCTGCGGGACATCGTGCTGCTGATGATCGTGGCGGGGTTCGTCGCGCTGCTGCTCAACCCGGTCGTGATCCTGGTGCAGCGGCGGATCCCGCGCCGGGGCTTCGCCGTGGCGATCGTCACCTTCGGGGCCCTGGTGGTCTTCGCCGTCCTGGCTTACTCGTTCGGCTATCCGCTGGTCAACGGGATTACTGACCTGTCCGACCATTTGCCGACCTATGTGGCGAACGCGCAGCACGGCCAGGGCTGGATCGGTCACCTCGTGACCAAGTACCACATCCAGGCCTGGGTGCAGAAGAACTCGCCCAAGCTGGTCAGCTACGCCGAGTCGCTCAGCAAGCCGGTTCTGACCGTCGGCAAGGGCGCCATCACCCTGATCATCGAGCTGTTCACGATCTTCGTCCTGGTGCTGCTCCTGCTGCTCGAGGGGCCAAAGATGCGCACCTGGCTCCTCGGCCAGATGCGGCCGGACCGCGCGGCCAACGTCACCCGGGTAGCCGCCGACGTGAACCGGTCGGTCACCGGCTACATGCTGGGCAACCTGCTCACCTCGTTCATCGCCGGCATCGTGGTGTTCGTGACGCTGATGATCCTCGGCGTGCCGTTCCCGCTGCTGTGGGGACTGTGGGTCGCCCTGGTGGACTTCCTGCCCATGATCGGCGGGGCGCTGGCGGGCATCCCCACCGTGCTGTTCGCGTTCACCCAGTCCATCGCGGCTGGCGTCATCACCCTGGTGGTATTCCTCGTCTACACCCAGGTCGAGAACCACGCCCTGAACCCGGTGATCATGAGCAAGACGGTGCGGATCAGCCCGCTGCTCGTGCTGATCGCGGTCCTGGTCGGCGCCTCGCTCGGCAGCCTGGTCGGCGGGCTGTTCGGCGGCTTCGTCGCGGCGCTGCTGGCCATCCCGACGGCCGGCGCGCTGCAGGTGCTGGTCAGGGAGATCTGGCAGGCCACCGCCCCGACGCCCCAGCCATCCGAGACGGAAGATCAGGTGAACCCGCCGGGTGAGCTCTTCCCCGTTTCACCCGATAAGCGGGAGCATGGCTCTTAGGCCGCCGCACGTAAAGCCGCAGCAAGCGTCTGAGGAGGACCGGACATGGCACAGCCGTCAGTCCTGGGAATCGTGCTCGCCGGGGGTGCCGGGACCCGCCTCAGCCCGCTGACCGCGGACCGGGCCAAACCGGCCGTCCCGTTCGGCGGCCTCTACCGGCTGATCGACTTCGCGCTTTCCAATCTGGCCAACGCCAGCGTCCGCAAGATCTGCGTGCTGACCCAGTACAAGAGCCACAGCCTGGACCGGCACATCTCGACCACGTGGCGGATGAGCGCGCTGCTCGGCAACTACGTGACGCCGGTCCCGGCCCAGCAGCGGCTCGGCCCGCACTGGTACACCGGCTCGGCGGACGCGATCTACCAGTCGATGAACCTCATCAACGACGAGCAGCCGGACATCGTGATCGTCTTCGGCGCCGACCACGTCTACCGGATGGACCCGACGCAGATGATCGACCACCATGTGAGGCACGGGGCCGGCGTCACCGTGGCGGCCATCCCGGTACCGAGACACGAAGCCTCCTCGTTCGGCATCGTGAAAGTCGGAGCCGACGGCCGGACGATCGACGCGTTCCTGGAGAAGCCCGCCGACCCGCCGTCCATGCCGGGCAACGCGGACATGTCCTACTCGTCCATGGGCAACTACGTGTTCGACACCGACGTGCTCGTCGACGCGCTCCGCAAGGACGCCGAAGACGACACGAGCCGGCACGACATCGGCGGCAACATCATCCCGAACCTGGTCCGGAACGGCAGCGCACAGGCCTACGACTTCATGCTCAACGAGGTCCCGGGGGCGACCGCGCGGGACGCGGGCTACTGGCGCGACGTCGGCACGCTCGACGCCTACTTCGACGCCCAGATGGACCTGTGCGCGGTCGAGCCGATCTTCAACCTGTACAACGACAAGTGGCCGATCCTGACGCATGTGCCGTCGCTGCCGCCGGCCAAGTTCGTGCACGAGGCGGGGGACCGGGTGGGGCGCGCGATCGACAGCCTGGTCAGCCCCGGTGTCGTGGTCTCCGGCGGCCTGGTGCGGCAGTCCGTGCTCTCGCCGGGGGTGCGGGTGAACAGCTGGTCCACGGTCGAGCGGTCGGTGCTGCTGCACAACACCAAGATCGGCCGGCACACCCTGGTCAGGAACGCGATCATCGACAAGAACGTCATCGTGCCCGAATGGGCGCAGGTCGGCGTGGATAAAGAGCACGACAGGGCCCGCGGCTTCGTGGTCTCGGCCGGCGGCATCACCGTGGTGGGCAAGGGCCAGGAGGTCGTGCCGTGACTCAGCCCGCTGGCGCCGGCATGCTCAGGGTCGCGCTGCTGACCCGCGAGTACCCGCCCGAGGTGTACGGCGGCGCCGGCGTGCACGTCACCTACCTGGCGCGCGAGCTGGCGCCGCTGGTGGATCTCACCGTGCACTGCCAGGGCGCGGACCGCCCGGACGCGGTCGCGCACCGGCCCTGGGACCTGCTGGCCGACGCCAACCAGGCGCTGCGCGTGGTGTCCACCGACCTGTCCATGGCCGCCGCCGTCGGCCCGGGAATGAACAGCGCGCAGCTGGTCCATTCGCACACCTGGTATGCCAACCTGGCCGGCCATCTGGCGGCCATGCTCTACGGCATCCCGCACGTGATGACCATGCACTCGCTCGAGGCGCTGCGGCCGTGGAAGGCCGAGCAGCTCGGCGGCGGGTACGCGGTGTCCACCTGGTGCGAGCGGACGGCGGCGTCCTCGGCCGCCGCGGTGGTGGCCGTCTCGGGCGGCATGCGGGCCGACATCATGGCCGCTTACCCCGAGATTCCTCCCGAGCGGATCCGGGTGATACCCAACGGCATAGACACGACCGAGTACCATCCCGACCCGGATACCGATGTGCTCGAGCGCTACGGCATCGACTCCAGCCGTCCCTACGTGATCTTCGTCGGCCGGATCACGCGGCAGAAAGGCGTGCCCGTCCTGCTCCGCGCGGCCTCCGGGCTTATCCCCGAGGCCCAGCTGGTGCTGCTCGCCGGGGCGGCCGACACGCCCGAGCAGCTGGCCGAGGTGACCGAGCTGGTGGACGGCCTGCGGGCCACCAGGTCCGGGGTGTTCTGGATCCCGGAGATGCTGGCCGCCCGCGAGGTTATCCAGCTGCTCTCGCACGCCACCGTGTTCGCCTGCCCGTCGATCTACGAGCCGCTCGGCATCGTGAACCTGGAGGCCATGGCGTGCGGGACCGCCGTGGTGGGCTCCCGCACCGGCGGGATTCCCGAGGTGGTCGCCGACGGCGAGACGGGCCTGCTGGTTCCGGTGGGGGAGCCGGAACCGCTCGCGGATGCCCTGAACGCCCTGCTGCGCGATCCCGGCCGGGCCGAGGCGATGGGGCAGGCGGGCCGCAAGCGCGCGGTGGCGGAATTCCGCTGGGCCGCCATTGCCGCCCAGACCGCCGAGCTGTACGCGGAATTGGCTCACCCGGATTAGCCGGGAGGAACCGTGACCGCGGGGCGGCTGCTGTCGGTCAACGTGGGCCTGCCGCAGGACGTGACCTGGCACGGGCAGACGGTGCACACCGCCGTCTGGAAGCGGCCGGCCGACGGCCCGTGCCAGGTCCGGCGGCTCAACATCGACGGTGACGGGCAGGGCGACCTGGCCGGGCACGGCGGCGAGCACCGCGCGGTGTTCGTGTACCAGATCGAGTCCTACCGGTACTGGCAGAGCCAGCTGGGCCGGGACGACTTCGGGTACGGCCAGTTCGGCGAGAACTTCACCATCACCGGGCTGGCCGACGACCAGGTCTGCATCGGTGACCGCTACCAGATCGGCGAGGCGCTGTTCGAGGTGACCCAGCCGCGGGTTACCTGCTACCGGGTGGGGATCCGGATGAACGAGCCGCGGATGCCGTCGCTGCTGGTCTCGCACCACCGGCCGGGGTTCTACTTCCGGGTGCTCCGCGAGGGCGCCGGGCATCGCGGCCGCCGCGGCCCGGCCGCCGCACCCGCCACCGGGGGAGCCCGGCGACGGGCCGGAGGTCGCGTTCTCCCGCAGTGGCCTGACCGTCCGCTGCGGCCGCGACTACCGCAGCCTGCTCGAGCTGGCCGAGGCCTGCGACGTGCCGGTCCGCTGGTCCTGCCGCACCGGCGTCTGCCACACCTGCGAGACGAACGTGATGTCGGGCGCGGTCAGCTACGCCCCGGATCCCCTGGACGAGCCCGCCGAGGGCAGCGCGCTGATCTGCTGCTCCCAGCCCTCCGGCGACCTGGTCCTGGACCTTTGACCCTCAGATTGGGTACCTGGTGGGTTCGGCGGTGTACTGGCAGCCGGACGGGGTGAAGGATGCGCGCATCACCCGTCCCTGTTTTCACAGCCCGGGTTATCGTGAACCGTCACCGGCGTTTTGAGACTGTCGCACGGCTCTAGCGGCCGGGCGTAAACAGCATCGATGTGGCAGCGATGCTGTTCCCGGTCCGGCAGCCAGCCAGTCCGCGAGTTGATAACCCGCGTCTCCTGGCGCGTCCCCCCGTTGTGACAGCATGTCGGCATGAAGGTGCTGCGCACTCCCGAGGTCCGTTTCAACGACCTGCCCGGCTTCGGCTATCCGCCGCGGTACGCCGACGTGGACGGGCTCCGGGTGGCCTACGTGGAGGCCGGGCCTGCTGACGGTGAGCCCGTCCTGCTGCTGCACGGCGAGCCGAGTTGGTCGTTCCTGTACCGCAAGATCATGCCGGTGCTCGCCGACGCCGGGCTGCGGGCGATCGCGGCGGACCTGGTCGGGTTCGGCCGTTCGGACAAGCCGGCCGAGATCGATGATCACAGCTTCGCGCGGCACGTGGAGTGGATCCGCGCGCTCGCCTTCGACCACCTGGACCTGCGCGGGCTGACGCTCGTCGGGCAGGACTGGGGCGGCCTGATCGGGTTGCGGCTGGTGGCCGAGCATCCGGACCGGTTCGCCCGGGTGGTGGCGGCCAACACCGGGCTGCCCACCGGTGACCAGCCGATGCCCGACGTCTGGCTGCGGTTCCGGGAGGTCGTCCGCACCGCGCCCGATCTGAGCGTGTCCCGGCTGGTGCAGTCCGGCTGCCAGACCCGGCTCACACCCGAGGTCCTGGCCGCCTACGAGGCCCCGTTTCCCGATCCGGCCTATATCGCCGCGGTGCGGGCAATGCCCAACCTGGTGCCGACTACCCCCGACGACCCGGCGGCCGAGGCCAACCGGGCCGCCTGGCGGCGGCTTTCCGCCTGGGACAAGCCGTTCCTGGTGGCGTTCAGCGACCTGGACCCGATCACCGGGGGCCTGGCGCCCATCCTGAAGCGCGCGATCCCGGGCGCGGCGGGCATTGAGCACCCGGTGATAACCGGGGCCGGTCACTTCCTCCAGGAGGACGCGGGCGAACGGCTCGGCGCGGTGATCGCCGACTTCATCCGCGCTCACCCCGCGTAACGCACAGCGCGGCGTCCAGCAGGAGACCGGCGACGGCGACGCGCGGCTGCCCGGCCAGGAGCCGGGCGCCGATCTCTACCCGTCCGGATCCCGGTAGGCCTCACCCGCTGCTCGCTGCCGGGTCGATGACGATCTCCAGCGGTCCCGTCGGCTCGCCGCTCTTCAGCGGGTCGGGTGCGGCCGGCAGCACGCGGGCGATGTAGTCCTGGGTGGCGGCGGTCGTGCCGACATCGCGGCCGGCCGCCTCGGACATGTACCAGCGGTGCTCGAGCACCTCGGAGAACACCTCGGCCGGGGCAGCCGGCCGCGCAGGTCCTCGGGGATCGCGGCGATCACCGGGTCCCAGACCTCCTCCAGCCACCGGTTGGCCGCCACCACCTCGGACACCGGCCGGCCCTGCTTCTGCTCCAGCCAGGCCCGGAACGCGGCCATGTCGTTCAGCAGCCGGCGCGCCTGCCGCTCGCTGGCGTCGATCCCGGTGCGCAGGAACAGCCGGCGCGAGTCGTGCCCGGTCTCGGTGACCCGGGTCTTCAGCCGCAGCTTGTTCCCCTCGCCGGTGCTGACCAGTTCCACCTCGTCGGCGTCGAAGCCGAGCTCGTTCAGCCGGGCCAGCCGCTCGGCGATCTTGTACCGCTGCTCCTCGGGCCGCAGGATCTGCTCCCGGGTCAGCTCGGCCCACAGCGACTCATACCGGCGGGCGAGCTCCTCGGCGATCTCCAGCGGCTCCAGGTCGGCTGGGAGCAGCGCGCCCGCCTGCAGGTCGAGCAGCTCGCCGTAGACCCGCTCCACGGCCAGCTCGACGTCCCACTGGCGCTGGCCCCCGGTCAGCTCCGGGTGCTGCTCGCTGGTCTCCGCGTCGACCAGGTAGGCCTCAAGCGTGCCCGCGTCGTGCCGGAACAGCGTGTTGGACAGCGAGCAGTCCCCCCAGAAGAACCCGGACAGGTGCAGCCGGACCAGCAGCTCGACCAGCGCGTCGAGCAGCCCGTCGGTGGGCTGCAGGCCGCGCGGGTTGGAGAACACCGCCCGGTAGGTGGTCGCATACGACAGGAACCGGGTGACCAGGATCGCGTCCTGGTGGCCGCGGGCCGCCCCGTCCCGGTCGACCGCCACGCCGACCACCTCCACCGCCGGGATGCCCAGCTCGGCCAGCGCCCGCAGCAGCTGGTACTCGCGCCGGGCCAGCCGCTCGCTGAGCTCCTTCAGCGCGTACAGCGTGCCGTCGTCGTAGGCGAACCGGACCACGTGCCGCGAGATCCCCCGTTGCCTGATCTCGACCAGCCGCTCGTCCCGCCATTCCGCCAGTGGCTCCGTCCACGGCAGCGTGAGCAGCCCGGCCGCGTGGTCGGCCGGGGGAGTGAAGACGAACCGCATAGCAACCAATCTTCCCGTATCCCGGTGCGGGTACCGCGCCCGGTCCGGTCGGGCCTTTTCTCCCGAACGGTCCCGGTGCGTGCCCCGGTCAGCCAGCGGGCTCGAGCTGGGCGGGCGCCATGTTGGCGCCGCTGATCACGACGGCCACATGCTCACCGGGCCCGGGCTTGTAGGCGCCGGTGAGCAGGGCCGCGACGCCGACCGAGGCGGCGGGCTCGGCGGCGATCCTGGCCGCCTGCCACAGCGCCTGCTGGGCGGCCAGGATGGCGGCGTCGTCGACCAGCACGACGTCTTCGACGTAGGCCTGGGTGATCGGGAACACCAGCTCGCCGACCCGCCGCGGGGCCAGGGCGTCGGCCGCCACGCCCTCGGCCGGGGCGTCGGCGGGCCTGCCCTCGGCCCGGGCGCGGGTCAGGGTCGGAGCGCCGTCCGGCTCCACCCCGATGACCCGGACGGTGCCGGCGAAGTAGGCGGCGATGCCGCCGATCAGCCCGCCGCCGCCGACCGGCACCAGCACGGTGTCCAGGGCCCTCCCTATCTCCGGGCCCAGCTCCCGGACCTGCCCGGCCACCTCCAGGGCCAGGGTGCCCTGCCCGAGCAGCGTCTCCCGCTGGTCGAAGGCGTGCACGCTCATCGCCCCCGAACTGTGCGCCCAGGCCTGCGCGGCGGCCAGCGCGTCGGCGTAGCGCTCGCCGGTGACCACGAGCTCCGCGCCGAGTTGCCGGATGCGCGCCATCTTGGCCGGGGCGGACACGGCGGGCACGAAGATCCTGGCTGCCACGCCGCGGCGGTGCGCGGCGTAGGCCACGGCCACGCCGTGGTTGCCGCCGGACGCCGCCACCACCCCCGCGGGCGGCACGGCACGCAGCAGCAGATTCGCGAACGCGCCGCGGGCCTTGAACGACCCGGCGCACTGCAGCTGCTCCAGCTTGAGCGTGGCGGCCGGGAGCGCCGTCGCCAGTGATGACTGACCCGACGGGTCGAGTTCGCTCAGGTCGACCCGGACCAGCGGCGTGCGCCGGATGTACGGCCGGATCGTGTCATAAGTGCCGCGGATATCCTCACGGGTGATCACGTCTCACCCTACCCACGCCGCCACGGCCGGGGGAGACTAGCTGCATGACTGAGCACACGCACGACCACGACGACGACCCGGCCTGCGCGGTGGCCCATTCCCCCGTCGCCCCGGCGGCCGCCGCGGCCGTGGCGGAGCGGACCCTGGTCGCCGTCTTCGCCTCGCCGGTGGCGGGCTACCTGCTGCGGTACGGCGCGGACATGGGATTCCGCGGGCTGCTGCTCGAGCCCGACACGGCCCGCGCGGCCGGCGCCGCCGCCCTCGGGTTCCCGCTGATCACCGCCGTCCCCGACGATCTCGACGGCTCCGCGGACCTGGTCGTCACCGACCATCACCGGCCCGAACTCGGCGCCATCCTCCGCGACGCGCTGGCCACCAAGGCGCGCTGGGTGGGGATCATGGGCAACCCGCGCCATGTCGGGCCGCACGTGGCCATGCTCGCCGAACTCGGCGTCCCGGCGGGGGAGATCGCCCGCGTGCACCGGCCGATCGGGCTGAACATCGGCTCCCGGATCCCGCCCGAGATCGCCGTGGCGACCCTGGCCGGGCTGCTCGCCGACCGCAACGGCCGCCCCGGCGGTTTCGAGTTCTGATCAGCAACCCCTCTCCTGGGCATACCCGCCCAGCCTGCCCCGCAAATCCCGCAAACCCGTCGTCCTAGCGGAACCGGCGGCCATCCGCTACGCTGAGCCCCGTGATGCGAACAGCCCGCCTGCAGTGGTGGCGCCGCTACTAGGCGGCGTGCTGACTCGCGTTCGGTAGCAGAAGCGACCGCCCAGGAACGGCGGCCGCTTTTCTGTTTCCCGGCCGCCTCCCGGGCCCGACCCCAAGGTAAGAGGCCACCGTGGACGCCCAGCGTACGGAGATGATCACCCGGGATGGCGTGCGGGTCACCCGGACCGCCACGCCGTTCGATCCGGCCGAACTCGGCCGGATCGCGGCGCTCGCCGATGAGCGCCGCGGTGGCGTGATGAGCTCGGGCATGGAGTACCCGGGGCGGTACAGCCGCTGGCACATGGCCTACGCCGACCCGTGCGCGGAGATCGTCGCCACCGGCCGGCGGATCACCGCGCGAGCCCTCAACGACCGCGGCCGCGTCGTGCTGCCGGTGATCCGGGCGGCCCTGCTGAGGTGCGGCGAGCCCGCCGGCGGCGACACGGTCTTCATTGCCGCGGATGACAGCGAGTTCCCCGAGGAGGAGCGCAGCCGCAGGCCGACGGTATTCACCGCGCTGCGGGAGATCGCGGCGGCGTTCGGCTGCGAGGACCCGCACCTCGGCCTCTACGGGGCGTTCGGCTACGACCTGGCCTTCCAGTTCGAGCCGGTCCGGCAGCGGCTCGAGCGCCCCGCCACCCAGCGTGACCTGGTGCTGCACCTGCCGGACGAGATCTGGGTCCTGGACCGCAAGCGCGAGGAGGCGATCAGGTACTCCTACGACTTCGAGGCGGCCGGGGCGTCCACGGCGGGGCTCGGCCGGGAGACGGCACGCACCGGCGCGGGGCAGGCCACCGGGTTCGTTCGGGATCAAGAACTGCCCGGATCGCCGCGGCCGGGGAGCTATGCGCGGGTGGTGGAGGAGGCCCGGGAGCGGTTCGCCTGCGGGGACCTGTTCGAGGTGGTGCCCAGCCACCTGTTCTACGGCCGGTGCGCCTCGCCGGCCGCGTTCTACCAGCTGCTGCGGCAGCGTAACCCGGCCCCGTATGAGTTCCTGTTCAACCTGGGCGAGGGGGAATACCTGGTCGGCGCGTCGCCCGAGATGTACGTCCGGGTCACCGGGGACCGGGTGGAGACCTGCCCGATCGCGGGCACGATCGCGCGCGGCGAGGACACCCTGGAGGACGCCGCGAACATCGCTACCCTGCTCGGCTCGGCCAAGGAGGAATCCGAGCTGACCATGTGCACCGACGTGGACCGCAACGACAAGGCCCGGGTGTGCGTGCCGGGCTCGGTCCGGGTCATCGGCCGTCGGCAGATCGAGATGTACAGCCGCCTCATCCACACCGTCGATCACATCGAGGGACGGCTCCGGCCCGGGTTCGACGCGTTCGACGCGTTCCTCACGCACATGTGGGCGGTCACCGTGACCGGGGCGCCGAAGACCTGGGCCATGCAGTTCATCGAGGACCACGAGCAGACCCCGCGCCGCTGGTACGGCGGTGCCGTCGGCAAGATCGGCTTCGACGGGTCGATGAACACCGGCCTCACCCTGCGCACCGCGCACATCACCGGCGGCATCGCCGCGGTGCGGGCCGGCGCGACCCTGCTGTATGACTCGGAGCCCGCGGCCGAGGAAAAAGAGACCCACATCAAGGCGCGCGCCCTGCTGGAGACGCTGGCCGAGGCGGACCGGGCGGCGGCGGACGAGGTCGGGGCGCCCGCCGCGCCCGTAGGGCATGCCCCCGGGGGCTCTCTCCGCTCCGAACCTCCCCGGGTCCTGCTGGTGGACCACCAGGACTCGTTCGTGCACACGCTCGGCGACTACTTCAGGCAGCAGGGCGCCGAGGTCACCACGCTGCGCTTCGGGTTCTCGACGGCGCTGCTCGACGACTACGCCCCGGACCTGGTGGTCATGTCGCCCGGGCCGGGACGGCCCGCCGACTTCGGCTGCGCCGCGCTGCTCGACGAGGTGTACGCGCGGCAGCTGCCGGTCTTCGGCGTGTGCCTGGGCCTGCAGGCCATGGCGGAGCATGCGGGCGGCGCCCTGTCCCTGCTGCCCGAGCCCGCGCACGGCAAGCCCGGGCTGGTGCGGGTGTCCGGGGGATCGCTGCTCGCCGGGCTGCCCGCCGAGTTCACCGCGGGACGCTATCACAGCCTGTACGCCCCGGCCGGCGAGGTCCGCGGCGGGTTCGCGGTGACCGCGATGACCCCGGATGGTGTCGTGATGGCGATCGAGGACGAGGCGGCCGCCCGGTGGGCGGTGCAGTTCCATCCCGAGTCGATCCTGACCGCCTCCGGCCGTTCCGGCCACCAGATCATCGCCAACGTCCTCGACCTCTGTCGCGCCCGGCAGCACGCGCGAGTCCTTCGGTGAGTCTGCCTCTCTGGGCAGGACGCTGTTGTTACTGTGCTGTGCTATGAGGAGCGTAGAGCCCGAGGTTTTCCTGGTCGCCCGGCCGCAGGTCGACTATGACGCGATGGCCGCCTACCTGCGCGAGGTCGGCGGCGAGCGCTGGCTGGAGCGGATCGACCGCGGTGAGCTCCAGGCCCAGGACCTGGTCGAGTTCGGGGGAAAGATGTGCTACCGCTCCTGGGAGCCGGGGCTTAACCCCAACGTCCGCAAGGTCCGGGACGACCAAGATGCGTACCTGCAGAACATCCTGAAGCAGCAGCACGGCTCGGTGCTCGAGCACGCGAGCTTCACTTTTGTGCTGCACAACATATCCCGTGTTTTTTCGCACGAGATTGTCAGGCACCGGCCGGGGACGGCGGTGTCGCAGGAGTCGCTGCGCTACGTGCGGCTGGACGAGCTGCCGTTCTGGTTCCCCGAGTGGGCGCGCGGGGACGCCGAGCTGATGAAGCGGGCCACCGCGCTGCTGGCCGAGCTCGAGCAGTTCCAGCAGTGGATGGCCGGGCACTTCGGTCTCGACGACGACGGCACCAAGATGCACGAGAAGAAGGCCAAGACCTCGTTCATGCGCCGGTTCGCGCCCGAGGGCCTGGCCACCGGGCTGGTCTGGACGGCGAACATCCGCACGCTGCGGCACACCATCGAGGCGCGCACCGACCAGGGCGCCGAGGAGGAGATCCGCCTGGTGTTCGGCAAGATCGGCGAGCTGATGCGGGCGGAGGCGCCGGCCTTGTTCGGGGACTACACGGTGACCGAGGACGGCACCTGGATACCCGGCTGGCGGAAGGTCTGATTCGGCCAGTACCTGCAGGACTAGGTTCAGCCCCAGGCTGGCCCGCACGGGCGACATCATCCAGCGGGGTGATGCGCGGGGCGGGGCCAGAGCGTGAGATTTTATTTATGTGCCGCTTACCCAAGGGCTGAATGACTTGGTGGCCGTGGCGCTGGTGGCCGCGCTCACGCCGCTGGTCGTCGCCGTCCTGCCGGGCCCGCGCATCCCGCAGGTGGTCATCTTCCTGCTCGGCGGTATCCTGATCGGCCCGCATGTGCTCGGCCTGGCCGAGACGTCGGCCATCCAGCTGCTGGCCAACATAGGCCTCGGCTTCCTGTTCCTGCTGGCCGGTTACGAGCTGGATCCCGCGCTGCTCCGGCAGCGGCCGGGCCGGCTGGCGATGCTGGGCTGGGCGATCTCCGCCGGCATCGCCGTAGGGGTGGCGGGCGCGCTCACCGCGGCCGGGTACATCAAGGATTACGTGCCGGTGGGGCTGGCGCTGACCACCACGGCCCTGGGCACGCTGCTGCCCATCCTGCGGGACAATGACATGCTCGGCGGGTGGTTCGGCCGCTACATATTCGCCGCCGGCGCCGTCGGCGAGCTGTTTCCCATCCTGATCATCGCGGTGTTCCTCACCAAGCGGGGCCATTTCGTCGCGTTGGCCTCGGTGGCCCTGGTCGGGCTGCTCGCCGTCGTCTTGTCCGCCGTGCCGTGGCTGGCCAGGAGCAGCGCGGTGCAGCGGATCATCCACGAGGGCCAGGATGCGACCGGGCAGACCACGCTGCGGTGGGCAGTGGTCCTGCTGTTCGCGCTGCTGGCCTTCGCCAGCCGGTTCGGCCTCGATGTCGTGCTCGGCGCCCTGCTGGCCGGCATCGTGCTGCGCGCCTGGACCCGCCGGCTCAACATGGACACCGAGAGCCTCGAGCGCAAGTTCGACGCGGTCGGCTACGGGATCTTCATCCCGATCTTCTTCATCTCCTCCGGCATGACCCTGGACCTGAAGGCGATCGCCCAGGACCCGCTGCGCCTGCTCCTGTTCTTCGCGATGCTGCTGGTCGTCCGCGGCCTGCCGTCGCTGCTGGTGTACCGGCGGGTCCTGCCGGCCCGGCAGCGGGTGGAGATGACGTTCATCACGGCCACCACCTTGCCGCTGCTGATCGCCCTGGCCGACATCGGCCAGCAGGACGGGGTGATGCTGCCCGCCACCTCCGCCGCCGTCGTCGGCGCGGGCGTGCTCGCGGTCCTGGTCTATCCCCTCGTCGCGGTGACCCTGCACCGGTCAGCGCTCACCCCCGCCGACGCCGGGATTCGCGTGGATCCGGCTGACACCGGCGCCGGCGCTGGCGCCGATCCGGCACCGGACAATCCCGCGCCGCCCGACCAAGGGGCCGCCGCCTCGCAGCCCCCGGGCTAGCAGCCGCCAGCCAGAGGCGGTTCTGCGGCGTCCATGGCAAAGAGTTGCGCGTAGAAGTCTGTCATTGCCGCGTCAGCGTGGGCGCGATGGGCCATTATGGGCATGGAACCTTAGGCGCGGGAGGACGGATGGGCCGGCCGATCATCGGCATCACCGGGGAGCTTGAGGCTGCCCGGTGGGGTAACTGGATTCGCGAGGCCGTGGTCTCGCCGGTGAGCTACACGCGAGCCGTCGAGCGCGCCGGAGGGACGCCGGTTATCTTGCCACCGGTTCCCGCGAGTTCCGTGCCCGTGCTGATCGCCGGGCTCAACGGTCTCGTGTTGACCAGCGGCCGGGACGTGGACCCCTCCCTGTACGACGAGGCGCCGCACGCCCAGACGGACGTGCCCGACCACCGGCGGGACCGGTTCGAGCTGATCCTCGCCCGGGCGGCGATCGAGGCCGACCTGCCCTTCCTGGCCATCGGCCGCGGCATGCACATCCTCAACGTGGCCCGCGGCGGCACCCTCACCCAGCACCTCCCCGACCGTATCGGCAACGAGAGTCACAAGCCGGACCCGGTCAAGCTGACCAGCCACGACCTGCAGATCACCCCGGCGAGCCAACTGGGGCGGATTCTCGGCGAGACCGCCCAGGTGCCGGCGGCCCACCACCAGGCGGTCGGCCAGATCGGCGCCGGGCTGCTCACCGTGGCGTGGACCGTGGACCAGGTGGTGGAGGCGATCGAGATGCAGGACCACCGGTGGGGCCTGGGCGTGCAGTGGCGCCCCGAAGACGGCGATGACCCCCGGCTGTTCGAAACCCTGGTGAGCATGGCCGCCCAAGCCGCCTCCGCACAGGCCCCCGTCACCGCCAAGCCCGAAGTGACCGCCCGTTCCAAACGCGCCGCCAAACGCCACGCCGCCCGCTCCTCCTAGCCTGCCCGCCGCGCCGGCGCATCCGCGAGCGCGCGGCAGCGGTCAGAGGGGGAGCTGGTAGCTGCCTACCCAGTGGACCTGGAGCCAGGCCATGAAGGTGGTCCAGGCACCGGTCACCTCGAGCAGGCCGACGCAGATCAGCATGGCGCCGCCGATCCTGGTCACCAGGCGGGCGCGGCGGCGGAAGAACGCGAAGGCCCGCATCGCGGCCTGGAAACCGAACGACACCAGCAGGAACGGCACCCCGAGGCCGACGGCGTAGACGAAGGCGAGCACGGCGCCGCGGGCCGCGGTGCCGCTGGCGGCCGACAACGCCAGCACGGCGGTGAGCGTGGGCCCGATGCAGGGCGTCCAGCCGAGTCCGAACATCACGCCGAGCAGCGGCGCCCCCGCCAGCCCGGCCTTCGGCCGCGCGGAGGGGCGTACGATGCGGCCCGCGAACGAGAACCGGTCGAGGACCCCGGCGAACAGCAACCCGAGCACGATCGTCAGCCCGCCGAGGATCTGCGTCAGCAGCCGGGCGTGACCGGTCAGCAGGTGGCCGAGCCCGCCGAGGGCGGCGCCGTAGGCCACGAACACGACCGAGAATCCGGCCACGAACAGCGCCGTCCCGGCGACGACACGACTGCGCGGGGGAGCGGCGGTGGTGGTGAGCGGGGGAGCGGCGACCGCCACCCCGGACCCGTCCGCCGCGACGGCCGCCGGACCCTGAGCGGCCGCCGGACCCTGAGCGGCCGGGGATCCGTCGGCACCGGCCATGCCGGTGACGTAGGACAGGTAGCCGGGTACCAGCGGCAGGCAGCACGGCGACAGGAAGGTGACCGCCCCGGCCGCGGCGGCCACCGGCAGCGCCAGGATCAGCGGACCAGAGGTCACGAGCTGGGTGACGCCGCTCATGTCATCTCCGGCGAAGGCTGGGGGGCAGGGACCCTGGGATCACTATGCCATGTGCCACCGTAGCCGTCGACGGCGCCCTACTACATCAGGTCGTAGATGAGGAGGGCAGCGCGAAGACGAGAACGACGTAGGCCGCCAGCGCCACCGCGAACGCCAGCGACATGCCCAGCGACGCCCCGGCGGCGCCGCTGCCGGTGAAGCCGAGCCCGGCGAAGCCGGCCCCGAGGATACCCGCCAGCCCGATGGCCGACATCGAGATGGTCAGCCTGTGCCGGGTGCCGATGGCCCGGACCAGCTGCGCCACCGCGACGACGAACAGCAGCGCGCCCAGGATCACGTGCAGCGCCAGGACCGGGCTGGAGAATAGCCCGATGGACTTCGTCGCGGTCGGCGCGGTGCCGTACAGGTTGTAGATCATGCCCAGGATGAACTGGATGATCAGCATGGTCACGGCGCCGAGGCTGGACATCCGCACCCGGGCGAGCCGGCTCACCCGGTCGGTAACGGCCGTCGTGGCCGTATGAGTATCAGACATCCTCACCTCCGAGAACGGAATCCTAGCCGGAGCCGCTATGGTTGGCGAGGTGAGATCCGTCCTCACCCGCCCGCAGGCGCCGGCCGGGGAACACGGCACGCCGGGCCGCTGGCTGCTTCCGGTCGGCCTCGGCGCGTTCGCGCTGGCTCTCGGGCTCTACGTGATCTATACGGTCATCCACCCGCAGAGCTTCACCACGGACCCGGTGGACCTGGCCGTGTACCGGTCCGGCGGGCTCATCGTCCGGCACGTCCGGCCGCTGTACGACCCGCGGCTGGCGGCGCCGCTGTATGACTGGGTGGGGTACGGCACGCTGCACCTGCCGTTCACCTACACGCCGTTCGCGGCCCTGGTGTTCGCGGTCGTCTCGTTCGTGCCCTGGCGGCTGTCCCAGCAGGTTTCCGTGGCGGTCGACATCCTCGCGCTGCTCACCGCGCTGTGGCTCACCGTCGGCGGCCTCGGCTATCAGAAAAACCAGACCAGGCTCGGCGCCACCCTGCTCGCCGCGGCCGCCGTCTTCTGGACCGAACCCGTGCTGCGCACCATCTACCTCGGCCAGGTCAACCTGGTCCTGATGGCGCTGATCATCTGGGACCTGTGCCAGCCGGACACTCAGAAGAGCCGCTGGTGGAAGGGGTTCGGCACCGGCATCGCGGCCGGCGTCAAGCTGGTCCCGCTGATCTTCATCCCGTACCTGCTGCTGGCCGGGAAGTTCCGGCAGGCCGCGATGGCCTGCGCCGGCTTCGCGTTCACCGTGCTGCTCGGCTTCGTCATCCTGCCCAGGGACTCGGTCAAATGGTGGTTCGACGGCCTGTTCGTCCAGGGCGGCCGGACCGGCTTCACCGGCTGGGCGGGCAACCAGTCGCTCGACGGCCTCATCACCCGGCTGACCGGCAGCGTGAACGGCGCCAAGCCCGCCTGGGCCGCGCTGGCGGTCCTGGTGACCGCGGCGGGCGTGACCGCCGCCGCGCTGCTCGACCGGAAGGGCCACCCCCTGCCCGGGCTGCTGATGGCCGCGCTGACCGGGCTGCTCGTCTCGCCGATCAGCTGGGACCACCACTGGGTGTGGATCGCGCCCGGCGCGCTGGTAGCGGCCCACTACGCGGTGCGAGCCTGGCAACGAGGAGCAAGACGCGCCGCCTGCGGGCCCGGCCTCCTGGCCGTGGCGATCGTGGTGTGGTTCGGGGCCTGGCCGGCCCGGCTGTTCACCGCCAAGCTCAACCTCAGCAACGACTCGCTCGGCCTGCTCTGGATCCCGCGGAACACCAACCCGATCTACTACACCTGGTACGGGGACCGGCCCTGGTTCAGGGAATACCACTGGCATGGCCTGGCCCTCATCGCGGGCAACGCCTACGCCCTGGCCGGGCTGGCGCTGTTCGGGCTGCTGCTGGCCCTGGCGCTGCTGCTGCCCCGGCCCGCGAAGGAGCATGACAATGAGCCTGGGCAAACTCGAGCCAGAACTCAGGGAAGTCTCCGAGGACATCTACGCCTACCTGCAGCCTGACGGCAGCTGGTATCTGAACAACACCGGCTTCCTGGCCAGTCACGGGGCCGGCGCCGGCGTGATCAGCGTCGACGCCACCTCCACCGAGCGCCGCACCCGCGCCTACCTCGACGCCATCAAGACGGTCACCAGCAAACCCGTGCGCACGCTGGTCAACACCCACCACCACGGCGACCACACGCACGGCAACTACCTGATGAGCGGGGCCACCATCATCGGGCACGAACTGTGCCGTGAGGCGATACTGAACTCGCCCATGCCGCCCCCGGCGGGCATCTGGTCGGAGGTGGACTGGGGGTACCTCGAGCCGGCCCCGCCGTTCCTGACCTACACCGAGGGCGTCACCCTGTGGTCGGGCGACCTGCGCTGCGAGGTCCGCTACGTGGGCACCCCGGCGCACACCACCAACGATTCCATCGTCTACCTCCCGGAGCGGGGCGTGGTGTTCACCGGTGACCTGCTGTTCAACGGCGGCACCCCGTTCGCGCTGATGGGCTCGGTCAGCGGCTGGATCGAGGTGCTCGAGACCGTGCTGTGCCCGCTCGGCGCCCCGATCCTGGTGCCCGGCCACGGCCCGGTCTGCGGCCCCGAGGTCATCGACGACATGCTGGCCTACCTGCGTTTCGTGCAGCGCACCGCCCAGCAGGCGAAGGCGGCGGGCCTGGCGCCGCTGGAGGCCGCACGCCAGGCCGACCTGGGCGAGTTCAAAGGTCTCCTGGATGCCGAACGGATCGTCGGTAACCTGCATCGCGCATACCTCGAGCTCGCTGGCGCCGAACGCGGCGCCCCGGCAGACCTCGCCCGCGCCCTCGGCGAGATGGTCGCCTACAACGGCGGCCAGCCGCTGACCTGCCACGCGTGAATAGAGGCACTCGACGAGCTGATCACCGGTGAGAATCGGCCCGCTCGCCGGTCTATAGGGACATGGGCACGCCATCGGGCGCCATCGGGCTGCTGGCTGGAGCGATCAGCTACACGCTCGGCGTGTGTGCCCTGGCCGGGCCGGCGGACATGGCACTGCCCACGCCATGCCCGGGCTGGGACCTGGGCACTCTGCTCGGTCACCTGAGCGATTCGATGGCGGACCTGGAGACGGCCCTGCGCACCGGGTGCCTGAACCTGGAGCGCCCGCCCGGCGAACGCCCGGCCGGTCCGCCGGGCGGGTGGCCGGCCGTCGGCGACCCGGTCGACGTCCTGCGCGACCGGGCGGCCGCGCTGCTGTCCGTCGCCTACTGTTACGCCGCCCCGGAGCGGTTCGTCGCCGTGGGCGGCCTGCCGGTGCCGGCCGGCCTGGTGGTCTGCACCGGGGCGGTCGAGATCGCGGTGCACGGCTGGGACGTCTCGTCGGCCCTCGGCAGTTGCGCCCCGATTCCGGCCGCGCTCGCCGCCCGGATGCTCCGCCTCTGCCCGCTGCTCGTGGCCGGCCGCGAGGGCCTGTTCGCCGTCCCGGTGGAGGTCCCGGCCCAGGCCGGCCCGGGTGACCAGCTGCTCGGCTACCTGGGCCGCCAGCCGCGGAACACCGCGGTGGACCCGAAGGTTATTACTGGCGAGTAGTATTACTCGCGAGTACGTTCCACGCGGTCCAGCGGCTGACGAACCCCAGCCCGCGAATATCTGGCGCTGACCGGCCCCGCCTCGCCGGCCTCGGGAGGGTGACCGCTCCCTGGGACACAGCTATCTGGCTTAGGGTGAACGGCATGACAGAGGTGTTCCGGCTTTGCGATGAGTACATCGCCCGCTGGGCGGTCCTGGATCCGGTCGCGGCCGGGATGCGCGGGATCAGCGAGACCTTCGGCGCGGCCACCGATTTCGGGCCGGACGGCTACGCAGCCCGGGAGGAGCTGATCAGCTCGACGCTGGCCGCGCTCGAGCCGATGACGGTGACCTCGGAAGCGGACCGGCTGGCCGCTGCCTTCCTGCGGGAACGGCTCGAGGCCCAGCTGGCCTGGCACCGGATCGGCGAGCCACTGCGGCTGCTGCGCACCCCGATCGGGCTGATCAGTGCGATCCGGGACAGCGTGGACCTGCTGCCCCGCGGCGACGAGGAGGGCTGGCGGAACGTCGCGGCCCGGCTGGCGGCGATCCCGTCGATGTTCACCAGCTGGCGGGCCAGCCTGGACGCCGGGCTTGACCAGGGCCTGACCGCGGCGCGCAGGCAGGCGGTCGAGGCGGCGGCCGAAGCCGAGCGCTACGCCGGGACGCACGACGCGCTGGTGGCCTCCTACGGCGACGGGCCGCTGGCCGGCCAGCTCGCGGCGGCCGCGGCCCGGGCGTACCGTGGTTACCTGGAGCTGGCCCGCTACCTGCGCGAAGACTACGCACCACGGGCGACCGAGCGGGACCCGGTCGGTGCCGAGCGGTACGCGGTGGCGGCCAGGCTCAGCCTCGGCGCGGACATCGACCTAGCCGAAGCTTACCAGTGGGGCTGGGCCGAACTCGGCCGGATCGAGGCCGAGATGGCCGCCGAGGCGGACAAGGTCTGCCCGGGCGGCAGCGTCGCCGAGGCGGCCGCCGTCCTCGGCCAGACCGAGTACGTGACCGGCCCCGACGCCTACCTGGCCTGGCTGCAGGACCGCCACGACCGGGCCATCGAGCAACTGGACGGGGTGCACTTCGACATCGCGCCGCCGCTGCGCCGGATCGATGTGGTGCTGGCCCGCGGCTCGGCCTCCGGGGCCGCCTACTACACGCCGCCGAGCGAGGACCTGACCAGGCCCGGCCGGACCTGGTGGCCCCTCGGCGGGCGGAGTGACGGGGACAGGTTCGAGACCTGGTCCGAGCTTTCCACCATCTTCCACGAGGGAGTGCCCGGTCATCACCTGCAGACGGGTGCGGCCAAGATGGCCGGTGACAAGCTCTCCCGGTTCGCCAAATGCACCTTCGTGAGCGGGCACGGCGAGGGCTGGGCGCTATACGCCGAGCGGCTGGCCGACGAGCTCGGCTGGTTCGGCGAGCCGGGCACGCGGCTCGGCATGCTGGGCGGGTCGGCCGTGCGCGCCGCCCGGGTGGTTATCGACATCGGCGTCCACCTGGACCTGCCGCTGCCGGACGGCTCGCCGTGGACGTTCGGCCGGGCCTGCGAGGTGCTGCGCGAGCGCGGCCGGGCCGAGCCGCACCGGGTGCACGCCGAAGTGGTCCGCTATTTCGGCTGGCCGGGCCAGGCCATCGCGTACAAGCTCGGCGAGCGGGGCTGGCTGGCGGCCAGGGAACAGGCCATGCGCCGGCCCGGTCCCGGAGGATTCGACCTGAAGCGCTGGCACACCGCCGCGCTCAGCCTGGGCCCGACCGGCCTAGCCGGCCTCACCGAGGCGCTGGCCAGAATCGACAACGGCGCCTTACGAGCGATCCTCGCGAATCCAGCGCGGCCGCCGGAACAGGCGGCCCAGGATGTCATGCAGGCTGTGCCCGGTGCCGCCCAGCGCGTCCACCCGGTACACGGGAGGACCATCGGGCGACGGCAGCTGGCTGGCCTGGGCGTCGTCCACGTCACACCGGATGTAGCTCCGGGTGATCTGGAGCACCTGGTCAGCGTCAACGAAGCGCAGGCCGCCGTCGGTGGCGATCACGATCCCGTCGAAGACATCGACCTCCGGTACTTCCAGCACGTGCTCGAGCGTGCCGATCGTGGTGCCGGTGCTGCTCAGCACCGGCGTCCCTGGGACCGCCGCCTGGTAGGAAATGGGTACGTCGTCAGTCATGTCGGCATTCTGCCTGGCCTTGTGTCCGAAGTCACATCCCGCGGCCCTCAGCGCGGCCGGTGGTCGACGATGCGGCGCATCTTGCCTACCGACCGCTCGATGGACTCCGGCGGCAGGACGGCCGTGGTGACGGTGACGCCGATGGTGTTCTTGACCATCGCCGACAGCGCGCTGCCCGCGTCGGCTCCGTCGGCCTCCGTCGTCCCGGCGCGGCGCTCGACGTGCACCGCCAGCTGGTCCATCCGGCCCTCCCGGGTCAGGTGCAGCTGGAAGTGCGGGGACAGCGCGGGGGTGGCCATGATGAGCTCCTCGATCTGGGTCGGGAACAGGTTGACCCCGCGCAAGATGATCATGTCGTCGGTGCGGCCGGTGATCTTCTGCATCCGCCGCATGGTGCGCGCGGTGCCGGGCAGCAGCCGGGTCAGGTCGCGGGTCCGGTAGCGGATGACCGGCATGGCCTGCTTGGTCAGCGAGGTGAAGACGAGCTCGCCCTCCTCGCCCCCCGGCAGCACCTCCCCGGTGAGCGGGTCGATCACCTCGGGGTAGAAGTGGTCCTCCCAGATGTGCAGGCCGTCCTTGGTCTCGACGCACTCCTGCGCCACGCCCGGTCCGATCACCTCGGACAGGCCGTAGATGTCGGTGGCGTCGAGGGCCGCCCGCGCCTCCATCTCGGCGCGCATCTCGTTCGTCCACGGTTCGGCGCCGAAGATGCCGAACCGCAGCGAGGAGGCGGCCGGGTCGTCGCCCTGACGTTCCATCTCGTCCACGATCGCGAGCATGTAGGACGGCGTGACCATGATGATGTCCGGCCGGAAGTCCCTGATCAGGGTGACCTGCCGCTCGGTCATCCCGCCGGAGACGGGGACCACCGTGCAGCCCAGCTTCTCGCCTCCGTAGTGGGCGCCGAGCCCCCCGGTGAACAGCCCGTATCCGTAGGCGTTGTGCAGGACGTGGCCGGGCCGCCCGCCCGCCGCCCGGATCGAGCGGGCCATCACGGTCGCCCAGACCTCGATGTCGTCCCGGGTGTAGCCGACCACCGTGGCCCGGCCCGTGGTGCCCGAGCTCGCGTGCACCCGCACGACCTGCTCGCGGGGCACCGCGAACATGCCGAACGGGTAGTTCTCCCGCAGCTCGGCCTTGCTGGTCAGCGGGTACTTGGCCAGGTCGGCCAGGTCCTTGCAGTCAACGGGATGCACGCCGGCCGCGTCGAAGGCCGCGCGGTAGTGCGGCACGTTGGCGTAGGCGTGCCGGAGCGTCCACCGGAGCCGCTCCAGTTGCAGCGTGCGCAGCTCGCCGGCCGAGGCCCGCTCGATCGGCTCGAGGTCTCCTCCCGGCGACGTGAGATCCCGCATCCCTGACTCCTCCGTGGCTAGGCGTCATAGTCGACGATAAGGGTGCCGGAGACGGGGAGGGACTGGCAGGTGAGGATGTAGCCCGCGTCGAGTTCCTCCTGTTCCAGGGCGTAATTGCGGCGCATGGTGACCTCGCCATCGACGAGCCGGGCGCGGCAGGTGCCGCACACCCCGCCCTTGCAGGCGAACGGCAGGTCGGGGCGGACCCGCTGGGCCCCGTCCAGGACCGGGGTGCCGGCCGGGACGGTCACGCTGCTGCTGCGGCCGTCGAGCAGCACGGTCACCTCGGCGCCCGGCCCGGCGGCCGCCTCGGCGTGCGTGGCGGGCGCGGGCGGGGCATCCTCGACGTAGAACAGCTCGCGGTGGATCCGGCCGCGCGGCACGCCGAGGCTGGCCAGGACCGCGATCGCGGCTTCGACCATGCCGAACGGGCCGCACAGCCACCAGTGGTCCACCGCCGCCACGTCCGCGGTGACCGGCAGCAGGGCGCGCAGCTTGGCGGCGTCGAGCCGCCCGTTGAACAGCTCGACTTCCTGCGGTTCCCGGCTGAGCACATGGACCAGGCAGATCCGCTCCGGGTTGGCGTCCTTGAGGTCGGCGATCTCGTCGGCGAACATCACCGTGTCGCTGCGCCGGTTGCCGTAGATAAGGGTGACGGCGGATCTTTCCTGCGCGGCGAGCACGGATCCCGCGATGGACAAGACGGGCGTGATCCCGCTGCCGGCGGCGATCAGGACGTGCCGCCCGGGGGCGTCCAGATCCGGGGTGAACGAGCCCGACGGCGCCTGCACGTCGATCACGTCCCCGGCCCTGACCTGGTGCACGAGCCAGCCGGACACCGCGCCGCCGGCCACCTCGCGGACGCCGATGCGCGGCGCGCGCCCGGCGACCGCGCAGATCGAGTAGGACCGGCGTTCGTCACCGCGGCGGACGGTCAGCGACTGCCCGGGCGCGAACGCAAACCGGTCCGTCAGCGGCGGCGGGACCTCGAATGTCACCGCGGCCGAGTCGTCGGTCAGCGACTCGACCCGGGCCACGGTGAGCGGGTAGAACTCGGTCCGGGACGCGGCCGCCGGGCTGGGCATGTCAGATTTCCTTCACGTACTCGAAGGGCTCATCGCAGTTCTCGCACCGGTACAGCGCCTTGCACGCGGTCGCGCCGAACGTCGCGGTCCTGGTGGTGTCGCGGGAGCCACAGCGCGGGCAGGCCACCGCCGCGCGGGTCACGGTCAGGGTGAGGGGCACCGGTCCCGGCCGGCCCGGCGGCGCCGGGCGCGGCGGGGCGATGCCGGCCTCCCGGAGCTTGGCGCGGCCCGCCGGGCTGATCCAGTCGCTGGTCCAGGCGGGGGAGAGCGCGGTGCGCACGCTGACGCGGCCGAAGCCGGCTTCGGCGAGCCGGTGCCGCAGGTCGTGCGCGATCTCGCGGAGCGCCGGGCAGCCGGAGTAGGTCGGCGTGATCGTGACCACCAGCTGACCGTCCTCCTCGCTGACGTCCCGAAGGATGCCCAGGTCGGCCACGGTCACCATGGGCAGCTCGGGGTCCGCGACGGTCGCGGCGACCTCACGGGCCGCGGCCAGGGCGCCGGCCGTCACCACGTCGCGTCCGGGTGGGCCCGGGCCAGGCTCTGCAGCTCGGCCAGCACGTAGCCGAACGCCTCGGTGTGCGTGCCGTCGCGGCCGCCGCGCCCGGCGACCAGGGCCATCGGGGCCGCCTGCGGCCGGTCCAGCCCGGCCTCGGCCAGCACGGTGTCCAGGACCGCGTCCACCTCGGCGCGCAGCGAGGCGGGGTCGGCCGCCACCCCGGGCAGCGCGGCCACCACCGGGTCGGTGCGGAACAGCTCGTCGGCCAGCGGCCAGAACACGCCCAGCGCGGCCTGCATCTTCTCGTGCGACAGCGCGGTGCCGTCGCCGAGCCGGATCACCCACTGGGCCGCGTAGACCCGGTGGTAGGCCAGTTCCTTGACGCCCTTGGCCGCGATGGCGGCCAGCACCGGATCGCCCGATCCGGTCAGCTGGCCGAACAAAGCCAGCCGCCAGGACGAGAAGATTAGCAGCCGGGCGGCCAGCTCGGCGAAGTCCTCGTCCGGCGGCTCGACCAGGCGGACGTTGCGGAACTCGTGCTCGTCCCGGAAGAACGCCAGCTGGTCCTCGTCGCGCCCAGGCCCCTGGCTGGCTGCCTCGGCCCGGCCGGCCCGGGCCAGCAGCAGCCGCGCCTGGCCGAGCAGGTCCAGGGCGATGTTGGCCAGCGCCGTCTCCTCTTCCAGCTCCGGCAGGTGGGTCATCCACTGTTGCAGCCGGTGCGAGTAGATCAGCGCGTCGTCACCGAGCATCAGGCAGTAGGCGGCCAGCGCGGCGGCATCGACACCGTCCGGTACGGACGTGTCGATTCCCTCCAGCGGGTCGGTGAACCCGGTGCCGAACGCCCAGCGGTGGTCCTCGGTCTCCTCGGCCAGGCTCTGGTAAGCGCCGAACTCGTCCTCGGTCATGAGGATTTCGGCGTAGAGACCCCAGTACTCAGGCTGGGGCGGGAACGCCGCTTCACCTCCCCAGAAATGTCAGTGGTGGTCGCTACCGTGTTCGCATGTCCCGGTACCGGCTGCTTCCCACGCCTGCCCAGGAAGCGGTGCAGCGAAATCATTGCGCTCACGCCCGGTACGTGTGGAACCTGGCGGTCGAACAGCACTTGCACTGGCATCCAGGCAAGGCGAGCGCGCCGGGCTATCTGACGCAGTGCCGACAGCTCACCGAGGCGCGGGCGGAGTATCCCTGGCTGGCTGCAGGCTCTAACGTCGTCCAGCAGCAGGCGCTGCGGGACTTCGCACAGGCGATAGCCGCGTTCTTTGACCCGCAGAATCCGGCCGGGCGCCCATCGTGGCGCAAGGCTGGGCGGCATGAGGGGTTCCGGGTCGTCGCGCTCGAGCCCGGGCAGGTGCGCCGGCTGAGCCGCCGAATTGGTCAGGTCTGGGTACCGAAGGCTGGATGGGTGCGGTTCCGTTGGTCTCGCCCGGTACCTGCAGGCGCAAAGTCCTACCGGGTGACCATGGATCGCGCGGGCCGTTGGCATCTTGCCTTCGCCGTGATCCCCGATCCGGTTCCGGCGCCGGGTAATGGCCGAGTCGTGGGTGTTGACCGGGGCGTGGCGGTATCGGCAACCTTGTCGACCGGAGAACTGCTCACCGTTCCAGGCCTGACCGCGTACGAGCGGAGGCGCATGCGTCGGCTGCAACGCAAGCTCGCCCGCGCTGAACGGGGATCGACCCGCCGCATCCGGGTGAAGCATGCCATCGGTCGGCTGCGCACCCGTGAGACCGACCGGCGCAAGGACTGGGCTGAGAAGGTCACTACTGATCTTGCCCGCCGGTTCGACCTCATCCGGGTTGAGGACCTGAAGATCGGGAACATGACACGCTCGGCTAGGGGAATTGCCGGGGACCCGGGCCGGAACGTGCGCGCCAAGTCCGGGCTGAACCGGGGCATCATGCAGTCCGGGTGGGGCCTGCTGGTGCGTCGACTGGAGGACAAGGCGCCCGGCCGGGTGGAGAAGATCAAAGCTGCGTTCACCAGCCAGCGATGCTCGGCGTGCGGGAATGTGGATGCGAAGTCGCGCGAGAGCCAAGCGCGCTTTGCGTGCACGGCCTGCGGTTTCGCCTGCCACGCTGACGTGAACGCGGCCATAAACATCGCGGCGGGGCACGCCGTGACTGCGCGGGGAGGCGACGGGGCAGCCCGGCCCGTGAACCGCGAACCTCAACTGCTTGCCTCCTTAATCGGACGCGAGTAGCTGGAATCCTCCGCCTTCAGGCGGGGGAGGATGTCAAATGTGCGGGACATCGTCCGGGATGTCGTAGAACGTCGGGTGCCGGTACACCTTGTCACCGGACGGCGCGAAGAACGGGTCCTTCTCGTCCGGGCTCGACGCGGTGATGTCGCGGGCCGCGACGACCCAGATGCTCACGCCCTCGTTCCTGCGGGTGTAGAGGTCGCGGGCGTGGCGCAGCGCCATCTGCGGGTCGGCCGCGTGCAGCGATCCGACGTGTACGTGGTTCAGCCCGCGCTTGCCGCGCAGGAACACCTCGTACAGCGGCCAGCCCGAGCGCACCTGGCCCGGCCCCGACTCGGCCGGCACCTTGGTGACCGGCACGGCGCCGTGGCCGCCCTCGGCGGTGAACGTCTCCTCCATCAAGCCGCCTCCGCTCCGGCCGCGCGCTTGGCCGCGTAGGCCGCGGCGGCTTCGCGCACCCAGCCGCCCTCGTCATGAGCCGCCTTGCGGCGCGCGATCCGTTGCGCATTGCACGGCCCGTTGCCCTTGACCACGGCCATGAACTCGTCCCAGTCCACCGGGCCGAAGTCGTAGTGCTCGCGCTCGGCATTCCATTTCAGCTCCGGGTCGGGCAGGGTGACGCCCAGCTTTTCCGCCTGCGGCACGGTCATGTTCACGAACCGCTGCCGTAGTTCGTCGTTGGTGTGCCGCTTGATGCCCCAGGCCATCGACTGCGCGGTGTTCGGCGACTGGTCGTCTGGCGGGCCGAACATCATCAGCGACGGCCACCAGAACCGGTTCGTCGCGTCCTGCACCATCGCGCGCTGCGCCGCCGAGCCGCGCATCATCGTCATCAGCAGCTCGTAGCCCTGCCGCTGGTGGAACGACTCCTCCTTGCAGATGCGCACCATGGCCCGCGCGTACGGGCCGTAGGAGGAGCGGCACAGCGGCACCTGGTTGCAGATGGCCGCGCCGTCGACCAGCCAGCCGATCACGCCGACGTCCGCGTAGGTCAGGGTCGGGTAGTTGAAGATCGAGGAGTATTTCTGCCGTCCGTGCACGAGCTTGTCGGTGAGGTCGGCGCGGTCGGCGCCGAGCGTCTCGGCCGCCGAGTACAGGTACATGCCGTGGCCGGCCTCGTCCTGCACCTTGGCGATCAGGATGGCCTTGCGGCGCAGCGAGGGGGCCCGGGTGATCCAGTTGCCCTCCGGCTGCATGCCGATGATCTCGGAGTGCGCGTGCTGGGCGATCTGGCGGATCATCGTCGCCCGGTAGCCG
Source organism: uncultured Actinomycetota bacterium (assembly GCA_963744575.1). GTDB lineage: Bacteria > Actinomycetota > Actinomycetes > Streptosporangiales > Streptosporangiaceae > Palsa-504. The sequence continues at coordinate 395,064 of CAVUUF010000016.1, read as the reverse complement.
TCCGGCATCCAGTCGCGCGGCTCGATCCGCCGTCCGTGCTCCAGCGTCTGATCGAAGTGGGCCCGAAGCTCGCCCGTCCCGTCCTGGGCGGGCGCCGTCCCGGGACGCTGCATATCCGGAAGCGCTGCCATCACCACCATCCTCCTGGACCCCCGGCCCGGGGCGCGGCTCGTCCGGGCCGACGCCTGGCCGATCTGTGCTGCGGGCCGTTCCCGTGTCAAGGGTGCTGGCACCATCGTAAGCACCGCAGGACCGGGCCGGGCCGACCCGCTCATCGTATTATATACCGGACGTTCGGTCTATTAAATAGGAGGAGATCGGGGTGCCGCAGCTGCCCAGCGTGGAGGCGATGATGGCGAGAGACGAGGCCTCCCATGGCCTGGGCATCGAGCTGATCGACCAGGGCCGGGGGCGGGCGGTGACCCGGATGAGGGTGCGCGAGGACATGGTGAACGGGCACGCCATGGCGCATGGGGGGCTGATCTTCGCGCTGGCGGACACCGCGTTCGCCTGCGCGTGCAACAGTTTCGGGCCGGTGACCGTGGCCGCCTCGGCCGACATCGTCTTCGTCGCGCCCGCGCGGGCCGGCGACGTCCTGGTGGCCGAGGCCGTGCTGCGGACCAGGTTCGGGCGGGCCGGGCTCTACGACGTGACCGTCCGCCGGGACCAGGACGTGATCGCCGAGTTCCGCGGCCGCAGCCACCAGCTCGGGCCGGCCTCGTGAGCGCGGCCGCCGCGGACCGGCCGGCACCACCGGTCCCTGCGGCCGGACGGCGTCGCGGCCGGCCCGGCTACGACCTGGCCTCCGTGCTGGCGGTGGCGGTCGAGTTGTTCAACGAGCGCGGCTATGACGGCACCAGCATGCGGGACCTGGCCGCCAGGCTCGGCATCGCGAAGTCGGCGATCTACCACCACGTGGCCGGCAAGGAGGAACTGCTCCGGCTGGCCCTGGACCGGGCCCTGGCCGGCCTGTCGACGGTAGCCGCCCGGGCGCGGGCGCTCCCCGCGCCGGCCATCGAGCGCCTGGAGTACCTCGTCCGGGGCAGCGTCGAAGTGCTCGAAGCCGAGTCTCCCTACGTCACCCTGCTGCTGCGGGTGCGCGGCAACAGCGACGTCGAGCGGGCCGCGCTGGAGCGGCGGCGCGGCTTCGACCGGTTCGTGGCCGAGCTGGTGGCCGAGGCCGTACGGGACGGTGACATCAGGCCGGACGCCGACGCGATGATCACCGCGCGTCTGCTGTTCGGCCTGGTCAACTCCATCGTCGAGTGGTACAGGCCGGATCGCGGCCCCGGCCCGGCGGTCGCGGTCTCGCTGGCCGACCAGGTGTGCGCGATGGCCTTCGACGGCCTGCGGGCCAGGCGCCGCTGACGTGCTCAGTAGCGGATCACGATCTCGCGGCCCCGGGCGTCTCGCTGCGGGCAGGGCGGGACCAGGACGGCCCGGCCGGTGGCGATGCGCCAGGCACTCCAGGCCACCGCGACGGCGTCCAGGGCGTCCGTAACCGGCGCCAGCGGGACCCGGGGGACCACGAGACCGAACCGGCCGAGGAGCTCGCGGCGCAGGTCGCGTCCGGCCGGGGTGTGCTTGCTGTGCGCCAGCGGCGCACCCGCCATCGCGCCGAACGCCAGCTCCGGATGCACCTCGTACCACGCCGCTCTCGTCGCCTTCGAGTACCCCGGCCAGCGACTGGTGCACGCGGACCGCCTCCACCACGAGGCCGCTTTCCCGCGCCGAGCCGGGCCGCGGCACATCCAGGCTGACCGCGACCCAGCCGCGCCTGCAGGCGTCCACCCCGGTTACCCGCATATCGCCACGGTGGCACATTCGCGTGCTCCCGGCCGTCAGGTCCGGTGAGCCTGCGGCGGAACGGCGTGCCGAACCGTTATGGTTTCCTGGTGGCCGAGCGTACTTTCGGCGTCATTGGCGGACGGGCGGTGCATCCCGAGGGCAACAAGCCCGGTCCGGCCCGCCTCCGCGCGTCGGCCTTCCCGTGCGGACCGGTGCTCGTCCGCTGCACCGCGCCAGACGCCCTGTCGAACCTGGTCGCCGTCCTCGAGCTCACCGCCGAGGAGCAGGTGCGATGCATCGCCGCCACCAGGCGGCCGTGCGCCGCGACCGTCAGGCTGGTCGAGGATGCCCTCGTCGCCGGGGACTACTACGACACCACCGCCCACGACGAGGCCGGCCTCCACGGCGGCGGCGAACCCATCGCGGCCTTCGCCTGGCCGATGCTGCTGCAGGCCGGCGGCCTGGCCCGGCTGGCCGGGGCCAGGCTCGAACTGACCCCGCGCGGCGAGGCGGTGCTGGCCAGGCCGTCGTACCAGGCGCTCGGCGCCCTGTGGGACCGGTGGCTGAAGAGCGTCTCGCAGGACGAGCTCTCCCGGATCGAAGCGATCAAGGGGCAGCGGAAGACCGGCACGCTGACCCCGGCCGGCGGCCGCCGCGCCGCGCTTGCCTCGGGGCTCACCGCCCTCGAGCCCGGCGTGTGGATCGAGGTCGACGCCCTGTTCTCGGTCCTGCAGGCGCAACCCGCCCCGTTCGCGGTGGCCAGGAGCCCGCTGGCCCGCTGGGGTCTCTACCTCGCCGATCCGTCCCGCGGGTCGCTCGGCCGGGCCGGCGCTAAGGCCTGGAACGTCCTGGAGGGCCGGTACGTGCTGTGCCTGCTCTTCGAGTACGCGGCCACCCTCGGCGTGATCGACGTCGCCTACACCGGCCCGCGCGGCGCCCGCGGCGACTACCGCGGGCTGTGGGGTGCGGACCGCTACGACAGCATGTCCCGCTACGACGGCCTGGCCGCCGTCCGGGTCAGCGAGCTAGGCGCGGCGATCCTGCACGAGCCCGGCGCCCTGCCGTCCCTCGGCCTCCCGGTGCCCAGGCGGGCGGCCCGGTAGGCCGGCGGCGCCCGCTTCGGCTGAGGCTGAGGCCGCTAGCCGGCGATCAGCGGCTCGAGCAGGATGTCCGGCTGCTCGCGCTGCACCTGGGCCAGGCGCCACTTGTCGCCGAACAGCGCGAGCAGGGCGCCGTCGTGACGGCGGGTCAGCACCTCCACCGCGCGCTGGCCGGCCAGCGCGCGGGCGCCGTCGGGATCGGTTCGCCGGGCCATGGTGTAGTCGAGGCGGTCGAGCTCGGCCCGGGCGCCGAACTCCTGCTCGAGCCGGTGCATCACCACGTCGAACTGCAGCGGGCCGACGGCGGCCAGCACCGGGGCCTGGTCGCCGCGCAGGTCGGAGGAGAGCACCTGGACGACGCCCTCGGTGTCCAGCTGCTCGATGCCGCGGCGGAACTGCTTGGCCTTACCCGCCTCCTTGCCGCGCACCACCGCGAAGTGCCCGGGCGCGAAGCTGGGAATGGGCGGGAACTCGACCGGGAAGTCGCCCGCGTACAGCGTGTCGCCCGGGCGCAGCGCGGTGGCGTTGACCAAGCCGACCACGTCGCCGGGGAAGGCCTCCTCGACGGTCTCCCGGTCCTGACCGAACATCGACTGCGCGTACTTGGTCGCGAACGGGCGCCCGGTCGCCGCGTGGACCAGCACCATGCCGCGCTCGAACCGGCCCGAGCACACCCGCACGAACGCCATCCGGTCCCGGTGCGCCCGGTCCATGTTGGCCTGCACCTTGAACACCAGACCGGAGAACGGCGCTTGCACCGGCCGGGGCTCGCCCTTGACGTCGTCGCGCGCCGAGGGCGGCGGAGCGAATGAGGTCACGGCGTCGAGCAGACGCCGCACCCCGAAGTTCGGCAGGGCGGCTCCGAACAGTACCGGGCTTGACACCCCGGCCAGGAAGGACTCCATGTCGACCGAGGCGCCGTAGATCGCGTCGAGCAGCGCCAGCTCCTCCTGCGCCGCGGCGAACGCCGCGCCGTCGCGGGCCTGTGCCGCCGCGGGATCCAGGAGCGTCTCCAGCGCGCGCCCGGCTCCGCCCGGGGTCCGCTCGAAGGTGACGTAATCCCCGGTGGCCCGCTCGATCAGGCCGCGGAAGCCGCCGGCCACCCCGACCGGCCAGTTGACCGGGGCCGGGCGCAGCCCGATCCGCTGCTCGATCTCGTCGAGCAGCTCCAGGGGCTCGCGGCCGGGCCGGTCCCACTTGTTCACGAACGTGATCACCGGCACGGCCCGGCTGCGGCACACGTCGAACAGCTTGAGCGTCTGCGGCTCCAGGCCCTTGGCCGAGTCGAGCAGCATGATCGCGCAGTCGACCGCGGCGAGCACCCGGTAGGTGTCCTCGGAGAAATCGGCGTGCCCCGGGGTGTCGAGCAGGTTGAGCACCGTGTCGTGGTAGTCGAAGCGCAGTGCCGCCGAGGTGATCGAGATCCCCCGGGCACGCTCCATCGCCATCCAGTCCGAGGTCACGCCGCGCCGCCCGGCCTTGCCGTGCACCGCCCCCGCCTGGGTGATCGCCGACGCGTGCAGCGCCAGGGCCTCGGTGAGAGTCGATTTGCCCGCGTCCGGGTGGCTGATGACCGCGAACGCCCGGCGCTTGCCCGCCTCGGTGAGGACCCTGGCCGTGTCGGCGGCACGCGGAAGCGCCCCCGTATCCGCCATAGTCATTTGTATTAGGATACTGGGTCCGTGGACCGGGTCCTGACCATACCGAACGCGATCAGCGCGGCCCGGCTGGCCGGGGTCCCGGTGTTCCTGTGGCTGGTACTCGGACCGCGGACGGCCACCGCGGACTACTGGGCGGTCGCGCTGCTCATCGTGGCGGGCCTGTCCGACTGGCTCGACGGCAAGATCGCCCGGGCGCTCAACCAGGGCAGCAGGCTCGGCCAGGTGCTCGACCCGGCGGCGGACCGGCTGTACATCGCGGCCACCATCATCGCGCTCGCCGTGCGCGAGATTATCCCGTGGTGGCTGGTCGCCGTCCTGGCCGTGCGCGAGATCACCGTCGGCGCGGCGCTGGCGGTACTGCGCCGGCGGACCGGGATCGGCACCCTCCAGGTCAGCTTCGTCGGCAAGGCGGCCACCCTTTGCCTGCTTTACGCTTTCCCCTTGCTCTTTCTTGGCGATCACCCCGGCTGGGGCGGGACGCTGGCCCGGGTACTAGGCTGGTCGTTCGCGACCTGGGGAACCGTCCTGTACTGGTGGGCGGCGATGCTGTATCTCGTCCAGGTTAAAAGCCTGGTAAGTAGCACTTCGAGTTCGTTAGCGACCAGGCGCGTCCTTGATTCCGTCCGTGACGGGGTGCACATAATGGCGGAAACCGGGAAGGAGCCGCGAAGCCATTGAAGGCCGTCGTCATGGCAGGGGGCGAGGGGACGCGCCTGCGGCCGATGACCGCGAACCAGCCCAAGCCGCTGCTGCCCGTGGCCAACCGCCCGATCATGGAGCACGTGCTGCGGCTGCTCAAGCGGCACGGCTTCGACCAGACCGTCGTAACCGTCCAGTTCCTGGCCGCCCTCGTCCGCAACTACTTCGGCGACGGCGAGGAGTTCGGGATGAGCCTGCAGTACGCCACCGAGGAGATGCCGCTGGGCACCGCGGGCAGCGTGCGCAACGCCGGGGACGCCCTGCAGGACGAGCCGTTCCTGGTCATCTCCGGCGACGCGCTCACCGACATGGACCTGACCGATCTGGTCCGCTTCCACAAGGACAAGGGCGCGCTGGTCACCGTGGCGCTGGCCAAGGTGCCCAACCCGCTCGAGTTCGGCATCGTGATCACCGCCGAAGACGGCCAGATCCAGCGGTTCCTGGAGAAGCCGACCTGGGGCCAGGTGTTCTCCGACACGGTCAACACCGGCCTGTACGTGATGGAACCCGAGGTGCTGGCGGAAGTCCCGCCCGGCGAGACGGTGGACTGGTCGGGTGACGTCTTCCCGAAGCTGCTCAAGCGCGGCGCCCCGCTGTACGGCTATGTCTCGGAGAACTACTGGGAGGACGTCGGCAACCACGAGAGCTACCTGAAGGCGCAGGCCGACGTGCTGGCCGGCCGGGTGCAGGCCGACATCGCCGGCTTCGAGGTCTCGCCTGGGGTCTGGGTCGCCCCGAGCGCCGAGGTCGACACCGACGTGGTGCTCACCGGCCCGCTGTGCATCGGCGACTACGCCAGGATCGAAGCTGGCGCACACCTGCGCGAGTACACCGTGATCGGCAGCAACGTGGTGGTCAAGGAGGGCGCGTTCCTGCACCGGGCCGTGGTCCACAACAACGTCTACGTGGGCCAGGGCGTCACCCTGCGCGGCTGCGTGATCGGCAAGAACACCGACGTGATGCGGCTGGCCCGGATCGAGGAGGGCGCCGTCGTGGGGGACGAGTGCGTGATCGAGCCCGAGGCCTACCTGTCCGCCGCGGTGAAGGTCTACCCGTTCAAGACCATCGAGGCCGGCGCGGTGGTCAACACCAGCGTGATCTGGGAATCCAGGGGACAGCGCACCCTGTTCGGCCCGCGCGGCATATCTGGCCTGGTCAACGTGGAGGTCACCCCGGAACTCGCGGTCCGGCTGGCCAGCGCGTACGCCACCATGCTGCGCAAGGGCTCCACCGTCACCACCTCGCGGGACGTGTCCCGGGCGGCGCGGACGCTCAAGCGGGCGATGCAGGGCGCGCTCAACGCCAGCGCGATCAACGTGGTGGACCTGGAGGCCCAGCCGCTGCCCGTGGCCAGGTACGAGACCGCCAGGGACCACTACAGCGGCGGCGTGGCGCTGCGCACCACGCCCGGCGACCCGCAGTCGGTCGACATCATCTTCCTGGACGAACGCGGCGCCGAACTGTCCCAGGCGGACCAGCGCAAGCTGGAGCGGGTCTTCTCCCGGCAGGAATTCCGGCGGGCCTTCCCCGGCGAGATCGCCGAGCTCAGCTACCCGCCCCGGGTGGTCGAGTCGTACACCCACGAACTGCTCAGGTGCATCGACATGAGCGGCGTGCGGGAGGCCGCCCTGAAGGTGGTGGCGGACTGCGCGGGCGGCACCGCGTCCCTGGTGCTGCCCAGCCTGCTCGGCACGATCGGGGTGGACGTACTCACCCTGAACAACCGGCTGGACGAGGTCTCGCCGACCGAGACCGTCGCCCAGCAGCGGGCCGGCCTGCAGCGGCTGGCCGACGTGGTGTCCTCGTCCCGGGCCGCGTTCGGCGTCAGGTTCGACCCGGTCGGAGAGCGGATCCAGCTCGTGGACGAAAAGGGCGAGCTGGTCAGCGAGGACCGGGCCCTGCTGGCCGTGCTCGATCTGGTCGCGGCCGAACGCAAGCGAGGCCGGGTCGCGCTGCCGGTGACGACCACCCGGGTCGCCGAGCAGGTGTGCCGGTTCCACGGCGTCCAGGTGGAATGGACGCAGACCTCGATGCCCGCGCTGACCCTGGCCGCGGCGCACGATGACGTCATCTTCGCGGCCGACGGCCACGGCGGCTTCGTGGTGCCCGAATGCGCCAGGACCATCGACGGCATCGCGGCCTTCGTCCGGTTGCTCGGCCTGGTCGCGCGGACCCGGCTGACGCTGAGCCAGATCGACGCCAGGATCCCGGTCGCGCACCTGCTCCGCCGGTCGATCCCGACGCCGTGGGCGGCCAAGGGCGGCGTCATGCGCACGGTCATGGAGGCGGCAGGCGACCACGAGACCGACACCACGGACGGGGTTCGGGTGGTCGAGCGCGACCGCGGCTGGGTGCTCGTCCTGCCCGATCCGGCCGAGGCGGTCACCCATCTGTGGGCGGAGGGGAACGACGCCGACACGGCGCAACTGCTGCTCGACGAGTGGGCCCTGGTGGTTGAGCAGGCCGGACGCTAGGGGTGTTGCCGAACGATGGCTGGCGGTTACCGGCAAGTGTCCCGGATACTGCGGTTAGGTCCCCGGATATTCAGTCTGTGGCCAGGTAAGCTGTGTCCTTCACGCGATGATGCGAAAGTGCATGGCGGCGGAGGTGAGACGGCGGTGTGGCGGAAGCGTCGCGGCGAAAAAAGGGGGCGCGGACGGCGCGGGCTGTTCGCGTGGCGGATGGACCGCCCCGCCTCCGCTCGCGTACCTTGGGCTGGATCACCCGCTGGCGACGAGCACGACCCGGGGAGGCCGAGCGGAGCCATGCCACGCGTCTACTGCGCCCGGTGCGGCCGGCCGAACCCCGACGGGGCCAGGTTCTGCTCATACTGCGGAACCCAGCTGACCGCGCCGGTGCCGCCCGGATCCGGGATGCCTGCCGGACCCGCCGCCCCCGGCGGGACGGGCGGCTACCCGGCGGCCGGTTCCGCTGAGCGCCCGGGCGAGACCACTTCGACGATCTCGCTGGGCCGGACCGACGACGACCTCGGCGACGACCTGTTCCCCGACTCGGCCTCGTTCGGCGCACTGCCGCCGGGCAGCGCGCTCCTCCTGGTCATGCGCGGCCCGAACGCGGGCAGCCGGTTCCGGCTCGACGACGACCTGACCACCGCGGGACGCCACCCGGACAGCGACATCTTCCTCGACGACGTGACCGTCTCGCGGCGGCACGCCGAGTTCTACCGGCACGGCTCCAGGTTTACCGTCCGCGACGTGGGCAGCCTCAATGGCACCTATGTGAACCGGGAGCGGATCGAGGAGGCCGAACTGACCGGAGGGGACGAGGTGCAGATAGGCAAGTTCCGGCTGTTGTTCCTGACCAGCCAGGACCTCGGCCCGGCGCCATCCGCCGACCGCCGCGGCAGGGGCGCCCAGGACTACGCATGAGCGCGCCTGAGGGGACCCCGCAGGCGCGCGGCCAGTTCGGCATCGGCGAGGTGCTCGCCCAGCTCCGCCCGGAATTTCCCGATATCAGCACGTCCAAGATCCGTTTCCTGGAGGCCGAGGGACTGATCGAGCCGGCCAGGTCGCGCTCGGGGTACCGGCGGTTCTGCGCGGCCGACATCGAGCGGCTCCGGTACATCCTGACCATGCAACGGGACTCCTACCTGCCACTGCGGGTGATCAGGGAGCGGCTGTCCGGCGGGGCCGGAGGGTCCGAGGCGGCCAACGGCCAGCACCAGGCGGCCCGGGCGCCCGCCGACATGACCCGCCGCCAGCTGCTCGACGCGGCCGAGGTCAGCGAGGCGGAGCTGACCGAGCTCGAGGACTACGGCCTGATCCGCCGGGTGGGACGGCAGTATGGCGCTGACGCGCTCGCGGTGGCGCGGGCGCTGGCCGCGCTGCGTCAGTACGGCGTCCAGGCCAGGCACCTGCGCGCGGTCAAGGCGGCGGCCGACCGGGAAGCCAACCTGGTCGAGCAGGTGGTGGCGCCGCAGCTGCGGCAGCGCGGCCCGGGCGCGCGAGACGCCGCGGCCAGGACCGCCTGGCAGATCGCCGACCTCACGTTGCGGCTGCACGCGACGCTGGTCCAGTCCGCGCTCGCCGAGGCAGGGCTGGCGTCGGCGCCGCTGCGGTCCGGCGATTTCGGGTTCGAGGCCACCGGGCCGCTCGGTTCTCCGGGGTCTTCGGGCCCGGGCGGATCCCACCCGGTTTCCGGCGCGGTGGAGCCTGCGGCCGGGGGGCTGCGGTCGGCCTCCGGGCGATTACGGGTGTACCTTGGCAAGGGTAGAGGTGGCCAGCAGAGGTTCCCCCAGGCAAGTGAGGACGGAGCTGTAGTGCGGCAGATGGAGGTCATCGGCGTCCGGGTCGAGATGCCATCGAACAGCCCCATCGTCTTGCTGAAGGAGGCGCAGGGGGATAGATACCTGCCCATCTGGATCGGGGCGGTCGAGGCAACGGCGATTGCCTTCGCCCAGCAGGGCATGGTTTCCCTTCGGCCGCTCACGCACGATCTTTTCCGGGACGTGCTCGAGGTGCTTAACGTGCAGCTGCGCACGGTGAACATCACCTCGCTACGGGACGGGATCTTCTACGCGGACCTGGTCTTCTCCAACGGCGCGGAGGTGAGCGCGCGGCCGTCCGATTCCATCGCGCTGGCGTTGCGGACCGGCGCGCAGATCTTCGCCAGCGAGGAGATCCTGGACGAGGCCGGCGTGGCGATCCCCGACCAGCAGGAGGACGACGAACAGGAAGTGGAGAAATTCCGGGAGTTCCTCGACACGATCTCGCCCGAGGATTTCGGCCGGGCCACCTGACCGGCTGAGCACCGGTACCGGCTGCACACCGGCATGGGCCCGGGAGACCGGAAGCCGCCGGAATGTCGCGCCGCGCCGCGCGGGGTCGTTGACGCCGCTACCGGGACGGCTTACGGTGCGAGTACCGTGGGTAGTCAGCTCCCGTGGAGGTGGGCGTGGCGGTAACCAGGGGTGACGACGGCTCGCAGGGCACCCTGTTCGACGACAGCGAGGTCGCTGGCCTGGGCGGTCCCGGTGCCCCGGAGCAGCCTGACGCCGCGCACCCGGCCGCGCCCGGCGCCCCCGAGGTCGGATACCGCGGCCCCACCGCCTGTTCGGCCGCGGGCATCACCTACCGCCAGCTCGACTACTGGGCTCGCACCGGCCTGGTGGAGCCGAGCGTGCGCGCCGCCCACGGGTCCGGCTCGCAGCGCCTGTACAGCTTCCGCGACATCCTCGTGCTCAAGGTGGTCAAGCGGCTGCTCGACACCGGTATCTCGCTGCAGCAGATCCGGGCCGCGGTCAAGCACCTGCGCGACCACGGCACCGAGGACCTGGCCCAGGTCACGCTGATGAGCGACGGGGTCAGCGTCTACGAGTGCACCTCCGCCGACGAGGTGGTGGACCTGCTGCAGGGCGGCCAGGGGGTATTCGGCATCGCGCTCGGCCGGGTCTGGCGCGAGGTCGAGGGAGACCTGGCCGAACTCCCCGCCGTCCGGGCCGAGGACGGCCTGGTCGCGGTGCCGCCGGACGGATCAGGATTCCAGGACGACCTGGCCAAGCGCCGCCTGCGCCGCACGAGCTGACCCGGTTTAGCGGCACGAGTCCCACAATCTGGTCTTCACTAGGGTAAAATCTCATCTGCTGATGACACCGGCCGGGAGAGTCACCGCGTAAGCTGCGGGCGCCGAAGGGGCAACATCCCCGGAACCTCTCAGGCACACGAACCGGGCGGGACAGGCATCTCTGGAGCGGGAGGCCGCCGTGTGCGGGCCCCGTCACAGACGGGGAGCCAGCCAGCGACCGCTCATCCCGGGGAGGCTTCCCATGACAGACTTCGCCGTTCGCCACATCGGCCCGACACCAGCCGAGCAACGGCACATGCTCGGCAGCCTGGGGTACTCCTCGCTCGACGAACTCACCACCGCCGCGCTGCCCGACGGCACGCCCACCCATGACCTGCGGCTGCCCGATCCGCTCACCGAGACCCAGGCGCTGGCCGAACTGCGCCGGATGGCCGGCCGTAACCACGTGCTGACCTCGATGATCGGCCTGGGCTACTACGACACGATCACCCCGGCCGTGATCCGCCGGAACGTGCTCGAGAATCCGGCCTGGTACACCGCGTACACCCCGTACCAGCCGGAAATCTCCCAGGGCCGCCTGGAGGCCCTGCTGAACTTCCAGACCATGATCGCCGACCTGACCGCGCTGCCGTGGGCCGGGGCATCGCTGCTCGACGAGGCGACCGCCGCCGCGGAGGCGATGACGCTGGCCCGCCGGGCCACCAGGAAGGGGCACGTGTTCCTGGCGGACGCCGACTGCCTGCCGCAGACGCTGGCCGTGCTGCGGACCCGGGCCGAACCTCTCGGCATCCACCTGGTCGTGGAGCCGGTGACGGCCGAGGCCATCGCCAGGCAGGGCGGCGACCTGTTCGGCGTGCTGCTGCAGTTCCCAGCCGCCTCGGGTGAGATCCGCGACCCCGCGCCGCTGATCGAGGCAGCGCACACCAGGGGCGCGCTGGCCGCGGTGGCCGCCGACCTGCTGGCGCTGACCCTACTCAGGCCGCCCGGCGAAATGGGCGCGGATATCGCCGTGGGCTCCAGCCAGCGGTTCGGCGTGCCGTTGTGGTTCGGCGGGCCGCACGCGGGCTACATCGCGGTCAGCGACGCGCTGAAGCGCCAGCTCCCCGGCCGGCTGGTCGGGGTGTCGGTGGACGCCGACGGCCAGCCCGCCTACCGCCTCGCGCTGCAGGCCCGTGAGCAGCACATCCGCCGGGAGAAGGCGACCAGCAACATCTGCACGGCGCAGGTCCTGCTGGCCGTGACCGCGGCCATGTACGCCGCCTACCACGGTCCGGACGGACTGGCCGCCATCGCCCGGGGCGCTCACCGTAGCGCCGCTACCCTCGCGGCCACCTTGCGTGATTTCGGGTACCGAACGGGCGCCGGTGACTTCTTCGACACGATCCGGATTCATTTCGACGGCGGGCGCGACGAGGCGGTGCACGCCCTGGAACGCGCGAGGGTCGCCGGGTTCAATCTCTACCTGGCGCATGACGATGCCCTGCAGGCCAGCTGCGACGAGACCACCACCGACGACCAGTTGCGGGCCCTCGTGGCCGCGCTGTGCTTCGTGGAAAGGCCCGGGGACGTGGAGCTGTCCGAGGCGGGGATTTCCGAGCCGGGCGGCGGGCTGCCCGACGAGCTGCGGCGCACGTCGGAGTTCCTCACCCACCCGGTGTTCCGTGACCACCGCAGCGAGACGAAGATGCTGCGCTACCTGCGGCGGTTGTCCGACTTCGACATCGCCCTCGACCGGTCGATGATCCCGCTCGGCTCGTGCACGATGAAGCTCAACGCGGCGGCCGAGATGGAGCCGGTCAGCTGGCCGGAGTTCGCCGGGATGCACCCGTTCGCGCCGGTCTCGCAGGCAGGAGGCTACCTGGAGCTGATCGAGTCACTGGAGCTCCGGCTGGCCAGGCTCACCGGCTACGATGCGGTCTCCGTCCAGCCGAACGCCGGGTCCCAGGGTGAGCTGGCCGGCCTGCTGGTGATCCGGGGCTACCACGCCTCGCGCGGCGAGGACGCTCGTGACGTCTGCCTGATCCCGGAGTCGGCGCACGGCACCAACGCGGCCAGCGCGGTGCTGGCCGGGCTGCGCGTGGTGGTGGTCAAGTGCGACGCCCAGGGCGCGATTGACCTGGGCGATCTGCACGCCAGGCTGGAGGCGCACCAGGGGCAGGTGGCCGCGATCATGCTGACCTGCCCGTCCACGGCCGGCGTCTACGAGCAGAACGTCAGCGCCATCTGCACGGCCGTGCACGAGGCGGGCGGCCAGGTATACATCGACGGGGCGAACCTCAACGCGCTGGTCGGCGTGGCCACCCTGCCGTCGTTCGGCGCCGACGTGTCACACCTGAACCTGCACAAGACGTTCTGCATCCCGCACGGCGGCGGCGGCCCGGGCGTGGGCCCGGTGGCGGTCCGCGCGCACCTGGCGGACTTCCTGCCCGGCCGCGGCATCGCCGGGCCGGTGGCGGCCGCGCCCTACGGGTCGGCCGGCATCCTGCCCATCTCCTGGGCCTACGTGGCGATGATGGGGGCGGACGGGCTGCGCCGGGCAACCCAGATGGCGGTGCTGTCCGCCAACTACGTGGCCCGGCGGCTGGCGCCGCACTACCCGGTGCTCTATACCGGGCGGAACGGCCTCGTCGCGCACGAATGCGTCATCGACCTGCGGCCGCTGGCCCGCCAGACCGGCGTCACCGTGGACGACGTGGCCAAGCGGCTGATCGACTACGGTTTCCACGCACCGACGATGTCGTTCCCGGTCGCGGGCACGCTCATGATCGAGCCCACGGAGAGCGAGGGCCTGACCGAGCTCGACCGGTTCTGTGACGCGATGATCGCGATCAGGGCGGAGATCGCCCGGATGGCTTCCGGCGAGTACGACGCCCTGGACAACCCGCTGAAGAACGCCCCGCATACCGCCGAGATGCTCATCGCGGGGGAGTGGAAGCACCCGTACGACGCCGAGGAGGCGGCCTACCCGGCCGGCGTGGACCGCCGGGCCAAGTACTGGCCGCCGGTGCGGCGCATCGACCAGGCCTACGGCGACAGGAACCTGGTCTGCGCATGCCCGCCCCCCGACGCGTTCGCCGACTAGCCCTCGTCGCTCCTTGGGCGGGTCTGGGGACAAAACGCTGTCCGGGCGATGCCGCGGCCTTCTGGCTCGCGGGAGCCGCGGTTACTGGCTGGCGACGGGGAAGGCGCTCAGCTCGGCAAGGTGGGGTGGCAGCTTCATGGTGACCACGCTCTCCTGCTCCTGGGGATCGGTGCGGGCCACCACGGCCACCGTCATGACGTCACTGCGGTTCACCGGGAGATGCGGGGTGCCCGGGGGAACGTACATGAAGTCCCCGGCGTGCACCACGGTACGCTGCAGCAGGCCTTCGCCGTGCCAGACCTCGGTTTCGCCGCTGACGGTGTAGATGGCCGACTCATGCCCGTCGTGGACATGCGGCACGCCGCGAGTTCCCGGGGGAATCGTCACCAGATGCAAGCACAGGGCCCGGGCGCCCGCGGACCGGCTGCTCACGCCGGTGGCCAGGCTCATGCCCTGCTTGCCGTCGTAGCTGCCGCCGGAGCGGATGACGACGACCTCTCCCGATCCGGCTGCGGTCATGCCGGGCGCGTGAAGTGCTCTCTCCCACACGTCGTTTACTCTGAGCATTTGACCATATCCTATCCGTGATATTCCCCACTGACAGGTTATGGCTCTGCGTAATCTTATAGATACTCTCCGTATAGTTACTATGTCCTGGCCTGTCGGTTAGAAATACCTTTCCTAAAGGTAAGTGCCGCTCCGGCGCTGCCAGTCCGCACCTCGGTTTCCGTGACCTCGTAAGTCACTCCGACCGCAGGCCCGTCTAAACCGGCACCATGCGGCAATGCCCTCAAGCTGAGGATGATCACGCCCGGCCCCAGCCCAAGCACTCGCCTTCGGGCCCCGAACGACCTGGACTCCCAGCTTCGCGGCGCTCGAACTCCACCCGGAGGCCGGGTGCGGAACACCAGGGCGCCATGAAACCGCCATTCCGGTCCTCCAGCGGGAGGGCGCGGTCATGCCGAGGCGTGCCGGAGCTCGTCGAATACGCGCTGCCTCGCCTGGGCGGGATCGATGCCGAGCTCGTGGAGGGTGTCCGGGGTGAAGTCGCCGTGGTAGTTGCGCTCGGCGGTCTTGAGCAGGCCGAGCAGCAGGTGCTCGGTGCCGATGTAGTTGTGGTGCAGGGCGCGGGCCTCCTTCAGGGCCAGGCCCAGCGACCGCTTCGACTCGGAGGTCAGGGTCATCCGGCTGGTCCAGCTGACCTGGGCCTGGTGCGCCGGCGGCACGCGGCCGAGCGCGCCGGGCCCGAAGCTCTCCTCGACCCTGCGCTTGATCTCGTCCAGGTCGATGCCGATCGTGGCCAGCGCCTCGGCGTCGCCGCTGGCGGCCTCGGCCTCGAGCGGGTTGGCCAGCGGCGCGGCGCGGTCCAGCTGGCGCTCGACTGCAGCCGCGTCGATACCCAGCCCGGCCAGCGCCCGGGCGGCCACGCCCTCGGCAGACGCCACCGCGTGCAGCATGTACACCGGGCGGATCTGGTCGCCGCGCTCGGTGGCTTTGGCCCTGGCCAGGATCAAGGCCGCCCTGGCCTTGTCGGTGAATCGCTCGAACATCGTCGTTGTCCCCTCGTGTCAGCGCAGGCGCGCGCGGCGGGCGGGATGCGGCCGGTCCGGCCGCCGGGCGTACTTCTTGTGCACGGCCTGCCGGGACACGCCGAGGATCTCCGCGATTTCCTGCCAGGACCAGCCGTGTTCCCGTGCGTTGTCCACCTGGAGCGCCTCGAGCTGCGCCAGCAGCCTGCGAAGGGCGGCGACGGCCCGGAGGCCGGTGCGCGGGTCCGGGCTGTCCGCCGCGGCCGCCAGGGCGGGTGCTGTGTTCATGATGTCAATTTATGTTGACAACATTCCCGTGTCAACTTGGGTTGACAGTCTCCGGCTGGCGATTACGAAGCGCTTACGAGAGCCTGCCGAACCGTGCAGGATCGCGCTGCGTAGTCATAACTAAGGACTATGGGGCCGGGATCCTGACCGTTCATCGAGGCACCAGGCAGCCGGGAAAGCCCGCCAGCGTCCGGAATGCGGCCGTTCTGCCCGGGCCGAGCGTACGATCCAGCTAGACCGTCCCATGGGAGGTGCGGGTGACCAGCGTGACCAGGCGACCCGGCGCGGTTCGCCCCGCCGGCGCGGAGGCGTATCCGGGGCCCCGGCGGGCGCCGGCTCCGCCGCGCCGCGCGCAGGCGGGGCCGGCGCCCGTTCAGCCCGGGAACCGCCCGGCCCGGATCGGCGAGCGCGGCCTGCTGGCGGCGGTCATCACCGGGTCGGTCGTGGTCATCGCCCTGTGGTGGCACAGCACGCCGGGCGTGCACGGACTCGGCGGCTGGCTGACCGGGGCCGGTGAGATCCTCGGCCTGCTCTGCGGGTACGGCGTGGTGGTCCTGGTCGCGCTGATGGCGCGGCTGCCGCCGCTCGAACGGGGCCTGGGCGCCGACAAGCTGGCCCGCTGGCATGCCATGGGCGGCCGGTACATCGTCAGCCTGGTGGTCGCGCACGGCCTGCTCATCGCGTGGGGTTACGCAGCCACGGCGCACGTCAACATACTGAGCGAGTCGGCCGCGCTGCTCACCCAGTACCCGGACGTGCTGATGGCGACCGTGGCGGGCTTCCTGCTGCTCGGCATCGGCATCGTGTCGATGCGCGCCGCGCGGAGGCGGGTCCGCTACGAGACGTGGTACTTCATCCACCTGTACACCTACCTGGCCATCGCCCTCGCGTTCAGCCACCAGCTCGCCGTGGGCGCGTCGTTCGTCAGCAACCTGGCCGCGCGGTTCTGGTGGTGTGCGATGTACCTGACGGTGCTGGTGCTGGTGCTGTGGTACCGAGTCGCGGTCCCGCTGCGCTCGTTCCGCAGGCACCGTCTCGAGGTTCTCGGGGTCAAGACGGAGGCACCCGGCGTCATCTCGATCTACATCGGCGGCAGGCAGCTCGACGAGCTCGACGCCGAGCCCGGGCAGTTCTTCCGCTGGCGCTTCCTGACCAGGTCGCTGTGGTGGTCCTCGCACCCGTTCTCGCTGTCCGCGGCGCCCGGGTCGGACATGCTGCGGATCACCGTGAAGAACCTGGGCGACCACAGCCAGGCGCTGGCGCGGCTGCGGCCGGGCACCCGCGTCTTCGCCGAAGGGCCGTACGGCTCGTTCACGCCGGAAGACTCGGGCCGGGGCGTGGTGCTGCTGGCCGGCGGCGTCGGCATCACCCCGTTGCGGGCTATCTTCGCGACGCTGCCCGGCCACGTTACCCTGATCTACCGCGCCAGCAGCGAGCGGGACATCGTGTTCCGGGACGAACTCGACGCGATCGCGGCCGCGCGCGGTGCGACCGTGCACTACCTGGTCGGGTCCCGGGCCGAGATCGGCGGTGACCCGCTCTCCCCGCACATGCTGCGGTCCCTGGTGCCGGGCCTTGACGAGCAGGATGCCTACGTCTGCGGGCCGGCCGGAATGACCTCGGCCGCGCTCCGGGCGCTGCGCGCCGCCGGGGTGCCCCGGCAACGCATCCACTTCGAGTCCTTCGAGCTCTGAGGAGAGGAACCGCCATAATGCGCCGGGTGATCCTGGCCGTCACCGGCACCATCGCCGGTCTCGTGGCCCTGTTGTCGTTCAAGTCGCACGTCCCGGCCGTCCCGGTGGCGGCGACGGCCGGCGGGTCGGGCGGTAACTCGTCCTCGTCTTCCTCTTCGTCGTCCGCCACGTCGGGCGGGCAGACGACGACCGTCCCGGGGGAGTTCCCCCAGGGATCGCTGGCCAGGAACCTGCCCGCGGGCGAGACCGCGGTGGACGGGAACGTGGCCAGCACCGCGTATGGGCCGGTCCAGATCCAGCTGATCGAGCAGGACAAGAAAATCGTCAAGGTCGCGGTCCTGGTGCAGCCCCAGAACACGTTGCACGACATCCAGATCGGCGCGATGGCCTTCCCCCAGCTGATCAGCGAGACGCTCTCGGCGCAGGACGGCAAGGTCGACGCCGTGTCCGGCGCCACCTACACCAGCGCGGGCTACATCCAGTCGTTGCAGAGCGCGCTGGACAAGACCGCCTGAGCCGTCGTGGCAGACGGCGGAGACGGCCGGCGCAGGCACGCCGAGCACGCGATGGGCACGGTCGTCTCCTTCGACGTGCCCGCCTGGGCGGGGGAGCCCCGCGGTGACGGGCCGCTCGGCCAGGCGGTGCGCTGGCTGCACTGGGTGGACGCCACGTTCTCGCCGTACCGGGAGGACAGCGACGTCAGCCGGTTCGGCCGCGGCGCGCTGCCGCTGGCCGAGTGCGCGCCCGAACTCGCCGAGGTGCTCGAGGTGTGCGCCGCCGTCGGCGCGCGCAGCGGCGGGTACTTCACCACCACCCCGGGCGGCACCTTCGACCCCTCCGGGTACGTGAAGGGATGGGCCATCGAGCGGGCCGCCGCCATCCTCACCGCGGCCGGCTCGGCCGAGCACAGCGTCAACGGCGGCGGCGACGTGCAGTGCGTCGGCGACCGGGTGTGGCGGGTAGGGATCGCCGATCCGCTGCGGCCCGGCCGGCTGGCGCTGGTGGTAGCGGGCCGGGACTTCGCCGTGGCCACGTCCGGCGTCGCCGAGCGAGGATCCCACATCATCGACCCGCACACCGGACGGCCGTCGGCCGGCCTGGCCAGCATCACCGTGGTCGGGGCGACGCTGGCCGAGACGGACGCCTACGCCACCGCCGCCTTCGCGATGGGGCCCGCGGCCCGGGACTGGGTGGAGGACCTGGACGGCTACCAGGCCTTCGCCGTCACCACGGCCGGCGCGACGTGGCAGACCAGCGGCTTCGGCAGGTACCTGGGCTGACGAGGCCGGCCGTCACAGCAGGGTCGGCTGGCCTCCGTCGTAGACGAGCAGGCCGTCGTCGCGCCGCCGCAGGCCGGGGGACAGGCGGTGTTCCTCGGTCCGCCCGTCGTGCAGCAGGTGCCGGACCGGCACGCCGCGCGCCGCCGTCACGAAGTCGCCGAGCAGCCGGCGGTGGCACCGCCACCACAGGCTCTCCGCGCACATCACCACCGTGCGATCGGCGCCGGCCTGGGCGAGCATCTCGTCCACCCCGGCCAGGAAACCCTCGGTCCGCATGTGCGCGGCGTACCCTCGAAACATGTCCTCGCGCCACACGGTGTCAGGTGAGTCCGGAGCGGGCTTCCTGAATCCGCCGAGCCGCTTGTCCCAGCGGTAGGCGATGCCGGCCTCGGGCAGCCAGCGTTCCAGTGCGGCGCGCGCCACGTGCGGGTGGCGGCGGCTGCCAGGCGCCGTCCTCACGTCGACGAGCACGGCGATGCCGGCGCCCCGGAGCAGTTCGGTCATCCGCTCGGCCGTGGCGGTCCCGTGCCCGAACGTCAGCAGCATCTCATCGCGATCCTACGCTGGCCTGGCCTGTTCTCCCGGCCGGGTCGGACCGCCAGCTGGCGCAGCGCGCGGCGGCTGCCCGCGTCCTGCAGCCTGGCGAAGCTGTCGACGAGGAAGTGCGTGACCCGGCGCGATTTCCCGGGCGGGGCGTCGCTGAGATACCGTGGCCCATCGTGCACCGGTGTTTCCCGATCACCCCGCCGCCCCGCTCCTAGCGGGGCGATAGCCCGCGCGCCGGGCTCAGCGTGTGAAGAGCTGAACTGACGCGCGTTTCCCGTTCCTGGCGAGCCGCCAGGCGCGTGCTCGCCGGCCGCGGATCCAAGAGTCAGGAAGGCTGGAGAGACTGCTCAGCCGGCCTCCAGGCCGGCTTCCTAGGTTTCAGGTTAGTTTCCGGACCGGATACGGCGGTGCGGGCTAGGTCAGCAGCGGGAAAGGGCTGGATCGTGTTTGACAGGGTGACCATCGCGTACCGCGGTGCGAAGTACGAGATCGGGCGGGGACGCGACTGCTACGGCGTCTGGACGGCCGGGGCGCCGCGGCCGCAGCCGCTCGAGCGGTGGCCGGAGACTCCCGAGGGCTGGTCCGCCGCTTGGGCCCGGTTCGCCAGCATCGAGGCGCCGGACACGATCGTCCCGGTGGGCCGCGTACCCCCCCGGTGGGCCCGAGTGCGGTCCGGGAGGGCGAGAACGCCGCTCCGTTCGGTCAGAACACGGCCCAGCCAGGTGAGACGGCCAGGCCTGCCGACGAGACCGTCGTGGTGGCCAGCGCCGGCACCGCTCCGTACGACCAGGCCCCCGGCCAGGACAGCACGGTGCACGCCCAGGACAGCGCGGCCTACGGCCGGCGGGCGGCCCGGGCGCACGGCGGCCGGACCGGCGTGATCGCCGCGGCGGCGCTGCTCGGCGCGGGCGTCATCCTCGGGGTCGCCGGGCTCTTCCCCGCATATCTGGGCGGCGCTAGCCTGGCCCGGCAGGCCGGCCAGCTCATCCCGCACGTGGCCTACCTGGCCGTCTGGGCCGCGAGCGCGGTGCTCATCCTCCTCGGCGGCGCCCGCCTGCGGATCGGCGCCCTGCTCGGCCTGGGGCTGAGCGCGGTCACGTTCGGCCTGTTCCTCGCGGATGCGGGCACCGCCGTCGCAGGCGGCGGGAACGGCGGCGGCGCGGGCCTCGTGCTCGCCCTGCTCGGCTGGCTCGCCTGTGCGGCGGGTTCGGTGCTGGCCTTCCTGCTCGGCCCGGCGGGGCAATCCGCGGCGGGGCGATCTCCGGCGGGGCAGGCGGACACGCTGGCCCGGCCGCGCGGTGCCGAGTTCGGTCCCGTCGTGATGCTGGTGCTGACCGGCCTCGGCGTGGCCGCCGCGTTCGCCCCGGCCTGGGACAGCTTCACGCTGCGCACGGCGGCCGGGCAGTCGCAGTCGCTGACGGCCGGCAACGCGTTCGCCAGCCCGGGCCTGGTGATCGCCGGGGACGTGGCGGTCATGCTCGCGCTCGTGGCGGTGGTCATCGTGGCGGCGCTGTGGCGTCCCGTCCGCCACGGCGCGGTGCTGCTCGCGGGCGCGGCCATCCCCATGGCGGCCCAGGCCATCTCGGCCCTGGTGCAGGTCGCGCAGGGCGCCTCGCCCACCCAGTTCGGGATCACGCCCGCGCAGGCTTCCCAGCTCGGGCTCAAGATCACCGCCGGGCTCACGCCGGCGTTCTGGATCTACTGCGGGTTCCTGGTCGCGCTGGTCGTCTCCTGCGCGTGGATGCTCTTCACACCGGGTCCGGCGCCCGCCCCGTACCCGGCGTCCGGCGCCGGCGGCTACGGCCGGGACGCCGCGTCGCACGACGACCTGGCCGGCCGGGATCCGGATGCCGCAGGACCGGATGCCGCAGGACCGGATGCCGGGGGACCGGGCGGCCGGGGAACGCAGGCCGGGAACCGGACGACGAGACCGGCGACGCCGTGACGCCGGACTTCGAGACGGCACCCGGCCGCGTCCCGGCCGCCGCCCGCGACCGCGGCATCTCCGCCGCCTGACGCCCGTCAGCCGGGCGGGTCCGCTCGCCGGGCGCGCCCGCCGGCAGGCCGGGACCCTGAGGGAACGCCGCCGGACCCGCCTCCGGGTTGCGTGCACCCGGACGCAACGCTACAAAGAGGTGTCGGGTTTGCGGGTTTTTGTCAGACATCTCCGGTTCGCGCGGGTGCCGTCCGGCCGGAAGACGGGTCGAAGGGCCGGGCTATGGTGAGCATGACGCGACAGCGGAGCGACTCCAAGGACCGGCCGGCCCGCCCGCTGAGCCTGGGCGCGGTCGCGCTCGGCAACATGCTGTCCCGGGCCTGGTCGCTGCCGCCGCAGCGGAACCAGGTGATGGTCGAGCGTGACCTGCCGGTGCCGATGTCCGACGGCACGGTGCTGCTCGCCGACCACCACCTGCCGGCCAGCGTGGCGTCAGCGACGACAGTGCTGGTCCGCTGCCCGTACGGGCGCACCGGGCCGTTCGCCCTGCAGTGCGCGCAGATCCTCGCCGAGCGCGGCTACCACGCGCTGCTGCAAAGCGTCCGCGGCACGTTCGGGTCCGGCGGGGAGTTCGAGCCGATGCGGCACGAGATCAGCGACGGGCACGACACCGTGGCCTGGCTGCGCCAGCAGGACTGGTTCGAGGGAAGGCTGGCCACCTACGGCGCCAGCTACCTGGGGTTCGTGCAGTGGGCCCTGGCCATGGATCCGCCGCCGGAACTCGTCGCGGCCATCGTGCAGGTGGGCCCGCACGACTTCAGCCGGACCGCGTACCGCAACGGCGTCTTCGACCTGTACAACTACATGAGCTGGAGCGACCTGGCCGGGCACCAGGAGAGCACCGGGATACTGGCCGGCCTGCTGCGCATGTTCACCGCGGAGCGGCGGCTGCGTCCGGCCCTCGGCCGGCTGCCGGTCGCGGACGGTTACCGTGACCTGCTCGGCCGCGAGCCAACCTGGTCCGAACGGTGGCTGGAGCACCCGCAGCCAGCCGATCCGTTCTGGGCGCCGCTGCAGTGCGGCGCCGCCCTGGACCGGATCACGGTCCCGGTGCTGGTGGTAGGCGGCTGGCACGACCTGTTCATCGAGCAGACCCTCGAGCAGTACCGGACGCTCGCCGACCGCGGCGTGACGACCCGCTTGCTGGTCGGGCCCTGGGCCCACCTGGACATCGCGTCACAGGGCGGCGTCGCGGTCAACGAGAGCCTGGCCTGGCTCGACCGTTTCGCCGGGCCCGGCCGGACGGGGACCGGCCGGGACGCTCCCGGCGAGCACTCGGCGCGCATCTGGGTCGGCGGCCAGGGCGCGGGACAGTGGCGCGAGATCGGTGACTGGCCGCCGCCCGGCAGCACCCGGCGGCGCTGGTACCTCGGCCCGTGCGGCTCGCTCGGCACCGCCGAGCCAACCGAAGACACCCGGGCCTCGAGCTTCCGCTGTGACCCGGCCGATCCCACGCCGTCGCCCGGCGGCGCGATCCTGGCCGTGACCGGGGGGAGCCGCGACAACCGGGCCGTCGAACGGCGGCTGGACGTGCTGGTGTTCAGCAGCGACCCGCTGGGGGAGCCGGTCGAGGTCATCGGCGAGGTCGCCGCCGAACTCTCCGTGACGCGCGACAACCCGCACGGCGACCTGTTCGTCCGGCTGTGCGACGTGGACCCGCGCGGCCGGTCGCGGAACGTCTGCGACGGCATCGTGCGGCTCACCGGGGACGACCCGCTGACCGGCCCGGTGCGGGTGAGCCTGCTCGGCGCGGCGCACCGGTTCGGCCCTGGGCACCGGATCCGGCTCCAGGTGGCCGGCGGGGCCCATCCCCGCTTCGCCCGCAACCCGGGCAACGGGCAGGTGGACGCGGACGCCGCCGGCCTCAGGCCCACGCAATACGACATAAGCCTGGACGCCGCGCACCCCTCGGTTCTGCTGCTCCCGGTCGCTGGCGCCTAGGTCAGCGGAGGAAGTGCCGCACCTGCTCCTGGTGCGTGGCCCGCATCCACTCCGGGGAGTCCGCGGTCAGCCGCGGGTCGCCGGCCGGCTTCCCGGCCGCCACCGCGTCCAGGTAGGCGGCATCCAGGGCGAACCGCCTGCGCAGCTCGCCGGCGTCCCCGACGCCGCCGTGGCCCGGCACCACCTGGCGGACTCCGGGCACGGACGCCAGCCGCTCCATCCCGGTGCGGTAGTCGCCGAGCGGATCCGCCGCGTCGGTATCCAGCAGCGGTATCTCGATGTCGGAGCACATGTCGCCGGCGACCAGGACACCGCTGCCGGGCAGCAACACCGCGCCGTGCCCGGGTGCGTGCCCGTCGTGCACGACCAGCCGCGCCTCCGGCCCGTCCCACGGGATGACGGAGGCGTCCAGCGACCGCATCCGCCCCACCAGTTCCAGGTCGTGACCGGGCGCGGCGCGCCGGACGCCGTCGAGGATGCCGTCTCGTCCGGTCTCCGCGGCGGCGATGGCGGCGGGCGCCGCGTACCGGGGCGCATCCCCGAGTTCCCGGCTCCACAGCACGTGGTCCCAGTGCGGGTGGGTGGACCAGCCCGCCACGGGCCGCAGCCCCGTCGCGGCCAGTTCCCCCGCGAGCCCGGCCAGTTCGGGCACGGTCACGGCCGGGTCGATGACCAGGCAGCCCCCGGATGAGCCGGCCACCACGGTGGTCGTGGTCACGGCATAGGAACTCGTCGCGACCAGCACGCCCGGCGCGATCTCGGTCAGGGTCCGCATCGACCCAGCCCGGCGACCGTGGCCGCGGTGGCAATAGCCAGCGGAACCCGCACCCAGGCGGCACGCTGGCGGGCTCGTGATCGTGCGTGCTCCGGATTGGTTCTCATACTGGCTGAGCTTTATCTGCTCTAGGGGACGCGTCATCATCCCCAAGAGGTGATGGGCAAGGCCGCGCCCGGCACAGCGCGGAGGGCCACCAGTTCCACCGCCCGATCAGCACCACCGCCGAGGGCACCAGCAGCGTCCTGACACCGAAGGTGTCCATCAGCACGCCCAGTGCCAGGCCGACCCCCGTCACGCTCGATAGCGAAGGCAGCAGCGCCATGGCCGCGACGGTACCCGCCACCCAGGCGGCCACGATGGCCCAGCGGTAGCGGACCGAGACCCGGCCGACCGCGGCGAAAAACGTACCCACGAAGGCCATCGTGGCCGGCCGGGACACGGACCCGTTAGACCCCGGGGAGCGTAAAGTTACTTCGTGGCAGATCCGCACGGACCCGGAGCCTACCGGCCGGCGCCAGGTGAGATTCCTGAGTCTCCTGGGGTCTACAGGTTCCGCGACCGGCGCGGCCGGGTGATCTACGTCGGCAAGGCCAAGTCACTCAGGCAGCGGCTGAATTCCTACTTCGCCGACTTCGCCAGCCTGCACCCCCGCACCCAGATGATGCTGCAGACGGCCGCGGGCGTGGAGTGGACCGTGGTCGGCACCGAAGTCGAGGCGCTGCAGCTCGAGTACTCCTGGATCAAGGAGTTCGACCCGCGGTTCAACATCAAGTACCGGGACGACAAGAGCTACCCCTACCTGGCCGTCACCATGGGCGAGGAGTACCCGCGGGTCATGGTCATGCGCGGCGCCAAGCGGAAGGGCACCAGGTACTTCGGCCCGTACAGTCACGCCTGGGCCATCCGCGACACGGTGGACACGCTGCTCCGGGTGTTCCCGGTGCGGACCTGCTCGGCGGGCGTGTTCAAGCGGTCCGGCCAGATCGGCCGGCCCTGCCTGCTCGGTTACATCGGCAAATGCTCCGCGCCGTGCGTCAAGCGGGTCAGCGCGGAGGAGCACCGCCGGCTGGCCGAGGACTTCTGCGACTTCATGGCCGGCCAGACCAGCCGGTTCGCCGCGCGCCTCGAGGCGGAGATGAGGGAGGCGGCCAGGCTCGAGGAGTTCGAGCGGGCCGCCCGGCTGCGCGATGACCTGCGGGCGCTTGAGCGCGCGATCGAAAAGCAGGCGGTGGTGCTCGGCGACGGCACCGACTGCGACGTGATCGCGCTGGCCGAGGACCAGCTCGAGGCGGCCGTCCAGGTGTTCTACGTGCGCGGCGGCCGGGTCCGCGGCCAGCGCGGCTGGGTCCTGGACAAGATCGAGGAGGTGACGCCGGCCGGCCTGGTGGAGCAGTTCCTGGGCCAGGTCTACGCGGACACCCCGTCCGACCCCGAGGCGATCAACGCCGGGATCCCGCGCGAGGTCCTGGTGCCCGAGCTGCCGCCGGACCCGACCACCATGACCCAGTGGCTGGCCGAACGCCGCGGCGGCCCGGTCAGCCTGCGGGTACCGCGGCGCGGCGACAAGAAGGCCCTGCTCGACACCGTGGCCCGCAACGCCGCGCAGTCGCTCGCCCTGCACAAGACCCGCCGCGCCAGCGACCTGACCACCCGGAGCAAGGCGCTCAGCGAGATCCAGGAGGCCCTCGGCCTGGACGACGCGCCACTGCGAATCGAGTGCTACGACGTGTCCAACCTGCAAGGGACGCACGTGGTGGCGTCGATGGTGGTGTTCGAGGACGGGCTGGCCCGCAAGAGCGAGTACCGCAGGTTCGCGATCAAGGGCACTGACGGCACCGACGACATCTCGGCGATTCACGAGGTCATCACCCGCCGGTTCCGCCGCTACCTGGCCGAACGGGAGAAGACCGGCGAGCTTGACACCCTCGGCGACCCCGACCCGGAGGACGGCGACGACCAGGACATTTCCGCCGAACGGGCGGGTGTTACCTCGAAAAAGTTCGCCTATCCGCCCAACCTGGTGGTCGTGGACGGCGGCCCGCTGCAGGCCGACGCGGCCGCCCGGGCCCTGGCCGAACTCGGCATCGACGACGTCGCCGTCTGCGGGCTGGCCAAGCGCCTGGAGGAGGTCTGGCAGCCCGGCGAGGAGTACCCGGTTATCCTGCCGCGCAGCAGCGAGGGGCTCTACCTGCTGCAGCGGGTGCGGGACGAGGCGCACAGGTTCGCCATCGCCTATCACCGGGCCAAGCGCGGCAAGGCCGCCACCACCAGCGTGCTCGACGACGTGCCCGGGCTCGGCCCGGCCCGCCGCAAGACCCTGCTCAGGCACTTCGGCTCGGTGCGTAAGCTCGGCGCGGCGAGCACCGAGGAGATCGCGGCGGTGCCGGGCATCGGCCCGAAGCTGGCCGTCACCATCACCGCCGCCCTAGGTTCGGCCAGCCAGGGGGGAAGCGACCATGAGAACGGCTGACGACGCGCCGGACATCGTCATCATCACCGGCCTGTCCGGGGCGGGGCGGTCCACGGCGGCCAAGTCACTGGAGGACCTGGGCTGGTTCGTGGTCGACAACCTGCCTCCTGGGCTGCTGCCGACCATGGTCGACCTGGCGGCCAGGTCCAATGGCGCGGTGAGCCGCATGGCCGCGGTGGTCGACGTGCGCAGCCGGGCGTTCAGCACCGACCTGAAGTCGGCCGTCAGCGACCTCGGCGCGCGCGGCGCCACCGCGCGCGTGGTCTACCTCGAGGCGGCCGAGGACACGCTGGTGCGGCGGTTCGACAGCGAGCGGCGGCCGCACCCGCTGCAGGGTGCCAGCCGGGTCACCGACGGCATCGCGGCCGAGCGCGAACTGCTGCGCGAGGTGCGCGGCGACGCCGACCTGGTCCTGGACACCACCCGGCTCAACGTGCATCAGCTCCGGGCCAGGATGCGCGACTCCTTCGGCGGCGGCACGGCGGCCGGACTGAGGCTGTCAGTCATCTCGTTCGGTTACAAATACGGCCTCCCGGTGGACGCCGACCTGGTGGCCGACTGCCGGTTCCTGCCCAACCCGCACTGGATCCCCGAGCTCGCCCCGATGACCGGCCAGGACGAGCCGGTCCGCGAGTACGTGCTGGCCCAGCCGGGCGCCCGGGAATTCCTGCGTCACTACGCGGAGTTGCTGCACGTGGTGCTGCCCGGCTACGAACGTGAGGGCAAGCGCTTCGTCACCCTCGCGGTGGGCTGCACGGGCGGCAAGCACCGGAGCGTGGCGATCGCGGACGAGCTGGCGGCGCGTGTCGCCGGTGCCCTGGGATCGGGGGCTGACGTGCAGGTGGTGCACCGGGACCTGGGACGGGAGTGAACGTCTGGTGACTGGCCCGAGGGCGGTCGCGCTCGGTGGCGGGCACGGCCTGGCCGTGTCGCTGTCGGCGTTGCGGCGGGTGACGGACAGGCTCACCGCGATCGTGACGGTCGCCGACGACGGCGGGTCGAGCGGCCGGCTGCGCCGCGACTTCGGCGTCCTGCCGCCGGGGGACCTGCGGATGGCGCTGGCCGCGCTGTGCCGGGACGACGAGTGGGGCACCACCTGGAGCAGCGTGGTGCAGCACCGGTTCGGCGGCTCCGCCAACGGGGAAGACTCCGAGCTGGCCGGCCACGCCGTCGGCAACCTCCTCATCGTGGCCCTGTGGGACCTGCTCGGCGACACGGTCGCGGGCCTGGACTGGGTGGGCAGGCTACTCGGCACCGGCGGCCGGGTACTGCCGATGGCCGCGGTGCCGCTGGACATCGTGGCCGAGGTGGTCGGCGCCGATCCGGCCAGGCCGGAGGAGGTCAGCACCGTCCGGGGGCAGGCGGAGTGCGCCAGCACGCCGGGCCAGGTGCGGTCGATCACGCTGCTGCCGCCCGACCCGCCGGCGGTGCCCGAGGCGGTGCGCGCGGTGCTCGACGCGGACTGGGTGGTGTTCGGCCCCGGCTCGTGGTTCACCAGCGTGCTGCCGCACCTGCTGGTCCCCGAGCTCTCCTCGGCGCTGCACGAGACCACGGCCCGGCGGCTGCTCGTCCTCAACCTGGCGCCGCAGCGGGGGGAGACGGAAGGATTCTCGCCGCACAAGCACCTCGAGGTTCTCGCCGGCCACGCTCCTGCGCTTACTGTGGATGTAGTGCTTGCCGACAGCAGGGCCGCGGGCACCGGTAACCTGGCCGACCTGGAGAAGGCAGCCGCGGTGCTCGGCGCCCGGCTGGTGATGGCGGACGTGGCCGCGGCCGACGGCACGCCCCGCCATGACCCGGCGCTGCTGGCTGGAATGTACGCGCATATTTTCGGTGATCGACCGCGCGGCCCCGGGACCGCCCGGAGCGGGATCTAGTTTGGGGGAGTGAGGCCGCATGGCCATGACCAGCGTGGTGAAGGACGAGCTCAGCCGGGTCCAGGTGATCAAGCCCTGCTGCCGCAAGGCGGAGGTCTCCACGCTGCTCAGATTCGCCGGCGGCCTGCACCTGTCCGAGGGCCGGGTGGTGATCGAGGCCGAACTCGACACCGGCGCCGCGGCCCGGCGGCTGCGCGCGAGCATCTCCGAGGTGTTCGGGCACCCGGCCGAGTTCCTCGTGCTGTCACCGGGCGGCCTGCGCAAGGGCAACCGCTATCTGGTGCGGGTGAGCAAGGGGCAGGCCGGCGAGAGCCTGGCCCGCCAGGCCGGCCTCATCGACAGCCACGGCCGCCCGGTACGCGGCCTGCCCCGGCAGGTGGTGGCCGGCACGGCGTGCGACTGCGAGGCCGCCTGGCGCGGTGCGTTCCTGGCTCACGGCTCGCTGACCGAACCGGGCCGCTCAATGGCGCTGGAGATCACCTGCCCGGGCTCGGAGGCGGCGCTCGCCCTGGTCGGCGCGGCGCGGCGGCTGAAGGTGCACGCCAAGGGGCGTGATGTCCGGGGCGTGGACCGGGTGGTGATCAGGGACGGCGAGGCGATCGCCGCCATGCTGACCAGGCTCGGCGCGCACCAGGCCGTGCTGGCCTGGGAGGAGCGCCGGATGCGCCGCGAGGTCCGGGCCACGGCCAACCGGCTGGCCAACTTCGACGACGCCAACCTGCGCCGCAGCGCCCGGGCCGCGGTGGCCGCGGGCGCGCGGGTGGAGCGCGCCCTGGAGATACTCGGCCCGGACGTGCCGGAGCACCTGACCATGGCGGGCCATCTGCGGATGGCGCACCGGCAGGCCAGCCTGGAGGAACTCGGCCAGCTGGCCGATCCGCCGCTGACCAAGGACGCCATCGCCGGCCGGATCCGCCGCCTGCTGGCCATGGCCGACCGCCGCGCCAGCGAGCAAGGCATCGCGAACACCGAAGCCTGCCTCACCGTCGACATGCTCCCCTAACCCGGACCGGCGAGCCGCTGCCTCGCCTGCGTTAGGTACGCGCGCTCGACCGTGTTGCCGGTCCGCGCGATCGCGGCCTCGTAGGCGGCGTCCGCCTCGGCCGGCCGCCCCAGCCGCCGGAGCAGGTCGGCGCGGATCGCGTGGAACATGTAATACCCGCCCAGGTCAAGGCCGTCGACGAGGGCGAGGGCCGGAGCCGGGCCGTCGACCTCGGCCACCGCGACCGCCCGGTTGAGCGCCACCACCGGGCTCGGCGCGACGGCAAGCAACTGGTCGTACAGGCGCAGGATCTGCTGCCAGTCGGTGGCGGCCGCAGTCGGCGCGTCGCTGTGCACGGCGTTGATGGCGGCCTGGATCTGGTACGGGCCCGGCTGGCCGCGGCGCAGGCACTGCCGCACGATGGCCTGGCCCTCGGCGATCATCGCGGGGGTCCAGCGGGTGCGGTCCTGATCGGCGAGCAGGACGAGCGTCCCGTCCGCCGACGTGCGCGCGGCCCGCCGGGACTCGGTGAGCAGCATCAGCGCCAGCAGGCCGAGCACCTCCGGCTCGTCCGGCATGAGCTGGGCCAGCAGCCGCCCGAGCCGGATCGCCTCGGCGCACAGGTCGGCCCGCGCCAGCGTCTGGCCCGAACTCGCCGTGTAACCCTCGTTGAAGATGAGGTAGACGACGGCGAGCACCGCCGCCAGCCGGCCGGGCAGGTCGGCCTCCGCCGGGATGCGGTACGGGATGCCCGCGTCCCTGATCTTCGCCTTGGCCCGGACCAGCCGCTGGGCCATGGTCGGCTCGGGCACCAGGAACGCGTGCGCGATCTCGGCCGTGCTGAGCCCGCCGAGCAGCCGGAGCGTGAGCGCGACCCGGGCCGCGGTGCCCAGGGCAGGGTGGCAGCAGGTGAATATGAGCCGCAGCCGGTCATCGCGCACCGGGCCCTCCTCCTCGAAGTGCTCCTCGCGGGCATGCAGCAGCGCGGCCTGGGCGTGCTTGCTGTCGCGGGCCGCCTCGCGGCGCAGCCGGTCGATGGCCCGGTTGCGCGCGGTGGTGATGATCCAGCCGGCCGGGCTCGGTGGCAGCCCCGCCGACGGCCACCGCCTGGCCGCCTCGGCGAAGGCGTCCTGGACCGCGTCCTCGGCGGTGTCGATGTCGCCGAAGACGCCGGTCAGGACGGCCACCGCGCGGCCGAACTCGTCGCGGAAGACGCGCTCAACGTCGCCGGGCGCGGGCGCGGGCAAGGTCAGCCCGGTGCCATGTCCACCATCGGGCGGACCTCGACCGGCAGCCGGCACGCCGCCGTGGCCTTGCGGGCCCAGCCGAGCGCAGCGTCCAGATCCGGCGCCCTGATGATCCAGAACCCGCCGATGTGCTCCTTGCCCTCGGCGAACGGCCCGTCGGTGACGAGTACGTCGCTGCCGTCCGCCCGCAGCACCGTGGCCGTATCCGGCGGGTGCAGCCCCCCGGTGAACACCCATGCGCCCGCTGCCCGCAACTCGGCGTCCACCGCGTCGACGTCCCGCATGATCGGCTCGAGCACCTCGGGCGGAGGCGGGTCCCCGTCCGGCTGGTAGATGCTGAGCAGGTACTGCTTCATCTCGGTCACCTTCCTGACGCTACGCCGACCCGACGGTCGGCGACCTCATCTCTTACACGAAGCTGCCTGGCCCAGATCGACACGCCCGGGCCGCGGATTTCTCCTTTGATAAGGTCTAGACCATAAAGGTCGGGCGCAGAACCGCCCGCACCGGACCGGCTCCGGACGCGGGGGCCTGGCGCCGCCTCCGGGTCATCCTCGGTGACGGCGTCCGATAGTCTCGGAGCGGCTGGCGATCAGGGGATCGACGAGGAGATTCAGGACCGTGACAATTCGAGTTGGAATCAATGGTTTCGGCCGTATCGGCCGTAACTTCTGGCGGGCAGCCAACGCCGCGGACGGCGACCGTGGCATCGAGATCGTGGCGGCGAATGACCTCGGTGACATCGCCACGATGGCGCACCTGCTCAAGTACGACACCGTGCTCGGCACCCTGGCGGCCGACGTGTCGGTATCCGGCGACACCATCCGGGTCGGCGACAAGTCGATCAAGATCCTGGCCGAGCGCGCGCCGGCCAAACTGCCCTGGCGGGACCTGGGCGTCGACGTCGTGCTCGAGTCGACCGGCCGGTTCACCACCGGGCCGGCCGCGCGGGCGCACCTCGAGGCGGGCGCGAAGAAGGTCATCATCTCCGCGCCGGCCAAGGAAGAGGACATCACGATCGTGATGGGGGTCAATGACGACGCGTACGACCCCGCCGCGCACCACATCGTGTCCAACGCCTCCTGCACCACGAACTGCGTCGCGCCCATGGCCAAGGTGCTGCTGGACAACTTCGGGATCGTCAAGGGCCTGATGACCACGATCCACGCCTACACCAACGACCAGGTCATCCTGGACTTCCCGCACAAGGACCTGCGCCGGGCCCGGGCCGCCGCGCAGAACATCATCCCGACCACGACCGGGGCGGCCAAGGCGACCGCGCTGGTGCTGCCCGAGCTCAAGGGCAAGCTGGACGGGCTGGCCATGCGGGTGCCGGTGCCGGACGGCTCGGTGACCGACCTGGTGGTCGAGCTGACCCGCGAGGCGACCAAGGACGAGGTGAACGCCGCGTACCGGGCCGCCGCCGAGGGGCCGCTCAAGGGCTACCTGTACTACACCGAGGACGCCATCGTGTCCTCCGACATCGTGGGCTCGCCCGCGTCGTGCACCTTCGACGCCTCGCTCACGATGACTCATCGCAACCAGGTCAAGGTCATCGGCTGGTATGACAACGAGTGGGGCTACTCCAGCCGGCTCGTCGACCTGGCCGCGCTCGTCGCCGCCCGGCTGCGGTAATGCGCTCGATCGACGACCTGGAGGTCCTCGGCCGCCGCGTGCTGCTGCGGTCGGACCTCAACGTGCCGCTCGACCTGACCGGCACCGGGGAGATCACCGACGACGGCCGGATCCGGGCCAGCCTGCCGGTGATCAGCAAGCTGTCGGACCGGGGCGCGCGGGTGATCATCCTCGCGCACCTCGGCCGGCCCAAGGGCGCCACCTTCGAGGAGCGGGCCGCGGGCGGCCCGTCGCTGCGGCCGGTGGCGGCCCGGCTGGGCGAACTGCTCGGCCGTCCCGTCTCATTCGCCACCGAGGTGGCCGGTCCCTCGGCCGAACAGGCCGCGTTCAGCCTCGGCGACGAGGACGTCGCGGTGCTGGAGAACGTGCGCTTCGAACCCGCGGAGACCAGCAAGGATGACGCCGACCGCGGTGCCTTCGCCGAGCGGCTGGCCCGCTTCGGCGAGCTGTACGTGGACGACGCGTTCGGCGCCGTGCACCGCAAGCACGCTTCGGTCTACGACCTGCCGGGGCTGCTCCCGCACGCCGCGGGTGACCTGATCCTCGAAGAGGTGGCCGTGCTGCGCAAGCTGACCACCGGCCCGGCGCGCCCGTTTGTGGTGGTCCTCGGCGGCAAGAAGCCGTCGGACAAGCTCGCGGTGATCGGCAACCTGCTGAACCTGGCGGACCGCATCCTCATCGGGGGCGGCATGGGGTACACGTTCCTCGCCGCCCGCGGCTACGAGGTCGGTAACTCGGTGCTCGAGGCCGAGCAGATCCCCGCCGTCAAGGCGGTGATGGAAGAGGCCGAACGGCGCGGCGTTGAACTTGTCCTGCCGGTCGACCTGGTCGCGGCGACGCGCTTCGCCCCCGACGCGGAGCACTCCGTGGTACCGGTGACTGACTTCCCGGCCGACCGGGAAGGCGTGGACGCGGGCCCGCGGACCCGGGCGCTGTTCGCGGAGAAGCTGGCCGACGCCAAGACGGTGTTCTGGAACGGCCCGGTCGGGGTGTTCGAGTTCCCCGCGTTCGCGGCCGGCACCCGCGCGGTGGCCGAGGCGGTGGCCGCGGTGGACGGGCTGACCGTGGTGGGCGGCGGTGACTCCGCCGCGGCGGTCCGCGCGCTGGGCATCCCGGAGAAGTCCTACGGGCACATCTCCACCGGCGGCGGCGCGAGCCTGGAGTACCTCGAGGGCAAGACGCTGCCCGGGCTGACGGTGCTGGCCGAGGGGGACGACGCTCTCTCCCGGGGGGGCTCCACCCCCCCGGACCCCCCTGGCAGACCCCCCCGCGAGGGCATCGAGGCGGACTCGTGAGATCCCGCGCCCGGGGTTCCGGAGGCTCCGGGGCCCGGCTGCCGCTGATGGCGGGCAACTGGAAGATGCACTGTAACCACCTCGAGGCGATCGCGCTGGTGCAGAAGCTCGCCTTCACCCTGACCGCGAAGGACTTCGATGCGGTCGAGGTGGCCGTGCTGCCGCCGTTCACCGCGCTGCGCAGCGTGCAGACCCTGATCGAGGGCGACAAGCTGCGGATCACCTACGGTGCGCAGGACATCTCCCAGTACGACTCGGGCGCCTACACCGGCGAGGTGTCCGGGCCGATGCTGGCCAAGCTGGGCTGTGACTACGTGCTGGCCGGGCATTCGGAGCGGCGGCAGTACCACGCGGAGACCGACGAGCTGGTCAACGCCAAGGTGCAGGCCGCGCTGCGGTCGGAGCTGACGCCCATCATGTGCGTGGGGGAGTCGCTCGAGTGCCGCCGGTCCGGGGATCACGTGAGCTTCATCCTGGGGCAGGTCGACGGAGGGCTGAAGGGCGTCCCGGCCGCCGCGGTGGCCGCGATGGTGATCGCCTACGAGCCGGTCTGGGCCATCGGCACCGGCGAGGTGGCCACCCCCGGGGACGCGCAGGAGGCCGCCGCGGCGATCAGGTCGCGGATTTCGGAGTCTCACGACGCCGAAACCGCCAGCAGCGTGCGTATCCTGTATGGCGGGTCCGTCAAGCCCGGCAACGTAGCGCCCATCATGGCGCAGCCGGACGTCGACGGCGCCCTGGTCGGCGGAGCCAGTCTCGACGCCGGACAGTTCGCTCAGATCTGCCGGTATCGTGAGCTGGCAGCGTAGGCTTACCGTAGCTCCCTTGTCACCGCAGGAGATGGATAACACCTATGATCGTCGGGCTCTCCGTTATCCTGATCATCACCAGTCTCGTGATGATCCTGCTCGTCTTGCTGCACAAGGGTAAGGGCGGCGGCCTGTCTGACCTGTTCGGCGGCGGGGTGACTTCCACCCTCGGCTCCTCCTCCGTCGTCGAGCGGAACCTGGACCGGATTACGATTTTCTTCGGGATCCTGTGGTTCGTGTGCATTATCGCCCTCGGCTGGCTGATGAATCACTAGCCTGTAGTCCTATCCCGCACCGAAGTTATCCCGCATCGCAGTTCTGGCTTCATAGCTCTATGGCCTTCAAGGGGTGATCTGTGAGTAGTGGCAACGCCATCCGCGGCAGCAGGGTCGGCGCGGGTCCGATGGGAGAGGCTGAGCGCGGCGAGGCCGCGCCCCGCGTGTGGGTCTCGTTCTGGTGCGCGAACAAGCATGAGACGCGCCCGAGCTTCGCGACCGACGCCGCGATACCCGACACCTGGGAGTGCCCGCGCTGCGGCTTCCCCGCGGGACAGAACGAGCAGTCCCCGCCGACCCCGCCTCGCGTCGAGCCGTACAAGACGCATCTCGCGTACGTGAAGGAACGCCGCAGCGACTCCGACGGCGAGGCCATCCTGGCCGAGGCCCTGGCCCGCCTCCGCGGCGCCTCCGCCTGAGAACCGTCTGGGACCGCGCCCTTCCCGGGTTCGCGTCATCCGCGCCAGTCGTCATGAAACCCCGGTTCCGTAGCGTCCGGACGCCATGGAACCGGGGTTTCATCATCAGCGGGAACCGGTAGCCATGGGCGAGCACGACCTGTCGGCCGGCGGCGACGTGATGGACCGGGTGCGGGGCTGCGCGCAGGACGCGCTGGCCGCGTACGGCGGTGACCCCGCGGCGGCCGTCGAACTGCTCAACGTCTCGGAGAACGCGACCTTCCTGGTCACCGATCCGGAAACCGGTCCGTCCGTGCTGCGCGTGCACCGGCTCGGCTACCACACCGAGCAGGAGATCGCGTCCGAACTGGCCTGGATGGACGCGCTGCGCGCGGAGGCCGGGGTGCGCACCCCCCGGGTGGTCCCGGCCGCCGACGGGCGGCGGGTGGTCACCGTCGCCGAGCGGGGCGGCTCTTCAGGCAAACCAGCGGAACGGCACTGCGTCCGCTTCGAGTTCCTCCCCGGCGCCGAACCCGGCGGTCCGGGGGACGGTCCGGTGCTGACCGCCGCCCACTTCGCCGAACTCGGCGAGATCACCGCCCGGATGCACCGGCACGCGAGGGAATGGACCCGTCCGCCCTGGTTCACCCGCTTCCACTGGGACTACGCGGCGGCGTTCGGCGACCAGGCCCGGTGGGGGCGCTGGCAGCACGGGGTCGGCGTGGGGCCGGCCGAGCGCACCATCCTCGCCCGTCTTGACGACGTGCTGCGGGCCCGGCTGACGGCGTACGGCCGGGGCCCGGAGCGGTACGGCCTGGTGCACGCCGACACCCGGCTGGCCAACCTGCTGGTGTACGACGGGTCGGTCAGCGTCATCGACTTCGACGACTCCGGGTTCAGCTGGTACCTGTACGACCTGGGCACCTCGGTGAGCTTCTTCGAGCACGAGCCCGAGGTCCCCGGCCTGGTGGACGGCTGGCTGCGCGGGTACCGGCGGGCCGGGCGGCTGTCCGCCGAGGATGAGGCGGAGATCT
The DNA here is from genome assembly GCA_963744575.1 of uncultured Actinomycetota bacterium. Lineage (GTDB taxonomy): Bacteria > Actinomycetota > Actinomycetes > Streptosporangiales > Streptosporangiaceae > Palsa-504. The sequence continues at coordinate 359,116 of CAVUUF010000016.1, read as the reverse complement.
GGACGTTCATCATGTTCCGGCGGCTGCTGCTGGTGGCGTGGATCGGCTCGCACCGGGCCGTGGACATCGCCGCCGGACTCGGCGCCGGGTACACGCAGGGAAGCTGCGACCTTGCGGAGTCGTACCTGAGCGGACACGTCAGCACCCACTGAGAGGACAGGCCATGTTCACATCCATCGCCGGGCGCGCGGGACGGGTGCCGACGTGCGGCCGGGTCGGCCGGCTGAGACGGCGCGGCAGGCCTAGCCGCGCGGCCACTCCTTCGCGACCAGGGTCAGCAGGTCATAGCCGGCCACCGGCTTGCCGTCCTGGTTGGCCACGCTCACGTCCCAGCGCACCTCACCGTGCCCGGCGTCCTCGCGCGGGATGATCTGCTTGCAGGTCAGCGTCGCCGTCAGCTCGTCTCCGGGGTAGACCGGCGTGAGGAAGCGCAGGTTCTCCAGGCCGTAGTTGGCCAGCACCGGACCGGGGTCGGGCTGGACGAACAGGCCGGCCGCGAAGGACAGGACAAGGTAGCCATGCGCGACCCGGCCGGCGAAGAGCGGGTTGGCCCGGGCGGCCTCCTCGTCCATGTGGGCGTAGAAGGTGTCGCCGGTGAACTCGGCGAAGTGGTCGATGTCCGCCAGCGTGACCTGCCGCGGTCCGGCCACGACGGCGTCGCCGACCCGCAGTTCGGCCAGCGGCTTGCGGAACGGATGGCCGCCGCTGGTGTCCCGCCCGGCGCCCGTGACCCAGTGGCCGGTGACCGCGGCCAGCACCCGCGGGCTGGCCTGCACCGCCGTGCGCTGCATGTGGTGCAGCACGCCGCGGATCCCGCCCATCTCCTCGCCGCCGCCGGCCCGGCCCGGGCCGCCGTGGACCAGCATGGGCAGCGGCGACCCGTGCCCGGTCGATTCGGCGCCGTCGTCGCGATCCAGGACGAGGATCCGGCCGTGCCACGGGGCCAGGCCGAGCACCACGTCGCGGGCGAAGGAGGTGTCGGCCGTGACGACCGAGCCGGCCAGGCTGCCCCGGCCGCGCGCCGCGAGCTCGATCACCTCTTCGGTGCCCTGATAGCCGATGATCGTGCTGACCGGCCCGAACGCCTCCACCTGATGCGGTTCGGAGCGGCCGGCGCCATCGGCCCGCAGCAGCAGCGGCGCCATGAACGCGCCGCGTTCGGCGCTGGCTCCGACGACGTCGACGTGATCCGGGTCGCCGGACACGATCCGGCCCGCCGCGAGCAGGGCCTTGACCGAACGGCGCACCTCCTCGCGCTGCTCCAGGCCGGCCAGCGCCCCCATCCCGACGCCTTCGGCCGCCGGGTTGCCCACCACCACCCGGGCCAGCCGTTCGCGGGCCGCCTCCGCCACCTGGTCGGCCAGCGCGGCCGGGACCAGGGCCCGCCGGATCGCGGTGCACTTCTGGCCGGCCTTGACCGTCATCTCGGTGACCAGCTGCCGGACGTACAGGTCGAACTCCGGGGTGCCCGGCCCGGCGTCGGGCCCGAGCACGGAGCAGTTCAGCGAGTCGGCCTCGGCGTTGAACCGGATCGACCGCTCGACGACGGCCGGGTGCGCGCGCAGCTGCCTGGCAGTGGCGGCCGACCCGGTGAACGAGACCAGGTCCTGCTCGCCGAGGTGCTCGAACAGGCCGCCCACGCCGCCGCAGACCAGCTGGATCGAGCCGGGCGGCAGCAGCCCGGACGCCACGATCAGCTCGACCAGCCGGGCCGTCAGGTACGCGGTCTGGGTGGCCGGCTTGATCAGGCTCGGCACGCCGGCGATGAATGCCGGGGCGAATTTCTCCAGCGGACCCCAGACCGGGAAGTTGAACGCGTTGAGCTGCACCGCGACCCCGTGCAGCGGCGTGAGGACGTGCTGGCCGACGAAGTTCCCGCCCGGGCCGAGCGGCTCGACCGCGCCCTCGGCGAGCACGGTGTCGTTGGGCAGCTCACGCCGGGCCTTGCTGGCGTAGCTGAGCAGGACGCCGATGCCGCCGTCCACGTCGAACCTGGCGTCCCCCAGGGTCGCCCCGGTGCGGGCGGACAGGGCGTAGAGTTCCTGGCGGTGCTCGCGCAGCGCCAGCCCGAGCGACTTCAGCAGCGCCGCCCGCTGGTGGAAGGTCAGCGCGCGCAGCGCCGGGCCGCCTGCTGACCGGCCGTAGCCGAGCGCCGCGCCCAGGTCGATGCCGGACGACGACACCCGGGCGACCTCCTCGCCGGTCACCGCGTCAAGCACCGGCCGCCCGTCGTCCGCCGGATCGGTCCAGGCCCCGCTCACGTAGCTGCGCAGTACCGTCATCCTCGGCTCCTGTCTGCTGGCCTGTCAGCACGCTATCTCCCCGCCGCCGGGCCGGCCACATCACGCATCCCCCGGTCCAACGACATCGATGTGGCAGCGCTGTTGCCAGAGCGACATCGATGTGGCAGCGATGCTGCTAGCGGGGCGGCCGCTGGCCGGGGAGCCAGCTGCCGTCCGGTCAGTGCTTGAAGGACTGGCGCTTCTGCTGGATCTCCGGCGGCGGCTGGGTCTGCGGATTATGCTCCAGCATCCGGACGTGCAGGCGCAGGTCGTCGAGGAGCAGGTTGGACAGGTCCATGCTGAAGCCGTTCCTGATCACGATCCGCATCACCGCGGTGTCGGTCATGCTGTCCGGGAAGGTGTACGCGGGCACCTGCCAGCCGCGCATCCGCAGCCGCTCGGACAGGTCGAACACCGAGTAGCCGGTGACGTCGTCGCGCAGTTTGAACGCGAACACCGGGAGGTCCCGGCCCTCGGTGAGCAGCTCGAACGGGCCCATCTTGGCGATCTCGCCGGACAGGTGGAGGGCGATGTCCTGACAGGTCTGGTGCACGCGCCGGTAACCCTGGGCGCCAAGCCTGACGAAGTTGAAGTACTGGGCGGCGACCTGCGCGCCGGGACGGGAGAAGTTGAGAGCGAACGTCGGCATCTCACCGCCCAGGTAGTTGACCCGGAAGATGAGGTCCTCGGGCAGCGCGTCTGGGGTCCGCCACATGACCCAGCCCACCCCCGGGTACACCAAGCCGTACTTGTGCCCCGAGGTGTTGATGGACGCCACCCTGGGTACCCGGAAGTCCCACTCCAGGTCTGGCTGGAGGAACGGCGCGATGAACCCGCCCGACGCCCCGTCCACGTGAATCGGCACGTCGTGACCCTGCTCGGCCTGCAGGCGGTCCAGAGCCCGGCTGATCTCGAGCACCGGCTCATAGCTGCCGTCCATGGTGGAGCCCAGGATGGCCACCACGCCGATGGTGTTCTCGTCGCACTTGGCCGCGGCTTCGGCGCCGCGCAGGTGCAGCCGCCCCGGCACCATCGGCACGTAGCGGGGTTCGACCTGCCAGTAGCGGCAGAACTTCTCCCAGCACACCTGCACGTTGGCGCCCATCACCAGATTGGGCCTGGTCGCGTCGAGCCCCGCCGCCTTCCGCCGCTGCCGCCAGCGCCACAGCAACGCCATCCCGCCGAGCATGCAGGCCTCGCTGGAGCCGGTCGTGGAACAGCCCGTCGCCTGGCTGCCCGCGGGCGCGTTCCACAGGTTGCTGAGGATGTTCACGCAGCGCCGCTCGAGCTCCGCGGTCTGCGGGTACTCATCCTTGTCGATCATGTTCTTGGCCGCGCACTCGGCCATCAGCTGTTCGGCCTCCGGCTCCATCCAGGTGGTGACGAACGTGGCCAGGTTGAGCCGGGCGTTGCCGTCGAGGATCAGCTCATCACGCACCACCTGCAGCGCGGTGCGCGGTAGCACCCCGCGCTCCGGCAGCCGGTACCGCGGGATCTCGCAGCTCAGTTCCCGGACGTAGACCGGGTTGACGTCCAGTTCGTCATCCTGGCTGGACTCGTCCACCTGGATATGCAGCGGCATGCCGCTTCTCCCATCTCGCTGGGTTTGTGCGCCGTCCGGGCGCCCGGACGGCTCGGTCAGGCCTTCCCAGTGGCCAGGCTAGTCCTGCTGTCCGCAATATGTCGGCGGAGAACCGGTCCTGGCTCGGCCTGGTCGCCCAGCCCGGCATCGCCTCGCTGTTCGCGGTCGGCCTGCTCGCAGCGGCCGTGGCGCCGACCGCCAGGAGCGCGGCGGGCATCGGGTGACTGCTGTTCTTCCCGAACATGTTCCTGGCCGGCATCTACTTGCCGACCGAGGAGATGTCCGCCACGATGCGCAGGGGCGTTCGGCATCACAGCCCACGCGGCTTCGGCCGTAAATGGGGCGGGTAACCCCGCCCGTTCGGGTTAATGGTCTCTCCTGGTGTAGCGGAGGAGCAAGAAGCCGTTGTCCGCCAGGACGTGGGCCAGGGTCAGCGGCATCGGCGCGGCGGGACCGGTACCGGGGGCACCGGCCACGATCCGGCTCGCGCCCGGGCCCGCCAGCAGCGGGCCGATGGTCAGGCACAGCTCGTCCATCAGCCCCGCCTCGACCAGCTGGGCGAGCAGATGCGGGCCGCCCTCGGCGAGCATCCGGCGGTGGCCGCGTCCGACCAGCGCGCCGACGGCCGCCTTCAAGTCGACGACCTCGTCGCCGGCCACGATGATGTCGGCGTGCCTGGCCAGCTCGGCGCGGCGATCGGCGGGCGCCCGGGCGGTGGTGATGACGATCGTGCGAGCGTCCGGCGGGGCCGCGGCGACGAGGGGACTGCCCGGGTCGAGGTCGAGCCGCGCGGTGATTACCGCGATCGGCGGGGTCAGCGTTCGGCCCCTGCGGAGGTCACGCCAGGGTTCCCGCGGCGGCCTGGCCGGCTTGTAGTGCTCGGTGCGTGCCGTCGCCGCGCCGACCAGGACGACGTCGGACAGCGCGCGGAGCAGCGCGAACACCTGCCGGTCGGTGTCGGAGGACAGGGGCGCCGAGGCGCCGTCCAGGCTGGCGGCGCCGTCCGCGCTCGACACCATGTTGGCGCGCAGCCACTGGCCGTCCGGGTAGGCGTACAGCGTGGCCAGGTCAGGCTCGTCCGCGCAGACCGGGAAAAGCTGGCGCAGGCTCATTCGGAGGACCGTAGCACGACCACCGAGTGGTCGCGGACCTCGATCTCCTTCTTCGGCGGCTGGATGGCTCCCGGGACGCCGGACCCGGTGTCGATGACCACCTCCCAGCCGCCCGCGTAGCCGGCCTCGGGCAGGGTGAAGGTGAGCGGGTTGCTGTGCGCGTTGAACAGGAGCAGGAACTTGTCGTCGTCGATCGTCCCGCCGCGCGGGTCGGGTTCGCTGATCGCCTCGCCGTTGAGGAACACCGCGAGCGACTTGGCGTAGCTGGCGCCCCAGTCCGCGTCGGTCATCACCTCCCCGGCCGGGGTGAGCCAGACAATGTCGCCCTTCTCGCCGCCCGGGCCCTGGCCGCGGAAGAACCGGCGCCGCCGGAAGACCGGGTGGTCGCGGCGCAGGCCGGCCAGCGTCTCGGTGAACTGCAGCAGGTCCTGCTCGGCCGTGACCAGGCCCCAGTCCAGCCAGGACAGCTGGGTGTCCTGGCAGTAGGCGTTGTTGTTGCCGGCCTGGGTGCGGCCCATCTCGATCGCCGGCCAGCAGCATCGGGACTCCCTGCGACAAGAACAAGGTGACCAGGAAGTTCCGCTTCTGCCTGGCCCGCAGCTCGTTGATGGCCGGATCGTCGGTCGGGCCTTCCGCGCCGCAGTTCCACGAGCGGTTGTCGTCGCTGCCGTCCCGGTTGCCCTCGCCGTTGGCCTCGTTGTGCTTGTGGTTGTAGCTGACCAGGTCGTGCAGCGTGAACCCGTCATGGCAGGTGACGAAGTTGATCGACGCGACGGGCCGGCGCCCGCTCGTGGCGTACAGGTCACTCGAGCCGGTGAGCCGGGACGCGAAGTCCGGCACCGCGGACGGACGTCCGCGCCAGAAGTCGCGGACGGCATCGCGGTACTTCCCGTTCCATTCGGTCCACAACGGCGGGAAGTTGCCGACCTGGTAGCCCCCCTCGCCCACGTCCCAGGGCTCGGCGATCAGCTTCACCTGCGACACCACCGGGTCCTGCTGGACCAGGTCGAAGAAGGTGGACAGCCGGTCCACGTCGTGCAGTTCCCTGGCCAGCGCGGCGGCCAGGTCGAACCGGAACCCGTCGACGTGCATCTCCAGGATCCAGTACCGCAGCGAGTCCATGACCAGCTGCAGCGAGTGCGGGTGGCGGGCGTTCAGGCTGTTCCCGCAGCCGGTGTAGTCCAGGTAACGCCAGGGCTCGGAGTCCGACAGCCGGTAGTAGGCCGCGTTGTCGATGCCGCGGAAGGACAGCGTGGGCCCCATGTGGTCGCCCTCGGCGGTGTGGTTGTACACCACGTCCAGGATGACTTCCATGCCCGCCTCGTGCAGCGCCTTCGCCATCGACTTGAACTCGTTGACCTGCTCGCCGCGCTGGCCGGCCGAGGAGTACCCGTTGTGCGGGGCCAGGAAGCCGATCGTGTTGTAGCCCCAGTAGTTGGTCAGGCCGCGCCCGGCCAGGGATTGTTCGGCGACGAACTGGTGCACCGGCATCAGCTCGACCGCGGTCACCCCGAGCCGCTGCAGGTGCGCGATCACCGCGGGGTGGGCGAGCCCGGCGTAGGTGCCGCGCTGCGCCGCCGGGACTTCCGGGTGGGACAGCGTCAGCCCGCGTACGTGCGCCTCGTAGATGATCGTCTCGTGGTAGGGCGTCTGCGGGGCCCGGTCGTTGCCCCAGTCGAAGAACGGGTTGATGACCACGTTCTTCGGCATGTGCGGCGCGCTGTCCCTGGTGTTCCGCTTCTTGGGGTGGGCGAACAGGTAGTCGAACAGGGACTCGTCCCAGTGGATGTCGCCCTCGACCGCCTTGCCGTACGGGTCGAGCAGGAGCTTGGAACCGTCGCAGCGCAGCCCGCGCGGGGGGTCGTGCGGGCCGTACACGCGGTAGCCGTAACGCTGCCCCGGCGCGATGCCGGGCAGGTAGCCGTGCCACACGAAGCCGTCGACCTCGGTGAGCTCGACCCGGGTCTCGGTCAGCGAACCGGCGCCGGCATTATCGGCGACGTCGGCGTCGTTGGCAGCACCGGCATCGCCGGTGTCGTCGAAGAGGCAGAGTTCGACGCGGTCCGCGACCTCGGAGAAGAGGGTGAAGTTAGTGCCCCGTCCGTCCCATGTCGCGCCAAGCGGGTATGGCGTTCCCGGCCAGATACGCATTCGCCCCCTTTGGCGGCCAATCGGGTCGCGTTCGGCCAGCGGCCGACTCTGCCGGGACACCGTAGGCCCGGTGGGGACGTACGATACCGGATCGTGACCAGCGGATCGGGGTTCCCCGGCTTTCCCGAGGGTTATCCGGAGTTCTACCCAGATTTGCGTGCCCGATTTACGCCGCGGTGCGCCTTTGTGATCCCGTTTCGGTAAATCGGTCCAGCAGGACGTCCGCCACCTCGGCGCAGGCGCCGAGCGCGGGGGAAACCGCGGCCGCGCCCGCGGCCAGCGCGGCCCGGCGTATCCGGTCGGCGAACAGGCCCGGCGCGAGCAGGTAGGTGGCCACTACGACCCGGGGCGCCCCGTCTCGCAGCAGGCCGGCCACCGCCGCCGCCGGGGAGGGCGCGGCGGCCGAGGCGTAGGCCGGACGGACCGCGTACCATCCGGCCCGGGACTGCCACTGCGCCGCCAGCCGGGCAATGGTGGCGTTCGCCTCGGGGTCGCTCGAGCCGGCCGCCGCGAGCACCACCGCGGTCCGCGCCGGGTCCCGGTGCGCGGCTGGGTCCGCCTCGGCCAGGCGGCGATCGAGCGCGCTCAGCAGCAGCGGGTGCGGGCCCAGGGTGGCGCCGTAGCTGACCCCCGGCCGCGGCAGCCTGGCCAGCATGCGGGGGATGTCCGCCTTGCTGTGGTACGCGGCGGTCAGTAGCAGCGGCAGCACGATCACCTCGCGGTCCGCCTCGACCGTGCTCAGCACCTGCGGCAGCGACGGCGGGGCGTGGCCCAGGAAGGCGGTGCGCAGCTCAAGACCGGGCGAGCGGTCCCTGGCTACCGCCGCCAGCCCCGCGATGGTGGCGGAGGCGCGCGGGTCCGCGCTGCCGTGCGCGACGGCCACGAGGACCTCTCGCGAAGGTCGTCCCCCCCGTCGGCCAGCAGAGTCAGGCATGGAGGCCGCACTCCGTCTTGCCGGTTCCCGCCCACCGGCCGCTGCGCGGGTCCGCGCCGGGCTCGACGCGGGCGGTGCAGGTCGCGCAGCCGATGGACGGGTAGCCGTCGTAGACCAGCGGGTTCACCAGCACGCCCTGCTCGGTGATGTAGTCGTCCACCTGCTTCTGCGTCCAGCTGACGATCGGGTTGACCTTCACCATCTCGCGCCGGTCGTCCCACTCGACGACCTTGGTCTGGCGGCGGTTGCTCGTCTCGTCCCGGCGCACGCCGGTGATCCAGGCGTCGTAGCTGGTCAGCGCGCGCTCGAGCGGCTCGACCTTGCGCAGGTAGCAGCATAGGTCCGGGTTGCGCCCGAACAGCCTGGGCCCGAGCTCGGCGTCCTGCTCCGGCACGGTGCGCGACGGGGTGACGTTGATCAGCGTGATCGGGTACACGGCCTCCACCGCGTCCCTGGTGCCGATGGTCTCGGCGAAGTGATAGCCGGTGTCCAGGAAGACCACGTCGATGCCCGGCCGGACGGCCGAGGCGAGATGGATGATCACGGCGTCGGTCATGGACGAGGTGATGCAGATGCGCTCGCCGAACGTGTCCACCGCCCAGCGGATCACCTCTTCGGCCGGCGCGTCGGCGAGGTCCTCGGCGGCTTGTTCGGCGAGGGTGCGCATCTGCTCGGGGTCCTCCAGGGTGGTTCGCTGCGCCAGGTCGCGCGTTAGGACGGGGCTCACAGGGTGACTCCTATTCCGGCAAAGCGTAGCTGGAAAGACCGTGTGCAACTGCGGCAATGCCATTCCCCGTCGGCCGCGCCCTGCGGTTCTAGGTCCTCCTCGCCGCAGTAAGGGCAGTAGAAGGGGACGGCCCGGGCGGTCACGAGAGCTCCTGTTCGCTGGCGCGCGCCGTCCAGGCGGCGAAGCTTTCCGCTGGCTCGCGGGCCGCGTCGAACCGGCGCAGCACCCGCTCCACGTAGTCCGGCAGTTCCTCGGCGGTGGTCTTCAGCCCGCGCAGCTTGCGGCCGAACCCGGAACCGGTGCCGTCGCCGCCGTTCAGGCTGCCTCCCAGGTGCACCTGGAAGCCCTCGACCTGGCGTCCGTCCGGCCCGGTGACCAGGGATCCCTTCAGGCCGATGTCGGCCGTCTGGATCCGGGCGCAGGAGTTCGGGCAGCCGTTCACGTTGATCGTGACCGGCGCGTCGAAACCGGGCAGGCGCCGCTCGAGCTCGCTGATCAGGTCGGCCGCCCGGGCCTTGGTCTCGACGATCGCCAGCTTGCAGAATTCGATGCCGGTGCAGGCCATCGTGTGCCTGCGGAACGCGCTGGGGCGGGCCGGCAGGCCGGCCTTATCCAGCTCGGCTACCAGCTCCTCGGTGCGCTCGGGGGGCACGTCGAGGATGACCAGCTTCTGCTCGGTGGTGGTGCGTACCCGGCCGCTGCCGTGCCTGGCGGCCAGCTCGGCGATGACGTCGAGCGCGTCGGCCGACAGGCGCCCCACGGCGGGCGCGAAGCCGACGTAGTAGTTCCCGTCGCGCTGCTTGTGGACGCCCACGTGGTCGCGGACCCCGCCTGGGGGAGCGCCCGGCGCCGGGCCGTCCGGCAGCGCGTAGCCGAGGTATTCCTTCTCGAGCACCTCGCGGAACTTCTCCGGACCCCAGTCAGCGACCAGGAACTTGATCCTGGCCCGGTGCCGCAGCCGCCGGTAGCCGTAGTCCCGGAAGAGCCCGGTCACGCCCGCCCAGACCTCGGCCGCCTGCCCCGGCCGGACGAACGCGCCGAGGCGCCGGCCGAGCATCGGGTTGGTGGACAGGCCGCCGCCGACCCACAGGTCGTACCCGGCCTCACCGCGGGAGTTGACGACGCCGACGAACGCGACGTCGTTGATCTCGTGGATGGCGCACTGCGCCGCGCAGCCGCTGATCGAGGTCTTGTACTTGCGCGGCAGGTTGGAGAACGCGGCGTCGCCGATGAACTGCCCGCTGATCGCGGCGATCTCCGGCGTGCCGTCGATGATCTCGTCCGCGGCGATGCCGGCCAGCGGGCAGCCGAGGATCACCCGCGGGGTGTCGCCGCAGGCTTCGGTGGTGGACAGGCCCGCCGACTCCAGCGCCTCCCAGATGTCGGGGACGTTCTCAATCTCCACCCAGTGCAGCTGAATGTTCTGCCGGTCGGTCACGTCCGCGGTGCCGCGGGCGTAACGCCGCGAGATGTACCCGATTACCCGCAGCTGGTCGTTGGAGAGCTGGCCGCCGTCGATGCGGATCCGCAGCATGAAGTAGCGGTCGTCGAGTTCCTCCGGCTCCAGCACGGCAGTCTTGCCGCCGTCGATGCCGGGCCGGCGCTGGGTGTACAGCCCGTACCAGCGGAACCGGCCGCGCAGGTCGGCCGGGTCGATGGAGTCGAAGCCGTACTTGGAATAAACGTCGATGATCCGCTGGCGGACGTTGAGCCCGTCGTCGTTGCGCTTGTTTTCCTCGTTCTTGTTGAGCGGCTCGCGGTAGCCGAGCGCCCACTGGCCTTCGCCGCGCTTACGCTTGGTCCCAGTTACGACTGGCATGGTGCAGAGGGTTCCTTCAGGTTCGGGGACGCGCGTCACGAGAACCTGGGCTCCGCCTGGAGGCCCGTCAGGCACGGCAAGGACCGCGCGGGACCAGCGGATGGCGCCCGGCATCGCGCGCGCGCCCGGGATCGGGGAAATCCGGGCCGGCGATTATCGGGCGGGAAGACAGATGGCGCTGCGGACGCGCAGCAGGTCGACGTGCCGTCGCACGACGAGCAGCGGGTCCGGAACACTCATTGCGCCAGGATCACATGTAACAGACCGGACTGTCCAGGTAACGTCCGGCATGTGGACGGTGCGAAGGGTCACATCCGGCGCCATACGCGTGCCAACCGGGTCGGCCGGCCCCCTATTCCCGGTTCAGCCCTGGCGGAGCCAGGTAAGCGGCGGCTCGGACGCGGGGACGCCGGGGTCCCCGGCCGGCGGCTGGTGCTGGCAGTCGAACCAGGAGCCGCCCGGGCACTGCTCGTGGTGCCGCTGCCGGCACGGGACGCAGATCATGACTTCATTGTGCGGCCTCGGCCTGGCTATCACGTCCCGTTACGCGGGTACATTCCGGACATGAGCGACAGCGGGTACGTGCTCCCGTTCCCGGACCGGCGGACGGCCGGGACCCTTCTCGCGGAACGGCTCACCCGCGCCATGACGCTCCGGGATTGGGCCGAACGGACCATGATCCTCGCCCTGCCCCGGGGTGGCGTGGCCGTGGCGAAACAGGTGGCCGCGGTCCTGGGCGTGCCGATGAATGTCATCGTGACCCGTAAGATCGGTTATCCGCGCCAGCCGGAACTCGGCGTGGGGGCCATCGCCGAGGGCCTGGGCACCGCCGTCTACGACGCCGGCCTGCTCGGCCGGCTCTCGCTCTCCCCGGCCGACCTGGCTCCGGTGGTCGCCGCCGAGCAGGCCGAACTGGCCAGGCGGGTACGGGTCTACCGGGCCGGCCTGCCGCTGCCGCCGGTGGCGGGATGGTGCGTGATCGTGGTGGACGACGGGCTGGCGACGGGCGCGACAGCGCGAGCCGCGCTGCGTTCGCTACGCGCGGCGAAGGCGGCTTACCTGGTGCTGGCGGCTCCGGTCGCGGCTCCGGCCGCGGCGCAGGAGATGCGCGCCGAAGCCGACCGGGTGATTATCTTGGCGACGCCCCGCCGGTTCAGGTCGGTGGGGCAGTGGTACAGATCGTTCGGCCAGCTCACAGACGCCGATGTGCTGGCATTGCTGACGTGATACCCGGCTCGCTCCCGCTCAGGCGGCGTTGGCACGCCGCATCCGGCGGCGGCGCTCGGCCGAACGCTCATCCTCGTTCAGGCCACCCCAGGTGCCGTACTTCTCCGGCCGCGACACCGCGTAGTTCAGGCACTCAAGCCGGACGGGGCAGGCCGCGCAGACCTCCTTGGCCTTGTGCTCCCTGATCTCCCGCTCCGGCTGGCGCTCGCCATCCGGACCGAAGAAGAGCAGCAGGTCCTCGCCCTTGCACGCGGCAGCATCTTGCCACCCCCAGTTCGGGCGGGGAAGCACAGCCGACTGCCGGCGTACCTGAGACATGGCTCAATCACCTCAACCAAGATGCGTCAAATAATGCGTTACAGTAGATCGTCAGGCTCGTGAACACGCGAACCAGTCCTGTCCGGAGCCTCCGTTGCAAGATACAACGCGTCTTCGCGACATGGTGTTCCCGTGCCCGGGTACGGCGGCCACGTAATCAAGTGGTCACCATACCGAACGGCTGGCGCCGACGCTTCGGTTCACCCGTCCTGTTGCAACCATCGCGCAGGCCGCTTCATGCCCGCCGATAATGATGCCATCTCCGGCAGCAGTCTTGCATGCGGGGTGGCGAAATTCCCTACCTGAATTCCGGCCTGCAGCTAGCCTGCTTGAGAGTGTTCGTGACGACTTGGACAAGGGAAGGGAGCAAGGCCACGATGGGCACCATGTCAGCGTCGGACGCAGCGCCGCTGCCCCGGCTCGGCGAGGTCTTCTTCGATGTGCGCGGCAGCTCCCGCAGCATGCGCCTGAGCTGGTATGCCGACACCGGGGTCTCCGTTTTCAGCATCTGGCAGGGGGGCACTTGCACGGGCACGTTCCGGCTGCCGCTGGAGGAACTGCCAAGGCTGCTCGACGCCCTGCAGCGCGGCGTGCAGCCCCCCGACCCCCCCGGCCCTCGCGGCTCAGGCGCCCACGCGAGCCAGCTTCCCGGCGCGCCGACGGACCCGAGGCTCGCTGCCTTGCCTGGCGGTTACGGCGCCCGGGAGGCCGAGTACACCGGGCCGGTGACGGGTGATTTCCGTGCGCTGCGGCCGGACGAGCCGGCCGGCGCGACGGCGTTCAGCCCGGCGCCCACCCAGAGTCCCCGGGCGCTGCCGCCTGCCCCGCCCGCGCCGCAGGACCCGCAGAGCGCCCAGGACTATCCCGAGGACCGCTCCGAGCAGTATTACCCGGAGCAGCGCTACCAGGATCAGCGTCAGGGGCGGCTCCCCTCCGACGGCTACGGCGCCCAGTACGCCGAGCCAGGCCAGTACGGCGACCGTGGTTACGCCCAGCCCGGATACCAGGACCGCGGCTACGGCGACCAGCAGCCGGGTCAGGGCAACCACGGGTACGCCGGCGGACAGGATTACGGCGACCAGGGATACGGCTACGGCGACCACGGCTATCCCGACCGGGGCTACTCCGGCCAGGGGTATTCCGGCCAGGGCTACGAGCCGGGTTACGCCGGCCAGGGGTATCCCGGCCAGGGCTACGGCGGGTCGCCGCAGGCCGACTCCGGCCGCGGTTACGCCGCCGCCTCCTCCCCCTATTCCGGCCAGGACTATGACGGCGGGTCCTACCAGGGGCAGGGCTACGGCGCCGGCTCGTACTCGGGTCAGGGCTACGGCAGCGGGTCCTACTCCGGCCCCGGCTATACCGGGCCGGCCTACCAGGGGCAGCACCAGCGCGGTTACGCCGAGGACGGCTATCAGGGCCAGCGTTACCAGGAGCAGGGCTATCAGGATCAGCGTTACCAGGAGCAGGGCTACCAGGATCAGCGTTACCAGGAGCAGGACTACCAGGATCAGCGTTACCAGGAGCAGGACTACCAGGGCCAGCGTTACCAGGAGCAGGACTACCAGGGCCAGCATTACCGGGAACAGGATCCGCGCGCCGAGCAGGAGTACGGCCACCCGGGGCCGGGCAGCCGGGAATTCGAGGGCGCGGCCTACGCCGGGCCTGGTTACGCGGACCGGGACTACCAGGGCTACAGCGACCAGCGCTACCAGGAAGCCGACCCGCAGGCTTACCAAGATCAGGGATACAGCGAGTACGGCTACACCGGGCAGGACTACCCGGCTCAAGGTGATGCCGGGTCCTACCTCGACCAGGGGTACAGCACCTTCGGCTACGGCGGGCAAGACCAGCCTTACGGGCATGGTCAGTATCCCGACCAGGACTCGGAGACCACCGCGAGCCATGAGGCCATCTCGTCTTTCCCCTACGAGACAGATCCGCCCGCGCGACGGGAACAGAGGGGACGGCGCGGGCGTTACTAGGTACCGGCCGGTGCGGCTGTGTCCCCCGGGCCGCACCTACTGCCTTCGCGGAATACCGTCCGGCTGGAGCCGCGTTGCGCCTTTCGCCGAGAGGCGGACACTGCACCGGTTTGCGTGACGAAGGGCCGGCTGGCTTGCCAGCCGGCCCTTCGTTCTGCCTGAGGCTTGCGCCCAGCACCGCAGGCAAACGACATCGATGTCACACCGATGCTGTCCCAGCAGCAGCGATGCCACATCGGGCGTACCGGACGATGGCCGCATGCGCCGGGCCGGCCTTCGGCTCGAGCAGCTGCCGCGCCTTCCCCGCCAGGCCGTAGGTCGCCACGGACCTGCCTCCCGTCCTGCACCCGTGCTCCTCCCTTCGCGACTATTTCACCGGGCTAACGCTATCCGGCTCCCGGGCTGCCTGGCCGGCGGTCCCTGAGAACGCCAAAGCGCTGGGGAGCGGGCGCTCCCCAGCGCTGATGCGGGATCGGGACTCAGGCGATGAGCGGCTTGCCGACCGGCAGCAGGACCTTGCCGCCTGCCATGCCTCTGGAGACGAGAGCCGCCGAGGCGTACCAGGCGACGAGCGCGGTGATCAGGCCCACATAACCGCCGAACTGGACAATTCCCGAAGTCAGGGCGTGGCCGAGCGAGAATTGGCCGATGAACAGGATGATCTCGGTGAGTTCCAGGGTAAGGAACACCCCGAACACGGCCATGTTGACCTGAGTGCTGAGGATCAGCATGTACGTGTTGAAGATGGCGAACGAGAGCAGGATCCAGCCCACGTCGTGGTTGAGTGCCGTGACCGTGACCGCTAGGGCGAGCGGCGTCTTGGCGGCCGCGAGCGCAGGAATCTTGACGAGCTGGACCCACAGGCCAAGCCCGATCCAGAAGCCGCCGTAGCTGGAGAACGCGGTGGCGCCGAACACGTTCTTGTTGCGGAACTCCCACATGCCGGCCAGCAGCTGACACAGGCCGCCGTACGCCAAGGCGTAGCCGAGGAACGCGGCGCCGGTGGCGTGGGTCATCCAGTTCGCATTCGATGCCGACAGCAGGAATGTGGTGAGGGCGAAGGCGGCGAGGCCGAGCGGGGCAGGGTCGGCGACTGCCAGTGCGGGGGGCGAGGTGATGGGGCTGGGCTGGACTGTGCGGTCTTCGCTGACGCTCAAAATCGATCCCTCCTAGTGAGGAACGGCTTGTCCGGCTCCCGGCGTACCGTTTGCGGCGGTCGAGAGGGCAGGGCGCCCGTCGTTACTGCGTGGCTGGCATGAAGAACCTTGTCGTGGGCACCAAAGCCTTCATGCCGAAACCCTCTTCTGGTCACATCCGGCACAGATTGACCAGATGAAAGATTCGCCAACAGCGTAACGCCGCTTGCGTTAGGGTGCGAGACCTAAAGTTCCTGACTTTTTGGTCACCATTCGAAGGCCACGTCCCCTGGCTGGACGTCCGATTCCGTTCCGGGTCTGCTCTGGACGCCGCGATCCGGGTAAGCCCGCGCCGGCGGAAGAAAAAGCTCTCGGCGAGCGCCCGCCTCCGCCGCCCCTCCGCCGCCCGCCGCCCGTCAAGTCCTCAGGCTGCCATCTCTGCAGGTTCGGCTGGTTGCTGGGTTAGGATCCAACAAGAACACGAGGAAGGGTCCGTGCCGATGACCGACCGACCGATCCGCGCGTCCGACAAAGAGCGGGAGAGCGTTGTCGACATCCTCCGGGATGCGTATACGGAAGGCCGGCTGACGCTGGAGGAGTTCGGCGAACGCACGTCGGCCGCGTATGCCTCGAAGACCTGGGGCGACCTGCGCGAACTGACGGCGGACCTTCCCTTCGAGCCGATGTTCGGCGCTGGCCTGCCGCAGCAACGCCCGCCGCAGTCCGCCGCGCGGCAGGTGGTGCCTTCCGTCCCCCGGCCGCGGTACGGGGGGCATCACCGGCCACTGGGCCGGCTGCTGCCGGTCATCTTCGTCTGGATCATGGTCGCGGCGGCGGCCGGATCACCGGACACCGCGGCTGCGCTCTCGGTGGTGTTCATCTGCCTGCTGGCATGCCGGGTAGGCTACGGAGGACGCTGATAACCGTCGGTGACGACGACACGCTAGCCGGCGTCATAAACCGGTAATACGTACCGCTCACCCGGGCAGGCGGCTACTATGAGTCGGCCGACGTGGCGAAATCGCGTGGGCGTGCCTGATTACCCGGGGCCTGCGGGATCGGCGAAAGGGTCAGCGGATCTTCTGGCAGGCTCAGGGAGTCAGGAGGCGGTCGTTGTCGAACACGGCCACCGGTAACGACCGGGTCATTCCCGGTCAGCAGCCCCTCGAGGAGCGATTTTCGCGGCTCGCGGCGCTCGTCCGCCCGGCGGTGACGCACTGGCAGTTCACCATCGTGGCAGCCGCGGCCATCGTGGTGCGGATCATCGTGATCCTCGGGTATCCGCCCATCCTGTCATTCGACGATTCCTATAACTACCTCTACGACGCCTATACGCACATCCCGGACGAAGTCCGGGCGAACGGCTACCCGTTCTTCCTTCAGTTGCTGCTCCCGCTGCACAGTGACTATCCGATCGGGCTGGTCCAGGCCGCGATGGGGGTCGCCATGGGCGTCCTCATCTATGCTCTCCTGCGCCACCGCGGGCTGCCGTGGTGGGGAGCGACACTGCCGGCCCTGCCGGTCTTGTTCGACTCCTACGAACTGCATCTCGAGCACATGATCAGCGCCGATACCCTGTTCATCTTCCTGGTCACCGTCGCTATCGTGATCCTGTGCTGGAGTGATCGCCCCTCGGTTCCGGTGATGGCCGTGGCCGGGCTGCTCGTCGGCTACGCCACCGTAGTGAGGTCCGTCGGCGAGCTGCTGCTTGTGGTGGTCCTGGTGGCCATGCTGGTCCGGCGGGTGGGCTGGCGGCGCCTGGCCACGCTGCTCGTGGCCGGTGTCGTGCCGATCGCGGCGTACATGGCCTGGTTCCACGGCACGTACGGCACGTACGCGCTGACCGAGTCCCGGGGCCCGTTCCTGTACAGCCGGGTCAGCACCTTCGCCGAGTGCTCGAAGATCAAGCCCCCCGCCGACCTGCTCTTCCTGTGCGACCTGAACCCGCCCCAGGACCGCCCGCCAGCGTCGGATTACATCTGGTCGGACAACGACCGGCTGATCAACGGGAATGTCACGTACACCCCGCTGTACCAGGACAAGCAGATCGGCTCCGACATAGGGGCCCGGTTCACCCCCGCCATGAACGCCAAGACACAGCACTTCGCCGAGCGTGCCATCGAAACTCAGCCGGTGGCCTACCTCCGGGTCGTGGCGAAGGACATCCTGCACACGTTCGGATGGAACCGGCAGCCGGACCCGGGCGGCTACGACGAGAACGCGAACGGCAACGGCCCGGCCTTCCAGTTCACAAGCACCCGGCAGATGAACCTGCAGATACCGTGGTACGCCACGCCCTACCACATGCCGGGCACCCCCTATCGCCAGCCCGACAGCAAGAGTCCGACCTGGTGCGACGCGGGCTGCCAGCAGGGTGACGGCCAGGCGCGCCAGATCCAGACGGCAGAAAGAGCCTTCGCCGGCCAGGGGCTCGGGACCACCAGGGCGGTCCAGCCGTGGGAGCGGCTACTCGAGATCTATCAGCGGTACTTCTACCTGCGCGGCACGCTGCTCCTGGTCATCGTGCTCATCGGCGCCGCCGGGGTGATAGGCCGCTGGCGCCGCTGGGGCGGCGCCGGCCTGCTGCCCTGGCTGGTCGGGGCGCTGATGATCGTGCTGCCGCCGATGACCGCCGGGTTCAGCTACCGGTACGTGCTGGCCGCGGTGCCAGCCGCCTGCCTGGCTGCGGGGCTTGCGTTCGCCCGGCGGCCTGGAGAGGCGTCAGTGGGCGCCCTGGCGGCCGATCTGCGGCGGCACCTTGGCCGCGGCGTCGCCGTCGATCAGGAATAGCGTCCGCTGCCGGCCGCGCGCGCCCGCGGCTGGCACCTGCACCGGCCCGGCGTCGGACAGCGCCATCGCGATGGCGTTGGCCTTGTCGGTGCCGGAGGCGACGATCCAGATCTCGCGGGCGGCCCGGATCGACGGCAGGGTCAGCGTGAGGCGGACCGGCGGGGGCTTGGGTGAGCCGCGCACCGCTACCACCGGCCGCTCGTCGTAGAGCGCGGGCATGCCGGGAAACAGGGACGCCACGTGCGCCTCCGGCCCGATGCCGAGCATCAGCACGTCGAACGCGGGCACCGGGCCGTGGTCCTCCGGGCTGGTCGCGGCGGTCAGCCAGGACGCGTACCTGGCGGCCGCGGCCTCCGGGTCGTCGCCGTCGGGTCCGTCGGGTCCCGGCATCGGGTACACCCGGGCCGGGTCGACGTCCACGTGGTCGAGCAGGGCGGACCGCGCGCCGGTCTCGTTCCTCTCCGGGTTGCCGGCCGGGAGGAACCGCTCGTCTCCCCACCAGATGTCCAGGTACCGCCAGTCGACCGCGTCCCGGGCCGGGGCGCCGGCCAGCTCGGCGAGCACCGCGGTGCCGATGCCGCCCCCGGTCAGCACCACCGACGCGGTGCCGCGGGCGGCGACGGAGTCGACCAGCTTGGTGACCAGGCGTGCGGCGATGGCCTGAGCGAGCAGCTTGGCGTCGCGGTGCACGATCACCTCGGGCACGCTCATGAAGCGGAGCCTACGGCCAGGGCGCGGAGTGTCTCGGCGTAAACCTCGTCCGGCTCGAGCCTGCGCAGCTCCTCGGCGATCAGGTCGGGGGTGTCGCGCCGGTGCAGCGCCACCCGGCGTTCCGGGCGCCCGGGCCAGGCCAGGGTGGCGTTCCGGCCGTCCGGCCGGGACAGCGCCACGTTCCCGTCGGCCGTCTCGAAGCTGACCTCGGTGACCCCCGGGCCGCCCGACTCGAGGCGCTGCACCGGGATGCCGAGCCGCAGCCCGAGCCAGGCCGCGATCAGATCGGCGCTCGGGTTGTCCGGCTCGGCCAGGACCTCGCCGCTGTAGAGCTCGGGGTAGGGCTGGTCCAGGGTGGCGGCGAGCAGCGAACGCCAGGACGTGGACCGGGTCCAGCTCAGGTCGGTGTCGCCCGGCTGGTAGGCCTTGGCCAAGGTCAGCAGCATGTCCTTGGGAGTCTCGCTGGCCGCCGCGTCGGTCACCCGGCGCTGGGCCACCGTGCCGAGCGGATCCGCGTGCGGCGCTGGCGGCGCCTCGTCCGGCCACCAGGTGACCACGGGGACATCCGGCGCGAGCAGCGGCGCGACCACCGAGTCGGCGTGCTGGCCCAGCGGGCCGTACATGCGGAGCAGGATGGTCTCACCGGGTCCGGTCTCACCCACCCGGATCTCGGCGTCGAGCCGGGATTCGGCCTTGGGCTTCCGGGTGATCACCGCCAGGATCCGGCTCGGGTGTTCCCGGCCGGCCTGGCTGGCCGCCCGGACCGCGTCGTACTGCGCGGCCTCGTCGGTGACGATGATCAGCGTCAGCACCGTCCCGGAGGCGGGGCCGCCCATGCGGCGCCGCGCCTGGGTGAGCGCCTCGTGGATCGCGCCGGTGGCGGTGTCGGTCAGGTCGATGGTCATCGCGGCCTCCTCATAGCCGGCGCCATGCGCGCCCGTCCCGGGCCATCATCGCGTCGGCCGACGCAGGGCCCGCCGAACCGGCCGGATACTGCTCCGGCTTGGTGTAGGAGGCCCAGAACTCCTCCACCGGATCGAGGATCCGCCAGCCGAGCTCGACCTCCTGCTGCCGCGGGAACAGCGGCGGGTCGCCGATGAGGACGTCGAGCAGCAGCCGCTCGTAGGCCTCCGGGCTGGACTCGGTGAAGGACTCGCCGTAGGCGAAGTCCATGTTCACGTCCCGCACCTCCATGGCCGTGCCCGGCACCTTCGAGCCGAACCTGACCGTGATGCCCTCGTCCGGCTGGATCCTGATCACCAGCGCGTTCTGGCCGAGTTCCTCGGTGTCGGTGGCGGAGAACGGCAGGTGCGGCGCGCGCTGGAAGATCAGCGCGATCTCCGTCATCCGGCGCGGCAGCCGCTTGCCCGCGCGCAGGTAGAACCCCACCCCGGCCCAGCGCCTGGTGTCGACGCCGAGCCGCAGCGCGGCGTATGTCTCGGTGCGCGAATCCACCGGGATGCCGTCTTCCTCCAGGAAGCCGTGCACCTGGCGGCCGCCCTGCCAGCCGGCCGAGTACTGTCCGCGCGCGGTGCCCGTGGCCAGGTCTCCGGGCAGCCGGACGGCGGAGAGCACCTTCTCCTTCTCCATCCGCAGCGAGTCCGCGTCGAACGCGGCCGGCTCCTCCATGGCGATCAGCGCCAGCAGTTGCAGCAGGTGGTTCTGGATCACGTCGCGAGCGGCGCCGATGCCGTCGTAGTAGCCGGCCCGGCCGCCGATCCCGACGTCCTCGGCCATCGTGATCTGCACGTGGTCCACGTAACCGCGGTTCCAGATCGGCTCGTACATCTCGTTGGCGAACCGCAGCGCCAGGATGTTCTGCACCGTCTCCTTGCCGAGATAGTGGTCGATGCGGAACACTGCGTTCGGCGGGAAGACCCCTTCCAGGGTGGCGTTCAGCTCCCGCGCGCTCGCCAGGTCGTGGCCGAACGGCTTCTCGATCACCACCCGCCGCCAGCCGCCGCCCTGGTCGGACAGGCCGCTGCGCTTGAGCTGCTGCACCACCACCGGGAACTGGCCCGGCGGGATCGACAGGTAGAACGCGTAGTTCCCGCCGGTACCCCGCTCCGCGTCGAGTTGTCTGACGGTCGCGGCCAGCCGGTCGAAGGCCTCGTCGTCGTTGAACGTCCCCGACACGAACCTGACGCCCTCGCTGAGCTGCTGCCAGACCGCGTCCCGGAACGGCGTCCGGGCGTGCTCCTTCACCGCCTGGTAGGTGAGCTGGGCGAAGTCCTCGTCCTCCCAGTCCCGGCGGGCGAAGCCGACGAACGAGAAGCCCGGCGGGAGCAGCCCGCGGTTGGCCAGGTCGTAGACGGCCGGCATCAGCTTCTTGCGCGCCAGGTCACCGGTGACCCCGAACATGATCAGCACGCACGGTCCGGCCACCCGGGGGATGCGCCGGTCGCGCGGGTCACGGAGCGGATTGGGCGATCCGGCCATCTCATGCAGCCCCGCGATCACGCCCGGGTTGGCCGGGGCCAGGCCCTGGTCGGCCGTCACTCACAGCCCCATGTTCGTTCTGATCGTCTCGAGCAGTCCGTTCCACGACGCCTCGAATTTCGCCACGCCCTCGTCCTCGAGTACCTGCATCACATCGTCGTAGCTGACGCCGAGCTTCTCCATGTCGGCCAGGACCTGACGGGACGCGTCGTAGCTGCCGTGCACCGTGTCGCCGCGCAGCTCGCCGTGGTCCGCGGTGGCCTTGATGGTGGCCTCGGGCATGGTGTTGACCGTGTCCGCGACGACTAGTTCGACCACGTACAAGGTGTCGGGGAACGACGGGTCCTTGGCGGAGGTCGACGCCCACAGCGGCCGCTGGACCTGCGCTCCCTTGGCCCGCAGGGCCTGCCACCGGTCGGTGGCGATCCGCTGCTCGAACAGCTCGTACGCCAGCCTCGCGTTCGCGATCGCCGTCTTGCCGCGCAGCGCCGTGGCCTCGGGGGTGCCCAGCTTGTCCAGCCTGGCGTCGACCTCCGTGTCCATCCGGCTGACGAAGAAAGACGCCACCGAACGGATCTGGGACAGGTCGTGCCCGGCCGCCGCGGCCTGCTCCAGGCCCGCCAGGTACGCGTCGATGACCTCGCCGTACCGCTCCAGCGAGAAAATCAGCGTGACGTTGACACTGATCCCCTCGGAGATAGCCTGCGTGATCGCGGGCAGCCCCTCGGGGGTGGCGGGGATCTTGATGAACAGGTTCGGCCGGTCCACCATCCACCACAGCGCCCGCGCCTCGGCGATGGTCGCGTGCGTGTCCTTGGCCAGCCTGGGGTCGACCTCGAGCGAAACCCGGCCGTCCTGGCCGGCTGTCGCGTCGTACACCGGGCGCAACACGTCGCAGGCCCAGCGGATGTCGTAGGTGGTGATGGCGCGGGACGCCTCTTCCACCGTTACGCCGCGGGTCTTCAGGTCGGCGAGCTGGCCGTCGTAGGCGTCCCCGGCCTCCAGCGCGTGGGCGAAGATCGTCGGGTTGGAGGTGACGCCGACCACGTGGTAGTCGTCGATCAGGTCCTGCAGGTTGCCGGTACGCAGCCGGTCGCGGCTGATGTCATCCAGCCACACCGACACCCCGGCCTCGGACAGCTGTCCGAGAACGTCAACTGACACCGTTCCTCTTCCTTCCCTGCGCGCCCCGGGCCGGTTCAGGCCCGGGCCAGACTGTCGCGTGCGGCTGCGGCTACCCGCTCCGCGGTAATACCAAACTCCCGGTAAAGCGTCTTGTCATCGGCCGACGCGCCGAAATGGTCCATTCCAATTGAAGCGCCGGCGTCGCCGCTGAACAAGCGCCACGGCGCGGTAATGGCCGCCTCGACCGACACCCGCGCGCGGACGGCCGGGGGCAGCACCTCGTGCCGGCAGGGCTCGTCCTGGTCGATGGAGTCATGTGTCCACACGTAGGGGTGCCCCGAGCCCGCTTTCTGCACCGAATCCATCGCCAGGACGCGGATCAGGTCGACGGCGCGCTCGTCGGTCGCCGTCCAGTCAAGAGTGGCCGGAGTGCTCACGCTACGAGCTTATCGGTCCAGTGGCTCCGGCTGCCTGGTGGGTACGGTCACCGCAGGCCCCGTTCGCGCAGTGTTTACCGGCGCCCGCTCGCGCACCGCGAAGAACAGCCGCAGCACCGCGATCCAGACCAGTACCGAACCGGTCACGTGGACCCATACCAGCCCGGCCGGCAGGTGGGTGAAGTACTGGATGTAGCCGATCACGCCCTGCGAGCCGAGCGCCGCGAGCATGATCCAGCCGGCCCGGACCGCGCGCGGCGGCGCGCCGGACAGCCGCAGCCCGAGCACCAGCGCGATCGACAGGCCCGCCAGCAGCCAGCCGATGTCGGCGTGCAGTTGCGTGACCCCCTCGAGCGGCAGCTTGTACCTGGGCGTGTCCGCGTGGCCGGCCAGCGGTCCCGTCCCGGTGACCACCGTGCCGACCGCCAGCATCACGGTGGTGACCGCGACCAGCGCCGCCGCGATCAGCCGCAGGTCGCGGCGGACTAGCAGCGGTCCGGACGCCGCGGGATCCTCGCTGCACCGGATATGCAGGACAACAGCCGCGGCCACCACGGCTGCGGACACCAGGAAGTGCACGGAAACCGTGGCCGGGCTGAGCCTGGTCAGCACCACGATCCCGCCGATCACCGCCTGCGCCACCACGCCGATCGGCTGGGCGGCCCCCAGCCACACCAGGTCCCGCCGCCGCCTGCCGTCCGGCCGGTACCGCCAGGCCGCGATGAAGATCAGCCCGGCGATGACGACCAGCGGGAAGTTCAGCAGCCGGTTGCCGAACTCGATCCAGGTGTTGAGCAGCGTCTGCCCGGCGTTCTTGCTGGCCACGACGTCCGCCGCGCTGCACCGCGGCCAGTCGGGGCAGCCGAGCCCGGACGCGCTGAGCCGCACCGCGGCGCCGGTGGACATGATCACCGTGTCGGCGATGACCCCGGCCAGCGCGAGCCGCCGCAGCGAGGACAGCGTCGGCCAGAGCACGGGCCTAGTCCAGGCCACGACGCGGGACTTCAGCTCGGCGGGCACGCCCTCATGGTAGTTCCGGGGGGGCTCGGGGGGGTCGTCCCCCCCGGAACTAGCCCGGTAGAGCAGCGGAAGTACCCCGCGCGGCTCCGGCGCAGGCGACCATCACGCAGCAGATGGCGCACCACTCGACCACGCTCAGCCGCTGGCCCAGCAGGGCCAGCCCGATCAGCGCGGCCACGGCCGGCTCCAGGCTCATCCACACCCCGAACAGCCGGGTCGGCATCCGGCGCAGCGACTCCAGCTCGAGCCGGTAGGGGATGACCGAGGAGAGCACCCCGATCGCCGCGCCCGTGGCGACGATGGCGGGCCGGAACATGGCGCTGCCCCCGGCCGCCAGGGCAGGCGGCGTGACGATGACGGCCGCGACCACCATGGCGATAGCCAGGCCGGCCGAGCCGGGGAAGCGGCGCCCGGTCGCCGAGCTGAGCACGATGTAGGCGGCCCAGCAGGTCGCGGCCAGGCCCGCGAACAGCACCCCGGCCAGGTTGAGGTGCTCGTGGCCGCCCTGGGTCAGCAGCACCACCCCGGTCGCGGCGAGCACCACCCAGCCCAGGTCCCGCAGGTGCCGCGACCCCGCCACCGCCACCGCCAGCGGGCCGAGGAACTCGATGGTGACGGCGACCCCCAGCGGGATGCGCGCGAACGACTGGTAGATCGAGAAGTTCATGACGCCAAGGGAGATGCCGAACGAGCAGGCGATGGCCGCATCGGCGACGGCTCGCCGCTCCCTGAGGTCACCCAGCGAGCGGGTGAAACCCCGGCCGGCCAGCGCCACCATCGCCACCGCGGATGTCCACAGCCGCAGCCCGGTGATCGCCGCGGGCGGAACCTGCCCGAACAGCCGGAACGCCAGACCCGCCCCGAACTGCACGGACACGATCCCGGTCAGGATCATGACGGCAGGCAGCATCATCGCGCCCCGCCCGCCCCGGACGGAGTCCGTCAGTCCCACTTGAACGTCCGCGCCGCCAGGACGATAGCCGCGGCGGCCCAGACGGCCAGCGTGACCACGTTCCCGACCGGGAAGATGACGCCCTGCTGCAGTACGTCGCGCAGGCCGGTGGACAGCGCGCCGGTGGGCAGCAGTTCGAGGACCGGCCGCGCGCCGGCCGGGAACCTGGTCAGCGGGAAGACCACGCCGCCCACGCCGAGCAGCACGACGTAGACCAGGTTGGCCGCGGCCAGCGTGGCCTCGGCGCGCAGCGTGCCCGCCATCAGCAGGGCGAGGCCGCTGAACGCCGCGGTGCCGAGCAGGATCAGCAGCGGCGCCACCACGATCGCGGCCGGGCTGGCGTCCGGCCGCCAGCCGATGGCCAGGGCGACGAGGACGATCAGCGCGCCCTGCAGCAGTTCCACCGCGATCACCGTCGACGTCTTGGCGGCGATCAGCCCGGTGCGCGACAGGGGCGTGGCGCCGAGCCGCTTGAGCACCCCGTACCGGCGCTCGAAGCCGGTGGCGATGGCCTGGCTGGTGAACGCCGTCGACATCACCGCGAGCGCGATGATCCCCGGAGTCAGGAAGTCGATCCGGCTCATGTCCGTGCCCAGGTTCACCAGGGGCTCGAGGCCGAACGCGACCAGCAGCAGCAACGGGATGACCAGCGTGAGCAGCAGCTGCTCCCCGTTGCGCAGCAGCGTCCTGGTCTCCAGCGTGGCCTGCGCGGCGACCATCTGCGGCAGCGGCGCCGCCCCCGGAGCCGGCGTGAACACCGTCACGACCGCAGCTCCTTCCCGGTCAGCTCGAGGAATACGTCCTCCAGCGTGCGGCTCTCGATCCGCAGGCTGTTGGCCAGCACGCCGCGCTCCGCGCACCACGCGGTCACCGCGGCCAGCAGCGGCGGATCCACGGTGCCGGGCACCTCGATCACGTAGTGCCCGGACGGCGACTCCTTGGCCAGGCTGCCCGGCGGCAGCGCGGCGAGCAGGTTGTCCACGTCCAGGCCGACCTCCGCGCGGAACCTGAGCTGGCCCACGGTCCCGGTGAGCTGGCCCGGCGTGCCCGCGGCCACCAGCTGGCCGTGATCGATGATGGCCACGTGATCGCAGAGCCGTTCGGCTTCCTCCATGAAGTGCGTAGTCAGGATGATGCTCACCCCGGCCGCGCGCAGCTGCCCGATCAGCTCCCAGGTGGCGTGCCTGCCCTGCGGGTCCATGCCGGCCGTGGGCTCGTCGAGGAACACCAGCTCGGGGCGGCCGATGACGGCCGCGGCGAGCGAGAGCCGCTGCTGCTGACCGCCGGACAGGCGCTTGTACGGGGTCCCGGCAGCCGCGGTCAGGCCGACCAGGTCGAGCAGCGCCGGCACCCCGACCGGATGGGTGTGGAACCGGCTCAGCAGGTTGAGGTAGTCGGCGGCGGGCACCGACGGGGGGATGCCGCCTGACTGGAGCATCACGCCGACCCGGGGTCGCAGCGCCTTCGCGTCGCGCACCGGGTCCAGGCCGAGGACGCGCACCGTGCCCTGGTCGGGCCGCCGGTAGCCCTCGCAGATTTCGATGGTGGTGGTCTTGCCCGCTCCGTTCGGCCCCAGAATGCCGGTGACGGCGCCGGCGGCCGCGCTCAGCGCCAGCCCGTCCACCGCCGTCGTCTGGCCGTACCGCTTGACCAGGCCGCCGATCTCGACGGCAGGCGTTCGCGGGTCCGTGCTCACGGACGCGAGTCTACGGGGGCGTGTCGGGGGACTACACCACCTGGCTGAACATCGTCTTCCTGCTCCTGGCCGCCGCCCTGCTCATCCGGTTCGTGCGGGCCGGCGGCCTCGCTATGCTGCGGATGTGGGCGGCTCGCCCGACGGCCACGAACACGACCACATGGACGCGCACGCGTCGCACCCGGATTAGAGAGGGGCCCTGGATGGACCTGGACCGCGCACGCAGCCTGCTCATCGCCGAGCGCGACGACGTGCAGGGCCTGCTGAAGGACACCGTTGAGTCGGGCCGGGAAGACCGGATGGCGGAGGTCGACAGCGAGGCAGGGGACACCGCCGACGCCGCGCAGTCGCTGACCGCCGAGGGCGAGGACGACGCGATCGCGGAAAGCCTGCGCAACCGGCTGGGCGCCATCGAGCGCGCCCTGCACCGGCTGGACGAGGGCACCTACGGCCGGTCCGTCCGCAGCGGTGAGCCGATCCCGGACGAGCGCCTGGAAGCCGACCCCGCCGCCGAACTCACCATCGAGGAGGCCAGGGCCGCCGAGCGCGGCTGAGCGAAGTCCACCGCCTTCCTGGTCACTGGCGGCGCTGGTGCCTGCACCCCGCATACCGGTCAAGCTGAATCAGGATGCGGCTGTCCACCTCCGCCGTGACCCGGTTGTCGATCTCGGCTGCGATCCTCTTGTCGATCTCCGCGCCAATGCGTTCAACGAGACCTTCGGCCAGGGCCTGGTCATAGCCGGAGCCCAGGTCCTGCAGCGCCGCCACCGAGGCAGCGATCTCGCCCTCACGATCTGCGGCCACTATGCTCTCCGAACCCTCCGTCCGACCCTCGCGGAAAACGATACGAGCTCCGGGCAAGCAGGCGGAATGCGGCTATCCCCCGTTTCGCGTCCTGGGGTTTCCCCCACCCTGGGGCGGCGACGGGCTTGACGGAGGCGGGCTAGGACGGCGGCCGGCCTCCTTGTCCGGGGGCGGCCAGTCGGGTCCGGCCGGCCAGGAGGCGACCCGCACGGGGGTGTCGGAGTGCGGGTTGCGGCCGCGCGCGGCGAACCGCTCCATCTTGGTCGCGCCGGGCAGCTCGACCCGGGCCGACACCAGGTCCGTCCGGTCCCCGGCCAGCTCCACCCAGCAGATCTGCTGGCTCCGCACGTAGGCCGGGGGCAGGCCGAACCGCCCGCCGATCCCCTCCACGACCGAGGTGCACGACCCCGAGTTGGCGTAGAAGCCGGACGCGGTGGCCGCCAGCTCCGGATGGTGCGTATGGCCCGAGATGAAGCCGTGGTAGCCGTCCGCGACCAGGTTGGTGGCTCGCTGGCGGGCGGCGTGGTTCTGGCCGTAGCCGCGCTCGTCCAGCGCCAGCGTGCTGATCGACAGCCAGGCCCGCCGGGCCAGGATGCCGACCACGGCGGCCAGCATCACCAGGTCGGCGATCGCGCCGTAGCCGAGGATCTCGCCCCGGTGCACCCACACGTCGGTGTCCGGGTAGCGGGACCGGAACGAGGTGATCACGGGTACCCGGACCACGATCAGGATGATCACCGGGATCGCGATCAGCCACCACAGGTGCCGGCCCAGCTTCCGGTAGACCATCCGGGAGCCGACGAACGAGGGGAAGTCGGCCGGGTCGGCCATCTCGTGCGCGCCGTCGACCCAGCCGCGGCCCAGCCACTCGATCCGGGGGATGACCTCCCGGACGATGTGGTGGCCCATCGGGGTGTCCAGCGCGTTACGCGGGTCGTGGAAGCAGTTGTACGGGTCGAGCTGGTGGCCATGCTCCACCCGTACCTTGCGGCCGTCGGCCAGGATCAGGTCCGCGGACAGGCACAGCCTGGCCCCGGTCAGCTCCCGCACCGCGTCCGCCGCCTTGACGTCCCAGGCCAGATCGCTGTCGTGGTTGCCGATCGCGTAGATGACCTGACCGCCGCGCGCGGTCACCGCCAGCAGCGCCGCGCACAGGTCCTCGTGCGCGCGCATGATGTCCGTCGCCGTGGCCTCGGGGAAACCCAGCAGTTCGACCACGTCGCCGGCGAGCACCACGGTGAGCCCGTCCGGCTCGCCGTCCAGGTGCCGTGCCAGCGTCTGGCAGGACCGCCCGGACACGTCGGAGCGCACCGGCGGCAGGTGCAGGTCGCTGATGGTGATCACCTTCCCGCCGGGCGGGATGGCCACCTCGAGCAGATCGGGGATGTCAGGTCGCGGCGCGGGCATAGACGGCTTTTCCTCCTGGCCGGATTGCTACCGGGTTTCCTTCCCCGGCACCTAGCAATGATGCCGCAGGAAGGGTCGGCTGGCATGCGGCGCCACGCGCGGTCGGCCGGCGCCACGAGCAACGCCGCGCCGGCCCCGCCTGGCAGTTCGGATCCTGCGCGTCCTGCGGGTCGGCTGACCTGGCGCCGGACCCGGACGTGATGGACACCTGGATGACGTCGTCGCTGACGCCGCAGGTCAACGACGGCTGGGCGGTCGGCGGGACCGATCCCGCGCTGGCGCCGATGTCCATGCGGGTGCAGGCGTTCGAGCTCATCAGGACCTGGCTGTTCTACTCGGTGGTGCAGTCCGAGCTGCTGTTCGGCCGGGTGCCGTGGCGGACCGCGCTGATCAGCGGCTGGGGGCTGAACGAGCAGGGCAGGAAGCTGTCCAAGCGGGACCTGGGCAAGAGCGACGGTTACAACCGGTACGTCCCCGACGACGTGATGGACAAGTACGGCGCGGACGCGCTGCGGCTGTGGGCCAGCAAGGGCCGCATGTCATTTCATGATCCCGAAGGATCCGGTACGTCCTGCGGTACCAAAGTCTTCGCGATCAAGAAGCGGACGCCGCCGCGGAGGCCGCAGCGGGGACGCCAAAGGGGAGCAGGGCAGCCGAACGGGCAAGACTGGCACAATGACCAGGGTGCGAACGATCGCGCTGGAAGAGCACTTCTGGATACCCGAACTCGCGGCGCCGCCGGGCACCGGCCTGCTGGCCGTGTGGGGTCAGCGGGTGGATGACCAGTTGCGCGACCTCGGCCAGGCGCGGCTGGCCGACATGGACGCCGGCGGCATCGACCTCCAGGTCATCTCCCACGTCGCCCCGGCCGCGCAGGAACTCAGCGGGGCGGAGGGGATCGCCCGTGCGCGGGAAGCCAACGAGCGCCTGGCCGCGGCGGTCCGCGCTCACCCGGACCGGTTCGCCGGCTTCGCCACCCTGCCCACCGCTGACCCGCAGGCCGCGGCCGACGAGCTAGACCGGGCCGTAAAAGACCTCGGGCTGATCGGCGCCCTGGTCAACAGCACCCTGGGCTCGAACGGTGCCTTCCTGGACCACGCCAGGTTCACCCCGCTGCTCGACCGCTTCGAGCGGCTGGACGTGCCCCTCTACCTGCATCCCGCCCCGCCATCAGGAGCCCTAAGAGACGCGCTGTACCAGGGCCTGCCGCCGGCCGTGGCGGGCCGGCTGGCCACCGGCGCGTGGGGCTGGCACGCCGAAGCCGGCCTGCATGTGCTGCGGATGATCGCCACCGGCGTGTTCGACCGGCATCCCGGATTGCGCTTGATCATCGGGCACTGCGGCGAGATGGTGCCGTTCATGCTGGACCGGATCGACGTGATGCTCCGTCCGGCCGGCCTTGAGCGGAAGCCATCGGAGTACTTCCTGCGGAACATCTGGGTGACCACGAGCGGGCTGTTCAGCCTGCCGCCGGTGCTGTGCGCCGTGCAGGTGCTCGGGGTGGACCGGGTCCTGTTCAGCGTCGACTACCCGTTCGGCGACAACGCGGCGGGCCGCGCCCTGCTCGACACGCTGCCGCTGGCCCCGGCGGACAAGGCCAGGATCGCCGGAGGCAACGCCGAACGCGTCCTCGGGCTGAAGCCGGCCGGGCCGTCCCAGGGCTGAAGCCGGCCCGGCGTGATTTACGTCACGTTGACCTTGCCAAAAATTTGCGTAGGCCGGGCGATTTACGGCACAATGATGTTGTGAAAAACGTCGGAGCAGCCGAGGGCCGCACCCGGGGGACCGAGGGTCCCACCCGGGGGCAGGTCGCGCGGCTGATCCTGGAGCTCGGGCCGTCCACCGCCGCCACGCTCGGCAGCCGGCTCGGGCTCACGCCTGCCGCCATCCGGCGGCATCTGGATAACCTGCTGGCCGAGGGGCTGATCGAGACCAGGACGGCCAGGACCTACGGGAACCGCGGCCGCGGCCGCCCGGCCAAGGTCTTCGTCATCACCGACGCGGGCCGCAGCGCGTTCGAGCACGCCTACGACGACCTGGCCACCAACGCGCTGCGCTTCCTGGCCGAGACGGCGGGCCCGGACGCGATCGCCGAGTTCGCCCGCAGGCAGGTGTCGGACCTGGAGCGCAGGTACGCGCCCGCGGTGGCCAGGGGGAACCTGTCCCGCCGGGTCCAGGCCCTGGCCGAGGCGCTGTCAGCCGACGGCTACGCCGCCTCGGCGGGTCCGGCGCCCGCGATCGGCCCGGTCGACGGCGGCGAGCAGCTCTGCCAGCACCACTGCCCGGTCGCGCACGTGGCGGCCGAGTTCCCCCAGCTGTGCGAGGCGGAAACCGAGGCGTTCGGCCGGCTGCTCGGCACCCCGGTGCAGCGGCTCGCTACGATCGCGCACGGCGACGGCATCTGCACCACGCACGTCACCAGCATCGGGAAGGCCGCCCCGGCCGGAACCGTTGTAGAACCCGTAACCAACGAAATCACCGCAGAGTCCGGAGGGCTCTTGACATGACGACCACCGCGCAAGAACAGCTCGAAGGGCTGGGCACGTACAGGTTCGGCTGGGCCGATTCGGACGTGGCGGGTGCGTCCGCGCGCCGCGGCCTGTCCGAAGAGGTGGTCCGCGACATCTCGGCGCGGAAGAACGAGCCGGAGTGGATGCTCGACATGCGGCTGCGGGGCCTGAAGTACTTCGGCCGCAAGCCGATGCCCTCCTGGGGTGCCGACTTGTCCGGCATCGACTTCGGCAACATCAAGTATTTCGTCCGCTCGACCGAGAAGCAGGCAGCGAGCTGGGACGAGCTGCCCGCCGACATCAAGAACACCTACGACAAGCTGGGCATCCCCGAAGCGGAAAAGCAGCGGCTCATCGCCGGCGTCGCCGCCCAGTACGAGTCCGAGGTCGTTTACCACAAGATCAGGGAAGACCTCGAGGAAAAGGGCGTCATATTCCTCGACACGGACACCGCGCTGCGGGAGCACCCGGATCTGTTCCAGGAATACTTCGGCACGGTGATCCCGCCGGGCGACAACAAGTTCGCCGCCCTGAACACCGCGGTATGGTCCGGCGGCTCGTTCATTTACGTGCCGAAGGGCGTGCACGTGGAAATCCCGCTGCAGGCCTATTTCCGCATCAACACCGAGAACATGGGCCAGTTCGAGCGGACCCTGATCATCGTGGACGAAGGCGCCTACGTCCATTACGTAGAAGGCTGTACCGCGCCCATTTACAAGTCCGACTCGCTGCATTCCGCGGTGGTCGAGATCATCGTGAAGAAGGACGCGCGCTGCCGGTACACCACGATCCAGAACTGGTCGAACAACGTGTACAACCTGGTGACCAAGCGCGCCGTGGCCCAGCAGGGCGCCACGATGGAGTGGGTCGACGGCAACATCGGCTCCAAGGTGACGATGAAGTACCCGGCGGTCTACCTGATGGGCGAGCATGCCAAGGGCGAGACGCTCTCTGTCGCGTTCGCCGGCGAGGGCCAGCACCAGGATGCCGGCGCGAAGATGGTGCACTGCGCGCCGAACACCTCTTCCACCATCGTCTCCAAGTCGGTGGCCCGGGCCGGCGGCCGGACCTCCTACCGCGGCCTGGTCAACGTGCAGGAAGGCGCCGAGCACTCCAAGTCCAACGTCAAGTGCGACGCGCTGCTGGTGGACACGGTGAGCCGCAGCGACACCTACCCGTACGTGGACGTCCGCGAGGACGACGTGGAGATGGCTCACGAGGCCACCGTCTCCAAGATCTCCGAGGATCAGCTGTTCTACCTGATGAGCCGCGGCATGACCGAGGACGAGGCGATGGCCACCATCGTCCGCGGGTTCGTCGAGCCGATCGCCCGCGAGCTCCCGATGGAGTACGCGCTCGAGCTGAACCGGCTGATCGAGCTGCAGATGGAGGGGGCGGTCGGCTGATGTCGGCTGGACTTCAGGGGGCGATAGAAACCGCCCCCGTGACGAGGCTGCACGAGCACCGGTCGTACGACCCGGCGGACTTCCCCGTGCCGGACGGCCGCGAGGAGGAGTGGCGGTTCACCCCGCTGCGCCGGCTCCGCGGGCTGCACACCGACACCCCGCCGGTTCCCGCCGCCGGGGTGAGGGTGGAAACCGACCCCGCGCCCGAGGTCAAGATCTTTACGGCCGACCGGGGTGGGTCTCTGCCCAGCCCCAGTTTCATCCCCGCTGACCGGGTGAGCGCCCGGGCCTATGCGAGCTTCGGTGCGGCGACCGTGCTCACGGTCCCGGCCGAAGCCGACGCATCCCGCCCCACCGTCGTCACCGTGACCGGTACCGGCGGCTCCGGCTACGGGCACCTGCTGGTGCAGGCCGAGCCGTTCTCCCGGGCCGTGGTGGTGCTCGACCACCGGGGCAGCGCCACCTACGCGGACAACGTCGAGCTGGTGGTGGGCGACGGCGCCGCGCTGTCCGTGGTCAGCCTGCAGGACTGGGCCGACGACGCGGTGCACCTGAGCCACCACTACGCCACGCTCGGCCGGGACGCAAGGCTGCGGCACGCCGCGGTCACGCTGGGCGGGTCGGTCGTCCGGCTGGCCCCCTCGGTCCGCTACGACGGCCCCGGCGGCGACGCCGAGCTGACCGGGCTCTACTTCGCCGACGCAGGCCAGCACCTGGAGCACCGGCTGTTCATCGACCACGACGTGCCCAACTGCCGCAGCCGCGTCACCTACAAGGGCGCGCTGCAGGGCGCCGACGCGCACGCGGTCTGGATCGGCGACGTGCTGATCAGGCCGGAGGCGGCCGGCACCGACACCTACGAGTACAACAGGAACCTGGTGCTGACCGACGGCACCCGGGTGGATTCGGTGCCGAACCTGGAGATCCTCACCGGGGAGATCGTCGGGGCCGGCCACGCGAGCGCCAGCGGCAGGCTGGAAGACCATCACCTGTTCTACCTGATGACGCGCGGCATCCCGTTCGCCGAGGCCCGGCGCCTGGTCATCCGCGGCTTCTTCGGCCAGCTGATCGACGCCATCGAGGTGCCCGAACTGCGCGAGCGGATCGCCGAGGCCGTCGAGGGGGAGCTCGAGAGGTCGGTCTCGTGAGCGACTTCCAGCGGGTCTGCTCGCAGTCTGAACTGCCTGAAGAGGGCGTGATCGGCGTCGAGGTGGATGGTGAGCCGGTCGCCGTGGCGCGGACCGGCGGCGAGGTCTTCGCGCTGCGGGACGTCTGCTCGCACGCCGAGGTGCCATTGAGCGAAGGCGAGATCTACGACCACACGGTGGAGTGCTGGCTGCACGGGTCCTGCTTCGACCTGCGCACCGGGCAGCCCACCGGGCTGCCGGCCACCGAGCCGGTGCCCGTCTACCCAGTCAAGATCGAAGGCGACGACGTCTACGTCGCCGTGGAGAAGGAGTCATAGTGGCCACCCTCGAGATCCGCGACCTGCACGTCAGCGTGGAGGAGAGCCCAGGTGTGCACCGGGAGATCCTGCGGGGCGTGAACCTGACCATCCGCGAGGGTGAGACCCACGCCATCATGGGGCCGAACGGCTCAGGCAAGTCCACCCTGGCCTACGCGATCGCGGGCCACCCCAAGTACCTGGTCACCCGGGGCAGCGTCATGCTCGACGGCGAGGACGTGCTGGCCATGAGCGTGGATGCGCGTGCCCGGGCCGGATTGTTCCTGGCCATGCAGTACCCGGTCGAGGTGCCCGGCGTGACGGTGTCCAACTTCCTGCGGACCGCCGTCACCGCGGTCCGCGGCGAGGCGCCGAAGCTGCGGGACTTCGTCAGGGAACTGCGCGGCGCGATGTCCGCGCTGTCCATCGACCCGGTCTTCGCCGAGCGGAACCTGAACGAGGGCTTCTCCGGCGGGGAGAAGAAGCGGCACGAGATCCTGCAGCTCGAGCTGATCAAGCCCAAGGTCGCGATCCTGGACGAGACCGACTCCGGCCTGGACATCGACGCGCTCAAGGTGGTCTCCGAGGGCATCAACCGGTTCCGCGAGCAGCCCGGCCACGGGGTGCTGCTGATCACCCACTACACCCGGATCCTGCGGTACGTGCAGCCCGACTTCGTGCACGTGTTCGTGGCCGGCCGCATCGTCGAGGAAGGCGGCCACGAGCTGGCCGAACTGCTGGAGAACGAGGGCTACGAGCGGTTCGCCGGAGTTCCGGCATGAGCTTCCCCGAGCACCTGGACGTGACCGCGGTCCGGGCCGGCTTCCCGGCGCTGGCCAGGACGGTGCGCAACGGCAAGCCGCTGGTCTACCTGGATTCCGGCGCCACCTCGCAGAAGCCCGTGCAGGTGCTCGACGCTGAGCGGGAGTTCTACGAGCTCCACAATGGCGCGGCGCACCGCGGCGCGCATCTGCTCAGCGAAGAGGGCACCGAGATCTATGAGGGCGCGCGGGCCAAGGTCGCCGCATTCCTCGGCGCGGACGCAGGCGAGATCGTGTTCACCAAGAACGCGACCGAGGCGATCAACCTGGTGGCCTACACGCTTACCTCGTCGGTCAAGCCTGGCGACGAGATCCTCATCAGCGAGATGGAACACCACGCCAACCTGGTGCCGTGGCAGCAGCTCGCGGAGCGTACCGGCGCGACGCTCCGCTGGTTCAAGGTCCTGCCCGACGGGCACCTGGACCTGGATACGTCGCTGATCACCGAGCGAACGAAGATCGTCGCGGTGACCGGGCAGTCGAACGTAACCGGCGTGATGCCGCCGGTCGCCGAGATCGTCAGGCTCGCGCACGAGGCCGGCGCGCCCGTGCTGGCCGACGGCGCGCAGCTGGTGCCGCATCATCCGGTGGACGTGGCGGCCCTGGACGTGGATTTCCTGGCGTTCTCCGGGCATAAGATGCTCGGCCCGCTCGGGCTCGGCGTGCTGTACGGGAAAGCCGCACGGCTTGCGGCGCTTCCGCCGTTCCTGGCCGGCGGGGACATGATCGAGGTCGTCCGGATGGAAGGCTCCACGTTCCAGCCGCCGCCGGCGCGGTTCGAGCCGGGTGTGCCGCCGGCCTCGGAGGCCGCGGGCCTTGGCGCCGCGATCGACTACCTGTCCGCGCTCGGCATGGACAAGGTTGCCGCGCACGAGGAATCGCTGACCGCGCACGCCCTGGACGCGCTGCGCGAGGTGGACGGCGTGCGCATCCTCGGTCCCGACACCACCAAGGACCGCGGCGGCGCGGTGGCCTTCGAGGTGGAGGGCGTGCACCCGCACGATGTGGGTCAGGTTCTCGACGAACTCGGCATCGCGGTGCGCACCGGCCACCACTGCGCCTGGCCGCTGCACCGGGCGCTGGGCTTGCAGGCCAGCACCCGGGCCACCTTCTACGTGTATAACACTCACGACGAGGTAGATGCCCTGGCCGACGGGATCCGCTACGCCCAGCGTTTCTTCGGCGCGGGATGACCGTGTTGTCCTTTGCTGTTAGGAGGTGACGTGATGCAGCTCCAGTCGATGTACCAGGACATCATCCTGGACCACTACCGCAACCCTCACCACAAGGGCCTGCGGGATCCCTTCGATGCCGAAGTGCACCACGTCAACCCGGTCTGCGGCGACGAGGTAACGCTGCGGGTCACCCTCAAGGACGCTGGCGGCGAGCCGGTGGTCGAGGACGTGTCCTACGACTCGCTCGGTTGCTCGATCAGCCAGGCGAGCGCCTCGGTCATGTGCGACCTGATCATCGGCAAGCCGGTGGACGAGGCCATGGCCATCAGCCAGGCGTTCCTCGAGCTGATGCAGTCCAAGGGCGCGGGGGAGCCCGACGAGGGCCTGCTCGAGGACGCGGTGGCGTTCGCGGGCGTATCGAAGTACCCGGCCCGGATCAAGTGCGCCCTGCTCGGCTGGATGGCATGGAAAGACGCGACCGCTCGGGCCATGGAGGAAGCGAAATGACGGAGAACGTGACCACTGAGAACGAGGCCACGCCGCTCACCCCGGAGCAGGAGGATGTGCTCGAGGCGCTGCGTGACGTGGTCGACCCCGAACTCGGGATCAACGTGGTGGACCTCGGCCTGGTCTACGGCGTGGACGTGGACGGCGAGAAGATCGCCACCATCGACATGACCCTGACCAGTGCCGCATGCCCGCTGACGGACGTGATCGAGGATCAGGCCGCCGAGGCGCTCGACGGCGTGGTGGCGGACTTCCGCATTAACTGGGTGTGGATGCCGCCGTGGGGCCCGGAGAACATCACCGACGACGGGCGCGAGCAGCTTCGCGCTCTCGGCTTCAACATCTAGCCCCGGGCGCCCGGCGAACACCGTGAAACCGGGATCCGGGTATGCAGTAGGTCCCCCGGCCGCCCCAGGCCCCATGTCGGCCCGTCCCGGGTGCCCCGTCAGCCTCACTCGCCTTGACGGCATACTCCGGACCGGGCTGTGGGTGTGTTCAGACGCCCGTGGTCTCATGTCGTTCGTGCGGCGCTGCGAGCAGGGCCTCGCGGAGTGAAGTATCCGGCCGCGGGCGGCGGACGCTGGGTGGAAGTTCCGCCCGGGCGCCTGGTGTCCTGGGTCGTCACGTTCGCGCAGCGTCACGGCGGAGCGGGGCCCGCGACGCTCGGCGAGGGGGGTGCGGCGGTCACGTTCACGGCGGCCGACGGCGCCACCGCCGAGTGCCATCCGCCGTTCCCGCCGGTGCGGCCGGCGCCCCTGGCGGAGTCGGCCGCGGCCGCCGAGGCACTCGTGGCCCACGCCACCGCCGACCGCATGGTCGGCGTGCTGCTGGTGCGGCTGGGCGGGTACGCAGCCGGCGTATTCGCGGGCTCGCCGCCGCGGCTGCTGTTCTCGAAGACGGGCAGCAGGCCGGTACACGGCCGGAGCGCGGCGGGCGGCTGGTCCCAGCACCGTTTCGCCAGGCGCCGGGAGAACCAGGCCGCCGCGGCCCTGCGGGCGGCCGCCGATGCCGCGGTCGAGGTGTTCGGCCGCTGCGGTCCCGACGGGCTCGACGCCGTGGTGCTGGGCGGGGACAAGCGGGCCGCCGCCGGGCTGCGCGGCGACGCCAGGCTGGAGAAGTACCTGGCCCAGGCCACCGGCCGCTTCCTGGTCGTACCGGACCCGCGGCTGGCCGTGCTCCGCGACATCCCGCGTGCCTACCTGGCGATCCGCATCCGGCTGACCGAGCCGGAATCGGCTGGCCCGGTCCCGGGTTGACCGCGTAGAATGGACGTCATGCTGCGCACCGAGGACTAGGACGCGCCCCGGGGGAGAGGTCTGTCCATTTCCGGTCCGTCTGCAGGAGCAGCTGAGTCTCATGATCGTGGCAACCGAGATCGAATTGCGGGCTGGCGCGCGCCTGCTGCTTGACGGCGCGTCGTTCCAGGTGTCCGCCGGGGACCGGATCGGCCTGGTCGGCCGGAACGGCGCGGGGAAGACCACGCTGGCCAGGGTGCTGGCCGGGGAAGCCCAGCCGGCCGCGGGTTCGGTCCGCAGGTCGGGCACGGTCGGGTACCTGCCGCAGGACCCGCGGACCGGGAACATGGACATGCTGGCCATCGACCGGGTGCTGTCCGCACGCGGCCTCGACCAGCTGCGCGCCGAGCTTCGCGCCGCCGAGGTAGCGATGGCCGGTCCCGACTCGGCCGAGGCGGCCGGCGCCATCCGCAGGTACGGCAGGCTGGAAGAGCGGCTCGCGGTGCTCGGCGGGTACGCGGCCGAATCGCAGGCGGCCTCCATCACCGCTAGCCTGGGCCTGCCCGACCGGGTGCTGCACCAGCCGCTGCATACCCTGTCGGGCGGACAGCGGCGCCGGGTCGAGCTGGCCCGGATCCTGTTCTCCGACTCCGAGACGATGCTCCTCGACGAGCCGACCAACCACCTGGACGCCGACTCGGTGGTCTGGCTGCGCGACCACCTCAAGAGCTACCGCGGCGGCCTGGTGGTGATCAGCCACGACGTGGCCCTGCTCGGCGACGTGGTGAACAAGGTCTTCTACCTCGACGCGCAGCGGTCCTGTCTGGATACCTACAACCTGGGCTGGCGTTCCTACCTGCAGCAGCGGGAGACCGACGAGCGGCGCCGCCGGCGGGAGCGGGTGAACGCGGGCCGGCAGGCCAGCGCGCTCATGGCCCAGGCGGACAAGATGCGGGCCAAGGCGACCAAGGCCAGGGCGGCGCAGAACATGCAGCGCCGCGCCGAGCGGATGCTGGCCGGAGTGGAGGCGGAGCGAACCGCGGACCGGGTGGCCCGGCTGCGCTTCCCGGTTCCCGCGCCCTGCGGCCGGACCCCGCTGTCCGCCGCCGGCCTGTCCAAGTCGTACGGGACGACGGAGGTGTTCACCGGGGTGGACGTCGCCGTCGACCGGGGCAGCCGGGTCGTCGTCCTCGGGCTCAACGGCGCGGGCAAGACCACGCTGCTCCGGCTGCTCGCTGGCCTGGAGACTCCGGACGCCGGAAAAGTCACGCCCGGACACGGCCTTAGCCTCGGATATTACGCCCAGGAGCATGAGACGCTGGAAACCGGCCAGACGGTCCTATCGCACATGCGCTCCGCCGCTCCGGACCTTACCGAATCGCAGCAGCGTAAGGTTCTCGGGTCATTCCTGTTCTCAGGTGATGATGTTGAAAAGCCCGCCGGCGTGCTTTCCGGTGGAGAAAAGACGAGGCTGGCCCTCGCTCTTCTTGTTGTATCGGGCGCCAACGTCCTGTTGCTCGATGAACCGACGAACAACCTCGATCCGGCCAGCCGGGAAGAGGTTCTCGGTGCGCTGCGGGGCTTCCGCGGCGCGATAGTCCTTGTGACTCATGATGAAGGTGCGGTTGAAGCGCTATCCCCGGAACGCGTTATCGTCCTGCCTGACGGCGTGGAGGACGCCTGGAGCGAGGATTTCGCGGATCTCGTCGCGCTTGCGTAAGGCTGTTGTCAGTTGACAAACCCGGCCTATGGCCACGATTCCGTGATAGCCGCATAAAATACGGTGGTCATTTACTGCCATGTGGGTGGCTAATCCTGCGGTCATGCCTGATCATTACCAAGTGGGACGTATAACTCAATGGTGACCGCAGCTAACGGGAGGTACATGTGGCCGAGACCCTCAAGAAGGGCACGCGGGTAACGGGGTTGGATCGCAGCAAGCTGGCGACAACCCTCGGCAAAAGGTACAACTCGGGCGAGAGCATCCGATCACTGGCCGCTTCGACAGGGAGATCTTACGGCTTCGTCCACCGGATCCTGACTGAGACCGGAGTGACGTTGCGCGGGCGCGGTGGCGCCACCCGCAGCGGCAAACCCAAGGTGAAGCGCTAAGGATCCCGGGTTCCTGCCCGGGTGGCACCGGCCCGGCGACGTCGACCGCAGACCGCCGGGACCCGCCCGGATAGCCCCGGGAGTTCGCTGCTAGCTGATAGCGATACCGCCCGGCACGGGAACTAATCACCGCCGCAGGAGGTTTCCCCGGTCATGTACGGGCGGGCAAACATGGTCATGATGCGGGGGTTCCGGATGGACCCCTCAATCACCAAGCAGAAGCTCAAGCCGGGCACCATCCGCAGGATCGCCAGCTACGCCCGGCCCTACCGGATCCATCTAGCGGTCTTCCTCCTGGCCACCTCGGTCGACGCGGTGATCACCGTCGTCAACCCGCTGCTGCTGCGGGACATCATCGACCACGGCATCCTGAACCGCGACGAGCAGCTCGTGATCGGGCTGGCGATCGCCGTCGCCGCCGTCGCGATCTTCGACGCCATTCTCGGCTTCGTGATCCGCTGGTTCTCCGCCCGGATCGGCGAGGGCCTCATCTACGACCTGCGCACCCAGGTGTTCGACCACGTGCAGCGGCAGCCGATCGCCTTCTTCACCCGTGCGCAGACCGGATCGCTGGTCAGCCGCCTCGACGGTGACGTGGTCGGCGCTCAGCAGGCGATCACGTCCACGCTGTCCGGCGTGCTCTCCAACCTGCTCAGCCTAGTCGTCATCCTGATCACCCTGTTCTACCTGTCCTGGCTGGTCACCGTCATCGCCCTGGTCATGATCCCGCTGTTCATCCTGCCCGCCCGGCTGGTCGGCCGCCGGATGCAGCGGCTCACGCGGGAAGCGATGCAGCTCAACGCCGAGATGGGCTCGACGATGACCGAGCGGTTCAACGTGGCCGGCGCGATGCTGGTGAAGCTGTTCGGACGGCCCCGCGAGGAGGCCGAGGCATTCGGCCTGCGCGCGGCCAAGGTCCGCGATATCGGCGTCGTGACCGCCATGTACGGCCAGGTGTTGTTCGTGGCGCTCACGCTGCTGGCCTCGCTGGTGACCGCCGTGGTCTACGGCCTGGGCGGCGTCATGGTCATCCGCGGCACCTTCCAGATCGGCACGCTGGTCGCGCTGACCACCCTGCTCGGCCGGGTCTACGGGCCGATCACCTCGCTGTCCAGCGTACAGGTCAACGTCATGACCGCCCTGGTCAGCTTCGACCGGGTCTTCGAGGTGCTCGACCTCAAGCCGCTGATCACCGAGAAGCCAGGCGCGGTGGCCCTGCCGCGCACCGTCGCCGCCGACGGCCACGACTCCCTCGCCCCGGACATCGAGTTCGACCACGTGTCCTTCCGGTACCCGACGGCGAGCGAGGTGTCGCTCGCGTCGCTGGAATCGATCGCGCTGCCCGCGCCGGAGCGCCGGGACGCCGGGGCGGGAGTCCTGCACCAGGTCAGCTTCACCGCGCCGTCGGGCAAGCTGACCGCCCTGGTCGGTCCCTCGGGCGCGGGCAAGACCACGATCACCGCGCTGGCCGCCCGGCTCTA
This sequence comes from uncultured Actinomycetota bacterium, assembly GCA_963744575.1. Classification (GTDB taxonomy): domain Bacteria; phylum Actinomycetota; class Actinomycetes; order Streptosporangiales; family Streptosporangiaceae; genus Palsa-504. The sequence continues at coordinate 317,774 of CAVUUF010000016.1, read as the reverse complement.
CGACCCGAACGACGGGACCGTGCGGATCGGCGGATACGACCTGCGGGACGTCACGCTGGAGTCGCTGCACGACGCGGTGGGCGTGGTCACCCAGGACGCGCACCTGTTCCACGACACGATCAGGGCCAACCTGACCTACGCGCGCCCCGCGGCCACCGAGCTCGAGCTGATCGAGGCGTGCGAGGCGGCCCAGATCTGGAACCTGATCTCCAGCCTGCCCGACGGCCTGGACACCGTGGTGGGGGACCGGGGCTACCGGCTGTCCGGCGGTGAGAAGCAGCGGGTCGCCGTGGCCCGGCTGCTGCTGAAGGCCCCGTCGGTGGTGGTGCTCGACGAGGCCACCGCGCACCTGGACTCCGAATCCGAGGTGGCCGTGCAGCGCGCGCTGAAGACCGCGCTCGCGGGCCGGACCTCGCTGGTGATCGCGCACCGGCTCTCCACGATCCGGGAAGCCGACCAGATCCTGGTCGTCGACGACGGCCGGGCCACCGAACGCGGCACGCACGAGGAACTCCTCGCGGCCGGCGGCCTGTATGCCGACCTCTACCACACCCAGTTCGCCAGCCAGGCGGCCTGAAAGCGGCGCCGGCTGCTAGTCCCGTGCTCACGGTGCGTAACCGAGGCGGCGGAGTTCCTCGCCGGCGGTTTTCTCGATCTCCGCGATGGCCTCGGTGCTCAGCGCCGCCTCGTAGACGGGGCCGCGCCGACTGCGGCCGCGCAAGCGGGCGGAGCGGGCCTCGTCGCGTATCCCGGCTGCGTGCACCGTGGTTCCGGTAAAGCGTGACAAGTCGGCCAGGACCTCGTCCGGCTTGCTCAGCATGTGCTCGTAGCGGATGGTCTTCAGCTGGCCCGACGGCAGGCCGTGGTGCAGCCTGGCGGCCAGGCGCACCGACCAGCGCCAGCGCAGGGCGCACCGGCCGGCCGGGGACAGCCGGGACCACAGATCCCGGTCCTCGGACGTCTCGATGCCGAAGAACGGGTTGGGGAACTCGGTGTCCACGTTCACGAAACTCGGCCGGTACCAGGCCATCACCACCGGGTCGGCCAGCATGCTGGCCACCACGTCCCGGCCGTCCCTGATCAGCTGGATGATGCGGGCGTCGGGGAACGCGTAGGTGAGCGCCTCAGCGCAGTAGATGAGGTCCGGGCTGGAGTCGCCGAACGTCTCGAGCCCCCGCAGTTCCGCGCACGGCCCCACCGCATCGGCGGAGAGTCCGGCGGCGGCCCGGCATTCGCGGGTGCACTGCAGGCAGCTGTGCGCGGTGACCTGCCAGCCCTGCGCGAAGGCGTCCCTGATCACGCTGGCGGCCGCCGGGGTCCGGCCCTGGTACATCGAAGGCCGCCGGGCGAAGGCGTACACGGTGCGCAGCACGGCCGGCTGGCCCATCGTGATGTGGAATCCCGCCGACGCCTTCAGGGCGCGGCCGACCAGGTCCGCGCCCGAGTGCGGTGCGCCGACCACGAAGATCGGCTGGTGCACGCTGCGGGAGTTAACGATGAGAATATGTCGGGCGGAGGGCATCATCGCCTAGCAGTCTGGGTGATCAAGGGCCGGCCGTCTTGGGCGTTCCTAGCCTGACACGATCCGGCGCTCATCTCGCGGAACCCGGGCTCTCCGGGTCCTAGGGACCTGGCTGGAACGCCCCTGCCGATACGGTACTAGCCGCGGTAAGCCCGTAGGCTGGCACCATGCGGGTACTGCCCGGTGTAGTGGGTGCGGGATCGCGCCGCCGGCTGACTGGAGCGGGCACGGCTTTGCTGGTGGCGGCCGTGCTGGCGGGCTGCTCACAGTTCGGCGCCGCGCTCGGGCAGCGGCAGGCCATCGTCACGTTCCGCCCGGGCACTCCGGTCTCGCAGCGGCTGACCATACGCTCGACCTGCGCCAAGGTCCCGGCCGTGATGCCGCAGCCGCTGCCATCCGACCTCAATTCTCCGCACGCGCTGCAGGAGCTGACGTTCCAGATCAACCACGCATCCGACACCGACATCGCCCGGCTGGAAACGTGCCTGGCCAAGTTCCCCTCCGTGGCCGGGGTCACGTTGCAGGACTCCAGCGACGAGGACTGAGGACGATATCCCCGGCGGGCTGAGTCAACGGCCGGCCGTCCTAGTGACGGCCGGCCGCCTGCGTTAGCGCTGGCTGCCTCCGCCCTGTGGCCCCGGAGGCCCGGTGGCCCCGATCCGCCGGTACCGGCTCGGACGAGGGCGATTTCCTATATTGCCGACTTCATGTATAGTGAATCGGTCCTAAATCCTATAAAAACGATAGTAATAATTGTTGAGGTGCTAGATGCGACGTGTCATAGCCGCCGCAGCGGTTGGCGCTGCTCTCCTGCTTGCCGCCGGCTGCTCTTCCTCCTCCTCGTCGTCGGGCGGGGCGAACTCGGCGTCGGCATCGTCCGGCGGAGACGCGGTAACCGTCAGGCTCGGCTTCCTCACCAACATCACCCACGCCCCCGCTTTGGTGGGCCTGAAGGAGGGCTACTTCACCCAGGCTCTCGGCTCGGCCGGCACCCTGAAGGCCACCGCGTTCAGCAGCGGGACTCAGGAGACCACGGCCATCCTGGCCGGCCAGCTCGACGCCGCCTACGTCGGGCCGAACCCGGCCATCAATGCCTGGCAGAAGTCGAACGGCAGCGCGATCAAGATCGTCTCGGGGGCCGCGACCGGCGGCGCGTCCGTCGTGGTGACCAAGGGCATTACATCGGCCTCCCAGCTCAAGGACAAGACGCTGGCCACGCCCTCGCTCGGCAACACGCAGGATGTGGCGCTGCGCGCCTGGCTCAAGCAGAACGGCCTGGCCACCACCACGACCGGCGGCGGAGACGCCTTCGTCAAGCCGACGACGCCCAACTCGGCCGCGGTGCTGGAGTTCAAGTCCGGCCAGATCGCCGGCGGCTCCGAACCCGCGCCTTACGACGTCGAGATGGTCAAGGACGGCGGCTCGGTACTGTTCACCGAGACCGGAGTCACCACCTTGCTCATCGTGACGCAGAGCTTCCTGTCCGCCCATCCGGCAATCGTCGCCGACCTGATCAAGGCGCAGATCAAGGCGAACGACTTCATCAAGTCCAACCCTGCCGCCGCCCAGGCGGACGCGAACGCGGAGCTGGCTTCCTACACCGGCAAGCCGCTGAGGCCGAGCATCGTCGCGGCGGCGTTCAAGGAGATCACGTTCACCAACGACCCGGACGCGTCCTCGCTGACCAGCGACGCGTCGCAGGCCATATCCCTCGGCCTGCTCAAGCCGGTCAACCTGAGCGGCATCTTCGCTCTCGGCCCGCTCAACCAGGCGCTGGCCGCGGCCGGCGAATCGCAGGTCAGCTCCTAGGAGGCAGGTGAGTCGGGTGGCGGTTACGGATCGGCGGACGGCGCCCCCCGTCAAGGGGGTCAAGGAGGCCGTCCGGCTGACGGGCGTGTCCAAGGTGTTCGGGCGGGGCAGTTCGGCCGTCCGGGCCCTTGACCAGGTGTCACTCGAGGTGGCGCCGGGCGAGTTCGCCTGTCTCATCGGCGCCTCCGGCTGCGGGAAGTCCACGCTGCTCTCCCTGGTCGCCGGGCTCGAGCAGCCGACCGCCGGCGAGGTGGCTACCGCTGGCAGCCGGGTGGCCTTCATGTTCCAGGAGCCCGCACTGTTTCCCTGGCTCACCGCGGCGGGCAACGTGGAGCTGGCGCTGCGCGCCCGCGGCGTCGGCAAGGCCGAACGTCGCCAGCGGACCGCGGAACTGCTCGAGACCGTGCACCTGGGCGGGTTCGGCGGCAAGCGCCCGCACCAGCTCTCCGGCGGCATGCGCCAGCGGGTCGCGCTGGCCCGCGCGCTGGCCCAGGAAGCCGACGTGCTGCTGATGGACGAGCCGTTCGGCGCGCTGGACGCCATGACCAGGGACGTACTGCACGACGAGCTCGACCGGATCTGCGCCGGGCGGCGGCTGACCGTCCTGTTCGTGACCCATAACGTCCGCGAGGCGGTCCGGCTCGGCGACCGGGTAGTGGTGCTGAGCAGCCGACCCGGCCGGGTCATCGCCGAGTTCGGCGTGCCCATCGAGCGGCCTCGCCGGATCGACTCGGCGCCGGTGGCGGAGCTGGCCGCGCGGGTCACCGACCGGCTGCGCGAGGAGATGAGCCGCGATGGCAGTTAACAACAGGGCGAAGTACGAGGAGAAGCTCACCTATCTGGAGTCCCTCGAAGCCCCGTCGCCGGAGGAACTGCGGGGCCGACGGCTGGCCTCGCGCGCCTGGAACGGGGCGTGGCCGGTGCTGCTCGCCATCGTCCTCGCGCTCGCGGTCTGGGAGCTGATCCACCTCAGCGGCTGGAAGAAGGACATCTTCCCCGGGCCCGGGGCGACCCTATCCAACCTCTGGGCCCAGCTGCACACCGGCCTGCTGTGGCACGCGATCGCCACCACGGCGGAACGCGCGGTCATCGGGTTCGGCCTGGCCGTGCTGATCGGCGGGGTCATCGGGGCTTTGGTGTCCCGGATCCGGCCGCTGCGGGCGGCGGTCGGGTCGCTGATCACCGGTCTGCAGACGTTGCCGTCGATCGCCTGGTTCCCGTTCGCGATCATCCTGTTCGGCATCTCCACCTCGGCCATCTTGTTCGTGATCATCCTCGGCGCCGCCCCGTCGATCGCCAACGGCCTGATCGCCGGCGTGGACTACACCCCGCCGCTGCTGCTCAAGGCGGGCACGATGATGGGGCTGCGCCGGCTCTCGCTGTGGCGGTACCTGATCCTGCCGGCCTCGCTGCCCGCGTTCGTGGCCGGGCTGAAGCAGGGCTGGGCGTTCGCCTGGCGCAGCCTGATGGCCGGTGAGCTGCTGGTGGTCATCGCCAACCAGCCCTCGCTCGGCGTGCTGCTGTCCACCGATCAGGATCAGTCCGACATGGTCAGCGCGACCGCGATCATCATCGTGATCCTGATCCTCGGCATCATCGTGGACCAGCTGTTCGGCCTGGCCGACCGCGGCATCCGCCGCCGCTGGGGCCTGACCGGCAGCAGCTGACCCGGCCGCAGCTAGCCGAGCAGGCGCCGGGCGGCGTCCGCGATGTGGGCGGCGTCGATCCCGGCGGCGTCGAGCAGTTCGGCGGTGGTGCCGGACCCGGGCATCTCCCGCACCGCGAGGTGGGCGACGGCCAGTTCGGTGCGCCCGGCGCCGACCAGGGCGTCGACGACCGCGGACCCGAGGCCCCCCTCGGGATGGTGATCCTCGGCGATGACCAGCCGGCCCCCGGTCGCCGCGACGGCGTCCGTGAGGGTGGCGGTATCGACCGGCTTGACCGAGTACAGGTCGATGACCCGGGCGCTGATGCCGTCGCGCGCCAGCTGGTCGGCCGCCGCCAGGCATTCGTGCAGGGTCACGCCCGCGCCGACCAGCGTGACCTGGTCCTCGCCGGACGAGCGCAGCACCTTCGAGCCGCCGACCGGGAACGACTCGCCGGCATCGTACAGCACCGGGTAGGCGCCCCGGGTGGTCCGCAGGTACGAGATGCCGTCCAGGTCGGCCATCGCCGCTACCAGCGCGGCGGCGCTGTTAGCGTCGCTCGGGTACAGCACGGTGGAGCCGTGCACCGCGCGCAGCATGGCCAGGTCCTCCAGCGCCATCTGGGAGGGACCGTCGGCGCCGATCTCCACGCCCGCGTGCGAGCCGGACAGGCAGATGCTGGCCTGGGAGATGGCGGCCATCCGGATGAAGTCGTAGGCCCGGGACAGGAACGCGGCGAAGGTCGAGGCGAACGGCCGGTAGCCGCGTACGCCGAAGCCCACCGCCGCTGCGACCATCTGCTGCTCGGCGATGAACATCTCGAAATACCGCCGCGGATGCGCCTTGGCGAACTCGTTGGCGTAGGTCGAATTGCTGACCTCGCCGTCCATCGCCACCACGTCGGGGCGCGCGCCGAGCGCGGCGAGCGCGTCTCCGTAGGCCTTGCGGGTGGCTATCTTCTGGCCGCGGTCGTAGGCAGGCAGCTTGACCTCGGCGTGGCTGTCGGTGGTGCTGCTGCGCGAAGCCGTCTCGCCAGGCACCGGGCCCCGGACGAGCAGGTTACGCTCGCCGCCGAGCTCGACGACAGCCCGTTCGGCCATCTCCGGAGGGAGCGGCTTGCCGTGCCAGTCCTCGCGGTCCTCGACCTCGGAGAAGCCGTGGCCCTTGATGGTCCGGGCGATGATGACCGTCGGCTGCTCCCCGCTGAGGTCACCGGCCTGGGCGAGGGCCTGGTCGATCGCGGCCACGTCGTGTCCGTCGATGACGATGGCCCTGGCCCCGAACGCGGTCACCCGGCGGCGGTAGGACTCGGTGTCCCAGCCGTGCTCGGTGGGTCCGCGCTGGCCGAGCCGGTTCACGTCGACGATCGCGATCAGGTTGGCCAGCTTGTAGTACGAGGCCTTGTCGAAGGCCTCCCACATCGACCCCTCGGCCATCTCGCTGTCCCCGCACAGGATCCAGACCCGGTACGGCAGCTCATCCAGGTACTTGCCGGCCAGCGCCACGCCGACGCCGTCGGGCAGGCCCTGCCCAAGCGACCCAGTGGCCACGTCGACCCAGGGCAGGACCGGGGTCGGATGACCCTCCAGCCGTGACCCGAACCGCCGGTAGCCGGTCATCAGCTCCTCGTCGGAGACCACCCCGACCGCCTTGTAGACCGAGTAGAGCAACGGCGACGCGTGGCCCTTGGAGAAGATGAGGTGGTCGTTGCCGGGGTTGCCGGGGCTGTCCCAGTCGTAGCGCAGGTGCCGGCTGATCAGGACGGCGAGCACGTCGGCGGCGGACATGCTCGAGGTCGGGTGCCCGGACCCGGCCGACGTGCTGGAGCGGACGGAGTCCACCCGAAGCTGCTGGCCGAGTTCGGCGGCGAAGGCGAGGTCGGCGTCGGTGACGGGGCTCGGCATGAGCACCTCCTGGGATTCAGCGCGGTGGCCGGGAAGCCGGTCCATTACCCATCCAGTCCCAGTCAACACCACCAAAGGTGCGCAGGTTCCCCCCGCCCCGTCGATAACGTCCGCCGGCCCGGGCGGGGTCAGTTTCAGCGATACGGGATACCCAGCTCGTTCAGGATAGATTTGAGAGACCGTGAGGCGCGCGTGAAACCTTCAGGACCGCTGAATCCGCCGTAGCGGCCGACCCGGGCCAGGTGCGGTTCCAGCGACATGAAGCCCTCGAAGCCCGAATCGCGCAGGGCCGCGAGCGTCGGCCTGACCTGCCCGTCGCCGTCGCCCGCGGGAACCACCTCGCCTGTCCCTGCACGTGCGTCCTTCACTTGAAGGTAGACCAGGTGCGGCCGGAGCGGCCCGTACGCCTCGTCGAAGGGCCTGACGCCGCACTGGACGAAGTTCGCCGCGTCGAACGTCGCCCGCAGGGCGGGGGAGTTCACCGAGGTGATCAGGTCGGCGCAGCGGCCCGGGGTGTCGCCGAAGATCTCCTTCTCGTTCTCGTGCGCCAGCACCAGGCCCTGGCCGACGGCGATCTCGGCCAGGGCGGCCATCCGGTCGACGACCTGCGTCCGGTGCCGTTCCGGCGGGTCGCCGGGCGGGACGAAGAACGAGAACACCCGGACGATCGCGGTGCCGAACTCGCGGGCGGTCGCGGCGATCCGGCGCATCCGGTCGAGTTCGGGACCGAGCGGCGCGGCGAGCGGGATCTTCCCGATCGGCGACCCTATCGCGGAGACTCGTACCCCGGCGTCCTCTAGCATGGTCCGCAGGTCGCCGACCTGCGCGGCGCTGAAGTCGGCCACGCTGACCGACCAGGCGCTGCGCAGTTCCAGGTGGCTGATCGACTCCGCGGCCAGCGTGGCGAGCTGTTCGCGCGGGTCGGGCGAGATCTCGTCGGCGAACCCGCTGAGCGTGACGGTCACGATCCGAGCCTGACGGTCCGGCCGGTGCGGGCCGACTCGTAGACGGCGCAGACGACCTCCAGCGCGTCGCGCCCGGCCTCGCCGCTGACGGCGGGCTCGCGTCCCGTGTCGATCGCGGCCAGCAGGTCGGCGATCTGCGCGGCGTGCGCGGCCACGTCGACCGCCGCCGGGTCGGCCGCCGCCCCCGCGCCGCCCCCGGCACCGCTGGCCGCGCCGCCGCTGGCCTCGGCGCCGGGGCCGGCCGGGGAACCCGCGGCCAACGCGCGGCGGACGACCCGGCCGTCCTCGACGATCACGGTACCGTCCGTCCCGGTCACCTCCAGCCGCTGCGGGAAGCCGGGGTAGGCGGCCGTGCTCGACAGGATCGTGCCGACGGCGCCCGAGGCGAACCGGATGATGGCCAGCGCGGTGTCCTCGGCCTCGATCTGGTGCGCCAGCGTGGCGCAGACCGCGGTGACCTCGCGGACCGGACCCATGCACCAGCGGAGCAGATCGACGTAGTGGACGCCCTGGTTCATCAGCGACCCGCCGTCAAGCGCCCAGGTGCCGCGCCACCCGGCGCTGTCGTAGTAGGCCTGGGTCCGGTACCACTTGGTGCTGGCCTCGCCGAGCACGAGGCGCCCCAGGGCCCCCTGGTCGAGCAGCCGCTTCAGCTCGATCAGGCCCGGATCGAAACGGTGCTGGGAGATCACGGTCAGGGCCACGCCGCCCGCGCGCGCCGCCGCGATGAGCCGGTCGGCGGCCGCCAGGGTCACGTCGATCGGCTTCTCCACCACCAGGTGCTTGCCGGCCCGGGCCGCGCGCATGCCGATCTCGGCGTGCAGGCCGCTCGGTACGCACACGCACACCACGTCAACGTCGGCGCGGGCGAGCAGCGCGTCCAGGCTGGATACGGCCGCGGCGCCGCGGGCAGCGGCGAAGGCCGCGGCGGCGCCGGGGACCACGTTGGTGACGGCCGCCAGCCGGGCGCCGGGCAGCCTCGCGATCGCTTCGGCGTGCATGGCCGCGATCACCCCGGTACCCACGATCCCGAAGCCGCGGCTGTCCGTTCCTGAGTTCACTGCCCCGACTCTAGCCACCGGGGCGAGCACGTCAGCCACCCGGTGAGCACGTCCAGGTGCTGGGGCAGCGCCACCTCCGGCTCCTCGATCTCGGGGTGCCAGCGCTTTTCCCACTCGACCGAGATCCAGTGCCGGTAACCGCCGGCCGCCAGCAGCCTCAGCATCTCCCTGACCGGGACCTCGCCCTCGCCGAGCGGTACCAGCTGCCATTCCCCGTCCGCGCCGCGGCGGGCGTCCTTCACCTGGGCGAGAAGGATCCGGCCGCCGAGGTTGGCGTGCACCTCGGCCGGCGTCTCGCCCATCCGGTGCGGGTGATGGCTGTCCCACACCGCCCCCACCAGCTCCGAGGGCACCAGGGCCAGCAGTTCGGCCACGACCGAGGAGGCGGAGAAGGCGTCGTGTGTCTCCACGCCGATGGCGACGCCCAGGCGGCCGGCCAGCGGCACCGCGTCTTCGAGCACGCCCGCCGCGGCCATGAGTTGCTCCCGGCGCGCCGGGGAGGAATCCGCGCGCGCCACGGAGGAGTCCGGGGGCAGCGCGCCGCCGAACACGCGCACCAGTGGGGCCTCCCAGTCGCTGGCGAGCCGCAGGAACCGGTGTAGTTCGGGCCCGGGATCATCGCCGGTCAGGCGGATCGAGCTGTCCACCGCGACGGCGGGCAGGCCGGCCGCGGCCAGGGTCCGCCTGACCCGCGCCCGGTCGGCGGTCGGCATGGACGGATCGATGAGCTCGCCGTCGATCAGCCTGAGTTCGATGCCCGAGTAGCCCAAGCGGCGGCCGGCTGCGGCGGCCGCCGCCAGGGTGGCGTCGGGGAAGGCGAGGGTGCTGAAGGCGATGCGTGCAGGCACGCTCATAGGCAGCACTTCCCTCGGGACTAGCTGGATGAGCCCGCCCCCGGTGGGGGGGTGGCCGGGGGCGGGCCCGCTTGTGCCGCGAAGAGGTTAGCTCCGCGGGGTCAGGTGAAGGATAACCACTTCCTCGGTGCCGGAGCCGGGACCATAAACGACATGTAAACGTTTACACCAGAAATCTAAGCGTTTACGCTAACCCTCAGCACAGGACCGGTCAAGGTCCGTGTCCACCTCGAACAAGGACCGTGTCCACGTCGTAACAAGGAGAGGTTGATGACTGAACTGGCGACAGGTGACGGCGCCCTCGGCTTCCCTGAGGGATTCATCTGGGGAGCATCGACGGCCGCATACCAGATCGAGGGAGCGGCGACCGCGGACGGCAAGGGCCCCTCGGTGTGGGACACCTTCAGCCACACCCCGGGTAAGGTCCGCGGCGGTGACACCGGGGACATCGCCTGCGACTCCTACCACCGTTACCGCGAGGACGTCGCGCTGATCGCTTCCCTCGGCCTGACCTCCTACCGGTTCTCCATCTCCTGGCCGCGGGTCCAGCCCGGCGGTCGCGGCGCCCCCAACCAGCGGGGCCTGGACTACTACCGCGCCCTGCTCGACCAGCTCGGCGAGCGCGGCATCGCCGCCACGGCCACGCTTTTCCACTGGGACCTGCCGCAGGAACTCCAGGACACAGGCGGCTGGGCCGTCCGCGACACGGCCGAACGGTTCGCCGAGTACGCCGCGCTCACCGCGGCGGCGCTCGGCGACCGGGTCGCCCGCTGGATCACCCTGAACGAGCCGCAGGTGGTCTCGACCAACGGCTACCGCAACGGCGACCACGCCCCCGGCCTGCGCGACGCCGCCGCCGCGTCCGCCGTCACCCATCACCTGCTGCTCGGCCACGGGCTGGCCAGCCGGGCGCTGCGCGCCGCGGGCGCGGCCGAGGTCGGCATCACCCTGGACCTGCACCCGGTCCGGCTGCTCGGCGACGCCGGGTCCGCCCAGCTCGAGCGGGGCCGGCTGATCACCGACGCGGCGGCGAACGGCATCTACCTCGAGCCGGTGCTGCACGGCCGCTACCCCGAGCACGCCCCGGAGGCCCTGCTCCCGCCGGCCGCGGTGATCGCCGATGGCGACCTGGAGACGATCAGAGCGCCGCTGGACTTCCTGGGCGTGAACTACTACTCGCCGGTATTCCTGCGCGCCGGAGACCCCGACGACCTCAGGCGCAACGAGCGACCCGCCGCTGCCGGGTGCCCGGCGTCGTCGAGTACCTGCCCGGCGAGCTTGACCGGACGCCGATGGGCTGGCTCGTCGACGCCAGCGGGCTGCACCAGATCCTGGTCGACATTTCCACGCAAGCTCCTGGCCTGCGGCTATTCGTCACAGAGAACGGCTGCGCGGCCGAGGACTACGTGAACCCGGACGGCGAGGTGAACGACGTCGAGCGGGTCAGGTACCTGCACACGCACCTGGAGGCGGCCGCGCGGGCCATCAAGGACGGCGCCAACCTGGCCGGGTACTTCGTCTGGTCGCTGCTGGACAACTTCGAGTGGGGCTGGGGCTATCAGAAGCGGTTCGGGATCGTGTTCGTGGACTTCGGGACCCAGCGCCGGATCCCCAAGGCCAGCGCCGCCTTCTACTCGAACGTGGTCCGGGCCAACGCGATCCCGCTGCTGCCGGCCAGCTGGCCCCGCTAACCGGCGTTAGCCGGGATCACCTCGAGGCGGGCGATGCGCTCGGGGTCGGCGATCATCTCGATCGCGGCGACCTTGCCCCCGGTGACCGTGAAGGTGAACACCACCCGCGGCTTGCCGCCGCGCATCCACACCGCGCCGGCCGCGCCGTCGATGAGCGCGGGCCGGGCCGCGGCGGCCCGGCCGCAGAACGTGCCGGCCACCGCATCGATGTTGTTATGGCCCGGGCCTTCAGGGTCCCGCGACCGTCTCGGAGGAGCTGGAGACGCCGCGGTGGTGGTTAATCAGGCCACAGTGTCACATGAGTCTCGTTCGTACCTGGCTCGCGGGCTGCAGCAGGGGCGTCCACGTCAGCGCCCATCGTAAAAACGGCTCGCCGGCCGGGCCTTGGCTGGCTACCGTCGGGCTTATGCATCCGGACGCGGCCCGGCTGGCCTTCCGCGAGATGACTCCCGGCGACCTCGACGACATAGCCTCGCTCCTCGGTGACCCCGCGGTCATGACCTACTACCCGAGGCCGAAGACCCGGCCGGAGGCCGCCCAGTGGATCGACTGGAACCGCCGCCTGTACCGCACGCACGGATACGGCCTGTGGCTGCTGGCCACGACAGGGGGCGACTTCGTCGGGGACTGCGGCCTCACCCCGCAGGTCGTGGACGGGGTGACCGAACTGGAGGTCGGTTACCACGTGCTGCCCGCCTGGCAGGGCCGTGGTTACGCCACCGAGGCCGCGGCGGCCTGCCGCGGCTTCGCTCGCGACGTGCTCGCCGCCGCCAGGCTGATCGCGATCATCCACCCGGACAACCGCCCGTCGCAGCGCGTGGCGGAGAAGATCGGCCTGCGCCCGGAGAAGCGCGCCCGGGTGCACGGCGGCCGGGAGGCCGTCATCTACGCCGCCGCCCTCGGTGAACCCGCCGCTCCCGGTGAACCCGCCGCTCCCGGCGAACCCGCCGCGCGGTAGGTGCACGCCGAACCCGCCGCGCCGTAGATAATGGCCGGTGTGCGCCAGGAAACAGCGATCGACGGATTCCGGCTGGCCTACGACCGGACCGGCTCGGGCAGCGCGGTGCTGCTCCTGCACGGCTGGCCCGGGGACCGCGCCGACTACCGCGAGGTCGTCCCGCTGGTGTCGGCGGCCGCCGACGTCCTCGTGCCCGACCTGCGGGGGTTCGGAGAATCCGACAAGCACCAGGCCGATCCGGCCGCCCAGTACAACGCCGCCGCCCAGGCCCGCAGCGTCATCGGGCTGATCGAGGAGCTGGCGCTGGGCCCGACGGTCATCGCCGGTTACGACATCGGCAGCCGGATCGCGCAGGCCATCGCCAGGGCCCGGCCCGGCCTGGTCCGCGCCCTGGTCCTCGCGCCGCCGCTGCCGGGGATCGGGGACCGGATCCTCGTCCCGCAGGCCCAGCGGGAGTTCTGGTACCAGGCCTTCCACAACCTGGAGCTGTCCATCCGGCTGGTTGACGGCCAGCCGGACGCCGTCCGCGCCTACCTGCGGCACTTCTGGTCGCACTGGTCCGGGCCGGATTACCAGCCGGACGACGGCCACCTCGATCACCTGGTGGCGGTCTACGGACCGCCGGGGGCGTTCGCCACCTCGATCGCCTGGTACCGGGCGGGCGCGGGCTCGGTCGCCACGTCCCTGGCGGAACGGGCGCCCGAGCCGGAGGACCGGATCGCGGTGCCCACCACGGTGCTGTGGCCGGAATACGACCCGCTGTTCCCCCGCGAGTGGTCCGACCGGATCGGCGAGTTCTTCGCCGCCGCCGAACTGGCCTGGCTGGACGGCGCCGGTCACTTCTCTCCGCTCGAGGCCCCGGAGAAGTTCGCCGCGGCCATCATGGCATACTCGGGCGGATGAAATTCCGGGCCACGCGCCTGGCCAAGGCCATCGAATCGCTCCGCGCGGGCAAGCGCCCGCGCTAAGGGCCGGCCAGGTCGCGGGCCGTGCTCTTGGCGTCCGACCAGCTGCGCACGATCGTGGTGTCGGAGATGAAGCGGACGCCGCAGCCGGGCGCCCACCGCTGGGCGGCTTCCCGCAGGCACTCGTCGACCAGCCCGGACACCGCCTCGGCGTGCTCCCGGGGGCAGTGCACGAGCAGTTCGTCGTGCAGGCACAGCACGATCCGGGCGCCGAGGTGCGTGCCGCGCGCCCGGACGGTGACCGCCCACATCTTGAACAGCTCCGCCGCGGCGCCCTGGATCATCGCGTTGCGCGCGTACCGGCCGTAGGCCGCGGCCCGGCTGCTGCTCCGGGGATCCTGGCCGGGCGCGGGTGCCAGCACGACCCGGCGCCCGCCGTAGGTGCGCAGGTCACGCCCGGCCCGCCCGGCGCGGTCGGCGGCGTCGAGATAGGCCATCGCCACCGGATAGGTCCCGTTGAGCCGGCGCAGCGCCTGAGCGCCGAAGCCGGTGGTCTGCCCGTACATCGCGCCGAGGACCGCCACCTTGGCGACCGGCCGGTCCACGCCGAGCTGCGCCGCCACCGGCGCGTACAGGTCATCGGACCGGGCCGCCGCGACCAGCGCCTGGTCCGCGGACACCGCGGCCAGCACCCGCGGCTCGATCTGGCCCAGGTCGGCCCGGACGAACACGTGCCCGTGCTCGGCCACCACCGCCGGGCGCAGCGCGGCCGGCATGTTGTGCAGGCCCGCCGACGCGGTCATCCGCCCGGCCGCGCCGTCCGAGCCGGTCCACGCGCCGCGCAGCCGTCCGTCGGCACCGAGATGCTCGTCCAGCCATGCGTAGCCGTACGTGGTGGCGATCCGCTCCGCCTTCCGCCATTCGAGCAGCGCGGCCACGAGCGGATGCGCGTCCCGCATCTCCCGCAGCCGCCAGGCCCGGGTGTCCGGTACGTCCACACCGACCCGGGCCAGCAGGATGCGGACCTGAGCCGGGCTGCGCAGGTCGGCCGTGACCCCCGGTGGCGCGTGCCGCAGCACCTGCGCGGCGCGGGCCGCCCGCAGCGCCGCGGCCTCGGCCTCGCTGCGCGGCCTGGGACCGACGATGGGCGCCAGGACCTGCTCCGCGACCGCCCGGTCCACCGGCAGCCCGTCCGCGGACAGCTCCGCGCAGAGCAGTTCGGCGGTGGACTCGCAGCGAGCCGTCGCCACGGCTATCGGCCGGTCCTCCAGCCCGGCCAGCGCCGCCTGCTGGAGGCCGGCGGCCGCGCGAGCCAGGGCCGCCCATCGGGCGATCCGCTCGGGACTGTCGGACCAGCCGCCGCTGACCCATTCCGGGCGCAGGTGCCCGTCCGGCGCCACCGGGTCGCAGCCGTCGCCGTCGTCGGTACCGAACAGGCCGGGGCCGAACAGGTCGAGCGGGCCTTCGGCCGGCATCGTGTCGGTGGCCAGCCCGCGCAGCCGGGCCCAGGCCCAGCCGGGGTCGGCCCGCCAGCCACCGAACAGCAGCCGGTGCGCCGCGGTGACATCCCAGCACGTCGCCAGCCGTACCCCGGCGGCGATCAGCCGGGCCGCGGCCTGGCCCGACCACACCACCCAGCGGGGCCGCAGCGCCTCATCCGCCCGCTCGACCTGGGCGGCCACATCGCCGCCGGCGGGTACGGGCCACGCGCGATCCGCCGTGGCCAGCCCGAGGCCGAGGGCGGGGACGATGACCAGTCCCACCAGGTCGCCACGGTTCACCCCGGCCTGGCGCAACGACGACTCGAGGTCCGCACCTGTCACGCATCCAACCTAGCCAGCAGCAGGTAGGCGCGGAAATGTATCGGCCAGCAGCGCAAGCCCCAGCAGCGCAAGCCCCAGCAGCGCGTGCCTCAGTAGCGCATGCCGATGGCTGCCTGTACCTCCGCCAGCGTGACCGCCGCGATCTCGGTGGCCCGCGTGTTGCCGTCTCGCAGCATCTGGCGGACGCAGCCGAGGTCCCGCGCGTATTCGGCGCGGCGGGCCCGGACCGGGGCGAGCAGGTCGTTGACCGCCGTCGTCACGAAGTCCTTCAGCACGGCCGCCCCGGCCCCTTGACCCCCGCCGATGTCCGCCGCCACCACCTCCCGCGGGTCCCGGTCCAGGCACAGCGCGGCCAGCAGGACCAGGCTGGAGACCGCGGGACGGCCGGCCGGGTCGTAGCTGATGTGCCGCTCGGAGTCGGTCTGCGCGCGGCGGATGAGGAGGGCGGTCTCGTCGGCGGTAGCCGAAAGCGGGATGGTGTTGCCGCGGCTCTTGCTCATCTTGGTGCCGTCGGTGCCGAGCAGCAGCGGAGCCGCCGACAGCAGCGCGTCCGGCACCGGGAACACCGGCAGGCCGAACCGGTCGTTGAACCGGCGCGCGATCACCCGGGTCAGCTCCAGGTGCGGCAGCTGGTCCTGCCCCACCGGCACCAGGTTCGCCTTGCAGAACAAGATGTCCGCCGCCTGGTGCACCGGGTAGGTGAGCATCAGCCCGCTGACCGCCGCCTGCCTGGAGTGCGCGATCTCGTCCTTGACCGTCGGGTTGCGGTTCAGTTCGGGCACCGAGACCAGGCTCAGGAACGGCAGCAGCAACTGGTTGAGCGCGGGCACCGCGCTGTGCGCGAAGATCACCGTCCGGGCCGGGTCGAGCCCGATGGCCAGGTAGTCGAGCAGCAGCCCGGTCACGTACTCGTCCAGGCGTTCGGCTGTGTCCCGGTCGGTCAGCACCTGGTAGTCGGCGATCAGCACGAAGACCTCCGCGCCGAGATCCTGCAGCCTGACCCGGTTGCGCAGGGTGCCGAAGTAGTGGCCCAGGTGCAGCCGGCCGGTCGGCCGGTCGCCGGTCAGGATCCGGAACGCCGCCGCGTCCCGGTCGATCAGTTCCTCGAGCTCGGCCGAACGCTGCTGGGCCATGGTCGTGGTCATGATTCCGTCCTCCCTGGAGTCCGGGATGGGCGGGCAGCAGGCACGAAAAAGACCGTCCATCCCGGACGGCCTTCATGAATGCTGGATGCGGCCGCCCTAATCGGCCGCCCACCACAGCTGAGCACTCATGTCCTGATCATAACAACAATTACCCCGAACGGGCGGCGCTGTCCCTGATCGCGTCCGCGCGTGCCCCGTCCGGCGGCGCGCCGACGGGTGCATGCCGTCGCGGGCCGGTCAGCAGGTACGCCACCGCCGCGCACAGCTCGGTACCCGCCGCGACCAGCAGGCAGCCGGTGGCCGAACGTCCGGCCAGCGGCCCGGCCAGCGCCGCCCCGGCCGCCATCCCGGCGATCTTCAAGCTGGCCGCCGTGGTGTAGACCTGCCCGCGCAGGTGCGCGGGGGTCTCCCGGTGCCGCACCGCGAACAGCGCGGTGAGCTGCGGACCCTCGCCCGCCCCGGCCAGCGCCACGGCGGCCAGCGTGAGCCAGCCCGGCGCCAGCGCCGCAGCGGCCATGCCCGCCCCGATGACCAGCGTGCTGACGAGCACCCGGATGTCCGGCCGCCCGCATCCGGCCCGGCGCGCCAGGATCGCGTTGGCGGCCAGGGATGCGATCGCCATCACGCTGATCAGCAGCGCGCCGCGGGCCGGGGCGCCCAGCCGCTGCGCGCCGAGCGGCGGGCAGCAGACCAGGAGCATCCCGGTTCCGGCGTAGGACACCGCCGAGGTCACCGTGGCCCGCCGCAACGGTGGGCGGGTGGCGATCGCGCCGAACCCCGCGGCCATCTGCGGGGCCGGCACCGTCACGTCAGTTGGCGGCCGGTACCGCGACAGCGAGCAGGGGAGTGAAATCGCGGCAGCGTGAAAGGGTAAGAGCATGGAATACATCCACCTGGGCCGTTCCGGCCTCTCGGTAAGCCGCCTCTGCCTCGGCACCATGAACTTCGGGCCGCTGACGCCGCCCGCCGAGGCGCACGCGATCATGGATCGCGCGCACGAGATCGGCATCAACTTCTTCGACACCGCCAACCGTTACGGCGGGGAGCAGAGTCCGCCCGGCGCGCTCGCCCAGCGTGACGAGTCGCATCCGGGGTGGACCGAAGAGATCATCGGCGACTGGTTCGCGGGCGGCGGGGGCCGCCGGGAGCGCACCGTGCTGGCCACCAAGCTGTACGGGGCCATGGGCGACTGGCCCAACGAGGGCAAGCTCTCCGCGCTGAACATCCGGCGGGCCTGCGAGGCGTCGCTGCGCCGGCTGCGCACCGACTACGTCGACCTGTACCAGATGCACCACATCGACCGGGACACCCCGTGGGATGAGATCTGGCAGGCGATGGAGGTGCTCGTCAACCAGGGCAAGATCTTGTACGTCGGGTCGTCCAACTTCGCCGGCTGGCACATCACCCAGGCCAACGATACCGCCGCCGCCCGCGGGTTCTTCGGCCTGGTCAGCGAGCAGTCGATCTACAACCTGCTGACCAGGGAGCTCGAGCTCGAGGTGCTGCCCGCGGCGATCGAGTACGGCGTCGGCGTCATTCCGTGGTCCCCGCTGGAGGGCGGCCTGCTCGGCGGCGTGCTGAAGAAGGAGCGCGAGGGCCGGCGCCGGCTGGCCGGCCGGGCCCGGGCCACCGTGGAGCGGAACCGCGACCGGATCGCCGCCTACGAGGACCTGTGCGACGAGCTCGGCGAGCAGCCGGCCAACGTGGCGCTGGCCTGGCTGATGCACCAGGAGGGCGTCACCGGGCCGATCATCGGGCCGCGCACCATGGACCAGCTGGACGACGCGCAGCGCGCGGTGACCCTCCCGCTTGACGACGACGTGCTCAAGCGGCTGGACGAGCTGTTCCCCGGGTACCGTCCCGCGCCGGAGCACTACGCCTGGTGAGGGTCCCGACGTGACCGGCCGAGCGTGACCGGAGGCCGGGCGTGAGCGACCTGGCCGAAGCGGATTCGGCCGACTCGGCTTCCGTCGGCTCCCCGGCCCCGCGACTGCTGAGGGACCGGTCGGGCCTGCAGCGGGTCACGAACATCGAGCTGTTCTTCGACCTGGTGTACGTGTTCGCGGTCACCCAGCTGTCGCACTACCTGCTCGGCCATCCCACCGTGACCGGCGCGCTGCAGGCCGGGCTGCTGCTGGCGATGGTCTGGACGCTCTGGGCCTACACCACCTGGGTGACGAACTGGCTGGACCCGGACCAGATGGCGGTCCGGCTGCTGCTCGTGGCGCTCATGCTGGTCAGCCTGGCCATGTCGGCGTCGCTGCCCCGGGCCTTCGAGGATCTGGGCCTGTGGATCGGCGGTGCCTACGCGGTCCAGCAGGTCGGCCGCAGCGTGTTCATGGTGATCGCGTTGCGCGGCCACCCGCTGCAGGCCAACTTCCGGCGCATCCTGGCCTGGTGCGTGGTCAGCAGCGCGCTCGCCGTCGCCGGCGGCTTCGCGCACGGCTCCGCCCGCGGCCTGCTGTGGCTGCTCGCCGTCGGCGTGGACCTGGCCGGCGGCGCGGCCGGATTCTACACGCCGGGCCTGGGCCGGTCGCGCACCTCGGACTGGACCATCGAGGGCGGCCACTTCGCCGAGCGCTGCCAGGCGTTCATCCTGATCGCGCTGGGCGAGTCGATCGTCCTCATCGGCGCCACCCTGGCCCAGCAGAAATCAGTCACCGCATCCGGCGTGACCGCCTTCGTGGTCGCATTCGCCGGCTCGGTCGCGCTGTGGTGGCTGTACTTCGACCAGAGCGCCGGGGCCGCGGCCGAGATGATCGCCCGCTCGCACGACCCCGGCCGGCTGGGCCGTTCCGCGTACCACTTCATCCACCCGGTCATGGTGGCCGGCATCATCGTGACGGCGGCGGCCGACGAGCAGGTCCTTTCCGACCCGGGCCGCCCGCCGTCCACCGCGGCGGCCTGGATGATGCTGGGCGGCCCGGCGCTGTTCCTGGCCGGCCATGCCGCGTTCAAGCTGGTGGTATGGCGCTACGTCTGCTGGCCGCGGCTGGCCGGGATCGCCGTGCTGGCGCTGCTGGCGCCGGCCGCGCACGCGATCCCGGCCCTGGCCCTGGGCGCCTGTGTCGCCGTTCTGGTCATCGCCATCGCCGTCACCGACCGCCTGCCCTGGCTGCCGCGCCCCGCTGAGCCGCCCAGTATCGCCGCCAATCCGCGGATGTGATCCGCCGGTATCTACCCACGTCCGCTCCAGCCAGCGAAGTGCTGCCGCTGTTCAGGCGACCACCGCGCCAGCAGCGAGCCCCCGCGACACACTCTAAATCATTGCTTCGATAGTCATTTTTCGCTATCCTGTTCTATAGAAGGTCCATGATCCAGAACGGATGTGGCTCATGCCCCGCAGACCGGTTCCCGCCGATCCCGGGCCGCAGGAGTCCCGGCCCGGGGCGGAGCTTGAGCCGGTTTGGGAGCCGGTGATCACCCGGCCGGATCCGATGACCGCGGAGGAGCAGGAGGCCTGGCTGGCCGGCGACGACGAGCCGCCCGACCTGGAAGAGGAGTGGGACCGCGACGGCGAGGACGAACTGACCGCGGACGAACTCGCAGAGATCCGCCGGGCGACCGCCGACGAGATGCTGGCGATTGAGGCCGCCACGGCCGGGCGCCGCGGCCCGCGCCAGGCCGGCTCGGCGCGGGTCTTCCCGGGCGAGTCGTCGAGCCCGGCGGCCGGGTTCGGGCCCGGGCTGGTGCTGGATGTGACGCCCGGCTGTCCGGGCCTGGCCCTGTCCGCCGACGCCGCGGCCGGGGACGAGGACGCCTTCGACCGCGCGTCGGACGCGGAGCTGATCGGGATGCTGTGCGCCTGGGACCGGGTCGAGGCGCACGCGGCCGCCCGGAAGCTGGCCGCGGTCGCGGAGCTGATCCGCCGCCGCCCCGAGCCGGACCCCGCGACCCCGGCGCCCTCCGGGCTGGCTGTCGGCGCAAGGTCGGCCGTCCGCGCGGGGCTGGCCGTCCGTGCCGGGCCGACCGTCGCCACCGCTGCACAGCGAGACCTGCCCGCCGCCCCGGCAGGACGACGGCTTCGCCCTGGCCGGCCGGGCCCGCGAGGTGACCGACCCGGCCGTGCAGCGGGTCGTCCGCGCGCGGGTCCTGACCGAACGCGACGGCACGGTGTGGCCCGGCTTCGATGAGGAAGTCATTTTCGAACTCGGCGTAGAAAGCGCGCTGCTGATGCTGACCCAGGCGGACGGATCCTTCCCGGCAGGACCTACCATCTGGAGGGCAGGGAACGGGCGGGACGCCGAAGCGGCGGTACCCTCCGGTATCGTTTTTTAGCAGTAACTCAGGGCTCGCCGGGTCTTGGGTCCGAACGGAAGGATCAGCGACACGATGAGCCACCCAGCGGCCGACCGGTACGCCTGGACGGAACCCAAGGTCGAGGACCTCGGCGGAGGCATACACCGGATCCCGCTGCCACTGCCGCTGGACGGGCTGAGGGCGGTCAACGTCTACGCGATCACCGATCCCGGCGGAGTCGACCTCATCGACGCCGGGATGGCGCTGGTCACAGCCAGGGAACGGCTCACCGAGGGACTGCGTCAGCTCGGCTATGGACTGGGTGACGTCCGGAACTTCTTCGTCACCCACATTCACATCGACCACTACTCCCTCGCGGTCGAGCTGCGCCGGGAATTCCGGACCCTGATCTCGCTCGGCGAGGACGAGCGCGCGAACATGATCGCGACCAGGGAAATGATCAACGGCACCGGCGCCCACCAGGTCTTCGGCGCGGAGAGCCTGCGCAGGCTGGGCGCCTCCGAGCTGACCGCCCGCCTGCCGGAGCTCGCGCGTCAGGGTCCGATGTTCCGGGACTGGGAAGACCCTGACCGCTGGGTGCCGGACGGCGCCGACCTGGACCTGCGCACGCGGACGCTGCGGGCGGTGCACACCCCTGGTCACACCCGCGGCCATGTCATCTACCACGACGCCGCGTCCGGGATCATGTTCGCCGGCGACCACGTGCTGCCGCACATCACGCCCTCGATCGGCTTCGAGCCCGCGGGCAACCGGATGGCGCTGCGCGACTACCTCAGCTCGCTCGCCCGGACGCTCGCCCTCCCCGACGCCCGGCTGCTGCCCGCCCACGGCCCGGTCGCCGGCGGCACCCACGAGCGGGTCAACGAGCTGCTCGCCCACCATGACACCCGCCTGGCCGAGACGGTCAGCGCCGTACGGGCGGGCCACGCCACCCCGTTCGAGGTGGCGAAGGCGATCAAGTGGACCAGGCGGCAGCGCCGGTTCGAGGATCTCGACCTGTTCGCCCAGGTCCAGGCGGTTAACGAGACGGCCGCCCATCTGGAGGTGCTCCTGGTCCGCGGCGAGCTCACCCGCACGACCTCGCCCGTAGGCGCCGACCTTTACCAGGTGCCCGCGGCGGCCGGGCGGGGTTAGCGAGGCGCGGCGACGGGGGCGTCCTGGGTGACCACCCGGTCGGCGCGGGCGTAGACGTTCATGTTCTCGCCGCGCAGGAAGCCGACCAGGGTGAGGCCGGTTTCCCCGGCCAGGGCCGCGGCCAGCGAGGACGGGGCCGACACGGCCGCGAGCACCGGCACGCCCATCATGACCGCCTTCTGGACCAGCTCGAACGAGGCCCGCCCGCTGACTAGCAGCACGTGACCGGCCAGCGGCAGCAGCCCGCCGCGCAGCGCCCAGCCGGCCACCTTGTCGACCGCGTTGTGCCGGCCCACGTCCTCGCGGAGCGCGAGCAGCGTGCCGTCGGCGGTGAACAGGCCGGCCGCGTGCAGCCCGCCGGTGCGGCTGAACACCCGCTGCGCCGCCCGCAGCCGGTCCGGCAGGCCGGCCAGCACGGCGGGGGAGACCCGGACCGGGTCGGCGGCCACGTCGAAGGCGGACCGGACCCGGATCGCCTCGATGGTGTCCTTTCCGCACACCCCGCACGCGCTGGTGGTGAGGAAGCCGCGGGCCGCGGGGCCGTCGGCCAGCGTCCGTCCCGTTCCGAGGGTCACCGCAGCGACGTTCTCCTCGCACATCCGGATCTCGTGCACGTCGTCGAGCCGGGGGAGCAGGCCCTCGGTGAACAGGAACCCGGCGGCCAGGTCAATGTCGTTCCCGGGGGTGCGCATGGTCACCGTGAGCGGTTCGCCGTCAACCCGGATCTCCAGCGGCTCCTCGACCGCCAGCAGGTCGGCCCGGTGCTCCGCCGGACCGGTCACCGGCATCCGCAGCACCCGCCGCCTGGCCGTCGTCGTATCGCTCATAGACCCGAGGCTACGCTGGCCCGAGGACAGTGACCGTCGCTGGCAGGGGAACAGCGGAGGCGTGGCACCCATCGTGGCCGAGACAAGGGCATCGTGGCCGAGACAAGGGCATCGTGGCCGAGACAAGGGCCCGGACAGCCGAATGCCGGGCCCGGCGGGAGGGCGGGCCCGGCATCCATGTCGGGAGGCCGAACTAGGAGAGCGCGGCGCCCCGTCAGCTCGCGAAGTCCAGCAGCGGCTGGGCGCGGCTGGGGTGACGCAGCTTGGACAGCGACTGCTTCTCGAGCTGCCTGATCCGCTCTCGGGTCAGGCCGAGCGCCCGCCCGATCTCGTCGAGCGTGTGCGGGTTGCCGTCGTACAGGCCGAACCGCATGGCCATGATCGTGGCCTCGCGCGGCGTCAGCGCGTCCAGCGCCGAACGAAGCTGCTCCGCCATCAGCTGCCGGTCGACGAGCTCCGAAGCCTCGGGCGCGTCGACGTCCTCGATCAGGTCGCCGATCGAAGTCTCGCCGTCCTCGCCGATCGTGGAGTCGAGCGAGATCGGCTGGCGCGATGTGCGCAGCAGCTCCTCGATCTGGTCTGGCGTCCGGTCAAGCTCGACCGCCAGTTCCTCGGGCGTGGGCTCGCGGCCCAGGCGCTGGTGCATGTCCCGCTCGACGCGCGACAGCTTCGACAGCATCTCGAGCACGTGCACCGGCAGCCGGATGGTCCGGGCCGAGTCGGCGAAGCCGCGCTGGATGGCCTGCCTGATCCACCACATGGCGTAGGTGGAGAACTTGTAGCCCTTGGTGTAGTCGAACTTCTCGACCGCACGGATCAGGCCCAGGTTGCCTTCCTGCACCACGTCGAGCAGCGACAGGCCCCGGTCGCTGTACTTCTTGGCCACCGACACGACCAGGCGCAGGTTGGCCTCGAGCATGTGCGCCTTGGCGCGCCGCCCGTCCTCGGCCACCAGCTCCAGGTCACGCCGGAAGGTCTCGTCAAGCCCGGTCGCGTTCTCCAGCTTGTTCTCGGCGAACAGGCCGGCCTCGATCCGCTTGGCGAGATCCACCTCCTGCTCGGCGGTGAGCAAGCTGGTGCGCCCGATGGACTTGAGATAGGTGTGGACCGAGTCGCCCATGGCGGGCGTCTGGTCGTCCAGGTCCACCTCGGCCAGCCGGTCGGTGTCGCTGAGCGCGGCCGCCTCGGCCTCGAGGTTCACAACGTCGGAGTCGGCCAGGTCAGTGTCGGCATCGTCGCTAGGCTCGGGCTCCGGGGCCACGTCCGCCTCCTTGGCGGCTCGCGCCGTGGCACGCGCGGGGCGCGCCGGACGGCTCTTGGGACCCCCCTGGTTCTCTACCAGCTCGTTGGCGAGCCGCACGCCGGACTCACTCAACTCGCGCAGAATGGACCGTCCCTCGGCCGGCGTGAGTCCTGCCTGGTCAAAGGCCATCCTCAGCTCCGCAAGAGACAGGTGGCCCTGGCTTCGCCCGCGCTGGATCAGATCGTCCACCCGGGTCGTGCTCACCTCGTCGTCCGAGTCGGTGACGCGGTCAACGGTAGACGTCGCCATGGCGGTCCGCGGCATGAGGCACCTCCCTCCTCCTCGTAACAACGCACGCATCACTTATGTCGTTCAATTGGGTTTCCACCAAGTACCCCTCGCCGCCCTGCGTAGTCCTCAGCAGGAGACTTTGTCCGGGCACTATTAACTAACGCTCTCCGCCTCAGTTTGTTCCCGCCGTAGCAGCTCCTGCCGGAGCCGTACGATGTCGTGCTTCCCGCTCGGGAGCATGGGAACGGCGTCGACCACTACGACCTTGCTTGGAGCAGCGTAACGCGGCAGGCGCTCGCGCACATGCAGACGGAGCAAATCCAGCCCCGGCGGGTCGGCCGGATCGGCCGGGACCACCACCGCGATGACTCGTTCGCCCCATTCGGGGTCGGGTCGCCCCAGCACCGCCGCGTCCCGGACACCCGGACAGGTCTGCAGCGCCGCCGCCACCTCGCCCGGGACGACCTTGTGCCCGCCGGTGTTGATGACGTCATCGGCCCGGCCGCGCACCGTCAGCCGCCCCGAGGCGTCCAGGCGGCCCAGGTCCCCGGTCCGGAACCAGTGGTCGCGGGGCATCCTGCCTATCTCCGGCGGCCCGCCGCGGTACCCGGAGAACAGCACGGGCCCGCCGATCCAGATGCGGTCATCCTCGCGGACCTCGACCCGCACCCCGGCCAGCGGCATCCCGTCGTATACGCAGCCGCCGCAGGTCTCGGTCATGCCGTAGGTCGTCACCACAGGCACGCCCGCGGCCCGCGCTCGGGCCAGCAGGCGGTCCGGCGCCGCGGCCCCGCCCAGCAGCACCGAGGAGAACCCGGCCAGCGGCGTGGCGCCGGCCTGCGGCAGGAGCCGCTGGAGCTGGGTCGCTACCAGGGAGACGTGCGCGCAGCCGGACGCGGACGCGGCGGCCAGGGTCTCAGCGTCGGCGCGTTCGGCCAGCACCGGCTCGGTGCCGCCGGCCAGGGACCGTATCAGCACCTGGAGGCCGGCCACGTGCGTGGCGGGCAGGCAGCACAGCCAGCGCTCGCCCGGCCGGGCGCCCACCCGGTCCAGCGAGGCCCGCGCCGAGTAGCGCAGCGCGGCCGCGCTCAGCTCGACCCCCTTGGGCGCGCCGGTGGACCCGGAGGTGCCGATGATGACCGCCGTACCTTCGGCGACCCCTTCTTTTCGAGCCGAACGGACCGGGGTGACCGCCCCGGCGTCCTCGATCGAGCCCGGGCCGAAGGCGTCGATCAGCTCGGCGATGCGCCCGGCCGGAAGCCCGGCGTCCAGCGGCAGGATGGCCGGGCCGGTGCCGTCCAGCGCCGCGGCCAGCAATTCGACCAGCCGCGGGGTGGCGCGTTCGACCAGGACCGCGTGCAGAGGGCGCGTTGTCACGAAGGTTAAGGTTAGATCCCTGACTCTCGGAGGTTACGAGTGACCGAATGGCGGCCGTCCGCCCCGGAACAGCGAGAGGACCATCCCGGTGCCCCGCGGACGCCCAGCCCCGCGGCCCAGTTCGAATTTCTGGCCGCATGCCCAGCTGTGATCATTCTCACGGGAACCGCATGACGCGGTTCTTCCGCATCGCCGGCCAGGAGACCACGATGCCCCCGGCCGCCCCGCCCCCGGCGCGCGGGTTCAGATCATCGTGGCCCGTTACCCGCGCTTTTCGTGGGGCAACGGTCCACGATCAGGAAAGCGGGCCGCGGTGACGGGGGATCTGGCCGGGATGCTGGACGGGCTGCGGGCGTTCGCGATCCCGATGCCGGTCAGGTTCCGGGGGATCACGGTGCGGGAAGGCGCGCTGCTTCAGGGACCCGCCGGGTGGGGAGAGTTCTCGCCGTTCGCCGAGTACGGGCCGAAGGAGAGCGCGCGCTGGCTGGCCAGCGCCATCGAGTCCGCGACGCGGGGCTGGCCGGCGTCGGCCAGGGACCGCATCCCGGTGAACGTCACCGTGCCCGCGGTCGGGCCGGACCTGGCCGCGGGGATCGTGGCGAAGTCGGGCTGCCGGACCGCCAAGGTCAAGGTGGCCGAGCGCGGCCAGGCCGAGGCGGAGGACCTCGAACGGGTCGAGGCGGTCCGGGCCGCGCTAGGCCCGGACGGCAGGATCCGGGTCGACGCCAACGGCGGCTGGACGCCTGCGCAGGCGGCGCGGATGCTGCGGCAGCTGGCCCGGTTCGGGCTCGAATACGCCGAGCAGCCCTGCGCCACCCTGGACGAGCTGGCTGAGCTGCGTCGACATATCGATATCCCGGTCGCCGCCGACGAGTCGATCCGCAAGGCCGAAGATCCGCTCCGGGTGCGGGCCGCGGGCGCGGCCGACATCGTGATGCTGAAGGTCCAGCCGCTGGGCGGGGTCCGCGCCGCCCTCGAGGTGGCCGAGGCCTGCGGCCTGCCGGTCGTGGTGTCCAGCGCCGTCGACACCTCGGTCGGGCTCGCCGCCGGGGTGGCCCTGGCCGCCGCGCTCCCCGAGCTGCCCTTCGCCTGCGGCCTCGGTACGATGTCGTTGCTGGCCGGGGACGTGACGGCCAGCCCGCTGGCGCCCGAGGACGGCGCGCTGCCGGTCCGCCGCCCGGCCGTCGACCCCGGCCAGCTGGCCCGCTGGGAGACCGACCCGGCTCGCTGGCGGGAGCGGGCCGCGGCCGCCGTGCGGTTCCTGCCCGGCGTGGCGGGACGCCGGTGAACCCGTCCACCGCGTTCGGGGTCACGTTCAGCGACGAGCTGATCCGGTGCGGGCTGCGCGAGGTGGTGCTGGCGCCCGGCTCGCGCAGCACGCCGCTGGCGATGGCGTTCTTCGAGGCCGGACGCCAGCATCGGATACGGCTGCACGTCCGGATCGACGAGCGCTCCGCGTCGTTCACCGCGCTCGGCCTGGCCAGGGCCAGCCGCCGCCCGGTGGCGATGCTGTGCACCTCGGGCACGGCCGCGGCCAACTTCCACCCGGCGGTGATCGAGGCCGACGAGTCCGGTGTCCCGCTGGTTGTGCTGACCGCCGACCGGCCGCCCGAACTGCGCGGCATCGGGGCCAACCAGGCGATCGACCAGATCAAGCTGTACGGCGGCGCCGTGCGCTGGTTCTGCGAGGTCGGCCTGCCCGAGGCCAGGCCCGGCATGGCCGGCTACTGGCGCTCGCTGGCCTGCCAGGCCTGGGCGCACGCGGCGGGCAGGCGCGGCGCTCCGGACCCTTGGCCCGGCCCGGTCCACCTCAACCTGCCGTTCCGCGAGCCGCTGGTACCGACCGGCGACGAGCCGTGGCCCGAACCCCTGGACGGACGCCCCGGCGGCCGGCCGTGGACCTCATTCGGCGACGGGGGCGGCGCGGCCGGCGAACTCGAGCTGCCGTGGACCGAACGGGGCGTGGTGGTCTGCGGCGACGGCGACTACGACGCGCGGGCCCTGGCCCGGCTGGCCGAACGGGCGGGCTGGCCGGTGCTGGCCGAACCCTCGTCCGGCGCCCGCCGCGGGCCGAACGCGCTGTCCGCCTATCAGTACCTGCTCGCCGCCCCGGAGTTCGTCCAGGCCCGTCAGCCCGACCTGATCGTGTCGGCGGGCCGTCCCGGCCTGTCCCGGGCGCAGATCGCCTTCCTCGGTGCTAAGTCGGCGCGCAGGCACGTGGTCGTCGCGCCGGGACCCGGGCGCTGGGCCGACCCGCAGCGCGCCGCCACCGACGTCGCGTCCGCCCTCCGCCTGACCGGGACGGCCGGGGCTCTGGCTGCCGGGAGTGGGTCCTGGCTGGACGGCTGGCGGCGGGCGGACGCCGCGGCGCGCCGCGCGGTGGATGCCGTGCTCGACGACGACGAGAACCTCACGGAGCCGCGGCTGGCCCGGGATCTGGCCACCGCGGTGCCGGAGGGTTCGCTGCTGTGGACCGCTTCGAGCCAGCCCGTTCGGGATATTGATTGCGGTCTTCCGCCCCGCGCGGACCTGCGCGTGCTGGCCAGCCGCGGCGCCAGCGGGATCGACGGGACCACGTTGTCGGCCATCGGCGCCGCGCTGGCTCACGGCGGTCCGGCCTACGCGCTGATCGGGGACCTGGCGTTCCTGCACGACGCGGCGGGCCTGGCCCTTGGCCCGGACGAGCCGCGTCCGGACCTGTGCCTGGTCGTGGTCAACAACGACGGCGGCGGCATCTTCTCCACCCTGGAACAGGCCGCCTTCCCCGGCTCGTTCGAGCGGCTGTTCGGCACCCCGCACGGCGCGGTCCTGCATCACCTGGCCGCCGCGTTCGGCCTGCCCTACCAGCGCCTCGAGCAGCCCGGCGACCTGACCAAGGCGCTGCAGGGGACCGGCCTGCGGATCGTCGAGGCCCAGACCAGCCGGACGGCGGGCGCCGAGTTGCGGGCCCGGCTGCGCGCCGCGGCCGCCAGCGCCATCCGCGGGATATAGCGGCCTAGCCGCGCCATGGCGGCGGTCCGGGATCGCGGGCGTGAGCCGCCGCGCGGCTGACCCTCTCCGCCGGGGCCGCGTCGGTCAGTGTTGTCGCAGCTAGCCCGGCATGATGGTCATTACTCTCCGGCCAGCCGGGCATAATGGACGCGACATGACGCTCACACAGCTCAACGCGTTCGTCCTGGTCGCCCGGCTCGGCTCAGTGACCGCCGCCGCCAACGCGCTGGGTGTCAGCGAGTCAGCAGTCTCCCAGGCCCTGTCGGCATTGCGGCTGCACCTCGGTGATCAGCTGGTCACCCGCGGCCCCGTCGGCATGACGCTGACCGCGGGCGGGTCGCGGCTGCTCGCCACCGCCTCCCAGATCGTGGTGCTTGGCGCCGAGGCGCACGCCGCGGTACGGGCCGCGCAGGGTGCGCCCGAGCAGCTGCGGGTGGTGTCCACCTCCACGATCGCCGAATTCATCATCAGCCCGCTGACCGAGGCGTTCTCCAAGCGCTTCCCGGGCTCGGTCGAGGTGTCGGCCGGCGTCGCGGTGACCAAGGAGATGAGCGTCCTGATCGCCAACCGGCTCACCGACGTGGCGATCTCGTCCGCCACGCCCGAGGATCCCGGCCTGGCCCTGGTGACCGAGCCGATCTTCAGGTACCGGCTGGTGACCGTCACGGCCGGCCAGCCGCGACTGCGCGGCGGTCCCCGGCAGTGGCTGTGGTTCGTCGACCCGTCCGGCACCGATCCCGGCAGCGAGACCGGCCAGATGCTGACCGGGCTTGGTATCCCGGAGGAGCAGATCCGGGTCTTCCCCAACCAGACCGCCGCCTGGGCGGCGGCGGCCGACGGCACCGGCGTCGCGCCCGCGGTCGAGCACCTGGTCGCCCAGCGACTGCGCCGCGGCGAGCTGTCCCGCGTCGACGTGCCCGGCTGCAAGATGGACGCCTGCTGGCACGTCACCCTGCTGGAACGGCAGCACCAGAGCGCGGCGGCCAGTTCGTTCCGCCGCTACCTCGGCACCCCGGAAGCCATGCACCTGATGCGCGCGCCAGCAGGCGGGGTCCCCCCGTCCCGGTTCCGGCCGCCGGTATACGTCACTATCTGGAGCTAGGACCTGCGGAAACGCATAACAGCACGACCAGTTGGCCCGCCTTAAGCAAGCACTTATTCGCCCGTTGCGAGGTCGTCGCGCCGAGCGGATCATGGTGGCGTTACGAGTAACAGCGCTTGTCCAGCGGCGGGAGCATACAGTATGCGAATCGAATCGGACGGGCACAGCCGCGGTAACCCGCGGCTCTACGAGCTCATCGAGCACGCTCCGAAGACCGGGAAGAGCCCGACCGTCTGGGCTTGGCCCCAGCTGATCGACTACCTCAAGGTCGCGGGCCAGCCGGTGGCCGGACCCTGGCCGCCGCACCAGCGCCCCCGGCCCGACCCGGAGGAGGACTCGCTCCCGGTGGCCGTCCCCGACCCGGAATCACGGCCCGTGCAGGCCAGGCGCGAAGCGAAGCCAGCCGACCCCGAGCCGTAGGCCCGCGCCCGAAGGACACCTGGAGGATCACATGTATCCGTCGCGGTTCCGGTACGAGGCGCCGCAGTCGCTCGACGAGGCGATCAGCCTGCTGCACGACGGCGGGGACTACGCCAAGGTGCTGGCCGGCGGCCAGAGCCTGGTCCCGCTGATGAAGCTGCGCTTCGCTGCACCGCAGCTCGTGGTGGACATCAACAACGTGCCCGGCCTGAGCTACCACCGGGCCGACCCGGACGGCGCCCTGCGCATCGGCGCCCTGTGCCGGCACGCCGACCTGGAACGCTCGGGCCTGCTGAAGACGACGCAGCCGACCATGGCTGCGGCGGCGCCGCTGATCGCCGACCCCATCGTACGCAACCGCGGCACGCTGGTCGGCTCGCTGTGCCACGCCGACCCGCAGGGCGACTGGGCCTCGGTGGTGCTGGCGCTGGGCGGTTCGGTGGTCGCGCGGGGCCCACGCGGCAGCCGCGTCATCCCGCTCGCCGACTTCGTGACCGGGCCGTTCCAGAACGTCCTCGACCCGGACGAGATCGCCGTGGAGGCCGTGATACCGGCGGCGCAGGGCACCAGGTCGGGCGGCTACCTCAAGCTGGAGCGCCGGGTGGGTGACTTCGCCACCGTGGGGGTGGCGGTGGCGCTGGAGACCCGCGGCGGGAACGTGAGCAGGGCGGGCATCGCGCTGACCGGGGTCGGCGGGTCCACCATCGGCGCCGCCGAGGCGGCTCAGACGCTGACGGGGCGGCCGCTGACGCCGGAGAGCATCGGGGAAGCTGCCGAACTCGCGGCGCGCGCCGCGCGGCCCAGGACCGATCATCGTGGCAGCGCCGAGTACAAGCGGCACATGGTGCGCACGCTCGTGCAGCGGCTGCTGAGCCGCGGCGAGACACCGGAAACGGCGGAGAGGGCGGCCTGATCATGACAGTCGTCTACGAAGACCACGAGGGCCAGGCCGAGGGCACGGTCCCGGTACGCCGGATCAGGTTCACGATCAACGGCGAGAAGAAGGTCGCCGAGGTGGAGCCGCGGCTGCTGCTGGCCCACCTGATCCGCCGCGGCCTGGGCCTGACCGGCACGCACATGGGCTGCGACACCACCAACTGCGGCGCCTGCACGATCCTGGTCGACGGCCGGCCGGTGAAGTCCTGCACCATGCTGGCGGTCCAGGCCGACGGGCACGAGATCAGCACCGTCGAAGGTCTGGCCACGGCGAGCGAACTGCACCCGTTGCAGGAGGGCTTCAAGGAGGAGCACGGGCTGCAGTGCGGCTTCTGCACCCCGGGCATGATGATGACCGCCAAGGCGCTGCTTGACGAGAATCCCGCTCCCACCGAGGAGGACGTGCGCTGGGCGCTGTCGGGCAACCTGTGCCGGTGCACCGGCTACCAGAACATCGTCAAATCGGTGCTGTGGGCGGCCGCGAAGCTCAGGGCCGAATCCGGGGAGGCATGACGTGTCACAGGCACTGGACGAGATCAAGATCGGCGGGCTCGGCGCAAGTCGCAAACGGGTCGAGGACAATCGCTTCGTCCGCGGCCGGGGCAACTACACCGACGACATCACCCTGCCCGGCATGCTGCACATGGAGATCCTGCGCAGCCCGCTGGCGCACGCGCGGATCTCCTCGATCGACGCCAGCAGGGCGTGGGACATCCCCGGCGTGCACCTGGTCCTGACCGGCGAGATGATGGCGACCAGGAACCTGGCCTGGATGCCCACCCTGTCCTATGACACCCAGGCGGTGCTGGCCACGGACAAGGTGCGGTTCCAGGGCCAGGAGGTGGCCTGCGTCATCGCCGACGACCCGTACATCGCCAAGGACGCGTGCGAGGCCATCGACGTCGACTACGAGCCGCTGCCGGCCATCGTGAACCCGCGGCAGGCGGTCACCGAGGGCGCGCCGGTCATCCGGGACGACAAGGACAACCAGCGGGACAACGTCATCTACGACTGGGAGGTCGGCGACAAGGGCGGCACCGACCGGGCGTTCGAGCAGGCCGACGTGGTCTCCAGGCTGCAGTTGCACTACCCGCGTTCGCACCCGTCGCCGATCGAGTGCTGCGGGTCGATCGCGGACTTCAACCGGGCCACGTCCAAGCTCACCGTGTACATGACCACCCAAGCGCCGCACATCATCCGGGCCGCGGTCGCGCTGGTGGCCGAACTGCCCGAGCACATGATCCGGATCATCTCACCCGACATCGGCGGCGGGTTCGGCAACAAGGTCCCGGTCTACCCCGGTTATGTCTGCTCGATCCTGGCCTCGATCTTGCTCGAGCGGCCGGTCAAGTGGATCGAAGACAAGTCGGGCAACCTTATCTCGACCGGCTTCGCCCGGGACGTCTACCTGGACGGCGAGATGGCGCTGCGCCGCGACGGCAAGATCCTCGGCGTCCGGATCCACACCGACGCCGACCACGGCGCGTTCTTCTCCGACGCGCAGCCGAGCAAGTTCAAGATCGGCCTGATCCACTCGGCCTTCGCCGCCTACGACATTCCGGCCGCGCACCTGACCGCCCGCGGCACCTACAGCAACAAGGCGCCCGGGGGGGTCGCCTACCGGTGCTCGTTCCGGGTCACCGAGGCGATGTTCTTCCAGGAACGGATGATCCAGGCCGCGGCCGATGACCTCGGCATGGACCAGGCCGCGTTCCGCCGGATGAACTTCGTCCGGGATGAGGACTTCCCGCACCGGACCCCGTTCGGTTTCCTGCTCGACTCCGGTCAGTACGCCAAGTGCCTGGACGTGGGACTCAAGGCGATCGGCTACGAGGAGTTCCGCCGCGAGCAGGCCGAGGCGCGGAAGCGGGGCAGGCTGCTCGGCCTGGGCATCTCCACCATGACCGAGCCGCTCGGCGCGGGCAACAGCCGCGAGTACGACATCCTCGGCATCAAGATGTTCGACTCGGCCGACCTCAAGGTGCACATGACCGGCAAGGCCATCCTCCGGACCGGTGCCAAGACCCAGGGTCAGGGGCACGAGACGACCTGGGCGCAGATCGTGGCCCACGAACTCGGGATCCCGGCCGAGGACGTGGTGGTCGAGGAGGGTGACACCGACACGGCACCGTTCGGCATGGGCACCTACGCCTCGCGCAGCACGCCGGTCGCCGGGGCAGCGGTCGCGATGGTGTCCCGCAAGATCCGGGCCAAGGCCCGCAAGCTGGCGGCCCACCTGCTCGAGGTGTCCGAGGAGGACGTCGAGTGGGAGCTCGGCCGGTTCTACATCCGCAGCGCCCCGGACCGCGGCGTCACCATCCAGGAGTGCGCGATGGCCGCGTACAGCAACATGCCGGACGGCATGGAGCCGGGCCTGGAGAACACCGCGTACTACGACCCGCCCAACCTGACCTGGCCGTTCGCCTGCTACATCGTCACCGTCGAGGTTGACCCGGAGACCGGCGTCTGGGACGTGCTGACGATGGTCGCGGTCGACGACTGCGGCGTCCGGATCAACCCGATGATCGTCGAGGGCCAGATCATGGGCGGCCTGACCGAGGCCTACGCCATGGCCAACATGCAGTTCATCACGTTCGACGCCGACGGCAACTGCGTGGGCGCCAACTACCTGGACTACCTGCTGCCCAGCGCCTGGGAGACGCCCGGCTTCGAGCTGCACAGCGAGGTCGTCACCCCGTGCCCGCACCACCCGATCGGCGCCAAGGGCATCGGCGAATGCGCCGCGGTCGGCGGCCCGGCGGCGTTCGTCAACGCGGTCATGGACGCGCTGGCCGGCACCGGCGTCCGCAACATCGACATGCCGCTGCTGCCGGACCGGGTGTGGGAGGCGATCACCTACCGCCGCGACGTCTCCGGCGCCCCGCCGGTGCGAGCGGATGACTGACGTGGAAGGTCTGGGCGTGCTGGCGGAGATGGGCGAGCTGACCCGTCGCGGTGAGGCGTTCGCCCTCGCGACCGTGGTCTGGCGGCAGAGCCCGTCCTCCAGCCAGCCGGGCTCGCGCGCGATCATCACGG
Organism: uncultured Actinomycetota bacterium; assembly: GCA_963744575.1. GTDB lineage: Bacteria > Actinomycetota > Actinomycetes > Streptosporangiales > Streptosporangiaceae > Palsa-504. The sequence continues at coordinate 283,874 of CAVUUF010000016.1, read as the reverse complement.
CCGCGGGCGAACTGCACGGCTGGATCGGCGGCGCCTGCGCCGAGCCGGCCGTGATCCGCGAGGCGCAGCGGGTCATAGCCGAGGGCACGGCCCGGCTGCTGCTGCTCGGCACCCCGGAGCAGTTCGGCGCGACGGTCCCGGACGGCGTGCGCGTGGTGCCCATCTCCTGCCAGAGCGAGGGGGCGCTGCAGGTCTACATCGAGCCGGTGCGGCCGGCGCCGCACCTGGTGATCGTGGGGGATTCCCCGATGGCCCGGACCCTGGCCGGCCTGGCCGGGGCCCTCGGCTGGCGGGCCGATCTGGTCCGCGGCCCGGAATTCACCACTGGGCACGCCGACCAGCGCGCCATGGTGGTGGTGGCCACCCAGGGCCACGGCGACGAGGACGTGCTCGAGCGCGCGGTCGCCGCGCGGCCCGCCTACCTGGGCCTGGTCGGCTCGCGCCGGCGCGGGGCCAGCGTGCTCGGCTACCTCGAAGACCGGGGCGTACCCAAGGATCAGCTCGACCGGGTGCGGGTGCCGGCCGGTCTTGACCTGGGCCGCACCACGCACCAGGAGATCGCGGTCGCCATCCTGGCCGAGCTGGTCCAGCTGCGCGCCTCCGGCGCGCTGGCCACCACGAGCGCGCCCGCCACAGGATCCGCGCGGGAGGCTGGGCCGGAGGTGACCCGGCCTGCCGCGCGGTCAGCGCTCGTCCTCGATCCGGTCTGCGGGATGACGGTGGTCACGGACTCGGCGCGGCCGGTGCGCCACGAGGGCGCCGACTACTACTTCTGCTGCGTCGGCTGCCGTCAGGCGTTCGAGAAAGACCCTGACGCTTACCTGAAGAGAGATACCCGATGCTGATCAAGAACGAGTTCGAGGTCGCGGAGCCGGTCGAGAAGGTCTGGCAGTTCTTCGAGAACATCCCTCAGGTGGCCGCCTGCCTGCCGGGCGCCGAACTCACCGAGGACCTCGGCGACGACAAGTACAAGGGCAAGGTCGCGGTCCGGATGGGCCCGGTCCGCCTGCGGTTCGCCGGGACCGCCGACATCACCGAGCGCGACGAGGCGGCCAGGCGGGTGGTGGTGCACGCCAGCGGCGCCGACGAGAAGGGACGCGGCCAGGCCAGCATGGTCGTGACCGCGACGCTGGCCCGCGCGGGCCGCGGTACCAAGGTCGGCGTCTCCCAGGACCTGCAGCTATCGGGCGCGGCGGCGCAGTACGGCCGTGGCATGATTGCCGACGTCACCGCCGTGCTGATGCGCGATTTCTCGGCGAACATGCAGGACCGGATCGAGCGGCTGGAGCGCGGTGAGTCCCCGGAGATGAACGCAGCGCAGATCGCCGCGGCCAGCGCGACGCCGGCCAAGGGCTTCACCCTCGGCATGCGGGCCGCGCTGATGGCGCTGAGCCGCGTCTTCCGCCGGTTCTTCCTCCCGTACCAACCCGCGAGCTAGGAGCCAGTCATGGTGCTGTGGTGGATAGGCAACGCGATCCTGCTGGTCGTGGTGCTGCCCGTGGTCATCTTCCTGCTCAACCGCGTCCTCGCGGCCCTGGAGCGGATCCGGGGCGCCACCGACGACATCCTGGCCGGCGGGGTGGCCCTCGTCGGCGAACTCAACGGCGTGCCGGAGGCGCTGGCCGTCACCGACACCACCGTCAAGGAAGTCTCGGTCGGAGCGGTCCGGTACGCCGGTTCCGTCGCCAAGCTCCTCGGCTGAGCGAAAAGGAGAACAGCCATGCCAGCTGCCGCCTGGTTCACATTGATCGTCGCCGCGCTGATCATCGCGATCACCGCGGTCGGCCTGCTCCGGGTCATCTTCCACCTCCGGGCGATCAGGAAGACGCTGGTCGCGACCACCGGGGGAGTGCAGGCCGTCGCCAGCCTGACCAGTACGGTGCCCGAGCGGCTGACCTCGGTCAACGCGAGCCTGAAGCCCGTCCGCGACTTCTGCGAAACCGTCTAGGAGGAGCCACTCATGGAACCGCATGGCCTGGCCGTGGCGGCCGCGGGCACCAGTACCACCGGCTGGGTGGTGGGCTACACCATCGGCATCGTCATCGTGCTCGTGGTAGTGGCGCTCGTGGTGCCGATCCTGATGCTGGCCCGGTCGATCGGCAACGAGGCACCTAAGATCAACGACGCGCTGACCGAGGCGGTACACAACACCGCGCCGCTCGGCGCGCTGCGCACCACGATCGAGCATGCCACGATCATCATCGGCGGCCTGCAGCGCGGCCGCGCCCGGCTGGGCGGATAAGGGAGGGAGAGCGATGCACACGCTGGCTATGTCCTCGACTGAGCACAACCTGTGGACGATCGCGAACGTCCTCGGCATCGTCGTGGTGGTCGCCGTCGCCGCCCTGCTGAGCCTGCTCATCTACCTGGTGAAGATCATCGACCGCCGGGTCGTCACGGTGCGGGACACGCTCAAGGCGGCCGCCGCGAACACCGCGGACACCGTGCTGATCCCCCAGGTCGCCACCGGCGTCGAGGCCGTCCTGGCCGAGGGCCTGCAGCATCATCTGTTCCTCGGCCGCGTGCTCGGGAAGGTGAAGTCATGACGGGGCTGGTCGTCTGGACGGTCATCGACGTCCTGCTGCTGATCGCGGGCCTGGCGTTCTACCTGTTCTGGGTGGGCACCCTGCTCACCCGCGTCGCCGGGAACCTGGAGGAGTGCGCCGAGATCGTCCGCACCATCGTGGGCCACGCCAAGCTCATCGGGCCCGGGGTGGAGCACATCAACGAGACCGGCGGCGTGGTGGCCGGCGCGCTGCCGCTGCTGTACGGGATGGCCGAGGGCATCGTGGCCGGCGTCACCCCCAGGCCCGAGCCGCCCGCGGTGCCCGAGCCGGCCCGGCCGGCCTCGGGGACGCGCCGCTCTCGCCTGCTCGACGCCGTGGGCTTCGCGCCGAAGGCCTAGCCGGAGGCGGACCCGGGGACCTCAGGCCGCAAAGGATCCTTGGCCAGGCCGGGAGAGGACGATGTGGTCCCGCCGATCCACTCGTCCTTCCATGCCTGGTCGTACTGCTGGTCGTTGCACCGCGGCTGGTAGATCGCGGTCAGCTCCCTGGCGATCTGCTCCCGGTGCGGCCGGCCGCCGCCGGGCACCTCGTAGGTGCAGATGTAGACCCTGAACTTGGACCCGGCCCGCTTGACCCAGCAGTGCGCGCGCGGATGCTGAAACGGGAACCGCTCCGCGGTCAGGTCGTCGGAGTGGCCCACGTAGATGACCGCGTACTTGTCCGGCTTGGCGTCCGGTTCCGGCTTGTACGCGATCGCGTACACCGCGGCGCGGGCCGGCGGCGTCCAGCCGGCCAGCAGCCGCGGTCCCTCGAACGGGTAACCGGCCAGCGAGCCGAGCCGGATCATGGCGACGCGTCCTCGTCCTCGCTGACCGCCTCGGTCCGCACTATCGGAGCGGGCCGCAGGCGGGCCTTCCTGACCGCCCGCCAGAATTCTTCGGTCGCCTTCTCGATCGCGTTCTCGCGGTTTTCCGCTTCCACGATCAGCTGGGCGCCATACCGGTTCGTGCCGATCCCTGTCGCGATGCCATCGGTCGCCGCCACCGCGTCGGCAAGCTCGACGACCTCCTCACGGGTCAGCGCCTGGTCGCCCTCGACCTCGATGCCTACGCTCCACCGCACCGGCGGCCTCCCTAGTTGAGCCCTGGCAACAGGGTAGCGAGCGCCTCCAGGCTGGCCAGGTCGTGCCCGGACAGCAGCAGGTCGATGTGCGGCGCGGCGACCATCATCCCCAGCGTGCTCGGCCGGAAGGCCGGGTCGTCGCCCTTGTGCGGGTTCAGCCAGACCAGCCGGTGGCTCAGCCGGGACAGCCGCTCCATCGCCGCGGCGAGCACGGCGGGATCCCCGCGGTCGAGCCCGTCGGAGCAGATCACCACGATGCCGCCCCGGCACAGGCCGCGCCGTGCCCAGCCGCGGACGAAGGCGTCCAGGCTGTCGCCGATCCTGGTCCCGCCGTCCCAGTCGAAGGCCGCCCGCGCCGCCCGCTCCAGCGCCTCGTCCGGGCGGCGGCACTCCATGGCCCCGGTCACCCGGGTCAGCCGGGTGCCGAAGCAGAAGACCTCGACGCGCCCGGCCGACCGCTTCGCGGAGTGCGCGAACTGCAGCAGGCTGCGCGAGTAGTCGGCCATGGACCCCGAGATGTCCAGGATCAGGACCAGCGGCCGCAGCCGGACCTTGCGCCGCCGCCAGTACAGCCGCGCCGGCTCGCCGTGCATCCGCATCGACTCCCGGACGGTCCGGCGGGGATCGGGGCGCGAACCAGAGGACCGGGCGGGGACGGTGCGCCTGGTCCGGCGGCGTGGCGGGGTCAGCCGGATCCTGGCCATGATCCGGCGCAGCGCGGCGAGTTCCTCGGGCGTGCAGGCCCCGAACGACTTGTGCTTGAGCGCCTCGACGTCGGAGGCGATCCAGCCCAGCACGGCGTCGTCCTCCTGCCGCGAGCCGTCGCCCGGCTCGGCAGCAGGGATCGCCAGCGTCCCCTGCGCCTCCGCCGACGCGCGCAGCATCAGCGTCAGCTCCGGATCCGGGCCGTCGGCGCCGAGGAAGAACCGGCGGAACACCTCGTCGTACCGGGCGATGTCGTCGTGCCGGTTCACCAGCGTGGTCCGCCCGGCCCAGTACAGGTCGACCAGGTCGGTCGGGTCCAGCCTGCTCAGCGCCGAACAGCAGACCAGGACGTCGCCCGAGCCCACCGCGAGCCCGGCCGCGCGCAGTTCGCCGGCGAACCGGACGAGCAGGCCGGTGAACCGGTCATCAGCCACCGGAGGTGATCTCCGTCAGGCTCTCGCGGACCACCTCGAGGTCGTCCCGGTCCTTGACCACCGCGCCGAGCGTGTCCTGCACGTTGCCGGCGTGCAGGTCGGTCTCGCCGAGGAAGTCCAGGGTCCGGGCCCAGTCGATGGTCTCCGCCACCCCCGGCGGCTTGGCCAGGTCAAGCTCGCGCAGCCGGTGGACGGCGGCGACTACCTTGCGGGCCAGCGTCGCGGAGACGCCGGGTTCCCTGATCAGGACGATCTCGACCTCGCGTTCGGCGGCCGGGTAGCCGATCCAGTGGTAGAGGCAGCGGCGCTTCAGCGCGTCGTGCAGCTCGCGGGTGCGGTTGGAGGTGAGCACCACCAGCGGCGGCCGTTCCGCCTTGACCGTGCCGATCTCCGGGATGCTGATCTGGAATTCCGACAGCACCTCCAGCAGGAAGGCCTCGAACTCGTCGTCGGCCCGGTCGATCTCGTCGATCAGCAGCACGGCCCCGTCGCCGGCCCGGACCGCCTCCAGTAGCGGCCGTTCCAGCAGGAACTTCGGGCCGAACAGCTTGTCCACCGTGTCGGGGTCGGCCACTTGGTGCTCGGACAGGGCCCGGATGTGCAGCATCTGCCGGGCGTAGTCCCACTCGTACAGCGCCTGGTTGGTGTCGATGCCCTCGTAGCACTGCAGCCGGATCAGCTTGCGGCGCAGCGCCGAGGCCAGCACCTTGGCCGCTTCGGTCTTGCCGACCCCCACCTCGCCTTCGAGCAGGATCGGGCGGTTCAGCGACAGCCCGACGAATAGCGCCGTGGCCAGCCCGCGGTCGGTCAGGTAGCCCCCCTGCCGCAGGGTCTCGGTCAGCTCACCGACGGTGCCAGGGGCCTCCATCCGCTAGGACTCGGACCCGAGAATCAGGTCCCGCACGCTGCCCGCGCCGCGGTTCAGCTTGCCCTCGCGCGCCAGCTGGGTCCGCCACGCGAGCCGAAGGTCGCCGTCGGTTTCCTCGGCCAGCCCGTCGAAGCCGACATCGGTCATCCGCTTGCAGGACTTGCCGGTGGTGAGCCCGGTGCCGCAGGCCTCCTCGATGTCCTCGGCGGTCTGCCCCCGAGCGCTCCACACCTCGCGGAGCACCTCGAGGGCTTCTTCGGCGTTGCCGCTCATCCGCAGACACCCTCCTTCGTCTCATACCGACTGTAGGTCCTGGTCGCGGTGCAGGCGACCGCGGATTAAGAGTTCTCTTATCCGAGGGCACGCACCACACTCGTTCGGCAGGAAAGATCTTTCGGCCGAACGGGCTGGACACCAGCCTCAGCCGTCCAGCGCGCCCCGCATGGGCTGGAGCTTGACCAGCGTTTCCGCCAGCTCGGCGGCCGGCTCCGAGCCCGCCACGATGCCGCACCCGGCGAACAGCCGGGCGGTGCGCCCGGAGAGCTGACCGGACCGGATCGCGATGCCCCACTCGCCGTTCCCGTCCGCGTCCACCCAGCCGACCGGTCCGGCGTACCGTTCCCGGTCCATGTGCTCGAGTTCGCGGATGAGATCGAGCGCGGTCCCGGCCGGGGTCCCGCACACGGCGGCCGGCGGGTGCACGGCCGCGGCCAGGGCCAGGGCCGACTTGGCCGCCTGGCCTTCGGTCAGCGTGCCGCGTACCCGGGTGCCGAGATGCTGCAGGTTCGGGAACTTCAGCAGCGACGGGCGCGCTTCGACGTCGAGCGTTTCGCACAGGGGGTCAAGCGCGTCCCGGATCGAGTCGACCGCGTACGCGTGCTCCTCGTTGTTCTTCGCCGAGGTCAGCAGTTCCCTCCCCAGGGCCAGGTCATCGGCCGGGTCGGCGCCGCGCGGCAGCGTGCCGCCGAGAACCAGCGCGCTGACCTCGCGGCCGGCCCGCCTGACCAGGAGTTCGGGGGTCGCGCCGATCATGCCGTCGCAGGCGAACGTGAAGCAGTCCGGGTACCGGGCGGCCAGCCGCCGCAGCAGGACCCGCACGTCGATGGGCTCGTCGGCGGTGGCGAACACGTCGCGGGCGAGCACGACCTTGCGCAGGCCGCCCGCCCTGATCGCGGCGACCGCCTCGGCCACCGCCTGCTCCCACCGCGGGCCCGGCAGGCTGCCGTCCCGCCAGCGGAGGTTCTTCGGCGCAGCGGGTTCCGGTGCCGCCGGCACGGGCCAGCCGGGGTCGGCGTCGGCGGCTTCGCCTGGCTCGGTCACGGTGGTGAGCCAGGCCTGGCCGCGGCCGTCCCGGCCGAGCGCCACGCGCGGGACGATCAGGACCGACCCGTCCGACGAGGCGTCGAAGGTGAACGTGCCGAACGCGACCGGGCCCGAGCCGCGCACCCGGACCCGGTTGTCGACGTCGGCGGCGTCGAACACCGAGCGGAGCCACTTCTCCGCGGCGGTAAACCTGTCCTCCCCGGCGGGCAGCGTCACCCGGACCGCCTCACCCCAGCCGGCCAGCGCCGGCCCCGTGATGCACCCAGGCGACCACGCCCGGCTGGGGGATGCGCTCGAGCAGGTTCCCGGGATCGGGCACGGCGACGGTGCGGACGAGCAGCGGCCCGGACCCCCGGGGCTGCTGACGGCTCAGCACTCGCGCGCTGCCATCTGAGTCCCGTGGGCCGTCTGAGTCACCTGGTCACCCGTCACGGACCCACATTCTAGGTGCCGCCCGTCACCGCCTTGCTTCCCGGGTTAGCCGGCACGCTGTGTTCCTGCTCACGGCGCGCCAGCGCACTGGGCCACCAGACGTGCCGTCCGATGTCCAGGGTGAGCGCGGTCACCAGGACCGAGCGGACGATGATCGTGTCGAGCAGCACGCCAAGCGCGACCGCGAACCCGATCTCGGTGAACTCCACCAGCGGCAGCGTGCCGAGCATGGCGAACGTGCCCGCCAGCACCAGCCCGGCCGAGGTGATGACGCCGCCGGTCGCGGCCAGGCCGGTGAGCGCGCCGCGCCGGGTGCCCGACCGGATCGACTCCTCGCGGACCCGGGTCATCAGGAAGATGTTGTAGTCGATGCCCAGGGCCACCAGGAACACGAAGACGAACAGCGGCACCGAGGTATCCCCGCCCGCGAACCCGAACACGTGCTTGAAGAAGAACGCGGAGACGCCCAGGGCGGCGGCGAAGGACAGCACCACGGTGGCAATCAGCATGAGCGGCGCCACGATCGCCCGCAGCAGCAAGCCCAGGATGATCAGCACGACGCCGAGGATCAGCGGGATGAGCAGGTCCCGGTCGTGCGCCGCGGCGCTCGCCACGTCCTCGTTGATGGCGGTGCCGCCGCCCACCTTGACCTCCGCGCCGGGGATGGCGTGCAGCGTGGTGCGGATCCTGTCCACCAGCGTGTACGCCGCCGGGCTGTCCGGCGACGGGGTCATCGTCGCCTGCAGGAAGGCCCGGCCGTCCTTGGCCACCGGCGCCGTGACCGACGCGATGCCCGGGATGGCGGCGAGCGCGGTCCTGACCTGGCCCGCGCTGGACGCGGTGGAGATCACGTCCACGGGCTCGCCCGACCCGGCCGGGAAGTACTCGGCCAGGACGTTCTGGGCGGTGATCGACGGCGGGGTGCCGCGGAACGACTGAGCCACGGTCAGCGTGCCGAAGTTGAACCCGATGAGGCCCAGCGCGCCGACGCCGAGCAGGATGGCGGTCACCACCCACACCGCGCGGGGGCGGCGGGCGATGGACCGTCCCACCCGCGCAGTTACCCATCTATTCCCTGCCATCCCCCGCCTGTTGTGTTACTGAAGTGACGCCTGAACGTTCTCCACCGGGGAGAGCCCGTACTCGAAACAGCATCGATGTAACATCATCGCTGCCCTGACGACATCGGTGCCACATCGATGCTGTTACCGGGCGGTGCCGGCATGTGCCCGGGAGCCTGGCCGGCATGTGCCCGGAAGCCTGGCCGGGCGCGCGCCTAAGGGACAAGCGCGTGCCTCAGAGCAGGGTGAGCTGCTCGTGCGGGGCGGGGGAGCGCCTGCGCGGTGCACGGACCCCGGGGGTTTCAGGGGTCCCAGGGGCCCCGGAGGGCTTCGGCCGCTGTCCGGCTTGCGGGAGCACCGGCTGCTCCGGAGCGACCAGGGAACTGGCGGCACTCGAGACGCTGGGCGTGATGACGGCATGGGGGCCGGGCATCGCCGGGGAACGCGCGGCGACGGGCCGGGACGGCATGCCGCGGCCGGAGCCGGGCCGCGGCCGGCCGATACCATGCTTCTCGGCGAGCTCGCGGACCTGGCCGGCGATCCGGTTCTGGTAGGTCTTGGGGGCGTAGGCGCCGCGGCCGTACAGTTCCAGGTAGCGGCCGACAAGTTCGGGATGCTGGGCTCGCAGCCAGGTGAAGAACCACTCCCGGGTGCCGGGGCGCAGGTGCAGCACGATGGGCGTGACGTGCCTGGCTCCCGTCGCCGCGATCTGCCTGACCGCCTCGTCGAGCTGGGCGGGGGAGTCGGAGAGGAACGGCACCACCGGGCCCATGAGCACGCCGCAGCCCAGTCCACGCTCGTTCAGCGCCGCGCACGCCTCGAGCCGCCGGGCCGGGGCGGGCGTACCCGGCTCGATTGATCGCCAGAGGTCCTGGTCGACAAAGCCCGCCGAGACGTTCAGGCCCACCTCGGTGACCTCGGCCGCCTCGGCGAGCAGGTCGATATCCCTGAGGATGAGCGTGCCCTTGGTCAGGATCGAGAACGGATTGGCGGCGTCCCTGAGCGCGCTGATGATGCCGGGCATCAGCTGGTAACGACCTTCCGCCCGCTGGTAGCAGTCCACGTTCATGCCCACCGAGATGTGCTCGCCCGCCCAGCTCGGCGAGGTCATCTTCTTGCGCACCAGCTCCGGCGCGTTCACCTTGACCACCACCCGGGTGTTGAAGTCCGCGCCCGCGTCGAGGTCCAGGTAGGTGTGCGAGTTCCTGGCGAAGCAGTTGTGACTTACCACTCCGTTGGCGATGAAGTCACCGGTTCCGGTGGTGATGTCGTACATCGGCACGTCGAGCCCGAGCCGCTCGACCGCTTCCACGCGGAGCCCGTCGCCGGTCCCCACCGTGGCGCCCTCGATCGAACGGCGCGCGGTCCTCGCGGGGTCGACGGTATGGAAGAACCTCAGCGCCTGGCCGGGCCCGCCGCCGAGCCGCACCCAGGCGGGCCTGCCCGGGGTATGCGGCCGCTCCACCACGGCGTCCAGCCCGAGCGATTGCACCGAGCAGAGGAGCCAGCCGCCGATCTCCGGATCAGCGGGAAAGATCCGCAGGATCTCGTCGCGGTAACTGCCACGGGCGTCGAAGATTCCCGCCAGGAAGCCCTTGTGCCAGTCGGGGCCCGGATGATCCGGCCAGCTCATCAGCCATTCGAGGGTCCTGGCCTGATCGGGGCCGCTGGTCCGGATCGCCGTCACCTGGCGCCGCCTGCGGGGCTCCCAGGAACCCGGTTCACCCTGGTCTCCCCCCTCGGTGAGGACGAAGTTGGTGCAGCCGATGCCCGCGCGGGCCAGGTAATCGGCGGTCCTGGCCCGTCCTTCCCCGCTACCCGGCTCGGCCAGCGCCAGCCCGAACAGGTAGCTGCGGTCAGCGGCCGGAAGGCGCTGCGGGTAGGAGTAATGCCCGACGCTTCCGTCACCGCGGATGAGGCCGCACAGGTATCCGCGCCGGTAAGCCGCGGTCTGTTTCGGCGGTTCGCTGAAGCCGCCGGTGCCGGCCAGCACATGGCCGGCCGACAGGTGCGGCCGCGGCCGCAGGGCGCCGAGCCGGGCACCGGCGACGTACTTCCATCCGCGTCCGGTCAGGAAGCGGTGGTCGCCGCTGCACACGAGCCGGGTGCCGTCTGCGAGCACGACGCGGTACGCGGGCTTGACCGTCGACCAGTGGGCCAGCACGGTGGTACGCACGTACTCACGGCGGCCGCCCCGCCGGACCGTGCCGAATACGCCATCCCCGGCTCGCAGTTCGGCCAGCGGCTTGGTCCGGCCATCGGCCATCAGGATCGGCGTCTCGCCTTCCAGACAGTACACACAGGCGTGCTGGCAGCCGCGGTACGGGTTGATGGTCCACCGGAAAGGCATCCGGGACGCCTCGGGTACCCGGTTCACCACGGACTTGGCCTGTACCTCATAAAAGGTCATGCCGCGGAAGCCCGGCGTATCGAAGGTGCGGGCGACCGCGCCGCGCTCGATGAGCGGGACCGCCCGGTCCCGATGGCCGGCGGTGAACAAGTCCTCGCCGTCCCCGGTTCCCAGCGGCTCATCGAGCCGCAGATTGTCCCACCGCATGCCGAACATGATAGAACGATTGTTCGATACCGGCAAGTATGGCCGAATCTGCCTCGCCGTCAGTGCTTAACCGATCGGGTCGGGCAGGCTCGACACGACCGCGTAGCCTGCGTCTGAGTACGCCGGAGCGGGCGCGTTCGGGCCAGGAGCGCCTATCACGAAAACGGGCGATGTACGAAGCCAGAACAATTGGATAAAGACCGGCTCCTGAGGGATAGTGAGAGGGTAGCCACCCGGTACCCGACGCGGAGGTAGCTGAATGGCGCTGTCGATGGACGAGCAGCGCGCGCTCGCCGAGATCGAGCGGCGGCTCGCGGCTGACGATCCTGGGCTCGCCACCTGCCTGACAGCATTCCGGCGTCCCGGGCCGGCCAACGTCCTGCGCTCACCCCGGGCGCGCATCATCGGCTCGCTGTTCACCGTCCTGCTCGTCGCGATGGTCTCGCTGATGGTCTACGCGATGATCCCGTTCCGCGCGCACGGCGGGCGCGCGCCGGCCTCGCCGGCCGCCTCGAGCACCACGGGTAACTTCGCGTTCACGGCCCCGGGAACCGGTGAGAAGGTGAAGAGCTCCCCGTCCGCGTCGGCAACCACGAACACGAGCGCGAACTCCTCGGCCAGGACGACGGCCGCACCGTCGGCGGGGATGAGCGCGAGCAGCGGCCACACGCAGCCAACCCGCAGCCATGCGGCGGGCCAGGCATCGCCGGCGGTGGGCGCCCCGTAACCAAGTACCTGGGGTCTGCGCTACGGGCCCGGGTCGCGCGTGTCACCGGGCCGATGGGAACCCGCCGGCTCCCTGGAACCAAACGGGAACTCGGCCGACGAGGACCCGCCGGCTCACCGGGCCGACGGGAAGCTATCCGGCCGGCCGTGACCGGTCAAGGCAAAGGATTCACGCCACAGCTGAATGAGGTAGCGTTCGAGGCCCTCGAGGGTCTTCTTCTCGTGCTGGAACTCGTCGCTGAGCGGGTTGCGGTGGCGGTCGAAGAGCTGCGCGTAGCGGCGGGTCACCTGGTCGCGGTTACCGGCGTAGACGCGAACCGAGTAGTCGCCGACTCCGCCCGCGAGGCGCAGGCCGCGGACCGCGGTGCCGGCCAGGCCCATGCTGATGCTCAGCTGGCCGCGCAGGTAGATGGCGCTCTTGGCCTCCTCGTCCCAGGCCTCGCCGCACGGCGGGGGAGCCTCGTCCCATTCCTCGAGGACGAGCCGGACATCGATGTCCTCCTGCAGGCTGCCGACCCAGAGCTGCTCGCGGTTGGTGCTGATCAGCGCCCCCATTGGGGGCAGCGGACCGCCCGGTGCGTCCGGGTCGATGGACGGGTCATGGATGCGGAACATCCTGCGTTCCGGAGTCACCGGTATAACCAACTGCAGGAGTCTGCGGCTCATGGCTATCCCCTCCCCCCTCGGCACGTTGTTACCTTGGGCAACAGCCCGCTAGCCAATCTAGACTGCGGACGCTGTTCGTGCGGGGCGAACCGGCGCGGAAATGCTGAACGTGACCACTTGACTACATGCTGCATCAGTGTAGCGTCATATCTGTTATGAGCCTCGTGTCCGAACTCGACCTGCCGGGACTCGCCGTGGCCAGACGGCAACCGGGCTGGGCCGAAGACAGCTACGAGATGGACACGTTTCCCGTCCTGCGGTCGGGCTCGGCGAGGGTAACCCCGGACCTCCGCTGCATACCCGGCGTAGGCGGCGGGGCTGCCCGGCCTGCGAACCGTGACCCTGCAGCGCGGCGCGAGCCGCGACTGGAATTCCCCGCTTGCTGGCGGGTGGCGGATGCCGATAGCAGGAGTACTCGTCTGCGGCGAGTCTGACCGAGAGGCTGGCGCGATGCAGGCACCAGCGAAAGCCACCCATCATGAGTCACTTAACGTGTCCTCTCGACTACCGGAGACGTTGGCCTCCTCGGTCTCGGGTACGTACCCGGGACCGGCCATCAGCCGCCCCCCGGCCAGCGCGGGCCCCCGGGCCGCCGGACGGCCGGAGGCCGGCCCCTCGACCACGCGGCCGGCCAGGCCGCTGGCGACGCCGTCGCCACTCCCGGGCGCCGCGCCCTCATGCTCGCCGTGTGCTGCATGAGCCTGTTCATGGTGGGCCTGGACAACACGATCGTGAACGTGGGCCTGCCGGCCATCGGCCGGGACCTGCACGCCGGTGTCTCCGGCCTGCAGTGGACGGTGGCCGCCTACACCATCGTGCTGGCCGCGCTGCTGATATTCTCCGGCGCGGTCGCCGACCGGATCGGGCGCCGAACCATCTTCCAGGTCGGCTTGTCCCTGTTCACGCTGGGCTCGTGGCTGTGCAGCCTCGCGCCCGGGCTCGGCTGGCTGATCGGCTTCCGGGTGCTGCAGGGCGTTGGCGGCTCGATGCTCAACCCCGCAGCGCTGGGCATCATCACGAACACGTTCACCGGACCGGCCGAACGGGCCCGCGCCATCGGTGTGTGGGACGGCGTGTTCGGCCTGTCCATGGCGCTCGGGCCGGTCGTGGGCGGCGTGCTGGTGGGAACGGTCGGCTGGCGCGGCGTCTTCTGGGCGAACATCCCGGTGGGCCTGGCCGCGATCGCGCTGACCGCGCTGTTCGTCCCCGACTCCAGGGCCCCGCGGTCCCGCCGCGCCGACCCGGCAGGCCAGGTTCTCGTCATCTTCATGCTCGGCTCGCTCGCCTACGCGATCATCGAAGGGCCGAACCGCGGCTGGCACTCACCGGAGATCTTCGGGTTCTTCGCGCTGTCCGTGGCCGCGCTCTCGATCCTGCTCGCCTGGGAGCCCCGCCGCCCGGAACCCCTGGTCGACCTGCGCTTCTTCCGCAGCGTGCCATTCGCCGGGGCCAACCTCAGCGCGGTCTGCGCGATCGCGGCGATGGCCGGCTTCCTGTTCCTCTCCACCCTGTACCTGCAGGACGTGCGGGGCCTGACCGCACTGCAGGCCGGCCTGACGATCCTGCCGATGCCGGTGGTCATGGCGCTGTGCGCGCCGCTGGCTGGGCGGATGGTCGCCAGGCGGGGCCCGCGGATTCCCCTGGTCATCGCGGGCGCCGCGCTGACCATCAGCAGCGCCGCGCTGTCCCGGCTCACCGGCACGACCGAGCATCCATACCTGATCGTCACCTACGCCATGTTCGGGATCGGGGCCGGCATGGTGAGCTCGCCGATCACCAACGGCGTCATGTCCGGCGTGCCGAAGACCCAGGCGGGCATGGCCTCCGGCATGAACTCCTCAAGCAGGCAACTCGGCCAGTCCCTGGGCGTGGCCATCGTGGGCTCGGTGCTGGCGGCCAGCATGCGCGGGTCGATGCAGACCGGCTTCGTCCGGGCCGCCCACGCGGGCTGGTGGATCCTCGCGGGCTGCGGCTACCTCGTGCTCCTGCTCGGCCTGGTCTGCACGACGCGGTGGGCCAGGGCCACCGCGTCACGGATCCCTACCTGACCGGGGCTACTTGACCGAGCCCGCGGTGAGGCCGCCGACCACGCGCCCCTCGATGAGGGCGAACAGGAAGAACACCGGAATGGTGGCCACAACCGAGGCGGCGAACAGGTGCTGCCAGTCCACGGTGTACTGGCCGATGAACGAGTCCAGCCGGACCGTGAGCGGGTAGTCGCCGGAGCTGGTGGTGAGGGTGAGCGCCGAGATGAACTCATTCCACGCCGCGATGAACGTGAAGATCAGCGCGGTCACCACGCCGGGCATCGCCAGCGGCAGCGTGACCCGGAACAGCGCGCCCAGGCGGGTGCTGCCGTCCACCATGGCCGCCTGCTCGAGTTCGGCCGGGATCGAGCCGATGTAGGCGTTGAGGATCCAGACCGCGAAGGCGAGGTTGAAGCCCGCGTTGACCAGGATCAGCGACCACACCGGATTGAGGTTCAGCAGCCCGAAGTCGAGGAATTCCTTGTAGATGCCGACGATCAGCGCGGTCGGCTGCAGCATCTGCGTGGCCAGCACGAGCAGCAGGAACGCGTTGCGCCCGCGGAACCGGTGCCGGGAGGTGTAGTAGGCCGCGGGCAGGGCGACCAGCAGCACCAGGATGGTGGCGCCGCCGGCGATCTCCACGCTTACCCGCACGCTGGACGTGATGCCGAACGCGGCGCCCCACATGTCGGTGAGGTTGGACCAGGCGAAGTGGTGCGGCAGGTAGTTCGTCTGGTAGAGCTCACGCTGCGGCCGCACGGCCGTGATCAGCATCTCGAGGTAGGGCAGCAGGAAGATGACTGCGATGATGTAGGCGGCCGCCGCGATGATCGCCGTGCGCAGCGACGGCAGCCGGCGCGGCGCACGGTCGGCGGCGGACGGGGGCGCGGCCGCGGATCGGCCGGCCACGGTGCGGACGGCCATGTCAGGCCGCCTCCTGGCGGTTCCACCGGTTCAGGCGCAGGAAGACCAGGACGATGATCACGACGAGGGTGAAGTTGACGATCGACATCGCCGCCGCCTGGCCGACGAAGGTCCCCTTCAGGTCGTACATGAAGACGGTGGTCGTGCTGGTCTCGTAGCCCGGGCCGCCCCGGGTCATCTCCCACAGGATCGGGAACGAGTTGAACACGTTCATCAGGTTGATGACCAGGGCGACGAGGAACGCCGGCCGGAGCAGCGGCAGCGTGATCCGCCGGTAGGCGCGCCCGGGCGAGGCGCCGTCGACCCGGGCGGCCTCGAACAGCTCGCCGGGGATCGCCTGCAGCCCGGCGAGCAGCACGTAGGTGGTGAACGGCAGCGAGACGAAGACCGCCACGCCGATCATCCAGACCATCGCGCTGTCCGGCCGCCCCAGCCAGTCCGCCTGGTTGGAGTTGAACTGGTGCACCAGGCCGAGCTGATGCAGGAAGACGTTCACGACACCGTTTTCCGGCTGCAGCATCCAGCGGAAGATGAGCGCGGTCATCATGACCGAGGCCGCCCACGGCGCGATGATCGCCCACCGGGCGAAACGCCTGCCCGGGAAGCGCTGGTTGTAGAGCTGGGCGAGGCCGAGTGAGAGCAGCATCGTGATGGCGACCGTCGCGGCCACCCAGATCACCGTGCGCACCAGGATGCCGGGCAGGTTCGGGTTGCCGAGCACCTGGCTGAAATTGCTCAGCCCGGCGGATCCGATGGTGATGCCCAGCGGGGTGATGTTCTGGAACGACGTCTGGATCATCGTCACGATCGGCCACAGGACCACGACCGCGATCAGGACCAGCGCCGGGCCGATCCAGACCAAGGGCTCGAGAGCGGCCAGCCTGCGCCGCCCGGCCGACCGCGGGGCTCTGCGGGCCGGGCTCCGCGCGGAGGTGTCGTCGCCGGCCGCGGCGGTGTCAGACATTCAGGTCTCCTCAAAGGCAGTACTTTCCCGCCCGCCTCCGGGCGGCCTCGCGGCGTCGCCTTTCCTCATCCTCGCCCCTGGGACGGGCGTGCGGGAGGAACAAGATCCAGGCGGCGCCGCGGACCCTCGGCTCGCGGGGGGACGGACCTCAGCTGCCGCTGCTGGCCGTCTGCTGGATGGCGCCGAGGACCTGCGCCGGGTTGCCGGTGATGGCCTGGCCGACCTGGGTCTTGATCATGTTCTCGACCGATGTCCAGTTCGCCAGGGCCGGATAGTTGACCGAATTGGTGATGTTGCCGAGGAATGCGGAGAACATCTGGTTCTTCTGCCCCATGGTGGTCGCCGCGCTCTGCGTGGCGGGCAGCAGGTCGTACTCGTCGTCGAACTTCAGCTGCCACTGGTCCTGGTAGGCGAAGTCCAGGAACTCCTTGATGGCAGCCTCGTGGCTGGTGCCGCCCGCCTTGAACGCGACGATGTTGTCGTGCACGCCGAGCGTGTTCGTCAGCGCCCCGTTCTTGCCGGGCACGTCCGCGGTCCCGTAGCCGGAGGGCTGGAGGACACCGGCCTGCTGGATGATCGGGATGACGGCCGGGGAGCCGAGCACCATTCCGATCTTGCCCTGGGCGAATTCCGCCCAGACCGTCTTGCGGTCGGTGCCGCCCGGGTTGGGCTGAGTGTCGCCCGAGGCGGCCAGCTGCTTCATGAAGTCGAGGCTGGCGACGTTCTGCGGGCTGTTGATCGCGTACTTGCCGGCGCCGTCGAGGTAGCCGCCGCCGTTGCCGAGGAACCACAGCAGCAGCTCGGCCTGCGCCTCCTCGCTGCCGAGCGGCATGCCGTACCCGAGGTAGCCCTTGGCCTTGATCTTGGCCGCGTCGGCCTGCAGCTGCGCCCAGGTCTGCGGTGGCGCGGAGATCCCGGCGGCCGCGAAGATCTTCTTGTTGTAGTACATGGCCCGGGTGCTGGTCGTGAACGGGATGCCGTAATCGGTGCCCTGGTACTGGCCGTCCTTGAGGAACTTCGGGATCAGGTTGCTGATCACGCTCTGCGAGAGCACGGCAGACACCGGGTAGATGAGGCCCGACTGGGCGTACGGCGGGGCCGGGTTGCCTTCCATGATGTCCGGATACTGCTTGTTCTGGATCAGCGTGGCGGACTTGGCGGGGAAGTCCGTCCAGTCGACCGTCTGCACGTTCACCGTGATGTTCGGGTGCGCCTCGTGGAAGGCGGACGCGACGGCGTTCCAGTACAGGGTCGTGCTGTTGGACGGACCGGTGCCGTAGTCGGCGCCGAAGAATTTCAGTGACACTGCGCCGTTACTGGATCCGGTGCTGCTGCTGCCGCCGCTCGACCCGCAGCCCGCGACGGCGGCGAGCGCCGCGGCGCCGATCGCGGCCGCGGCCATCAGCCGTGATTTCATTGGTTCTCCTCACTTGCCCGAAGGCTGGTCCAGGCACCGCGCAGACGGCTCATGCGAAAGTCGCGCGCATCTTCAGTGCTTCATTGTGCTCAGCTTGGGCAGTGTTCATGCAGAAAGCAGCACAAAAATGATTAAAACGTGACCGTGGCCGGCTCTCCCGGGCGCACGCTGACCGTTCACCGACGGTGACGGAAATCTCAGCCACCCGGCCATGCGTCCCATGCTCTCGCTAACAGTTAGCTGGAGAGGGGCGATCGTGGATGACTACGCGCTGCTGGCCGCCATGGGCGGCGTCGTCTTCATTCTCGGGCTGGTCACGACCGGCCGCTGGGGCCTGGAAACCGCCGCCCGCACCGCCGCGACGCTGGATGAGACACCAGGGAGATCAGCCGCAGCCGCAGGCTCCACCGCAGCATCCGCCGCCGGAAGAACCCGAAGACCCCCGCGAGCCGGACGCGCGGCCGCCCACCGAAACCGTCGACAGGAGCTTCACCGTGTCGTCATGGCCCTGCGGGCAGGTGCACGGCGCCGAGGACTCAGCCATCGGGCGGTTCAGCTCGAACGTGTCGCCGCAGGCGCGGCAGCGGTACTCGTAGCGGGGCACAGCCGCTAGTTTACCCGCCGCCGCTCCCGGACGCGGGGGGCGCTGTCCCGGCGGGGCGAAGCGCCGGCCGGAGATGAGACACCAGATCCGTTCGGTGTCATAGTCGGGGGATCCGGCACGGACGGCACCGTGATCACGGTCTTCGCCGGCACCTGGTCGTCGTAGTAGAACTGCTTGCCGCGCAGCAGCGAGACCAGCGCGCCGGTAACCGACATGATCGCCGCCGCGGTGAACACGATGACCAGGCCGTGGTGGAACGCGTCCGCGATCAGGTGCGGGAAGAACTGCCTGCCGGTGAGCACCGCGGCGTGGTCCGCGGGCAGCCGGGACAGCACGCCGGACGGCGCGAGCAGGTTCTGCACCGGGTTGTAGCCGAGCAGCGCGGCGAACAGCGTGCTGACCGGCGGCAGGTGGCTGACCTGGCTGGCCACCCCGGCCGGCACGCCCTGCGCGGTCAGCCCGCTGGTCAGCGTCTTGGGCAGGCTGGAGGCCAGCCCGGCGATCATCAGCGAGAAGAAGATGCCGATGGACAGGGCCATGCCGGAGTTCTGGAAGGTGGACCGCATGCCGGAGGCCGAGCCGCGGTGCCTGGCGGGCACCGCGCTCATGATCGCGGAGGTGTTGGGGGAGGCGAACAGGCCGGAGCCGACCCCGTTGCCGAAGATCAGCAGGGCGAACAGCGGATAGGGGAAGTTCACCGGGAGCAGCATGAGCCCGACAAAGCAGGCCGCGGCCAGCAGCAGCCCGGCGGTGGCGAAGGGACGCGGGCCGTACCGGTCGGACAGCGTGCCCGAGATCGGCCCGGCGACCAGGAAGCCCGCGGTGAGCGGCAGCATGTAGATGCCTGCCCACAGCGGGGTGACCGCGAAGTCGTAGCCGTGCAGCGGCAGCCAGATGCCGGCCAGCCAGATGACCAGCATGAACTGCAGGCCGCCGCGGGCGATCGAGCCGAGCAGGCTGGCCAGGTTGCCGGCCGCGAACGCCCGGATCTTGAACAGGCTCATCTGGAACATCGGCTCGGCGATCTTGGTCTCGAAGACGCAGAACACGATCAGCATGACGACACCGCCGACCAGACCGCCGATGATCCACGGGTTGGTCCACCCGGTCGGGTGCCCGCCGTAGGGCCGGATGCCGTTGGTAATGGCGATCAGCAGCGTCCCCAGGCCCGCCGCGAACAGGATGTTGCCGATCCAGTCCACCTTGGCGCGCCTGGTCGTGGCGACCTCGCGCAGGCTCTTGTACGCCCAGACGGTGCCGAACACCCCGATCGGCACGTTCACCCAGAACACCAGGCGCCAGTTCCAGGCGGCCAGCAGCCCGCCGAGCAGCAGGCCGACGAACTGCCCGGAGATCCCCGCGATCTGGTTGACGCCCAGGGCCATCCCGCGCTTGTTGGCGGGGAACGCATCGGTCAGGATCGCGGCCGAGTTCGCCATCAGCATCGCGCCGCCGAAGGCCTGGACGAACCGCCAGCCGATCAGCCACATGGCCCCGCCGGGGCCGGTCAGCGGGTCGAGCGACAGCGCGATCGAGGCCAGCGTGAAGACCACGAAGCCCAGGTTGTAGATCTTCACCCGGCCGAACATGTCGCCGAGCCGGCCCAGCGTGACCACCAGCACCGACTGGACCAGCAGGTAGCCGAGGATCATCCAGAGCAGGTAGGTCACGTTGCCCGGGGTGAGCGGGTTCAGGCCGATGCCGCGGAAGATGGCCGGCATCGCCACGATCACGATCGACGCGTCGATCGTCGCCATCGTCATGCTCAGCGTGGTGTTGGACAGGGCGATCCACCGGTACCGGTCGGGCCGCCCGCCGTTGGCCGTGGCTACCGCCGTCCCGTTCACATGTCCTGAGCCCACGCTTCGCCGCACGCTAACCCAGTCTAGCGCGAATCACTTGCTTGATGGCAACTATTTATCTCGGCAACTTCAGGTGACCGGCTCCTCGTTGTCGCCGCCGGCGGAGGCGGGGGTGCGCTCGAAGATGTAGTAGACGGCAACCAGGCCGATGAGCACGAACGCGGCCATGGCGTAGAACGCCGCGATCACCCCGGCGACCACGTAGACGAGCCCGCCGCCGACGAACCGCCGGCGCGCCGCCCAATGCTGCCCGGCCGGCAGGGGGTTAGCGACTCGCTGGCCGTGCAGCGTCCACTCGAAGATCGCGCCGAAGCCGACCGACATGCCGACGAATATCCCGGCGTAGAGCACCATCGCGAGCCGCGCGTCCCGGGAGTTGTGCGGCAGGTAATCGGCAGCCGTGGCGGTGCCGAACGGGATCAGCACCACGAACAGGAGCAGCATCAGGTTGACAAACAGCAGCGTCCGATCCACCTTGGTGATGGACCTGACCAGCACGTGGTGGTTGACCCAGATGATGCCGATGGTGAGGAAGCTGATCAGGTAGCCCGCGAAGGCCGGCCAGCGCTGGTGGAGCTGCATGAGCAGGTCCTTGCCCCCGGGCACGATGAGGTTGAGGGCGAGCAGCGTGATGGCCACGGCGAAGACGCCGTCGCTGAACGCCTCGAGCCTGGACCGGTCCATCAGCTCCCCGCGGGCTTGGGATCCACCTTGGCCAGGATCTGGTCCACGCAGTCCTGGATGTGCCGCTGCCGGCCCGGCGGGTCCTTGCTGGCGAAGTTGTCCAGGATGGCCAGCACCCGGTCCTGGCCATTCAGGATGTCGAGTTGCTTGCTCTCAGCAGGTGCGATGGTGTCCGTCATCATGGTCCTCCGTGCAGGCCACCGCCGGTTTCTGGCGGTCACGTCCGGCTAATGCCTGGATTGCCACAACCTAGCGCTCTTTTCACTCCGGCCGGCCCGCACGCCGGTTTTCCCCTGTCACCGGGCCGGGTCTCATTTTTCATACCGAACGGACCGGGCTGACACCTTGGCGCTCCGCCGGGTGACGATGAACGTGCTGCACGCGTTCGCCGACGGCCCCGCCGCCGCGCGTCAGCCGGCTCGCGGCAGCGTCAGCCGGCCTGCGGCCGCGCAGGCCCGCCGCGCCACCGCGACGGCGATCCTGGTGTCGGTGTCGAGCGGCAGGTGCGGCCCGTGCTGCTCCAGATCTAATTCTCACCAGGGTCACGACAGCCCCGGCTTTCTCGCAGCCCGGCCCGCGCGGTGGCTCCAGCGTTAGTCTGGGCAGGTGCCGGAGGGATCCGGGCCGCGGGAGCCGTACGGCGCCGTGGCCCTGGCGGGACCGGGGCCGGATGACGAGCTGGTCCCGGCGGGATTCCGGCTGCGTCCCGACTCGGGAACGCGCACGCTGGCGCGCGGGACGGTCGTCACCGGCGGTTACCCCACCCGGGTGCTGCGGCTCAGCCCGGCCGGCGCCCGGCACGTAGCCGGCTGGTGGTCGGGCACGCCGGTGCCCGGCCACCCCAAGGCCCGCGCGCTGGCCCGGCGCCTGCTCGACACCGGGATTGCCCATCCCGAGCTGGACGGCCTCCCGGCGCCCGCTCCGTCAGACGTGACGGTGGTCATCCCGGTCCGGGACCGGCACGCCGAACTGGGCCGCTGCCTGGCCGGGCTGGCGAGGGCGACGCGGGTGATCGTGGTGGACGACGGCTCCGGTGACCCCGCGGCCATCAGGAGCATCGCCGAGCGGGCCGGAGCCGGCGTACTGCGCCGGCCGGTGAACGGCGGGCCGGCGGCGGCCAGGAACAGCGGCCTGGCGGCGGCGGACACGCCGCTGGTGGCGTTCCTCGACTCGGACTGCGTGCCCGGGCCCGGCTGGCTGGACGCGCTGCTGCCGCACTTCGCCGACCCCGCGGTGGGCGCGGTCGCGCCGCGCATCGTGCCGCACGAGGCGGGACGCACCTGGCTGGCGCGGTACGAGGGGGCGAGTTCCACCCTCGACATGGGCCAGCGGCCGAGCACCGTCAGGCCCGGGTCGCGCGTGCCGTATGTCCCAGGCGCCGCCCTGCTGGTACGTAAAGAGGCCGCCGGGGCGGGTTTCGCCGAGGACATGCAGGTGGGGGAGGATGTCGACCTGGTCTGGCGGCTGGGCGCCTCCGGCTGGCGGACGCGCTACGAGCCCGCCGCCACCATGGGTCACCAGCACCGGGTACGGCTGCGCGAGTGGTTCGGCAGGCGGAAGGACTACGGGACCTCCGCGGCCGCGCTCGAACTGCGCCATCCCGGCGCGGTCCGCCCGCTCTACGCGTCCGCGTGGACCGCGGCGGCGTGGCTGGCCGCGGCGCTCGGCCGCCCGGACGCGGGCGCCCTGGTCACCGGGACCGGCACCGCCCTGCTCGCCCGTCGCCTGGCCCAGACCACCGGCGAGGGCTGGCCCCGCCCGGCCGGCTCGGCCGCGTGGCGGCTGGCGGTCAGGCAGGCGGCCGGCGGGACGCTCGCGGCGGCCCGGCCGCTGGGCAGCGCGATCTCGCGGACCTGGTGGCCGGTGGCACTGCCGGCCGCGGTCGCGGTGCGGCGGCTGCGCCTGCCGCTGGCCGTGCTGGTCCTCGCGCCGCCGCTGCTGGACTGGCTGGATCGCCGGCCGCCGCTCGATCCGGCGCGATACGTGGCCGCCCGGCTGCTCGACGACGCCGGGTACAGCCTCGGAGTCTGGCAGGGATGCGGGGAACGCCGGACCGTTCGGCCCCTATTGCCTCTGTTGCGCGGCCGTGACCTGGCCAGCCGGCCGTTATTTGGGCAGGCCCCGGCTGAACTCGGCGGGCACGATGATGTCATCAGGGGACAGTTCACCGATCGAGGACCGGCCGAGCGCGAGCAGCGTCGAGTCGATGCCGCCGCGCAGGACGTCGAAGACGTTCTTCACGCCCGCGGCGCCGTTCGCGGCCAGGCCCCACAGGTAGGCGCGGCCGATCATGACTGCCTGGGCGCCGAGCGCCACGGCCTTGACCACATCGCTGCCGCGCCGGATCCCGCCGTCGAGCAGCACCTCGATCTGGCCGCCTACGGCGTCGGCGACCCCGGGCAGCGCCCGGATGGGGGCCGGAGTGCCGTCCAGGTTGTTGCCGCCGTGGTTGGACACCGAGATCGCGGTGGCCCCGGCGTCGATCGCGCGGCGGGCGTCGTCGGGGCGCATCACGCCCTTGACCATGAACGGGCCGCCCCACTGCTCGCGCAGCCAGGCGATGTCGTCCCAGGTGGGCGGGGGAGTCTGCATCCACTCGGCGTATACCCCGAAGAACGTGGGCGCGGGCTCGCCCGGGGCGGCCATGTTGGGCACGGTGAGGTCGGGCAGGCCGCCGCGGGTGAGCCAGTCGCGGACATAACCGGGCTTCAGGACGCCCTCGGGGGCGAGGCGGATCAGGGTCCGCAGGTCGATCTTCTCCGGTATCGCCGGGCTGCCCCAGTCCCGGCCGTTGGAGAACGACCAGTCCAGGGTCACGATCATGCCCTTGGCGCCGGCCTGGCGAGCTCGTTCGGCCCGCTGCAGGATCTGATCCCTGGTGCCGGACCAGTAGATCTGGAAGAACAGCTTGGGGTTGACCTCCGCCACCTGTTCCACCGGCATGCTGCCGAACGAGCTGAGGCCCATCGCCGTCCCGGACTCGGCCGTGCCCCGGGCCACCCCGACCTCGCCGTCGGGATGCACGGCCTGCACGCCGGCCGGGGACGCGATCACGGGGAGCGCGATGTCCTGGCCGAGCACCGACGTGGCCAGGTCACGGGAGGCGGGCAGGTTCGCGATGTGCGGCGGGGTGAACCTCAGTTCGCTGAACGCCGCCACGTTGTCCTGAAGGGTGACGCCTTTCTCGGCGCCGGCCACCAGCGCCATGTACACCGGCCGGGGCAGGCGCCGCCTGGCCCTCCTGCGCGCCTCCTCGACCGTCTCGAACCACTCGCGTGTGCTAGCCATCGATTTCCCTCGCGCGCCGCCTGAATGCCTGACCCCTTATTTTGACACTCAGTGCCGTAAGTATCTAGTCGCCGTACCCCGTAGTATCCACGTTCATGCGGCCCGAGGGAGCCAGGCCCGTGCCGGACGACCACCCCGACCGCGTCAGGTGGAACGCCCGCTACGAGTCCTGTTCCGCGCCATCCTTCCGCCCTCACCCGCTGGCCGTCCGGGCGCTGGCGCTGGACCTGCCGGGCGGCCCGGTGGCCGACCTGGCCTGCGGCCCGTCCGGCGCCGCGCTGCTGGCCGCGGCGCACGGACGCCCGGTCACCGCGGTGGACGTCTCCGAGGTGGCCCTGCGGCAGCTCGGCGACGAGGCCAGGAGGCGGGGGCTTGACGGCCTGATCACGCTGGTGCACGCGGATCTGCCCGCCTTGTCTCCCGAACCGCGCTCATACGCCCTGGTCCTGTGCACCGGCTTCTGGCTGTCCGGGGTCTTCACGACGGCGGCCGGCGCGATCGCGGACGGCGGCGTGCTGGCCTGGGAAGCCCTCACCGCCGGAGCGCGCCGCGCGCGCCCCGGCCTGCCCCCGGAGTGGTGCCTGGCCCCCGGCGAGCCCGCGTCACTCCTGCCGCCCGGCTTCACCGTCATCGAGCAGAGCGACCCGCCCGGCCGCGAACGGCGCCAGCTGCTAGCCCGTCGCGCCAGCGCTGCCCCTCCTCCTGATGGGTATGGATGTGGCAACGTACACACTCTTATGTGCAGGTTGCCACATCCATACGTTCCCGGAACGCTTTGGAGAGGGGCATAAGCGGGCAAATCGGGCGGGGTGGGGTGCGGAGAGGGGTCTCGCGGCCGGTCTGGGTTACGCGAGGCGAGCTGTACGGCGGTGGGCCCACTCGACGAGGTCGCGGCGCTCGATGGCGGCGGCTATCAGGTCACCAAACGCGTCCGGCGTGCACGCGAAGGCGGTGACGCCGAGCCCGGCCAGGGCGGCGGCGGTCTCGTGATCGTAACCGGGTGCCCCGTCGTCGGACAGCGCGAGCAGGACGATCACCTGCGTGCCCGCCGCGGTCAGGTCCGCGATCCGGCGCAGCATCTGGTCCCGGTCGCCGCCCTCGAACAGGTCGCTGATCAGGACCAGGATCGTGCCGGCCGGGCGGGTGATCAGCTGCTGGCAGTACGCGATGGCCTGGTTGATGTCGGTGCCGCCGCCGAGCTGGGTGCCGAACAGCAGGTCCACCGGATCGCTGACCAGCTCGGTCAGGTCGATGACCGAGGTGTCGAAGGCCACCACCGAGGTGCGCAGCGACCGGATGGACGCCAGCACGGCACCGAACACCCCGGCGTACACCACCGAGGAGGCCATCGAGCCGCTCTGGTCCAGGCAGAGGATGACGTCGCGGGCCACGGCCTGCTGCTTCCTGGCGTAGCCGACGAGGCGCTCGGGCACGACCGTACGCTGCTCCGGCAGGTAGTTCCGCAGGTTGGCGCGGATCGTCCGGTCCCAGTCGATGTCGGCGGGCCGCCGCGGCCTGCTCGTCCGGCTGGCCCGGTTCAGCCCCCCGGCCACTGCCGAGCGGGTCCGCTGGGCCAGCCGCCGCTCCAGGTCCCTGGTCACGGCGCGCACCACGGCCCGGGCCGATTCACGTGCCTGCCCGGGTATCACCCGGCTCAGCGAGAGCAGCGTGCCGACCAGGTGCACATCCGGCTCGACCGCGTCCAGCATCTCGGGCTCGAGCAGCAACCGGGTCAGGCCGAGCCGCTCGATGGCGTCCTTCTGCATCACCTGCACCACGCTGACCGGGAAGAACGTGCGGATGTCGCCCAGCCAGCGGGCCACGCGGGGAGCGGACGCGCCGTATCCGCCCCGGAGGGCCTGCCGCCGGCCGGGGCCCTGCTGCCCCGGTCCCGGCTGGCTCGCGCCAGTGCCGTCGGAGTCGTATAGCGCCGCGAGGGCCGCGTCGATGCGCGCGTCGCTGCCGCCCAGCGGCCTCAGGACCCCGGCCTCGCCGAGGACCAGCCGCCAGCGCCGCATCCGCTCGTCGTGGTCCGCGGTCATGACGCCACCACCGCCCGGCCGAGGATGGACACGGCGGCCCGGACCGCGAGCGCCGCCCGCTCCCGGTCCAGGTCATCGCCGGGGTCCGCGGCGGCGGCAGGCCCGCGGCCGGTGCCGTCGAGCCGGGCCGCCTGCTGCCCGATCGCCCGCCGTTCCGGCGGCGCGAACCCGCCGAACGTCCGGCGCAGCGCCGGCAGCACCGCGGTGAACGCGTCCGCGGCCAGCCCGGCCAGCCAGCCGTCGGCCAGCGCGAGCAGCGTGTCATCGTGCACCAGCAGCAGGCCGCTGCCGGCCAGGAAGCCCTCGGCCCACCCCGCCGCGGCCGGGGCCGGGACGGCGGCGGACAGCGCCCGGGACATCCGCAGGCCCGCGTCGTCCGGGCTGATCCGCCCGGCATCGAGCAGCAGCCGGGTCAGCCGCCCGGCAATGAGGGGGGAAGGGCCAGGGGGCACGGGGGGCGGGAGCCCCCCGTGCGCGGAGATGGTGGGTGGGGGGCAGCGCGGGGCCAGCCGCCCCAGCGTGTCCAGCCAGCGCTCGCGGCTCGCGGTGTCGGCGAGCAGCCCGGTGGCCGAGTGCACCGCGTCGATGTGCGCCCGGACGGCCTGCTCGGCGGTCTCGTCCAGGGACGTCACGGCGGCCGGCAGGCCGGCGCAGATCCGGGTGATCATCTCGACAGCGACCTCACCAAGCCGGCCCGGGTCGGTGCCGCGCACGTCGCCGTACCTGGCCGCGCGGACCAGCGCTGGCAGCGCCGCCATCAGCCGGGTCACGTCGCCCTCCACCGCGGCGCGGTCCCTGACCGCGGCGAGCACGGCGGGCAGGGCGTCGCCGAGGTCGGCGAGCAGGCACCGCTCGGTCAGCGCGGTCAATTCGTCCAGGGCGGCCGCGCCGGCGGCGGACCGGGCCCGCTGCGCGGCGGCGGCCTCGACGGTGCTGCCCCACATGCTCGCCTCGATCAGGGCCAGGTCGAGCTCGGGCCGCCAGGTCAGCTGCCAGCCTTCCCGGAACGTCCCGATGTTCCTGCTCCGGCCCTGCTGCGGCGTGCCCCAGCCCACCTCGAGCAGGGCGAGCCGGTACAGCAGGCGGCTGCGGGCCAGGTCGTTCGGCTTGCGCAGGTCCAGGTCGTAATCCCGGGGCTCCGCCGCGGGCCGCAGCTTCAGGCGGCGCTGCTGGTCCTGCAGGTCCCGCTGCAGGGGGACCATGGGGGTGGCGGGCGGCACCGCACCGAGGCGCTCGCCGACCACGAGCTTGCGCTGGATGAGCGCGGCGAGCACGTCGCTGCCCTCGCAGAGCACCGAACAGGCCGACTCGGTGACCTCTTCCAGGCCGGCCAGCGGGCGGCCGCGCAGCGCGGCGAGCGCCTCGGCCAGCCGGACGGACTCGATGACGTGCGCCGACGACGCCGGGATGCCCTCGTCGCGCAGCACCGCCGCGGCCCGGGCCAGCCACCGCTCGACCGGCTGCCCCGGGGAGGAGAACAGATGGTCGTACCAGCCGGGGGAGCGGATCCCGGCCCCGTAGCCCGAGGCGTAGGACAGCCGTCCGTAGGTCCAGGGCACCCAGGTCACGGTGGCCCTGACCTTCGGCAGGCCGCGCAGCAGCCGGTCGTCGGCCGCCGCGGGCGGCAGGTCACGCAGGGCCGGCACGTGCCAGGCACCGCAGACCACCGCGATCCGCTCGAAGCCCTCCCTGGCCGTCCGGCGCAGCACCCGGCGCATGTGCGCCTCGCGGACCGCGTCCAGCGAGCCGGCTTCCCCAGCGCCGGGGTCTCCGGGGCCGGTTTCCCCGGCGCCGGCTCGCAGGACCGAGATCGCCTCGGCCAGCGCGCCGAAGACCGCGGGCCCGGGGACGTGTTCCACCACGTCCTCCCACCAGCGCTCCGGGTCGTCGTACCCGGCCGCGGCGGCCAGTTCGCTCACCGGATCAGCCCGCCGCCGCGGCCCGGTATCCCCGCCGCGTTTCATGGCGAGCTGGTGCGCGGCCGGCAGGTCGCAGAACCGGACCGGGACACCCGCGCCCAGCGCGTACCGGATCGCCTGCCACTCCGGCGAGAACACCGCGAACGGCCAGAACGCCGCCTGCCGCGGCTGCCCGGGAACGTACCCGAGCAGCGCCACCGGCGGCCGCATCTGCTGGTCCCCGGCCAGCGTGACCAGCTCGTCCGCCTCCGGCGGCCCCTCGATCAGCACGACATCGGGACGCTGCTCCGCCAGGGCGCCCCGCACCGACCGCGCCGACCCGGGCCCGTGGTGCCGGATCCCGTAGACGGCGACGAGGCCAGGAAGATCCTTGGCCCGAACGGACCGGGCTGCGTGCCCCGCCACCGCGGTATCGCTGCTCATCCGGCAGCGTCGCGGCAGGCCCGGTAGAAGTCGCTCCAGTCGTCGCGGTCCCTGACGACCGTCTCGAGGTACTCCTGCCATGCCACCCGGTCCGCGACCGGGTCCTGGACGACGGCGCCGGTGATGCCGCCCGCCACGTCGGCCGGGCGGAGCACGCCGTCGCCGAAATGCGCGGCCAGCGCCAGGCCGCTGGTGATCACGGAGATCGCCTCGGCGGTGGACAGCGTGCCGCTGGGCGACTTGACCTTGGCCCGGCCGTCCTCGGTGACCCCCTGGCGCAGCTCGCGGAAGACCGTGACCACCCGCCTGATCTCCTCAGCGCCGTGCGGGGTGTCCGGCAGCCCGATCGACCGGCCGAGCTGGGCCACCCGGCGGGTGACGATATCCACCTCCTGCTCGGCCGAGGCGGGCACCGGGAGCACCACGGTGTTGAACCGCCGGCGCAGCGCGCTGGACAGGTCGTTCACGCCGCGGTCCCGGTCGTTGGCGGTGGCGATGACGTTGAAGCCGCGGACCGCCTGCAGCTCGGTGCCGAGCTCAGGGACCGGCAGGATCTTCTCGGACAAGATGGTGATCAGCGCGTCCTGCACGTCCGAAGGCATCCGGGTCAGCTCCTCGACCCGGGCGATCTGGCCGCCCGCCATCGCCCGCATCACCGGGCTCGGCACCAGCGCGTCCCGGGACGGGCCCTCGGCGATCAGCCGGGCGTAGTTCCAGCCGTACCGGACTGCCTCCTCGGCGGTTCCCGCGGTGCCCTGCACCATCAGCGTGGAGTCGCCGGACACCGCGGCGGCCAGGTGCTCGGACAGCCACGTCTTCGCCGTGCCCGGCACGCCGAGCAGCAGCAGCGCCCGGTCGGTGGCCAGCGTGGCCACCGCCACCTCGATGAGGCGGCGGGAACCGACGTACTTCGGGGTGATCACGGTCCCGTCCGCGGCCGTGCCGCCCAGCAGGTAGGCGGTCACCGCCCAGGGGGACAGCCGCCAGCCCGGGGGGCGCGGCCGGTCGTCCCCGGCGGCCAGCGCGGCCAGCTCGGCCCGGTGCTCCTGCTCCGCGTGCGGCCGCAGGACGGTGGTCTGGGCGGCTCCGCCCTCAGCCAGCACTGTCGTCATCGTCCAGCTCCTTCAGCATCTCGTAGCGGAAACGCAGCATGGTGAGTGCGTCGCGGACGGCCGGCCGCGTGGCCGGGGCCACGCCGAGGGTGATCCCGGAAGCGGCGAGCGGCGCCGGGTCGGCCCGCCGGACCAGCTGGCGCAGCGTCTCGGCGCCCGCGGGCGTGTCGGGCAGGCCGCCCGCCAGGGCCCAGGTGGCCAGGGCGGCCATCCATTCCTGGTCGCGCTGGGCGATGGCCGCCCGTGACCAGCCGGTGAACAGCGCCGGTGCCCAGCCACCCGACGGCAGGGCGAGGATCTGTGCTGCGGGCCGGGCGAACTCCGCGGTCCAGGTGCCCAGCGGAGTCCGGGCCAGCACCTCGAGCATGATGTGCGCCTGGCCGGTCAGGGGCCCGGCGGCCGCGTTCGGGCCCGGTGTGATGCCGTCCCGCCGCATGGCGGCGTCGCACCGGGCCGGCCGGGTGACGACCAGCCGGGTGCCGCGGTGGCCCTGATGCAGCTTCAGGCAGCCGACGGCGCGCCCGGTCATCCGCCGGGCCAGGGCTGACCCGGGCAGGGCGGCGAGCACGTCGGCCGCCATCTTGCGGACCCAGGCGTTGCCGTCGTCAAGCGCGGTTTCGAGCAGGGTCTCGTCGGCCAGGCTCAGGCCGCGCGCCATCGCCTTGAGAAACATGACGCGCTCGTCCGGCCCGGCCGCGGCCCAGCCGTCCGCGATCAGGTCCCTGGCCGACCCGGGATCGCGGCCGCGCAGTGCGGTGAGGTAGCCTCGCCGCTGGACGGCGGTGCCCCGCCGCCAGGCATCGTCGCCGAGCGGCTCGGCCAGCACGAACTTCCAGTCCGGGTTGAGGCCGGCCAGCCAGCGCGCCCGCGCCCCGCCCGCCTCGGCCGCCAGGCGGCGCAGCTCCGTGTCGGCCGGCACCATCCGCCGAACCCGGTCGAGCAGTGCGGGCAGCAGCTGGGCCGGGATGCGGCGGCCGCGGGTCACGGCCGCCGCCAGCCATTCGGTCAGCAGCTCGGGATACGTCCCGCCGAGCATCCGGGCCAGCCGGTACCCGGCCGCCGGGCTCACCGCGGGTGCGAGGTCTGGTCCGGCCGCCGGCAGCGGCTCGGCGCGGTCGGCCGGGCGCCCGCCCCGCCGCGCGACCGTCAGCAGCGCGGCCTGGTCGAGCAGCAGCACCGCCGGATCATCCGGTTCGGCCGGGGTGGGCACGCAGCGGACGGCGACCACGGGAACCGTGCTCCGTTCGGTACCAAGGAGGGCGGCGGTGACCAGGTCCTGCCAGGTGCTCATAGCCGCACCGCCCGCCCGCCTTCGTCCCAGGCGGTCAGCGGCCACAGGCCGCGCGGGGTCCACTCCCCGGCCACCCGCACCGTCCGGCCGCCGGACAGCGCGAACAGGAGCCAGCAGTCGCCGGCGCCCGGGTGCAGCGGCAGGGCGTCGCCGTCCGCGTCGCACACCGCCGGGACCGGGGCGCGGGCCGGGGTGACATCGACGACGGCCGGCCAGCTGTCCAGCCAGGGGTCCGCGGCGAGCCCCGCCGCGTAGGAGGCCAGCAGCCCGGTGACGGTGCCGCCGGGCGGCGGCCCGCCGTGGCCGGCACCGCCGTCGGCGGCACCGTGCCGGGTCAGCACGACGGCGCGCAGCGGGACGGCGCCGGGATAGAAGACCAGTTCGGCGTCGGTCTCGGTGCCGACGGTCAGCGAGTCGTCGAGCCCCTGGCCGATGGCCGCGAAGCTGAGTACCAGCGCGTCCCGGCCGGTCTTCCGGCCGAGCAGCCACGTCCGGCGGACCCGGACCCGGTCCTGCTCGAGGTCCCGGCGGCCCAGCACCTGCCAGCGGTCCCGCACCGGCTCGCCCCCGGCCAGCACGTCGGCCTGGCGGAGGGTGAAGCCGATCCGGGACCGGACCGTCTCCCGCAGCGGCGGCGGCAGCTCGGCCTGCCGCCGGTAGGCGACGGCGAGCAGGTGGAGCAGCGCGTACTCCTCGAGGAGCCGGCCGTCCCAGCCCGCGCCGGAATGCGGCACCGCGGCCAGGGCGCGCAGCCGCTCGGCCAGGGCGGGGGCTTGCGCGTCGATCATCCGGGCGGCGATGTCGTCCCAGTGGCCGTAGCCGGCCTGCTGGCTGGCGGCCAGGCCCTGGCGCGCCTGGTCACCGAGCCACCGGTCGAGCTCGGCCAGCCCGGACGTGACCCGGCCCTCACGCTGGAGGGCGCGTCTGGCCGCCGCCTCGGGGTCCTTGGGTTCGCGGGCTTCGCCGGCCATGCCCATCCGGTCAGCCGTGGCCACCCGGCCGGCCGTGCCCGCCCGGGTGGTGAGCCAGGTGGCGGCCCAGCCGGGCGGCCCGGTGCCGTCGTCGTTCACGGCCCCGTCGGCCCAGCGCAGCAGCAGCGCCAGCACATGCTTGCACGGGAACTTCCGGCTCGGGCACGAACACCGGTACGCGGGCCCGGACAGGTCGACCACGGCGCGGTACGGCGTAGCGGCGCTGCCCCGGCACTCGCCCCACAGCGCGCCGGGCCCGGCTGCCCCGGCCGCCGCCCAGGCGCGGCCGGACGCCAGCGACTGGGCCGCGCGCTGCGCGGGCGCGTCGGGAGCCAGGGCAAGTACTCGCTCGCGATCCCAGCGTTCAGCCACGATCGAAACACTAGCGGATGGTACTGACATTCGAAGGACCCCCGGACGGTAGGCTCGGAAGCCGATGACACAGCCCGCACCCATCCAGGACCTGCTGGCCCGCCGCGTGACCGCGCACCTGGACGCCAGGCGCGGGCATACCGGGCGGCGGCCCGAAGTTGAGGGGTACTTGGGGAGAAACGGAGGCAGGCCGATGAAGGCAGTGCGGTTCGACGAGTACGGCGACGTCGACGTCCTCAAGGTGGTCGACGTGCCGCAGCCGGCGCCCGGTCCAGGCCAGGTGCTGGTGCAGGTCAAGGCGGCGGGAATCAACCCGGGCGAGGCCAAGATCCGGGCCGGCCTGCTACACGCCAGGTGGCCGGCCACGTTCCCGTCCGGGCAGGGCAGCGACCTGGCCGGGATCGTGGCCGAGACCGGGCCCGGGGTGACCGGTTTCGCCGTCGGCGAGGAGGTCATCGGCTACACCGACAACCGGGCCAGCCAGGCCGGGTATGCCGTGGTCGAGGAGCAGAACCTGACCGCCAAGCCTGCGGGCATGCCATGGGAGGTGGCCGGGGCGCTGTTCGTCGCCGGGGTCACGGCCTACGCCGCCGTCCGGGCCGTCGCGCCGGCCGAGGGCGAGACCGTGGTGGTCTCCGGAGCGGCCGGCGGCGTCGGATCCCTGGCCGTCCAGCTGGCGCGGCGGCCCGGCGCCACCGTGATCGGGCTGGCCAGCCCGGGCAACCACGACTGGCTGGCCGGGCACGGGGTCATCCCGGTGGCCTACGGCGACGGCGTGGCCGACCGGATCCGGCAGGCGGCAGGAAAGGCCGACGCGTTCATCGACACGTTCGGCGCGGACTACGTGCAGCTGGCGCTGGAGCTCGGCGTCGAGCCTTCCCGGATCGACACTATCGTCAGGTTCGACGCCGTGGCCGAGTACGGCGTCAAGGCCGAGGGCAGCGCGGCCGGAGCCAGCGCGGCCACGCTGGCCGAACTGGCCCGGCTGATCGCGGCCGGCGAGCTGGAGGTACCGATCGCCGCGACGTTCCCGCTCAGCCAGGTCCAGGACGCCTACCGGCGGCTGGCGAGCGGCCATATCCGCGGGAAGATCGTCCTGACGGTCTGAGCGCGGCCCGCCGGCACGTAATGTCGGGTTATGAGCGAGATGCTGCCGTTGTTTCCGCTCGGCGCGGTGCTCTATCCCGGCATGCTCCTGCCGCTGCACATCTTCGAGGAGAGATACCGCCAGCTCGTCCGGGACCTGCTGGACGGCCCGCAGCCGCGCCGGTTCGGCGTGATCGCGATCCGCAAGGGCCGCGAGACCGGCATCGACGGCGTGCAGTCGCTGTACGAGATCGGCTGTACCGCCACCCTGCGCCGGGTCGACCAGCATCCGGACGGCCGGTACGACGTCATCACCGTGGGCACCCAGCGGTTCCGGCTGCGTGCCCTGGACGAGACGCGTCCGTACCTGCAGGGCGAGGTCGAGATGCTCGGCGATGAGCCGGACGACCCGGCGTCGGGCGAGGCCGCCGTGCGGGTGATCCAGGCCGCGTTCCGCGAATACCTGGACGCGCTGACCGAATGGGGCGGCGCCACGGTCAGGCTCGAGGAACTGCCCGCCGAACCGGCGCTGCTGTCGTTCGTCGTCGCCGCGGCCATGGTCATCGACCTGCCGGAACGCCAGGCGCTGCTGGCCGAGTCCGACACGCTGCGCCGGCTGGGGCTGGAGCGCGCGCTGCTATCCCGGGAGACCGCCATGCTGCGCACCACCACCTCCCGGCCGGCTGCCGATCTGAGGAACGCGCCGTACAACCCGAACTGAGGGCCAGCCAGAAGGAGGACAGGTGGGTGACGGGGGATCAGGGGTAGGGGTAGGTCATGGCTGAACCGGAAACCGAGGCAACCGAGCTCTCGCTGCGCGCCGCCGAAGTAGCGACCGACGTCAGCGAGACGGACCAGCCACAGGAGCAGCGCAGGCTGCTGGGCGCGTTCAACCGGGCCGCGACCGCGAGCGCCCGGGCGGCGGGCCGCGGTACCCGGGCGGTGCGGCGGCGCGCGGGTTCGGGCACCGAATGGCTGGTCGGCCAGGTGGTCGTGATGGCGCCGCGGCTGCGGGTCCGCGACCAGGCCACGCTGCGGGCCCAGTTTCCCGGCAAGTCCGCCGACGAGATCGCCGACACCCTCATCGAGCACGCGTCGCACGCCGCCGCGGCGGCGGGCGGTGCCGCGGGCATGGCCGCCATCCTGCCGGTGCTGCCCGCCTTCCCGGTCGAGGTGGCAGCGGAAACCCTGGTGGTCGTGGGCATCGAGATCAAGCTCGTGGCCGAACTCCACGAGGCCTACGGCGCCCAGGCCCGGGGGAACTTTACCGAGCGGATGGGCAACTACCTCGCCGCCTGGGCGCACCGCCGGGGCGTGTTCATGATCGAGGGCGGCCTGGTCCTCGCCTCCGGGTCGCCGCTGGCCCGGTTGCTGCGCCGGCGGATCATCTCCCGGGTCGGGCGCAGCGCAGTCTCCCTGGGACCGCTGCTCACCGGCGCCGCCGCGGGAGCCATGCTCAACCGCCGGGAGACCAGGAAACTGGGCCGGGACATCCAGCGCGACCTGCGCCGCCGCGAGATCGGCTCGCCGGGGTTCCGGTGACGCACCTCGGGTTCGAGCTCAGGACCAGCACCCCCGATCCGGTGGTCGCCAGCCTCGCGGCCCGGGTGGAGGCCGGCGGCTACCGCTCGCTCTGGGTCAACCACCCGCCCGGGAAGGACGGCATCGGCCAGCTGGCCAGGATGGCCGCCGCGACGACGCGGATCACGCTCGGGACCGCCGTGGTGCCGATCAGCGACGTCCCGCCGGAAGCCATCCTGCGGCACGTGGCGGAGACCGGCTTGCTGCCCGAGCGGCTGCGGCTCGGGATCGGCAGCGGGTCGGGCGCGCACCCGTTGCGGCGGATGACCGAGGCCGTCGCCTACCTGCGAGATCGCACGCCCGCCGAGGTCATCGTCGGCGCCCTCGGACCGCGGATGCGCGAGCTCGGCGCGACGCTGGCCGACGGCGTGCTGCTGAACACGGTCACGCCGGAGCTGGCCCGGGCCGCCGCCGGGGAGATCCGCGCGCAGGCCAAGGCCGCCGGCCGTCCTGTGCCCGGCGTCTACGTCAACGTGATGGCCGGGGTGGGCGCCGGCCAGATCGCCGAGCTCGAGGGATCCGCGGCGTTCCTGTCCCGGCTGCCCGCCTACGCCGCGCACTTCCGCCGGACCGGCATCAGGCCCGAGCAGACCTGGATCGCGGCCCGGCGGCTGAGCGAGCTCCCCGGCCTGCTTGAGCCATGGCGGGACACCGTGGACGAGGTGGTGCTCATACCGGTCAGCGCGGACAAGGCGGGACCGGCCGGCGACCTGGCAGACACCGCCATCGCGGCCTTTTTAGGCCCCGGCCGCGTTCCCCGTACCTGGCCTGCCCTGCGCGCGGCCTTGCGGGTAGACCTCGAGGTCAGTGGCCTTAACGCTGAGCCACACCTGGCTGCCTGGCTCCAGCGAGAGCTCTGCGACCGCGGCGGGCGTGACGTCGACCAGCGCGGGAGGCTGCCCGTCGAGGTTGAGCCGTACCCGGTCGGCCAGCATGGTGAGCCCGGTCACCTTGGCTTCCCAGGTGTTGCGGGCGCTGCTGGGATGGGGCCGCAGAGCGCTGACCGTTATCGCGGACGGGCGCACCGCGACCAGCACGTCTGCGTGCTGGCCACGGTCGGCGATGACGAGGGTCTCGCCTTCGGCGAGCGCTACCTGGGAGCCGTCGGCCCGTCCCTGGTACAAGTTCAGGCCCACCAGCTTGGCCACATAGTCCGTGCCGGGCTGGCGGGCGATCTCGGCCGGACTGCCCTCCTGCACGATGCGCCCGCCTTCCAGCACGATGAGCTGGTTGGCCAGCACGAGCGCTTCGAGCGGGTCGTGAGTCACCAGCAGGCAGGGGCCGGCGAAGTCGGCCAGGTGCCGCTTGAGCTCGGCCTGCACGTCAAGGCGCGTCCCGGCGTCCAAGGCGGACAGGGGTTCGTCCAGCAGCAGCAGCATCGGCTGACCGGCCAGCGCCCGGGCCAGGGCTACCCGCTGCGCCTGCCCGCCCGACAGCTGGCCGGGCTTACGGTCGGCGAGGCCGGTCAGCCTGAGCCGGTCCAGCCAGTAGCTGGCCGCCGACCTGGCCTCGCGTTTCCCTAGCCCCCGGGCCCGCGGAGAGAACGCCACGTTCTCCGCCACGGTCAGGTGCGGAAAGAGCCGGTAGTTCTGGAAGACGAACCCGATCGGCCGTCCCGAGGCCTCGACGAAGGTGCCCTGACCCGCGTCATCGAATACCCGTCCGGCCAGCATGATGTGCCCGGCCGAGACCGGGGTCAGCCCGGCTACCGCGCTGAGCAGGGTGGATTTTCCGGCGCCGTTCGGCCCGAGCAGGCCGAGGACCTGCCCCGGGGCCGCGGTGAGGCTGACCTCGAGCGTGAAGCTGCCGCGCTTGACCTGGGCGTCGACGACCAGGCCGTCGCTCTCCGGTTCCGTCATAGCGGCGAGCCGCCCCGCAGCCAGCGATCGCGCAGCGATACCAGCACGATGACGGAAACCAGCAGCAGCACGAGGCTGAGCGCGATCGCCGCGTCCGGGTCATTCTCGAGCGCGTAGTACACCGCGATGGGCATGGTCTCCGTCTGGCCGGGGAAACTCCCGGCGAAGGTGATCGTCGCCCCGAATTCGCCCAGCGCCCGCGCCCAGCACAACACCGCACCCGCCCCCAGCGAGGGTGCGATCATGGGCACCGTGATCCGGCGGAACACCATCATCCGCCGCGCGCCCAGCGTGGCCGCCGCTTCCTCGAAGCCCTGATCCGCGGATCGCAGGGCTCCCTCGACGGTAATGACCAGGAAGGGCATGGCGACGAATGTCTCCGCCATGACCACGGCCAGCGGCGTGAACGGGATCGTCAGCCCGAACCAGGAGTCCAGATAGCGTCCGGCGAACCCGGTCCGCCCGAACGCCAGCAGCAGCGCCACCCCGCCGACCACGGGCGGGAGGACGAGCGGCAAGGTCACCAGCGCGCGAAGGAGCCGCTGTCCCGGGAAGCTGCTCCGGGCCAGCACCCACGCCAACGGCACCCCGATGACCATGGCGATGGCCGTGCTCACGGTCGCGGTCCAGAGCGAGAGCACCAGGGCCTGGGTAGCGTCGGACCCGCTCAGCGCCGCGGCAAGCCTGCCCCAGGGGGCCCGGATCAGCAGCCCGGCCAGCGGCAGGACCAGGAAGAGCACGGCAATCAGCGCCGGCGCAAGCAACGGCGCCGGCACCGACCGGGAAGCACCGCCCCGCGCGGCCCGCCTCGCGCGCTCGCGGGCTGTCAGGCGGGAGGCGGCGCGGGTCACCATGGCAGCTCCGGATAACTGGCTCAGGGTTTCTCGAACCCCGCGGCGCTCAGCACCTGCTGGCCCGTAGGTGACAGCACGTAGGCGACGAAAGCCTGAGCGATTGCCTTTTCCTTGCTGCTGCTGATCGTAGCGATCGGGTAGAGCGTCGAGGCGTTCTGGCTGGCCGAGATGGTCACGCCCTTGACCTTGGCGCCGGCCGCCATCACGTCGGTCACGTACACCACGCCCGCGTCGACGTTGCCGAGTTCGACCTGCGTCAGGACCGACTTCACGTCGGGCTGGAGCGTGACCGGCTTGACCTTGATCCCGGCGTTCTTGAATACCTCCGCCGCCACGACCCCGCACGGCACCTGCGGCTGGCACAATGCCACCTTGACCGACGACTTCGCCAGGTCGTTCACGGATGTGACCTTCCCGGGGTTACTCGGGGGCACGGCGACTTCCGCGGTGTTCTTGGCGAAATCCTGCGGGCTGGACGCATCGCCTGCGCTGACCACCGTGTCCATGTTCTTCGGGGCCGCCGAGGCGAACACGTCGGCCGGCGCGCCATTGGTGATCTGGGTCGCCAGGGTGGAACTCGCCCCGAAGCTGAACTTCACCGTGTCCCCGGAGTGGGCGGCCTCGAATTGCTTTCCGAGCTGGGTAAAGGTCCCCATCAGCGATGCTGCGGCGAAGACGGTTATCGTCCCGGTCTGCGCAGCCGGACTGCTGCTGGCAGCCGGCGCGGATGAACTGGTCGCACTTGAGGCCGTGCTCGAGGAACTGCTGCTCGAGCAGCCCGCGACGGCGATTGCCGCCAGCGCGACCATGGTGAGGGCGAAACGGCGCATGTTAACTCCTTGGTTGAATCGTCGCGGACGAGATCAGCTGGTCCCGGGATCTCAGCGGAGTCGCCGGCGGTGACCACCAGGCGAGCGCCACCTTGCCCGCGGCGGCTCGCCCAGAAGCATCGGTGGTCGCCCCGGACCGGCCCGGCCCATCCAGCGGCGCACGATGCCGGTGCTGCCGCCAGGAAGGTCGGCAGCCTCCTGGCGAAGACAGGCAGGCATCATTCCTCGAACCTTGCCATCGATAGTTGCGTGACGCAAGGAATCCAGACATCAGTTTGGTGACAGGCGCCAGCGCGAAGCCCGGCAGCGTGTGGCGATAACCTCTCCTTCGTCAAGGAGATGATCAGGCGCGCCGTGCTGGTGTCACCGCGGGCCGGGGAGCGACCGCCGGTGCTGCGGGACGCCCACTTCGCCAAGGTGCTGGCCGAGATGAACGGCGCTGTTCTCCGGGCTGGACGTGGACGGGTTCTTCCTGGAGTACGACGACGAGCGCTCCGGCGGCTTCGAGCCGCTGCGGTTCGTGCCCGCGGGCAAGATGGTGGTCCTGGGCCTGGTCACCACCAAATGACCGGTGAGGCCTGGAGGGGCCGGAACCGGATGGCTAGAGGCGCTGCCACCTGGCCTGGCAGCAGGAGAAGAGGCCGAATATGACCAGCCCGATGGCCACCACGACCAGGAGCCACGGCCCGAGCGGAGTCGACGCCAGCGCCCGGAGCGCGGAGTCGACCCCCTTGGCCTGCTGCGGCTTGGCTTCGACCGCGGCTAT
Organism: uncultured Actinomycetota bacterium; assembly: GCA_963744575.1. Taxonomy (GTDB): domain Bacteria; phylum Actinomycetota; class Actinomycetes; order Streptosporangiales; family Streptosporangiaceae; genus Palsa-504. The sequence continues at coordinate 244,597 of CAVUUF010000016.1, read as the reverse complement.
GACCAGGAAGATGCCGGCGGTAACGAAGACGGCGCCGCGGGCCACGCCGCCGAACTTGCCGAGCCACTCCACGATGCGGCGGGTGCCCGCCCGCATCTGCGCGAGTGCGAGGTCGCGGCGGAACTTCTCTTGCCAGGCCTGGTAGGCCAGGTAGATGCCGCCGCCGATGAGGGCCAGGCCGATTACGATCACCAGGAACTTGCCGCCCGGATACTTCAGCAAGGTGCCGGTCAGGTCGACCGACTCCTTATCGCTGGACTGCGGGCCACCCGCACCCAGCGCATACCTCAAGACGCCGTAGGCGATGACGCCGTACACGACCGCCCGGCCGAGCGCGGCGAGCCTCTTGCCCGTCTTCTGCCCGCCGGAGCCAGGCGAGCCGTATGCGGCCTCGGTCAGCCGCCACAGCGCCAGGCCGGCGAAGCCGATGACCAGCAGCCACAGCAGGATGCCGCCGACCGGTGTAGCGCCGATGGCGTGCAGGGCGCCGGTCTTGTCCGCCTGCTGGCTGGAGTGGTGGAAGGCCACCTCGACGGCGATCCAGCCGATGATGACATAGATGACGCCACGCGCCACCAGTCCGGCCCGGGCCAGCCACCGCAGGCCGGCGCTGTTCGCGGCGCGCCGGCCGGTGGATCTGACGGTTCGGCCGGCCCGATGCCGGGCAGTCCAGGTCGCCAACGCGGGCTCCTCTCCTCGGATGATAACGCCGGGATACTTCCCCGGGGAGGAAGCAACATGCGAGAGGAATCCGGCCGGGCCCGTTTTTCCGAGGTTCTCGCGAGCCGATTATTCCGGTGCGGCAGGGGAAGCAGCAGGACATGCTTGCCATCATCGCGGCGATACTGTTCGCCATCGCCTGGATTATCAATGCCACCGGCACCATCACCAGCGCGTGGTTTTCTGTAACCGGTTTGCTGCTTCTCGGGCTGGCCTGCCTGGCGCTGCACCAGGCCGGTATCGGGAGCGCCTGGGTCCGGCGCCGCTAGCGCCTCGTACTCGCGCTACCGGGTCCTCGGATCGCGACTGGCTTACCAGTAGTGCCGTCGGCCGCCGACGGCGTGACCCGTCATTCCGAGCAGCAGGGCAATGAGCCCGAGTACGAGGACGATGATTCCGATCGTCCAGAGGATTGCGATACCGGTGAGAAAGCCGATAATAAGCAGGATAATTCCGATGGCAATCATGATCTCTCCTAGCCGGGCAAAGCGGATTCGGGAATTTAGCCAGATGCTGTCAAGAAGGCGGTCCGGTGCGATACCGAAGCCGCGATAACAGGCACCGGCGTGACAGGCAGCCGCAAGTTTCTGGGCGGCGTCGTGACGCTGCAGCTCTTACTGCCGCGCATCGCGCCCGCCAAACCTGCCGCGCCGGTCAATCTTCACCGATCATCTGCTCGCTGCGGCCGGCCCGGGTGGCGTTGCGCACCAGCTCAGCCGAGACGATCGCGAGCTTGCGGCGTTCGGCCCGCGCCTGTGCCCTGAGCTGCGCGTAGGCGGCGTGCGCGGAGATGCCCTGCTGGCCGATGAGCACGCCCTTGGCCTGCTCGATGATGGCCCGCGAATTCAGCGCCCCCTGCAGCTGGGCGGCCAGTTCGGTCTGCCGCTCGCCAGCCAGCATGGTGGCGATGAGCAGCGCGGCCAGGTCGGTGAACGCGAGCAGCGCGAGCTCCACCTCGGCTGACCAGGGGCGGCGTTCTTCGGACAGCACCGCCACCACGCCCACCGCATCCTGGTTGTAGGGGATGGGGCTGGCCAGCACGGCCCGGACGCCGCGGGCGACCGCGTGCTTGCTGAACGACGGCCACCGTTCCTCCTGCGCCAGGTCCTCGGCCCGGACCAGTTCCTTGTCCTCGAAGGCGGCGATGCACGGGCCTTCCCGGTGGCGGATCTGCAGTTCCTCCAGATGCCTCATCCGATCGTCCGATACCGCGGCGTTCAGCAGGTGATGGTCGACGTCGGCCAGCATCAGGCCGGCGCCGTCCACCGCGAAGATGGTGTGCGTGGTCTGGACGATGTGGTGCATCGCATCCTCGACCCGCATCTCGCCGAAGCGCAGCTTGCCGAGTTCGTTCAGTGCATGGCGCACATCGTGCATCGAGACGCTCATGTCCGCTCCCGACTGTTCCCTGGCTTGCGCGCGAGGCTTACGCGAAGCGCCAGGCCCGGATACTACCCGCGACTCACTCTTCTATCTCGCAGCAGCCGTCAAGGCCGGTGAGCTCGAGGATCCGGCGGATGCCGGCCCGCGGATGGCGGATGACCGGCTGCTGGCCAGCGGGCAGCCATCGCCCGGCCCGGGCGATCAGCCGCGCCGAACCGCAGTCCATGAAGTGCGTCCCGGCCAGGTCGAAGACGAGCCGTCCGGGCTGACCCCGGGATACGCGCGCGAGCTGCTCGGCGAGGACCGGCATCGTCACCAGGTCGAGCTCGCCCCGGACGAAGATCGTGGTGGTCTCCCGGTCGGACTCCACATGGACCGTGATCCGGCCGTCCCGCGGCCCGGTACGGGACGGCGGGGTCGGCGGGGCGGGAAAGAAACAGGGCCACGTCATGAGGACTCCCACTCAGCAGCAGCAGCAAACGGGCTTCAGCCGGCTGCTGCCAGGGGGCCTCTTCCTGCCGCTAGCGGGGAAGTTGCGGGGTCAGCATCGACCTTGCGGCGGGCCGCAGGGGTCTGGGCGGCGTCATGGTTGCCTCAAGTATGCCCCAGGTTGACCGGGTGGGAAGCCACTCACCCGGGTCTGGGAAGGTGTTGTCATGACCTGGATTGAACTCGAGGGTGCGGTGAACGTCCGCGACCTGGGTGAGCTGCCCACCGAGGACGGCCAGAAGACCGCGCGGGCCAGGCTGCTGCGCGCGGACAACCTGCAGGACCTGTCGCCTGCCGACGTCACCAAGCTGGTACGCGACATCGGCGTGACCACGATCGTGGATTTGCGCAGCTCCAACGAGCTGGCCGCCGAGGGGCCGGCGCCGCTGGACGGCGTCGCGGGCGTGCGGCACGCCCATCACCCGGTACTGCCCGAAGTGGGCTCGAACACCGACGTGATCGCCGACGCGCTGCTGGCCAGGGACCGGCAGGACAAGTTCAGGTACCCGCGTGATCCGGTCTGCGGTCACTACCTGGGCTACCTGGAAGACCGCCCGGATCAGGTGGCGGGGGCACTGTGCAGCGTCGCGCGCGCCGAGGGCGCGGCGCTGGTCCACTGTGCGGCGGGCAAGGACAGGACCGGCGTGGTGGTGGCGCTCGCGCTTTCCCTGGCGGGCGTGCCCGCGCAGGCCGTGGTGGCCGACTACGCCGCCACGGGGGAGCGCACCGAGGCCATCATGGCTCGGCTGCGCAGGTCTGGGCTCTACGCCCGTGACATCAACAGCAAACCCGCCGACCTGCACCGGCCGCGGCCCGAAACGATGGCCGCGTTCCTCGAGCAGATGGACGCGCGGTACGGCGGGGTCGCGGCGTGGCTGACCGGGCACGGCTTCAGCGACGACGACCTGCGCGCGCTGCGGGTCAAGCTCCGGGCAGCCGCTTGAGCGGGAAGGCCGGGACGACGCGCAGCTCCGCGTTCCGGTCCGCGGGGGTGCCAGCCAGGGCCCCGATGTCCCAGGGTACGTTGGCCGCGAGCTCGCGGTGCAGCGCGGCGAGGTCATCCGAGGTTCCCAGCGACGGGGACGGCGCCAGCGGCGTGTCGTGATCCACCATGGTGGTCACGATGGACAGGTACTCGCCGTGGTCGAGCACTTCGACCACCCGGGTCTGGCAGGGCCAGTCCACCACCGCGCAGGTGGTCACCTCCCAGAACCCGCGCGCCGGGTCGGCGGGATCGGGGTGCGGGCGGATCGCGCTGGTGTGGGTATGCCCGTTCAGCCACAGGACGACGTTGGGGAACCGGTGCAGCAGGGCCGCCAGGCCGGCGCCGAGCAACGGCTCACCGTCCGGTCCCGCGTGGCGGCCGCGGGTGTTGTCCAGCGTGCCGGTGCCGTGGTGAGAGAACACGATCGCCAGCCGGTCGTCGTGGCCGGTCCGGACCTCTTCGCCGTCGGGTCCGCGGTAGGCCGAGTGCACCTCGGCCAGACGGCTTTCCAGCCACCGCGCCTGCTTGCTGTCCAGGCACCCGGATGCGCCGCCGGCCATGCAGTTGGTGTCGAGCGCGAGGAACCGGGCCGCGGGCGTGTCGTGGACGTAGTAGGCCGTGCCGTCCAGCCGGTTCCGTTCGGTGAACCCGTGCCCGAACGGCCTCGAGCCGGCCCGCAGATGCGCGTCGACGAAGTCCCGCCTGGTGATCGGCCTGCGGAAGGGGTCGGGGGTGACCTGGCGATACGGGCCGGCCATGAACGCCTCGGGACGCTCGGCGAACTCCTTGAGCGCCCGGTCGTGATCGAAGTGATCGGGCAGCTCGGTCGGCTTCTTGCCGCCGGTCAGCGCGGCGGCCAGGGCCAGCGTCTGAGTGCCGACGCCCTGGTTGAGCGCCTCGTGATTGCCGAAGCAGGACAACCAGGGGAGGCTCAGCCCGGCGGCGGTGAACTCACGCAGCGCCCGCTGCAGCAGGCCCGGGTGGTGCGGGAAGCCGAACTCACGGCGGAAGAGGTCCGGCCCCGCGGCACCCGGTCCGTCCGGCCGCCAGAAGACGTCACCCGGCCAGTGCGTCGCCTGCACTCCCTCGTAATCCGGGCCGCCAGAATCCGGTGACACCAGGCCGCCGTCGAACAGCGCGAGAAACGACTGCAGCTCGTTCCACTGCGCGTTGTCGATGGCGTCGCCGGTCGTGACCGCCAGGTGCGGCCGCAGCCCGGTGGCCGGTCCGCGCACCGCGCCGATCGTGCGGATGGTGGCGTCGACGGCGTGCACCGTGAGCGCCTCCTGGGGGCGCTGCACCGGAATGATCCCGGCATACCGGCGGTCCGCGAAACGGGCGTTGAGGAACTCGAACCGGGTCGGCGACTGGACGTCGGCCAGCTGCAGATCGGTGACGTGCACCAGGCAGAGCAGCGGCCGGCCCGGGCGGCCGTCGCCCTCGGCAAAGCGGCCGGCGCCAAGGTCATCGCGGATGAGATGCGCCTCGCCCGCGCCGATCTCGATGGCCCGGTAGGACCCGGACTGGCCGCTGCGGAGCACGGCGCCGTGACCGAGGCGGCGGTGCATGGTCAGCGGCGGGTGCCCGTGGTGCGCTCCGCTCACGCTTCTTCCTCGGCGGCGCCGACGGCCGGTTCTGAGCTGGCCGACACGAGCACGGGATCGGGCCGGATCGCCAGGGCGACGCGGCTGCCGGCGGGCAGCGCGGCGGCGTCCGCGGTCGTGAGCTGGGCCATGATCGTGGTATCGCCGAGGTCGACCGTGACCCGGCTGGTCGCGCCGAGGAAGGTGACGGCGATCACCGTGCCGACGAGCGGGCCGGACTCCGGGACGGCCTGCGAGGCCAGCGTCACCGCCTCCGGGCGCACCAGCGCCACCACCTCGCCGTCGGGCGTGGCCTGGTCGACCAGCGGCAGGGTGCAGCCGCGGACGGTGACCTGCCCGGCCCGGACTTCACCGGAAAGGCGGTTGGTGAGGCCGACGAACTCGGCCACGAACGGCGTGGCGGGGCGCGAGTAGACCTCGGTGGGCGATGCGAGCTGCTCGAGCCGGCCGTCCTTCATGACCCCGACCCGGTCCGCGATGGCCAGCGCTTCTTCCTGGTCGTGCGTGACGAACAGCGTGGTGATGCCCACCTCGAGCTGGATCCGGCGGATCTGGTCCCGCAGCTGGGCCCGGACCTTGGCGTCCAGCGCCGACAGCGGCTCGTCGAGGAGCAGCACCTGCGGCTCGATGGCCAGGGCGCGGGCCAGCGCGATCCGCTGCTGCTGGCCGCCGGAGACCTGGTGCGGGTACCGGTCCGCCTGGGTGGACAGTCCGACCAGGTTGAGCATCTCCATCGCCCGCTTGTCCCGCCGTGCCGCACCGATCCGGCGCAGCCGCAGCCCGAAGGCCACGTTCTGCCGCGCTGTCATGTGCGGGAACAGCGAGTAGGCCTGGAACACCATCCCCATGTCCCGCTTGTTCGCCGGGACGCGGGTGATGTCCTTGCCGCCGACGAAGACCCGGCCGCTGTCGGTGTCCTCGAGCCCCGCGAGCAGGCGCAGCGTCGTGGTCTTGCCGCAGCCCGACGGGCCGAGAAGGGCGACGAGCTCGCCCGGGTGCACGGTCAGGTCGAGCCGGTCGAGCGCGACGACCGGGCCGTAGTGGCGGCTCAGGCCCTCCATCCGGACCTCGACGGCGGTCCTGGCCGCCCCGTCTTGCGTTCTGGTCACTGGCGAAGAAGTCACGAGCTGTACCTCATCCCCGGATGCCGCGACGGCGGCCAGCGTAGGACAGGATCAACAGCAGGGCGAAGGCGAACAGCAGCGCGGCGAACGAGGCGGAAAACAGCACCCCGGCATCCGGCGTGTTCCTGCTGATGGAATACAGCTCCACCTGCAAGTTGGTGTAGAGCAGCAGGTAGGCGATGGTGAACTCGCCGAGCACGAGGGAGAAGGTCAGCAGCACCGCGTTCAGGATGCCCTGCCGCATGTTCGGCGCGATCACCCGGACGATCACCGTGAACCAGCTCGCCCCGAGGCTGCGCGCGGCCTCGGACAGGGTGGTCACGTCGATCGCGCCCAGCCCGGCGGCCAGCGCCCGGTAGGCATAGGGGAGCGCGAGGATCACGTAGACCCAGAACAGCATGAGGGCGGACAGGCTGATGCGCTGGATCCTGTTGTAAATCTCCCCCAGACCGACCACCAGCACGATGGCGGGGATGGTGAGCGGCAGCAGGCAGAGGATCTCGATGGTGCGCGCCAGCCACCGCACCCGCAGCTGGACCCAGATCATCGTCGGGACCAGCAGGACCAGCATGACCGCACAGGTGATGACGGCCAGTTCCAGGGTGATCTCGATCGCGCTCAGCAGCGGAGGAATGCCCGAACCCTTGTAGGAGGCAATCTGCCGCCACGCCTTCAGCGACCAGGTGCCGAGCGTGGCCCCCTCGAGCGAGAACCGGAGCATGGCCAGCAGCGGCAGCAGGAAGAACGCACCGAACACGGTGAAGACCGCGTAACGGAAGATGTTCAGCCGCCGCCGCCGGCCTGCATGCCGCGCGGGCGCCCGGCCGGCGCGGCGATCGGCGTCTCGCCGACCGAGGTTAGCGCAGCCATCGCGCCGCCCTGCGCTGCAGCAACGCGTAGGCCGTCATGACGACGGCCACCATGATCACGAGGCCCAGGGCCAGCAGGCTGGCCACGTTGACGCTGCTCAGCCCGACCTCGCTGGACATCGCGGTGCTGATCTGCTGGGGCACGATGTAGGCGATCTGGTTCTCCCAGGCCTGGATGGTCGCGAAGGCCGACAGCGCGTTGGCGAACAGCAGCAGCGCGGCACCGAGGAAGGCCGGCGCCAGCAGCGGCCCGCCGACGTGCCGCCAGTACTGCCACGCGGACGCTCCGAGGTTCTCCGACGCCTCACGCCACTGGACCTTCAGCCCGTCGATCGCGGGCAGGAAGACCAGCACCATCAGCGGGATCTGGAAATAGGTGTAGATGAGCGTGATGCCCCACGGGAACTCGAAGTACCAGCTGGCGTGGAACAGCAGGCCCACGGGGCCGATGGTCACGAGGAACACGAACGCCAGCGTCACCCCGCCGAACTGGGCCAGGACGCCCGAGACGGCCAGGTAGAGCCGGCGTATCACGCCGTCCGGGTCGCCCGACGCCACCGCGTAAGCCAGGACCGCGCCCAGCACCGCGCCGGCCAGCGATGACAGCAGGCACAGCTTGAACGAGCCGAGGAAGTAGCCGCGCACCAGCGGGTTGCCGAGCTCGCCGATGTTGGCGAACGCCCAGGCGCCGTTCGGGTTCTTGAGCGCGTCGACCACCACGATCCCGGTCGGCCAGAGCAGGAAGACCGCGACGTAGCCGAAGAACGGCACGGTGCCGGCCCAGGCCGGGGCGGACGGCCGGCGCCGGGCCTTCGCGGGCCCGGCGCCGGCCTCAGTTGTCGCAGCGGCGGCCACGTCGCCTCGCTAGCCGATGGCCTTCGCCCAGTTGGCCGCCAGGTAGTTGGCGGCGTCCGTCCACTGGGCCTGGGTCAGGAACACCGGCGTCCCGGTGACGGTCGGCAGCTTGCCGGCCGCCGCCTTGTCGATGCTGCCGTTGCTGGTCATGGCCTGCTGCTCGACCGGCCGGGCGCCGCCCAGCAGCCACAGGTTCTGCCCGCCGGCGGAGGCCTGGGAGTAGAGGAACTCCTCCCACAGCCGGGCCGCCGCCGGGTGCGGCGCCGCCTTGTTAACGGCCTGCGCGTAGTACCCGCCCAGCGCCACGCCCTGCGGCACGAACACCTTCCAGCCCGACACCCCCACGTAGCTCGGAAGGTTGAGGTAATCCCAGTTGAACACGACCGGGGTGCTGCCCGCCTTGATCGTGGCGCCGGTGGCCGATACCGGGTTGAAGTTGCCGGCCGCCTTGAGCTGGTGGAAGAAGTTGACCCCCTTGGAGATGTCGCTGGCCGTTCCGCCCTCGGCGAGGTTGGCCATCATGACGCCGTTCAGCCCGGCGTTGGCCGACGTCGGGTTCCCGTTCAGCGCGACCGCGCCCTTGAACTTCGGGCTGAGCAGCTGGCTCAGCGAGGTGATGGTCCCGAACTTGGCCTGGTAGCCGATGGCCATGTAGCCGCCGTAGTCCTGCACCCAGATGCCGTTGGGTGCCTTCTGGGTCGCGGGGATCGCGCTCCAGGTGCTCACCTCGAACGGCGCGAACAGGCTGGTGTTGGCCAGGGCGACGGCCATGCCGATGTCCAGGACGTCGGGCGCCTTGGGGCTGCCGTTCTCCGACTTCACCGCGTCGACCTCCTGCTGGCTGGTGCCGCCGGGGAGGGTGGAATTGACGGTGATGCCGTACTTCTTCTCGAAGGTGTTGATGATGGCGCCGTAGTTCGCCCAGGTCGGTGGCAGGGCGATGACGTTGAGCGTGCCTTCCTTCTTGGCCGCCGCGACCAGCGCGTTCATGCCCCCTCCGGCGGCGGCGGAGGTTTCCGTGGCCCAGTTGGCCGCGTTGTTGGTCCCGCTGCTCGAGGACCCTGACGAGGAACCCGACGAGGAGCAGCCGGCCGCAAATAGCGTGGCAGCGGCCACGCCCGCGAGCGCCAGTCGATATGAGGATCTCACTAATGCCTCCTGAATAGCTTCCCTACCCGAAGTGGAAGACGGCTGCCAGAAAGGCCCAGGCGGCGTTACCAAAACGGTTTGCCGACCCACCTCTCCCCCCAGCTACGAGTGCAGGATCCCAGCTAAGAGCGCAGGATAAACGCACCTAAAACGTTTAGCGTTCGCATGCTCACACCGCGGCGAGGGTGTCAAGGAACGTTACCGAGTTGCCGCAGTGAGCGGCAACGTTACCGAGTTGCCGCAGTGAGCGGGGTGAGCGCCGGATCGACCGGCGGCTGCGGGACCTGCAGGGAAGCGCGTTCGACCAGTTCAACCGGCGCGACGAAGTTGCCTGACCGGCCGCCGTCGAGCAGCCGGGCCATCAGCGCCCGGCCCATTTCCCTGCCGTCCAGGCGGATGGTCGCCAGCGGCGGGTCGAGCATTTCGGAGGTCGGCAGGTCGTCGTGCCCGATGACGGATACGTCCGGCCCGATCCGCCGGGACAGATCCCTGACGGTCTTGTAAATCCCGAGCGCGGTGTAATCGGAGTTGGTGATGACCGCGGTAGGGGCATCCTGCCGCGCCAGCAGCGTCCCGGCCGCCTTGCGCACGTCGGTGATGGTGAGCGGCGAGCGCATGACCACCGGCTCGACGCCGAGCTCGCGAGCCAGCCGCCGGAAGTGGCGCAGCCGGTCCGGGTCGGCCACCAGGCCGCGCGGCGCGGACAGGAACGCGACACAGGAATGCCCCAGCTCGGCCAGGCGGCGCATGGCCAGGCCGACCCCGGCCGCGTTGTCGGGGTATACCCGGGACACGCCGGCCACCCCTTCCACGGCCGCGTTCAGCGCCACCACCGGGGTACCGGGCCGCAGCTCCTGCCAGAGCCGCACCGACTCGCCCTTGCCGACCGGGGCGATGGCCAGCCCGGCCAGCCGCTGGCCGGCCATCTCCCGCACCAGCAGGCGCTCGCGTTCCGCCGAGTAGTGCGAGTCGAGCAGCAGCAGGGCGGCCCCGGCCTCGCTCGCCGCCCGCTCGGCCCCGGACAGCACCTCGAGGAAGAAGGGATTGCTGAAATTGCGGATGACCAGGCCGTAGGTGGTGGTGCGGCCGCGCCGCAGCGCCTGGGCCTGGGGGTTGGCGCGATAGCCGAGCTCGGCGGCGGCGGCCAGGATCCGCCTGCGGGTTTCCTCCGCCACGCCGGGCTGGCCGTTCAGCGCGAAGCTCACCGAGGCGACCGATACGCGGGCCAGCCGGGCCACGTCCCGGATGCCCGCCGGCTGCGCTCCGCCCTGCTCACTCGTCATGGCCTTACCCGCGCTTATGACGCTCTGCTACCCCGGTAGGAGCGGAGGTACGTCGCTGAGCGCACATCCTAGCCACGAGGCCGGCCGCCAGGCCAGAGGCCAGAGGGGGCTATCAAGCTGACCGCTAACAGATGCCAGCCCGCCATGAACTGGACACCTCCCACTTGTCTTGGCTAGCCATCATCTCGACTTGTCTAGCCAAGATCGGAATTGTGGCCCCGGAGCCGGGCGCCCGACGTGCTGGACGTGGGCACCGCCTTCGCGGTCAAGGGCGTTCGCCTCGGCGCTCGCCAACGGCGGCTCGCTGAACAACATCGCGCCCGGCATCACCTACTTCAGGCTGCGCACCGAGGGCAGCTTCGTACCGGTCGCGTACGGGTACCTTCGGACGCGCACAGCAGCATCGATGTGGCAGCGATGCTGCCCGGGCGACATCGCTGTCACATTGATGTCGTTTCCGGGCGGGCGCCGGACCGGATCCGGGCCGGCCCGGCGGGGCTGACGGGACGCGTGATGCTGACGGGGCCTCCGGGGGTGACCGGTCGCAGGCGGGGAGCCAGCCGTCCGATCGAAGGCACGCGTACCGCGCCGAACCAGTGGTGCGACAGCCTCCCTGGGGTACTGAATCCTCCGCTAAGGCCGAATCCTCCACGTAGAGGTCACGATCGTCGTACTGGTGAGCGATAGCGGTACAGGCGAGCATGAAGGGAGCACTGAGGCGGCGCGATAAGCCGGTGAGGACGCCGCCCACGATCGCGGCGCCGGCCCGCAGCCCGGACTCGATGTCGCTGCCGGTGTCGCCGGCCACGGCCAGCTCGCTGACGGCGCCGCCGCGCAGCCGTGCGTGGCACCGGGCAGAAGCTGAACGACATAACCGAAATACCGAACGAGCTGGGTATCACGCACACTGAAGAGACTCCAGACTCGGCGGCGGTGACGTTCGCCCCCGACCAGCACCGGTCCGTCTTCTCCCGCTCCTGGCTGGCCGGGCACGCGCTCGACCGGTACGCCGACGGCGACGGGCGGACCGAGGATGACAAGGAGCTGGTAGACGGCTTCGCGGCCGCCGTGGCGCTGGGACGACCGGGCCGAGGACCCGGCGGTCACCCCGCCCTCCTTCGCGCACTTCGCGCCGCGATGGCCGCCTTGACATCCTCGGCCACCTTGCGAGAGCGGGCGGTCGCCTCCTGATCTGCCGCCATGAAACCTGAGCGTAGCGCTATCGCGGCAGTGCGCGGTGAACCGGTTACGCTTTGCGGCGACCGGGCGGAATAGGTTACCTTGCTGCTCGATGGGCCCGAAGTCTCGGCGGCGCGGCCAACGGCCGCGGGTGATCGCCCTCGCGTGCTGCGGCCTGCTCGCCGCCACTTTCCTGTGCGCTTGGCTCGCTCCCTGGCCGTCCGCGCTGGCCCGTCCGGTATCCGCCGCACCCGGGCCGAACCCGCTGGCGCACGCGCCGGGCTTCCGCCGCGCGCTCGGGCAGCGGGCGCTGGCCCGGCCCGGCGGCGTGGCCGCCGATCCGGCCGGCAGCGTCTGGGTGGCCGACACCGGCCACGACCGCATCGTGGAGTTCTCCGCGTCCGGGCGCCTGGTGGCCACGTTCGGCACGAACCTGGCCGCCCCGGGCGGGGTCGCCACCGACGCGGCCGGGCACGTCTGGGTCGCGGACACCGGCCATGACCGGGTGGTGGAGTTCTCCTCGGCCGGGCGCGTGCTGGCCGTCTTCGGCTCGCCCGGCCGCGGCCGCGGCCAGCTGAACCAGCCGGTCGCGGCCGCGGTCACGCCCTTCGGCGACGTCTGGGTCGCTGACCAGGGCAGCAGCCGGGTGGAGGAGTTCTTCGCGGACGGCCGCTACCGAACCTCGTTCGCCGTGCCCACCCCGGCCGGCGTCGCGCTGGACACCCACGGCGACGTCTGGGTGTCTAGTCCGGGATATCCGGCCAACTCGGTGCGAGAATTCTCGCCGGACGGGCACCGGCTGCGGTCGTTCGGCACCACCCAGGCGGGCTACGGCGGCCTGGGCGACCCCGCCGGCATCGCGATCGGGCCGGGCAGCCGGATCTACGTCGCGCAGCCGGACTACGGCCTGGTGTCGGGGTTCAGCCCGGCCGGGCGCTTTTACACCGAGTTCGGCCTGCAGCCGGGCGCCGCGGCGGCGGACGAGGACCTGGAGTTCCCGCAGGGGCTGGCGGTCACCGCGTCCGGGGAGATCTGGGTGGCCGACAGCGGCCACGACCGAGTGGTCCAGTTCGGCCGGGTCCCTGGCGTCCCCGTGACCGGCGCCCCGGCTGCGCCCGGCGGCCCGTCGTGGCCGCTGGTCGCCGGCGAGTGCCTGCTGGCGCTGGCCATCGCCGGCCTCGGCTGGTACCTGAACCGCCGCGGGCAGGTCATGCCGGGCCCCCCGGCCGGCCCCTCCGGCCCCGCGGCCGGCCCCTCCGGTCCGGCGCCGGCCTCGGCCTGGCCCGGGCTCACCCGCCGGCGCCTGCTCGCCGATGCCACCGTGCTGTCCGGGGTGGCCGTCGGCGCCACGGCGCTGCCGGCCAGCCTGCGCCGCGCGCTGGCCGCCACGCTCGCCGACCCGCCCGGCGGCTCGCTCCGCGACATCGAGCACATCGTGATCCTGATGCAGGAGAACCGCAGCTTCGACCACTACTTCGGCACGATGCCCGGGGTGCGCGGCTTCGCCGATCCGGACGCGATCAGGCTGCCCGACGGCAGCCCGGTGTTCCGCCAGCCGGCCCCGGGCCACCCGCAGGGTTACCTGGCCCCGTTCCGCTACGACACCGGGACCACCAGCGCGCAGGCCACGCCCGGCACCGACCATTCCTGGGCCAGCCAGCATGAAGCCTGGAACAACGGCCGGATGGACCGGTGGGTGGCGGCCAAGGGCCCGTTCACCATGGGGTATTTTACCCAGGCCGACATCCCGTTCCAGTGGGCGCTGGCCCGGGCCTTCACGCTGTGCGACCGCTATCACTGCTCGGTGCTCGGCCCGACCGTCCCGAACCGGCTGTACATGTGGACCGGGATGATCGACCCCGGCGGCACCGGCGGCGGGCCCGTCACCGGCGACACCCCCAGGTACGACAACGTCACCCTGTCCTGGACCACCTATCCCGAGCGGCTGCAGCGGGCGGGCGTCAGCTGGCAGGTGTACCAGGAGGAAGACAACTATGACGACAACGCGCTGGCCTGGTTCAAGCAGTTCGCCGCCGCGTCCGCCTCGTCGGCGCTGCGGCAGCGGGGCATGCGCAGGCGCGCCGCGGGCTGGTTCGAGGCCGACGCCCGGGCGGGCCGGCTGCCGCAGGTTTCCTGGCTGGTCGCGCCGACCGCGCAGTCCGAGCACCCGGACTACTTCCCGGCCGCGGGCGCGGAGTACGTCGCCAGCAAGCTGGACGCGATCGCGTCCAACCCGGACCTGTGGCGCAAGACCCTGTTCATCCTGACCTACGACGAGAACGATGGGCTTTTCGACCATGTGCCCCCGCCGGTCGCGCCCCGCGGGACGCCGGGTGAGTACGTGGACGGCGAGCCGATCGGGCTGGGCTTCCGGGTCCCGGCCATCGTCGTCTCACCCTGGTCGGCGGGCGGCCGGGTCTGCCCGGACGTGCTGGACCATAGCTCGCTGATCCGCATCATCGAGAAGCGGTTCGGCGTCCCCGAGCCGAACATCAGCCCTTTCCGCCGCCGCATCTGCGGCGACTTCACCTCGGCGCTGCGCTTCTCCGGCCCGGCGGTCGGCTACCCGCGGTCGCCGCGGGCCCTCACCCTGGGCGCCGCCGGGGCCGGGCTGCTCGCCGCGCAGCAGCAGGTCTACGCCAACCCCGCCCCGCTGGTCCCGAGGACCAACGAGCCGATCCCGCGTCGGTAAGCACCTTTTCAGGGCCGAACGGGCGTGGTTCGTGCCCCGTCACCGCGGTTTCAGCGGTACGCCGGGAAGCGGCGGCGCCGCCAGCGCGACCGTCGCCGTCGCGCACCACCGGCAGGCCGGCGTGGTGGGCGAGGCGCGGCGGGGCGTGCCGCTGCGCTTCCGGCAGCGCGACCCACAGCTGCAGGCCGTGCAGCACGGGAGGCCGCCCGGCCGCTGATTCCTCCGAGTTGCCTCGATGACGTCCACTGCCCGTACCACGCCGGGTGTCAGGTTGATCGCCTCGGAAGCCGGATCCCGATTGCTTAGGAAACTAATGCTGTCATTTGCCGAGCCAGACCGAGACATGGGCCGGCCCAGCGCCCCTGCCCCCGCCCGGGCGCCCCCGTCCCCGCCTGGATGCCCCGCCAGCCTCGCGCATCCCGCCATTCCCACCCGTTGACCCGCTTCCGGACCGGCGCCCGCGGAAACAACATCGATGCCACATCGATGTCGCCTGAGCTGCATCGATGCCACATCGATGCTGTTATACCCGGGTCCGCCGCGGCGGACCCGGGTGGCGGCGGGGCGCCCGGAATTAGTACAATCCCAGCGTCTGACGGTAGCGCCCTGGGCGCTACCGCGGACGGCGGCATCGGGCAGGGTCCGGGAGAGATATGACCGAGCTCATCGGCACGCATCAGACCGATACGCACCAGAAGGCGCTGCGCATCAACCTCGATCCGCGCTGGTACGGCACGATCGCGGAGATCGGGGCCGGGCAGGAAGTGGTGCGCTGGTTCTTCCGGGTCGGCGGGGCCGCGGGCACCGTGGCCAAGTCCATGTCGGCCTACGACATGGCGGTCAGCGATGCCGTGTACGGCAAGGCCGAGCGGTACGTCTCCGTCGGCCGGCTGCAGGGCATGCTGGACCATGAGTTCGACCTCAACGTCGAGCGGCTGAACGAGGAACGCGGCGACTCCAACTGCTTCTTCGCGTTCGCCGACACGGTGGTGGCGCGCAGCTACCGGGGCGGCAACGAGTGCCATGGCTGGGTGGGCGTGAAGTTCCAGTCCCAGACGCACGATGAACCCAGCCAGATCGTGATGCACGTGCGGATGCTCGACGAGGAGGCCTACCTGCAGCAGGAGGCGCTCGGCATCGTCGGGGTGAGCCTGCTGTACGGCGCGTTCTTCCACCACCACGAGCCGGAAAGGCTGATCGAGACCCTGCTGGACCAGTTGACCATCGGACGCATCGAGATCGACATGATCCAGTTCCGCGGCATCGAGTTCCGCGGCGTGGACAACCGGCTCATGGCGCTCAAGCTGGTCCAGCTCGGGCTGAGCGGGGTGGCCATGTTCGGGCCCGACCGCGAGGTGCTGCAGCCCAGCGAGGTGCTGCGCAAGAAGGCGATCCTAGTCGAGCGCGGCAGCTTCCGGCCGCCGACGCACGTGAACCTGGACATGCTGGCCACGGCCAAGGAGAAGTTCGCCCAGGACCCGGCGGTGGAAGGCAAGCCGATCCTGCAGCTCACCGAGATCACCATGCGCAACCTGCTGGCCGAGCGGACCGACGTCGACCGGCGCGACTTCCTGGCCCGGGCCGATCTGCTCGCCGCGTGCGGCGAGACCGTGCTGATCACCGACTACTTCGATTATTACCGGCTGGCCGCCTACATCGCCGAGCGGACCAGGGAGCGGATCGGCATCGTAATGGGCGTGCCGAGCCTCATCGACCTGTTCGACGAGCGCAACCACGCGCAGCTGCCGGGCGGGATCCTGGAGAGCTTCGGGCGGCTGTTCAAGAACGGCCTGAAGCTCTACGTCTATCCGCTTCGGTCGGCTCCCGACGAGGAGCTCAAGACCGTCGACGACATCAAGGTCCAGCCCGATCTCCAGCCGCTGTATGACTATCTGGCCGGCCGGGGCAGCTTCGTCAACCTGGACAACTACCGGCCCGAGTACCTGCCGATCTTCAGCCGCGACGTGCTGCGGCGGATCGCCGCCAACGACGACTCCTGGGAGACCATGGTTCCCGATCAGGTCGCCACGCTGATCAAGCGCCGCGGCTTCTTCGGCTACGTCAGGGAGAGCGCCCAGGACTGAGCCGGGTCAGCGTTCCCGCCTGAGCAGCGAGGATGGCCGCGAGGAAAACGAGCTCGCGCGTCACCGGGTCCGGGGCCTTCAGCCGAGCCGGTAGTCATACTGGGTGCTGGCGTAGCGGGCGAAGGCGTCCAGGGCCTGCGGGTCGGCCATCGCGTTGCGGTTGGCGGCGTCGCCCGGGTCGGCGCCCAGCAGGATCTTGCGCACCGGCACCTCCATCTTCTTGCCGGTCAGGGTGGACGGGATCGCGGGTACCGCGATGATCTTGTCGGGGACGTGCCGGGCCGTGTACTGGCCGCGGAGCCGGTCGCCGATCTTGCCCCGGAGGGCGTCGTCGAGGACGGCTCCCTCGGTCAGCGTGACGACCAGCGGCCTGGACCAGAGCGAACTAGCCGACCTCGGCGCCCTCATCCGCGACCTGGCCACCGAGGGATCGCTGGTCGTGGTGGAGCGCCAGATGGACCTGATGATGTCCGGCTGCGACTCGCTCGTGGTGCTCGACTCCGGCAAGGTGATCGCGGCGGGTACGCCGGGGCAGGTCCAGGACCATCCGGCCGTGACCGCGGCCCACCTCGGCCCGCTCCAGGCTCCGGCCGGCCGCGCCGGTGAGTAGTGCGGCGGCGGAGCAGGTCGCGTCCCGGGTGCTGGCCGTCGGGGAACTCCCGCCCCGGGCCCGCAGTGGTACCGTACGCCTACGCCTCGAGTGACCCATGCGGGCACCAGCAGGCATACCCGGGCGTTGTCCAGAATGGCCAGCGGGCGTCGAGTGGCATTCCGTCACCCTGGCGCCGCATCGGCCATCCCCGACTGAGAAGAAGCAGGGATAGCCGATATGACAACGGAGACGAGCCCGCGGGGGGTCCGCGGGTCCGGGCAGCCTCCCCGCGCCCGGGGGGTTCGCCCGGGAGGTTCCGGCGGGAAGGATTCCCCCCGGGGCAGCCAGCAGAGCCGCCCCCCAGGGCCGGCGCAGCCGCGGCTGCTGAGGGCGGCCGAGGAACTGTTCGGCGAGCGCAGCTACCACCGGACGACGGTCGCGGGCATCTGTGCCCGGGCCGGGATGGCCACCGGCAGCTTCTACTCGTACTTCGCGTCCAAGGCCGAGGTCTTCGCCGCCGTGGTCCGGGCCATCAACGAGGACCTGAGGAGGGCCATGCGAGAGGCCCTCGAGCACGCCGAGGGCGGTCAGCGGGCCAGGGAGCGCGCGGCCTTCCGGGCCTACTTCGACCTGCTGTCCCAGCGTCCCTGGATCGACCGCATCGTGCGCGAGTCCGAGTTCATCGACCCGCGCCTGTTCCGCGAGTACTACGAGCACCTGACCAGGGGCTACGCACGCGGCGTGCGGGCTGCGCAGCTCGCCCGCGAGGTGGACGCGCACTACGATCCCGAGGTCATCGCGTTCGCGTACACCGGCATCGGCAACTTCGTCGGGATGCGCTGGGCCGACTGGACGGCCGGAGGCAGGGTTCCCGAGGACGTGCTCGACGACGTGCTCGAACTGCTGGCGCGGGGGCTGCCGCCGCGTGAGCAGGCGTTAACCCACTGGTGTGGAGAACCCTGTGGAACGCGTGTTGACGACGGTGTGCGTGCCACTGAGGAGGTGTGGACAGCTCAGCCGAGCGCCGCGGGCGGCAGGCCGGCTGCCTCCGCCGCGACCCAGTCCAGCGGCCGCGGACCGAGCCCGGTAAGCTCGGCCAGCTGCATGGCGCACCACGGCGAGACGGGCTGGCGACCGGCCCGCACCGCGTCGCAGAACCCGCCCCAGTCCACCCACCTGGTCTCGGCGACCTCGTCCGGGTCGGGCTCGGGCGGGAGGTCGGCATATGCCGCGTAGACCGGGCAGAGTTCGTTCTCCAGCACCCCGTTGGCCATCCTCGCCCGGTAACGGAACCCGGGCAGGACGAGCGTGAGCTTGGCGGCGCCGATCCCGAGTTCGTCCCGCAGCCGCCGCAGCACGCTGCCGTAGATGGGCTCGCCGGGCAGCGGGTGCCCGCAGCAGGTGTTGGTCCACACGCCGGGGAAGGTCCGCTTCGATTCGGCCCTCCTGGTCAGCAGGAACTGGCCCGCCTCGTTGAACAGGTAGCAGGAGAACGCCAGGTGCAGCGGAGTATGGGCATGGTGCACGGCCGCCTTGCCGGCCGTGCCGATGGCGTGGCCGGCTGCATCCAGAAGGACGACGCTTTCCACGTGCTCCTGCCTGAGGGGTAGTGGGGAAACGGGGCGGCCTGAACACTACCTGGTGGAAGCGGGTGGCAGGCAACTAGTGCGATTCGCGGGGCACCTCGTGCCCGCTGGCGCCGACGAGGAAGTCCAGGTCGGCGCCGGTGTCGGCCTGCAGGACGTGCTCGCCGTACAGGCGGGTCCAGCCCCGGCTGGCGTGTGCCGCGGGCGGCTGCCACCGCCCGCGGCGCGCGGCCAGCTCCTCGTCGCTGACCTCCAGGGTCAGCGTCCTGGCCGGCACGTCCAGGCTGATCCAGTCGCCGGTCCGCACCAGGGCCAGCGGGCCGCCGGCCGCCGCTTCCGGGGAGACGTGCAGGACGACCGTGCCGTAGGCGGTGCCGGACATGCGCCCGTCGCAGATCCGCACCATGTCGCGGACGCCGCGCAGCAGCAGCTTCCTCGGCAGCGCCACGTTGGATACCTCCGGCATGCCGGGATAGCCGCGCGGACCGCAGTACCGGATGACCAGCACGGTGCCGGAGTCGACGTCCAGGCCGGGGTCGTTCGACACGGCGTAGTAGTCCGCGGGGGAGTCGAAGACCAGCGCCCGGCCCCGGTGCTTGAGCAGGTGCGGCGACGAGGCGGACTGCTTGATCACCGCGCCGGACGGGGCCAGGTTTCCGCGCAGCACCGCGGTCCCGGTCCCGGCGGGCTGGAACGGATCGGCCACGGCCCGGATGACCTCACGGTTCCAGCACGGCGCGCCGGCCACGTTCGCGCCCGCCCCGGATCCGGTCACCGTGATCGCGTCGCGGTGCAGCAAGCCGTTCTCGGCCAGCTCGCTCATCACCGCGGGCAGGCCGCCGGCGTAGCAGAAGTCCTCCATCAGGTACTCGCCGCTCGGCTGCAGGTTCACCAGCGTCGGCACGTCCCTGGCCAGCTCGTCGAAGTCGTCGAGCGTCAGCGGCACGCCCAGCCGCCCGGCGATGGCCAGCAGGTGGATCACCGCGTTCGTCGACCCGCCGATCGCCGCGTTCACCCGGATCGCGTTCTCGAACGCCGCCCGGGTCATGATGGCCGACGGCCGCAGGTCCCGGCGGACCAGGTCCACCACCGCCTGGCCGGCCCGCTGCGCGGTCTCGTACCGGCGGGCGTCCACCGCGGGCCAGGTCGCCGAGTACGGCAGCTGCATGCCGAGCGCCTCGGCCATCGACGCCATCGTGGACGCGGTGCCCATCGTCATGCAGTGCCCGTTGGACCTGGCCATGCAGCCCTCGGCGAACGCGCATTCCTCCTCGGTCATCCGCCCGGCGACCAGCTCCTCCTCGAACCGCCACACCGCGGTGCCCGAGCCCACGTCGGTGCCCTGGTACTTGCCGTTGAGCATGGGGCCGCCGGTGACCATCACCGCGGGCAGGTCCACGCTGGCCGCGGCCATCAGCAGTCCCGGCGTGGTCTTATCACAGCCCGACAGGAGCACCACACCGTCCAGCGGGTTGGCCCGCATCAGCTCCTCGGCCTCCATGGCCAGCAGGTTCCGGTACAGCATGGCGGTCGGCCGCAGCAGCGTCTCGCCCAGCGCCATGGCCGGGAACTCCAGCGGGAACCCGCCCGCCTGCCAGACGCCGCGCTTGACCGACTCGGCCACCCGGTGCAGGTGCACGTTGCACGGCGCCAGTTCGGACCAGGTGGTCGCGATGCCGATCACCGGGCGGCCGTCGAAGACCTCGGACGTGAAACCCTGGCTGCGCATCCAGGACCGGTGGCCCATGCCGGTCCGCCCGGTCGCGCCGAACCACTGCCTGCTGCGGAATTCGCTGTTCGCTGTCATATTCCATAAGTAACATCCGGCATCAGCCAGGAAGAAGGCCGGGCCGCAGGGCGGGCGGCGGGGCCGGGGCACGCACCGCACCCGTTCGGGACAAATCTTGTTAAAGTCACCAGCGTGAGCCGTGTTCATGACATGGGCGGGCAGACCGGGTTCGGCCCGGTGCCGGCGGGCGAGGACGGCGGCTTCCCGTTCGCCGCCGACTGGGAGGCGCGGGTGTACGCGCTGGCCACGGTGCTGCGCCGGCGCGGCCTGTTCAACGACGACGAGCTGCGGGACGCCATCGAGCGGCTGCCGCCTGAGCGGTACCTGGCGGCGTCGTACTACGAGCGCTGGCTGGGCGCCCTGGAGATGCTGGTCGCGGAGAAGGGCCCCGACATGGGCTCTGCGCCGTGAGCTACCCGGCCGGCAGCAGGGTCCGGGTGCGCACCGGCGACCCGGACCATCACACCCGGGTGCCGCGGTACGTGCGCGGGCACACCGGGGTGATCGTCACGGCCCTCGGCGACTGGCCGGTGCCCGACGACAGCGCCCGCGGCATCAACCCGCCCCGGGTCGAGACCTGCTACGCGGTCCGCTTCTCCGCCGCCGACCTGTGGGGGAGCGGCGACCACACCGTGACCGTCGACCTGTGGGAGTCCTACCTTGACCGGGCATGATGACCAGCCGGCCGCCGCGCGGACGCGCCGGCTCGAGGAGCGGCTGATCGCCGCCGGCCTGACCAGCGACGACGAGATCGACGAGTTCCTGACCAGGCTGTACACCAGGGCCTCGCCGGTCAACGGCGCCCGGATGGCGGCCCGCGCCTGGACCGACCCGGCCTACCGTGACCTGCTGCTGTCCGACGGCGGCGCGGCCGCGGCGGAGATGGGCTTCGCCGGGCTGACCTACGCGCTGCGGGTGGTGGCGAACGCCGAGACCAGGCACAACGTCATCGTCTGCACGCTGTGCTCCTGCTACCCGGTGTCGCTGCTCGGGCCCTCGCCGGGGTGGTACAAGAGCTTCGCCTACCGGTCGCGGACGGTGCGGGAACCCCGGGCGGTGCTCGCGGAGTTCGGCCTCACGCTGCCCGGTGAGGTAGAGATCGCGGTCTGGGACTCCACGTCCGAGGCCCGCTACATGGTGCTGCCGTCCCGGCCGGCCGGGACCGGCGGGCTGGCCACCGACGAGCTCGCCGCCCTCGTCACCAGGAACGGGCTGATCGGGACCGCGCTGGTGTAGCCGCCACCCCGGTCAGCGCCGGGGCAGCTGGAGCTGGCCGGCCAGCGCGCGCAGCGTGGGCAGCGGATCGGGGTTGAGCACCTGCACGGCCACGTGGTCCGCGCCCGCGTCCAGGTGCGCGGTCACGCCGCGGGCGATCGCCGCCGCGTCGCCGTGCACCGCGAGCGCGTCGATCAGCGCGTCGCTGCCGCCGTCGGCGAAGTCGGCATCCGCCCAGCCGAGCCTGCGCAGGTTGCTCAGGTAGTTGGTCAGGCCGAGATACGGGTTCTGCACGCGTGTCCGGGCGATGGCGCGGGCTCGCTCCGGGTCGGTCTCCAGTACCACCTTCTGCTCCGGGGCGAGCAGCGGCCCGTCGCCGAGGATCTGCCGCGCCTGGCGGGTGTGCTCGGGCGTGACCAGGTAGGGGTGGGCGCCGGCGGCGCGCTCAGCGGAGAGCCTGAGCACCTTCGGCCCGAGGGCGGCCAGTACCCGGCTCCCGGCCGGGACGTTGAGGTCATCGAGCTGATCCAGGTAGCTGACGAGCCTGGCGTAGGGCCGCTGGTAGTCCCGGGTGGCTTCGGGGTGCCCGATGCCGAGGCCGAGCAGGAATCGGTCCGGGTGCCTGACGGTGATCCGGTGCCAGGAGGCGCCCACGGTCGCGGCGTCGTCCTGCCACACGTTGACGATCCCGGTCGCCACCGCGATGTGGTCCGTCGCGTCCAGCAGGTGCTCGACGACGCCGAGGTCGCCGGGCGGGGAGCCGCCCACCCAGATGGCCCCGTAACCCAGGGCTTCCACCTCGGCCGCTACCTCGGGAGTGAGCCCCGATGGATGCCGCCAGATACCGACCTTGCCAAGTTCGATGCTCATGCCTGCGAACAGCCCGGCCGGCCGTCTTTTCATTCCGCCGGGCGCTGTCCCCGCGGGCACCCGCCTTGGCTACGGGTTGCCGGGCCCGGGTAGATCCTGGGCGATCTCCCAGATGTGACCGCCGGGATCGGCGAAGCTGGCCGTGCGCACGCCCCACGGCCGGTTCACCGGGCCATTGAGCAGTTCCACTCCGCGCCCGGCTAGCTCCGCGCAGACCGCGTCGACGTCTTCGACGCTGATGGTGAACACCAGGCGCGACCCGGCGTCCCGGCGGGCGACCACTGCGGGCTTGATAAGGTCATGCGCGGCGGGGACCCTGAGCAGGTTGATGCCCGTGTTCGCGAAACGGAACACGGCGGAGTTCTCGTCCTCGTAGATCAGCGGCAGGCCGAAGGCTTCTTGGTAAAACGACTTCGACTGTTCGAGGTCCTCGGTGAACATGGTGATGAAGTCGACACTCTTCGATGACCAGCTCATGTCATGCCTCCGTCTGCTCGTCCGGCCGCGAAAGCCGCGGGCCGGGCCCTGCTCCAGGCTGCCGGGAACGGGGCGGCCCTGCTCCAGGCTGCCGGGAACGGGGCGGCCCTGCCACCGATACGACGAGCGAGGACACGCGTTATCATCGGTCGGCCCGGTGGCCCCACCAGTCTCGTCAGCCTCACCTGTGCTGGGGGCGAACAGCATCGCTGCCACATCGATGCTGCTGGGGCGACATCGCTGTCACATCGGTGCTGTTCTGGGGCGGGTGCCGGCCCGCCTGGGATCCTCCGTACCGGGGGGAAACCCCACCCCGAAGAGGGGTGCTGTCCGCGTTCCCCGGCGGGTGCCCGGTCCATAGCGTGAACACCAGACGCAGCCAACCGGGCCCGCCTTACGGGGGCCGGGCCCGGGCACACCGCCGGCGCGATCTCGGCCGTGGCCGGGATCTTGTTCGTGCTCCCGCTGATCCTGGTGCCGCTGGGCACCTCGATCCAGAACCCCGTCGGCCAGTTCATGCCCATGCTGATCGCGGAGAACTCGCTGACCGCGGTCAAGCCGGTGGCACACAGCCTGTCGCCCTGGGCCGGTCTCGGCGTGCTGGGCCTGTACGCGGTGGCGGCCCTGGCCGCCGGCGCCTGGGCGCTCGCCCGGCGGGACGCGTGAGTCCCGCGACCGCGGGCGGCCGGGCGCTGGCCCCGCCGCGACGCGTGAACTGATCCGGCCGGCGGAGGACAATAAGCTTCGTGGACGAGGAGATCCGGCGGGTGGCGGGGCTGATCCTGGAGGCCCCGCTTACCCGCCGGAACCGCCGTGAGCTGCTGTACTGCGGCCTCGGCGGGCTGGCGGGCGCGCTCGGCTTCTATTTCCTCGTGATCCTGCTGGCGTTCGGCCTGACGGTTTCCGTTTCGATCATCGGCACCGTGGTCGGCCTGCTGCTGATCACGCTGACCCTGCGGCTCTCCCGGCGGGTGGGTTCGCTGCACCGCCGGCTGAGCAACCGGCTGCTCGGCCAGCAGATCGAGGCGCCGCAGCGGTTCCAGCCGGGCACCGGCCTGCTCGGCCGCCTGGACAAGCGGCTGCGGGACCGGCCGGCCTGGCGGGCGATCTGGTACAGCCTGGTCAAGCTGCCGGTCGCCGCGGTGCAGCTCTACGCGGTGGCGCTCACCGTCTGCGGTCTGGTCGACCTGAGCTACCCGCTGGTCTGGCCGCTGTTCCACGGGCGCAGCGCTTCTCCGCTGGTGGCGCTGCAACCCCTCCCGTTCGGCAGCATCAAGGCCTACAGCTGGGCGGGCACCATCCTCGTGGCCCTGCTCGGCGCGCTGTGCGTGGTGGCCGGGGCGTGGGTGTGCCGCGGGATCAACGCGGGGGACCGGGTCCTGGTCCGCAGGCTGCTCGGGCCGACCAGCATGGCCGAACGGGTCAGCGAGCTGGAGCGGACCCGGGCACTGGCGGTGGAGGACGCGGCCGCGGCGCTGCGCCGGGTCGAACGGGACCTGCACGACGGCGCGCAGATGCGGCTGGCCGCGCTGGCCATGAACCTGGGCATGGCCAGGGAGAAGCTGGATGCCCCGGACAACGAGACGGTCCGGGAGCTGATCGACGCCGCGCACCGCAACGCGGTGGACGCCCTGGCCGACCTGCGCGACCTGGCCCGCGGCATCCACCCGCCGGTGCTCGACAACGGCCTGGCCAGCGCGCTGGCCACGCTGGCCGCCAGCAGCGCGATCCCGGCCACGGTCACCGCCGACATCGAGACCCGGCCGGCGCCCGCGATCGAGACCATCGCCTACTTCTGCGCGGCGGAGCTGATCGCCAACGCGACCAAGCACAGCTACGCCGACCAGATCAAGATCAAGGTCTATACCGAACGGGCCGGGGTTCTCCGCCTCGAAGTCAGCGACGACGGCATCGGCGGGGCGGACGCGGCACTTGGATCTAAGCACGCGCAGTCAAGGCAAGCACGGGGGAGCGGGCTGGCCGGCCTGGCGGAACGCATATCCACGGTGGACGGGCGGATCGACGTGTCCAGCCCGCCGGGCGGCCCGACCACGGTGACCGTCGAGCTGCCGCTACGAGCCTGAGGGAGCATGTGATGCGGGTCGTGATCGCGGAGGATGCCGCGCTGCTGCGGGAGGGGCTGACCCGGCTGCTCGCGGATCGCGGGCACGTCGTCTGCGCCGCGGTGCCGGACGGCGAGGCGCTGCTGGCCGCGGTGGCCGAGCACCGGCCGGACGTCGCCGTGGTCGACATCCGGATGCCGCCGACGCACACCGACGAGGGCCTGCGCGCGGCCCTGAAGCTGCGGCATGACTTCCCCGGCACCGGGGTGCTGATGTTCTCGCAGTACATCGAGACGTCCTACAGCGCGCAGCTGCTCGAGGGCGGCGCGGCCGGCGTCGGCTACCTGCTCAAGGACCGGGTCGCCAACGTGGCCGAGTTCAGCGCGGCGCTGCAGCGGGTGGCCGACGGCGGGACCGCGCTGGACCCGGAGGTGGTCAGCCAGCTGTTCCGGGCCAGCAGGCAGCGGGGCGGACTGGCCACCCTGACCCCGCGGGAACGCCAGGTGCTGGCGCTGATGGCCGAGGGCCGGTCCAACGCCGGCATCGCCGCCGAGCTCGTGGTCTCGGGCGGGGCGGTGGAGAAGCACGTGGCCAGCATCTTCACCAAGCTCGGGCTGCCTCCCGGCGAGAGCGACAACCGTCGCGTCCTGGCCGTCCTGCGCTACCTGGGTCCCGCCGACACCTGACCCCTGCCCGCCGCCGCGCCCGCGAACGACAGGGCGGGCGCCATCGGGACGCCGCTAGGCGTGCCCCAGGACGGCGTGGGGGACGTAGGGCTCTTCCAGGCGGCGGGTTTCTTCTCCGCTGAGGGTCAGCTGGGCGGCGGCCAGGGCGTCGGGGACGTGGCCGAGCCTGGTGGCGCCGACGATGGGCGCCGTCACGCCGGGGCGGCCGAGCAGCCAGGCCAGCGCGACCCGCGCGGGCGGCGCGGTTCTGCATGGAGGCGAACCTGGTCCAGCCATTCCGTTCGGCCACGTGCTGGGCCTTGGCGAATTGCCAGGCGAACATGCTGCTCGCGCCGAGGTAGCGGGCCAGGCGCGTTCGGCCTGGCTGCCGTAGCTCATCATGCCCAGGCAGATCCGGGACACCTGCAGCCCGGCCGAACCCAGCTTCACGTAGTCCACGTCGTGTCCTTCCTCTCGCCGCCTGTCCGCGTGGCTGCAGCATATGAACCCGGGCCGTGCTGGTGGATCGCGACGCCGGCGACCACCAGGATGATGCCGGCGGCGTCCTGGACGGTGGGGAGCTGGCCGAGCACGACGGCGCCGATGATGACCGCGAACGCCGGCAGCAGCGCCAGCAGGAGCGAGAACGCGGCCCGGGGCAGCTGGGACATGGCCAGCTGGTCGGTCACGTAAGGGATAACCGAGGAGCACACGCCGACGCCGGCTAGCGCGCCGGCCCGAACATCTGGTGCAGGGTGGCGATGCCCTCGGCGGTGGAGTGGATGCCGAGGACGATCTCGCTCCTGGTCCGCGCTACTGTCCAGGTGGCCCAGGCGCAGCACTCGGTCTCCGCCGCGACCAGGGCGCGCAGTTCCTCCTCGATCCCCGGCTCAGGACGGAAACTGAGACTCAGCCCATCCCGGGTCTCGGCGCGTCCGGTCATCGCCCGGGCAATGAGCTGCTCCCAGCGCCTGGCCCGGGCGGCGAGGTCGGCCGCGGCGAGCGTGCAGGCGATGGGGATGGTCTCGGTCATGGCGTGCCTCCAGACGGGATTCGGTCACTAGTCAGTGTGCTTGTTAAAGTCGGGTTGATGTCAAAGCCCGGCAACCGCGTGACGATCGGGACCTGGCCGCGCTGACCGGCAGGCGGCCGTCCTCGATCCGGTGCTACGAGCAGATCGGGTTGCTGCCGCCGGCGGCCCGGGTGAGCGGGCGGCGCGTGTACGGCCCGGACACCGTGCGCACACTGGCGGTCATCGAGACCGGGCAGCGGGCGGGCCTCGCCCTCGATGAGATCAGGGCGCTGCTGGCCGCGTCGCCCGCTCTGCCGCCGCACCTTGAGCCGCAGTGACCCGCATCGATGATTTCCGCTCCGGGCCTCGTCCAGATGGGTGAACAGGTTGAGGCCCGGGAGAGGAGAAGGCCGTGCGTAACCGTAATCGCTGGATCGCCCCGGTGGTGCTGTGCACCGGGATGCTGATGATCGTGCTGGGAGCAAGCTCATCACACCACAGTCCCCACAAGTTGCTTCCCCTGATCCCGCTCCGGGGAGTCCATGGAGTAGCCCTGAATAATCGAGCCGTTACTCAATTCTCGACTTTCGCATTTTTGCCGTGTGCCGTGTCGGGTGCCGCGGTGAGCGCGGTCAGTTCCCGGTTCTGGGGCCGGCGTAGAGGATGAAGGTGTCGTCTATCCCTTGTTCGGGCGTTCCGGCCTGGGGGCCGAAGGAGCCGGGGAGTTCGGTTTCGCTGTACTGGCCGGTGCTGGCCTTGTAGATCCCGATGGCCCAGTGGTCAGCGGAGCCCTGGTAGCGCAGGCGGAGGATGGGCGTGGGCTCGCGGTGGCCGGGCAGGAGCGCGGCGACGTAGCAGTACTGGCCGCGGTAGCGGACGAGGGGCTCGCCGAGGCGGGGCCAGCCGGCCGTGATGTGGGCGATGATCCGCCGGGTGACGGCGTTGCGGGTCTGCTGGTCTGGTGTTTGCGGCACGCTTTCCAGGCTCTTTGCACGAATTTTGGGCTCTTGCGCGAATTTTGTGATGCGGGTTACCCAGGGTGAAGGATGACGCGATTCCGGAGGGCGAAGCCGGCGCGGCCGTACATCTGGCGTTTGATCATCTTAAAAGTTTGCTGACGTCGCCCTCCATGGTGCCGGAGCTGTAGGGCAGTGCGAGCCCGGCGGTGACGGCCTGCTGGTCGCGGCGGATGCCGTTGGCGAAGGAGCGGAGTTCGGGCTGGTCGCTGGCCTCGGCGGCGGTGAGCCAGTCTTCGAGGGCGAGCAGGCCCTGGCGGCGGGTCATCATCTCGGCGAAGCCGCGGACGTGGCCGGCCAGGGCGTCCAGGTGGGGGCAGCTGGCCTTGACGGTGGCGAGCCGGGCCTGGTCATGGAGGCTGAGGCGGCCGGGGCTGGTCAGCAGCCAGCGGGTGATCTGGCGGGTCTTCGGGGCCGGAGGGGCTGCCGGGGCTGGCCGGGGGGCCTTGCCTTCCCTGGTCCGCCCGTCGGCGGTGCGGAACTGGCGGACGTAGCGCTCGACGGCCTGCACGCTGCCGGCCCAGCCCTGGGTGGCGGCCATTTCGGCGTGCAGGGCGGCGGCGCTGGTGAGGCCCTCGTTCCAGCGCCGGTTGATCCAGGGCTTGAACGGGTCCAGCTTGCTGTCCCGGCCGGTGGCCTTGACCAGCAGCCCGGCGGCATCGGCCTGGCGGGCGAACCGGTTCACGGTGTTCCTGCTCAGGCCCAGGATCTCGGCGGCCTCCCGGTGAGAGCGCCCGGCTTGCAGCAGCTCGTGCACGGCAGCGTGGCGCTCGAGGGTCCGCGATACCAGGGCCCGCTCGCGGCCGCACACGTCCCGCAGCCCGTCCGGCTCCGGCGAGACCGCGCCCGGGTCGGCGTCCGGGAGCTGGCCGGGCGGCGCTTCCCCGGCCAACGCCGCCGGGTTATCAGGGGCGCCCGTGAGGCAGCCGCGGTGCCCGACGACCGCCTTCTCCACGTATTCGCCCAGGTTGTGCCACAGATGCCAGCGATCGGCGACCTGGATTGCGACCGGGGCGCCGGCGGCAGCGCCCTCAGCATAGGCGCCGGCCCGGTCCCGGCAGATGACCTCCGCGCCGGGATGGGCCTTCAGCCATGCCTCCAGCGTGGCGGCCTCCCGGTCCGGCAGCAGGTCCACGACCTCCCCGATTCCGCGTCGGCTATCACGGTGCCGTAGACCCGCCCCTTGCGCAGCGCGAAGTCATCAACCCCGGTCACCGCCGGCGCGGCGGTGACCGGAGGGTCGGCCAGCGCCATGACCAGCCGCAGCACGGTGGAGGAATGGACCGGCACGCCCAGGGTGCCGGCCAGCCGGGCGGCGGCGGGCAGCGGAACCGGCGCACCGACAGCGCGATCAGCACTGGCTGGCCGCCGGCCGCGCCACCGGCCACGACCCGCGCATACCCGCCATGGACCCGCGCGGACACCGCCCCGCACGCCGGGCACCGCGCCTGCGCCGCCCGGCGGCGCGCCCGGATCACCACCGCGCCCCCGGCGTCCTCCGCCCGTTCCACCCGCAGCCCGCGAAGGTGCGGGAACAACATAAGCAGCAGCTCTTCGCCCTGCCCGGAAATCTCCAGGAGACGGCCGCCGGCGGCCGGACCTGCGGACGGCATGGCAGACTGAAGCGGCAACGAGGCTCCCGGGATGAGAGATCTTGGCAGACCTCCGCGTCCTACCGGAGCCTCGTTGCCAGATCACGCCGACACGCCGCATGCCCGCCAGATCGTCACATCCCGGCACGGCAAAGCCCGACCTGGCCTTTTCACCCACCGTGACCCATCACAAAATTCGCGCAAGAGCCCGAAATACGGGTCAGATCCTGATTCCAGGCCCTCTGCTTCGGGTCCCTGTCGCCAGCCGCAAAGTAACTGACCTCGCCCGTCTGATCCAAGCCCGGCCCGCAGCTTCCAGTTCTACGGCACGCGGGAACTCACGGCCGGGCTACGAGGCCTCGTTAGGATTGCCACTCGTGCGGGCGGTCATCTGGGTCAAGGAACGCGGCGCCGAGTACGCCGAGATCGCTGTGGGCGGCGGCCTGCTTCGCGCGGCCGGGGTGGCGGTGGGCGCCAGGCCCCTGCCCTACCGGCTGGAATATGATCTCGACTGCGGCCCGGACCGGTACCTGACCCGGCGGCTGGCGGTGCATGCCCGCGGCGCTGGCTGGGCGCGGCGAGTGGAGCTGGAACGCAGCAGGCAAGGTGAATGGTCGGTACGGGCGGCCGCCGAAGGCGAGCCTGACCCGCCTCTGTCGGCTCCGGGCGGGGACCCTGCCTCGCTCGGCGGGGCGCTGGATTGCGACCTTGGCGAATGCCCGCTCACTAACACTATGCCGGTCCTCCGCGAAGGACTGCTGGGCGGCGGGTCGGCCCAGGTCGTTGTGGCCTGGGTGAGCGTCCCGGACCTGACCGTGAGGGCCGCCCGGCAACGCTATGCGTTCCTGCGCTCGGATGTGAACGGGTCCAGCGTGATCCGCTACCAGAGCGGGACCTTCACCGCTGAGGTGACCTTCGCCCCGGACGGGCTCGTCACGGATTACCCCGGGCTGGGTGGGCTACCCTGACCCGGTTGGCCGCCATGCCAGCGCAGGAGTGATACAGTCGGCTCCGCTCGCCCGGCGGGACCCGGCGAGCCGCGGCGCATCGAAAACCTCTCCCTGGGCGCCTGCGGGGTTGTGCACTTACGGGAAACCAAGGTAGGTAGCACCCTGACGGGAACGTCCCCCAAACCTGCAGGTGCCCGGGCCATAGCCCGGGCACCGCTCGTTGACACCGCGGGTCAGCTGGCCGCGGCGGCCGCGGGTTAGTGGGCTGGTGCAGGTACCGGGCGTGAGCGCAGCACGCGCAGCGCCTTGGCGTAATCACCCTTGGGGGTGCGGGCGACGACGACGGTGCTGACCGCGTTCCAGATCACCGTGGCCCCGAACAGGACCTTGCCGCCTGGTACGCCGGTGGTCATGGCTGCATACGCGGCGGCGATGGAGCAGATGGCGGTCGAGGTCTCCCCGGCGGCGAACATCAGCGCCTTCTTCCACGGCGCGGCAGCCCGCATCGAGTCCTTGTCGGTGACCACGGACCAGAACGGCATGGCGCTCATCAGCTGCCGGAACCCGGGCGGGTAGTCCTCGGGGTGGTCGGTGCCGCGGATCCCGTAGCACCGGAACCGGATGCCCACGGCGCGCCCGGCCAGATAGTGGCCGGTGGCGTGGCTGCAGTCGTAGATGACCAGGAAGCCGGCCAGCGCGGCGGCGAGCCGGGCCGGGCTGGGACCGGTCATGGTGGCGGCCAGCGCCAGCAGCGCGGTGCCAGCGGCCAGGCCGGCGGCCTGGATCAGATTGCCGGAGGCGATGGACAGTTTGGCCCACAGCGGCGGGCGGGGCTTAACGGGCTGGGTGGCGGTCATGGTGCGCTCCGAAGTCAGGTTGCAGGGATGTCTCGATCAGGCCTTAGTACTGGTTCTGGGCTGGTCCCCAGCGGCGGCTGGCCAGGGCGTCCGCGCTGACGCCGCCGGCGATGAGCCCGAAGATCAGCGCGATGACCGTGCCCGGCCCGTGCAGCAGGCCGAGGCGGGCGGCCACGGCGATGGCGGCGATGATGGCGGCGGCGCTGGCCAGCCCGGCGAACGGGGCCAGCTGCCGGGCGCGGCGCCAGGTGTAGTCGGCGGGCAGGCCGAGGATGACGGCGACGCCGAGGGCGTAGAAGAAGGTGAGGATCATCTCGGGCTCCTGGGGCGGTAGTGCGGTGCGGTTGCGGCTTGGCCTGCGAGGTGGTCTGCCTGTCTTCGATCGTGGCCGGCTGAGGCGGAATCGGAATCGGCGTGACGTCACGGACTGGACCGGGCATTCGGCCAGCATCGGCTACGTCATATGACCGACATGGACGGTTAAGGCCGTTTCCTGCCGGGTAGGTCAGCTGTTTGTCCCGCACGGCTAAGGCCAGTGATCCGGAAGCTAGCTGGGCGGCCTGGCGTGCGGTCGGCGGCGCGATGAACGAGATGCCAGCGATGAGGGCCCAAGATGGTCGCAAGCCGGCTCGGCCCGAACACACAGTGCCGAGCCTGGAGCAGCCGTACACTTCTGCAGCCCGGAGCAGCGGCAGGGCATCGGCGGGTGGCCGTAAGGACCGATCGGCAGGCCGGACTAGCTGGACCTGGCCGTGGACCGGTACAGGGCTGGCTGCTGTTGCATTGTTCCTGGTGGTAGCGGCTGCGCACGCTGCTGGCACGGTGGTGGTGTACCAGTTCAACCATCTGACCTCGGCTGGGGAGGTGTTCTTCCCGGCGGCCGGGGTGACTGTGGCCGCGTTGCTGCTGGTGCCGCGGCGCTGGTGGCCGGTCGTGCTGGCCGCCGCGTTTGCCAGCGAGCTGACCGCCGACCTGATCTTGGGCGAGGTCGCGGTCACCGCCACCGGTTCGGCGCTGGCCAACACCGCCGAGCCGGTGCTGGGAGCGGTCGTGGTGCTGCGCGCCGTGGGCGGCTGTCCGCAGCTGAGCCGCCGCCGGGATCTAGCCGCCTTCGTGCTCGGCGCGGCCGTGGTAGGCCCGGCGCTAGGTGCACTGATCGGCGCTGCGGCGACCAGGTTCACCCACCCGCACGGACCGTTCCTCATGGTGTTCGCGCGCTGGTGGACCGGTGACGCGCTGGGCGTGCTGATCGTCGGCAGTGTGATCTTGGCCTGGCTCACCCGTGACGTGCGGGCGATCCGGCCCCGCTATGCGCCGTTTGAGGGCGGCCTGCTGGCCGTGATGACCTGCCTGGTCACCTGGCTGGTGTTCTGGCGGTGGTCACCGGCGCTGGCCTACCTGGCGCTGGTCCCGCTGGGCTGGGCGGCGATCCGGTTCAGTATCCGCGGCGCCGCCGCGGCCGGCGCGGCGATCGCCGTGCTGGCCGAATGGGCCACCGACACCGGGCACGGCCTGTTCGCAGTGATCAGCCGTGACCACGATCAGGGGCTGTGGTTGTTGCAGCTGTTCCTGGCCGTGGCCATGCTGGGCGGGCTGATGATGGCGGCGGCGGTGGCCGAAGTGAGCCGGGCCGAAGCCGCCCTGCGGGCCAGCGAGACCGCCGAACGAGACGCCCGGCTGGCGGCCGAGCAGGCGCACACCGCCGAGCGGACCCGGCTGGCCCGCGAACTGCACGACTCGGTCTCCCAGGCGCTGTTCTCGATGACCATGCATGCCAGCACCGCCCAGCTCGCGATGGAAAAAGCAGGGCTTGAGGAGGATTCCCCCGCGTCCCGGGCGGTCGGCAGGCTGCGTACCCTGACCACAGGCGCACTCGCCGAGATGCGGGCGCTGATCTTCGAGCTGCGTCCCGGCGCGCTGGCCGAGGAAGGACTGGTCTCCGCGCTTGGCCGCCAGGCCGCCGCGATCTCGGCCCGCGAAGAGGTGCAGATCAGCGTGAACGGCCCCGGCGAGCGGCTGCCTCTTGACCTCGCCGCCGAGGAGCACTGCTACCGGCTCGTGCTCGAAGCCTGGCACAACACCATCAAGCACGCAGGCGCGACGGCCATCACCACCACCATCACCAGCGACGGCGCGGCCGTCACCGTCCGGGTCACCGACGACGGCCGCGGCTTTGACCCCGCCGCCGTCCGGCCGGGTCACCTGGGCCTGCGCACCATGCGCGAACGGGCGGCCGCGATTGGCGCCACCTTGGACGTGATCAGCGCACCTGGCCAGGACACCACGATCGTCCTCCGGGTGCCCGCATCCCAGACCGTCCCGGAGCCTGCCGCGCCTCCCGCGGCCGGACCGGGAGGAGGTTTCCCCGCATGAATCCCGATGCTTCGCCGCCCGCCGGGCTCACCGTCTTCCTGGTCGATGACCACGCGATCGTCCGCTCCGGAGTCCGCGCCTACCTGGACATGATCGACGACATCACCGTGGCCGGGGAGGCTGGCACCGGCCAGGAGGCGCTGGACCGGATCGCGGTGCTGGAGCCGGGCGGCGATCTGCCTGATGTGGTGCTGATGGACCTGCTGATGCCCGGCATGGACGGCATCGAGGCGACCCGGCAGCTGAAGGCCCGCTGGCCGGACGTGGAGGTGGTGGCCGTCACCAGCTTCCTCGAAGAAGCCAAGGTGCGGGCCGCGCTGGAAGCCGGCGCGGCCGGCTACCTGCTCAAGGACGCCCAGGCCGACCAGGTCGCGGCGGCCATCCGCGCCGCGGCCGCCGGCCAGTGCCACCTCGACCCGGCCGTCGGCAAGCTGCTGGCCGCCACGCTGCGCGCCTCCCGGCCCGCCGCGGACAGCCTGACCAGCCGGGAACGCGAGGTGCTCACCCTGATCGCCGACGGGGCCACCAACCGGCAGATCGCCCGCCGGCTCGGCGTCACCGAGCGCACCGCCCGCACTCACGTCTCCAACATCTTGGGCAAGCTCGGCCTGACCTCGCGTACCCAGGCCGCGCTGTGGGCCGTGCGGGAGGGCCTGGCTCCGGCGCGCGGCAGCACCTGACCGGCTATCACGGCAGTGCCGCTCGGCCGAATGACGTACAACGCTACGGCCCAACCGCCGGTGCGCGGCGCCGCGCCCGGGGGCGACAATGAAACCCTAGCCCGCCTGTCCCGCCGGCCCACTGGATCAAGCACTGGCGGCGCCTCCCGCCACGCCCGGTCCTGGAGAGGGGGTAGCCGATGAATTCGCCCCGCCTGATGCGGGTCCTCATCATCGACAGGGACCGGCGGGTACGCCAAGCGCTCCGGGACCTGCTCACCGCAGAAGCCGATCTTGAGATCTGCGCGGCGGTCGGCGACACCGGCGCGGCGCTCGCCCGGGCGAACACCGCGCGGCCTGATGTGGCGCTGCTGGACGTGCTGCTCCCAGGACCTGCAGAAGGGCTCGGCCTGGTACTAGCGTTGCACCGTCTCGGACTGCCGGTCGTAGTGCTGACCGCCGCGGCGTCGCTGCGCCAGCAGGCGCAAACCTCAGGCGCAGCCGCCTTCCTGGAAAAAGATCACAATCTGCACCTCATACCCCAGGCGTTGCGAGCGGCCAGCCGGCCGCCCGAACGATAGAACGCTCTGCCGCCGCCGCTCGTAGAACCCGCGGGGACCGGCCCAGATCCGATCGGCAAGAGTCATGGTCAGCGTCGGGCGACGTCCGTACCGGCGATTCTGCCGCCTGCGTCTAGCCCGGTGGCCGCGGCTGTCATCAAGACAGCCGTTCCCGGCGGTGGATCCTCCCGGTCGGCCGACATCCTGGTCCGAGACCGATGCGAGTCACCCGCTACGCCGGGCGGCTTCAGCGCGGACCGCATCGGCCGTGACCGGGCCGCGCAGCACGTGCCGGAAGTGCTGGAAGGACAGCGCAGTCGCCCAGGTGAGCAACGTCGCGGCGTACAGACGGCTACCGCGGACACCAGCGAGGGTGAGCGAGCCGAGGACTACCGCACCGGCAGCGAATCCGGTCACGTGTGCCGTGAAGTCGTAACGGCGCTGAATGCCGGTGGCCAGGTCGACCACGTCCTGATCGATGTGCATGGTGGCGTCTCCTTACCGAGAGGTCAGAAGGAAGAAACGGGGCCAGCAGCAGCGGCGGCCGGCCGCGGCTCTGCCAGAGGCCGGCTGCGCCGCCAACTCATCTAGCCAGCCGCCTGTCTGATCATGCGCTGCAGGTGCTGATGAACCTGGGGGACGGCGACCGACCCCTCGCCCACCGCCGACGCCACCCGCTTCACCGAGCCAGCGCGCACGTCACCGGCGGCGAACACGCCCGGAAGGCTGGTCTCCAGCGGAAGCGGGGCATGTGAGCCCGCGCCGGCCCGATCGAGGCCGGGCAGGTCACGGCCAGTCAAGATAAATCCGTGCTGGTCGCGCAGCACATCGCCGGGCAGCCAGCCCGTGTGCGGGACCGCACCGATCATCACGAACAAGGCCGCGGCCGGTACCGTCTCGTCGCGACCGGTGCGCCGGTCACGCAGGACCAGCTCGGCAAGCCTGCGGTCACCTCGCGCGGCGGCCACCTCGGTCTGCAACCGCACGTATACCCGCGGGGCGGCACTGATCTCTTTGACCAGGTAATCGGACATGCTCTTGGCCAGGTTGTCCGCCCGCACCACCAAGGTGACGCTGCGCGCCGACCTGGCCAGGTACACCGCCGCCTGCCCGGCGGAGTTTCCCGCGCCAACGATGAACACATCCTCGTCCTTCACCGCCGGTGCCTCGGACAGCGCCGATCCGTAGAACACCCCGGCGCCGATCAGGCCAGCGATGCCCGGCGCGTCCAGCTGCCGGTAGGTCACGCCGGTGGCCAGCACGACCGCCCGGGCGCGCACCTGGCCGCCGTCGGCCAGCGTGACTGCCAGTTCGTCTCCCCGGGCGACCAGTCCGGCCGCGCCGTTGATGAACACGAATTCCGCCCCGAACATCCAGGCCTGCTGAAACGCCCGCTCGGCCAGCTCGGCGCCGCTGACGCCGGCGGGAAAGCCGAGGAAGTTGCGGATCCGCGAGCTGGTGCCAGCCTGCCCGCCCATGGCCAGGCTCTCCAGCACCAAGGTGGACAGGCCCTCGGACGCGCCATACACCGCGGCGCTCAGCCCGGCCGGCCCAGCGCCCACCACCACCAGGTCATAGGACTCACGCTCCGGCCTGACCCGGGCGCCGACCGCCTCGGCGATGTCGGCCTGCGTGTAGCTGGTCAGCACCCGCCCGTCGGCCAGGAAGATCACCGGGTCGTCGGGAACTTCGTCCAGCTGAGCGAGCAGTCCGGCGCCCTCAGGCGAGTCGCGGTCGTAGAACCCGTACGGCACGTTATTGCGTTCCAGTGCGTCCCGGAGCTCATGCGAGACCGGGGCCCAGCGGTCGCCGACGATCCGGACCAGCTCGAAGCCCGGCCAGTTGGCCCGCGTCCAGGCGACCAGCGCCTCGCCGACCACCGGGTAGAGCAGGTGCTGAGGGGGTCGCCATGGCTTGGTCAGGTAGTACTCGACGTGGCCGAGCGCCATCCCGCGCGCGGTGACCTCCAGCATGCGCTGGTCGTTGTAGTCGATCAGCAGGATCCGCTTGGCGTCGGGATGGGCGGACCGGCTGCGCGCCAGAAGCTCCGAGCCCGGCATCGCCCGCATGGACTCATAGCAGATGATCAACGCGACCTGGGCGCCAGCATCGCGCAGACCAGCCAGCCGCTCCAGCGCCGCCGACACGGAGGTCTCGCCCACCACCCGGTAGTCGGCGTGAAAACGGCGTTCCAGGTCGCCGGTCAGTGCCTCGACGGCAGCACCGTCCTCGTCGACGACGAAGAAGACCGGCTGGGAGATCGGCTCGGTCACGGCAGGACCTCCGGCTCGAGCGGACCAGGACAGCGTTTGCATACCCTGGCGGCACTCGCGCCGAACTTTCGCTGCTAGATGCCGCACGACTCGGAGCCATGATCGGCTGGAGACCATTCGGGACAGCTGCCCCGGTCCGGTGCTCTTCAGCAGCCGGAGTCGCCCTTTCGGTGACTGCCTGGAGACCGGCCAAGACGATCACGCAGTATGATTGCGCACAGAGACAAGGGCCGCCGCGAGGCAGGGCATCGCGGACGCTCGCGGTGTCTGGGCATCAGGCCTGATGCCAATCACGGTGCGTGGTCGGGTGACCGTGGCAACCCGCACGCGTACCCTCCGATCGGTGCGGCCACAGAATCGACTTCAGGTTGACCGGCGACCATACAAAATCAGGGCATTCTGCATACGAACCCGTAGCCCTGGAAAGCGCGCGGTCATGGCTGTTGAGTCGGCGGGACGTCTCGCGTGAGGCTGGAAGGACACGGCCGCCGTAGGCTTTGCGGGTAAGTGTCTGTCCTTGGTGTGGCCAGGAAACCAGCCGGGGTGCAGTTCTGCTCCGAAGCCGGAGGATGGGCAGCGGTCACAGGGCTACTGGGTCCCAGCCGCGCAGGTGCCTGACGGACTGGCGGTACTCCCACTCGATGGCGTCTTTGAGCAGGTGGGCCAGCCGCCCGCCGCTGGTGATGCCGGCGATGTCGGCGACTCCGCGGCGGGTCCCGACCGAGACGACGAACCCCTTGTCATGGAAGGTGAACGCCTCCAGTTGCCTGCCCTCCAGCTCCGCGTCCAGGTTGCGGGCCACCGTCTCGCCCTCTTCCAGCGCCACCTGCGCCAGCGGGGGCAGCACGTGCCCGGTGCGTGGATCGGTCACCGAGGCGAGGTCGCCGGCGGCGTAGATCTCCGGGTGGTCCAGCACGCGCAGGTACCGGTCGACCTTGACGCGGCCGTTGTGGCCGGCCGGCAAGCCCGAATCGGCCACCAGCCCGGGTGCTTTCACCCCGCCCGCCCAGACGAACACGCCGCCCTCGACCAGCTGGCCGTCGGTGAGCCGGAAGCCGTCCTCGGTCGCGGCGGCGATCGTGGCGTTGGTGCGGACCTGGACCCCGAGGTCAGAAAGGATTCTGGTGGCCTTGACGATCAGCTGCGGTGAGGAGCCGGCCAGGATGGCGGGGCCCGCCTCGATGAGCTGCACGGCGGGCCTGTCGGGCGCCAGGCCGTGGTCGCTGGCCACTTCGGGCAGGATCTCGGCCAGCTCGCCGGCTAGCTCGACTCCTGTGGCGCCGCCGCCGCCGACCACCACGGTCGCCAGGCGGCGCTGCTGCTCGGGGTCGGTGGCGGCCGCGGCGTCGTCGAGCGCTGTGCCGACCGCCGCCCACACTCGCTCGGCGTCGCTAGCCGAGTACAGCGACAGCGCGCGCTGGGCCAGGCCAGGGATGGCGAAGTCGTTAGGCCGGCTGCCCAGCGCCAGCACCAGCCGCCTCCAGCCGATCGGCCTAGCCCCGGTGAGCAGCCGCCGGCCGGCCAGGTCGAAACCGCTGATCTCGGTCTGGACAAAACGGACCCGCTTGGCCAGCATGTCCTGGAGCGGGATCCGCACCGCGTCGGCGGCGCGGGTGCCGCCGGCGACCCGGGGCAGCTCGGTGACTGCCTGGTGGTAGTCGTGCCGGTCGACCAGGGTCAGCTCCACCGCGGGGTTGTTGCGCAACTTGGCCGTCAGGCGCAAGGCGACGTGCAGCCCGGCGTAGCCCGCGCCGGCGACCACGATCTGACCGCTGCTCCCGGCGGCCGATGCGCTCACGGCGCCCTCCATGGGTCCCGTCCCTGCTGGTGAAGAAGGCGTCCAGCCAGTCGCATATCTCCTGCGCTAGCCGAGTCGGATTGTTGACCTGGCAGCGTCGACCCCGGGCAACCCGGACGGCCACGCACCTGGAACCTGCGATCCATCCGCACCTTCATGATCGTCTTCGGCTTGCTCAGCTCGGTGTTCGTCATCCTCACCTTCATTACCCTCCGCCTGGGATTCCACGCGAGCGCCACCCTGTTCGTAGCGGTTAGTACCGCAACGGCACTTGCATGGTCCGTGGGGCATGATGGCGCTGCCGGTGCCTGGGTCAGCGGGCGACGCTATAGGCGGTCGAAAGCCGGGGCGTAGCGAAAGGTTCCGCGCAGTGAGCCGTCCCAGGCGGTGAGCGGCCGGACCTGGAAATACTCCGTCCAACCGGGATCGGGAGGCAGCAGACCGAGGGGCTGGGCGAGCACGAAGCCGAAGCGGCAATAATAGCCGGGGTCACCGAGCAGCACGACGGCCGGTTCGTTCAAAGCGTCCGCGGCAGCCAGCACGCCGTGCATCAAAGCCAGCCCGACGCCACGATGCTGGTGAGCGGGCAGCACGCCGATCGGCCCCAGGCCAAGACACGGCTTGTCATCGACGCTGGCCCGGCTGCACATCACATGGCCAACCACGTTTTCACCGAGTATGGCGACGAGCGAGAGACCAGGGACCGCGCTACCGCCGTCGTGAAGGCCATCAACCAGCCGCGCCTCGGGCACATCGTCTGTATCGGGCCGGGCAAAGGCCGCCGCGTGGACCGCCACGACCACAGCACGGTCGCCGGGCAGCTCCCGCCGAAGGATCACTCGTAAATCCTCGCCGCACCGGCCACCGGTGACAAGCGAGTTTCACGACACGCCGACTTCAAGCGCATCACGCAAGTGCCGTTGCAGTATCAGTGCTGTGTTCCTCTTCAGACCGCCTAGCTACATAGTCCCGGTAGGCGCATCGGTGCAGGTGAGTGCATCATCGCAACTAACAGTGGTTGCGGTAGGTGGTCATCATGGCGCGAGTCATAACGGTCAATGACGTGCTGGACGGGCATGCGGCGCTGGATATCGAGTGCCTGGAACGGATCTACCTCAACGCCTACGTGCCGATCCTGCAGACCAGTTCCCAGGTGGTGGCGTTCCTCTCCGGCCACCTGGGGTTCCACGTGCCCCATCATCGGCGCTGTTCCGGCACATGGGCGACCGGTTCCGCCGGTCGGTGCTGTCGTTCGCCGACGCCAACGACATCCCGTGGATCAGGTTCGAGAAGGACCAGGCCAAGCTCGAGGTGATGCAGCCGCACCTGGCCCGCCAGGCCGGGACTGGCCGGTCCGGGGTGGCGGCGAT
Organism: uncultured Actinomycetota bacterium; assembly: GCA_963744575.1. Classification (GTDB taxonomy): domain Bacteria; phylum Actinomycetota; class Actinomycetes; order Streptosporangiales; family Streptosporangiaceae; genus Palsa-504. The sequence continues at coordinate 204,464 of CAVUUF010000016.1, read as the reverse complement.
CGGCGTGGCCCAGCAGTTCCAGCGGGTCTGGACCGCCTCAGAGGGCAAGACCTCCACCGGGACGCCGCGGTGGTCCTTCTACAAGGCCGACCGGCGGGTGAGCTGCTACTACTTTTATCTCTGGGACGCCGACTTCGGCCCGGCGTTCATCAAGGTGTGCGCCTGGTTCCCCTATCCGGCCAAGGTCTGGCTCAACGGGCATGAGTGGGTCAAACGGCAGGCCGCCCGGGCTGGGATCTTGTTCACCGCGCTGTCCAACGGGTTCGCTGCCTGCGAGGACCCGGCTGCGCTGCAGGCAGATCTGCGACCGGCTCGGGCCCGGGACGATCAACGTGTTCGCCCAGCGGTGGCTGCACCGGCTGCCGGTGCCGTTCGGGCCCAGGGACCACGACGCTGGCTACTGGTGGGAGATCTCGATGCGGCAGGTGGAGGTCTCCCGCACCCTCGTCTTCGACGCCCCGCGCCATGCCCGCGGCTTCTTCGAGGCGCTGATCGCTGGAGAACCTCGACATCGGCCGGCCGCACAACGTGGAGATCATCTTCGCCCGCAAGATCCGCCGCGTCACCACGGGCGTCTTCCGCACCGCGATCGACCGCCGCGACAACGGCGGCGTCCTGGTCAACGTGTTCTACAAGCACTCGCGGATCAAGCAGTACCTCAAAGACGGGAAGGCGATGCGGATCCAGACCGTCGTCAACGCCCCCCGCGATCTGGGCTGCAACGCCAGCCTGTCCAACCTGGACGAACTCCAGGCCAAAGCCCGCGCCGCCAACCGGCGCATACTGGAAACCGAACCTGCCGGCCAGGGCACCGTCCTTGCGAGCCCAGCCTTTGAGCGGGTCGCGCACCCTTCCGCAGACGCGGAGGGGCGGAGGACCCCGGCGCTACGCTTCGGCGATCCTCGGGTCATGGCCCTGGCCGGCGCCCTGTGCCAGTCACTGCTCGCCGCAACCGGCTTCACGAACAAGAACCTGCGCGTCTTGATCGCCGGGCTGCTCGGCAGCGCCTACACCCCCGGCCAGATGACCTATGCCCTGCGCCGGCTGCGGCTCAACGGCCCGATCCGCCGGCTCCCGCACACCAACCGTTACGTGCTTACCCCCGACGCTTTATATACACTCTTTAAGGAACGTAGTCATTAGTTCATCGAATCGGCCATCACCGAACTCGCCGTCACGCTCGTCCTGCGCACCAACCGGCCCTTCTACAACGCAGGGGAAGGACCGCGCCAGAACTGGCCGTTCTGAGCCCCTCACCGCTCAACGAACCCACCCCCGCACGGCAGCGCCGAGTCGGCGCTCGGGCGCTTGTCCGTAGGCGGCCCGACTCCGGTCTCGAGCGGGCCGTGACATGGCGTGAGCGGCTGTCCCGGCTTAGGTTGAGTTTCCGCTCAATCGCTGGGACCCGCAGCTGGCCCAGCCTCCCGGGTCTCAGCCCGGCCGGGAGGTACCCGATGACCACTGCCGCCCCATCCACTGCCCTCGCCACGATCTAGCCCGCCTTCACCGACCCCGAACGGCTTGCCCTCGCCGGGTTCCTGGCCGGGTACAGGGGCCTTACTCGCGAGGCGTACACGCTGGACCTCCGCCAGTTCACCATCTGGTGCCGGGTCCGCTCCCTGAACCTGTTCGCGGTCCGCCGCGCCGACATCGAAGGCTTCGCCCGCGACCTGGAAGCCCGGGGCCGCGCCCGCGCCACCGTCACTCGCCGGCTATGCACCATCGCCGGGTTCTACCGCTACGCGGTAGAAGAAGAGCTCCTTGAGCATTCCCCGGCCGCCCACGTCCGGCGCCCCCGCGTGGACTACGAGTCGCACGCCACCGCCCTGGACCGCAACGAGATGGGCGCCATGCTGGTGGTCGCCGGGCTCGGCCCGCCGGTCGAACATGCGCTGATCTCGCTACTCGCGCTGAACGGCCTGCGCGTATCGGAGGCCACCGGCACGGACATCGAGCACGATGATCCGGGCTGCCAGTGCGGGCCTGCCCGGCGTGCTGGCATTGGGGGCGGCCCCCTGGCCGATCCCGCGACGATCAACAGGCAGCCTGGAGCGGCGCCCCAGACCTGGAACCGCAGCCGCGCCAGGGCGCCGGGCCGGTGATCATTGCCTGGTTCAGGCAGCACAACGGCTGACCGGTTCCCGCGGTCGGCGTGTGGCGATGCAGCGGGCCGCATGTTATGTGCCAGCGCGGTCCGACCGGAGCCGCGGGGGCCTGACCGCGGCTCCGGTCTGCCTGGCGAGAGGATTAGCTGACCACGATGCCTGCGGGCGTGGCGCCTGCGGGCAGCGAGGTCGGGGAGCTGGACAGCTCGGTCAGGTTGCCGCCGTGGACGGCGAACGCGCCGACCTTGCCGATCCGGCTCTCATCGACGTACAAGAAGCCGCCGTCGGGGCTTAGCCGGGCGTCGACCGCGCCGACCCCGCCGGTCTGGCCGACCGGGGTGCTGCCCAGCAGCATCAGCGCGCCGTCGTGGGCGATCCGGTAGCGGGAGATGGTCCCGGAGGCGGTGTTGACGGTGAACAGGAATTGGCCGTCATGGGTGATCTCCACCCAGCACGGGGCCATCTGGCCGTCCGCGAACGGGGAGCCCGCGACGGGCGACAGCGTGCCGTTCCCGGAGTCGGTGAACGCCGAGACGGTGCCGCTATTGACGGCGGTGTTGTGCGCGTTGGAGACGAACAGCTGGCCGGGGTCGGTCGGCCGGAACTCGCTGCCGAACGGGCCCAGGCCCTCGGCCTTGAATGGTGATCCGGGAGCCGCGGCCAGCCGCCCGCCGGAGCCGACGGTGAAGCTGTCGATCACCGAGGTCCCCACCTCGGTGCCGGCCAGCTTGGTGCCAGTGCCGTTGAACAGCACGTCACCGGGCGCGGCGTCGGCGGGCAGCGAGACGGTCGAGCCGGGGATCGGGTCCAGTCGGCCGTTGGGGCGCAGCCGGAAGCCGGCGTAGCTGCTGCCGCCGGCGCCGGAGTTGGCCACATAGACCAGGTCACCAGAGACCGCGACGCTGTCGGGCAGCAGGCCGCCGGAGGAGACGACGCCATGGCTCACCAGGCGGAGCGAGCCGTCGGGCTTGATCCGTAGCACAGAGACCTGGTTGCTGCCGGCATCGACGGCGATCAGGAACCGGCCGCCGGCCGAGAACTGCAGCGCGCCTTGCGAGGCCAGCCCGGATCCGGTCCCGGCCCCGCCGGCCGCGAACGGGGACCCGGGCACGGGGGTGAGCGAGCCGTCCGCGTGCCGGTCAAACGCCCCGATCGTGTTGGTTCCCTTCGTGTTGTCGTTGACATAGACGTGCCCGGCCACCGGGGACGCATCCGTCGAGGCGGAGGCGGACGCCGGGACCGCCACGGCGGCCGCGGTCGCGATGCCGAGCGCCAGCACGCCTGACCAGCGACGGGTCAACAAGCGCATTCCTTCTGGTTCTGCATGTTCGGCGCGGACGGCCGTCCGCGCGCGCCGAGGTGATACAAACTTCATCTGCTGCCCTTTCCTCCGGCCAAGCCGGATCCGGTCAGCGGCACACGGCCGCCGCGATGGTTTGCTCACCATGTATTCGTAGCCGACCACGTTGAGGTTTGCTGGCGGCCGGCATCCGGGCGACAGCAGGCGGGGCCGATGATGCGGGCACGCGAATCGTGCGTGCTGGTCAGTCCGCCGCGCCGCGCACCGCGGCCACCATGAGTGACAAGATGCTGCTCCACCCTGCGACCCGCTCCCCGCGCTCACCGAGATAGATGTCACGGTCATCGCGCCGCCGGTGGACGACCACGCCACCAAGCAGGAGCTGATCGCCAGCCATGGCCGCGGTTCCCGGCCGGTCACGGCGCCGGCGCTTCCGGGATCGCCGACGCACCGGCGCCTCCGTAAGACCACGACCCGCTGTTCCTGAAGCCGGCCGGCTTCATGCCCGGCCAGAACCGGCCTCCGGAACTGGCTGATCGGGACGTCTAGCCCCAGTTCCCAAGTTGATCACTACTGACGACATAGTCGATCCGATCGCAAGGCGCCACGGCCCGGGAGTATGCAACGCTCCGTGACCGCTGCTGGTACGCGTCCGCGCGCAAGTATCCGCCGATCTGGCGCCAGTCCAGGCCGACGGAAGCGCCGCCAGCTGCCGCACCGAAGTGGGCGATCTGCGCGTGTCCTGGGATTTAGTGCAATCCCTCCTGTGCTCCGCTACTTGTGGCCTGGCCGGCCAGCGGGCTGGTGAGGATGCGGCCTACGGCAGCCGGGCGCCGCGGGCCGCATCCTGTGCCTCGTCGGCTGCCTGCCTACTGGGCGTGCACCTCCTGGAACATGTACTGCGCGATTTTCCAGTCGCCGCCCGAGCGCTTGAGCACCCACAGCTCCGGCACGCCTGCGGCATGACCGTCCCGTCGGCCAGCAGCGTGACATTCCCCGAACTGTGCGACCGGACCGCGGCGAGGTCGCCGTCGGTGAGGATCTCGTCGATGTAGTTCGTGAAGTTGCATTTGATGCCGGCGAATCCGCGTTCGTATGCGACGGTGAGCTGCTGCGTCCCGACCGCCGGGGCCTGCTCCGGCTGGAACAGGGCCGCGTCGTCGGTGTAGAGGTCCACGATGGCGCGGGTGTTCGAGGCGTTCAGCCGCTGGATGTACTGCTGGATCGGCCGGGCGATGCCCTGGTGCTGCTGGGTGAGGGTGGTTGCCGCGTCGAGGGTCATGGCTGTGTCCTTCCTCCGTTTGTCCGGTGCCTTACCGGCATGGTGGGCGCGGGGGGAGGGCCCGCACATCGGGAAGGTCACGTAGTCGGCTGGCCGGGCGCTACGTGTTCCTACGAACTGGCGCGGCCCGGTGACCGTGCCGCCGCAGCGGCCACACCGCCCGGATCGCGGCGGGCACCGCGTGCGGCAGCCGCGCGAGGATGGCCATCCCCGGGCCGAGGGCCTCGGTGGCGCCACGCCGGTCCCCGTCGAGCAGCGGGATAATCGCCCGGGCGCACAGGCACAACGCCTCCAGCTCCGCATCGCCCGGTACTACTGACAACGTGAGCGCGGCGAGCCGTTCGGCCTCCGCGGCATCGCCCTGGAACGCACAGCAGTGGGCCACTGAGCACAGCGCCATGGCCTGGACCTGGGCCAGTCCCAGCTGCTCGGCGAGCATCACCGCGGACCGGGCGTGCGTTGCGGACTCCTCGATCTCCCACCGGCACACGTACGCGGCTGAGAGCTGCAGGTCCAGGAATGCCGCCGTGCTCACCGCACCGAGTTCATCCGCGGTCCGGCGGGCGGCGGTCAGGCGCTCGGTCCCGGCATGGTCGAACAAGTCGATCGTGCCGAGCTCGTGCAGCGCCCGCAGTCGCCATAGCGGGAGCTTGGCTGCCTCGGCGGTCTCCAGCGCCTGTTCGAAGGCGGTGCGGGCGGCTCCAAGGTTGTGCAGGCGCCCGGCCCGGCCGATGATCTCCAGGGCGTGGCAGCGAACCTCGGCCGCACCCGCGCCGGACTCCAGCGCGCGGTGCGCCAGGCGGCTGGCGCCCGCGTTGTCGCCGGCGGCCAGCGCGGCCTCGGCTTCCAGTACCGTCATCCGCGCGGTGAGCACGGCTGGCGGTGATGGGCCCAGCAGCTTCCGGGCTGAGTCCACGTTCGACCTGGCAGCAGCGCGCCGAGCACCGCGTCCCTGGTCAGCGCGTGGCGGAACCGGAACGAGGTGCCATCTGAGCTCAGGATCTGCCGGTCGACCCCGCGGGCGAGCACGTCGCAGACGAGTTCCGGGGCAGCCCCGGTCATCGGCGCAAGCAGCGGCCAGTCGAAGGTGCGGCCGAGCACCGCCGCCGCGTCGATCACGGCCCTTTCCTGCGCCGTGAACTCGCCCAGCCGCTCACGTACCGTATCCGCGAATGAGCTCGGCACGCCAGGTGACGCCAGCACCTCTTCGATCAGCAGCGGCACCCCTTCGGCAGTGCGCTGGACCCGGGCGATTTCCTCATGGCCCGCCCCCGGATCGCACGCCCGGACCATCAGCGAGGCCTGCTCCGCGTCCAGCCGCGGCAGCCAGAGGTGGGTGCTGCCAAGGAGCCCACGCTGGCGGCGGGCCAGGGCAAGCGCGGGGGCAGGAGTGTCATTGCGCACCGTGGCCAGGCACAGGACGGGAATGGCAGCGAGATTGCCGGCCAGGTATTCCACCACTGCGATCGTGTCGGGGTCGGCCCAGTGCAGGTCCTCCAGGATGACCACCATCCCGCCGGGCACAGCGATGCGGCGGAGCAGCTGGACGACCGCCTCGCCCCTGATCGCGGGTGAGGCTTCAGTCCCGCGATCTGCCCCCCCGATACCCGGGACGATCGACCCGAGGGCGGGCAGCCAGGGCGCCAGGCCAGCGTCGCTGGGGACGGGGCGATCCCGGAGCGCCTGCAGCAGCGCTTCGGTCAGCGGCCGGTAGGGCGCGCTGGCCCCAGCTGGCACCCCACGGCCAACCGCCACTGCCGCGCCCGCGCCCGCGGCCTGCACGGCGGCCTCGCGGGCCAGGCGGGACTTGCCAATGCCCGGCTCGCCGGTCAGGAACACGCACCTGCCACGCCCGCCCAGCGCGTCAGCGAGAGCCGCGGAAAGCTCGTGCAGCTCCATCTCCCTGCCGACCACGACCGGACATAGCACATAGACCACAATGCCAGGGGTGGCCCCCGTCGGCCAGCAAGCCATGATCGCCCAGCAAGCCATGATCGCCCAGCAAGCCATGATCGCCTAAGCAGTCGCGACCAGGCCAGCACGCCGGACATCAGGGCCCGCGGCCGCTCAGCGCCGGGACACCTGATGGCAGGCCCACCTACGCGCCGTGCATTGCTTCGCGGAATGCGTCCAGGCTGGCCGAGCCGAGATCCAGGGCCAGTCCAGCGTCTCAGCTGTCCACGATCACTAGCCCAGCAGGGGCCCGAGCCGTTCAGCGAGCTCTCGCAGGCAGGCCGTCACCTGATCCGAGTTCTGAGCAAGCGGGTGATCCCGGTCAGGACGCCACACCTGCACCGGCAGATCCCCGTCGTCGCGCACTTCCCGGCCGACGGCGACGAGTGCCTCAACCAGGCCGGCCGAGCGCAGCGCCCCGGGTGCCTGGTCCTGGCCTGCCGCGTAGCTGCCTGCGCTGCTCGGCACTCCCACCACCGAGATACGGCTCATCCGGGCATCATAGGCGCCCATGATCATCGATTCACCCTATTCTGCTGGCCGGTATGACATTGGTGATGAGGTCGGACAGACGCCGGGCCAGGCCTCCGCTGGGGTCCAGGCGCGGATTGAAAATGGTGACCTCGAGGCCGCGTGCGCCGCTAGCGTGCAGTAGGCCGCGGAGAATCTCCGCGGCTTCTTCCCAGGTGAGGCCGCCGGGGTGCCGGTAGTCGACGGCAGGCATCAGTTCGTCGTCGAGAACGTCGACGTCGAGGTGCACCCAGAACCCCTCGACACCCAGGCGAGTGACCGCGGTTAGTGCTTTCTCGAGGGTGCTCGCGGCGCCGTGTTCCCGGATTTCCGGGTAGTCGATGACCGTGATGGCCGTATCGCGGATGTGCTCGTCGAGAACGTGGTCGTTGTCGCCGAACACGCGGTACCCGACTAGCACCACGTCTTCGTCCCGGACTAGTGGCCTCAGCCCGTCCAGGTCGGCGAGCAGTTCCGGGCCGCGTCCCGTCACGAGGGCGAGGTCGAGCGATGCGACCTCGCCGTTCGGCTCGTCGCTGGGATGCTGAAAGTCGGCGTGGCCATCGATATAGACAAGGCCGTAGCGGCCCCGGCGCCGCAGTGCGAGCATCGGCCCGAGCACGATGCTGCAGTCCCCGCCGAGCACGATGGGGAAACGTTGGCTGTCGAGCGCCGCACCCACCGCGGCGGCAAGGTCCAGGGCGACCGCCGCGATCCCGCGCGGATTCAGGACCCCTGTCTGCGGATCGCGGACGTGGCAGTACGCCGGCACGTCAATGCGCGCCTCATCAGCCGGGCCGAGGCGCGCGTGCAGGCCCGCCGTCCGCAGCGCGCCGGGACCGGCTTCCACCCCGTCCGGGCGGAGGCCAAGAGGAGACGGCACCTCGATGATGAGGGGATTCACCGGTAGCACCCCGCACCCTCTCGATTAGTTCCGCTGGATGGGGCACCGGCGAAGGCAGTCATCTGCCTGGTCGCCTGCCGCACCTCAGCACCGAGGTCGAGGGGCGAGTGGCGGTTGTGCAAGGGCCCGGTGCCGTCGCTCAGGAGGACCCTGGCGATCGCGGCGCCGCGGGCCGTGATCGGGAGCACACCGGTGAGGACGGTGAGCATCGCCCGCGCGTCGCGTTCGGCGGTGGCGGCGATGCGATCACGGCACAGCGGCGCGCGGGGCGTGCGCGGTATAGGCGGCCGGCGGCCCTGATCCAGGACGTGGTCCCAGCAGTGGGCGAGTTCTCGGCGTCCTGCCGGCGAGGCGATCTCCTGGGCGCGGATGGCCAGGACCCGGCTGGTTCCGGCCGGGCATCCCGCCGCGAGCTGGTGGTCCAGGGACGGTGCTCGCACGCGGGCCAGCAAGCGATCCCATGGCCGGTTGTCGTGAGAGGCGGATCGAAGCAGCTGATCTGTGGTCATGTTCCCATCCTGTGCCTCGACACGCGCTGGGGTAAGTGGCAGGATTGACAACATGCGCAACGATCCTGCCAGCCTCAGCGATGCCCGGCGGAAAGACGGAAGCACGTCAGCCCGTGCCACGGGGCCACGGGGTGACGCTCATGCCGTCGCCATCGTCGTCTGCGACGGGGTTGCTGCGTTTGAGCTCGGGGTCGCCTGCGACGTCTTCGGCGGCGAGTGGGAGGCGATGTTCGGCGTTCCCTGGTATCGCTCCTTCGTGTGCGGCATCACCCCAGGGCCGGTAACCACCGACAGCGGATTCCAGATTCTGCCAGCTTACGGACCCGGGCGAATCCGCAGCGCAGGTACCGTGATCGTGCTGCCGACCGTTTCCTTCACGCAGGTCCCGGCGGAAATGCTCAAGGTCCTGCGGCAGGCCCACGCACGAGGCAGCCGCATCATCTCGCTATGCACCGGCGCATTCGCCCTGGCAGCCGCAGGGCTGCTCGACGGCCGCCGCGCTACCACGCACTGGACAGAATGCGACGAGCTCGCACGCCGACACCCGAACGTGACCGTCGATCCCGCGGTGCTGTTCGTCGACGAGGGCGACATCCTGACCTCAGCCGGGAGCGCCGCCAGCATCGACCTGTGCCTGCACCTGGTCCGCCAGGACCACGGCACCGAGATCGCCACCCAGCTCGCCCGCCAGCTCGTGGTCCCGCCCCAGCGCGACGGCGGGCAGGCCCAGTATATCGACGCGCCGATGCCCGAACTCGACAGCTCCAGCCTGTTCGCCGGCACCGTCGACTGGCTCCAGGAGCACCTGGACGAACCGATAACAGTCGACGACCTCGCCGCTCGCTCCGCCATGAGCCCACGGACGTTCGCCCGCCGGTTCCTGGCCAACACCGGCACGACCCCCTACCGGTGGCTGCTACGCCAGCGCGTCCAGCTCGCCCAGCGGCTCCTCGAAACAAGCGACCTGCCGACAGATTCAGTCGCGCAGAAAAGCGGCTTCTCCACGGCAGCCAACCTCCGGAAGCACTTCAGCCGGACTGTGCACACCAGCCCCCAGGCGTACCGGCGCACCTTCCAGGACCGGCGCGCTAGCTGAGACGCAGAAAAGTGCACGCCATCCGCATCGGATAACTGCCCAGGGCGGGATAGCACCCGCCAACTCCGGCCTTATGCGGCTCCCCGGCGGTCCCTTCCTCGGGCGCCTCGCAGGAGTCCAGCTCCGGGCGATCTGCACGCTGTCGCGCAGGCAACGTCCGGCCACGGACCGCATACGGAATCGGCAGGGAGGAACCACCTCTCGCGGGTAGGCTGTCCCGGTCACGCTGGGTTACTCGAAGAGTGATCACGAGCATGCAGAAGTTGCAGTACCTGGATGCCCTGCGTCTGGTCGGCCAGGGAAGTCAAAGGTTTCTGCGAGCCCCACAGAAACCCGACAAGTCGGCGACACGGCGGCTGGTCCCCACAGAAACCCCACGGACGAAACGGCACACTCCCCCCGGATTGAACCGTCCGCCGGGCGGCTCGTCACCGGCCTGTCCCGGGCGAGCTGCCGTGACGCGAGCGGCCTCGCCGTGCTGATGAGCACCGGACGCCGTGCCGGGCTGCCCGGCCTCTCGCGCCCGGCCGCGCTGCGCCCCGGTGGCCAGGCTCGTGCGCATCACCGGCCCGGGCCGTCAGATCGACATCTTCTCCCACTGGCAGGCCCGCTGTCACCGGCTTGGCGGGTGGTCGGCGCGGGCCTGACGCCTGATCCGGGTCGCCGGCCGAATTGCGGCTCGCCAGGCTCGGCGCGACAGCCAGCTGCAGCGGTGGGCTGCCGGGTATCGCGAGCACCGGGGGGTTGGGTCGGCCAGGGCACCAGTCACGCCCGGGGAAATGGACGGCCGCCCGGCAGATGGGCACCGGGCTGCCTGGTCGGATGCCCGCTGGCTGGGATAGGCGCGCCGGGGCGCCTGGGTAGCGTCATCGCGCGTTCATGGGCCTCGCGTAGGCTATGTCACCATGCGTATCGACGCGATCTTCGGCGCCATCGGGCGTTTCACGGTGCGGTTCCGGTGGCTTGTCGTCCTGGTGTGGATAGCCGCGGCCTTCGGGGCCGTGACGCAGCTGCCGTCGCTCGCCAGCGTCACCAACAACAACAACTCGACGTTCCTGCCGGCCAGCGCGCCGAGCGAGCACGCCGCGGTGCTGGCCGCCCCGCTCGGCACGGCCAACCTGTTCGGGATCCCGGTGGTGGCCGCGCGGTCAGGCGCGCCGCTGACGCCGGCCGACGTGACGGCGCTGGCCGCGCTGCAGCATCAGCTGGGCACGGTCCCCGGCGTCAGCCGGGTGCAGGACCTCGGCAGGTCGCCCGACGGGCAGGCAGAGCAGCTGCAGGTACTCGCGCAGGCCAGTGGCGGCAACCAGAGCCAGCAGACCGACCTGGTGGACGGGCTGCGCGCGAAGATCGCCAGCGCCGGGCTGCCGGCCGGCCTGCAGGTGCATCTGGCGGGCGATATCGCCGTCTCAGTCGACCAGCAGAGGGCGTCCGGCAACACTGGCGGCAAGGTGCAGTATTTCTCGGCGCTGTTCATCATCGTGCTGCTGGTGCTGATCTTCCGGTCGCTGACGCTGGCGCTGACCACGCTCGCCCCCGCGTTCATCTCGGTGCTCATTTCCGGCCCGCTGGTCGGCGAGGCGGCGAAGCACGGGCTCCAGGTATCCCCGCTGGCCCAGTTCCTGCTGATCGTCCTGGTACTGGGCGCGGGCACGGACTACGGGCTGTTCCTGGTGTTCCGGGTCCGCGAGGAACTGCGGGCCGTGCCGCACGGCACGCAGGGCGACAGCTATCCGGGCTCCCGCAGCGTCCCCGGCAGCATGCTGGGCGACCTGATCCACGCCAGGGGCCGGCGGCGGACGCGATCGTCAGGTCGGTGACCAGGGTCGGCGAGTCGATCACGTTTTCCGCGGCCACGGTGATCGCCGCGGTGCTCACGCTCCTGCTGGCCAGTTTCACGTTCTACTCCGACCTTGCCGTCCCGTTCGCGATCGCCATCGGCGTCACCCTGGTCGCCGCGCTGACCTTGCTGCCCGCGCTGCTGTCGATCCGCCTGTCGCTGCTGGCCGCCAAGCGCACCCTGTTCCGGGCCATGTTCGGCAGGCCGAAGCTGCTGCCGTGGAACATCCAGGGCAGCGGCAAGTCGGGCGTCTGGGGCCAGGTGGCCGGGCGCGTCGTGCGGCACCCGGTGCCGACGCTGCTCGCCGGGGTTGTCGTCTTCGGCGGGCTGGCGCTGGCTGTCACCGGCTACACGGCGGCCGGGTTCGGCGGCAACGTGTCCCCGCCGGCGGGCAGCGACTCGGCCGCGGGGCAGGCCCTGCTCACGAAGCACTTCCCGCAGGCTGCGGCGAACCCGACAAGCGTGATCTTCCAGTTCAGCGACCCGGTATGGCAGGACCCGGCGCCGCTGGCCACGGCGACGAGCAAGCTGCGGGCCAGCGGGCTGTTCACGCAGGTGATCGGCCCGCTGAACCCGGCGGGCGCGTCCATCACCCCGGCGCAGTACAGCTCGCTGCACGCCCAGCTCGGTCCCGCCAAGGCGCTCCCGGCCGTCCCACCGCCCGGGAGCAAGGTGCCGGCCGCCCTGTATGAGGCCTACCGTGCTACCGCGAACTACGTCAGCCCCGACGGCCGGATCGTCCAGTACTCCACCGGGCTGAAGGCCGGTGACCCGGGCGGCACGGCCGCGCTGGACGCGGTGCCCGCCACTCGCGCCGCGACCACTGCGACGGCACAGGCGATCGGCGCGACCGACTCCGCGGTCGGCGGCGAGGCACCCGCCATCTACGACATCAGCAGCATCTCCAACAGCGACCTGAAGCGAGTGATCCCGGTCGCGATCGTGGTGATCGGCCTGCTGCTGGCAATAGTGCTGCGCAGCCTGGTGGCTCCGCTGTACCTGATCGCCTCGGTCGGGATCTCCTACCTGGCGGCGTTCGGCCTGTCGGTGCTGTTGTTCGTCGAGATCGGCCACAGCGGCGGCCTGGTGTTCTTCATGCCGTTCCTGATGTTCATCTTCCTGCTGGCACTCGGCGAGGATTACAACATCCTGATGATGACGCGGATCCGGGAGGAGGCACGCAGCTTCCCGCTACGGGACGCAGTCACCCGCGCACTGAGCGCCACCGGCACCACGATAACCTCGGCCGGACTGGTGCTGGCCGGGACGTTTGTCGTGTTCGGGATCGTGGCGGGCGGCGGGTCGGGCGGCAGCCAGTTCCGGGACATCGCCATCGGCCTGGCGCTGGGCATCCTGATGGACACCTTCCTGGTCCGCACGCTGCTGGTACCCTCCACGGTGGTGCTGCTCGGCCGGTGGAACTGGTGGCCATCGAAGATGAGCCGGATCAGCGCGGAGCTGCCCGCAGGGACGGCGGACACGGTGCCCGCCGCCCCGGCGGCCTCCGACCATACCGCGGGCGAGGCGGCGGGGGGCGCCACCGGATCCAAGCAGCCAGATTCCCGGCACTGAGCCCCTACGCCGGGCCGCAAGATCTGGGCTGGCTGGTGGAGCGGAACACTCAACTGGTGCCAGGGAGCCGGGGACGGCTCTCCGTACTGGTGAGCGCGCCTATTTAACTGTCGTGAGTTCCCCGGTGGAACCAGCTCGGATGGTGGCGGCAGGTGACCTCCGGGGGCGTACCGGCTCCAGGTGCCACCGCCGTGACGTCGAGCTTGGCGAGAACTCCGAGGATGTGATCGATTGGCGGCTCGTTCATCAAACCGGGTCCTACTCGGCGAAGGATGCGACCCGGATCATCGGTCGGCGCGGCTCAGGGCGGGGAGGCACTGGATGCTTCGCCGTGCTCGGCCCTCAAGGCGTTGGTCAACCCTTCGAGGTCCGCCACGGTCACGGTGAGCGCCGAGTGGCCACTTCGGCGAAGCGGTGATGGCACCTTCTCCGCGAAATGGATGCACACCCCCGCGTTGTGGTTCGTTCCAAAGCTCAAGCCGTCGTCGACCATGGATCCGCGAACACCGAACGCGGTCCACCAGCGGTAGTTCCGGGTGATGTGCGCCTCAGTGACGTTTGCCAGCGGCGTCTTGATCTTGAAGAAACCGAAGGTCGCCGAGAGGAAGCCTTCGTCCGTGAGCGTGACGCCGTCCTTTGAACCTCGCAGCCCGAAGGGCACCAACAACGGCAAATATCGCTTGTCAATGGCGTAGGTAAAACGTTTGGACATGATTGGTCCGATCCCCTGCCATGATGAGCGCGACTGAGCCCAGGTATTGTCCGATCTCCACGTTACTCTCGACTTTCGCAGTTATGCCGCTGCTGTTTCCCAGGCTAGGCGGATGGCGTGGACCTTGGCCGCACCCCTAGTACGGCAGCCCCATGACCAGGGACTTGACCGCGTCCCCGATGTGCTCTTGCGGGATCCACTGCCGGGCGTCGATCAGCGCGTGCCCGGTCCTGGCCCGCACGTACGACAGGTGGACGGTGTTGATCCCGTGTGCCACCCGGCCCGCGCACCCCATCCACTGCCGTTTCACTCCGGCCTCGCCGGCCTTCTCCTGCCCGGTCACGCAGAATAGTCATTCTGGCGGGCCGACGTGTCACCCGGGGCAAGGTAACTGACGGGTAAGTGCCGGGCCGGGGCGTAGTCTGCATCGTGAGCATGCGCGGCGGCTGCGGCCTGCCGGGGCGGCCAAGAACCGCGTCATCCTGCCGCCGGGCGGTGGCCGGCCGGGTCATCCCGGGCATCTGGCGCCTCGCCCGCACAGGGCCAGGTTCTCGGTGCGCCGGACGTAGCCGACCAGCGCGGACCGGGACGTGAAGGACAGCGCGCTGTCAACGGCGGCGGCCAGGACCGGGGATGCGCCGGGCGCGAAGAGGAACTGGTAGGTGGCGCAGCCGCCGGGGAAGGTGTAGTAGCGAATGTCGGAGAACTGCGGGACCAGGCTCAGCGGGCGTTCGAACCGGCGCATGCCGGGCTGGTCGGAGGGGATCTGCTGGGCGCCCGAGGTGTCGCAGGTGGCGGTCAGGGTGATCGTCACCGCCTGCACCCCGGCCTGACCGGAATCCAGCCAGAAGCTGGCCTGCCCGCTGGCGATCTCGGCGTCGGTGCCGGGCGCGGTCCAGCCCGACGGGAGCGCCGCGATGCAGGGCAGCAGGGCCGCCGAGGGAACCGCCTGGGCCGCCAGGATCATCGCATGGCCCGTGCCGCATTCGGGCGCCTGCGCCCCTAGGTTGCGGACCGGGGTGATCAAGGTGTAGCCGACATAGGTGACCGCGACGATGACGGCGAGCATCGCCGCGGCCCCGCTCACCCGCCGGAGGCTCCAGCGCTGCAGCACGACCGGCCGCTGGTGCGGGGCCAGCGCGCGGAACTCGGCGAGCAGGTCGCGGGGATCGCGTTTCATGAAGGCGCGCAGCTGCGTCGGGCTGGCCACCCCGCGGGTGGCGGCGAAGGCCTCGGCCAGCTCGGCCTCGGTAAAATAATTCAGCGCCTGCCGGTACACCCGCGCGGGGTCGGTGCGGACCGCCAGGACCAGCATCATGTTGCCCAGGTCGACCGCCTGCCGCCATGGCGACGGGCGTACCTGGGCGAAGGCCACGTCGATCAATAGCAGCTGCCCGGCGCGGACCATCAGGTTGCCCGGCTTGATGTCGCGGTGCGCGATCCCCGCGTCCCACAGCGTGCGGATCAGCAGCAGCCCCTGGTCGATCAGCTGGTCATCGAGGTCGGCGTCGCCGATTTCCACCGCGCCGTCGAAGTACTCGGTGACCACCATGTACTCCCGCTCAGGGGTGATCTCCACGATGCCGTAGGGCCTGGCTACCGCGATCCCGGCGTCTTGCAGCAGGCGCAGGGCGTAGTCCTCGTACTCGGCCAGGCGCCGCACGGTCTGGAAGGGGTGCTCGTCCTCCAGGGAGCCGTACAGGATCGTCCGCCATATCTTGTACCAGCGGTCGGCGCGGACGTGGCCCTTGGTGTAGAGCTTGGCGAACAGGTACTCCTGCGGGGCGTCCCCGGCCCGCAGCCGCAGCGGCGTGGAGCCGGCCGAGGACTCCAGCCCGACCGGGGCGATCTCGGTCACGGTGAGCCCAAGCTGGTCGCGCACGCCCAGCCGGATCGCCTCGCCGCGCCGGCCGGTCACATCGACGTGCGCGGTGTTGCCGCGCCGGTAGGCGACCGGGACCACCTCGTTCGGGGTGAAGAAACGGAACGCGCTGACCGGGATCGCGACGCCGAGCGCCACCCCCAGGAGCACGTCGTCCACGTGATCGACAGCCAGGTACAGGCAGGCCAGGCAGAACACGGTCACCACGACCGCTATGGCCGCCTTAGCGCAGGAGCGGGGGCGCCCGGGAACGACCAGGCAGTAGGCGATGCCCAACAGGAGGGTGGTGAGGATCCCTGCCGGGAGCGCCGGCGCGGAGTACCCTGCCCAGCCCGCGATGATCGGCACACCGTAGGGGCGCGGCCGCGTGAGCTCCCGGTTGATCCAGTAACCGGCGAGCTCGACGAAAGCGAGGCTGCACACGAATATCAGCAGGTGCCGCCAGCGGCGGAACGCCATCGTCAGTGCCACCACCGACAGCCCGACCGCCGTGGCCCCCCAGCCGGAGCCAGCCACTGAGATCCCTCTTGCGATGCCGGTCAGCCACGGCGTCCGAACCCGCGCGAAGAGCCGGAGCACCGCCGCGTTGACCTGATCATCGACCCGGAGCGACGGCGCGCGCACCGAGACCAGGATTGCGCCGGCCAGGACGGCAACCGCCAGGACCAGCCATGCTGTGGTGGTGACCGAGACCGGGTGCGGCAGCGGCGGGGGCGCGCCGGTCGGGCGGCGGCGGCGCGCCGCTCGCCGCACGGCCCGACCCGGCGACGGGGCGGCCGTGCCATCTAGCGGGCTCACCGTCCCGGCGTTCTCGGTCACTGCGCCGCACCCCCCGCCGAGATCAGCCCCTGCGCGCGCAGCCAGGTCCAGGCCACGCTGCCCGGGTTATCCCCGCGCAGCTCCACCTGCGCGTCCAGGGCGCGCAGCGAGCCGGTCGTCAGCCGCGCCGACACAGCGTCGAGCGCCGCGAGCAGCCGCGGGCCGTAGCGGGCGACGGCATCCCGGCGGACCAGCGGGACGACGTTCTCGGCCGGCTGCAGGCCGCGGTCGTCGGCCAGCACCACCAGATGGTCCGCCGTGATGGCCGGATCGGTGCTGAACAGCAGCGCGACGCCGATGTCCCCTGCCTGCAGGGCCTGCAGCGTCAGCGGGCCCCCGGCGTCGAGCGCTAGGAAACGGAACCGGAGCCCGTAAACCTGCTTCAGCCCGAGCAGGCAGTAGACTCGCTCCGGGCATTCGGGCGGACCGCCGAACGCCAGCCGCGGCGCCACCCGGGCCAGGTCGGCGACCGAGCGCAGGCCATAGCGGGCCGCGGTCGCGGCGGTGACCACGATGACGTTGGCGTCCTGCGCGGCGGACGGGCGCCCCGCCACCAGCCCCCGGCTAGCCACCCACCTGGCCAGGGCCCTGCCGGTCGCCGTCATATCGGACGTCGCGGACTGCCGTCCCAGGCTGACGAACTCCAGCGCCGACCCGGAGTACTCCGGCACCACCTGGACAAGTCCGCTCATCAGCGCCGGGTCCACCAGCTCGCGAGCGCCCAGGTCCGGCAGGACGCGGACAGGGAAGCCCTGCGCCGTGAGCGCGCCGGCGTAGATGTCGGCGAGCAGCACGCTCTCCGGGAAGTCGAATGACCCGACCGTAATGACAGCGCCATGCTTGCCGGCCCCGCCGGCATGATCAGCCGGCCCGCTGCCGCAGGCGCAGGCGCAGCACACGACAGCCAGCGCCAGACAGGCTACGTACGCCACCGTCCGTCGTTCCGGCGCTGCTCTCATGACGTTCCCTGCGGTCGGGGTTACCCCAGCACGTGCCTCGGAGCCGAGGCCCAGCTTCACTCCGAACCGGATGCCTACTCGCGAATACCAGACCGGGCACGTTGGCGGTGCGGTCTGCCCGGAGGCATATCTTCACGCTACGCTCGCAATCAGAAACAAGCAATGAGTTTCAGGTTTACTAGGCCAAGCAGGCCCTGGTCAGTGATTCTGGCTGCACACCCGGTGCGCCACGATCAACTTGCGCACCCTGCTGCGGCACGGGCTGACCCGCCAGGACGGCGCCTGGGTGCTGACCTGACCGCTGACCAGGGAGACGCAGGTTATTAACTCGCGGGCATACTGGCTGCCCGCCTCGGCCCGCTCCCGCGGATGATCACGTCATCGTGGACCATTACCTGCGGAAATCGCAGGTGATGGTCCACGGTAATCCGGGCTGTGAAAACAGGGACGGGTGATGCGCGCATCCACTGCCTCGCAACGCAGACGAGGATCCGCACGGTTACCATCGGGACTGAAGGCATGGGCCGCCGGGAGGGGAGCCATGGACAAGCGAATGGACCGGCGCAGCGCGCTCAGGACGATGCTGGCGGCGGGGGTGGTGGCGCCGCTGGCGGGCGCCTGGGCCCGGACGGCGCAGACGCAGGCCGGCCAGGCTCGGATGGCGCGGGTCCAGGCTCCGGCCACGCTGTCGTCTGCGCAGCTGGCCGGCCAGCGGGTGATCTTCTCCTACTCGGGGCTGACCGTGCCGTCGGCCCTGCTGCGGCAGATCAGCGCGGGCCAGGCCGCCGGGGTGATCTTCTTCGGCGGGAACATCTCCAGCGACGCCCAGATCGCGTCGGTGATCCAGCAGCTGGTCCAGGCGCAGCAGCAGAGCCCGGTGTCCTCGCCGCTGCTGCTGATGACCGACCAGGAGGGCGGCGAGGTACGGCGGCTGCCCGGCGCGCCGACCATGTCGGAAAAGCAGATCGGGCAGTCCGCCCACCCGGCCGCGGCGGCCAGCGCGGCGGGCACCGGGGCGGGACAGAACCTGGCCGACGTGGGCATGAACGTCAACCTGGCGCCGGTGCTCGACGTGTACTACAAGTCGGGCAACTTCATCGACCAGTACCAGCGCTCCTACAGCAACAACGCCTCGGTGGTCACCGAATGCGGGGGGCAGGCCTTCATCACCGCCCAGCAGCAGGCCGGCGTGGCCGCCACGGCCAAGCATTTCCCCGGGCTCGGTTCGGCCACGAAGTCGCAGAACACCGACACCGGACCGGTCACGCTGAACGTGTCGCTGTCCGGCCTGCGTTCCAAGGACGAGGTGCCCTACCCGGCCGCCATCGCCGCCGGGGTCAAGCTCGTCATGGCCTCGTGGGCCGTTTATCCGGCGCTGGACAAGGCCAATCCGGCCGGGCTTTCCCCGGCGGTGATCCGGGGCGAGCTCCGCGGTCGGCTCGGCTACCAGGGCGTGACCATCACCGACGCTATCGAGGCCGGCGCGCTGACCGCGTTCGGCAGCTACGGGCAGCGCGCCGTGATCGCCGCCGAGGCCGGGATGGACCTGCTGCTGTGCTCGGCCCAGGACCCGGCCGAGGGCCAGGCGGTGGTCACCGCCCTGGCCGGCGCGCTGGACGGCGGGCAGCTGGATCCGGGCACCTTCAACGCCGCCGTCCAGCGGGTGACCGCCCTGCGCAACAGCCTCTAGCCACAACAGCCTCTAGCCACAACAGCCTTCAGGTCAGTAGCTGCTTCCATTCGGCGATCGCCTCCCCGGCCCACTGCGCGTGCCGCCGGGCGAACAGTTCGGCGGCCGCTGTGCCGGGCCAGGGCGCGGGCAGGAACTGGGCCGGCAGGCCCGGGTCGATCCACGGGAACCGGCGCCAGGCGTGCACTAGGTCGATGACCCGGACGAGCGGATCCAGGCCATTGGAGGTGACCTCCCCGTGGAACGCCGCGATGAACTCTTCGTACTCGCGGGCCAGCCCGCACAGGTCCCAGGCATGCCCGACCATCGCGGCCAGCGAGCTGCCACCCTGGTAATCGGCGGTGAAGAGGTAGCCGTCCGGCAGACCGGCCTCGTCCAGGATCAGGCGCACCTCGCCGCCCCGGTCGGTGCGCGGGCTCAGCCACACCCCGGGCACGACATGGCCGAACCCGGCCCAGCTCAGCCGCGTCCGCAATAGGTGCCGGGCCGCCCGTTCGGTCTCCGGGGTGCGCGCGATCACCATTGTCCACCGGCCGTCCCAGTCCGCGGCGACCGCGGTGAAGCCGAAGATGCGCTCGGTGCCGTCCCGCAGCAGCCGCTCGGCGGCCGGGGTCAGGCGCCAGATCGTGCGGCGGCCCATCCGCTCCGAGCGCAGCCAGCCGTCGGCCGCGGTGCGCATCAGCGCCTGCCTGGCCGCCTTCTCCTCCACCCCCAGCCGGCCGAACACGTCGATGAACGCCGACGTCCAGGCTTCGCCGCCGGTGCGCAGGACCAGCTCGCCCAGCACGGTGAACAGCACGCTGCGGGCGCTGTCGGTGCCAGCGGTGTGCCGCCGCAGCAGGGTCGGCTGAGTATCCGTCATCGTCCCTCTCGATCGCACGGTAAACACGGTAAACGCCGTGAACAAAATACTACGAAGTATTGACGTTCTACTCAAGATTTGTAGAGTATGGAGCATCGGCAGGGAGGAAGCGCGATGCCCAAAGCGATGGACACCGAGGCGGCAGGCGGAGCGCGGGTCGAGTTCCGGGTCAGTCCCGACCGGTACCGGCACTGGCGCGTGTCCCAGGACGGGCCGGTGGCCACGCTGACCATGGACGTCGACGAGCAGGGCGGCCTGGTGCCCGGCTACGAGCTGAAGCTCAACTCCTACGACCTGGGCGTGGACATCGAGCTGTACGACGCGGTGCAGCGGCTGCGCTTCGAGCATCCCGGGGTGCGCACGGTCGTGATCACCAGCGGCAAGCCGAAGGTCTTCTGCGCCGGCGCCAACATCCGCATGCTGGCCGCCTCGCCGCACGGCTGGAAGGTGAACTTCTGCAAGTTCACCAACGAGACCAGGAACGGCATCGAGGACGCCACCGCCCACTCCGGGCAGACCTACCTGGCCGCGGTCAACGGCACCGCCTCGGGCGGCGGGTATGAGCTGGCGCTGGCCTGCGAGCACATCATGCTGATCGACGACCGCTCGTCGGCGGTGTCGCTGCCCGAGCTGCCGCTGCTCGGCGTGCTGCCGGGCACCGGGGGGCTGACCCGGGTGTCGGACAAGCGGCACGTACGGCGGGATCTGGCCGACTACTTCGCCACCAAGGCGGAGGGCGTCGGCGGCAAGAAGGCGGTCCAGTGGCGCCTGGTCGACGAGGCCGTACCGCGACCCCGGTGGGACGAGACCGTCGCGGCGCGGGCCGCCGAACTGGCCGGGCGCTCGAGCCGTCCGCAGGACGAGGCCGGGGTCGCGCTGACCCCGCTGGCTAAGACCCGCGGCGACGACGCGATCTGCTACGACCACGTTGAGGCCCGGCTCGACCGCGAGGCGGACAAAGTCGACATATCGGTAAAAGGGCCGCTAGACGACCCGCCCGCCAGCATGGGCGAGGCCCGCAGCGCGGAGTTCTGGCCGCTGGCGGTGACCCGTGAGCTGGATGACCTGATCCTGGATCTGCGCACCAACGAGCCCGAGCTCGGCACCTGGATCTTCCGCACTGAGGGCGGCCCGGCCCGGGTGCTCGCCTACGACGAGTTCCTCATGGCCAATACCGCAGACTGGTTCGCGAGCGAGGTCCTGCACTACCTCAAGCGCACACTGCGACGGCTGGACGTGACCAGCCGCAGCCTGATCGCGGTGATCGAGCCGGGCAGCTGCTTCGCCGGGTCGCTGCTCGAGCTGGCCCTGGCCGCGGACCGGTCGTTCCAGCTGGCCGGGGTGTTCGAGGACACTGGCCCGGACGCCGACCCGGCCACCATCACCCTCGGCGAGGCCAACCTCGGGCCGCTGACGATGAGCAACGGGCTGACCCGCCTGCAGACCAGGTTCTGGGGCGACGAGGCCGGCTACGAGGCGGCCGCCAAGCGGAAGGGCGAGGCGCTGGAAGCCGAGGACGCGGCCGATCTGGGGCTCATCACCTTTGCGCCGGACGACATCGACTGGGATGAGGAGATCCGGATCGCGACCGAGGAGCGGGCCAGCTTCAGCCCCGACGCCCTCACCGGCCTGGAGGCCAACTATCGGTTCGCCGGCCCCGAGACCATGGAGACGAAGATCTTCGGCCGGCTGTCCGCCTGGCAGAACTGGATATTCAACCGGCCCAACGCGTCCGGACCGGACGGCGCGCTGCGCCGGTTCGGCACCGGGCAGCGGGCCGTTTTCGACCGGAAGCGAGCCTGATGACCACTACCGCCGACTACTCCGAGAAGATCCCGAACAACGTCAGCCTGCACGAGGACCGGCGGCTGCAGCGGGCGCTTGAGTCCTGGCAGCCGAACTTCCTGAACTGGTGGCAGACGATGGGACCGACGCTGCCGACCCAGGATGTCTACCTGCGCACCGCGGTCAACGTCGGCCGCGAGGGGTGGGCCCAGTTCGGGCACGTGCCCATGCCCGAGTACCGCTGGGGGATCTTCCTGGCCGAGCGGGACCCGGGCCGCAAGGTCGGGTTCGGCGAGCACCAGGGCGAGCCGGTCTGGGACAAGGTACCGGGGGAGTACCGGGCCGAACTGCAGCGGCTGATCGTGATCCAGGGCGACACCGAGCCCGCCTCGGTGGAGCAGCAGCGCAACCTGGGCGCCACCGCGCCGAGCCTGTACGACCTGCGCAACCTGTTCCAGGTCAACGTCGAGGAGGGGCGGCACCTGTGGGCCATGGTCTACCTGCTGCACGCCTACTTCGGCCGGGAGGGCCGGGAGGAGGCCGAGGAGCTGCTGCACCGCAACTCGGGCAGCCTGGACTCGCCGCGCATCCTGGGCGCGTTCAACGAGGAGACCCCGGACTGGCTGTCGTTCTTCATGTTCACCTACTTCACCGACCGGGACGGCAAGTACCAGCTCGGTACGCTGAAGGAAAGCGCCTTTGACCCGCTGAGCCGCACCTGTGAGTTCATGCTCAAGGAAGAGGCGCACCACATGATGGTGGGCACCACCGGCGTCGACCGGGTGGTGCAGCGCACCGTCGAGGTGATGCGCGAGCGCGACACCGACGACGTGGCCGGCCTGGGCGCGATCCCGCTGCCGGTGATCCAGAAGTATCTGAACTTCCACTACTCGGTGTCGCTGGACCTGTTCGGCGGGGAGACCTCGACGAACGTGGCCAACTACTACACCGCCGGGCTCAAGGGCCGCTGGCTGGAGGACCGGCGCAAGGACGACCACAAGCTCACCAGCGACGCGATCATGGTGGACGCGCTGTTCGATGACGCCATCACGGGCGAGCAGAGCATCGGGCAGACCGAGGTGTCCGCGCTGGTCGGCCTCAACACCGACCTGCGCCGCGAGTACATCTCCGACTGCCAGGGCGGCATCAAGCGGTGGAACCGCATCCTGGCCGACGGCGGCGTGAAGGGTCGGCTGAAGCTGCCGCACATCGCCTTCAACCGCAAGGTCGGCGCGTTCGCCGCGATCGAGGCCACGCCGGACGGCGAGAAGCTCTCCGCTGAGGAGTGGCAGCGCCGCCAGGGCGCGTTCCTGCCGACTGAGGTGGACAAGACCTACGTGCGGTCGCTGATGCAGCCGGTGCACCAGCGGGGCAAGATCGCCGCCTGGATCGCCCCGCCCAGGAACGGCATCAACGGCCAGCCGTTCGACTACGACTACGTCCACCTCGCATGAGCGGGGCCGCGGACCTGTTCAACGCGTCTGACTACCTGCTCGACCGGCACGTCCGCGAGGGCCGCGGTGACCGGCTCGCGCTGACCGGGGTCGCGGGTGACGTGACCTACGCCCAGCTCGCGGAGCAGGTCGGCCGCACCGCGCGGGGCTTGCGCGGTCTTGGCCTGCAAGCCGAGCAGCGCGTGGTGATGGTGATGGCGGACTCGCCGGAGTTCGTGATCACCTACCTGGCGGCGATGCGGATCGGCGCGGTGCCGGTGCCGGTCTCGACCATGCTCCGGGGCGACGGCATCGCCGAGATCCTGGCCGACTCCCGGGCCCGGATCGTCGCGGTGAGCTCGGTGTACCGCGACGTCGTGGCCGCCGCGCTGGCCTTCCCCGGCGAGGTCATGGCGGTGGTGACCGACGATGCGGGCGAGCCCGTCGCCGGGCTGCCCACCACTGCGCTCGGCGAGCTGGCCGCCGAGGCGCCGGACGACATCTACCCGACCACCGCCGACTCGCCGGCGTTCTGGCTGTACACCTCCGGGACGGCCGGGACGCCCAAGGGCGCGATGCACCGGCACGGCTCGGTCCGGGTGGTGTGCAAGACCTACGGCGCGCAGGTGCTCGGGATCACGCCGCAGGACCGGTGCCTGTCCGCGGCCAAGGCCTTCTTCGCCTACGGCCTGGGGAACTCCGTGCTGTTCCCGATGTCGGTCGGGGCGGCCGCCGTACTCGAGCCGAGCCCGGCGCGACCGGAGATCATGGCCGAACGGGCCGGGTGTTACGCCGCCACCCTGTTCTTCGCCGGGCCTACGTTCTTCGCCAAAATGCTGCGAGCCGGCCTGCCGGCTGATGCCCTGGCCGGGGTCAGGCTGGCCGCCTCGGCCGGCGAGGCGCTCCCAGCCTCCCTTTACCAGCGATGGACCTCGCACTTCGGCGTCGACATCATCGACGGCATCGGGATGACCGAGATGCTGCACATCTTCCTGTCCAACCGGCCCGGCCAGGTCCGGGCCGGGACGACCGGAGTCGCGGTGCCCGGGTACGAGCTGCGCGTGCTCGGCGAGGACGGGCTCGAGGTCCCGCCCGGCACGCCGGGAACCCTGTTCGTCCGGGGGGACTCGGCCGCGACCGGCTACTGGTCGCGCTACGCCGCCTCGCGCCAGGTGTTCCAGGGGGAGTGGCTGCGCACCGGCGACACCTACGTGGTGGACGCCGACGGATATTACGCCTGCCTGGGCCGGACCGGGGACATGCTCAAGGCCAGCGGCATCTGGGTCGCGCCGGCCGAGGTGGAGTCCCGCCTGCTGGCCCACGCCGACGTGGCCCAGGCCGTGGTGGTGGCCGCGGCCGACGCCGACGGCCTGGATAAGCCGGTCGCGTTCGTCCAGCTCAATCCCGGCGCCCTGGCCGACGAGGGGGCGCTGATCGGGTTCTGCAAGGCCGGCCTGCCGTCGTTCAAGCGGCCCCGCCGGATCGTGTTCGTGACCGAGTACCCGGCGACGGCGACCGGCAAGATCCGCCGCGTGGACCTGCGCGCGCAGGCCGCGGTGATCCTGCAAGGGGCGCCGGAGCCGCCGCCCGAGCGGGTTCCGCTGTGACCTCCGGGCTTCGGGGCGCGCCGGTCGCGGTGGTCGGGGCCGGCACCATGGGTGGCGGCATCGCCCAGGTCGCCGCGGTGGCCGGCCACCCGGTCCTGGTGTACGACGCGGCCGAGGGCGCCGCCGAGCGCGCCGTCGCCGCGATCCGCGACCGGGTCGACCGGCTGGTGGCCAAGGGCCGCCTGGAGCCCGCCGAGGTGCGGCTGGCCGTAGCGGCCGAACTCGGCGACCTGGCCCCGGCCCAGGTCGTGATCGAGGCGGTGGCCGAGGACCTGTCCGTCAAGCAGGCGCTGTTCGCCGACCTGGAGAAGGTCGTCGCGCCCGGCTGCGTGCTGGCCACCAACACCTCCTCGCTGTCCCCGACCGCCATCGCGGCCGGGCTCAGCCACCCCGGACGGCTGGTAGGCCTGCACTTCTTCAACCCGGCCCCGGTGATGCGGCTGGTGGAAGTGGTCAGCGGCCTGGCCACCTCGCCGGAGGTGGCCGCGGCGGTCACGAAGCTGGCCGGGGACTGGGGCAAGCAGGTCGTCCGGGCGTCCGCGACGCCGGGGTTCATCGTGAACCGCGTCGCCCGGCCGTTCTACGCCGAAGCGCTGCGACTGGCCGAGGAGCAGGCCGCCGAACCCGCCACGATCGACGCCGTGCTGACCCAGGCGGGCGGATTCCGGATGGGCCCGTTCGCGCTCATGGACCTGGTCGGCCAGGACGTGAACGAGGCCGTCACCCGTTCGGTCTGGGCCGCCTTCTCCTGCGACCCGCGGTTCGCGCCGTCGCTGCTGCAGCGGGCCCTGGTGGAGGCCGGCTGGCTCGGCCGCAAGACCGGCCGCGGCTGGTTCGAGTACGGCGACGGCGCGGCAACGCCGGCGGCCGACCCGGCGCCCGGCCGCCCAGCGCCGGCTTTCGTCACCGAGCACGGTTCGTCGCCGCTGCGCGTTCTGCTCGGCCGCTCGGGCGCGGAGATCGGGCCGGGCTCGGGCACGGACGGCACCGTTGAGCTGCCCAGCGGCGCGCATCTGGTCCGCTGTGACGGCAGGCCCGCGACCGCGCTGGCGGCCGAGCACGGGGTTCCCGTGGTGGTCGTCGACCGCGCGCTCGACGACGCCACCGCCACCGGCATCGCCATCGCGGTCTCCGACGGCGGCCCGGCCGCGGCCGTGGCGGAGGCGGCCGGGCTGCTCCAGGCGGCCGGCCTGGCCGTATACGTAACCGACGACGTGGCCGGCCTGGTCGTGACCAGGACCGTCGCCATGCTGGTCAACGGGGCCGCCGACGCGCGGCACAAAGGGGTGGCCAGCGCCGCCGACATCGACACCGCCATGCGGCTCGGCACCAACTACCCGCTCGGCCCGCTGGCCTGGGGGGACCGCTGGGGGCCGGCCACGATCGTGGGCATACTCGACGCGATGCAGGCCTGGTACGGCGACGACCGTTACCGTCCGTCGGCCCTGCTGCGCCGGATCGCCGCCGCCGGGGGATCACTGACATGAGAGGACACCCGTGACGCTGACCTGGACCAAGGAGAACTCGCCCCGCTGGGACGCCGGCAAGCAGCGGATCTTCGGCCCGGCCGAGCTGGCCGCGGTGGGCCTGGCTGCCTCGCCCGCGCCCGGCGAGCCGGTGGCCGACGAGTGGTGGCGGGTGAGCGACGGCGGCGAGGTGGCCGGCTACGGCTGGCTCGACACCGAATGGGGCGACGCGCGCATCACCTTCATCGTCGCGCCCGGCCAGCGCGGCCGGGGCGTCGGCGCCTTTATCCTGGAGCACCTCGAGGAGGAGGCCGCCGCCCGCGGCCTGAACTACATCTACAACGTGGTCCCGGACACCCACCCCGACGGCCCGTGGATCAGGAACTGGCTGTCCACCCACGGCTTCCACGAAGCCTCCCGCGGCCAGCTCCGCCGCCAGGTGTTCACCCGCGTCTGAGCGTCTGGCTCGTGCTAAGGCACGTAACTGATCGTAGTCAGGGTTCGTAAGCCTGCCCTGGGAGGATCACCGGGCCCACGCCGCGTATGGCCTGGGCCCGGGCCTTGGTCAGCAGCGCATCCGCGGCCTGCCGGCCGGTCTCGCCGGTCTCCGAGATGCGGGCCGCGATAAGCCCCGCGACAAGCGGGGTCGAGAAGGACGTCCCGCTCCACCGGGCCATGCCGTCGAAATTTCGCCAGATGCCCACGTTCGGCGGCTCGGTGCAGAGGTAGTCCCCCTTCGCGAAGGCGTTGACCAGCGTCTCACCCGGTGCGAAGACATCCACCCATGGCCCGTAGTTGCTCCACGACGCACGGCCCGTCCGGTCAGCGTTGAGCGCGCCCACGCCGATAGCCCACGGGTAGGCGGCCGGCCAGAACGGGCGCCTGGATGAGTCGTTCCCCGCCGCCGCCACCAGGACGCTTCCGGCATAGCTCCGCAGCCGCTCTTCGATGACCTCGAAACCCAGCAGCGGGAGGTCATTACGGCTGTTGGTGCCGAACGACAGCGAGATGATTTCCGCGCCCATCTTCAGCGCGTCGGACACCTGCTTGACCAGGTCAGCTTCGAAGATGGCACCGAAATCGGCGAACGTCCTGTCCACCCACACCTGGGCCTTCGGCGCCATGGTTCGCGCAACGCCGGCCACGAACGTCCCGTGGCCCGCGTAGGGCAGAATGCGAGGCGGGTAGCCGCCGATCGGGTTCTCCTTCTCGCCGTCCACGCCCTCCAGCCAGGTGTGCTCGGTGTCCGCGCCCGGAAGCAGGCCGCTGTCAAGGATCGTCATCAGGACGCCCTCGCCGTCGCCCTGCCCCGCGGACACGCCTGGGTGGGGCTGTGCATCGCCTGAGACCACCTCCGGTTCCGTGGCCGGGCAGGTGCCGATGGGGCATACGTAGAGTATGTGGTCCGGTGTGGCAACCCCCTCGCCGACGGCCCGGTCGATGTCGGCGCAGGTCTCCTCCACGCTCCGTCGCTCGTCGGCAGTGAACTCCACTCGGGTCAGGCCGCGCACGTTGTTGTCGTGCGCAACCGGGGTCGCGGACACGACACGGGTCACGCGATCGACGTCGGCGTCACGGACCAGCAGGGTGCGTTCCCGGTGCAGGTAATCGACTTCGTTGCGGTCGGCCCAGTCGGGCCGGTGAGCAGCCGCGCCTTCCATGCCACCCAAGACATCCGGAATGCCGGACAAGACCAGCTCGATCTGCGCGTGGAGACGGCTCCGCGGCTCGTTCGGTCCGTCGCTGTGAATGGTCATACCGCCCCCTAGGTCCCTATGTTTGGTACGGGGAACTGTCTAGTATCGTCGGAGTGACGCCGGGAAATTCTGATACACAAAACCTACCGTTCGACCCGGCTCAACTCCTGCCGCTCGCCCTATCCCGGCCGCAGGACGCTCTTCTCGCCGCGCGCTCCTTGCTGGCCGACGAGCCTAGCGCGCATGACGCCTCGCTGGCTCACCACGCGATCGGGATTGTGCTGCGAGACCGCGGGGACCTCCCAGAAGCGATCGCCGAGCTGCGGACGGGAGTGAGGCTTGCTCGAGCGTCAGGCCGACCCGAGCGCGAGGCTGATGTGCAGGCAACCCTTGGAGTGGCGCTCGCCTGGGCTGGCCGTAGCCGCCAGGGACTGGCCGTGCTGGACCAGGCGCTGGCTACAGCCAGCGGTGCCCTGGCTGGGCAGGTGCTCATGCGCCGCGCCAGGGCCTTGTGGGACTTGGGCCGCTTCCACGAGGCACACCAGGACTTGAGCCGCGCCCTGCCATACTTCCGCCGGGCAGCCGACACGGTGTGGGAGGCACGCTCGCTGACCGCGCGGGCCTTTGTTTTTCTCGGGTTGGGTCTACCTGGGCGGGCAACATCGGATTTCGCCCGTGCCGAGGAGTTGTTCGCCGCTAACGGGCAGGAGCTCGAATACGCCTATGCCCGGCATAACCTCGGACTGGCTGCGCTAGCCCGGGGCGACCTTCCCCGGGTGCTTTTCTATCTCGACCAAGCGGGAAGACGCTACCAGGCGCTCGGCGAGGACATCCCCGAACTCGCCGTCGACCGCTGCCTGACGCTGCTGGCCGCTGGCCTGGCAGGCGAAGCGGCACATGAGACCGACGCGGCACTGAGCCGGATCCCTCCGGGAAGGGGGATAGCGTACCGGAACGCGGAGCTATTCCTCGCCGCGGCTACGGCTGCTTTGGCCGCGGGCAACCCGGCTGGCGCCAGACAGCGGGCGGCTCAGGCGCGGCGGATGTTCCGGGCCCAAGGCCGGCAACTCTGGGAGGCGCGCGCCAGCCTCGTCCTCACCGAGGCCAGGGACGCACTCGGCGAGCATTCCGCTGCGCTGTTCCGGTACGCCGAGGAGGTCGCCGCCCGTCTCGACGCAGCCAGGAGCGGCGAAGCGATGCAGGCGCACCTGCTCGCCGGGCGCATCGCTCTGAGCCGGGGGAGCGTGACACAGGCCGGCCCGCATCTCGAGCGAGCCGCGAGGTCCCGGCGCCGCGGGCCGCCACTGCCCCGGAGCGTGGCCTGGCTGGCCCAGGCCCTGCAAGCCGACGCGCGGGGTAATGCCCGGGCCACCGTCGCTGCCTGCTCCCGCGGGCTCGACGCCCTCGAGGAGCACCAGATGCGGCTCGGGGCTACCGAGTTGCGCGCGTACGGCACGGCGCACGGCGCCGAACTCGCCACGCTGGCCCAGCGCGACGCGCTCAGGCGGGGCGACGCCCGCCGACTCCTGTTCTGGAGCGAGCGGTGGCGGGCGACCGCGCTGGCCGCCCCGAGCACACCGCTCCGTGACGACAAGGCCCTAGCGACCGAACTGGAAGCGCTACGCGCGGTGAGCCGATCCCTCGCGGAGACTGAGATGGCCGCCTCGCGCCGGAACGCCCTGGAGCGCGAGCGGCGGCGGCTTGAGGCGGCGGTCCAGGCCCGCACGCGCAGACTGCCCGGCAGCCAGAAGCCCGGGGGAGGCGAGTACGACCTGGACCAGCTGTTCGCCGAGCTCGGACCGAGCACGCTGATCGAGCTCGTCACGGTGGACGGCGTGCTGCATGCGGTCGTCGTCGCGGGCCGGCGAGTGCGCCTGCACACGGTAGGCAGCGTGCCCGAACGCGAGGTCCAGATGAGTCGCTTCGTACTGCGCCGCCTCGCCCATGGTTCGGCGCACCCGGGCGACGAGCTGGTGCTGAAGCACAGGGGCGCCATGCTCGAGGCCGCACTGCTCGGCGGCGCGGCCGCCAGGCTCGGGGACGGCCCGGTCGTGGTCATACCGCCGGGCCACCTCCGGGCCGTGCCGTGGACGCTCATGCCGTCGTTGCATGATCGCGTCGTGACCGTGGCGCCATCCGCGTCGACCTGGCTGCGTGCACGCCGGATGCGATCGCCGTCGCCACAACGTGTCGCCCTGGTCGTCGGGCCCGGGCTGGCCACCAAGGGCGCCGAGGT
Organism: uncultured Actinomycetota bacterium; assembly: GCA_963744575.1. Classification (GTDB taxonomy): domain Bacteria; phylum Actinomycetota; class Actinomycetes; order Streptosporangiales; family Streptosporangiaceae; genus Palsa-504. The sequence goes on along the minus strand of CAVUUF010000016.1, from coordinate 174,245 downwards.
CGAGCCGCTGGGCTCGCGTTATCCCGGGGCCGTGATGCTCGGCCACGGCGACGCCACGGCCGGGCAGGTGCTCTCCGCCCTGGACGGCGCGTGGCTGGCCCACATCGCGGCCCATGGCACGTTCCGGGCGGATAACCCCATGTTCTCGTCCATACGGCTCGATGACGGGCCGCTGATCGTGCACGACTTCGAGCGCCTGGGCCGCGCCCCGTACCAGCTGGTCCTGGCCGGCTGCGACTCCGGAGTCGCCGCGCCGGTCGGCGCGGACGAGCTGCTGGGCCTGGTCAGCAGCCTGGTCCCGCTCGGCGCGGCCGGCATCGTGGCTAGCATCCTTCCCGTCAGCGACCTCGCCGTGGTGCCGCTGATGCTGGCTCTGCACAACGCCCTGCAGCGAGGTGCGAGGCTTCCCGAAGCGCTGCTGGCCGCGCGCCGGGCGGTCGGCGACGATCCGCGCGCCGAGGCGACGGCGCATTCCTTCATGGCCCTGGGTGCCTGAGAACTCGCCGTCAGCCCCGCCGTGGCGAAATGACCTGATGGCCGCGCTGAATGCGGCCGCGCAGCCACCGCAACTGCTAGAGCATCGCCGAGGCGGTCGGGCACCGGGGCCCGCACCGGCTGCAGCATCTGCTGTCCCGGGCGGCCTGGGACGACCGGCAGGTCATGGAGGCGGCCGCGGCCTGGGCGGTGGCGCGGCTCGATGACGGGGACGCGGTCCTGGTCGTGGACGAGACCGCTGATGAGAAGTCCTCCGCCGGCGCGGTCGGCGCGGCCCGCCAGTACTCCGGCACCGCGGGCGGGATCGCGCTGTGCCAGGTCGCCGTCACCTTGACCTTCGCCACATCCCGGGGCCACACGCTGATCGACCGCCACGATCTGCCCGCACCCGGCGGCCAGCGCGGCTTCATGGCCCAGCTGCCGCGCTCGCGAGGTCACCGGATCCTCGTAATCCGTCGACACCCAACCGTAGGACGCGAACCGCAGGCCGCCCCGCGTCGGCTCCGCCTCAGGGCGGTGTCCCGAGCGCTCCGCCCACGACCCCAGCGTGTCCTCGCCTGCCAGCTGGCCAGGCGCCGACCTGGGGCGCGGCGCCGCCGCAGTCATCACTCACGCACCTCCGGTGACACATCTTCTTGTGTCCAAGGCCGAGGTCCGGAGCAGCCAACCGGCGCCCCTTCGGCCATTACTCGCCGCCATCCCTCATCAGCGGACCACGGTCACCGGGCACTTCGCGTGGGCGGCGACGTGCTGGCTGACCGAGCCGAGCAACAGCCCTTTAAAGCCGCCGCGGCCGCGCGTGCCGACCACCAGCAGGTCGGCGTCCGACGACTGCTCGATGAGCACCTGTGCTGCATGGCCCTGCTTGACGCGCGGTTGAACGAGCACCGGCGGGTCCTCGCCGAGTTCCTCTTTGACGACCGTGAGCAGGTCCTCGGTGGCGCGCTGGCTAGGGTCGGGTACGGGGCTTGGCGGCACGCCACCGCTGCCCATCGGTGGCAGCAGCGTGCGCTCCCACGCGGTCAGCACGACCAAGTCGGCCCCGTGATCCGCGGCTTCGGCGGCAGCCCAGGTCAACGCCTTCCGACTGGGGGGCGATCCATCCACGCCGACCATGATGGTCTTCCATTTACTCACCGTCGTCTCCTTTCCGGTCTGGACGGACCGGCGCTCGTCAGGCCGTATGGCCTCGGTTGGCTGTCGCACGCCTCGGCGGAGGCGGGAGACGGGCCAAGGCGCCGTGACGTCAGCTCGTAGCTGCCCGTCCTGAACGCTATTACGCGCCGTCCGGCCCGTCGAGGGTCGATTTTCGCCTTCGAAGCTGGTGACCCTCGGGTGACCGCGATCTTGCTGCCCTTCCATCCGGACGCGCTGCGGAACCGGTGTAGGTGCCTGGGCGGCTACGCGGGCATAGCCGCGCTTCGCCGGCAGCGGTAGGCGGCGGGTGCCGGGTGAACGCCGAAAAGGTCGTATTGCCGCCCGCCCGAGGCAGGTTTAACGTCGCAATCGAGGGGGATCTGGGTATCTGATATCGCCTCGGCCGAGGGGGTCGCCATGACCACGACATTTGAGTCCGTCTCGGCGGGTGCCGGGGAGGTCGAGCGCAAGCCGCTGATGTCGGGCCGGGCCCTGCTGATGATGAACCTGGGGTTCTTCGGGGTCCAGTTCAGCTTCGGCCTCACCCAGTCGGCGGTGAACCCGCTCTTCCTGCTGATCGGGGCGAGTCCCGGTCTGCTGCCGATCCTGAACCTGGCCGGGCCGGTCACCGGACTGATCATCCAGCCGATGATCGGGGCGATCAGTGACCGGACCTGGAGCCCCCGGTGGGGCCGGCGGCGCCCGTTCATCACCGCCGGCGCGATCCTCTGCTCAATCATCTTGTTCGTCTTCCCGTTCGTGGGCGTGCTGTGGCTGGGCGTGATCTGCTTCTGGCTGCTCGACGCCGGCAACAACACCTCGATGGAGCCCTACCGGGCGTTCATCTCCGACCGGCTGCCCAAGTCGCAGCTGGCGCGCGGGTTCTTGACGCAGAGCATGTTCACCGGGGCCGGCGCGGTGCTCGCGAACATCTCGCTGTTCCTGTTGCAGAAGGTGTCGGCGCTGGATAAGACCGCCGGCAACCACGTGCCCTACTGGATGTACACCTGCTTCTGGATCGGCACCGTGTGCATCTTGCTGACGGTGCTGACTGCGATGGCGCGCACCAAGGAGCTCACCCCGTCCGACGAGGCGCTGCAGGAGATGCGCGCCACGCCCAGGGGTGCCCGGAACGCGGTCCGCGACATCAGGGCCGCCGTCAAGGCGATGCCGGTCGCCATGCACAAGATCGGCCTGGTCTTCTTCTTCCAGTGGTACGCGATGTTCATCTACTGGCAGTTCCTGGCGGTCAGCCTCGGTGAGACGGTGTTCCACGCCACGCCAGCGCAGGGGGGCACGGCCTGGCAGAGCGCGATCGCCTGGAGCGGCCTGGAGAACGGCGCCTACAACTTCGTCACCATGATTTCCGCGCTGTTCCTGGTGGGTTTCTGCGTGCGGATCGGTGCCAAGCGGGTGCACGCGATCGCCCTGGGCCTGGCCGCGGTGGCGCTGATCGGGCTGGCTCACATCCACAACCAGTACCTCGCGCTGGCCCCGATGATCGGCCTGGGCATCTTCTGGGCCAGCGCGGTCGGCGTGCCTTACCTGATGGTCGCCAGCATGGTCCCGGCCAAGCGCACCGGGGTCTACATGGGCATCCTGAACATGATGATCGTGGTGCCGATGCTGATCGAGACGGTCACGTTCGGCTGGATCTTCGACCACCTCCTCGGCGGCAAGGGGTCCAATGCGATCATGGTCGCCGGCGTCCTGATGGGCATCGGCGCCGTGGCGATGCTGTGGGTGAACCCGCCCCACGAGGCGCACGAGTCGCCAATCGTGCCGCTCGGCAGCCGGCGCAGCATCACCGTGTACGACCGGGTCGTGGTCGGTTCTGACGGCACCCCGCCCAGCCAGTACGCCGTGGACCGGGCCGCGGAAGTGGCGCACGCCGCCCAGGCCAGGCTGGTCGTCGTCACGGCGTACCGGGAGGGCGCCCCCAGCACGGCTCCGGGTCCCGCCACAGGTCTGCACCGCGATCTATACGGTGCCGAGGCCGCCCGGAAGGCCCTGGAGACCTCGGTCACCGGTCTTACCAGGGAGCGAGCGAGATATATCGAGCAGCGGCTCGTCGCCGGCGACCCGGGTCAGGCCTTGCTCGACGTCGTCGGCCCCAACCCGGCGAACCTCATCGTGGTCGGCAACCGCGGGCTGGGCGCGCACGAGGGGCAGCGCCTGGGATCGGTGCCCAGCAACGTGGTGAAGAACGCCCTGTGCGACGTACTCATCGTGCAAACGTCCGCGCTGGACGAGGACCGCGTGCTCGGCGAGCAGCTGGTACACCCTGCCGCCGACGAGACCGGTCCCGTCACAGAAGCGGACCCGGGAGGTTAATCACGAACTCGGGTGACCCTCCGGTACAAGCCGCGCGGCTCTCACTCGGTCGGGAAGTGATCGCGAGGCGGTTTCGTACTCGTTGAGCCGGAACGTCGGGTTCGGCGATGACGCAAGCGCCGGGTCCACGATCTCCACGTTGATCCGCTTGCGGGCACGTGGCCACCGACATCCCTGACGACGCGGAGCTGTGCCTGCTGCCAGCTGCGCATCCCGGCAGGCTGACGGCGGCCACGAGAAACTGCCCATAGACGGCCAGGTAGCTGCCCGCTGGCGGCCATGAAAACTGCCCAGCGGCGGCCACCGGATCTGCCCGGCCCGATCTGATCGTTGCCCGCGAAAGTCCAGAACGCTTCCCCGGGCTGGCCCGGGCAGGCATACTAGGCAAGTCGCCAACTGGATCGCCGCAGTCCGGGAGCGGCCGACAATCATATGACCTGTCTCGATTCGGGAAAATCCGTGGGGGGTTGAACCGCGCGGCGGGTTGACGTCGTAAGTACCTGTGGGGGGTCTTGGCGGAGTCGGTTACCGGTACCGAGGACCGGATTGCTGCCGAGGAGGCAGACCTTGTTGCCCAGATTGCGGCCGGGGAGGTCGAGGCCCCGATCGGGGAGCTGTACCACAGGTACGGCAAGCGCCTGTACCGCTTCGGCGTCCAGGCACTCGGCAACGACGGGCTGGCCGAGGAAATGGTCCAGGAAACCTTCGTGAGGCTGTGGCGGACCGCGGGGCGATTCGACCGTTCGCGGGGCACCGTCGGCGCCTACCTGTTCGTGATCGCCCGCAGCACGGCGGCCGATATCCGCAAGCGGCCGTCATCCCGCCCGCTGGCGCCGGTGGAGGAGACCCAGGTGCCGCCGCAGCCGGACAGCGTGGATCAGATCCTGGACAGCATGATCGTGCGCGAGGCCCTGGAGACGCTGGGGTCCGGTCACGCCCAGGTGCTGCGGCTGGCTCAGGATGAAGGCCTCACCCAGTCGCAGATCGCCGAACGGCTCGGGCTGCCGCTCGGCACGGTCAAGACCCGAATGTTCCACGGGATCCGGGCCATGCGCTCGGCTCTGGCTGAGCGGGGATTCAGTGCCGTATGACGTGAACCACGTGCTGGAGCACGCCGAGGTGGCGGGCTGGGTCCTCGGTGCCCTGGATACGGCCGAGGCCCAGGCGTTCGAGAGCCATCTCCGCTCCTGCAGCCAGTGCCAGGCGGCGGTAGCCGAGTTCGAACCGGTAGCGCAGGCCCTCGGCCGGGCCGCGCCCGCCGCCGAACCGCCCGGCGATCTCCAGGCCCGCACCATCGCCGCCGTGCAGGCGGCGGCCGCCGCCGACCGAGCGGCCGCCGCCGACCGGGACGGCACCAAGATCTACCCGATTCCCCAGGTGGCCGCGCCCGCCGACGGACCCGTGGCCGACCCGCCGTTCCCGGGGCCACCCGGCCCGGGGGAGGCTGAGCCCGGCGGGCGGTCGGCCGGTACCGGGGCCAGGGTCATCCGGTTCCCGCGCTGGCCCGGCCGCGGCCGCCTGCTCGCCATCGCCGGCGCCGTGGCCGCCGCCGCCGTCATCGCCGCCCTGGTTATCCTGCCCGGACGTGGCGGCAGCCAGGCCGCCCTGAGCTTCGCGTTCCAGCTTGCCCCGCCCACGGGGCAGTCTTCGGGGCAGGCCGCCGCCTCAGGAGTGGCGACCGTCCGGGAGGATGTTTCCGGCAGCTGGAATATCACCTTGACGGTCAAGCACCTGAAGAATCCGGGCGAGAAGCCGTTCTACGAATGCTGGTGGGTCGCCCGGAGCCAATCTGGGCGCTCGCAGTTCGTCTCCGCGGGCACGTTCGTCGTCGGGAATGACGGAACCGGGACCTTCTCCATGACGGGAGCGGCTGACCCTCGCCAGTTCGGCACGATGGAGATCACCAAGCAGCCCTCCGGTGACACTACCCAGCCCGGCCCGGTGATCCTGACCGGCACCGCCTAGGGCCGGTCAGATGACCTCCACCCGGGGGTAGGCCGGCTCCCACATGGCCTGGCGCACTCGCTCGGGCAGGCCGTCGAGCGGCACGTCGGACAGCCTCTCGGCCCGGGCGGCCCGGGCCACCGCCTTGGCGACCGCGGCGGACACCTGGCGCAGGCTGGTCACCGGGGGCAGCACGGCGGCGCCCGGGGTGGCGGCGTCGGCCAGGCCGGCCAGCGCGTCGGCCGCCGCGGCGAGCATGCCGTCGCTGACCCGGCGGGCCCGGCTGACGGTGACGCCGAGCCCGAGGCCGGGGAAGATCAGCGCGTTGTTGGCCTGGGCCACCTGATACCGCACCCCGCCGTAGGTCACCGGCGGGAACGGGCTGCCGGTGGCGATGAGCGCCCGCCCGGCGGTCCAGGTGATCAGGTCGGCGGCGTGGGCCTCGGAGTGCGAGGTCGGGTTGGACAGGGGCATGATGATGGGCCGTTCGGTATGAGCCGCCATCTGGGTGACGATCGGCTCGGAGAACGCCCCGGGCTGGGTCGAGGTCCCGATCAGCATGGTGGGCCGGGTGCGCGTCACCACCTCGGCCAGGCCGATCCGGCCCTGGCCGTCGCGCCGCCAGCCGGCGACTTCGGCGGCCGCCCGCGCGTAGGGAACCTGGAAGTCCCGCAGCGTCCCGGGGTAGTCGGTGGTCAGCAGGCCCTTGCTGCCCAGCGCGTAGAACCGCGCGGTGGCCGCGTCCCGGTCCAGGCCCTCGTCGATCATGACCTGCCGCAGCGCGTCCGCAATCCCGATCCCGGCGGTGCCCGCGCCGTGGATGACCACGGTCTGGTCGCGCATGGCCGTCCCGGCGGCCCGGATCGCGCACAGCGCGGCGGCCAGCACCACGGCGGCGGTGCCCTGGATGTCGTCGTTGAAGGTGCAGTGCGTGCCGGCGTACTTCAGCAGGATGCGGCGGGCGTTGCCGGCGCCGAAGTCCTCCCAGTGCAGCATGGCGTGCGGGAACAGCTTGCTGGCCGCGCTGACGTAGGCGTCGATCAGCTGGTCATACCGCTCGCCCCGGACCCGCGGCTGCCGGGCGCCCAGGTACATGTCCTCGGCCAGCAGGGCCTGGTTGTCGGTCCCGGTGTCCAGCACCACCGGGATGACCCGGCGGGGGTGCAGGCCGGCCGCGGCGGTGTACACGGCCAGCTTCCCGATCGCGATGGCGATACCGCCCACGCCCCAGTCGCCGATGCCCAGGATGCCCTCGGAGTCGGTGGCCACGATCAGGTCCACGTCATCGGGGCCGAGCCCGTAGTTCCGGAACGCCGTCTCGATCTGATCGGGATGGTCCACCGACAGGTACACCCCGCGCGGCCGGCCGAACTCCAGGCTGTACCGCTCGATCGCGGTGCCCACCGTCGGGGTGTACACGATCGGCAGCATCTCCTCGATATGCTCGGAGAGCAGCCGGTAGAACAGCACCTCGTTCCGGTCCCGGACCTGGCCGAGGAACAGGTTCTTGGCCAGGTCATCGGGCTGGCGCAGGTACTGCCCGTAGACCCGCCGCAGCTGGCCCTCGATGGTGGACACGCCGTCGGGCAGCAGCCCGGTCAGCCCCAGCGCCTCTCGCTCGGCCAGGGTGAACGCGGTGCCCCGGTTCAGCATCGGCCACCTCAGCACCGACGGGCCCCGCAGCCGCACCTGCGCCACCATGCCCTCAGGCGTCCAGGCGAGCTCATACGGTCGGTCCGGCATCACATCACCTCGGAGTCCAGGCTTACGCGCGAAAACACGCCAAAGACCTTCTATAGCACCGAACGGGCCGTTGTGCGTGCCCGGTTGACCGCTGCCTGCGGGAATCCTAAGGTGAGCTTCGCCGCATGGCGTAATATCGCGGGGGAGAAATCGGATGGCTAGGCTGCGCAGTTCATCGGCCTCCACGCTGCATGATGTGGCCCGCATGGCCGGAGTGTCGACCGCCACGGTCTCACGGGTGGTGCACGGCCAGGACCGGGTCCGCCCGTCAACCCGTCAGCGGGTACTCGAGGTGATCGAGTCGCTGGGGTACGTCCCCGATGCCGCGGCCCAGAGCATGGCCCGGCAGCGCAAGGAAGTGATCGGGCTGGTCACCATCGAGAGCCGCGGCCCGGAAACCGACATCGAGCAGGAGGGCCTGCTGTTCATCGAGGAGGTACTGCGCGGCGTCGAGCTCACGCTGAGCCCGGTCGAATGGTCGGTGCTGATCACGGTCCTGCGCGACGCCGACCGCCCGGGTGCCTACCGGCGGATGCAGAAGATCTCGGCGAAGGTCGACGGGATGCTCATCGCCGAGGGCATCGTCGGCTCGGAGCAGCTGGCACTGCTGGCGGCGCGCATCCCGATCGTGCTGGTCGCCGGGTCGCCCGACGAGCCGAACGCCGACGTCGTCGACGCCGACAACCAGGTGGGCACCGCCGCGCTGACCCGGCACCTGGTCGAGCAGCACGGCAAGACCCGGCTGTTCTACGTGGCCGGCCCGCCCGAAGCCCCGGACGCGCGGGAACGGCGCCGCGTCTTTACCGAAGCGCTGGCCGGGCAGCCGGGGGCGACGCTGGCCGGCAGCTTCCAGGGCCGGTTCGCGGCCGTCAGCGGGCAGCAGGCGGTGCGCGAGATTCTCGCCCGGCCGCGCCGGGAGCTGCCGGACGCGATCGTGTGCGCCAACGACCAGATGGCGATCGGGGCCATGCGGGAGCTGCAGGCCGCCGGGATACGCGTCCCGGACGACATCGCCGTGACCGGGTTCAACGACGTCCACCTCGGCGCCCTGCTCACGCCGCCGCTGACCACCGTCCGCCAGCCGATGCGGCTGCTGGGCGAGCGCGCTTGCTCCTGGCTGCTCAAGCGGATCGCGGACCCGACGCTGCCGCGCCGGGTCGAGCGGCTGGCGACCGAGCTCGTCGTGCGGGAAAGCTGCGGCTGTCACCGCCGCCCGTAGGGCTCAGTCGAAGGACGGCTTGCGGTCCCGGCTCCGCTTGAGCTCGAAGAAGCCGTCCGTCTCGGTCACCAGCGCCACGCCGTCCCACAGCCGGCCTGGCTCGCCGCGCGGGGTCGGCGTGACCACCGGGCCGAATATGGCGTTACCGCGGATGCGGATCACCGGGGTACCGACGTCCAGGCCGACGTCGTCGAACGCCTCGTTGTGCGAGTCCTTGATCATCTGGTCGAGTTCGGTGCTCCCGGCCGCGGTGGCCAGCGACTCGGGCAGGCCGACCTCGGCCAGGGCCTCCGGGATCACCGCCGGGTCCTCCCGGCGCCCCTGGACGTGGAACCGCGTGCCGATGGCGGTGTACAGCGGCCCGAGGACGTCGGGACCGCCGTGCCGGGCCGCGGCGGCGACCACCCGGATCGGCCCCCAGGCCCGGCCCATCCGTTCCAGGTAATCCTCGGTGAGGCCCTTGCCCTCATGCTGGATGAGGTTCAGGTAGGCCAGCGACATGATCCGCCAGTCAGCGCGCACCGGCCTGACCTTCTCCACCTCCAGGATCCAGCGGGAGGTGATCCAGGCCCAGGGGCACAGCGGATCGAACCAGAACTGCACGTCTTCAAGCGGCTGTCCCGTCATGCCCGCGGCAACCGCCGCCGCTGCTGGGGTATTCCCCGGTCTCACAGGACCGCGCCGGCCAGCAGGTCGATCTGGTCGGGGGTGGCCGTGGTCGGGACGAAGATGAGCTCGTCGCAGCCGGCCGAGGCGAACGCGGCGGCGTAGCCCTTGACCATGTCGGTGCTGACGCCGGCGCCGGCCGCGATCTGCCGGGCGACGTCGCCGAGCCAGTCGTAGTAGCGCAGGAGATAGTTGTCCGCGTGGTTGCGGGCGTCGGGCCCGAGCGCGAAGTAGGCGAGCGAGAGCTTGCGCGGCGTCCCCGGCAGGCCCGCCTCCTGCCAGGCCGCGTCGACGGCGGCGGCGCCCCGGGCGAACATGTCCGGCGTGCCGCCGCCCATGATCCAGCCGTCGCCGAGCAGGGCCACCCGGCGGAAGGTGGCCTCGGCCGCGCCGCCGAGGATCAGCTCCGGGCCGCCGCGCCGGACCGGCTCGGGCCCTATCGCGCCGGCGTCGCCGTAGCGCCCGCCGGACCAGATCCGTTTCATGTCGGCCAGCTGCTGGTCCAGGCGGCGCCCCTGGCCGGTGGTGGGCAGCGCGCTGGCGGCGTAGTCGTCGTCGCGGCCGCCAAGCCCGAGGCCCAGCACCAGGCGGCCGCCGGAAAGCCGGTCGAGCGAGGCGGCCTGCTTGGCGAACAGCGCGGTGTTGGTGTGCAGCGGCGCCAGCAGCACGCTGGTGGTGAGCCGGATCCGGCTGGTGACCGCGGCGGCGGCGGACAGGGCGACCAGCTCCTCGTAGTTCTGGTACACCAGCCGGCCGATGGTGCCCAGGGTGCTGAATCCCGCTTCTTCCGCGTTCTTGGCCCAGTCGACAAGCCTCCTGCCCTCGGTCCCCGGCACCGCGTTGGGAAGGCCGATTCCGATGTCCACGCGCTACCTCCGCTGGCGTCATGGCCGGACGATTCGGTCAGGTCTCAATCCAAGCACGCGGGCGGCGTCCCGCCCATGGCGGGTGCGCGGCTACGAGCCGGCCGCTGACCAGCGGCTGACGGCCAGCCGGGAGAACCCGGAGATGGCGTCGATGTCGAACCGGGACGTGGCGGCCGCCCAGCCGGGCGGCGTCAGCACCGTGCCGCCGGCCACTCCGGTCAGGTTCTGGCCGTCGACCGATACGAACGACGCGCCGCCGCCCACCGTCACCCGGGCTGGCACGCCGCCGGGCAGGCTGAGCAGGAACTGGCTGACCCCGCCGGCGAGCAGGAAGGGCATCGTCCCGGCGGGCCTGGGCAGGCTCACGTCCAGGACGTCGGAGCCCGCCGTCACGGCGATCCCGCCCACTTTGCCCCCGCGCAGGTCGGCCTCGGTGCGCTGGGTGCCGCCAGCCAGGTCCAGGCTCCACGTGACGGCCGAGTTGAGCACCACCTTTACCGGGTACCCGGAACCGGGACCGTGGCCAGAATCCGGCTCGGCGCCGGCCAGCGAGAGCGTGATCAGCCCGGACCCGGACAACACCGGCCGGACCGCGGCGCTGTCCGGCGACCAGGCCCGCAGCAGGGTGCCGCCGAGCCGGCCCACGCTGATCTCCAGGACCGGGGTCCCGCTGGTGACCTTGAGCGCGGCCGCCGCCCGCCCGTCCCTGGCCATGGACACGACGTGCGATGGGGAAGACGCGCTGAGGGCGGCCGCGGTGCCGCCGATCGCCAGGACGGCCGCCGCGACCACGACCGCCGCGATGACGCGGCCCCGGGTGAACCAGCCGGACATACGCCACCTCGCAGTCAGATGTTGCCGCGGACCATGCCGATCAGCCGGTCGAGCACGGCCCCGTCGCTGACCCGCAGGCCGTCGTGCTCGTACTCGCTGGTCACCCACGTCCGCAGGCCGCGGATGGCCTGCGCGGTCCGCATTGAGAGCTCACGGTCCACGTACATGTCGTGGTAGTAAACGACGGCGGCCACCGGCACGTCGTTCGCCGCCAGGCGCGCCGGATCGTACAACGGCGGCCAGTCATCTCGTTCGGCCAGAATGTCGGCGGCCGGCCGCAGCGGGCGCAGCACCGGGTCGCCGTCGATCATCCACGGGTAGATCATCTCGCCGGTGAAGTACAGCGGGACCGCCCCGGGGCCGAACTCACCGAACTCCGCCCGGATCCGCTGCGCGGCCCACCGGGTCGCGGTCCCCTGGGCGTACGCCGCCTCGTGCAGCAGCGCGTACAGCGGCCCGGCGGCGAAGCTGAGCTCGTTCATCATGGCGTAGCCGAAGGCGTCGGCGAGTTCGTCGCCGGCGAACGCGTTCTCGAGCAGGTAGTGCAGGGCGTGGCTGCCGCCGCCCTGACCGAGCATGACCCCGGCCGACTGGAACGCCGCCACGGACAACGGCGTGCCGTCCGGCAGCCGGACGTCATGGGTGTCCAGGTAGTCGGCCACCTGCCGGGCCCGGTCGACGTCGCTGGGGTACCGCTCGTAGTGCGCCGCGTTCCTGGCGGCCACGGTGCGGTAGATGCGCCGGTAGATGTCGTCGGCAGTCGCGGTCAGCCCGGGCAGCCCGCCGGTGATGAACGCCTCCCGCAGGCCGTGCGGCGCGAACGACAGGTAGCTGACCGCGCACATGCCGCCGAAGCTCTGGCCCAGCACGCTCCACGGCTCGTCAGTCAGCTCGCGCCTGATCAGCTCGGCGTCGAGCACGATGCTGTCGGCGCGGAAGTGCGTCAGGTAGTCCGCCTGGGCCCGCGGTCCGAGCCGGGCCAGGGTCATCCGGTTCGCCGGGGAGGAGCGGCCGGTGCCGCGCTGGTCGAGCAGCAGCACCCGGTAATCCTCCAGCGCCCGGTTCAGCCAGGATTCCCTGCCTGCGGGACGCGGCGCGCCGAACCCCGGGCCGCCCTGCAGGAACAGCAGCCACGGCAGGTCGGCGTCGTACTTGCCGGCGGCGACGACCTCCCGGGCGAACACCTCGATCTGCTCGCCGTCCGGCCGCTGGTGATCGAGCGGGACGGCGAAGAACCGGTCGGTCAGCACGGTGCCCGGGTGGCGGAAGGTAGTCACGGTCCGACGGTACCGTGCTGGCCAGGTGAGTAGGGTCATCAGGATCGCGGCGTGGAGACTCCGGCCTTCGGGCCGGGGAGGAAACGCCGCTTCACCTCCCCGGAAATGTCGGTCGTGGTCGCTAGTGTGTTCGCATGTCCCGGTACCGGCTGCTCCCCACCCCCGCCCAGGAGGCGGTGCTGCGCGGCCACTGCGGCCACGCCCGGTACGTGTGGAACCTGGCCGTGGAACAGCACGGGCACTGGCGCCCGGGCCGGGCGGGCGCGCCGGGCTACCTGGAGCAGTGCCGGCAGCTCACCCAGGTCAGGGCCGAGCACGCGTGGCTGGCCGCGGGCTCGCAGATGGTGCAGCAGCAGGCGCTGCGGGACTTCGCCGCCGCGATGGCCGCGTTCTTCGACCCGCGCAACCCGGCGCGGCGCCCGACCTGGCGCAAGGCCGGCCGCCATGAGGGGTTCCGCATCGTCGGCAAACGCGGGCGGCAGTGGGACGTGCGGCGGCTGTCCCGGAAGACCGGCGAGGTCTGGGTGCCGAAGGCCGGGTGGGTGCGGTTCCGCTGGTCCCGCCCGGTACCGCCGGGGGTGAAGTCGTACCGGGTGACGATGGACCGGGCCGGGCGCTGGCATGTCGCCTTCGCCGTGATCCCCGGGCCGGTTCCCGCGCCGGGCAACGGTGAGGTCGTGGGTATTGACCGGGGTGTGGCGGTGCCCGCGGCGCTGTCGACCGGGGAACTGCTCACGGTGCCCGGGCTGACGGGGCGGGAACGCGCGCGGGTGCGGCGGCTGGAGCGCAAGCTGGCCCGCGCCCGGCGCGGGTCGAAGCGCCGCGGGCGGGTCCGGCTAGCCCTGGCCCAGCTGAAGGCCCGCGAGATGGACCGGCGCAAAGACTGGGCGGAAAAGGCCAGCACGGACGTCGCCCGGCGGTTCGATGTGATCCGGGTGGAGGAGCTGAAGATCACGAACATGACCCGGTCGGCCCGGGGCACCGCGCAGCAGCCGGGCCGGGGCGTCCGGGCCAAGGCCGGGCTGAACCGGGGTATCTTGCGGTCTGGGTGGGGCCTGCTGGTGCGCCGGCTGGGTCAGAAGGCGCCTGGCCGGGTGGAGAAGATCAGTCCCGCGTTCACCAGCCAGCGGTGCTCGGCGTGCGGGCGGGTGGATCCGAAGTCGCGTGAGAGCCAAGCGCGCTTCTGGTGCACTGCCTGCGGGTACGCTTGTCACGCGGATGTGAACGCGGCCCGGAACATCGCGGCGGGGCACGCCGTGACTGCGCGGGGAGGCGACGGGGTGGCCCGGCCGGTGAACCGCGAACCTCAACTGCTTGCCTCCTTAACCGGACGTGAGTAGCTGGAATCCCCCGCCTTCAGGCGGGGGAGGATGTCAACGCCATGGGAGGCAGTATCCGGCCGGTCAGCGTGGCGGAACGCAGACGACGGCTGGCGATCCGCCATCACCTCGCGGTGCGCGCCGGCACGGCCGCCGGCGCGGTGGAGGGCATCATCGCGTTGCACGGCACCGACCCGGCATCGGTTTACCTCTCCGTCCGGGCCCGCACCTACGATGTCGGCATATCGGCCATCGACCACGCGCTGTACACCGAACGGGCCCTGGTGCGGATGCTCGGCATGCGCCGGACGGTGTTCGTGGTGCCGGCCGGCCTGGTGCCGGTGATCCAGGCCGCCTGCACCGACCAGATCGCCGCCCGGCTCCGCAGGCAGCTCACCCGGGTGGTGCGGGAAGCGGGCATCGCTCCGGACGCGGCGGCCTGGCTCGACCAGGTGGGCGAGGCCACCGTGCGGGCGCTGGCCGCCCGGGGCGCCGCGACCGGCGCGGAACTGGCCCGGGACGAACCGCGGCTGCGCACGCAGATCGTGGCCGCCGCGGACAACCCCTACGGCGGGGCGGTCAACCTGACCACCCGGCTGCTCACGCTGCTGTCCGCCGAGGGGCTCATCGTGCGCGGCCGCCCGCGCGGCGGCTGGACCTCGACGCAGTTCACCTGGTCCGCCGCCGGCCGGGTCGAATTGCCGGCCGGCCCGGCGCGGGCCGAGCTGGCCCGCCGCTGGCTGCTGGCGTTCGGCCCGGCCCCGGCCGCCGACCTGCAGTGGTGGACCGGCTGGACCGCGGCGCAGGTCAGGCAGGCGCTGGGCCAGCTCGAGGTGGCCGAGGCGGACCTCGGCGGGGTGACCGGTGTCATGCTGGCCGCCGACGCCGAAGAGCCGGCGGCCATCGGGCCATGGCCGGCCCTGCTGCCCGCGCTGGATCCCACCGCGATGGGCTGGCGGATGAGGGACTGGTACGTCGGCGAGCACGCCCCCGCGTTGTTCGACCGGTCCGGGAACATCGGCCCGACGGCCTGGTGGGACGGCCGCATCGTGGGCGGCTGGGCGCAGCGCCGGGACGGCGAGATCGCGGTCCGGCTGCTCGAAGACGCCGGCGCCGAAGCCTCGGCCGCGATCGCGGCCGAGGCGCAGCGGCTGCGCGAGTGGATCGGGCCGGACCCGAAGATGCGGATCACCCCGCGGTTCCGCACGCCGCTGGAACGTGAGCTGGCGGACCCGTAGCGACGGTTTATTACGATCGGGCCGGCCCAGACATAAAACCTGGGAGCAGGGAATCCTACCGGCATGATCCTCTTCATCATCGTGCTGCTGATCGTCGGATTCATCGCCGGCGCCATCGCCCGCCTGCTGCTGCCCGGGCGTGATCCCATCGGGATCGCCGGCACCATCGTGCTCGGCATCGTCGGGTCCTTCGTGGGCGGATTCCTGCAGAACCTGATCCAGTACCACACGGTGAGCGTGCACAGCTTCCACGCCACCGGCATCATCGGGTCGGTGATCGGCGCCCTGGTGCTGCTGCTCCTGCTCCGGCTGACCGGCCTGGAGCCCGGCCGCCGCCGCCGCTAGTGAGGCCGCCGCTGCCACCGGGGGACAGGCGCCCGAACACCGGCGAGGCGCCGGGCAGCCGTCCGTCACCGCCGGACGTGCACTGACCGGTGATGCGCGCGGCCAGGCCGGGCAGGAACGGCGTCAGCTCCCGGCCGAGCGCCGAACACGCCCGGAGCAGCAGGCCCAGAACCTCATCCAGCCGTGCGGCATCCCCGGCCCGGGCCAGCTCCCAGGGCCGGGCCCGGTTGACCAGACCGTTCGCCTGCGCCGCGATGGCCCAGACCGCCGCCGTGGCCCGCCGGAAGTCGAACTCGTCCAGCGCCGCGCCGGCCAGGCTCCCGGCCTGCCGGATCGCCGCGTCGAGGTCCTCGCCGCCCGGCGGCACCAGGGCCGGGGCCGGGACCCGCCCGTCGCGGTAGCGGTGGATCATCGTGACCACCCGGCTGACCAGGTTGCCCGCGCCGTTGGCGAGCTCGTCGTCGGCCCGGGGACCGGGATGCCCCGGCCGCCGGCCAGGGCGGCGAACGCCTCGGCGTTGCGGTCGACGAACTCCCGCACCGCGACGCCGGCTGCCTCGGCGGCGAGCACGTTCTTCAGCGAGTTGTCGTCGGTCCCGGCCTGGAACCGGACGTCGTCCCCGGCGCCCGCGCCGGTAGCGGGCCAGCACGTCGGCTGCACGAGCTCGAGCGCGTGCCCGATGTGCGGGCGCGCGTTCACGTAGGGGATGGTGGTGGTGATGTAGGTCGCGGTCATCGCAGCCTCCTCCAGGGGCTCCGAGAGCGCGGAGACACATCGAGGCCCCGTCATCGCAGCGCCTCGGTGGTTACGGACGTGTCATCGGCCCCGCGCGCGGGGCATCGTCACCTGTCGTCTGTAACCGTTCACGCATCCCAGGGTACCGCCGTCGGCCCCGGCGCCAGAATGATTACCAGGGACCAGCGAGAATCACGAACCATAGATCCCGAACGGAGCTGAGGTGACTCATACCGAGCACGCGGACAGCGGTCCTGGCGGCGTCGCCCCGGAAGACCTGCCGCACCTGCGCCGCTGCGTGGAACTGGCCGCCGAGGCCGTGGCCGCCGGGGACCACCCCTTCGGCTCGGTGCTCGTCGCGGCGGACGGGCGCGTCCTGGCCGAGGACCGCAACCGCGAGAACACTACGGGCGACGGCACCCGGCACCCCGAGTTCGAGCTGGCCCGCTGGGCGGCGGCCAACATGACCGCGGCCGACCGGGCCGGCGCCACCGTCTACACCTCCGGGGAGCACTGCCCGATGTGCGCGGCCGCGCACGCCTGGGTCGGGCTCGGCCCCATCGTGTACGTGAGCTCGTCCGCGCAACTGACGGGGTGGCTGGCCGAGCTGGGCGTGCCGCCGCCCGCGGTACGCCCGCTGCCGGTGCGCGAGGTCGCTCCGGGCGTGGCGGTGCGGGGCCCGGCGCCCGGCCTCGACGAGCAGGTCCGCGAGCTGCACCGCCGCTTCCGCCGCTGATGCCGGGCCGGCATTTCTCCGCCTATCGGCGTGTCGTTTTGCCTGGGTATCGCAGTTGCGGGAATCGTAAGAGTGACGTAACCGGCGATTCTCTCAGCACGCGAGACGATCAGCAGGCACACTGGAAGCTGAAAGGGGGATGCCCCGGATTATGGGCGAGGGCAGCGTCGTGACCTGGCCGGATGCCATCACAGATCCGCCGGGTATGTCAGCTTCGTGGCCGTTGTCGACATCCCTGCCGCTCGGCGCCCTCCCGGGCGCCACCCCCTGCGCCCGGCTGCACGCCCGCGCCGTGCTAGCCGAATGGGGCCTGGACGGCCTGGCCGAAGCCGCCGAGCTCATCGTCAGCGAGCTGGTCACCAACGCCGTCCGGGTCTCGACCGGCCCTGACGACCGTCCCCGTTACGACGGCTCGGTGATGCCGGTCGTGGTCCTGCGGCTGGCCAGTGACCATATCAGGCTGCTGGTCGAGGTCTGGGACAGCATCCCGGGCGCGCCGGCGACCGCGCATCCCGGACCCGACGACGAGACCGGCCGCGGCCTGATGCTGGTCGAGGCGATGTGCGATCGCTGGAGCTGGCAGACCGTCCCCGGCTGGCCCGGCAAGCTCGTCTGGGCCGAACTGGACAGCCGGTAACAGGCGGACCGGATCGCCGACCCGGATCCGGCCCGGGCGCAGCACCTCGGCGTAGACTCCGGCGCACGGTTCGGGGTCGCTGTCCGGGAACGGCCGGACCCGGCTGTGCCTGAAATACACCCCAGTATTTACAGGCAGGTGCACTAATACCAGCGATCCGTCGTCGCGGCCGAGGCCCGATGGGTGAGTGAGACTGTCACCGAGCTTCGTTCGGGCCAATTGACCTGGTCCCGGGACGAGCTGCTCGCCTTCGCCGACGGGAGTGACGCCGGGCCCAGGCCGCCGGCGAGTGACGCCGGGCCTAGGCCGCCGACGTAGGCTGCCCCGGTGCCCTACTCCGCCCTGTCCCACCTCGACTGCCCGCGCTGCGGCGCCCGGCACGACGCCGACCAGGTGCACGGCACCTGTTCCTGCGGGTCCCCGCTGCTGGCCCGCTACGACCTGAGCCAGGTCCGGGCCGGCCCGGCGGACATCGCGGGCCGGCCCGCGGACCTGTGGCGCTACCACGAGCTGCTGCCGGTCCGCGAACCCGGTCACGTGATGAGCCTGGGGGAGGGGATGACGCCGCTGCTCGCCCTGCCGCGGCTCGGCCGGGCGCTGGGCGTGCCGAACCTGCTGATGAAGGACGAGGGTCTCCTCCCGACCGGGACGTTCAAGGCGCGTGGCGCCGCGGTGGGCGTCTCCCGGGCCGCCGAGCTCGGCGTCGCGGCGATCGCCATGCCGACCAACGGCAACGCCGGGGCGGCCTGGTCCGCGTACGCGGCCCGCGCGGGGCTGCGCAGCCTCATCGTGATGCCGGCCGCGGCCCCGGCGATCACCCGGGCCGAGTGCGTGGCGGCCGGAGCCGAGCTGTACCTGGTCGACGGGCTGATCGGGGACGCCGGGCGGCTGGTCGCCGCCGCCGTGCCGCGGCGCCCGGGCTGCCAGGACGTCTCGACGCTGCGTGAGCCGTACCGGGTCGAGGGCAAGAAGACGATGGGCCTGGAGATCGCCGAGCAGCTCAGCTGGCGGCTGCCCGGGGTGATCGTGTATCCCACCGGCGGGGGCGTGGGCATCATCGGCATCTACAAGGCCCTGCGTGAACTGCTCGAGCTCGGCTGGGTATCCGGTGACCTGCCGCGGCTGGTCGCGGTCCAGTCCGTCGGCTGCGCGCCGATCGTGCGGGCGTTCGGTGCCGGGGCCAGCTCGAGCGAGCCGTGGCCGGACCCGGGGACGGTGGCGTTCGGCATCACGGTGCCGAAGCCGCTCGGCGATTTCCTCATCCTGGACGCCCTCTACGCCACCGGCGGGACGGCCGTGGCCGTGACGGACGAGGCGCTGCTCGCCAGCCAGCGCACGGTGACGCGGCTTGAGGGGACCTTCGTCTGCCCGGAGGGCGCCGCCTGCGTCGCCGCCGTCTCGCAGCTGCGCAAGTCCGGCTGGCTGTCCGGATCGGAGGAGGTCGTGCTGCTCAACACGGGCACCGGGCTGATCTACCCGGAGACCGTGCCGGCCGGCGCGCCCGTCCTCCCGCCGTCCGGGCCGATTCCGGACTGGCCGCCTTCCCACTCTCCCGCTTGACCGCCACGCGGGGGAGACTGGGCGGGTGGCCGAAGTCACCATGGTGAAGGGCGAAAGCGCCGCGCTCGACCGGACCTGGATGAGCATGCCCGACGGCATGATCCGGCAGGTCGCCGTGCACGTGGTCCACGACCTGCCGCACCTCGTCGTGGAGTCGCTGTTCGGCCTGGAGGACGGGCTGTGGGGGGTGCTGGCCCGGGGCGGGTTCTCCGCCGCGAACCAGGCTCGCACCCGCAGCCGCGGCCGGCGGGCGCGGCTGGTCACCGACCTGCCGCTGGATGAGCTCGCGGCCGCGAACTGGACCGGGCACATCGTCGCCAAGGCGGCCACCAACGCGGTGGTGAACCGCTGGCAGGACGGCCCGGATACCCCGGTCGGCGTGCGAGCCCGGCTCCGGCCCGTCTCGCCGCCAGCCGAAGGCGCCGACGTGGCGTACCGGCGGCTCGGTGACCTGCTCGGGCGCCTCGACGACGCCAGCATCGCCCTGGCCATCCGCGGGACCCGGCAGCTCAGCACGGAGTGGGCCCGGCTGCCGGCGGGCGGGATACTTCGGCTGGAATGGCCGCTTCCCCGGGAGGCCCTCCGCTCCTGACCTCGCCGCTGGGTCAACCCGAGGGTTGAGGCCGGGTATCAACCCGAGCTCCCACCCGTGGGCCGGCGCCCCGGAGGGGTGCTCGGCGGCACGCTAGCGGCATGAACATCAACATGTACGTGATCAACGCGATCCTCATCCTCCTGGTCATCCGCCAGATCCGCGAGCACCCGCTGGACCTGCGGTCCCTGGCCGTCCCGGTGCTCGCCGTGGGCGCCGCCGCCGCCCTGTTCCTGCACTCGGTGCCCGGCGGCGGCAGCGACATCGCGCTCGAGCTGGCGTGCGTGCTGGCCGGCGCGGTCATGGGCGCCATCGGCGGCCTGGCTACCCGGCTGCGCCTCGGCGGCGACGGGCGGCCGCTGGGCCGCGCGGGCGTCCTGGCGGCCGGCATGTGGGTCGGCGCCGTCGGGGCCCGGCTGGCCTTCGCGGTGGCCGCGAGCAACGGCGCGGGCCCGGCGATCGCGCGCATCAGCGTGGCACACCACATCACCGGTCCGGCGGCGTGGGTGGCGGCGCTGGTGATGATGGCGCTGGCCGACGTGCTCACCCGGCTGGTCGTCATCTACCTGCGCGGACACCGGCTGGCGACCGGCCCGGCGGCCGCCGCGGCCCGCATCCCGGCAGGCGTCCGTGCCTGATCTGGCATCCGGGCCCGCCGCGCGCAACAATGTGCCCATGAGGGCACGGCTGCCCGCGGCGGGCCTTCCTCATGGCGCCGCGCGGCCCGGCCAGGACGAGCCCGCTTCGGCCCGGGTGGCCGCGGCGCGGGCGCGGGCCCGCGAGCGCGGTGACGCCCAGCGGCAGGCGCTGCGGCCGCTCGGCGTGGTGTTCATCGCGGTGGTCGTGACGGCCAGCGCCCAGGCTCACCCCGCACCCGGCCTGCGCGGCGCTGGCCTGGGTGTGGCCGTCACGCTGGCGGCGTACGCGGCGGCGGTCCTGACCGCGATCAGCGTCGGCTGGGCTCGCCGCGGCGCGGCCGCGCAGGTCGCGGTGAGCCTGCTGATCGGCGGCTGCGGGGTGACGCTGGCCGCGTGGCAGCCGGACGGCCCCGTCGAGATAGCCGCGAGCATGGGAGTCTGGATCGCGGCGGTCAGGCTGCCGCCCGCCCCGGCCGCGGCGGTCGCCGGGGCGATCACTGCCACTCTGGCCGTGACCGTCGGGCTGACCGCGCATCCAGCCGTCCAGTCAGCTGTCACCGCGACGCTGCTCTGCCTGCTGCTCGCGGTGACAGGCCAGTTCATCCGGCGCGGGCGGGAAAGCCAGGACCGCACCGAACTGCTGCTGGCCCAGCTGCAGGACGCGCGTGAGGGCGAGGCCGCCGCGGCCGCGCTGGCCGAACGGAGCCGCATTGCAGGCGAGCTGCACGACGTGCTCGCGCATTCGCTGTCCGGCCTGGCCATCCAGCTTCAGGGGGCGCGCAAGCTGGCCGCCAGGGAAGCGGTCAGCGAGGGCCTGCGCGCCGCGATCGAGCGGTCAGCCGAGCTGACCAAAGCAGGGCTTGCTGACGCGCGGCAGGCGGTCAGCGCGCTGCGCGGCGAGCAGATGCCCACCCTGGATCAGCTGACGGCCCTGGTCGAGGATTTCCGCCGGGACACCGGGACGCACGCCACGCTGCGGGTCGACGGGACGCCCCGGTCCCTGCCGGCCGAGGCCAGCCTGGCCCTGTTCCGCGGGGCTCAGGAGGCGCTGACCAACATCTCCCGCTACGCGCCGGGCGCCACCACCTGCGTAACCGTGAGCTACCAGGCGGACCGCACCCTGGTCACCGTGGAGGATCAGGCGGGCGCCCCCCAGGCCGGCGAGATCCTCGACGGTGCCGGTGGCGGCCATGGGCTGACGGCGATGCACGAGCGGGCCGCCCGGGTCGGCGGCACGGCCCGGGCCGGGCCGACCGCTGACGGGTGGCGAGTCGAGCTCGAGGTGCCGGCGTGACCGGCGTGATCCGGGTGCTGATCGCCGACGACCAGCGCGTCGTCCGGGACGGGCTGAGGATGCTGGTGGGACTCATCGACGGGGTGGAGGTCGTGGCCGCGGCCTGCGACGGAGCCGAGGCGGTGCGGCTGGCCGAGGCCCATCACCCCGACGTGGTCCTGATGGACCTGCGCATGCCGGGCACCGATGGCATTGCCGCCACGGCGGACCTGCGCGAGCGGTTGCCGGGCACCCGGGTGCTGGTGCTGACCACCTACGCCGATGAGAACGCGATCGTGCCCGCGCTGCGGGCCGGCGCACGAGGCTACCTGACCAAGGACGCCAGCGCCGAGCAGATCGAGGCCGCGATCTACGCGGTCCACGCCGGGCAGACTCATCTCGACCCCGCCGTCCAGGAACGCCTGGTCACCGCGGTCGTCAGCCGTCCCCCGGCTGCCGAGCCGCCAGTGCCGGGGCCTAAACCGCCCGACGGGCTCACCGCCCGCGAGGCCGAGGTGCTCACGCTGCTCGCGTCGGGCCTGAGCAACGCCGAGATCGCCAGGCGGCTCTACCTCAGCAACGCCACGGTCAAGACGCACATCAACCGGATCTTCGCCAAGACCGGCGTCCGCGACCGGGCTCAGGCCGTCAGGTACGCCTATCAGCACGGGCTGTCGACGCCCGCGCCGTGACCCGGGCGATGGCGTGCCTGGCGGCAGGCGTGGGACGATAAGAGCTGCCCGCATGTGGCCCGGCCGGGCGCGGTGCGGGCCTGGAGGGTGCCGTGCGGGTGGACGTGAACGCTGAGGCGGGGGAGTTCGTCCGTAGCCGCGGCGGGAGGCTGTGGGCGTGGGCGGTGCACCCGCGGGTGTGCTGCTGGGGGACGCCGGCGTACCTGCACGCGGCCACGGTGCCGCCGCCGGGGCTGTCCGGCTTCAGCCCGGTGCACGCCGATAGCCTGGAGGTCTGGTTCCGCGCCCCGGCCGGGCGGATGCCGGACGTGCTGGAGATCGGGATGCGCGGCCGCCGTCACCCGCGGGTCGAGGCCTACTGGGACGGCTGCACCTTCGTTCTCTGAACCGGCCGTCAACCCGCGGCTCGACCTCCGCCTATGCGCACCACCCGCCTCGTCATCACCCTCCACCCCGCCCGCACCGCAACCCGCCTTGGCCGGTAGGTATGGTTGTGACACTCTGCACATCCTATTGTGCAAAATGTCACAACCATGACAATCCCGCAGCGCGCCGCCGTCGCGCGATTCGACCTGCTAGGACGATCACTTACCTAAGACCAGGGCTGGCCGTGACGGAAATCCGAGGCGAAGGTGCTGGCGATGGCGGACATGACGGCGTGGCTGGAGATGATCAGCCCGAGTTCGCGATTGTCGTCGAGGCAGGTGCGGGAGAAGTTCTCCGAGCCGCTTGGCGGCCCGGATGAGCGCGTCCTCCACCGTGTCGCCCATCTCCTCGCTGTCCGGGAAGTGCTGATCCTGCTGGCCCGTGGCCGCTCCAACGCCCAGATCGCCGCCGAACTGTTCGTTGGCGAGAGCACCGTCAAGACCCATGTCGCCAGGGTGTTCACCAAGCTGGGGCTGCGGGACCGGACCCAGGCCGTGATCTACGGCTACGAGACCGGCCTGGTCACCCCCGGCGGCCGGGCCTAGGAGCACGGCGGAGCGGACCGGAAAGTCCGTGCCTCGCCGGCGGTCAGCGGACCCAGGACCCCGCCGAGCGGCGCGCCGTCCCGCCACCGATACAGCATGAACCAGACATCGGAGGCCTGGGGGCCGAGGGCGAGACCGGGCACGGCGATCGTGAGGTTCCCGTTCCGGTCGGCGGTGCCATCCGCCACGCCGGAGGAGCGACATACTGGCCGCCGCACATTCCCTCGATCAGCCCGTAGCGCTGGCCGGGATCAGCCCGCTGGCCATACACGAAAAGCCAGGTCAGCGGCGATGCATCCGGCTTGGCCCGGACGGCCGCCGCGACCATGGAAAACGAGCCGCCCGACGCGGCGGGGAGCGCGAACACAGCACTACCGGAAAGCTCAGCCGACGCGGCGGGTCCCGGGCGGCGGGTGTCCCGCAGCGCAGCGCGCAAGCTGGCAACCGTGTCATCGCGGTGCACCACGAGCAGCGCCAGGTAGGCGATGACGCCAAGGCAGGCCAGCAGGACGAGGAGCATCGCCAGCCGGGTCCGGCTCCAGGGCCACGGTCCGCGCCGCGGCCTCGGCCCGAACGACACGGTATCCGGCTACCCCTGCATAACAGGATCAAGTCTCGCCCACCGGCGGCTTCTACCTGACGCCCGCCGATACCACGCGCCTGCTTCACGACCTGGCTGTCCGCCGGCCCATCCATGCCAACGCCGTGACATCACTGCGCACCGCAGCCGTGGCCGCACTCGTCGCCGACACCGGCCAGGGCGTCCCTGACCTCGCCCCGCTCAGGGTCGGCGCCCTGCACCTGGGCCACGAAGCATGCGTCGAAATCGCCGGTGTGTCCTGGCCGCTCAGTGACGCGACCGTTCAGATCCTGACCCGGTGGCTCGCCGCCCGGGCGGAAATTATCGCCGAGCTCGAGGGCAGCGACCCGGGGCATCTCTGGATCCCGACCAAGCCCGGCAGACCCCGAGGCGGTCGCCCGCCCGTCAAGCCCGGCCTCACCCGCGCCGCCGTCCGCACCCTCCACCATGCCCACCGAACCCTGGTCAGCCGGGTGCTCGGTACACCGCTCCGTCCGGGCGCATTCCGCGGGTCAGGTCCGGCGCATCCTCCATCGGGTCAAGGTCGCGCACCGGGCGCGCGACGAAATCGGTGCAGTTGACACCACAGTGGCAGAGCCCTGTTGCCTGATCGCTGATCTGGTCGGCCTGGCCAGGGTGGCATCCGGCCTGATGGCCACGGCTACCTGCCCAGACCGGCCGAGCCGCCGGATAAGGCTGGCAGCCGCCAGATACGCAGGATGTTGTCGGGAAGGCGAAGAGAGAACCGCCCCGAGGGAGAGGCTTGCGCCAGGATCTGGCGCAGGTCTCTTTCAAAGTCTTCCCGGCGGTCGCCGAAGAGGTGCGGCGCGGTCGAGGACAACGAGAATACCCTGGCCACGACGTCATCGGTCGTTCGCTCGATGACTCGCTGATCGGGCACGATCACCGTCTGGGCCGGCCGGAAGCCGGCCTCCCGGAACACCTGGTCCTCGCCGCCGGGCGACGTGTTACGGATGCCTTGCCCTGCACGCTTGTCGCTGCCCAGGTAATTGCGCCGCAGATGGTCGAGGGCGTCGTCGGGCGGGGGCGGAAACGGAAGCGAGCCCCGCCGGGCCTCCGCTGCCAGTTCGTCGGTCCGGTAGCCAGGCGCGTCCACCTGCACTACCGCCCCGCCCGGGTCGAGCATCGTCGCGACGGCTGAGGCCACCCGGAGCCGGTCCATCCAGTGAAACGACGCGGCGAAGGTCACGGCCCTGAAGCTGCCCAGGCCGTCCGGCAGGGCCTCAGCCCGCTGGCGTACCCAGGCGACATTGCCGACACCCTGGACGGCTGCAGCCCGGGAAGCGCAGGCCAGCATCTCCGGGTCGGGATCGAGCCCGACGGCCGCTTGGAACAGCGGCGCCAGCCGCAGGGTCACCGTTCCCGGCCCGCAGCCGACATCGAGCAGCCTTCCCCGTCCGTCAAGGGCCAGGCTGCGGGCGAAGACGTCGGCTAGACCGGGAGCGTATGGCAGCCGGCCCTGCTCGTAATATCCGGCCGCCCCGGCGAAAAGAGACTCATCCCAGCTCCAGGTCTCCCAGCCGCCAGATGTCACGTTCACGCCGCGAATATAGCGCGGCCCGGGGGCATCACCCGTCCAGATACGGTCGGCACCGCTGGTCCGCGAGGGCTTGGGTGAGCCGGACTCCTGCTGCCTCGGGACGGCCACTGACGCTGGCGGCCGGAGCCTCAGCGGATCTGCTCCGCCAGCTCGACGATGATCCCCTCCGGGCCGCGAACGTAGCAGAGCCGATAGTTGTCTTCGTAGCGCACCACCTCGCCAACGAGCTCCGCGCCGCGGGCTCGCAGCCTAGCGACGGCGGCGTCGATGTCGTCGACTGCGAATGCGACGTGGCGGATGCCCGGGGTGTTCGCTGGCGCATGCCGGTCGCCGCCCCGGCCTGGCGGGGCGTGAAACGTCGTCAGCTCGAGCCGTCCGTGGCCGTCCGGGGTCTCCATCATTGCGACCTGGGCCCGGACGCCCTCGAGCCCCACCACGCGGTCCACCCAACCGCCCTCGACCGGCCCCTCGCCCTGCAGCGTGAGTCCGAGCTCGACGAAGAACGCCGTCGCGGCCGCGAGGTCGTCGACCACGATGCCCACGTGCTCCATGCGTTGGATCGTCATGCGCTCGACGGTAGCGGAACGACGGCTCCGGCCACAGCGTCGGCCGGTTGGCTGATGGGCCTGGCACGCCCCCCGGGCTGTCCGCCGATCGTGCATTGGAGACAAGAAAGCTAGTCTAACTTTACATAATGTACATTATCGGCAGTCCCCATGGGGGACTGGCACCGGCTGGCGGCCCGCCGCTGCCGGTGCTGGGTGGGCCTTTCAGCTGACGACTGCGAAGACCTCCCACGATCCGGGCACTCCCTTGAGTTCGTGTATGCCGCGGCTCTGCAGCTGGATCGGCGCGCCTGCCACCAGGTCGCGGATGGTGCGCGAGACGACGATCTCGCCCGGGCTAGCCAGGGCGGCGACCCGGGCACCGGTATGCACCGCAATGCCCCGGATCTCGCCGCCAGGCCCGTGTTCCATCTCGCCGGTGTGCACCCCGACACGGACCTGCAGGCCGAGGGCGCGCACGCCGTCGCGCACCGCCTCCGCGCAGGCGATCGCCCGCGCTCACCTATGAAACACCATGGCAGGAAGGCAGGCGGTGCCTCACAGCCAGAAATAGGTGACTTGATTGACACGTGATAATTAAGTCACCTATGCTTTGGGTTGTGGAGGGCGACGGGCTGGTGTTCAAGGCGCTGGCCGACCCGACCCGGCGGCGGCTGCTGGACCGGCTGTTCGAGCAGGATGGCCGCACGCTGACCGAACTGGAGGCCGAGGTGCCGGAACTGACCCGGTTCGGCGTGATGCGCCATCTGGGCGTGCTGGAGCAGGCCGGCCTCGTCGTCACCCACAAGCAGGGCCGGCACAAGTTCCACTACCTCAACCCGGTGCCGATCGGGCGGATCTACCAGCGGTGGATCGGCAAATACCGGGACCACCCGGTGACGGCCCTGCTGGATCTCAAGGACCGATTGGAGCAGTCGTGACAACCGCCAGCACCACCCAGATCTACCAGATCTACATCAAGGCCCCCCCGGAGCGGATCTGGGCGGCGATCACCGAGCCGGACCTCACCGCGGCGTACTTCTACGGCGCCCGGATCACCAATACCCCGGGCCGGCACATCTCCCACGGCCCGGACGGCTCGCTCTGGGACGACGCCAAGGTCATGGAGTTCGACCCGCCGCGGCGGCTGGTGCACCAGTGGCAATCGCTGTATGACCAGGAGCTGGCCAGCGAGCCGCCCTCCCGGGTGA
This sequence comes from uncultured Actinomycetota bacterium, assembly GCA_963744575.1. Classification (GTDB taxonomy): domain Bacteria; phylum Actinomycetota; class Actinomycetes; order Streptosporangiales; family Streptosporangiaceae; genus Palsa-504. The sequence continues at coordinate 147,097 of CAVUUF010000016.1, read as the reverse complement.
CCTGGCAGATCGAGCCGCAAGACGGCGGGGTGTGCCGGCTCACCGTCACCCACGACCAGCTGGAGGGCGCGCCGAATACCGCGGCCAGCGTGCAGGGGCCGGGCTGGATGTTCGTGCTCAGCGGGCTGAAGACGCTGCTGGAGACCGGAGAGCCGCTGACACCATGAACTATTACCTGTACAAGCTGACCCCGCCCCGGCCCAGCTTTGCCATGGACATGACCGAGGCCGAGCACGCGGTGATGGGCGAGCACGTCGCCTACTGGACCCGGCAGCGGGACGCCGGCCACGCGGTCGCGTTCGGCCCGGTGGCCGACCCGGCCGGCAGCTGGGGTGTGGCGATCATCGAGACCGAAAGCGGCGAGCAAGCCGCCCGGCTGCGGGCCGGCGACCCGGCGGTGCAGGCCGGGATGACCGCAGAGATCTACCCGATGCCCGCCGCTGTCGTCCGCCCGCACCAGCCAACCGCATAAAACCAGCAACCGGGCCGGCGAACCACCCGGGCGCGGTCCGCACGACCACCAAGGAGGGAACTGCCAATGCGCGCAGTACTGATCGAAGTCAACGTCGCCGGAGTGGACCGCGAGGCTGGCCTGCAAGGCATCCGGGAGCACCTCGTCCCCGCGATCAGCCAGATGCCCGGGTTCCGGTCAGGTACCTGGCTGACCGGCAACGACGCCGGGCTCGGTCTCTCACTCACCATCTGGGACACTGACGAGCACGCACAGGCGTTCGCTGACCGCTTCGGCATCGGCGCCGCTCCCCAGGCCGGAGCTGCCGTCAGGCGCTGCGAGCTACGTGAGGTAGCAGCAACCGCCTGACCTCCCCCGCGTGCCCTGACGCTTGACATGACCGCTGACCGGCCACTTCGCAGTTCCAGCGAAAACCAACGATTCAGCGGGTTGCGCACGGGCCGCCGGGGGCCGATCAGCACCATCAGCTGATGGTGCTCATGCTAGGCGGCGCGTAGCGGCGCGTGCATATGCCAACACACCGCGGCGGCGGACTGTCCTGCGGCGGCCTGGGAGGCCGCGTGCGTGATGAGTGAGAGCGCAGAGCGCACCCCGGCGTCGCGGGGAACGGTCGACCCGGCGGCGCCGGCCCGGCAACCGGGTGCTCACGTCCAGGGAACACGCCGCCAGCGCCGCCCGACCGGTGCGCCCCCGCCGCTGCCGCATCCCATCGCCGTAAGTACCACGGCGTGGGTCCTCCTCGTGGTCGTCATCCTGGCCTTTGCCTTCGCATTCTCCGAGATCACGCCCTGGCTCCGGTCTGGTGATCAGGCCAACAGCCGGGTGCTGCTGCGGCTGGCCGAGGTGCGCACGCCGTGGCTGACCGACGTGGCCAACGGGATCAACGCGGCCGGCACCGGCTGGGCGGTCACCGCGCTCGGGGTGGCCTACGTGGGGGGCATGGTCGCCTCGGTCGAGGCCTTCGGCGGAGGGGCCAGCATCGCGAAGATAGGCGCGGTCTACATGGCGGCCTCCGTCGTCGCGGCCGCCACACCGACCCCGGGCGGTGTGGGCGGATTCGAGGCCGCGGCGATAACGGGCCTGACCGGCATCGGCATCTCGTCGGCCGCGGCGGTGTCCGCGGTGGTCATCTACCGGCTGGCCACCTACTGGCTTCCGGTGCTGCCCGGCTGGCTGGCCTGGCGCCTGCTGCAGCGCCTGGGCTACGTGTGACGCCTAGCAGCGCTCGCCGGACGGTGCTAGCCACCGGCTAGGACGGCATGGTGCCGGATCGTGGCATAGGCGCAGCCGCAGGACGCAGGTGGCCGGGACGGAGATCCTCCAGGAGCCCATCGACCAGCCCTATGGCGTCCGCGACGCCGCCGTCCATGACCCCAGCGGCAACCACCTGCGGCTGAGCCAGCCGCTGGCGGCGCTGGGCTGAGAATCCGGTCTCCCTGGGCGGCCGGACTGGCGCCCCGGCGCCCACCCCTGGTCTGCACCCGAAGGCCCCACCCCGCCGAACGCAGGACACGAGGCCAGGGCGCATGTCCGAGAGCTTTGCCTGCCCGTGCATCTTACTGACGCAGCATCAAGCTCGGCGGCCAATATGCCTCCCGGGCCGCGGACGGGTTCATCCTCCATGCAGCGGCTGACACGGGACAAGTCATCCGATGATAGCGATCATGTCGTTTCGTCGGAGTTCGCGGCCCACCGGTTGCCGTGAGACTGAAGATGCCGGATTTGCCGTCAAGTCCAGCCGCCGACTTCGGCACCTCATTTATCGAGGCAATATATATTTGGATGCAGGTTTCATTTCCCATGAAAATGAGATGCTGAATTGAGACCTTTTCCCGGCGGCGCCTCGGTGCCCGCGAGGCTCTGTATCAGGGATGACCTGGGCGAACTTACTGACGCTCTAGGCCCATGGGGGTCCTCCCGGACCGACGGCACCGCCGTGCGCAGCGCATCGTCGCTTAGCGAGGAGGTTGTCCGTCTACAGCGGACGGTCAAGGAGAGCAGAGTACCCACATCCCTCCATTTTCAACATATAGCGGACCGGGGGGCTTGCCGCAAGACCCGGGTCATGCCGCATAATCGCAGGCCGAGGGCAAATCTACGGAATCGGGGGTCGCGAAGTGCGGCTGTTGCTGTCGGCGTACAGGGGCCGAGGAACCGGGCATCCGCTATGTCCGCGTGAGCTACCGGCCGACCCTGCCATCTCCGCACTTGGACGCCCAGAGCGTGAACGCGCTGTCCGGCGCGGCGCTCAGCATTCTCCAGGTTTCGTCATGCCGATCCAGGCGCCCTCCACGCGCAACGGCTGCATGCGACCTCAGATCGGAGCTGATGACGTGAAACCGCTGGCTGCCAGCGCGTTTGACCTTCCCGACCGGCTCGCCGCCAAGGCCGACCCGGCGCTGATCGCCGACGACGAGCGGCACTTCGCGGCCATCGCGCAGAGCCTCGAGCAGTCGATCACCGAACTATCCGGCCGGCTTGAGGCCGAGCGCAAGGCGCCCGGCGGCATAGGCCAGGCGGCGATGGACCGGGACATGCAGATCCACCGGCTGACCGCCCGGCTGCGCACCCTGCGCCGCTTCGGCCTGGACCTGTGCCTTGGGCGCATCGTCCACGCGGACGACCGCGAGCCCGGGTACATCGGACGGCTCGGCCTCACGGACAGCTCGGGTCGCCGGCTGCTGGTCGACTGGCGCTCCCCCGCAGCCGAGCCGTTCTTCGGGGCAACCCACGCCAACCCGATGGGCCTGGCCAGCCGCCGCCGGTACCGCTGGACCCGCGGCCGGATCAGCGATTACTGGGACGAGGTGTTCACCCCGGACGGGCTGGAGGACCACGCCGCGCTGGACGACCAGTCCGCCTTCATCGCCAGCCTGGGCGGCAGCCGGTCGGGCCGGATGCGAGACGTGCTCGGCACCATCGCGGCCGATCAGGACGCCATCATCCGCGCGGGATCCCGCGGGGCTCTGGTCGTCGACGGCGGTCCGGGGACCGGGAAGACCGTCGTCGCCCTGCACCGCACCGCCTACCTGCTGTACTCCGATCCTCGCCTCGGTCACCGCCGGGGCGGCGTGCTGTTCGTCGGACCGCACCAGCCCTACCTGGCCTACGTCTCCGACGTGCTCCCCAGCCTCGGAGAGGAAGGCGTGCAGATCTGCACCCTGCGGGACCTCGTCGCCGAGGGAGCCACGGCAGCGATCGAGACCGACCCGGAGGCGGGCCGGCTGACGTCCTCCGCGGACATGGTGAAGGCGATCGAGCCGGCCGTCAGGTTCTACGAGCAGCCGCCCGCCAAGCCGATGACGGTCGAGACTCCCTGGTCCGACATCTGGCTGAGCGCCGAGGACTGGGCCGAGGCGTTCGAGGCACCAGAACCCGGCACCCCGCACAACGAGGCGCGCGGCCAGATCTGGGACGAGCTGATCACGATCCTGATGGACTCCCACGACGGCGACGCCCCGGAGCACCTGCTCCGCAGGTCGCTGATGCAGAACGACGACCTGCGCACGACCTTCAGCCAGGCGTGGCCGCTGCTCGAAGCCACTGACCTGGTCGCAGACCTGTGGTCGGTACCCGCCTACCTGCGGATGTGCGCTCCGTGGCTCAGCCCCGGCGAGGTCCGGCAGCTGCAGCGGCGGGATGCCCGGGCCTGGACGGTATCCGACCTGCCGCTCCTGGACGCGGCCCGGCAGCGGCTCGGCGACCCGGAGACGTCACGACGCAAGCGTCGGCACGACGCCGCGGTCGCCGCCGAACGCGAGCAGATGGCCCGGGTCGTGGACGACCTCATCGAGGCGGCCGACGACGAGTACGGCGTGGGCCTGGTGACGATGCTGCGCGGCGAGGACTTCCAGGACGCCCTGGTCGACCAGGCCGCACTGCTAAGCGCCGACCAGGACCTGCTCGCAGGCCCGTTCACGCACATCGTCCTGGACGAGGCCCAGGAACTGACCGACGCCGAATGGCAGATGCTGCTGCTCCGCTGCCCGTCCCGCAGCTTCACCATCGTCGGGGACCGGGCCCAGGCCAGGCACGGGTTCACCGAGTCGTGGCGGGAACGGCTCGAGCGAGTCGGATTCGACCAGATCAGCCTGGCCTCCCTGAGCATCAACTACCGGACGCCGGAAGAAGTCATGGCGGAAGCCGAGCCGGTCATCCGGGCCGTGCTCCCGGACGCTAACGTGCCGGTCTCCATCCGCAGCACCGGCATCCCCGTCGTCCACGGACCTGCCTCGGACCTGAGCTCGATCCTCGGCGCGTGGCTCGCCGCGCATGCGGACGGCGTCGCCTGTGTCATCGGCGATCCCGCGTTCCGGGCGACGTCCCGCGTCCGGTCGCTGGCCCCCGAACTGTCCAAGGGGCTCGAGTTCGACCTGGTCGTGCTGGTGGACCCGGAGACGTTCGGCACGGGCATCGAGGGAGCGGTCGACCGCTACGTCGCAATGACCCGGGCGACCCAGCGGCTCGTGATCCTCACGAGCTCCTGACGCCGCCCCAGGACACGGCCGCATCACATCCACTCGCACCAGTCCCGGAGGTATCAATGAGCACGTTCGGCCCAAACGGGCATGCGGTGGTGATCGCCGGCGGGGCCCGGCCGGGCTGATGCTGGCGGGCGCTTACATGACCGTCCGTTACGTGACCGGTGCTCCAGGTCAGGTGCCGACGTAGGCCGCGAGGTGCTCGCCGGTAAGGGTGGAGCGGGCGGCTACGAGGCCGGCGGGGCTGCCCTCGAAGACGATCCGGCCGCCGTCGTGCCCTGCGCCGGGGCCCAGGTCGATGATCCAGTCGGCGTGCGCCATCACCGCCTGGTGGTGCTCGATGACGATGACCGACTTGCCGGAGTCGACGAGCCGGTCCAGCAGGCCGAGCAACTGCTCGACGTCGGCCAGGTGGAGGCCGCTGGTCGGCTCGTCGAGAACGTAGACGCGGCCCTTCTCGGCCATGTGGGCGGCCAGTTTGAGCCGCTGCCGCTCGCCGCCGGACAGCGTGGTGAGCGGCTGGCCCAGGCTGAGGTAGCCGAGCCCGACGTCGGCGAGCCGCTCGAGAATGGCGTGCGCGGCGGGCGTGCGTGCCTCGCCGGTGCTGAAGAACTCCCCCGCCTCGGTCACCGGCATCGCCAGTACCTCGCTGATGTCCCGGCCGCCGAGGTGGTATTCAAGCACCGACGCCGCGAATCGCTTTCCCTCGCACACCTCGCAGGTCGTGGCGACGCCGGCCATCATCGCCAGGTCGGTGTAGACGACGCCGGCGCCGTTGCAGTTGGGGCAGGCACCCTCGGAGTTGGCACTGAACAGCGCCGGCTTCACGCCGTTGGCCTTCGCGAACGCCTTGCGGATGGGATCGAGCAGTCCGGTATAGGTCGCCGGGTTGCTCCGGCGCGAGCCGCGGATCGCGCCCTGGCCGACCGATACCACTCCGTCCCGGCCAGACACCGAGCCGTGGATCAGTGAGCTCTTTCCCGACCCGGCCACGCCGGTCACCAGCACCAGCACGCCGAGCGGGATGTCGACATCGACGTCGTGCAGGTTGTGAGTGCTGGCGTCGCGCACCTCGAGCACTCCCGACGGTTTCCGCACCGACGGCTTCAACGCAGCCCGGTCGTCCAGGTGCCGCCCGGTCAGCGTGCCGCTGGCCCGCAGCCCGTCGACGGTGCCCTCGAAGACCACCTCGCCGCCGACAGTACCAGCGCCGGGGCCGAGGTCGACGACGTGGTCGGCGATCGCGATCGCCTCCGGCTTGTGCTCCACGACGAGCACCGTGTTGCCCTTGTCGCGCAGCTGCAGCAGCAGGTCGTTCATCCGCTGGATGTCGTGGGGGTGCATGCCTATGGTGGGCTCGTCGAAGACGTAGGTGACGTCGGTGAGCGAGGAGCCGAGGTGGCGGATCATCTTGGTGCGCTGCGCCTCACCGCCCGAGAGCGTGCCCGACGCGCGGTCGAGGCTGAGATAGCCGAGCCCGATCTGGCCGAACGAGTCGAGGGTCCGCTGCAGTGTCGCCAGCAGCGGTGTGACTGACGGTTCATCCAGGCTCCCGACCCATTCGGCGAGGTCACTGATCTGCATCGCGCAGGCGTCGGCGATGCTGATCCCCTTGATCTTCGATGACCTGGCCGCCTCGCTGAGCCGGGTGCCGTCGCACTCCGGACAGGTGGTGAAGGTGACCGCCCGGTCCACGAAGGCCCGGATGTGCGGCTGCATCGCCTCCTTGTCCTTGGACAGCATCGACTTCTGGATCCGCGGGATCAGGCCCTCGTAGGTCATGTTGATGCCCGCGATCTTCATCCGGGCCGGCTCGTGGTCGAGGAAGTCGCGCAGTTCCTTCTTGGTGTAGTCGCGGATCGGCTTATCCGGGTCGACAAAGCCCGAGGCGCTGTAAAGCCGGAAGTTCCAGCCGCCCGGCGTATAGCCGGGGATGGTGAGCGCGCCCTCGTTGAGCGACTTGCTGTCGTCATACAGCTGGGACAGGTCGATGTCGGTGACGGCGCCCCGGGCTTCGCAGCGCGGGCACATGCCGCCGGTGATGCTGAAGCTGCGGCGCTCCTTCACGGTCTTCCCGCCGCGCTCGAGCGTGACCGCACCCGCTCCGCTGATCGAGGCAACGTTGAAGGAGAACGCCTGGGGCGAGCCGATGTGCGGCTGCCCGAGGCGGCTGAACAGGATGCGCAGCATCGCGTTGGCGTCGGTGGCGGTGCCGACCGTGGAGCGGGGGTCGGCACCCATCCGCTCCTGGTCGACGAGGATCGCGGTGGTCAGCCCGTCCAGTACGTCGACTTCGGGCCGCGCCAGCGTCGGCATGAAGCCCTGCACGAAGGCGCTGTAGGTCTCGTTGATCAGGCGCTGCGACTCCGCCGCGATCGTGCCGAACACCAGGGAGCTCTTGCCCGAGCCGGAAACGCCGGTGAACACCGTCAGCCGCCGCTTCGGGAGCTCGACGCTGACGTCCTTGAGGTTGTTCACGCGCGCGCCGTACACGCGGATCAGATCGTGGCTGTCGGCGGCGGGCAGCGCAGGTAGCTGCGTCCTCGTGGCCATGCTCATCGTCTCCATCTGCGCGGCAACGGTCCTCTGCCTACCCTATTGGCGGCGCCCGCCGCGGTGACCTCGGCCAGCTTCGCCTCGATGTCCGGCACGTACCAGCCACAGCGCCGCGCCCAGGTGCAAGCCGTCGGCGTCCGCGTACGGGGTGAGCGCGGCCCGGACCGACGCGATCGCGCGGTCCGCCGTGGCGGCGTCGGCCCCGGCGAGCATCGTCCGCCCCATCGAGGTGACCCGCCGCGCCGCCGCTGCGGGCCCGGCCCGGCGACCGCCATCGCCCGGCCACGTGTTCCGCGACCCGGGCGAGGTATTTTTGTCCATTGATGCCGATCAGGTGCGTGGGGTGGCTGCCTTGACCGACGGGGCCCGGCCGAGGCGGGTTCAGGGGCCAGGACCGAGCGCGCCAGCGGACGTCACGCCGGCCGCCCTGGAGGCCGATCCGCATCCGGTGCTGGCCCGGCTGCGGGCCGGCGGCCCGGCCATCTGGGTGCCGGCGCTCGGCGCCTGGCTGGTTACCGGGTACGACCTGGCCGTGGCGGTGCTCCGTGATGCGCGAACGTTCACCGTCGATGATCCTCGTTTCTCCACGGCCAAAGTGGTCGGGCCGAGCATGCTGTCGCTGGACGGGGCCCAGCACGTGCGCCACCGCGGCCCGTTCAACCGTGCCTTCCGGCACGACCAGGTGCGGGCGCGGCTTGCCTCGTTCACCCGGGCCGAGGCCGGCCGCCTGGTCTCGGCCATCGAGCCGCGCGGCGCCGCCGAACTGCGCCGGGCCGTCGCCGGGCCGCTCGCGGTCACGGTCATGGCCGAGGCGCTCGGCCTCGGTAAGACCGATCCGGCGCGGATCCTCGGCTGGTACGACGGGATCGTGGCCGCGGTGCAGGCCGAGGCCGCCAGAGACGTGGGCGCGGCGCCGGCCGGGACGGCCGCCTTCGCCGAGCTCGCGGCCAGCCTGCGCGAGGTCATCGCGGGGTCCGCGTCGCTGCTGGCCGAGGTGTCCGGGCCGCTGACCGAGCAGGAGGCCATTTCCAACGCCGCGGTCCTGCTGTTCGGCGGGATCGAGACCACCGAGGGCATGATCGCCAACGCCCTGATGCACCTGCTCTCCTCCCCCGCCCAGCTCGGCCTCGTGCTCGCCGACCGTGGCCTGGTGCCTGCGGCGATCGAGGAGTCGCTGCGGCTCGAGCCGGCCGCCGCGATCGTCGACCGGTACGCGACCAGTGATATTCGGCTCGGTGACGCCGCGGTCTGCGCCGGTGACCAGGTTACGGTGTCCCTCGCCGGGGCGAACCGTGACCCGGCGGTCTTCGGTGATCCCGACGTGTTCGACGTGCGCCGTTCCAACGCCGGACGCCATCTGGCCTTCGCGCACGGCCCGCATTTCTGCCTCGGCGCGCACCTGGCCCGGCTGGAGGCCCAGGTCGCGGTGGACACCCTGCTGGCCCGGCTGCCCGGGCTGCGCCTGGACGCCCGCTACCCCAGCGCACCTCGCGGGCTGGTCTTCCGCAAGCCGCCCGACCTGCGGGTGCGCTGGAATAGTGCTGGCCGGAACGGGGCCTGACCTTTCAGGTCAGGCCGTCAGCTGACCTGCCCGGAAACCGCGTCCGTGGCATGTTTGCGGACGGGTTTTCCTGGCAGAATGTGAATATCGGACCCGGATGGGACGAGGCCCCCTCCATGTATGAGATGGAGGGGGCCTCGCCTGGCCCCGCCACGCTAGGCCTGCCGGTCGCCCGGCTGACCCCTCGTGACGCGCCGCCCGCCGGTACCGGTAACCCGCGCGAGGTGCCGGTTTCCCGGCTCCTCCCACGTCCCGGGGTCGCCCCCGGGTGGTTCCCGTTCCGAACGGTGAAAGTATTTCTACTGGTTTCCCGGCGGCCGCGCAAGAGTCTGCGGCAATTCATTTCAAGTTTTTCCGGGTCCACATGTTGTCCACAGAACACCGGCAGTTATCCGCATATTTCGACGGTTATCCACCGGCTTATGCACAGCCTTTCCACAGGCCCTATACAGGGATCGCTAAATGTAATGGGATGCTCTTTCCAGGCAACTTCAGGTAACCAGTCGAGGTGGCAGTGAAACGTCAGGCCGCGGTTCCGTTCGGCCGTCGACGACACGCGACCGCCATCAGGCCCGCACACCAGTTCCAGGCGACCCCCAACGGCTCCCAGGTACCGCCCAGCGGGGCACCGGCTCCCGCCCGCTTCCCGGGTGTCCCGTCAGCCACACGCGTTCCGCCACCCCGCGCCCGCAAGCCCGGATTCAGGTCGGCACCCGCCTGGTGAGCAGCATCGCTGCCACATCGACGTCGCCAGGGCAGCATCGCTGCCACATCGATGCTGCCCTGGAGGCAGTCGCTGGAGCCATGGCGGCTCCCGGGGGTTCGTGCCGGTCCTTGTGGGCAGTAACTTAGACCACACTGGCGCGACCCGAGGAGGCGCGATGTCAGAGCGAGACGACGACTTTCCCGAGCGGTTCCACCGGGACCGCCGCGAGCACGGCGGCGCGTCGCAGCGCCTCGACGACGACCACCTCGCCCGCCTCACCGAGGAGGAGCGCGTGGCCGCCGGGCTGGACGCCTACGATCCCGACGAGGTGCCGCCGGCCACCGACGCGCCACCGCCCGAGGACATCACCCTGAACGAGGACTGGCAGGAGGAGCGGGCCGAAGTGCGCCGGCAGGAAGACGAGGGCGAGCTGCGGCCCATCACCGAACGGCACCCGTTCCCGCCCACCAGGTACGAGGAGAGCTAGCCAGGGATACGAGGCGGGCTAGCTAGCCGTCCGCCGCGGTCAGGGCCACGCTCGCTTCGGCGGTGTAGACCAGGAAGGTCAGGGACTCCTGGAAGTACAGCTGGACGGTGCCGGCGTCGTGGGACAGGTAGCCGATCGAGAGGTCCTGGCCGAGCCGCAGCTCGTGGTCGCCGCCGCGGGCGGACAGCAGGAACGCGCCGTCGATGGCGGGCGCCCAGATGATGTCCCCGTCGATGACGCGGGCCAGGTGCTCGCGGATCGGGTAGCCGTGGTCGGAGGTCTCGCTCACCATCGTGTAGGCGTCGGCGGACAGCAGCAGCGAGAACGGGCCGCCCACGCCGGCCAGCCGCAGCGAGCTGATCGCCTGGCTGACCACGTTCGGGTAGTCGCGGACCCCGGCGGGCAGCGTCAGCGCGGGGTTGGACGAGCTCTGCCTGATCCCGGCGATCCCCGCGGCCGGGTACCCCTCGAAGACGGCCCGGTCCTCGGCGAAGCCGATCTTCTTGGCCGCGTCCTTGACCGGCTGCCAGTCCGGGTCCTGCGCGCCGCGCTCCACGTCGTCCACGTCCTGCCTGTTCACCGTGAACGGGACGCGGAGCTGGACGAGCGGCTGGGCGGTGCGCAGCTGGGCGATGACCCCGTCCGCGGGCGCGTCGATCCCGTCCAGGTGCCCGGTGCCGACGCTGGCCAGGCCCGGGCCCTCGGGACCGGTCAGGTCGACCACCCGGCGCGCGGCCACGTGCTGCTCGAACGTCCGGCGCGCCTCCTCCTCGATGCTCGCCCAGGCGGCGTCGGAGATCGGAGCGAGCTCGCGGTGCAGGTTGTTCATGCTAGGTGCTCCTTTTCAGGCTGCCGATGCCCAGGGAACCGGATCCGGCGGACGCGGTGTCGCCGGAACCGGCCAGGTCGGGCGGATCCGGGAGGTCATCGAGGAAGTCAGCCGACGGCGCGAAGAACAGGCTGCCGGTGACCGCCGTGGAGAAGTCCAGGATGCGGTCGTAGTTACCTGGCGGGTTGCCGATAAACATGTTGCCGAGCATCTGCTCGGTCACGCTCGGCGTGGCCGCGTAAGCGATGTAGTAGGTGCCGAATTCCCCCCGCCCCAGCTCGCCGAAGGGCATGTTGGCCCGCAGGATCTGCCGCTCCGTGCCGTCGGGATCTTCGATGGTGTTCAGCGCGACGTGCGAGTTGGCCGGCTTGACGTCGTCCAGCATCTCGATGTCGGACAGCTGGTAGCGGCCGATCGCGTTCTCCTGGTCCTCCGTGCTCAGCGCATTCCAGGCCGCCATGTCGTGCAGGTACTTCTGCACGATGACGTAGCTGGCGCCGGCGAAGCCGGGATCGGCGTCGCCGACCAGGGCCGCCACCCCGGCCGCGCGGCCCACCGGGTTCTCGGTGCCGTCGACGAAGCCGAGCAGGTCCCGCTCGTCGAAGTACCGGAAGCCGTGCACCTCGTCCACCACCACGGCCGCCCCGGCCAGCCGGGCGGTGACCTGGGCCGCGAACTCGAAGCACACGTCCATCCGCTCGTGCCGCACGTGGAACAGCAGATCCCCCGGCGTCGACACGGCGCGGTGCACGGCCCCGGCGAGCGCGCGGAACGGATGCAGCTCGGCCGGACGCGGGCCGGCGAACAGCCGGTCCCAGGCGTCGGAACCGATACCGGCCACGCAGGCAAGCGGGGCGTCCGGCGCGCGGAAGCCGACCGCCCGCTGCAGGCTGGCCCAGTCGGCAAGCAGGTCCCTGACGGCCTGCTCCCCGCCCGGCTCGATCGTCAGCACCAGGAAGATCGCGACGGTGGTCAGCGGCGCGAGCACGGCCTGCGGCTCCGGTTCGGGCAGCGGACGCGCGACCGGGGGGACAGGTGACCATTCCGTCACGGTGACCATCCCTTCCGCACTGGCGTCAAGCTGCCACAGGAAAGGTTAGCGGCACGGATTCTCTCCGCCATCAGCAGGATGACCGAACTGCTCCGGGCGGCATGCACCAGGCTCGTTCGGCCCTATAGGACACCGGACCCGGTACGGCGGGTCAGCCCCGTCAGCTCCCCTTGCCCATCCAGCCGCGCCGCTTGAACAGGAAGAGCAGGGCGGCCACGGCCATCACCTCGGTGCCCACGCCGACGCCGAAGAAGGTGACTCCCGCCCCCAGCCGGGTCACCAGCCAGCCGAAGTTCTGGCCGAAGAACCCGGTCAGGAAGGACAGCGGCAGGAAGACGGTGGCGATGATGGTCAGCTGCTTCATCACGTCGTTGAGCCGGTTGGACACCATCGACATGTACGCGTCGAGCGAGCCGGACAGCAGGTCGCGGTAGCTGTCCACCAGGTCGCTGATCCGGATCAGGTGGTCGTACAGGTCGCGGACGTACCGTTCGGTCTCCGCGGTCATGCCGGGGATCGGGATCACCCCGGCCAGCATCGCGGAGATCATGTCGCGCTGCGGGGTGACCACCTTGCGCACGTCCACCAGCTGGCGCTTGAGCGCGAACAGCGCGGCCAGCTGCGCTTCCCTCGGGTCCGTGAAGATCTGGTCCTGCAGCTCGTCGATGCGGTCGTCCATCGCGGCCAGGAACGGGAACATCGTGTCGACCAGCGCGTCGACCAGCCGGTACAGCGCGACCAGGCGCCGGTCGGTGCGCAGCCGGGTGAGCGCGTGGCAGGCGTCGGTGATCGCGGGCACCTCGTCGCGGTGCACGCTGACCAGGAAATGCTCGGCGTAGAAGCAGTGCACCTCGACCAGCGGCTCATCCAGGCCGCGCGCGCCATAGGCGACCATGGAGACGAAGTCGTCGTAATCCTCGATCTTCGGCCGCTGGTGGAACTCCCTGGCGTCCTCGACGGCAAGGGGGTGGATCTTGAACACCTCGCGCAGCAAGGTGAGCGTGTCTTCGCTGGTGTCGGCCAGGTCGAGCCAGAGCAGCCGGTCCGCCTTCAGGGCGAGCTCGATGTTCTCAAGGGTGACCTCGTCGGTGAGGCAGTTGGTAAGCAGCAGGTGTCCTCGCACCCCTCTATGGTGCCAAAGCCGCTCGTTAGACTGGGCCGTCATGAGCATCGAGCCGCCCCGGCCCAAGCAGGTCCCCAGTTCGCGCACGTTCCACGGCGACACCGTGACCGACGAGTACGCGTGGCTGGCCGACTCCGGCGACCCGGACACCATCGGCTACCTGAAGGCGGAGAACGCCTACGCCGACGAGGTCACCGCCCGCCTGGGCCCGCTGCGCGAGCAGATCTTCGCGGAGATCAAGGCGCGCACCCAGGAGAGCGACCTGTCCGTGCCGGTGCGCAAGGGCGGCTGGTGGCACTATGCCAGGACGGTCGAGGGCCAGCAGTACGCGGTGCACTGCCGCCGCGCGGTCCGGCCCGGCGAGGTGGTCCCGCCCATCCCCGCGGACGGCCAGCCGCTGGAAGGAGAAGAGGTGCTGCTCGACGGCAACGAGCTCGCCGCCGGGCACGACTTCTTCAGCCTCGGCACGTTCCGGACCAGCCCGGACCAGCGCTGGCTGGCCTACTCCACCGACTTCTCCGGCAACGAGCGGTTCACCCTCCGGATCAAGGACCTGGCCACCGGGGTGACGCTGCCGGACCAGATCCCGGACACCTACGCCGGCTGCGCGTGGTCGCTGGACGGGTCCACCGTGTTCTACACGACCGTGGACGACGCCTGGCGGCCGTACCGGGTCGGCCGGCACCGGATCGGCACCCCGGCCGAGGCGGACACCATGGTGTTCGAGGAGCCGGACGAGCGCTTCCACGTCTACGTGGGCCTGACCCGCAGCGAGAGCTACCTGGTGATCAGGAGCGCGAGCGTGCTGACCAGCGAGGTGTGGCTGCTGGACGCGGCCAGGCCCGAGGACGGGTTCACCGTGGTGGCGCCGCGCCGCCAGGGGGTGGACTACGAGGTCGACCACGCCGGGGAGCAACTCCTTGTCCTGCACAACGACGGCGCGGAGAACTTCGAGATCGCCACCGCGCCGCTGGCCGCCCCGGCCGCCTGGACCCCGCTGGTCCGGCACCGGGCCGACACCCGGCTGCTCGGCATGGACGCGTTCGCCGACTACACCGTGGTCCACTTCCGCCGCGAGGGCCTGACCGGCCTGCGCGTCCTGCGCAAAGACGGCGAGTACGAGGTGTCCTTCGGCGAGCCCGTCTACCGGGTCGGGCCCGGGCCGAACCCGGAGTTCCAGGCCAGCCGGTTCCGGCTGTCCTACACCTCGCTGGTGACCCCGGGCTCGGTCTACGACTGCGACCTGGCCACCGGCGAGCTCACCCTGCTCAAGCGCCAGCCGGTGCTCCCCTCCCCGTCCGGCGTCCCCTACGGAGGCGACGATTACGAGGAGCACCGGGAGTGGGCGCCGGTAACAGGCAGTGCCCCCGACGGCACCCGGGTGCCGATCTCGCTGGTGTGCCGGAAGGGCACGCCGCGGGACGGCAGCGCGCCGTGCCTGCTCTACGGCTACGGCAGCTACGAGCTCTCGCGTGACCCGGCCTTCTCCATCCCCGTGCTGTCGCTGCTCGACCGGGGCTTCGTCTACGCGATCGCGCACATCAGGGGCGGCGGCGAGATGGGCCGGTCCTGGTACACCGACGGCAAGCTGCTGCACAAGAAGAACACGTTCACCGATTTCATCGCGTGCGCGCGGCACCTGGCCGAGGCGGGCTGGACGTCCGCGTCGAGGCTGGTCGCGCGGGGTGGTTCGGCGGGCGGGCTGCTGATGGGCGCGGTGGCCAACATGGCGCCCGAGGCGTTCGCCGGGATCGTGGCGCACGTGCCGTTCGTCGACGCGCTGAACACGATCCTGGACCCGTCGCTGCCGCTGACCGTGACCGAGTGGGAGGAGTGGGGCGACCCGCTGCACGACCCCGAGGTCTACGCGTACATGAAGTCGTACTCGCCGTACGAGAACGTCACCGCGCAGGCCTACCCGCCGATCTTCGTGCTGACCGGGCTGAACGACACCCGGGTGAGCTATCACGAGCCGGCCAAGTGGATGGCCCGGCTGCGGGCGGTGGGTCGGGGCGGCCCGTTCCTGCTCAAGACCGAGCTGGAGGCGGGCCACGGCGGCCGCAGCGGCCGCTACGACGCCTGGCTAGAGGAAGCCCTGGTGCTGGCCTGGGTCATCGAGACCGCCGACGGAACCCAGGCAGCTAGTGGAACAAGGCGCTGACCGACTCGCCGTTGTGGATCCGGCTGATGGCCTCGGCCAGCGCCGGGGCCACCGATAGCACGGTCAGCTTGGGGTGCCCGGCGTCCAGCGGCGCCGTGTTGGTGCAGACGATCTCGGTCACGTCGCAGGCGGCCAGCTTGTCCAGGGCGTTGTCGGCGAACAGGGCGTGCGTGCAGGCTACGGCCACCGAGCGCGCGTCCTCCTCGCGCAGCCGGTCGAGCAGCTCGAACACGGTGGTGCCGCGGGAGATCTCGTCGTCCAGGACGATCACGTCCCGGCCGGCCACGTCGCCGATGATGGCGGTGATCTTCACCTCCGTGTCGCTCAGCCGTTCCTTCGCCCCCGCCGCGACCGGCAGGCTGAGCAGGCGGGCGAACGCCGCCGCGCTCTTGGCGTAGCCCAGGTCGGGTGAGACCACGACGGCGTTGGACAGGTCCCGCTGCCGGAAGTGCCCGGCCAGCTCGCGCAGCGCGTGCAGGTGGTCGACGGGCACCGAGAAGAAGCCGTGCACCTGCGGCGAGTGCAGGTTCAGCGTGAGCACCCGGTTGACCCCCGCGGTGACCAGCAGGTCGGCGATCAGGCGGCCGCCGATGGAGATCCGCGGCGCGTCCTTCTTGTCCGACCTGGCGTAGGCGTAGTGCGGCATCACCGCGGTCACCCGCCCCGCCGACGCGCCCCGGGCCGCGTCCGCCATCAGCAGCAGCTCGACCAGGTGTTCCTGCACCGGCCGGATCAGCGACTGGATCAGGAACACGTCCCGCTCCCGGCAGTTGGACTGCAGCTGGACCTCCAGGCAGTCGTTGGCGAACCGCTTGACCAGCACCGGGCGCTGCGGCACCGCGAGGTACGCGCAGATCTCGGCGGTCAGCGCCGGATGCGAGGTGCCGCCGAAGACCGCGATCTCACGCACCGCCGCTCCCCTTCTGCTCCGGCTTGTCCGGCTCGTACGACGGCAGCGCGAGGCACTTCCTGATCTGGTCCTGGACGGCCTCGGGGGCGGGCCGCGCGTCCACCACGAAGACGTACTCCTTGCGCCGGAAGATCTCCAGGACTTCCTCGGTCTGGGCGTGATACTCGCGCAGCCGCACCGCCAGCGCCTCCTCGGTGTCGTCTTCCCTGGTGATCAGCTCCCCCCCGCACATGTCGCACTTGCCCGCCTGTTTCGGGGTGCTGTCGATCAGGTTGTAGTCCATCCCGCAGTCGGCGCACAGCCTGCGGTTGAGCACCCGGCGGCGGACCTCGGAGTCGGGCAGGTCGAGCACGATGACACCGTTGATGTCGTAGCTCTCCAGGAAGAACTCGGCCTGCCGGCGGTTCCGCGGGAACCCGTCGATGATGAAGCCGAAGTTCCAGTCGTGCTGGGTGAGCCGGTCCCTGACCACCTCCTCCACCAGGTCGTCGCTGACCAGTTCCCCGGCCGCCATGGTGCGCCGGACCTGGGCGCCCAGCTTGGTGTGGTTCTGCACGTTCCAGCGGAAGATGTCACCCACGCCGATGTGCACAAGGCCCAGGTCAGCCACCAGGATCTGGCTCTGCGTGCCCTTGCCGCTGCCCTGCACGCCCATGATCACGTATTTGCGCATGTCATCAGCCTGGCATACGCAGCCGTCTGGCGGGAGCGGCGAATCCGGTGCGCAGACCCATGCGGGAATTATCCGCCAGCGCGCCCGCCTGTGCGGGAGTTATCCGCCGTCGGCGCTACCCTCATGGCATGGAAAACGCGGACCGGGCGCCTGCCGCCGCAGCCGGGACGCCGGCCGGACCCGTGTGGCATTTTCTCATCAGGCCCCGCTGGCTGGGCTGGCACCTGCTGATGGTGGTCTCGTTTTCCGGCATGCTGTGGCTGGGCGACTGGCAGTTCCACCGCGCGTTGTCCGGCAACGGGCTGAGCTGGGCGTACACCTTCGAGTGGCCGCTGTTCGCGGTGTTCGCCGTGGTTTTCTGGGCCAGGACGATCAGGGATGAGTTCCGGATCAGGCGGGGCGAGATACCCGACCCCAGGGCGGTCGCCGCCGAGGCGGAGAGTCTGCCCGCCGGAGTCTCCGGCGCCATCCAGGCGGCCGGATCTGTCCAGCTGCCGGACGGCGCGCCGGGCGAGGACGACGACGAGGAACTCAGCGCGTACAACGCCTACCTGGCCCGGCTCAACGCCGAGGTCAAGAACCACGGCCGGTGGCACGGCCTGCGATAACTGCGATAGGAGATTTACCAGTGAAAGCGGCGGTACTGCGGTACCGGGTGATGGCCTACGTGACCGGCGTGGTGCTCATGATCTTGTGCTTCGTCGGCGTCCCGCTGCAGATAGCGGGCCATCCGGCGGTGGCCAACGACGTCGGCGTGGTGCACGGCATCCTGTACATCATCTACCTGGTGTTCGCCTGGCAGCTGTCCCGCAGGCTGCGGCTGGCGACCAAGCCGACCGTGATCATGCTGCTGGCCGGCACCGTCCCGATCATGACGTTCATCGTCGAGCGGTGGGTCACCCACCGGTTCATCGACCCCGCGCTGGCCGGCCAGGCTCAGCCGACCGTATCGGTGTGACCGACCACTATTTCTCCGCGCATCCCCGGACGGCGCACCGGCCGGGGCAGGTGCGGGTGATCCTGCCCGAGGTCTACCTGGAACTGGCCACCGACGCCGGGGTGTTCTCCCCCGGCAGGCTCGACCCGGGCACCCGGCTGCTGCTCGAGGCGTCCCCCGCGCCGCCGGCCGCCGGTAACGTACTCGACCTGGGCTGCGGCTACGGGCCGGTCGCCTGCGTGCTGGCCGCGCGCTCGCCCGGCTCGTGCGTGTGGGCCGTGGACGTCAACGAGCGGGCGCTCGGGCTGTGCGCGCGGAACGCCCGCGCGGCCGGCCTTGAGAACGTGCGCTGCGTCCCGCCCGGCGACGCGTCGCTGCCCGCGCGGTTCGCCGGGATCTGGTCCAACCCGCCGGTCCGCATCGGCAAGGACGCGCTGCACGCGCTGCTGTCTTCCTGGCTGGACCGGCTGGATCCGGCCGGGCACGCGTACCTGGTGGTCGGGCGCAACCTCGGCGCCGACTCGCTGCACCGCTGGCTGGAAGGGCAGGGCTGGCCCGTGACACGGCTCGCCGCACGGAGCGGCTACCGCCTGCTCCAGGTGGATTATCAGGCCGAACGAGCCGGGGTGAGCAGCCCGTGACCCGGCTCGTGCCCGCCGCGGCGGGCGCCCCCAGGCAACTGCGCCCCACCGAGGTCAAACGGCTCAACCGGGAGTGGCGCCGGGCCGGCGAGACCCGCCTGGCGCTGCTGCTCGACTCGGTGGCCCAGCCGTTCAACGTCGGCTCGATCGTCCGCTCGGCCGCCGCGTTCGGCGCCGAGCGGCTGTGGCTGTGCGGCAGCACCGCCCCGCTCGGCCATCCGGGCGTGGGCAAGACGGCGCTCGGCACGCAGCGGCTGATCGAGGCCACGCAGGAACCGGACCCCGTCGCCGCGGCCAAGGCGGCGGCGGCCTCGGGCCTGCGGGTGGTCGCGGTCGAACTGGCCACCGGCGCGGTCCCGCTGCACGAGGCGCCGCTCGACGGCGACGTCTGCCTCGCCGTCGGCAACGAGGACCACGGCTGCACGGCGGGCCTGCTCGCCATGGCCGACGCCGTCACCTATATCCCGCAGCCGGGCCGGGTCGGGTCGCTGAACGTGGCGGTAGCGGCGGCCGTGGCCATGGCCGAAGCCCGGCGGCGGGCCTGGGCCCGGTAGCGCAACCAGGCAGGCACCCGCAGTTCACCAGGTCAACGCCGGAAACGGGCATACTTACCATCGTGCCGGTACCGTTTCTCGACCGCCCCCGCCCGCACGCGTTCGCGCACCGGGGCGGCGCGTCCCACGCGCCGGAAAACACCTGGACGGCGTTCGAGCACGCGGTCAAGCTCGGCTACACGTACCTGGAGACCGACGCCCGGGCCACCGCGGACGGGAAGCTCATGGCATTCCACGACCGCACGCTCGACCGGGTGACCGACGCGTCGGGGCCGCTAGGCGCACGCACCTTCCGCGAGGTCAGCGCGATGCGGGTGGCCGGCTCCGAGCCGATACCGGCGATCGAGGACCTGCTCGACGCCTGGCCCGACGCGCGCTTCAACATCGACCTGAAGGACGAGTCCGGCATCGCGCTGCTACCCGGGGTGCTGCGCCGCACCGGCGCCTGGGACCGGGTCTGCGTCACCTCGTTCTCCGGCGGCAGGCTGCGGGCCGCGCGCGGGCTCCTCGACCGGCCGGTATGCATGGCGACCTCCCCGGCGGTGATCGCGGCCGTCCGGTACACCATCGGCGCGGCCGTCCAGGAGGGACAGGCCGGCCTGCTCGCCCGCAGGCTGGCGCAATGGCAGGTCCGCTGCGCCCAGGTGCCGGGCCGGGTCGCGTCCCGCTCGTTCCTCCGCCGGGCGCACGCCCTCGGGCTCGACGTGCACGTGTGGACGATCAACGACCGGGCCGAGATGAGTCGCCTGCTGGACCTGGGCGCCGACGGGATCATGACCGACGACATCGAGACCCTGCGCGAGGTTCTCGTCGAGCGAGGTCAGTGGAACCCCCGCGGCTCGTAGCGGAATCGCGGCGGAGCGCCCCGGCGTTAGGTAACTGCGATCTTTCCGCCGAAATACGATTGGGTAACACCGTCCGGGGGAATCTTGTCCGGGTATTCAGCGTTGCTCGAGAAGACCGCTGACCGCCTGGGAGGCAGCAAGCATGGCCGAACGCGCACTTCGCGGCACCCGGCTCGGTGCGACGAGCTACGAGAACGACAGGAACACCGACCTGGCGCCTCGTCAGGATGTCGCCTTCGACTGCCCGAACGGGCACCATTTTAGCGTGCCTTTCGCCGCTGAGGCGGAGCTTCCCCCCGGGTGGGAGTGCCGTGTCTGCGGCGCCGTCGCCATCGCGGCGACCGGCGAGTCCCCGTCGCCCAAGAAGGCGAAGCCGCCGCGCAGCCACTGGGACATGCTCATGGAGCGCCGCACGGTCGAGGACCTCGAGGCCGTGCTCGCCGAGCGCCTGGAGATCATCAGGGAGCGCCGCAGCAGCGACCGCGGCCAGGACACCAGGCGCCCGCACCGCCGCAGCGCCTAGCCGCCCGCCTCAGCTCGGGCACCCGGGCTGGCCCAGGCCCCGGGGCTGCCCCTAGCCGCGTTTGCGCAGTTGACGGAGCCGTCGCGCCACGCCCCACTGCGCGACCCGCCAGAACGCCTCCAGGATGATTCCGTTGCTCATCTTGGAGGCACCGTGCTCCCGTTCCACGAACGTGATCGGCACCTCGACGATCCGCAGGCCCGCCTGGGCGACCCGGATCGTCAGGTCGATCTGGAAGCAGTACCCGGTCGATTCCACCTGGTTCAGGCTGATCTTGCGCAGCGTGCCGGCCCGGTAGGCGCGGAATCCCGCGGTCGCGTCGCGAACGTCCAGGCCGAGCATGAGCCGGGTGTAGATGTTCGCGGCGCGGGACAGCGCCTCCCGGGACTTCGGCCAGTTGACGACCCGGCCGCCCGGTACCCACCGGGACCCGATGGACAGGTCCGCGTTCTCGCCGTCGAGCGCGCCGACCAGGCTGGGCAGGTGCTCCGGCTGGTGTGAGCCGTCCGCGTCCATCTCCACGATCACGTCGTAACCGCGCTCGAGCGCCCAGCCGAACCCCGCGATGTAGGCCTTGCCCAGCCCGGTCTTCTCAGTCCGGTGCATGACCTGCACGTGCGGGCCGGCCTCGGCCAGCTTGTCCGCGATGTCCCCGGTGCCGTCCGGGCTGTTGTCGTCCACGATCAGCAGGTCCGCCGCCGGCAGCGCCGCCCGCACCCGGCCCGCGATGGGCTCCAGGTTCCGCCGCTCGTTGTACGTCGGCATCACGACGACGATCCGGCCCGCCGATGGCCCGGCGGGTGGGTTTGGCTCAGTCACGGCCCCTGCCTATCGCTGTGTTGGTAACCAGGCGTGCTTGGTCCCGGCGGTTAGTCACGGATGGTGCAGGCCATGATATCCCCGGGCCGGCCTCGCCAACTGACCCCGATCACCCGGCTGACCGCCGCTTCCTCCGGCCCAGCCTGGTCGTCTCGCAGCCGGCGGTATAACGCCTGGGCCGAACGGTATCGGGCCAGCCGTGCGGGCAGCCCGGCCACGCGACACGGGTCGTGCCTGGGTATCGCCGAGTTTGGCCAGGGGTCTATACCTTTCTGCCGCGGCGAGGAAAAATAAGCAGCGGCTGTCCTCATGCGCACGGTTCTTTCGGGGTATGGATCCCCGCACTTAGCTTCTCCCGACGTTGGCCGGCCGCCCCGGAGTGGCCGGCCCTTCGGCTCCCCCTGGAGGTGATTGGATGGATGGCAGCGCCGACCGGTTCCTCGACCTTATGCACCAGCTCGAGGATTTCACCCACTCGGTATCTCCTGAGCAGGCGCACAACCAGTTTGACGAGACGACCCTCCAGCTGTTCTGGATGCGCTGGCCGCAGCTGTCCGCGTGGGCGGGCTCGCTGTGGCGGCTGCTGTCCGAAGAGCTCGCCGGGCCGTCGTCACCTCACGACGAGTCCGAGCTGTTCGAAATCGGCGAAAGTGGCTGACGCCGCACGCCGGACCTACACGGTCGGCGACCTGATGCACGCGCGGATGGTATCGACCGCCCGGGACAGTCCGGTCGCCGAGGCCGCGGCCGCGATGGTGCGCGAGAAGGTGGGCTCGGCCCTCGTCATGCAGGGCCCCTTCCTGGCGGGCATCCTCACCGAGCGCGACGTGCTCAAGGCCGCGGCCTCCGGGTCAGACCTGACCGCAGTGCCGGTGTCGGCCTGGATGACCAAGGACCCGCAGTCCGCGAGCCCGGACACGCCGGTCGAGGAAGCGGCCCAGATGATGCTCCTGAACGGCTTCCGTCACCTGCCCATCGTGGAGGGCCGGCACGTGCGCGGCGTGGTCAGCCTCCGTGACCTGTTCGCCGCCAGGATCAGCCGGCCGCCCCAGCCTCGCAGCGCGGCGAGCTAACGCCAACCTGGACTGGCTCCGGGCCTGGCCCGCCAGCCAGTCCAGGACCGCTGGCCGCCACGACGATCATGTGGCTCGACGAGCGTAACGGCACCGCCGGGTTCGAGCCGGTCGGCACGCACCAGGGTTATCGCCGGCTGGGCCTAGCCCGGTCGCTGCTCCGGTACGGCATGCGGCGCGCCGCGGAGGCGGGCGCCGCCGAGATGCTCGTGGCCTGCCTGGGCGCCCCGGCGCACGCCGCCGCCCGGTCGCTGTACTACGACGTGGGGTTCCGCCCGTTCACCCGCGACCTCCCCCACGTGCAGGCGGCCGACGAGATGTCCTAGCCGCGTGGTGTAATCGGCAGATGCTCGAGAACCAAGAGGAGCTCGACCGCCTGCAGGAACTGCTGGACCGCAGCGCGGCCGGCGCGGGCCCGCACCTGCGGGGGATCATCACCGACGAACGGCGGCTGACCGCTGCGCAGCTGGCCGCGCGGCTGCCGGGCATGCGGCTGCTCACCGTGGCCACGGTGACCGCGGACGGGCGGCCGCTGGCGGGACCGGTCGACGGCTACTTCCTGCACGGGTCGTTCTGGTTCAGCTCGGGCCGGAACTCGGTGCGGATGCGCCACCTGGCCGCCCGGCCCGCGGTCAGCGCCACCCACCTGCCCGGCGAGGAGTTCGCCGTGACCGTGCACGGCCGGGCCGAGCTGTTCGACCTGCGCGACCCGGCCGGGGCCGAGCTGCGGCAGGCGATGCTCGCCTGGTACGTGCCCAGGCAGGGACCGCAGTTCGAGACCTGGCTGGATCAGCTCGAACGCGGTCGGGGCGCGCATCGCGGCCGAGAAGATGTTCACCTTCAGCACCGCAAGCTAGGCGGCGGCGCGTCGAGCCCACCTCGTTCGGCCCGGAAATCCTGGTCAGGGCGGCCGGGCTGCTGGCGCGATCCTCGCATTTACGTTGGCCTCGATCCAGGGCGCGGCGTGCTGGACGCGCTCGGTCAGCGTGTAGACGCCGAGGCCGGCCCGTTCGGGATAAGGCAGCCAGTCGATGGCCAGCCGCCGCGCGATGTAGTCGACGGCGGAGCGGACCCGCGGGATCTCCGGGTCGTCGGTGTGCCCGTTCGGCACGAAGAACTGGTCGAGCCCCGCGCTGACGAGCTCGGCGAGCGGCACCTGGTGCTGCAGCCCCAGGGACAGGGCGACGGCGTAGCTGGCCACCAGGCCGGCCGTGCTGGTGCCGTGCTTGCCCCAGTGGATGAAAACCTCGCCCAGGCTCCCGTCGGGTCGCTGGCTGGCGGTGAGGCAGAACCGTTCGGCCCCGATGGTGACGGTGGTGGTGTGTCCGCTGCGCCGCCTGGGCATAGGCCGGCGAACGCCTGCCATCATGGGTCCTACTCCCGAACTGGTATCTGAAATATGTCACCGTATAGGTACGATGCATCGCCATGGTAGCCTCTTAAGCCACCCGCGGGCCAGAGCCTCGGACCCAGATGGCACGCCGGATTCCGCCCGGCGCTACCCGGAGCCGGCGGACCGGCGTGCCCGGGTGGGTAGTCTCGCCAGCGTGAATCACGTCCTGACCACGGAGCGCCTGGCCCTGCGCCCGGTGACGGCGGACGACCAGGCCGCACTGCTGGCCCACTGGACGCTGCCGGATGTCCGGCGGTTCCTGTTCGACGGCGCGGCGCTGTCCGCGGCGGAAGTCGCGGAGACCATCGGGGAAAGTGTCCGCGATTTCGCCGCGGCCGGGTATGGCGTCTGGCTCATCCTCGAGCGGCACCAGGACCAGCCCGGACCGGCCGGCACCTCACCCGCCGGCCCAGCATCGGTGGGCACGGCATTGATCGGCACGGCCGGGTTGCGGCCGCTCGAGGATCTCGGCCTGGAGATCTTCTACAGCCTGGCTCCCAGCTCGTGGGGCCAGGGATATGCCATCGAGGCCGCCCGCGCCGTGGTCGGCCATGCCCTCGGCCCTCTCGGCCTGCCGGAAGTCCTGGCCGAGGTCGACGAGGGCAACGCCGCCTCGGTCGCGGTCGTCAAGCGACTCGGAATGACGCCGTTCGCCGTGGTCCCCGGCGTGCTCGGCTCCATGATCCGGTACCGCAAGACGGCGTAAACCCGGCGCACTCCCGCCCTGCCGTCAATCTTCGCCTCTTTGTTCGTTTTTTTACGTTTGGTCAGCTTATCCAGTGGCACTTCAGCAGAATATGCGCTATTATTTTCGAAGAACAATCCTTATTCCGAAACGGATCTGGCCCGTGCCCCTCGGACCGGCTCTTCCGATGCGCGGGCGTGACGACTCCCGGCCCGCGGCGCAGCCTGACCCGGGTTCGGGTCCGGGCTGGGAGCCGGTGATCACGCGCCCGGATCCGATGCCGCGGAGGAGCGGGAGGCCTGGCTGGCTGCCGACGACGAGCCGCCTGACCTGGAGGAGTGGGGAGACCCCGACGACCCGCTGCCTGGCGAGGACGAGCTGACCCCGGAGGAACTGGCGGAGGTCGCCCGTGCGGCCGCCGACGAGATGCTGGCGGTCGAGGCGGCAACGACGGGGCGGCGCGGCCCGGGGCAGCCCGGGTCGGCGCGGGTGTTCCCGGGTGAGTCGGGAGGACTCCCGCCCCCGCCAGGACGCCGACGGCGGGACCGGCGGCACCGCGGATAGCGGCGCCGAGCCGGGAAGGTTCGCCGGGCGGGTCACGCTGACTGTCCCGCTGGCCACCCTGACCGGGGTGGCCGATCGGCCCGCCGAGATCCCCGGGATTGGCCCGATCGACCCGGATCACGAAGCAAATACACCCGATCGTTACCAAATCAGGGCATCAGCCGACCCCCGGGTACCTAACACATCAACGTACCGGACCGTTGCCCCGCCGGGTCGGTAACTGGTGTGCGTCACGTCCACTGACACGCGGCAGCAACTGGCTGATCGATGACAGGCAGATCCGCGCCGCGCGGCTCCCCGGTTGTCTTATCTGACCTGGCGCGCATATCTGGGTGTTACGCGTTCGCTCGCCACGAGCATCTCGCGCCACCGATCGATCGTGACCACGGTCGTAGCGGCGCCCTCCCCGCGAGCCCCCCGGCACCATCGTGGGCGTGCAGCTTGGCGAAGCCGTTACCGTGGCCCAAGATCGGCCGGTCATCGCCACTATCAGTGACCGGCGTCGGAACGCTACGGTCAGGGCAATGCACGCGGCCGATCACGCCTGGCTCGGTGCCGGCTTCCCCTCCTGCCTGGCCATACGCATACGCGTCAGTTCTGTGTGCTCGGCCCGGCGGGCTGGCTGGCCTCATCGCTGAGTGCGGCGGCACGTGTATGTATGACTGACGTGGTATCGTATGAGTATGACAAACGCGATGACAGTCCGGCTCGACGAGGAGACGTCCCGCGAGCTCGCCGAACTCGCCGGGCACTACTCGAGCCGGTCTGCTGCCATCCAGGACGCCATTCACAGTGCGTGGCGGCAACTCCAGGCCGAGAAGCTGGAAGCCGGGTACGCTGCCGCGGTCGCCGACAACCCGCACTACCCTTACGAGTCGGCCGAGGAAGCCGCCGTGCTGCGTACGCGCCGCCGCGCCCGGCAAGAGCGCGACACGCTCACGTGACCGCCAGCCCGCAACGAGGCCAGGTCTATCGCTGCGACCTCGGATACGGCCTCAAGCCATGGCTTGTGGTAGCCAACAACGCGCGCAACCGCCTGCTCGATGACATCATCGCGATCAGGCTCACCACCACTGCGCGTGACCTGCCGACCTGGGTCAAGCTCTCACCGGCCGACCCGCTCGCCGGATACGCCAACGCAGACTGCATCGAGCAGCTGGGCAAGGACGAGCTCGGCGAATACCTCGGCGCCTTGTCACCGGCCTCCATGCGTGGCGTGAACCAGGCCCTGGCGATAGCACTGGCCCTTACCTGAGGACGCGACCGACAGCACTAACCCGCACGTGGCCCGGTGGAGGCAACCCCGATCAACGCTATCTGCGTGCCTTGGCGGGCAAGCGCCGAGCTCCCCGAGCCGGCGCACAACAGGCCGGCGCGCGTTCTCCGACCGTGCCCGTCGCTCAGCGTCACACTGCTGGCCGGCATCACTCGGGACCGATCCTCAATCCATCACCGGCTGGCTGCAGGCTCACGGGTCGCTGCTCGAGATCCTGGTCTAGTTGAGGCAACATCAAGAGGATGCACGGGCCCATCCTGCTGGAGCAGGCGCGCGATGCGCGGCAGAAGCGGATGGGGCGGCGTCTCCGCGGAAACGGCTTGTGAACGCGCGCACAAAGCGTTTCCGCGGAAACGTCGCGCACTATGTGGCAGATGCGGACGACTTCACCCGAAGCGCCGATGCATAAATATACGAGGTTCGGCCGCTGGCGCATTGGACCATAACCGGCGGCGCCAGGCGGTCAACTCCGCGAAGCCCGGTTGATAACCGCGCGCCGACCCGCCGATATTTACAGCATCTGATCAAGATCAATTATAGAAGAGCCATTGAGCAGTATAGATACTGAATAGATAGGCTTATTCGAACGTGTGGGCGTCAGATAGATAGCAGGTGTTATGTCCGGTTTCGGCGGTTGCAACCGCAGGTAACCCTGACTTTTCCCTGACCCGAACCGGACAGAGGCGGCATCAGGCATCAGTCCGCCGGCTGCTGAGCGTAGGCGTTGGTATACCTACCGAATGCACTTGGATGGCGCTATGCATGGCCACCTGACGAGGGCGCCGAAATCGGTGAGTTGATACGCGCTACCGGCACGACACGACCTGCCCTTTACCGGCACCTTCGCGAGCATGCCATGGCAGGGCGCGTCGTCCAGGTCTGCTGTAGCGATGGCGCACAGCGCGGACCACCGACGATCCCTCACCGTGAGTGATCGTCTCACCAATCGTCTCATCTCATCCCTCGCGCGCGCGTCTGCACCTAAACGCGCGTACACAGCTGATGAGACAAGCGCCGAGACAAGCACGGAGCGTGGTGCAAGCTCACATGATGCGCTTGCCCCCGTCGCTGTCCCCTGGGAGACAAGAGGCCACGTCTGCCAGCGCACCGGCCCGGTCCAGCCAGGGACCGGCTCTGGCCGTCGCTCCTGGTGTTGGTTACGCGACCTGGACTGATCCCCGGGCTGCAGGAATATTAGGGACATGATCGTTCTAGCTATAGTGTGCGGTGTATTCGCTGGCTTCGCGGCCCGCCGGTTTCTCAGCGCCCGTGATGCGTGGGTTTTCTGGCGGCTGAGGCGGGCGACATTGCCCGGACTGCGAGGATTGTTCTACCAAGACGCCCGCAGGTCTGTTGGCTGGGCACTCGGCGCCATCGTGCTCTTCTTCCTAGTCGTGCACCTCGTATGAGCTGGCTGCATCGCGCCATGCGGCCCGGGGAGGGCAGTTCGCCGCGCACGTCGGCCGTCCGCTGACGGCAGTGCCCGATCGGTGCGGCAGGCATCAGAACTGGCCGGAGCACTTCAAGCCGCCGCTGCGCGAGTCGCTGACCCAACTCGCCATCTGTGTCACCATGATCAGCCAGACTCAGATGTACACGTCCGCGTTCTGCACGACGGTCCGCGGCGGCCGACTTTGCTCTGGCCCTTACCAGGACCGGGTACGTTCTCTTATCACGCTCTTACAGCGCCCTCAGCAAGCAGCTCCGGCCCCAGCGCCGCCGTGAGCACAAGCACGGCGGACGCGGCGAGGTACCGCACCTCGCAGCGTCCTCCTGAGGCAGCAACCCGGCGACGGCAGCGATCTTGATTGGCCGTTGACACTTGCATTTCCTGAGGATGATTCCCGGCGCTGGCTCATGACCAGCTCATGACCCTGACTTTCCTCTGACTCTGATGAGCTTCTTAGCTGCCTGGCCTGCGGTAACTGCCAGATCAGCGAAGATCCGCCGATATGCACGCCTATGTCGATCTGCCGGGATTCCATCAGAGCCGCACGGAACAGTTGATGTGCTTGCACATCGTGTAGCAGGCAGTTGACTGTGGAGGCAGCTGTGTTCGTGGTGCCTGTCCGCCGGAATGCCTGTGGCCTGCCGCGGGATAGTTCCCGGGCCTGGCCAGTTGGAGCTTGGCCAGGCTCGGAGCTGGTCGCCGGCGGCGCGGACCCTGAGTCGCCAGATCAGCGTCGTCTGCGGGTCAGCTGGGGTGATGCGGGGCGGCGCGCAGGACGTGCACTCCGGTCAGCCGGCGTCCCGCCCGGGTCAGGGTGCCGGTTGGCTGGCTGGTCAGGGTGTGGTTTTTGTCCTCTTTGCGGATGGCTACGCTAACCAGGCCGATGAGCGCGGCGGATACCGCGGCGGCGAGCAGGCTGATGGCTGCGAGGGCGATCGGGACGGCCATGACGGTCTCCTTGCTGGGCTGCTGGGAGCAGCGGTGTAGTTGCTGAGGCAAGCAGCGCTTCGGCTGCGTGTGAGGGACCGGGTCATCGGCTGCGTGGCCCGTTGTGGGCGTCGCGATGTCTGGGCGAGGCCGCCAAGGTGGCGCCTGGGGCGCTGCCGGCCGGCCGGCGCCAGTACTGTGCTGGCCTCGGTGCCGGGACGGCGGATCGGGTTCGTGTCCGCGTGCCCGGCCCCTGGGCGGGATCCGGGCACGCGGCCGGTGCGGGCCGGGCGGGGGGCGTCAGGCGGTGGGTGCCGGGGCGGCCCGGCGGGCGGCCCGCGCCCGGTTCACCAGGACGGTCGCGGCGGCCGCGATCAGGGCGGCGCCGAGCGCGATCAGGGCGATCTGCCAGCCCGCCATGCCGCCGGCGGTGATCACGTGGACGGTGCTGGCCGGGACCGGGGCGGCCGGGGCGGTCGGGTACGGCGGGCCGCCGTCCGGCAGCATCCTGGCGACGGCGGCCGGGATGACGGCGGGCGCGGTCGGGTACGGCGGGCCTCCGTCCGGCAGCATACTCATTTTTGCGAAGGCGGCCGGGATGACGGCGGCCGAGGCCAGCAGGCCGCAGATGGCCGCGGCCAGGACCGCGGCCAGCCGGCCGAGGCGGGCGCCGGCCTGCCGCGTTGCCGCGCGCCGGCGGGTTCCCAGGTGGGAAAGCTGTGTGATCATGGTCTTCTCCGGTCTGCTCGGATCGGGCCGGCCAGTGCGGCCCTCTTCCGGCAGGCTCCCGCGCCGGGCCGTATGCGGGGCAGAGGCCAGCCGGCCCCTTTTGCGCCGCGGCGGCGGCCGGGGCCAAATGACCCACAGCGCGCAGCGGCCCGTGCCCGGGGCGGGCAGGCGGCAGGCCCGGGCCAGGCCCGGGCCACCCGGCTGGCCTAGACCAGGCCCGCGGTCAGGGCCAGGCGGGTCAGGTCGGCGCGGCGGCGGCAGCCGGTCTTGTCCCGGATCCGGTCCAGGTGCGAGCCGACCGTGCGGACGCTGATGTACAACTGGGCGGCGATCTGGGCGTTGGTGGCGCCCTGGGCGACCAGGGTGACCAGCTCCCGTTCCCGGGCGCTGAGCTGCCCCAGGCCAGGCGCCGCGGCCGGCGGGCCGGGGGCGGTGAGCATCAGGGCGTACTCGGCCGCGGTGGCCCGGCTCATCGCCGCGCCGCGGTCTTCGGCCGCGCGGGCCTGGTCGGGTCCGAGCGCCTGCCGGGCCTCGCGCAGGGCTTCTTGCTGACGCGCATACCAGGGCGCCCTGGAGAATCCCTCCTGCCGCAGGAGCGCGGCGGACGCGGCCCACGCCGTGACCGCCTCGGCGCGGCGCCCGGTCGCGGCGCACAGGTACCCGCAGCCTCCCAGGACGTGGCCCAGGTCAACCCGGGTACCGGTCCGCAAGGCGATCTGGAGGGCTTCCCTCAAATGCGCGGCGGCGTCGCCGGTGCGGCCTGCCCGCAGGTCCAGGATCGCCATCTGCGGCAGCAGGCCCACCAGGTCGAACAGGTCGCCCGCGTCCCGCGACCGGGCCAGCCCCGCGGCGCAGATATCCTCGGCGGCGGCCAGGTCCCCGGTCGCGGTCAGCGCCTCGGTCAACATGTAGCTGCACAGCCGGGCTCGCCGGCCGGGAATGTCGGCCGTGATCTGCCCGGCCTGCCGGGCTAGCCGCACCGCGCCGCCCAGGTCACCGGCGTTCATGACGGTCAGGCTCAGCTGCCCCAGGGCCAGCGCCTCCGCGGCCGGGTCGCCGGCCTCCCGGGCCAGGGCCACCGAGCGGCGGCCATCCTCGGCGGCCTCGGCGGTCCGGCCCAGCCGCCGCAATGCCGCCGACCGGCCGGCCAGGGCCTCGGCCAGCGCCCGGGACGGCCCCCGGTCTGCGACAGTGTCGCGGAACGCGGTGAAGTGGGCCAGCGCCCCGGCCAGATCGGCCGCGTGGAGCGCCATATAGCCGAGCCAGTGCTGCGCGGCGCACCACTGCTCGCTGCCCACCTCGGCGAAGGCGGCGGCCTCTCGCAGCAACGGGTACCCGACCACCCGGCACCGCACGTGCCACCACGGCGCCAGCGCGACCGCCAGCCGCAACGCGATGGCCGGATCGTGCTCTGTGGCCCAGGCCAGCACCTGCCGCATCATGGCATCCTCGGCATCCAGCCAGCGGCCGGCATCCACCTCCGCGGTGCTGGTCTGCAGCCCCGCGGCGGCCTGCTCGGCCACCCGCAGCGCGTACCCGGCCTGCGCGGCGGCCGCCGCCTCCTGCTCCCCGGCCCCGGCCAGCAGCCCGGCCCCGTACGCGCGCAGCGTCTCCAGCATCAGATACCGGGCCCGGCCATCCGCACCGGTCCGCGGCGGGCCCAGCAGCGAGCAGTCCACCAGGTGCAGCACCGCCGGCGCGGCCCCGGGCCCCGCGACCGCCTCGGCGGCTTCCAGCGTGAACGGTGCCGGAAACACCGACACCTGGCGGAACACCCGCTGCTGGTGTTCACCGAGTAGCTGGTAGCTCCAGGCCACCGTGGCGGCCAGCGACCGCTGCCGCCCCGCGGCCAGCCGGTCCCCGGCGCTCAGCAGCGCGAACCGGTCATCCAGGCGGTCCAGCAGCTGGGCCACGCCCAGCGCCTCCACCCGCGCCGCCGCCAGCTCGATCGCCAGCGGCATCCCGTCCAGCCGCACCACCAGCCGCGCCACCGCCGGCCTGATCTGGTCATCCAGCGCGAACCGCGCATCCGCGCAGCGGGCCCGGTCCGCGAACAACACCACCGCCTCCGACCCGCCGGCAGCCGCCAGATCATCGGGATCGGGCAGGGCCAGCGGGCCCAGCCGGTACCGGGCCTCCCCGGCCACGGCCAGCGGCTCCCGGCTGGTCGCCAGCACCCGCACATCATCACAAGCCAGCAGCAGCCCGGCGCACAAACTCGCGGCCGCGCCGATCACATGCTCGCAGTTATCCAGCACCAGCAGCAGCTGCTGCCGGGCCAGCACCCGCGCCAGCGTGTCCGCAGCCGGGTCCCCCGGCTGCTCCCGTATCCCCAGCGCTGCCGCCACCGCCGCCGCCGCCAGCGCCGGGTTGGCCGCCGCGGCCAGCTCCGCCAGCCACACCCCGTCCGCAAACCGGCCCGCCACCCGCCCGGCCACCTCCCCGGCCAGCCGGGTCTTGCCCGACCCGCCCGGCCCGGTCACCGTCACCAGCCGGTGCTGCTCCAGCAGGGCCGCCACCTCGCGCACCGGACCGGCCCGGCCGACGAAGCTGGTCAGCGCGACCGGGAAGCCATGCACGCCACCGCTCGCGGTGGGCGCCGCAGACTGCCCCACAGCCGCCACCATAACCGCGGGCCGCCGCCCCGTACAGACCAGCCGGGACCCGGCCAGGCCGATGCCGCACCGGGCATGCCGCCAGTAATCCGCTACGGCCAGCCCGCCTCCCGCCCGGCCTCACCAACCCGTAACCGGCGCGACAACAGTCGCGGCGCCAAGTGCCCGTTGCGCTTGCCGGACGCGTGCGCCGGCGGCTCCGCCGATCTGCCGCTGCCTTGCCGCCATCACCTGGCCGGCCCGGCCGGCATTGAACCGGGCGGCCGCCGACGGTGTCTACGGCACCCATAAGCGGACGATCTGCGTGGGAGCGACCGCACGACTGACGCGGCTGCCAGCCGCGCAGATTGGGCGATCTGATTTCCTACCAGAACGATGCAAAAGGCTGCATGGTGATCGCTGGCAAGGTCGAGAGAGCGTGTGTGAGTATTCCACTTCGTGCATAGATATTCGAGCGGACGAAATACTCATTTCGGCAGATCCGGACGTCGGCTGACCGTCGGACCAGGCCATGCGCGTACCGGCACACAGATCGCCCGGTTCGGCACGACACCGGGTGGCTACCTTGGCGGCTAATTAGGTTGCCGACCATTGGGCGGATATCGCGCGCCATATCTCGAGTCGGCCGCTACCGTCCGTGACGCGAGCCGGGATTGCCGCGAGTCGTCTGGAGCCGCCATGGCGAGCATCTCGGCGCCGGCCCGGCGAGATGGACGGAATCGGCCTCATCGACCCCGCCCTGGCCCGGGACCTGGCCGCCGCGGCCGCGCGGACCCCAGGACCACGTGGTGCGTAACCGTGACCGACGAGCACGGGCACGCCACCGGCCACGGCTGCGCTTACTCTGAACCCAGAAGCCACAGGAAACGACAGGGACCAGGCCCAACCGGCGGTAATCAGGACAGCCTGGGCTTGTTGTTCACCGCCGCCAGCCGGGACGGCCCGCCGGGTGGCTACGGCACCTGGAAGCTGTCCACCGGAGGTGGCGGACCAGGCCTGATCGTCGCGCTCGATCCAATCGGCACCGATCCGTGCGATCATCGGTTCCAGGCAGGACCTCCCGCCGCAGCGCCTGCTCCCACCCGTGCCCGCGGAGCCGGCCGACCAGGGCGCCTTGCACCCTAGCGGCGGCCGGGCCCGGATCTACAGGTGCAGGCGGCGGGTCACGACGCCCCGCCCCACATCGTGCCCGGACCACAGGCTGAAGTGGCTGCCGATCTCGAGGTAATCGGAGATGTCGTCGCCGATGACCCGGAGCGTGACCATGATCTGCGGACTCCCGGCCCGGAATGGCCCGTCGTCCTCGCCGTCGACCAGGGCGCTGAAGACCTGACTTCGGTGGGTCTCGCTGTTCTCGGCGCGCAGGACCATCCGGTGCGACCCGGAGCTGAGCTTCGCGCGCGCCTCGGCGTCTTCGTCCGCGTTGGGTGTCACCAGGGCCTGGAACTTGTACCGCTGCATGCCGGCCACCGCCTTCGGAGCACAAATATCGTAACCTGACATTCACGCTCCCCGTAAGCGATAACGCTGCAGGCACCACGACCGTTCCCGCGGCGGTGACCACGACGATGGGCTCGCTGAGCACCGTGGCCGCGGACTGCCCGCGCGCCGGGTCGGCCCGGCAGACCACCCGCGCCTCGAACGCGAGCTGCCGGCTGCGCCGGCCGACGGCGGTCACCGTGGCGGTCGCCTCGATGATGTCGCCGGCCAGCACCGGCGCGCGGAACTGCACGTCGGAGTAGGCGGCGAACAGGCCCTCGTCGGCGTCGGTCCTGATGCACATCTCGGTGGCCACGTCCCCGAACAAGCCGAGCACGTAGGCCCCGTCCACCAGGTGCCCGCCGTAGTGCGCGTCGCCGTACTTCACGTACCGGCGCTGCGTCACGGACAGACCTACGTGAGTCATGCCGCCTCCCCCGCGGGGGCCAGCGCGTGGACCAGGTAGCTGGCCACCTCGCGGGGCGTGGTCCCGCGGCCGAAGATCTTGTCCACGCCGAGGTCGTGCGCGGCGTTCGGGTCGAACCTGGGACCGCCCACCACCAGCAGCGGCCGCTGCGGGCCGAACGCAACGTGGAATGCCGCCGACATCTCCCTGGTGTTGGCCAGGTGCGCGTCGCGCTGGGTGACGACCTGGCTGACCAGGACCGCGTCGGCGTGCTCGGCCGCGGCGCGGGCCACCAGGTCGGCCACGCCGACCTGCGACCCCATGTTCACCACGCGGATCTCCCGGTAGTACTCCAGGCCCTTCTCCCCCGCGTGCCCCTTGACGTTGAGGATCGCGTCGATGCCCACGGTGTGCGCGTCGGTGCCGATGCAGGCGCCGACCACGACCAGCTTGCGGCCCAGCGCGATGCGGATCCGCAGGTTCGCCTCGGCGGCGGACAGCACCGGGAACTCCCGTTCGGCCACGGTCACGGCCGACAGGTCGACCAGGTGGCTGACCCGGCCGTAGACGATGAAGAAGGTGAAGTCGGGCCCCATTCCCTTGGCGTGCACCACCATCGCCGGGTCCAGGGCCATCTTGGCCGCGAGCTGCAGCGCGGCGCCCTCGGCCCGGGCCCGCTGCGTCTCGTCGCCGAACGGCACCGGCAGCGTGAACGACAGCTGCACCCGCCCGTCCCCGGTGGTGTCGCCGTACGGCCGCACCATCCCGGTCACGCTCATGAGTCCGCCTCCAGCATCTCGGTCGCCGGGTTGTAGTAGCCGCCGGCCTGCTTGACGACTCCGTCCAGGCCGCGCCCGCCGTCGGCGGGGCGCCTGGTCACCCCGAACGTTCCCGCGGCGATCGCGTTGAGCAGTCCCTGCGAGCCGATCGTGCGCAGCAGGTCGACGGCCTGGGCCAGCACCTGCCGGGCCCGCTGCGCGACGAACCCGCCGGGTTCGGGCCGGAACGACTCGCCGAGCCGGCCGGCGGCGCGCCGCACGTAGCGGACGTTCTCCAGGGCCAGGTCGCGGTCGGACAGGAACGGGGTGTGGATGCCCTCGGTCATCATGCCGATGAGCAGGATGGACTGATCCGTCATCACCCCGGCCAGGTTGAAGAACGCGTCCAGCAGGTAGCCGGCGAACACGTTGCCGGTCATGTGCTTGGTCGGCGGCATGTACTTCAGCGGCGCGTCCGGGAACAGCTCCCTGATCAGCTGGGCGTGCGCCAGCTCGAGCAGGAACGAGTCCGGCACCTCGGGGTTGATCTCGAACGCGTGCCCCAGGCCGAGCTGGGCGTCGGCGAGCCCGGCCTCCCGGCCGAAGTACTCGTTCAGCAGCTGCGACACCACCACGGTATGCGCGGCGTCCACCGCGTCGGCGGTGGTCAGGTAGTTGTCCTCGCCGGTGTTGATGACGATGCCCGCGCGGGCGTGCACCTGCCGGGAGAACCGCTGGTCGATGAACGTCCGCACCGGGTTGATGTCGCGGAAGATGATGCCGTACATGCAGTCGTTCAGCATCATGTCCAGCCGCTCGAGCCCGGCCAGCGACGCGATCTCCGGCATGCACAGGCCCGAGGCGTAGTTGGTCAGCCGCACGTAACGGCCGAGCTCGCGCGAGGTGTCGTCCAGCGCGGCGCGCATCAGCCGGAAGTTCTCCCTGGTCGCGTACGTCCCGGCGTAGCCCTCCCGGGTCGCGCCCTCGGGCACGTAGTCAAGCAGCGACTGCCCGGTGGACCGGATCACCGCGATGACGTCGGCGCCTTCCCGCGCCGCCGCCTGCGCCTGCGGGATGTCCTCGTAGATGTCCCCGGTCGCCACGATCAGGTAGATCCACGGCATCGGGGGGCCGGAGGTGGCGGCGATCATCCGGTCCCGCTCCACGCGCTGGGCGTCGATCCGGTCCAGCCCCTTTCGTACCGAACGGGCGGCGGCTTCCCTGGCCCGGTCCGCGTCAGCCCCCATGGGCAGGCGGAACTTGACCAGGCCCGCGGCCGCGTCCACGGCCAGCGTGCGCAGGTCGGGGTAGCCGCCGCAGCGCAGCGCGTCCCAGGCCGGCAGGGCAACGCCGTGCTCGAGCCCGACCGACTCGCGGACCGCGTCGGCCAGCCGGTTCACCCACGGCATCCCGTCGGGGTCCGCGCCGTCCAGGCCGGCCAGCCGCAGCACGGCCCGCTCCACCGACACCGTGGTGTGCGTCCGGGCCAGGTCAGTAACCGGCTGCCCGGCCAGCCTGGCCAGCTCGCGGGCCTGCGCCACCAGCGCCGGATCGAGGTTCAGCTTGCCGGTCATGACGCCACCCGCCGTTCGAAGAGCCGCCGCACCGATGGCGTGGTCCGGATGAGCTCCAGCGCTAGCTCGGCATGGCCGGGGACGTACCCGTTACCGACGAGCATGGTCACGTCCGCGGCCAGCCCTTCGGCACCCAGCGCGGCGGCGCTGAAACTCGTCGCCATCGAGAAGAAGATTACGGTGCCGCCCTGCCTGGTGGACAGGATCGCGCCTCCCTCGCAGCCTGCCACGTCGACGCATACAACGGTCACATCTGCCGGTCCCCCAGCTGCCTGCACCTTTTCCGCCAGTCCCACTGGGTCCCGGGCGTCGGCGATCACTATCTCGTCTACCAGGGGGGACTGCGGCGCTGACAGGTCCGTCTCGCGGCGAGACCGAACGCCGTGAGCCGTACCTTCCGCGCCTCCGTCCTGCGTGGTCGAGGGGTGGCGCAGTAGCCCTGCCTCAGCCTCATTGGGCACGACGCCGAGGATCTTGGCGGCGCCTGACTGGCGGGCTGCCGCCGCCGAGAGGGAGCCGCTCTTGCCGGCGGCGCCGATGATCACCACTACGGCGCCCTGCTTCACTACGCGGCTCGTCAGGGCTGGGGCGCCGCACACGTCCAGTACGGCTAGCGACAGCGGCACCGGTAGGTCGTCGGGCAGCACCGCGGCTATGGATCTTGCGAACAGGATGGCGTGGCCTTCGCACGGGATCTGCTCGGATTGGCCGTCCCAGGCCGCTAGGCCGTCTGTGATCATCAGCGGGGTAAGCGTCAGCGAGACGAGGGTCGCGACGCGCTGGCCTGGGCGGAGGCCCAGCGGGGACGCGGGGCCTGCTTCCTCGACGGTGCCGGTTAGCATGCCGCCGGATCCGGTTACCGGGTTCTGCATCTTGCCGCGGGTGGTGATGATGTCGAGGACCGCCGTGCGGATCTTGTCCGGGTCGCCCGCGTAGGCCTCGCGGATCTGGCGGTAGGAGGCAGCGTCCAGGTTCAGCCGGTCCACCCGGATACGGACCTCGTCCGGAGCGATCGCCGGGTCGGGGTCAAGCCGCCAGGCGGCTTGCGGCAGGACGCCAGGCGGCTCGAGCACCCGGTGCAGCCCCAGGGGCGAGGACATGATCATACGGATGGTCCTTCCGCGTGCGCCGGCCCGGGCACGCACGGAAAATCACGCGTAACACCCGGCCCGTTCGGTAGAATCTTTCGTCTTTAGGGACCTAAACAGGAGTATTTAAAGTATGATAGCCGATCATATGAAGATTTTCTCGTTATCGATCTCCGCACCGGACCCTCGCTGTTCCGGAAAATCTACGGTTTACCTCGTTTTGTACCGCAGGTTCTTCGGTATCATGCAAGAGTTGGAGAGGTGGCTTCATGGTCTCTCAGCCGTACGTCTACCAGCGACTTGACCTAGCCGAGCCCGACTGGCGCCGGTTTCCGGGCTGGGCCGGTGTCTCCGCCGCCGACTGGGAGTCCGCGCAGTGGCAGCGCGCGCACTGCGTCAAGAACGCGCGGCAGCTGCGGCAGGTCACCGGACCGGGACTGGCCGGATCCTTCTTCGCGGACCTCGAGCGTGACCAGCGCGAGCGGGCCACCATGTCGATGCTGCTGCCGCCGCAGATGCTCAACACCATGGTGCCGGACGGATCGCCGGACCGGCCGGGCTTCACCGAGGCGTTCTACGCCGACCCGGTGCGCCGCTACATGGTCCCGGTGTTCAGCGACCGGCGCGCGGACTGGCCGTCCCACCCGTACGCGCAGCGCGACTCGCTGCACGAGGCCGAGATGTGGGCGGTCGAGGGCCTCACCCACCGCTACCCCACCAAGGTGCTCGCCGAACTGCTGCCCACCTGCCCGCAGTACTGCGGCCACTGCACCCGGATGGACCTGGTCGGCAACCCGACCCCGGCGGTGGACAAGCACAAGTTCGCGCTGGCCCGCGAGGACCGGCTCGGCGCCATGCTCTCCTACCTGCGCCGCACGCCCGGGGTGCGCGACGTCGTGGTCTCTGGCGGCGACGTGGCCAACCTGCCCTGGCCGCGGCTGGAGTCGTTCGTGGCCGCCCTGCTCGAGATCAACTCGGTCAGGGACATCAGGCTGGCCAGCAAGGCGCTGATGGGGCTGCCGCAGCACTGGCTGTCCGG
The DNA here is from genome assembly GCA_963744575.1 of uncultured Actinomycetota bacterium. Lineage (GTDB taxonomy): Bacteria > Actinomycetota > Actinomycetes > Streptosporangiales > Streptosporangiaceae > Palsa-504. The sequence continues at coordinate 108,712 of CAVUUF010000016.1, read as the reverse complement.
CGAGGTGCGCGCGGGCATGGCCCGGCTCGCCGCCACGGCCCGCTCGCGCGGGGTGAGCATCGCGATCCACACCCACGTGAACGCGGCCCAGTCGGTGACGCCGCTGGTCGCCCGGGCCGCGGCTGCCATGCTGGAGGCCGGCGTCCGCGACGTGCGGAACCAGGGCGTGCTGCTGCGCGGCACCAACGACAGCGCGGCCGCGCTGCTCGACCTGTGCTTCGCGCTGCTCGACGGGGCCGGCATCATGCCCTACTACTTCTACATGTGCGACATGATCCCCGGCAGCGAGCACTGGCGGCTCACGCTGGGCGAGGGCCAGGCCCTGCAGCACGAGATCATGGGCTACCTGCCCGGGTTCGCGACCCCGCGGATGGTCTGCGACGTGCCCTACGTCGGCAAGCGCTGGGTGCACCAGGTGTCCAGGTACGACACCGATCACGGCATCTCGTACTGGACGAAGAACTACCACACCGCCATCGAGGCCGACGACGAACTCGCGCTCAGCCGCGAGTACCCCTACTACGACCCGATCTACATGCTGCCGGAATCGGGCCAGGCGTGGTGGCGGGCCTTCGCCCGGTCCCGGCCGCACGCCGGGGCGGCCGAGGTCGTCAGGCTGGCTGGTAGCGGCGGCTCAGCTCGTCAAGATGCCGTCTGACCGAGGGCCATTCGGCCGCGGTGATGCTGAACCGGGCGGAGTCCCTGGGATTGCCGTCGGCGCCGAGCCGGTGCGCGCGCAGGATGCCCTCGAACCGGGCCCCGATCCGCTGCATGGCGTCGCGTGAGCGCTGGTTCCGCGCGTCGGGGGCGCTGCGGCACCGGGCGCGCGGCTGGACTGAGGGCGGACGCCCCGCCGGTCTCACGCGCCCCACCCGCCCGCGCCGCGAGCCCGGTCCCGGGTCTGCGCCCGCCTCGCGGACACAGAGGTTATGGCTATAGCGTTATCCCATGGCGCAGCGCTCCGAGCAGATCAGCCTCCACCTCAACGCGTACCTCACCGCGCACAGCAGCCCGCCGGACGCGGTCCTGCGGGACCTGGCCAACGAGACCGCGGATCTGTTCCCCTACGAGACCGGCATGGCGATCGCCCCCGAACAAGGCACGCTCGTGACCCTGCTCACCCAGGTCGCAGGCGCCGTCTCGGCCATCGAGATCGGCACCTTCACCGGCTACTCCTCCATCTGCATCGCCCGCGGGCTGGCCGCGGGCGGGCGGCTGCTGTGCTGCGACATCAGCGAGGAGTGGACCTCGGTGGCCAGGAAGTACTGGGAGAAGGCGGGCCTGGCGGACAAGATCGAGCTGCGGCTCGGCCTGGCCATCGACACGCTGCGCTCGCTGCCCGACGAGGAGATGTTCGACCTGGCGTTCATCGACGCCGACAAGGGCGGCTACCTGGGCTACTGGCGCGAGGTAGTGCCGCGGGTGCGGGCAGGCGGGCTGATCATGGTGGACAACACGTTCTCGCACGGCCGGGTGATCGACGCGGGCAACGACAATCCGCTGGTGATCGCGGTGAGGGACTTCAACGACCATGCCGCCGCCGACGACCGGGTCAACCTGGTCATCGTCCCGATTGGTGACGGGCTGACGCTGGCCCGCAAGAAAGACTAGCCGGCGCTGACCGCCCCGCCCAGGTAGAGCGCTCCGATCTCGGGATTCTCGAGCACCTCGCGTCCGGTGCCGGACAGCCGCACCCGGCCGCTCTCCATCACCACGCCGTGGCCGGAAAGCCGGAGCCCGGCCCGGGCGTTCTGCTCGACCAGCAGGATCGTCGTGCCGCCCGCGTTTATCCGCCTGATCGCGTCGAATACGGTCCGCAGGATCTTCGGCGCCAGCCCCATCGACGGCTCGTCCAGCAGCAGCAGCCTGGGCTCGAGCATCAGCGCACGGGCGAACTCCACCAGCCGCTGCTGCCCGCCGGACAGGCTGCCCGCCTTCTTCCCCGCCCATCCCGCGATGTCGGGGAAGACGTCGAACACCTCCCTGACCCGGCTCGCGGTCAGCGCCCGGTCCGCCAGGATGTAGCCGCCGAGCTCGATGTTCTCCCGGACCGTCATGTCCCGGAACAGGCTGTGGTTCTGCGGCACCTGTACGACGCCCAGGCGCAGCACCTGCCGCGGGGACATGCCGGCGAGGTTCTGCCCGTCGAGCGTGATCGAGCCGAGGCGCGGCCGCAGCAGCCCGCTGATCGACGCCATGAGGGTGGATTTCCCCGCTCCGTTCGGCCCTACCACGCAGGTAATCCCCCCCTCGGCCACCTCCAGGCAGACCCCGCGCAGGACGTCGCCGCCGCCGTAGCCGGCCACCAGGTCGTCGATCTTGAGTACCGAACGGGCGGTGGTGCCTGCCCCGGTCTCCGTCATGCGCCCTCCGCGGGTTCCGGGTCGTCGTCTTCGAGGTCCTCGCCCAGGTACGCGTTGAGCACCCGGCGGTCGGTCCTGATGATGGCCGGCGGCCCGGCGGCCACCACCGAGCCCGAGTCCAGCACCGTGACCCGGTCGCACAACCCCATCACGAACTCCATGTTGTGCTCGACGATCAGGAACGTCTTGCCCGCCGCGTTCAGCTCGCGGATCCGGCCGGCGATGTGGTTGACCAGGGACAGGTTGACGCCGCCGGCCGGCTCGTCGAGCAGGATCACGGCGGGGTCGGCCACCAGCACGTAGGCGAGCTCCAGGAGCTTGCGCTGGCCGTAGGACAGCGTGCCGGCAAGCTCGGCGTGATGCCCGGCGATGCCGACGAACTCGAGCTGCTCCATCGCCCGCCTGCGGCCCGCGGCGCGCCCGTGCTTCGAAGCGACCAGCATGTTCTCCAGCACGGTGAGCCGGGCGAAGATCCTGGTCAGCTGGAAGGTCCGGCCGATCCCGAGGCCGAAGACCCGGTCCGGCGCGATGTTGGTGATCTTCTTGTCGGCCAGGTACACCTGCCCCGCGTCCGCCTTGGCGTACCCCGTGATGACATTGAACAAGGTGGTCTTACCCGATCCGTTCGGCCCGATCAGGCCGGCCACCGTGCCCTCCTCGATCGTCACCGTGCAGGAGTCAAGGGCGTGCACGCCGCCGTACGCCTTGCGCACGTCCTCGGTGCGCAGCAGCGCGGTCATGTCCTGGCCTCGCTCGCGGGCGCCTCGCCGGCTTCGGCCGGCGGGGATGGCATGGAGACCGCCGCGGATCCGGGCGTAACCGCGGGGCGGCCCCTGGTCCGCAGCCGCTTCACCCATTCGCCGACGGTAGGGACGATGCCCCGCGGCACGAACAGCACGATGACGAGGAACAGCACGCCGAGCAGGATCTCGCCGAGGTAGCCGTTGGTGTACTTGATTGTCAGGTAGAGCTGGCCGGGCTCGATGAGCAGCGCGCCGATTATCGGGCCGGTGATGGTCCCGAGACCGCCCAGGAACGCCATCAGCACCACGGACAGGTCGAACAGCGGGTCGAAGCCCGACGGCGGCTGGACCTGGGTGAGGTAGAGGAACCACACCCCGCCGACCAGCGCCGTCACCGTCGCCGACACCACGAACGCCGCCAGCTTGACCCGCATGGCGTGCACGCCGAGTCCCCGCGCCCGGTCCTCGTCGTCCCTGATCGCGCGAAGCTGCAGGCCGAACCGGGACGGCCGCATCAGCACGGCGATGACCACCGCGAGCACGGCGCAGCCGAGCGTGATGTAGTAGAAGTGATCGTTGAAACTAGTCGGTGACCAGGCCAGGAACGGCGCCGAGACACCCACGGTGCCGCCGGTGAACGAGTTCAGGTCGTAGGCCGTCAGCTGGAAGATGAAGAACACCGCGATCGTGATCACGATGAACGTGTGCCGCCGCACCCGCAGCGCCACCAGGCCGAACGGCACCGCGATCGCCGCCCCCACCGCCGCGGCCAGCGGCAGCAGGACGAACACGCCGATGCCGCCCGCATGCCAGTCCCTGGCCGCGATGCCCACGGCGTAGGCGCCGCTGCCGAAGAACACCGCGTGGCCGAGCGAGATGTAACCGGAAAAGCCGGAAAATACGTTCCAGGCGGAGACCACGGCCACGAAGATCAGCGCGTAGACGGCGTAGTTCGTGACGACCGGGCTGCTGAACACCAGCGGGAACCCGACGGCCGCCACGGCCAGGACCGCCAGCGCCAGGCCCGCCAGCGCGCGCCGCCTGCCCGTCCCGGCCTGGGTTGCCGCGCTCATCACCAGGCCCGTTACCCTGGCCACTACCGGGCGCATCACTGGGCTCGGGCCGGCTGGCGGCCGAAGAACCCGGTCGGGCGGACCACCAGCACCATGACGAGGGCGGCGTAGAACACCACGATCGCCCATTCCGGAGACCAGATATCGACCAGTGACTCCACGGTAAGCATGAAGACCGAGGCGATGAGCGCGCCGCCGATGCTGCCGAGCCCGCCGAGGATGATGATCGCGAGCAGCCGCGAGATCAGGTCGTAGCCGCTGTTGGGGTTGAAGCTGTTCGTGGCGCCGAACATCATGCCGCCGACCGCGGTCACCCCGACGCCGATGCCGAAGGTGACCGCGGCGACGCGGTTCACCTCGATGCCGATGAGCCGCGCCGCCGTCTCGTCCTGCATGGTGGCGCGTACGCTGCGCCCGAACCTGGTCCGGTACAGCAGCAGGTAGATGCCGGCCACGAGCACCAGCGCGAGCCCGAACCCGTACAGGTAGATATACGGCAGGTAGAAGCCGAACACGTGCACGCTGGAGGTCACGTACGAGGCGCTCAGCTGCTTGGGGTTGGGCCCGTAGATCTCGTAGAGGATCCCCTCGATGATCAGCGCGACGGCGTAGGTGACCAGGAGCGTCATGGACGTGCGCTCCCGGCCGCGGAGCCGCCGGATGAACGCCCACTGGATGACGACGCCGATCACGAACATCGCGGGCACGGTGATCAGCAACCCGAGGAACAGGTCGATGTGCAGCCCGGCCGACAGCTGGTAGCTCAGGTAAGCGCCCAGGATGACCAGGACACCCTGGGCGATGTTGATGATGTCTAGCACACCGAAGATCAGCGTCAGGCCGACGGCCATCAGGGCGTAGACGCCGCCCACCAGGATGCCGTCGACGATAGCCTGGTAGATCTGCAGTGCCATCTGATCAGCTGGTCCAGTTCGGCTTGGGGTTGACGATCGTCACCGAGCCGGCCGCGCTGACCGGGAGGACCTGCTTGAACGCGGTGCCCTGCTGCTGCCACTGGAAGGTGAACGCCGCGGCGCTGGCGTTCTTGCCGAAGTTGTCGAACCTCACCGGTCCCTGCACGGTGCTGAGCGTCACGCCGCTGTGCAGGTAGCTGATGATCTTCGCGTTGTCGGTGCCGCCGGTCGCCTTCACCGCCTGGGCCATCACCTGGCCCACCGAGTAGGCCTCGGCCACGTCGGCGTTGATGTCCGACGGGCTCCCGCCGTACCTGGCCACGTACTCGGTCACCATCGCCTGGCTCTCCGGATTGGCATAGCCGGGATACCAGCCGTTCGGCACCATCATCCCCGTCGCGTTCCCCTTCCCCACCGCGGACGTGAACGCGGCTCCCTGGTCCGGCCCCGCCGCGCAGATGAACATCTTCGGGTTGTAGTGCTGCTGCTCGAACGCCTGCATGAACGCCGATACGGTCGGCACGTCGGTGGACCCGAGCAGCACGGCCTGGGCGCCGGTGGCGGCCACCTGGTCGGCGGCCGGCTTGTAGGAGGCGACCTCCTCGGGGAAGATCTTCGAGTAAACCGTCTTCACCCCGAGCGCCTGCAGCCTCTGCTGGGCGAGCTGGACCGGCGGGTCCGCGAACGGGTCGTCGGCCATCGGGTAGGCCGCCGTCTTCGGCCGCTGGCCGGGCGGCAGCGAGGCGATCCAGTTGACGAACGGGATCATCTCGTCTTCAATCGGCAGGCTGACGTCGAAGACGTTGTGCGCGGAGGCGTTGGCCGGGCTCGCGAACACCGACGGTGCTCCGCCGGCGCCTTCCACCAGCGCGTAGCCGTACCTGGCCGCGACCGACGCCGACGGCGTGGTCAGCAGCGAGGAGAACGGCCCGAACGCCAGGTCCACCTTGTCGGAGGCGAACAGGGTCTGGTAGTTCGTCTGCACCTGAGTCGGGGAGCTGTTGTCGTTGAGGATCTTCAGCACGACCTGGCGGCCGAGCAGGCCGCCGGCCTTGTTCACGTCGTCGGCCCACAGCTTGTAGCCGCGGTCGAAGGCCTGACCGTCGGCGGAGAAGTCGCCGGTCAGCGAGAGGGACGCGCCGATGGTGATCGGCGCCTTGGTGCTCGGGCTGGAACTGGTGCTGCTGCCGGCGGCGGTGCTGCTGCTGGAACTGCTGCTGCAGGCCGCCACCAGGCCGGCCGAAAGGACGGCTGCCGCGCTCAGCGCGAGGCAATTCTTGGAGTGCCAGGGCAGGTGGGGTCTCACGCCCGGTACCTCCTTTCCTCCTGGTTCGGACTTGTCACGGATAAGGTGTCGCTGGTGCCGAGCCCGTCGGAGACCTCCGCATGCTCGCTGACGAGCAGCAAGCCCGCCGAATCGGCCTGCTGCTGCAGGAGGGCGGCGAAGTCGGAATCACCGTATCCGCGTCCGACCAGTCCTTGGATCAGCTGGTGGACCACAGCGGCGACCGGCATCGGCACTTCGTGTTCCCGCGCGGCGGCCAGGCCAAGATCAAAGTCCTTGCGCAGCAGCGTGGCGGTGAACGTGGGGGAAAAATCGAGGTTCACGTACGCCGGCGTCTTGTAGCCGGTGAAAAGCGAGCCCATCACACTCTTGTTGAGGCATTCGAGGAACGCCTGCCTGCTTATCCCGCTCTTTTCCGCGAGAACCGTTATCTCGGCGAGCGACTGGGTCACCACGCCGAGGAGCAGATTGTGGCAGAGCTTCACCGTCCTGGCCACGTCGCCGTCACCCACGTAGGTGACGCCGCTGCCGAGCATGTTCAGGTAAGGCTCCGCCAGGTCGAACGCATCGCGAGGCCCGGAGACGGCAACCGTCATCTTCCCGGCCCGCACCACCTTGGGGTTGCCCATCACCGGCGCGGCGAGCAGCGCGGTGCCCCGCCCGGCGACTTCGGCCCGCACCCGCGCCGAGGCCTCGGCCGAGACGGTGGAGCAGTCGACGAGCACCTGGGGCGCCGCGCCGGAGCCGGACATGAGCCCGCCCGGGCCGAGCACCGCGGAGATGAGGTCGTCCGACGAGCCGACCGTGATGAAGACGACGTCCCTGGACGCCAGTTCCGCGGCCGTTCCCGCGGGCTTGGCGCCCAGCCGTATCAGCGGCTCGGCCTTGCTCATGGAACGGTTGAAAACGGCGAGGTCACACCCAGCCGAGAGAAGCCGGCGCCCCATCTCCACGCCCATCCGGCCGGTACCCAGCCAGCCGAGGCGACGCGCGTCATCGTGCCGGTCCATGCCGCCAGATCCCTCCCTTTGCGCCAGCTCAGGCCACGCGGTCACAATCGTTTGCACTCCGAGGGTGGTCCCCGCCGATGCCCTTTGTCAATGTGGCATGCCCGATCTGTTATCAAAGGCCGGCCGGATCGCTTCCGTGACGCGGCGGCGGGCGGCCGGACCGTGGCCGGCACCGGTCGCCGGTTCGGTCGAGTGGCTGCTGACGAGGCTGCGGCCGGCATCTGCGCGGCTACGGCAGCACGCGCCACGGCAGGGGCTGTGCGCGGCGGTGGCAGCCACGTGTCACGGCGGCTGCTGCCCGCGGCGGGACGCCGGTGATAATCTGTGACCACGAGTCGCCTTCCCCCGCCTTTTTGGGAGTTCCCTCTTAGCAATCGATTGCACATAGGGCCGGAGGCGGCGGCGTCTTATCGGGGCGAGGCTCCGCGAGCGGGACCGGCCTGGCCGGGACTCACCGGAGCCGGGCGCAGCGGGACCGGCGGGCTGATCACCTCGCCGGCTTCTTCCGCGTCATCACTGGCCCGCTGCGCGGACGTGGACCCGCGGACGACGAGCTCGGGTGCGAGGTAGAGGATCTTCACCGGCCCCTCGCCGCCGTTGATCCGCTCGAGCAGCAGCTGGGCCGCCTCGGTACCCAGCTGGTAGTGCGGGAATCGCACCGTGGTCAGCGGCGGCCGCAGCCGGTCGATGAACGGCATGTCGTTGAAACCGATCACCGAGATATCGTCCGGGCACTGCAGGGAGCCTTCGTCCAGCGCGGCATAGCAGCCCACGGCCAGCATGTCGTTGGCCGCGGCCACCGCCGTGAAGTCCGGCTGCCCGGCCAGCAGTGCCCGGCAGCAGCGGGCGCCTTCCTCGACTGTGTACCTGCTGGCGTACGCGATCAGGCTCTCGTCGACCTCGAGGCCGTGAGTGGCCATGCCGTCGCGGAACCCGCGCAGCCGGCTCACGCCGGTGGACGCCTCCTGCGGCCCCGCGATGTGCGCGATCCGGGCGTGGCCGAGCCGGGCCAGGTGGGTGACCGCCATCCGCGCGCCCTGCTCGTTGTCGACCGAGACCGACGGGAAGCTGTAGTCCTGCGCCAGCCGGTTCATCAGCACCACGGGCACCTCCGCTGCGGCCGCCTCGGCCAGCAGCCGGTCGTGCAGGGTCGCGGTGGCCAGCACGAAGCCGTCGACATGACGCGCCCGCATCTGCTCGAACAGGGTGCGCTCGCGGGCGGCGTCGGCGTCGGTGTTGCCGAGCAGGGCCACGTAGCCCGCCGCGGCCAGCTTGTCCTCCAGGCCGCGCACGATCGGCGGGAACAGCGGGTTGTTCAGGTCAGGAATCAGTACCCCGACGGTGTGCGAGCGCCGGGTCCGCAGGCTCCGGGCGACCGGGTTGGGCCGGTAGCCCAGCTTCGCGGCCGCGTCGGTCACCCGGCGGGCGGTCTCCTCGCTGACCAGGATGCGCGTCTCCGGGTTGAGCGCGCGGGAGGCGGTGGCCGGGTGGACGCGGGCCGCGGCCGCGACGTCCCGCAGCGTGGCCGGCCGGTCAGGCATCGCTCTCCTCCCCCACCGTGCTCTCCTCCCCCACCGTCACGGGCACGACCTGGCTGGCCCGTTCTGGACGGACTAACCCTATCCGGGGGAGTCACCCGCCGCCACTGGCCGCGCTGAGCATCGAGGCAGGCAGCAGGCGGGCCAGGATATCCCGGTGCGTCGGCACCGCCTGGGCGTGGCGCTGCTCGCCCGCCTCGGTCAGCACCACGTAGATGCCGCGCCGGTCCACGTCGCAGCCGCTGCGCTCGACCAGGCCGTGCCGGGCGCGGCAGCGGCCGCTGTCGCCCCGGCCCGCGCCGAGGCCGCCGAGGTCGCTCGAGTTCGCTAACGACAGCACGGCTGCGTGACCTGCTCGCCGTTACGTCAGGCCGAACGATGCGCCGAAATGATGATCACCAGCGACGAACCGCGCCGGCCAGCTCGGCCGGCGCGGTCGCCGCTCGCGGAGCCGGGGACGCCGGCCGGGGCCAGCACGGTCCGGGTCCAGCTGACGTGCCACCGCGGGAACCGGCGGCGGCCGGCCCGCTGGCCGGAGCCCGTGCGCGCGTACCGCACGAGCTCTTCGTGGCGCTGCGTGATCAGGGTCCTGGCGATTTCCGGATGCATGATGCCCTCCTGGTGCCGTTCGCGGCTGCTGGTTGTGACGTAAATACGATGTATCTCGAGTCGGCCAATTGTCAAGATATATCTTGAGTTTCCGGCATGGCTCGCCCCCGGGATCTGGCGGTTGCCGGGCCTATGGACGGGTGTCTTGGTTACCCGGCCCTGTCATTATGCCGAGGGGGTCTGACATTTTCGGCGGGCTCCGGACCGGGCTTCAGCCCCGCCGGGCTCGCGTCCGTGTCGTCTCCAGTCCCGTCTTCCTCCGGCATCGGCGGCGAGTCGAGGATCGGGTATCCGAGCAGGACAAACTCGACCGGAACGGCATCCGACGGGCGGAGCTTCGGATCCCTGCGCGCGCCGAAGCGGTGATACTCGCCGGCCAGCCGCTCGAAGGCCTTCTCCAGTTCGGCGTGGAGTTCCCTGGCCTCTTCCGGCGTCACGTACAGCCTGCTCGACGACGCGCCCATGCCGTCCCCGAAGGCCTCCGGCCACGAGATCCTCGAGGTCAGGCTGCGGCGCGCCCGGGTCAGCACCCGGTCCACCCAGACCTGGTTGAGGGCGCTGGCTGCGTGCGAGAACTGTGGATCGTCGCGCCGGGTCGGCCAGCTCATTCTGTTAAAGGCCTGCCGCCATAGTCACCCGCCATGGACAGCGAGGAGGGCCGAAGGGATGCGCATCAGGGCCGCGAACCTGGTCCGGCCGGGAACTCTGGTCATCGGTCAGACGGGCCAGGCCTCCTGCCGGTAGCCCATGTCCCAGAACATCCACTCGTAACGGCTTGTGGTGCGGAAGTGGCGGTGCACCCGGTCGCGTTCGGGGGCTCCGAGACCCGGGCCCAGCTGGTCGGCGACGGCGATCACCTCCCGCACCACGCCGCCGAACTCCTCGCTCCCGTACATGTTGATCCACTGCTGATAGCGGGGGTCGGGTGAGCCGCGGCGCAGCAGTTCCTTGCCCACCTCCCAGTAGATCCAGTAGCACGGCAGCACTGCGCCCACCCCTTCGGCGTACGATCCGGTGCTGACGGTGGCGAGCAGATAGCTGGTGTAGGCGAGGTTGGCCGGAGCGGGCTCGGCCTGCTCCGCGCTCACGGGGTCGATGCCGAGTTCGGCGAGCAGTGACCCGTGCAGGGTCTTCTCCACCGCGAGAGCGTCCGCCGCGTGCCGCGCGAACATCTCGGTCTGCGCGGGTACCGGCGCGCGGGTGGCCACGGCCGCCAGGGCCCGGGCGTATTCGTGCAGGTAGATCGCGTCCTGCAGGACGTAGAACGCGAAGGCGTCATGCGGCAGGCTGCCGTCGGTCAGCCCGGTCAGGAACGGATGGGCCAGGATGGCGTCGTAGACGCCGGCCACCCCTTGCCACAGCTCAGCGCTGAAGCTGTCGCTCATCGGCTCGGCTCCTTGTCCTGGTGGGACGGTATGCGTGCAGGACATGGACGGGACCCTCGCCGGCGCCGAGCGTGGCCAGGCCATGCGCCACCGCGTCGCCGGCCACCGCGGCGGCCTGCCGGGCCGCCTCGGTCAGCGGCAGCCCGGCGGCCAGCCCGGCCGCGAGCGCCGCCGAATGCGTACAGCCCGCCCCGTGGGTCGCGGCCACGCCGTGCCGGGCGACCGGGATGGCCGTGTGCCGCGATCCGTCGAAGAGGTGGTCGACGGGCTCGGCGCCGTGGCCGCCCGTGACCAGGGCCGCGCGCGCTCCCATCGCGACCAGGCGCTCGGCGAGCACCGCACGGTCCTCGGTCATCATCGCGGTGAGGGCCTGCGCCTCGAGGAGGTTGGGCGTCACCACCGTGGCCAGCGGGAACAGCCGCGTCACCAGGGTCCCGACGGCGTCCGGCCGCAGCAGCGTGCTGCCGGAGCTGGCCACCATGACCGGGTCGACCACCACCGGCAGGTCCCGGTCGGCCAGCGCGCCTGCGACGGCCTCGATCAGCCCGGCGGAGAACAGCATGCCGGTCTTGGCGGCGTCGGCTCCGATGTCATCGAGGACCGCGTCGATCTGGGCACGCACGAACGCCGGCGGGACCTCGTGGATGGCCCGGACGTCCACCGTGTTCTGCGCGGTGAGCGCGACGATCGCCGACATGCCGTGCGCGCCGCAACGGGCGAAGGCCTTGAGGTCCGCCTGGATCCCGGCGCCACCGCCGGAGTCGGAGGAGGCGATGGTGAGCACGCGAGGCGGCGCGGGGTCTGGGGGGCCAGCGGGGTCTGGGGGGCCAGCGGGGGCTGGGAGGATGGATTCCCCCCGGTCGCGGGGGGTTCCGGGGGCTCGTCTTCCCGGGGCGGCACTGCTCATAGCGGCAGCTCCGGCCGGCCGTCCAGCGGGCTGGACGCGCGGGCGTGCCAGCGGCGCGGGATGCGTCCCGCGGTCCTGGCCGCGTGCCCGGCCGCCACGGCCAGCCGCATCGCGGTGGCCATACGCTCCGGCTCGGCCGCGCGGGTGATGGCCGAGGCGATGAGGACCGCGTCGCAGCCGAGTTCCATGGCCAGGGCCGCGTCGCTGGCCGTCCCGATGCCGGCGTCCAGGATGACCGGGACGCCGGCCTGCTCCACGATCATCGCGATGTTGTGCGGGTTGCGCACACCAAGGCCGGATCCGATGGGAGCGCCGAGCGGCATCACGGCCGCGCAGCCGGCCCGCTCGAGCTGCCGGGCCAGCACCGGATCGTCGTTGGTGTACGGCAGCACCACGAACCCGTCGGCGACCAGCATCCGGGCCGCGTCGAGCAGTTCGGTCGGATCGGGCAGCAGGGTGTGGTCGTCGGCCACCACCTCCAGCTTGACCCAGTCGGTGCCGAGCGCCTCCCGGCCCAGCCTGGCCACCAGCCTGGCCTCGCTCGCCGTGTGGCAGCCGGCCGTGTTCGGCAGGATGCGCACCCCGGCCTGGCGCACCGTGCCGAGCAGGTCCCCGTCCCCGCCGGCGGCGACCCGCCGCATGGCCACAGTGGTGAGGGCGGTCGCCGAGGCGTCGATGACCCGCCGCAGCACCTCCAGGCTCTGCACTCCCCCGGTGCCCAGGATCAGCCGCGAGCTCAGCTCGCAGCCGGCCAGCATCCACGGCTCGGTACCCTCCGGAGCCTGCGGCCCGGGGCCCGCCGTCACCCGGCTCAGTACATCCGCGTCGCTCACGCCTATCCTCCCTGCACGGCCGTGACGACCTCGACCTGGTCGCCATCGCGAAGCACGGTAGAGGCCCATGATCCGCGCGGCACGACGTCGCCGTTGACGGCGGCGGCGACCCCGGTCGGGGCGGTGGTCAGTTCGGCGACCGCCTGCGCGATCGTGCTGCCGTCCGGCAGGTCCCGCGGCTCGCCGTTGAGCTTCACCTGGACGCTCACCCCGATCCCTCCTGGCCGCCCGGGAACGGCGGAGCCGCGAACCGCGAAGGGGTGAACGGCGCCCATTCCAGCGCGGGCGGCTGCCCGGTGAGGCAGGCCAGCACGGCGTCCGAGGTCGCCGGCGACATCAGGATGCCGTTGCGGTAGTGCCCGGTGGCCAGCAGCAGCCCGGCGATGCCGAACCCGCCCACGATCGGGCCGTTGTCCGGCGTGCCCGGCCGCAGCCCGGCGCACATCTCGGCCAGGATCAGCTCGCTGGTCACCGGGAGCACGCTCATCGCGTCGTGCAGCAGGTCATGCACGGCGCCGGCGGTCACGGTCCGGTCCGGTCCGCGTTCCTCCTGGGTGGCACCCACGATCACCTCTCCGTCGGCCCGCGGCACCAGGTAGACATCAACGCCGCGGACCGTGGCCCGGATCGTGTGGGTGAGGACGGGCGGCATACCATCCGGGTGCCGCAGCCGCAGCAGCTGGCCCTTGACCGGCCGGACCGCGGTCCGCAGTTCCGCGGGCAGCCCGGCGATCGCGGCCGTACCGGGCCCGGTGGCCACGACGACCCGGTCCGAGCCGATCTCGCCGCCGTCCGCGAGCCGCACGCCGCGGGCCCGTCCGTCCCGGATCAGCACCTCGGTCACGCGATCGCGCACGGTCCGGACGTTCGCGGCCGCAGCCGCCGCACCCAGCGCGGCCGCGTAGCGCCGGTTGTCGACCGACCAGTCGCCCGCGAACAGCACGCCGCCGTGCACGTCCGGGGTGAGGAAGGATTCCAGCTTGCGGCAGGCCCGGCTGTCCAGTTCCTCGGCGTCGAGCCCGGCGGACCGGCGGAACGCCGTCAGCCGCATCAGCGCCGCGTAGTCGCCGGCGTCGTAGGCGATGGCCAGCGTACCCTCGCGGCGCAGGCCGACCCGGTGGCCGGTGACCTGCTCGAGTTCGGCCGCGAACGAGGGGAATCGGGCCAGGGCGAGCAGATTTACCCGGAGCAGCGCGCCCTCGCCGAACAGGGCCTCCGAGACCGGGGCGAGCATCCCGGCGGCCACCAGGGAGGCGGCGCCGCCGTCCGCCGGGTCCACCAGGACGACGCCCAGTCCGGCCACGGCGGCCTGCCAGGCGATCGCGGTCCCGATGACGCCGCCACCCGCCACGACGACATCTGCGGTAACGGCCACGAGCACTCCCTTCGCCGGCATTACCCGGATCAGGTACGACGGTCGGAGGCGCGGCGGCCTCCCTCTCAGCCCGTGCGGGCTCCCGTGTTCGGAAATTGTTTCCGACAATTCACCTTATATCAGCTTGGCGCGTCCGGGGCGCCCGGGGACGAGCGGCCGGGGCGGCAGACGGCGGAGACGAGCCAGTGCTTGGATGGCGCCATGACTACCGATCTGCGGGCACGCCTGGCGGACGCGCGGCTCTACTTGTGCACGGACGCGAGACGGTCCCAGGGTGACCTGCCGCGGTTCCTCGACGCCGTCCTCGGCGCCGGGGTGGACATCGTCCAGTTGCGGGAGAAGGACCTGGAGGCGGCCGAGGAACTGGCGCTGCTCGAGGTGTTCGCGGACGCCTGCCGGCGGCATGGGCGCCTGCTGGCGGTGAACGACCGCGCCGACGTCGCGCTGGCCGCGGGGGCCGACGTGCTGCACCTGGGGCAGGACGACCTGCCGGTACCGGTCGCCCGGCGCATCCTCGGCCCGGAGCCGCTCATCGGCCGCAGCAGCCACAGCCCGGCCCAGGCCGCCGCGGTGGCCGCCGAACCCGGCACTGATTACTTCTGCGCCGGGCCGGTGTGGACCACGCCGACCAAGCCGGGACGGCCAGCCACCGGGCTCGGCCTGCTGGATCACGTCTCGCGGGAGAAGCCGGAACGCCCCTGGTTCGCGATCGGCGGCATCAGCCTGGACCGGCTGGACGAGGTGCTCGCGGCCGGCCCGACCCGGGTGGTGGTGGTGCGTGCCATCACCGAGGCCGATGATCCCGCCGCCGCCACGAGGGCGTTCGCCCGCCGGCTGTATCAGGCCCGCTGATCTGGCGCCCCTACGAGTGACGTACCAGTCGCGGGGAGGGACCGCGCCGGGTGGCATCTCACGTCCGCGGTCGTGTAACGATGGGCAGATGCGGATCACCGGCGTTGAATCAACAGACTTGTTCGTGGGCACCGCGCAGCGGCCGCTGCAGGTCATCCGGGTCACGCTGGTGAACGAGGGCCCGGCGGCCGCCTCCGCCCAGGTGAGCGTGCAGGGGTCGGGGGTGCGAGATCCCGGGCCGTTCGGGATAACTGACCTGGAACCGGGTGAAGCGCAGGCCTTCGAGGTCCCGGTGCAGGTCGCCGCGCCCTACCAGCCGGGGAGCATGCGGCGGGTCACGGTCACGGCCGACGGACAGACGGGGCGCCAGCAGGCCGAAGCCGACATCACCGTGGCCGAACCGGGCTGGACCATGTGGATGGTCAGCCACTTCCACTACGACCCGGTGTGGTGGAACACCCAGGGGCAGTTCACCGAGGCCCGGCTCAGCCTGCCGGACGAGGACGGCGCGCTGCCGGACGTCAGGAGCGCGTTCGAGCTGGTCGGGGCGCACCTGGACCGGGCCAGGCGGGACGCCGACTACAAGTTCGTGCTGGCCGAGATCGACTACCTCAAGCCGTACTTCGACGCCTTCCCGGCCGACCGCGAGGACCTGCGGCGGCTGCTGGCCGAGGGCCGGGTGGAGATCGTCGGCGGCAACTACAACGAGCCGAACACCAACCTGATCAGCGCCGAAGCCGTCATCCGCAACGCGGTGTACGGCATCGGGTTCCAGCGGGACGTGTTCGGCGGGGATCCGCGCAGCGCGTGGATGCTAGACGCGTTCGGTCATGACCCGGGCTATCCGGGGCTGATGGCGGCGGCCGGGCTGACCTCCTCGGCCTGGGCCCGCGGCCCGTTCCACCAGTGGGGCCCGTCCGGTGCCGAGGGCGGCGACCGGCGGATGCAGTTCAGCACCGAGTTCGAGTGGATCTCGCCGGACGGGGGCGGTCTGCTCACCGCGTACATGGCGCACCACTACGGCGCGGGCTGGCGGCTGCACACGCTGCCGGACCTGGCCGCCGCCGAACTCGAGGCCTACGGGCAGTTCCGCGCGCTGGCGCAGGTCGCGGCCACGCGCAACGTCCTGCTCCCGGTCGGCGCGGACCACGTCATCCCGGCCCGCTGGGTGACCGACATCCACCGCGACTGGAACCGGCGGTACGTGTGGCCCCGGTTCACCACCGCCGTGCCGCGCGAGTTCTTCGACGCCGTCCGGTCCGAGGCTTCCGGACCCAGAACCGCGGCGGGCGCTTGGATCAGCCCGCAGACCAGGGACATGAACCCGGTCTACACCGGCAAGGACGTCTCCTACATTGACACCAAGCAGGCCCAGCGCGCCATCGAGACCGCGGTCACCGAGGCCGAGCGGCTCGCCGCCCTGGCCTGGCTGGACGGCGCGCCGTACCCGCACGTAGGGCTGGACAAGGCGTGGCGGCTGCTGGCCTACGGCGCACACCACGACGGCATCACCGGGGTCGAGTCCGACCAGGTGTACCTGGACCTGCTGGGCGGCTGGCGGGAGGCGTGGGAACTGGCCTCGGCCGTCCGCCGCGACGCCGCCTCGCACCTGGCCGGGACGGACGCCGGGTCCGGCCTGGCGGTCAGCGTGGTCAACGGGCTGGCCCGGCCGCGGGACGGGATGGCGCGGGTCACGGTGCAGGTCCCCGATGATGGCACCCGGCACCTGGAGGTGCGCGACGACGCCGGCGCGCCGGTGCCGTCGGTGGCCGAGGGGATCAGGCGCCGCCCGGACGGGTCGCTGGCCGAGCTGACGCTGACGTTCCCCGCCCGCGGCGTGCCCGCGCTCGGCCTGCGGAGCTACCCGCTGCGGGCGACGGACACCCCGGCCTCGCCGTGGCGGGAAACCGAGGGGACGGCGATCGAGAACGCGGCCTACCGGGTCACCGCCGATCCGGCCCGGGGCGGCACGGTCAGCGTGCTTGACAAGCGCACCGGCGCGCAGGTCCTCCGCGGCCCCGGCAACGAGCTGCTGATCCAGGACGAGTACGCGCAGCACCCCAGGCACGGCGAGGGTCCCTGGCACCTGTCCCCCAAGGGTCCCGGGACCGGGTCCGCCTCGATCGCGGCGGCGGTCCGGGCGGAGCGGTGCGACGCTGGCTCGCGGCTGGCGGCCTCGTTCACCCTGGACGGGCTCGAGGTCACCCAGGAGACGCTGCTGTGGGACCACGCGGAGCGGGTGGAGTTCCGCACCCACGTGGATGGCTACACCGGGCGGGACCGGCTGCTCCGGGTCCGCTTCCCGGCCGACGCGCCGGGCGGGCTGCCGCTGTACCAGACGGCGACCGCGGTGATCGGCCGGTCGTTCGGCGTCGTGGACGTCGATTCGGCGGACCACTGGTACACCCTGGACAACCCGGCCCACCAGTGGTTCGGGCTCGGCGCCACGGCACGGATGCAGGACCGCAGCGGGCTGGGCCAGGCGATCGGGGTGGCCGAGGTCGTCTGTCCTTTGCTGCCGAACGAGCTGGGCGACGTGCTCCGCGATCTGCTGGTCGCCCTGGCGGCGGCGGGCGTGACCGCGACGTGCAGCCAGGCCGACGGTTCCCGGTACGGGGCCATCGACGTGGACTCCAACCTGCCCGACGTCCGGGTCGCGGTCGGCGGCCCCGAGGTGAACCCGTTCACCGCCGAGGTGCTGGCCGCCGCCGGCCCGGGATACGCCAAGGAACTGGCGGCCCGGCTGGCTGCGTCGCCGGCGGCGCGGCTGTGGGTGCCGGCCGCCCGGGACCGGGCCGACGCGTTCGGGCCGGACGCCGACGTGCGCGCCGCCGGCGACCTGCCGGTGCTGATCGTGGCGGGCGACCTGGCCGCGGCGGTCGCGGACCTGATCGAGGACCTGGCCGACGCGGTGGTGGACGCCGGTGATCCGGTGAGCGGCGAGGCGGGGCCGGTGCCGCTGGCCGACCGGTCGGTGGCGGTGCTGAACCGGGGCACGCCCAGCGCCGTGGTCACGGCGGACGGGACGCTGCACATGTCGCTGATGCGGTCGTGCAGCGCCTGGCCGTCCGGGATCTGGATCGACGGGGACCGCCGCACCGCGCCGGACGGCAGCGGCTTCGCCTGGCAGCACTGGAGCCACACGTTCGAGTACGCGCTCGCCTCGGGCCCCGCCGACTGGCGGGCGGCGGGCTTCAACCTCGCCGCCGAGGACTACAACCACGACCTGCTGACCGTGACCGGCGCCAGCCTGGCCCCGGTGGGCCGGAGACGGCTGTCGGTCGAGCCGGCCAGCGTCACGGTCGGCGCGCTGAAGCCGCGCGGGAACCCGCTCGCCGCCGGACGGATCGGAGCCCTGACGGACGCGGCGAACGCGGACGCGGCCGGCCCGGACGGGGCCGCCCCGGACGGGGTTGGCCCGGCCGGGGCCGCCCCGGACGCCGCGGTCACCGTGCGGCTGCGGGAAACCAGCGGGCGGCCGGTCACCGCGCGGGTGCGGCTTCCCGGGGTTACCGCGGCGTGGCGCACCGATCTGCTCGAGGAGCCGGACGGCGCCCCCCTGCCAGTGGAGAATGGCACGGTTTTTGTCGATATGCCGGCATTTGGCACGGTCACCGCGGTGCTGCGGACGGATGCGCGCGCGGCCCGGGGCCCGGGCGCCGCCGACCTGGTGCAGCCGGTCCACACGCGTTACTGGCTGCACGGGAAGGGCCCGGCTCCGGCCGGGAACCTGCCCGTCGCGGTGCACCTCTCCCCGGTCCGGGTGGCGCTGCCGGAACCGGGTGACACGGCGGCGCTGACGCTGACCGTGGGCTGCGGGGCCGAACCCGCCGCCGGGACCGTGGAGCTGGTCACGCCCGCCGAGGTGAGCGTCGTCCCGACCGCTTCGGCCCATTCGGGCTCTTCTGACCGTGCCCTGCGCTATGAGCTGACGCCGGGCGGCTACACGGCCTGGAACCTCACCGTGCGGGTGCCACCGGGGACCGCGCCGGGACGGTACTTCGTGGCCGCCCGGATCCGCGACGGCCTGGGCCACCTGGTCGAGGACACGGCCATGGTGGCCGTCGGCGAGCGCCGCTGGCCCGATCCCGAGCTGCCGCCCGAGGAGACGGTCGAGCTGATGCTGGCCGACCACGGCGCGGGCGCGGCCGAGGTGGGCCTGGAGGTGCTCACGCCCGAGCTGCGCCTGGCTCCCGGTCAGCGGGGCGAGCTGCTGGTCCGGCTGGCCAGCGGGCTGGCCTCCGAGCTGCACGGCGAGGCGCAGCTGGTCTCGCCGTTCGGCAGCTGGTCGGCGCTCGGGCCGTGGACGCAGGGCTTCAGCGTGGCGCCCGGGGCGAGCACGGTGCTGCGCTTCGCGGCGGACGCGCCGGTGACCGCTCGCCGGGCGCAATGGTGGGCGCTGGTCAAGGTCATGTACTACGGCCGGGTCCGCTATACCGAGGCGGTTCCCGTGACTATTTCGGTCGCCAACTAAGCCCTACGCTGCCGGCGAACGGATACGGTGAGAGACTCTAGATGTTCCCTTTCACGCGTGACACTTCCGGAAGGGGCCCATGCAGTCCGCCACCGCGATCCTCACCGGCAACCTGCCAGCGGAGCCGAACAGCTTCATCGGCCGCGAACGTGATCTCGCCGAGCTGGCCAGGCTCCTGGGCGAGGTCCGCGCGCTGACCCTCAGCGGTCCCGGCGGCATCGGCAAGACCCGGCTCGCGGTCCGGGTCGCCCGCGAAGTGGTCACCGGCATGACCTGGGCGACCGATGTCCCGCGTGACGTCGAGGAGGCCTGGCTGGTCGAGCTGGCCGACTGGCAGGGCCAGACCGCCCAGCAGGTGGCCACCACCATCGGGATCCGCGAGGAGCCGGGCGTCCCGCTGGCGCAGACGCTGGCCGAGGCGCTGCGCTCGCGGCGCATGCTGCTGATCCTGGACACTTGCGAGCACCAGGTCGGCGACTGCGCCACCCTGGTGCAGCTGCTGCTGGCCCGGTGCCCGTGGCTGCGGATCATCGCGACCAGCCGGGAGCCGCTGCGGGTCCGGGGCGAGACCGTCTGGCGGGTGCCGCCGCTGGACCTGCCCCCCGACGAT
Organism: uncultured Actinomycetota bacterium; assembly: GCA_963744575.1. Taxonomy (GTDB): domain Bacteria; phylum Actinomycetota; class Actinomycetes; order Streptosporangiales; family Streptosporangiaceae; genus Palsa-504. The sequence goes on along the minus strand of CAVUUF010000016.1, from coordinate 88,741 downwards.
GTGCTCAGCGGCGACGCAATCGCCGCGCACGAGGCCGTCCGGCTGTTCGCGGCCCGGGCCGCGGGCGCCCGGCCGGGGTTCACGCTGACCGAGGAGAACATGGCGTCGGTGGCCCGGCTGTGCCGGACGCTGGACGGCATCCCGCTGGGCATCGAGCTGTCCGCGGCCCGGGTGCGGGCGCTGTCGGTGGAGCAGATCGCCGACCGGCTGCGGGACCGGTTCCAGCTGCTGAACTCGGGTGACCGGACCGCGCCGCAGCGGCAGCAGACGCTGCGGGCCACCGTGGACTGGAGTTACGAGCTGCTGAATGCGGCCGAGCAGGTCCTGCTGCGGCGGCTGGCGACCTTCTCCGGCTGGAACCTGGACATGGCCGAGCAGGTCTGCTCGGACGAGGCCATCCCGGCCCACGCGGTGCTCGGCCTGCTCATCTCGCTGATCGACAAGTCGCTGGTGGTGCTGGACGGCGAGGCGGCGGGCGACGCCAGGTACCGGCTGCTCGACACGATCAGGCAGTACGCCGCCGAGCGGCTCGAGGCGGCCGGGGAGAAGGATGCGCTGTCGCTGCGGCACCGCGACTGCATCCTGGCGCTGGTCGAGGAGACGGCCAGCGGGATGTTCAACCGGGGCGAGCCACCCTGGCCGGTGCGCCGGGCCATCTTCCGCCGCGGCATCGCCGAGTACGGCAACTTCCGCCTCGCGCTGGAGACCTCGCTGGCGCACGGCCACGCGGACGAGGGCCTGCGGCTGTGCATCGGGCTGCGAAACATGTGGCTGCCGCACGGCGACGCGCGCGAGGCGGCCACCTGGCTGGATCGGTTCCTGGTGCTGGCCTCGGGGGAAGTGTCGCCGCGGGTGCGCGGGCGGGCCCTGGCCTGCCGCGCCGAGATCGCGTTCGACCTGCAGGACTACGACACCCTGCGGCGCTGCGCCACCGAGAGCCTGGAGCTGAGCCGGGCCAGCGGCGACGATTCCCCGGTGCCGACCGCGCTGCGGGTGATGGGCCAGGCCGCGGCGCGCGCCGGGCGGCCCGGCGACGCGGTGACCTACGTCGAGGCGGCCGTCACCGCGGCCCGGACCGCGGGCAACGACTGGGAGGCCGGTCTCACGATGGCGGCCAAGGCCGCCATCGCCGTCCGGCAGGGCAAGCTGAAGTCGGCCCAGCGGGCCTATCAGGCCGCGCTCGAGATACTGGGCGACAACAACCGCTGGGGCCTCGCCCAGGTCGAGTACGGGATGGGCACGCTGGCCCGGGCGCGGGGCGACGCCGGCACGGCCGTCCGGTATTACCGCGAGGCCATGGCGATCTTCCGTGAGCTCGACGCCTGGCCAGAGATCGCCCGCTGCCAGGCCGGCATCGGCTGGATCGCCGTGACCAGCGGCGAGTTCGGCCTGGCTGACGGGGCGCTGGCCGAAAACCTGCGGCTGAACCAGGTCTGCGGGCAGCGGCTCGGCATCGCCCGCGGGCTCGAGGCGTTCGCGGCCCTGACCGCGGCGCGGCAGCAGCCCGAGCGGGCGGCCCGGCTGGCCGGCGCGGCCTGCCAGCTGCGGGAGTCCCTGGGGCACGGTTCCGGCATCGGCCCCAGGCTCGAAGAGGTGCTCGAGTTCGCCCGGGGCCAGCTCGGTGCGTCGGCGGCGGCGGTCCTGTTCGCCGAGGGACGCGAGATGACCGCGGACGACGCGGTCCGCTTCGCCCTCGGCTCGGACTCCGGGACGCCCGGACCGGGACCGGCGGAACCGGCCTGGACCGATCCGGCCCGGCTCGGCGCGCAGGCCGCGACGCGCCCCGAGCCCGGCGGCACGCACCGCTCGCCCAGCCCGCTGACCAGGCGGGAGCACGAGATCGTGAACCTGATCGCCAAGGGCCTGTCGAACAAGGAGATCGCCGACGAGCTGATGATCAGCCCGGCGACCGCGGCCAGGCACGTGGCGAACATCCTGGCCAAGCTCGGCTTCACCTCGCGTACACAGGTTGCCTCATGGGCCACCAGGAACGAACCGCCCGCCTGATCATGACGTGCATATGTGCACGAGGCGCCGGCTCCTGAGCCCGGCAATATGCACACCGGAATACACAGTTCGGCGCATGCGCGCGCCGCCGCCCCGGCCATAGCGTTCATCTTGTCGCTATCGCGTGGTGGCGGCGGGACACCGAACCCGCCGCCGGCCGGTTGCCAAGGGGGGGTGGGAGCGGCAGCCCGCGGCGGCGGCCGGGCGGGTCCAAGCTCCGGGCCAGGACCCGCCCGCTGCTACACCCAGGCTGGGAGGTTCTGGTGGAACGCGGCGTCAGCACCGGGGAGCGCGCGGAGGCGGACCGGCTCATCGTGAGCGCGGGCATGCCGCACCACGCTATGACCGAACGCATCCTTGAGGTCGCCGACGCGGCCGGACCCCGGGCCGCCCTGGTCAACGCCGCCGACGGCATGGTGACCGCGTGGCCGCGGTTCGCCCGGACCGTCCGGGCGGCGGCATGCGGCCTCGGCCGGCGCGGCCTGGCCGAGGCAGACACGGCCGGCGTGCTCGTCGAGGACGCGGCCAGCGCCGCCGTCGCGGTCAACGCGATCCGCGCGGCCGGGGCGGCCGCCTGCCTGATCCGGTACGACGCCGGCCCGGCGGGAGTCGCCGGCCGGCTCAACGCCTGCGGCGCGCGGGTGCTGATCACGTCGGCCCCGCTGGCCGAGCTCGCCGCCGAGGCCGCGGACCGTTCCCGGGTGCGGCAGGTCATCTCGTTCGGCGAGGCGGCGGGCGCGACCCCGTTCGGCTCGCTGCTCGGGGCAGGCCGGCCTGGTGCCGCGTACGGGTCAGAGGTCATGGGCGGATCCGGGGTCATGGGCGGATCCGGGGTCATGGGTGAGTCCGGCCGTCCGGAGGGGAACGGCCTGACTCATCACCATGGCACGGGCGGGCTGACCCACCGGGATGTGGTGGTGGCGGCGCCGCCCTGCGGCGACGGGCAGGCTTACATCTCGCTGCTCGACATGACCCTGCTGGCCGGCGCCACGCTGGTGGCCGCGCCGGTGACGCTGGTCACGGCGGTGATGCGGGTCTACCAGGGCACCGCCGCGATCGTCCCGCGCGGCACGGCGGTGCCCGGCATCCCGCTGGACCGGCTCTTCCCCGTCGCCTTACCGGGTTCGTCGCCTTACCGGCGATGCCGTGGGCGACCGCGTGCTGCGCCTGGGCGGCCGGCGCCAGGCCGGCCAGCGGGTGGCTGGCCATCCCGGCCAGCGACGCCGTGGTCAGCGGCACGAACACCAGCCCCACGCCCAGGCCGATCAGCAGCAGGCCGCCTGACGTCAGCGGTACGATCAGGAATGAAGCGGAGGTCTACTCCGGTTACTATACGGAGGTAGCCTCCGTTTCGTAACCCGATTATCCTCCAGCCCGCCTCGCTACTCCCTGATCCACGACACATTCCGGAACCCGTAACCTCAAGGCAATGACCAGGACATCCGACCAGGCGCCGCGGCCCGCCGAGCAGTGGCGCGCCGACGCCCGGCAGAACCACGCCCGGCTAATCGCCGCGGCTACGGCCGCGTTCGCCGAGAAGGGCGCCGACGCACCGCTCGAGGATATCGCCCGCCGCGCCGGTGTCGGCATCGGCACCCTCTACCGGCATTTCCCCACCCGGCTCGACCTGCAGGCGGCCGTGTTCCGCAGCCAGGTCGGCGCGGTCTGCGGCGAGGGGGACGCCCTGCTCGAGAAGACACCGCCCGAGCAGGCCTTCGCCGCCTGGATCCGCTTGCTGGCCGGTTACCTGGTGACCAAGCGCGGCCTGTCGCACGCGCTGATCGAGGCGGTCGGCATCGAGTCCGAGCTGATCTCCTCGTGCTGGGTGGCGATGCGCCAGACCACCGAGCGACTGCTGGCCCGCGCGCAGCAGGCCGGCGTGATCCGGCCGGACGTGGACGCCACCGACGTGATGCGGCTGGTGCACGGGGTGACGGTGAGCACGGAGAAGGCTCCCGAACGGTCCGATATGCTGCTCTCGGTCATGCTCGACGGCCTCCGGACCCGGTCTTAGCCCGGTCTTAGCAGCATGGCTGCCACATCGATGCTGCTGGGGCGACATTGCTGCCACATCGATGCTGTATCCGGGCGGGCGCTGGGGTGAGCGCGGGTCAGATGTCGGGGGGGCGGTTCTCGTAGGGAGTGCTGAGGACGACGGTGGTCCGGGTGGAGACGCCGCCGATGGTGCGGATCTGCTGGAGCAGATCTTCGAGCGCGACCGGGGAGGGCACCCGCACCTTGAGGATGTAGTTCTCGTCGCCGGCCACGCTGTGGCAAGCCTCGATCGCCGCCAGGTGCTCGAGCCGCTGCGGCAGGTCATCGGGGGCGGCCGCGTCGAACGGCTTGACTGACACGAAGGCCGTCAGCGGCAGGCCTACGTCATCCGGGTCGAACACCGCGACATAGCCCTTGATCACGCCATCCTGCTCGAGCCTGCGGACCCGCTGGTGCACCGCTGACACCGAAAGGCCCGCCTGCCTGGCCAGCTCGGTGAAACTCATCCGGCCGTTACGGGTCAGCAGCGACACGATCTTGCGGTCGATCTCTTCCACGTGGTCACGTTAGCGCCAACGATTCCTGGCTGCGACTTCATCACGATATAACAGAACGATAACGAGCTTTACACTATCGTAACATCGCCGCACGCGTGCTTATCAGCAGATCACGGCGAGGTTACGCTGCCGCCATGGCACAGATCATCCTGGATCACGTAGAAAAATCGTACGCGGGTGGTGTCAAGGCGATCAACGACTTGAGCCTGGACATCAAGGACGGCGAGTTCATGGTTCTCGTCGGTCCGTCCGGGTGCGGCAAGTCCACCGCGCTGCGGTCCATCGCCGGGCTTGAGGAGATCACCGGCGGCACCATCTCGATCGGCGACCGGGTGGTCAACGACCTGCCGCCGAAGGACCGGGACATCGCGATGGTGTTCCAGAACTACGCGCTGTACCCGCACATGACCGTCGAGCAGAACCTGGCGTTCGGGCTGCAGCTGCGCAAGACGCCCAAGGATGAGATCAAGCGCCGGGTCGGCGAGGCCGCCAAGATGCTGGGCCTGGAGCCCTACCTGGGCCGCAAGCCGGGGGCGCTGTCCGGCGGGCAGCGGCAGCGGGTGGCGATGGGCCGGGCCATCGTCCGCGAGCCCCAGGCCTTCCTGATGGACGAGCCGCTGTCCAACCTGGACGCCAAGCTGCGGGTGTCGATGCGGGCCTCGCTGAACCAGCTGCACGAGCGGCTCGGCGTCACCACCGTCTACGTGACCCACGACCAGATCGAGGCCATGACGCTGGGCAACCGGGTTGCCGTGCTGCGGGACGGGCGGCTGCAGCAGGTCGACACCCCGCAGGCCCTGTTCGAATCGCCGGTCAACCTGTTCGTGGCCGGGTTCATCGGCTCCCCCGCGATGAACTTCGTGACCGCCGAGCTGGTCCGCGACGACGGCTCCGCGGTCACCTTCGCCGGGTACAAGCTCAGGGTCCCGCCGGACATCATCAGCAGCAAGCCCGGGCTCACCGACTACTTCGGCAAGCAGGTCATCCTCGGCATCCGGCCGTCGGACTTCGAGGACGCTGACGTCAGCGACCGCCAGTGGGGGACGATGCGCGTCACCGCAGGCGTGACCGAGGAGCTCGGCAGCGAGATCAATGTGATCTTCACCATCGACGCGCCGCATGTGGAGCACGCCAGCCTCGCGCAGGCCGCCGAGGTCAGCGAGGACGAGGACGAGGCGACGGCCGCGCTGGCCGGCGGCAAGTCGCTGTGGACCGCCCGGGTGTCCAAGGAGAGCAGGGTAAGGCACGGGGAGCCGCTCGAGCTGGCCGTTGACACGCGCTACCTGCAGTTCTTCGACCCGGGCAGCGGCCTGTCCATCGGCCACCCTAAGGCCACGGCGGCGCTGGCGGATTGACCGGTCCGGGCGGCAGCACTGCTGCGGCCCGGGCGCCATCCCCGGTGCCCGGGCCGCAGCAGTAACCGGACCGTGGGAAACTGTAGGGATGCAGCGCAACCCGGAAGAACTCTACGAGCTCGGTCCGGCCGCGCCCAACATCGCTGGCGCACCGATGTTGCACTACCTGGAGGGCTTCATAGACGCGGGAACGGCGGGCCGCCTGCTCGCCGAGCACTTGCTGCGCACCTTCTCGCACGAGACCGTGGCGCGGTTCGACGCCGACAGGCTCATCGACTACCGGTCGCGGCGCCCGCTGATGATCTACGACAACAGCCGCTGGGAGAGTTACGAGGCGCCCGAACTGGCCCTGCACCTGCTGTACGACCAGGGCGAACGCCCGTTCCTGCTGCTGACAGGCCCGGAGCCCGATCACGAGTGGGACCTGTTCACCAGGGCCGTTCAGGCCATCGTGACCCGGCTCGACACTGGGCCCGCGATCAGCTTCCTCGGCATCCCGGCCGGGATGCCGCACACCCGGCCGCTCGGCGTCATCGCGCACGCCACCCGCGAGGAGCTGCTGGCTGGCCACCAGCGCCTGGCCAGCCGGATCCAGGTACCCGGCAGCGCCCCCGCCCTGCTCGAGCTGCGCCTCGGGGAGGCCGGCCGGGACGCGCTCGGCTTCGCTGTGCAGGTGCCGCACTACCTGGCCCAGGCGGTCTACCCGCCAGCCGCGCTGGCCCTGCTCGGCTCGGTGACCACCTCGGCCGGGCTCGACCTGCCCGACGCCGAGCTCCGCGAGGCCTCCGATCGCACCAACGAGGCGATCCAGCGCCAGGTCGAGGAGTCAGCGGAGGTCGCCGAACTGGTCCGCGCGCTCGAGCAGCAGTACGACACCGCGGCCGAGAGCGAGCAGGCCGACGCCGATGCGGCGGCCGGCCTGCTCGCTGACGGCGAGGCCATGCCCACCGCAGACGAGCTGGCCGCCCAGTTCGAGCGCTTCCTGGCCGAGAACCAGGGCCGGACCGATCCCCCCGGCCCGCCGGGCGGTAACCCGGAACGCTAGCCGACCAGCCGGCCGGTGCCGGCTAGCACAGCCAGCACTAGCCAGCCGGTGCTAGCCCACCACCTCGAGCTCGCGCGGCGAGTGGTTCAGCCGCTCGTACCCGTCCTCGGTGCAGACCACGATGTCCTCGATCCGGGCGCCGTGCGGCCCGGGATAGATGCCGGGCTCCACCGAGAACGCCATGCCCGGCTCCAGCGGCTCGGTGTTGCCGGCCACGATGTAGGGGTCCTCATGCGTCTCGAGGCCGATGCCGTGGCCGGTCCGGTGGAAGAACGCCGCCCCGAAGCCGGCCTGGGTGATCGGCTCGCGCGCCGCCGCGTCGACCGACTCGGCGGTCACGCCCGGCCGGACCGCGGCGCACGCCGCCTCCTGGGCGGCCTGCAGCACCTTGTAGTACCCGGTGAACTCGGCCGGCGGGTCGCCGAGGGCATAGGTCCTGGTGCTGTCCGAACAGTACCCGGAAGGCATCGCGCCGCCGATGTCCACCACCACGACGTCCCCGCCGGCCAGAACCCGGTCGGAGACCTCGTGGTGCGGGCTCGCGGCGTTCGGCCCCGAGCCGACGATCACGAAGTCCACGGTGGCGTGGCCCTCGGCCAGGATCGCCTCGGTGATCAGCGAGCCCACGGCTCGTTCGGTCAGCCCGGGCCGCAACCAGCCGGGGACGCGCGCGTGTACCCGGTCGATGGCGGCGCCGGCCTCCCGCAGGGCGGCGACCTCGGCCGGCGTCTTCCTGATCCGCAGCGTCCGCAGCGCGCCGCCGGCCAGGGCCAGCCGCGCGCCGGGCAGCGCGTCGCGGAAGTTCAGCACGGAAAGCGCCCACATCCGGTCCGAGAGCCCGACCGAGGCGACGCGGCCGAGCCTGCCCGCGATCAGCGCGAACGGATCGTCGGTCTCCTCCCAGGGGATCATCTCCAGGTCGAGCGAGCCGACCGCGGAGGCCTGCGCCGCGGCCAGCTCGAGCCGCGGCACGAACAGCGCCGGGTCGCCCTGGGCCGGCACGGCAAGGCAGGTCAGCCGCTCGAGTTGGCTGGCGTCGTAACCGATGACGTATCTCAGGTCGGGGCCCGGGGTGAGCAGCACGGCGTCGAGGCCGGCCGCGCCGGCCGCGGCGCGCACCTTGTCCAGCCGCCCCGCGGGATACAGTTCGTCCGTCGTCACACCCTAGAGCCTAGGCCTGCGAAACCGCGGTGACGAACCGGCTCAGCGACGAGCCGAGCCCCCATCGCTCGCCGAGTTCCCTCAGCCGGGCGGCGTCGGCGGGCACCGCGGGCAGCGTCCCGTCGATGTCGGGCACGGGCGCGTCGTCGGCCACCTTGACCACCGACAGGGCCACGTCCAGGTAGTCCCGGGCCTTTTCCAGCTTGTCCCGGCTGCCCCGGGGGAAGCCGCCATGGCCCGCGTCCAGAGCGGTGGTGATCCCCTCGATGCTGCCGAACGTCTGGATCAGCGCGGCTGCGGTCTTCTCCCCCACGCCGGGCACGCCGGGCAGCCCGTCGCTCGGATCGCCGCGCAACGCGGCGAAGTCGGCGTAGGCCCGGCCCGGGATGCCGTACTTCGCGGTCACGGCCGCCTCGTCGATCACGTCCATGTTCGTCAGGCCGCGCATCGTGTAGATGACCCGTATCCCGCGCGCGTCGTCGACGAGCTGGAACAGGTCCCGGTCGCCGGTGACCACGTCCACCGGACCGGCAGACCGGCCCGCGAGCGTGCCCATCACGTCGTCCGCCTCGTACCCCGGCGCCCCGGCGACCGCGAGCCCGGACACCCGCAGCACCTCCTCGATCACCGGGACCTGCGGATCCAGCGCGGGCGGGGTCTGCTCCGAGATGCCGTCGGCGGACAGGCGGTGGGCCTTGTAGGAGGGCACCGCGGCGACGCGGAAGGCCGGCCGCCAGTCCGCGTCCCAGCACGCCACCAGCCGGGCCGGCGGCCTGGCCCGGACCAGCCGGGCGATCATGTCCAGCAGTCCGCGCACTGCGTTGACCGGCGTCCCGTCCGGCGCCCGGACGGTCTCCGGCACCCCGTAGAACGCCCGGAAGTACAGCGACGCGGTGTCAAGCAGCATCAGCGAGCCCACACTCGCCATCCTGCCAGGATTCGTGATCGTGTGCCGCCAGGCGCCATTTCCGGCACCCTTCGGCACACGATCGCCGGGAACGAGAAAGGGCGGGGCTCAGAGCAGGACGACCATGCCGTTCACGACCTTGATCTGCATCTTCGGCAGCGGGGCCGGGGCCGGGCCGGTCACCACGGCGCCGGTGGTGATCTTGAACTCGCTGCCGTGGCAGGGGCAGTCGATGGTGCCGTTGGCGACCTCGTTCATGATGCAGCCGACGTGCGTGCACACCGCGCTGAACGCCCGGTACTGACCGCGGGCCGGCTGGGTCACCACGACCCTCGCCGCGGTGTAGATCTTGCCGCCGCCGAGCGGGATATCGCTGGCCGCGCCGAGCACGGTGCCGGCGAGCTTGGCGGCCTTCTTCCCCGGCGCGCCGCTGGCCGGCGCGTCGCTGGCCGGCGCCGGGCTGGCCGGCGCCGGGCTGGCCGGCGCCGGGCTGGGCTGCATGCCGCCCTGGCCCGCCATCGCGCCCGAGGTCGCCGCGGCGGCCGGTGCCGCGTCGTTCGGTACCGCTCCCGCCTCGTCGGCGTCGTAGGGCACAGCCGCGGTGCTGCAGCCCGCCAGCGCCCCGCTCAGTCCGGCCAGGCTTACCCCGAGCAACACGCCGCGTCTCGTCGGCCGCGGGTGGTGCTGAGCGTCGGCGCCCTCAGTTTCAGTGGCCCACGTGGATTGGGGAGTCATCAGGATCGCGGCGTGAAGACCCGGCCTTCTGGCTGGACAGGAAACGCCGCTCCCTCCCTCCGGATAGTGGTATAATCGAACATGTCTGCGATAGCCCGGCACATGCACTACCCGGCACGGACTGCGGCAGGGCATGCCGTGGCTGTGCGGGGATGTCAAGCACCGCCCTTCGCTCGGCTGGGTCCGCTCCCGCGACACCGTCTTAGGGGAGGGGGCCGCCGGCCACCGGGAGATGAGGAGATCTGTAAGAGTCCGGTAACCGGGCGGTGGTTGGCAGCGACGGTACGTCAAACCAGCCGCGCCTCGGGCTGGCAACGCGGGATTTCCTGGCGCCCGCGACCGCGCCGCGGCCAGGCGGGCAGAGCGGATTCGCTCGGCGTCAGCCAGGACCGTTCGGTAAATTCCCGGTCTCTTCCCCGCCCCAGTCCGCGGCGAGCGCCGCGATCCGCCCGGCCGCGTCCGGCAGCGCCCGGCCGCGGCCGACCGCCACCCCGACCAGGTAGGCGGTCAGCGGCGCGGCGGGCCTGGCCACGCCGTGAGCGACGTCGCGGGTCAGGTCGAGCACGGCCCGCAGGTCGGCGGAGCTGGGGTCGAGACCGAGATCCGCGCAGACCGCGGCCGTCCACTGATCCATAGTGCTCATGGGGACCAGCCTAGAGGTCAGGGCAGGAGCCCGCCGTCGGCGGCAATGTTCTGCCCGCTGATCCAGCCGGAACCGGGGCCGGCCAGGAAAAGCCACCGCAGCGGCGATGTCCTCCGGCTGGCCGAGCCGCCGCAGCGCGGCGGGACCACGAGGTGCAGGCCGTTCGGGTGCTCCTCCTGGCCGGCCGGCCAGCCGCCGCACGTCACCTCCGGCCGTGCGTACAAGTCCCTTATCGGTGCAGATATCGTCAAATCGTGGCCGGAACAGCGGGGCACGCGCACGGCCCGGCGCCCGGCGCGGACGCCAGGTGGCTGTCCGGCGCCCTGGCGCTGATCCTCGCCTTCATGGCCGGGGAGATCATCGCGGGCGTGGCCGCGCACTCCCTCGCGCTGATCTCCGACGCCGCGCACATGCTGACCGACGCCGCGGCGATCGCGCTCGTGCTGGTCACCGCGCGGCTGGCGGCCCGGCCGCCGGCCGGCGGGTACACCTACGGCCTCAAGCGCGCCGAGATCCTGTCCGCGCAGGCCAACGGCATCACGCTGGTGCTGCTCGCGGCGTGGCTTGGTTACACCGCCATCCGGCACCTGGTGACGCCGCCGGTGGTGGCCGGCGGCACGATGCTCGCCGTCGCGCTGGCCGGAGTGGCGGTCAACGTCGCGGCCACCATGCTGATCGCGCGGGCGGGCGGCCCAGCTGATTACCGGCACGCCGCGCCGCGCAGCCTCAACCTGGCCGGCGCGTTCAAGCACATCGTCACCGACCTGTACGCGTTCGCGGCGACGGCGGTGGCGGGCGTGGTCATCCTGCTGACCGGGCTCGACCGGGCCGACGCGATCGCCACGCTGGTCGTCGTGGCGCTGATGGTGCACGCGGGCGCCGGGCTGATCAGGCAGTCCGGGCGGATCTTCCTCGAGGCGGCGCCGGCCGGGCTCGACCCGGCGGCGGTCGGCGCGGCGATGGCCGACCGCCCGCACGTCACCGAGGTCCACGACCTGCACATCTGGGAGATCACCACGGGTATGCCCGCCGCCTCTGCGCACGTGCTGGTCGAACCGGGCGAGGACTGCCACGCGGTCCGCGCCGACCTGGAGGACTACCTGAGCCGCGAGTACGGCATCACCCACGCCACCCTCCAGGTGGACCACGCCGGCCTGCCAGCCGCGCCCGGGCTGATCCGCCTCAGCCGGGAGGAGCACTGTGACGACGCGCACGGCCCGGCCTACCGTCCGGGCGACGCCGGCTAGCCGCAGCCGCGCAGGTGCCCGGCCAGGAACTCCAGCAGGGCCGTGCCTGGCGGCTGGCCGAACCACCTGGCGTGCCCGATCAGGTACTCATAGGCCAGGTCGGCGCTGGCCGCCGAGACGGCCACGCCGGTGAAGTAGTCCGCCTCGGACAGCGCGTATTCCACGTGGACGACGGGCAGCAGCGCGGGCAGCGCGGCGGCTTCGTCCCCGCTCAGCGGCCGGACCGTCTGGTACCCGTCCAGGATGAAGGCGGCCGCGGCGAGGTCGGCGCGAGCCGTGCCGGTTTCCGGCAGGTCGAGCCAGCTCACCACGGCGCGCTCGAGGGCCAGGGCCAGGTCGTGCACGGCGTAGGTCCGGTTGGCCAGCCCGAAGTCGAAGATCCCGGCCACCTGCGCGTCCGGTGCCGCCGAGCTCCAGGTGAGGTTGGAGGGGTGCCAGTCGCCGTGTCCCCACTGCGGGCGCAGCGCCGCCAGCCGCGGCGCCGCGGGCGCGATCAGCGGGGTCAGGGTGCCGGTGAAATCCGTCGGCCAGCGCCGCCCGGCCAGGTAGGCGGCCAGGGCCGGGCGCGCGGCCACCAGCCGGCTCACCGTGGCGAGCGGGTCGACTGCGGTGATGACCTGGCAGGAGTTCATCAGCACCCCGGGCGGCCGGGCGGGCAGGCCGAAATCCGCCGCGGCCAGGTGCAGCCGGGCCAGCGCCGCGCCGGCCGCGTGGGCGTGGCCCAGGCTGGCGTACGGCGACCAGCTGACCGCGTCCCGGTACAGGTCGATGCCGTCCGCGACCTGGTGAGCCTCGTAGCAGAAGTCCCCGCGCCGGAGCACGGACTGGCCGTCGGCCAGCCGCAGCACGGCGGGCACCGGCTGGGCCCAGCGCCGCAGATGGTCCGCGAAGGCGTGCTCGGCGGCGAGCTGGGCCGGGCTGCGGACGCTGACGTGGTGGCGCTTGACGAACACAGTCGCGTCGCCGAGGCGGGCCAGGGCGGCGGCCGACATCGGCCGCGGACTGCGCCAGGTCACCACCGGCGTGCGCCCGAGGCCGCCGGGCTCCCCGGATCCGAGGACGCCGCTCAGCTCTTCGTCGGTGAGCGGGGACCAGTCGGGTTCGGCCAGTTCACGGCCCATGCCGTGGACGGCGTGCGGCCCCGAAGGCAGGCCGGTCACCGTCTGAGCCGCCGGGTCAGCCAGCCGGCCGGCAGGGTGACCACCGCGGCGACGGCGAAGGACAGGATCGAGGCCGACATCCAGCTGGCCGGGGTGAAGCCGATGTCGTGGCCGAACGACGTCCAGGCCGACGCCCACCAGGACACCGAGCCGGGGTTGATGAGCTGGTAGGTGACGAAGCCCGCGGCCCAGGGCAGCAGCATCGGCCACCGCGAGCGGGCCGACGCCGACAGGTCCCAGCGCCCGCGGGAGACCACGAAGTAGTCCGTGATCAGCACGGCCGACATGGGCACGAACACCGAGCCGATCAGCGTGAGGAAGTTCTCGTAGTCGGCGATGTTCAGCCACAGCGCGCCCGCCGTGGTCAGCGCGGCGATCACCCCGGCCAGCACCCGGCGGTCCCACAGCGGGCGCAGGTTCTGCGTCGACACCGCGGTGGAGTAGACGTTGGCGAACGCCTGGTCGAGCTCGCGCGCGGCCAGGATGGCGAAGGCGAGCGAACCGAGCGGCAGCGCGATGAACGCGCCGTAGATGTGGTTGGGGTTGCCGTGCGCCACGGTGACCAGCGCGAGCAGCCCGATGACGTAGCACAGGACCTGGGTGACGCTGTAGCCGGCCAGCACGCCGGCGAAGGCGGCCCGCTGGCTGCGGGAGTGCCGGGTGTAGTCGGCGACCAGCGGGGCCCACGAGACGGCCACCGCGACTACGGTGTCGGCCGCTACCCAGAACCCGGACCAGGTGCCGTGCGCGAAGCCGGGCAGCGGATGCCTGATGAGCTGCACGAACAAGTAGCAGAGGACGACGACCACGGCGCCGGTCGCGTACTTGCGCAGCACCCGGACGGCGCCCAGCGGCCGGATGGCGAGCAGGGCCGTGGCCGCCCCGGCGATGAGCACATAGCCGGTCTTCGGCAGGGCGGGCGCCACCGTGTGCGCCGCGGTCGCGATCGTGACCAGCTCGAACACGCCCCAGCCGACACACTGCAGGATGTTCAGCACGGTGGGCAAATAGGACAGCCGGGCGCCGAACAGCCCGCGCAGCAGCACCATGGCCGGCCCGCCGGTCCGCGCCCCGGGCAGCCCAGCCAGCGCGACCACGAGCGTGCCGAGCACGGTGCCCGCCACGATCGCGGTCAGCGCGGCGGCCAGCGACAGTTCGGGGGTGCCCGCGCCGAACGGCTGCAGCACGAAGATCGCGCCGGTGAAGCCGAGCAGGCTGACCCCCAGGTTGCCCCACAGGCCGAACTGGTCGAGCAGGCTCAGCGCCTGCGGTACCGGCTCGGTCAGGGTGCGCGCCACCTCCGAGCGGCGGTCGCCGCGGACGGTGACGAAGGTGTCTTCGGTGTGCTTCGCGGCGGTCGCCGCCATGGCAGCCTCCCTACGCCGGCATTACCCGGACAGGTTCAGACGGTCGGTGGCGCGTAGCGGGGGGTGCCAGGGGGCGTCCCCGGGCCGCACAGCCACCCTCTCAGCCCGGTCGGCCCGGGCTCCCGTGCGTGTTCGGTTCACCTTGAGTTTATTTTCCCGAACGGGCGGGTGCGAGCCCCGCCGAAGCGGTCAGCCCGCTCCGGCGTTACCCGCCGATGGCGGACATCGGGCGGTCGGGCTGCAGGAACGACGGGTCGTTGATGCCGTGGCCGGGCAGCTTGCCGGCGACAGCCCGGCGCCATGCCGCGGCCAGCTCGGCGTCGCTGGCCCCGGCGCGCATCGGGCCGCGCAGGTCGCTTTCCGTGCGGGCGAACAGGCAGTTCCGCACCTGGCCGTCGGCGGTCAGCCGGACCCGGTTGCAGGTGCCGCAGAACGGCCTGGTCACCGAGGCGATGACGCCGACCCGGGCCGGGCCGCCGTCGACTGCGAAGGCCTCGGCGGGAGCCGACCCGCGCTGGTCCGGGTCGTCGGGGGTGAGGGTGAACTCCCGGCCGAGCGCGGCGAGGATCTCCTGCGCCGTCACCATCTCGGCCCGTTTCCAGCCGTGCTGCGCGTCCAGCGGCATCTGCTCGATGAACCGCAGCTCGTAGCCGTGCTCCAGGCAGAACCGCAGCAGCGGCACCGCCTCGTCGTCGTTCAGGTCCCGCATGAGCACGGTGTTGACCTTGACCGGGGTCAGCCCGGCCGCGGCCGCGGCGGCCAGGCCGTCGAGCACGTCCGGCAACCGGTCCCGGCGCGCGAGCTTGCGGAACGTCTCGGGCCGCAGCGTGTCCAGCGACACGTTGATGCGGTCCAGGCCGGCCGCGCGCAGGGCCGCGGCGCTGCGCGCCAGGCCGATGGCGTTGGTGGTCAGCGAGATCTCCGGGCGCGGGCGCAGTCCCGCGGTGCGGGCGACGATGCCGGCCAGCCCGCGCCGCAGCAGCGGCTCGCCGCCGGTGAACCTGACCTCGCGGATGCCGAGCCGCTCGACCCCGATCCGGACGAGCCTGACCACCTCGTCGTCGGTGAGTTGTTCGGACGCGGGCAGCCAGTCGAGCCCTTCGGGCGGCATGCAGTACGCGCACCGCAGGTTACACCGGTCGGTGAGCGACACGCGCAGGTCAGCGGCGACCCGCCCGAAGGAATCAGCGAGCATCGTCCCAGCTTACGCGGGACAGCAAGGACCGATTGGTGCACATAGCGTCTCCCGTCAACGAGGCGGAAGCCGGGTTTTGCCCGGCGCAACCGCCCCTTGCTTTTCGTTAGCCGCGGTGAACCATCCCGTAGGCTCGCCCGGCCCGCAGCCGGACCACCAGGCGCCGGTCGCGGACCATGGCCGCCCGGAAGTCCGCCCAGTCCGGGTGGTCGCCTTGTACCGCCCGGTACAGGTCGACCAGTTCCGCCACGGCCGCGTCGTGCGGATCGCGGGCCACCGCGGAAAGCTCGGCGTGCCCGTCCACCACGACATAGGACCAGAAGTCACCGCTAGTGACATGGAAGCTGGCCCGCGGGTCACGGCGCATGTTGCTCGTCTTGGCCCGGTCGTCGGTGGTGGAGATCTTGATGGTCTGTTCCTCGGGATACCAGGCGTAGTTCACGTTGGACAACTGGGGCCACCCGTCTTTCCTGAGGGTGACCAGCACTCCCTGCCGCTGCCCGGCAATCAGCCCAGCAAACCGTCCCTCCATCATGCCGGGAGAACAACCGGCTCCGGCCCGATGTTCCGCCGCGGCGTTCTGCCCGGGCGGCGGTAGTCGCGGGCCGGCTCGCGGCCGAGCCGGTAGCCGTGTGCCGTGCCGGGCTCGCCGCTGAGCATTATGCTCATGCTCCGTAACCTCGCCTGGGGGCGTCCCACGCGTGCGCGTACCTCATTACCGCGGCCGGAGATCCGATGTCAATGTTCCGCAAGCCGGCGACGCTGCCGTCCGGTGCCGTGTGGCCGGGCGCGGACGGTACCGGACGGCACCGGCATGGCGCGGCCCGGGCACGCTGGCCGGAGGGCCTGGTCACCGGCGTGCTCCTGGCCCTGGCGGGTGCGGTGCTGTTCCTGTGCTACCTGCGGCAATCCTGGACCCGGTCGCTGAACTCCGACGGGGCGGCGAACGTCCTGCAGGCTCAGGACATGCTGCACGGCAACGTGCTGCTGCACGGCTGGCAGCTGTCGCAGCTGTCTTTCTGGAGCACTGAACTGCCGCAGTACATGCTGATCGAATCGGTGACGGGGGTCAGGGTCGCGGTGGTGCACGTGGCCGGGGCGATGACCTGCACGCTGCTGGTGCTGCTGGCGGCGCTGCTGGCCAAGGGCCGGACGGGCGGCCGGGAAGCGGCGGTGCGGATGGCTGTGGCGGGCGGGATCATGCTCGCGCCGCAGCTTGGCCCCGGGACCGCGATCTTCATGCTGTCACCCGATCATGCCGGGATCGCCGTGCCGCTCCTGGTCACCTGGCTGGTGGTGGACCGGCTGGCAGACCGGCTCTGGTGGACGCCGGTGATCGTGGCGGTCCTGCTCACCTGGGCGCTGGTGGCCGATCCGCTGGTGCTGTGGGCGGGCGTGGCGCCGCTTTTCGTCGCGTGCGCGGCCCGGGCCTGCCGGCGGCTGGCGGTGGAACGTCAGCCTGCGGCGCCGGACCGGACCGACCTGGCGCTCGCCGCGGCGGCGGTGCTGGCTGTCCCGGCGGCAGCGGCGGTGTACCGGCTGATCCGCGCTCAGGGCGGATACACGCTGCTGCCGTTCGCGCACAACGTGGTCAGCGCCCATTTGCTGGAACGAAGCCTGCTGGGCACGCTGGTGGACCTGCTGGCGCTGTTCGGCGCGGATTTCGCCGGCCTGGCACCACCCGCGACGGCGCTGGCAGCGGTCCACCTGCTGGGGGTCGCCCTGGCGGTCTGGGCGCTGGCGGCCGCGGTACGGCGGTTTGCCCGCGACGAGGACCGGGTGGCGCAGATCCTGCTCATCGCCGTCCTGGCCACGGTGGCGGCCATGGTGCTCAGCGGCCGCGCGGTGGGCTTGCATCCCACGGACGGGCGGGCCATGGCGCCGCTGCTGCCGAGCGCAGCGGCCCTGACCGGCCGCGTGCTCGGCGGCCGGCTGGTCTCCGCCAGGCTGCTGCCGGTGCTGGGGGTGGTGCTACTCGGTTACGCCGCCGCCCTGGGCTACGGCGCCGCGCAGCCGCCGCTGCCGACGACTAACCAGCAGCTGGCAAACTGGCTGGTCGCGCACCAGCTCGACTACGGTCTTTCGGGTTACTGGCAGGGCAGCGGCGTCACCGTCATCACCGGGCAGCGGGTGCAGCTGCGGCCCATCCAGCCGTCGCCGTCGGGACCGGGCCTGGGCCCGACCATCGAGGCGCAAGCTTCCTGGTATGACCCGCGCCTGCACAGCGCCGATTTCGTCATCGTCCCGGCAGCGCCGGTCTTCGACGTCCCGCCCGACCTCACGCTGTCCGGCGTGCGTGCCGTCTTCGGGCCGCCGGAGCGCACCTACCAGGTGGGCACGAACCTCGTGCTGTGCTACGGCAGGAACCTGCTGCCGGCGGTGCACCAGCTCACCAGCTACGGGTACAGCGGATGACCGGTAAGCCGACCCGGATTGTGACGGCGACCTCAGGTCAACACGGTCAGCGCGATCGGCAAGTCACGATATTGATCTGCCCATGGGCGCATGGTACAAGGAAAGTGCGCTCGTTTTTTCGGCCCTTCCAGTACTTGACGGGGTGGCTCGTGCGTATTTCCCGTGTCGTTTTCAGCACGGCAGTTCTCGTCTCCTCGGCCGGCCTGGCCCTGGCCGCATCCCCCGCCGCCCGCGCCGCGTCCACCGTCAGCTACGTGGCACTCGGTGACTCCTACAGCTCCGGACTCGGCGCCGGGAATTACCTCTCGTCCAGCGGCAGCTGTGACCGCAGCAACAACGCCTACCCCGAGCGGTGGTCCGCCGGCAACTCCCCGGCCTCGTTCGTCTCGGTGGCCTGCGCGGGCGCCACCACCGCCGACGTGATCAGCGGCCAGGTGTCGGCGCTGAGCGCGGGCACCACGCTGGTCAGCATCACCATCGGCGGCAACGACGCGGGCTTCTCCAGCGTCATGGAGACCTGCGTGCTCGGGTCGACGACCTCGTGCCTGAACGCCGTCTCGGCCGCCGAGGCTTTCGTCAGCACCCAGCTGCCGGCCAGGCTCGACAACACCCTGGCCACGATCAGGGCCCACGCGCCGAACGCCAAAGTCGTGGTCCTCGGCTACCCCGAGTTCTACGACCTGGCCAGGTCGGGCACCTGCATCGGGCTGAGCATCCAGGACCGTACCGCGCTCGACGGCGGCGCCGACGCACTCGACACCGCCATGGCCACGGCGGCGCAGTCCTACGGCGACACGTTCGCCGACGTCCGCCCGCAGTTCGCCCATCACCAGATATGCGACTCGGGCAGCTGGCTGAACTCGGTGGACATCTTCGACATCAGCGCGTCCTACCACCCGAACGCCTCCGGCCAGGAACTCGGTTACGAGCCCGTGTTCGGCGCCGCCGCCGGGTGACCCTGGCCGGCCACGGCCGGCGGGGCTGACGTGGTGCCCGCCGGCAGCCTGCGGGTGATGGCCAGCGCCACCAGGGCCGCGGCCGCGGCGGTGGCGAACGCACCGGTGAGGCCCGGGCGCAGGTCATGGCCCGCGGTGGCCGCCACGGCCGCGCCGCCCACGCCGACGCCGATCGCGGTGCCGAGCACGTCGGCCAGGTTCAGCGACGCCGAGGCCTGCCCCTCCTGCCCGGGCGGCGCCTCGCGCAGCATCATCAGCGACAGCGGCGCGTAGGCCAGTCCCATGCCAAGGCCCGCGACGGTCCAGGCGACCAGGCCCTCGGCCACCGGCAGGGCCGGCTGGAGCATCAGGGCCAGGCCGGCGATCCCGGCCAGGATGATGACCAGCCCGGCGCGCACCAGGCGGCGTCCTTCCCAGAGACCGCTGAGCCGCGCCTGCACCCAGGCACCGGCCGTCCAGGCCACGGTGGCGCCGGTGACGGCCAGGCTGGCCACCACCGGGCTGCGGTGGCGCACCGCCGTCACCGCCAGCGTCACGTAGGCGTCGGCGCCGAAGAAGGCGAACGTCAGCAGGCCCCGGCTCGCGATCGTGGCGGGCAGCCCGGGACGGCCGGTCAGCGTCCCGGCCGGGACCAGCCGGCGCAGCGCGGACAGGCCGGCGACGACGCCGGCCGCGGTCAGGGCCAGCCCGGCCAGCACCGCGCCGGATCCGGCCGCCAGGGTGAGGCCGGCCAGGATCATGGCCGCCCCGGCGGCCGTGCGCAGGCCGTCGGTCAGCCGGTGCTCGCGCGCCTGGGACGCGGCCGGAGGCCCGATCCGGATCAGGGCGGGCACGGCGATCGACCCGGCCACGGCGACCACCGGCAGCAGGCCCAGGAACACCCACCGCCAGCCGAACAGGCGGGCCACCTCGGCGCTGACCGCGGGCCCGGCCAGCCCGGGTACCACCCAGGCGGTGGACAGGACCGCCATCATCCGGGCGCGCAGCGCCGCGGGCAGGCTACGGCCGATGGTGGCGTAGGCCACCGACGGCACGGCCCCGGCGCCCAGGCCCTGCAAGACCCGCCCCGCTACCAGCACGCCCATCGAGGGAGCCAGGCCCGCCACGGCGAGGCCGGAGCCGAACAGCACCACCCCGGCCACGAACGGAACCGCGGGCCCCCGGCGGTCGGCCTCCCGGCCAGCCGCCACGATGCCGACCACGCTGCCCAGCATGAACCCGCTGAACACCCAGCCGTACAGGCGCAGCCCGCCGAGATCCCTGGCGACCACCGGCATGACCGTCACCACCGCCAGCGCCTCGGACGCGACGAAGGTGACCGTCAGGACCAGGCCAGCGGTCAGCGCCCGCCGTTGCGGCGCCCACAGCCCCTGTCCCCTGTCCTCGCCCACGCCGGACCGGGCGGGTATCAGCGGTGCCTGCTGAGCCACCTGCGGTAGGCGAGGCTCCCGGCGCCGATCAGTATGGCCGCCGCGCCGAGCCCGAACAGCGCGCCGTCCTGCAGTCCGGCCGTGCCGCCGCCGCCGGCGACCGGGGCGGCAGTCGGGATCTGGCTGGCCGTTGCGGTGGAGGTCACCGTCACCGTCGTCGTGGCCGCGGGTATGGCCGTCTGGGTTCCCGGGGAACCCGAGGTCACGCCGGGCGTGCCCGGGGTGGTGGTACTGCCGGAGTCGGGACTGGTGGCGCCGCCGGAGGCAGGCGCCGTGGCCGTGCTTGTCACGGTGCCCGATATGGTGACGGACGGTGAGAAGGTGGGAACATTCGGCGTGGACGAGCCCGAAGCCGAGCAGGCCGGCACGGCCACGAGAGCGACCAGCGTCAGCGCCCCCCAGCACAGAACGGTCAGTCTCGCGCTGAGCGCGGTCCCGGCGACCGGTATACGTACCTTCATGGAACCCTCCTCGTGCGCCAGGCTGATGACGATTGTTTTTCCCGGTCCCGGCGGCAGAAACCGTATCGCCAGGAAAACGCGTGACCGGCCGGGCCACGGGCCGGTCCCCGGAATTGCCAGCGGCCGTAAGGGGACGGCCCACGGCGGCCGCATAGGGGCAATGGCCTGTTCACCACCGGAAGATTACGCTACTGAGTAGGACACCTTCTGGGAAGGCGCGGGAAGGGGCGGCGGAATTGGCGGACGCGACGTGGCGGCGGATCGCCGGCTTCCGCGTGGTCGTGGCCTGGCCGCAGGCCGGTTACGCGCCGCCGCCCGCCCTGCCCGCGGCACGAGGCCTGCGCTCCCGGGTCGCCGGGATCGCCGGGGTCCTGCTCATCGCGGCCGGTGCCGCCATCGTGGGCGTCGCGGCCGGCGCCCAGGCGCACGCGCCGCAGCCGCCCGGGTCGGCGGCGGGCGCCACCGGGCCGCGGGCCCGCGGGCCCTCGCTCCCCCGGTCGCTGCCGGTATCGGTGCGGATCCCGGCCATCGGCGTGGATTCCAAGCTGCTGCACCTGGGACTCAACTCCGACGGCACGGTCCAGGTGCCCTCGCTCAAGACGAGTTCCGGGGAGGCGGCGTGGTACAAGTACTCGGCGACACCCGGCCAGATCGGGTCGTCGGTCATCGAGGGTCATGTCGACAGCACGCGGAGGCCGGCCGTCTTTTTCCGGCTCGGCGCCCTCCGCCCGGGCGACGCCGTCGACGTGACGCTCGCCGACGGGGTGACGGCCATTTTCCGCGTTACCGGCGTGCGCGAGTACCTCAAATCGAGATTCCCGGCGAAAGCCATTTACGGCGCGACCGACTTCGCCGCGCTGCGCCTGATAACCTGCGGCGGCGATTTCAACTACGCCACCGGTCATTACCTGAGCTCCACCGTGGTATTCGCGGTACTCGCCTCCTCGCGCCCGGCGTTACAGCGGGGACGATCACCGCGCAGACCGTTACCGGCCCGGCCCACGCGCCGCGCCCCGCGGCGGCCGGAGCCGCCGCGGGGCGCGGCAGGTAACGGCCTCGGGTCAGGCTCCCGCCGCCGCGGCCAGCGCCCGCCCGGTCAGCACGCGGGCCAGGTGCCGCCGGTAGTCGGGCGCGCCATGCAGGTCGCCAGGCGGGTTCGTGCCCTCGTCCGCATGGGCGGCGGCGGCCCGCAGCGCGTCGCGGCTGGCTTCGGCCCCGGCGGCGGCGCCTTCCGCGGCCGTGGCGCGCAGCGGCGTCGTCCCCATGTTGGTCAGCCCGATCCTGGCCTCGGCGACGGACCCGTCGGACCGCCGGACCAGCGCGGCCACGGCGACGGTCGCCCAGGCCTGCGCGGTCCGGTGGAATTTCTCATACCGGTAACCCCACCCGGGTCCGAGCTTGGGTATCCGGATCGCGGTCAGGATCTCGTCCGGCGCCAGGCTGGAGGTCAGGTAGTCGACGAAGAAGTCCGCCGCGGCGATTTCGCGCTCGCCGCCTGGTCCCCTGGCGACCATGGTGGCGTCCAGGGCCAGGACTACCGCAGGCAGGTCGCCGGCCGGGTCGGCGTGGGCGAGCGCGCCGCCGAGCGTACCGCGGTGCCGGACCGCGGGATCAGCCACTGTCGCGGCGCCCTGGGCCAGCAGCCCGCAGTGCTCGGCCACCAGCGGGTCGTGGACCAGCTGGTAGTGCGTGGTCCGCGAGCCGATAACCAGCGCGTCGCCGGCGTCGGTGACGCCGCGCAGCTCAGCCAGGCCGCCCACGTCGACCAGCAGTTCCGGGTAGGCCAGCCGCAGCCGGAGCAGCGGGAGCAGGCTCTGCCCGCCCGCGATCACCTTGGCGTCGTCTCCGCCGTCCGCCAGGGCGGAAACCGCCTCGTCCAGCGAGCCGGGACGGACATAGTCGAACTTCGCCGGGATCATGCCACGCCTCCGCTCTGATCGGGGGTGCCGATGCCCTGAGGGCTGTGCCCCTGGGTCTGGTCGCTCTGCCGGGCCTCGTGCTGCTCGGCCGGGCTGGCCTGCTCGCTGCCGCGGGCGTCCTGGATGGCCCGCCAGACCCGCTCGGGCGTGCAGGGCATCTCGACGTCGTTGATGCCGAACGGCCGCAGCGCGTCGACGATCGCGTTCACCACCGCGGGAGTCGAGGCGATCGTGCCCGCCTCGCCGACGCCCTTGACGCCGAGCGGGTTGGCCGCCCGGCTCTCGGTCCGGTCGGTGACGTAGGACGGCAGGTCGGTCGCCGCCGGAACCAGGTAGTCCGCCAGCGTGGAGGTGACCAGGTTGCCGTCGTCGTCGTAGACCGCCTCCTCGTACAGGGCCTGCGCGATGCCCTGGGCGATGCCGCCGTGCACCTGGCCGTCGACGATCATCGGGTTGACCACCGTACCGATGTCGTCTACGCACACGTACGAGCGGATCTTGACGAAACCGGTCTCGGTGTCGACTTCGGTCGCGCACAGGTGGGTGCCGTGCGGGAAGGAGAAGTTGTCCGGGTCGTAGGTGGCCTCGGCGTCGATGCTCGGTTCCACGCCGTCGGGCAGGTTGTGCGCGGCGAAGGTGGCCAGCGCGATCTCGCCGATCGTGGCGCCCTTGTCCGGGTCGCCGCGGACCGCGAACCGCCCCCGTGTCCACTCCAGGTCGTCGGCCGAGGCCTCGAGCATGCCCGCGGCGATCACCTTGGCCTTCTCGACGACCTTGTCGCAGGCCGAGACCAGGGCCATCCCGCCCACGGCCAGCGACCGGGACCCGTAGGTGTCCATGCCCTTGGGCGAGACCTGGGTGTCGCCGTGCAGCACCCGGATGTCCTCGAACGGCACGCCGAGCTGGTCGGCGACGATCTGGCTCCACGCCGTCTCGTGCCCCTGGCCGTGCGCGCTGGATCCGGTGACGACCTCCACCTTGCCGGTGGGCAGCATCCTGATCGACGCGTGTTCCCAGCCACCGGCGCCGGCACCGAGCGAGCCGAGCAGCCGGGACGGCGCCAGCCCGCACATCTCGGTGTAGGTGGAGATGCCGATGCCGAGCTGCACCGGGTCGTTGCTGGCCCGCCGCTGCTCCTGCTCCTTGCGGAGCTCGTCGTAGCCGAACAGTTCCTTGGCCTTGGCCGTGGCCGCCTCGTAGTTGCCCGAGTCGTAGGTCAGGTTGGCGATGGTGGTGAACGGGAATTCCTCGTGCTTGATCCAGTTCCGCTCCCGCACGGTCAGCGGGTCGACGCCCAGATGCGCGGCGAGCTCGTCCATCATCCGCTCGATGCCGAACGTGGCCTCGGGACGGCCCGCACCCCGGTAGGCGTCGGTGGGCATCTTCGTGGTGAAGATCCCCGTGCACTTGAACGAGTAAGCGTCCATCTTGTAGATGGCCGGGAATATGAACGCCCCGAAGAGCGGGATGCCTGGCGTGAATAGCATGAGGTAGGCGCCCATGTCGACCAGCAGGTCCACGTCGAAGCCGCGGATCCGGCCGTCGCTGTCGGCGGCGATCCGGAGCCGCTGCCACTGGTCGCGGCCGTGGTGCACGGTCATGTTGCCCTCGCTGCGCGACTCGGTCCACTTGACCGGGCGGCCCAGCTTGCGGGCGATCAGCACGGCCAGCACCTCTTCGGCAGTGACTTGCAGCTTAGAGCCGAAGCCACCGCCGACGTCCGGCGCGATGACCCGGATGCTCTGCTCCGGGATGCCGGTCACCACGGCGAGCAGGAACCGGAGAATGTGCGGGATCTGGGTCGCCGACCACAGGGTGAACTCCCCGCCCACGACCGAGCAGACCACCGCGCGCGGCTCCATCGCGGCCGGGATCAGCCGTTGCTGGCGGTAGGTGCGCTCGATCACGACGGGCGCGTCGCGGAACGCCGCCTCCATGTCGCCGTTGGCGAAGACCCACTCATAGCTCTTGTTGCCCTGCTCGTGGACCTTGGGCGAGGCCTCGTCCAGGGCCGTCCTGATGTCGAGCACCGGCGGAAGCTGCTCGTAGTCGACCTCGATGGCGGCCAGGGCGTCGGCCGCGGCGTACCGGTCGCGGGCGATTACGCAGGCCACGGCCTCGCCGACGTACCGCACCTCGTCCACCGCCATCGGCGGGTGCGCCGGGATCACGATGTCCGGGGTGACCGGCCAGGCGAGCGGCAGGCTGCCCTGCTCGGCGGCGAAGTCCGCGCCGGAGTAGGCGGCGATGACGCCCGGCTCGGTGCGGGCCGCGCTGACGTCCACCGAGGTGATCCGGGCGTGCGCGTACGGGCTGCGGACGAACGCGATGTGCAGCATCCCGGGCAGCGTGATGTTGTCGGTCCAGTTGGTCTGGCCGGTGATGAGGCGCTCGTCCTCCTTGCGCAGCCGGGCCTTGCCCAGTTCGCCTGCGCGGGCCTCGGTCTGCGCGGTCATTCGCTCACTCCCGCCTGGGCGGCGCGCCGTACGGCGCGGATGATGTTCTCATAGCCGGTACAGCGGCAGAGGTTGCCTTCCAGGCCCGCCCGGATCTCCTGGTCGCTGGGGTGCGGATTCTCTCTGAGCAGGTCCGACGCAGCCATGATCATCCCCGGGGTGCAGTACCCGCACTGCAGCGCGTGCTCCTCGTGGAAGGCGCGCTGAAGCGGGTGCAGGCCGCCGTTCGCCAGGCCCTGGATGGTGGTGATCTCGGCGCCGTCCGCCTGGACGGCCAGGACGGAGCAACTCTTGACCGACTGTCCGTCAAGCAGCACCGTGCATGCGCCGCAATTCGACGTGTCGCATCCGATGGGAGTCCCTGTCTTGCCCACCACTTCCCTCAGGTAGTGGACAAGCAGCATCCGGGGCTCGACGTGATCCGCATACTTCACGCCATCGACGGTGACGGTGATATCTGCCATGCGCTCTCCTCCCCTGGCGAGCAGGATGTATTCCTGGTGCAAACCTAGGACTACCAGGCCCCGCAACACCAGTACCAAGCAGGGTCTCGGTTTCGGGCAGGTTTAGTAAAGGCCTGCTCAGTACATTCCGGCCGGAAAAGTCACGATAGGCCGACGCACGTTTACGCAATCTATAGTTGCGCTCGTAAAGCGATAATTGCTAATCTTGGATACGCGCTGCCATCGCGGGACCCGCCGGGATCCAGGGCCGCCGAACCCGTGCCGGTTTCCCAGGCGTCCTCGCCAGCCAGGGCCTCGATGTGAGCAGGAGCTGAACCGCCAGCCCGTTAGGTACGTGATTACTGATGGATGAGTACCTCTGCTGGCTTGCCAGTCTCCCTGCTCAGCCGTGTGCGGCGCCGCGGGTCACCCCCCGACCTGCCGGAGGTAGCCCGGCTGACGCCTGGCCGGGCCCGCGTCCCGCGGGGCCCGGCCAGGCCCTTGAACCGTGCCCGCCGCCCGGCCGTTTCAGGGGTGACGGGTCATCTCCGGCGGCCCGGGAAAGAGGCCAATCATGAGGCGGGTCGTGCTCGTCGGCGTCGGGGTCCTGCTCATGCTGGCCGGAGTCGTCTTCACGCTGCAGGGCGTGGGGGCCATCGGCGGAAGCGTGATGTCCGGCGTCACGTTCTGGGCCGTGGCCGGCCCGGTGATCGCGGTGGCGGGCCTGGCCATGGCGGCTATCGGCCTGCGTGACCGGACGGCCTCCTGACCGCCGCACGCCATCCAGCTGCTCGCCGGCCGCGGCGCTGTCCCGGGCCTGGTCCTGCGAGGTCCGGTGGTGCCGGGCGCCGCGTGACCCGGGTGGGCGGTACCGTCGTCATGTCCGCACGATCACCTGGCGTCCGGCTCCGGGCGCTCCCGACCGCAGCGTGAGGCTCCATGACCGCCGTCCTTGACCACCTTGCCATCGGCACGCCGGCCCTGACCGACGGCTGGGAGCTGTTCGGCGGTGTCCTCGGCGGGAGATGGCTCTACGGCATGGACTCGCCGGGATACTGGTGGGGGCAGCTGGAGTTCGCCCGGGGGCCGAAGATCGAGCTGCTGACGCCCGCCGGCGGTCCGGACGCGGCGTTCCTTGAGCGCTTCCTGGCCGCCCGCGGCGCCGGCCCGCACCACTTCAACTTCATCGTCACCGACATCCAGGCCATCCTGGCCGGGATCCGGGCGCTCGGCATCGAGCCCGTCGGGGTCAACCTGGATAACCCGCACTGGAAGGAGGCTTTCCTGCACCCGCGCAGCGCCCACGGCATCGTCATCCAGGTCGCCCAGCAGGACGGATCCCCGCGGCCGGACGCGCCGCCCGCGGAACTCCCTGCGCCAGGCGCGCCGACCTCGTTCGACCTGATCGAGCACCGCGTCGGCGACCTGCCCGGCGCGACGCGGCTGTTCACCGAGGTGCTGGACGGCAGGCTCGAGGCCGCCGGCGACGATACCGCGGAACTGACCTGGCCCGGCGGCAAGCGGATCAGGCTGGTGCGCCAGGACGGCCTGCCGCTGGGCGGGGCGCTGCACCATGTCCGGTTCACTCCCGCCGCCGGCACGTTCGGCGAGCAGGACCGCGAACGCGCGGCCCTGCTGGCCAAGCGCCTCGGCCTGACGGTGGAACTGGCCGGCTAGCGCCGCCTCCAGGCGGCCCGTAGACCTCATGCCTCCCGTGACGGCTCCCGCCCGTACCCGCCGGCCAACGACATCGATGTCACAGCGATGTCGCCTGAGCAAGACAAACACAGCCCGGTAACAGTGATGTGTCATCTTCATACCCACCGTGCACTGCAGCTGCCTTCGGTGCGTCCCCTTTGAACGGGAGAGCGCGGCACCGCAGCCGCGCGGGGGGAAGGAAGCTATGAGCTATCGGCCGCGATGCGCCGCCGCAGGTCAGCGCCGACCATCTCGAACGGCGCTGCTTCGCCGTATCAGCGCAGGTGGCGGAGGCGGACGGGAATCGAACCCGCCAGCGCCGCAGCGCAGCGCTCACCGGTTTTGAAGACCGGGGGGCCCACCAGGTACCCAGACGCCTCCGCGTCGACTTTACTGCCGCCGCCCCGCGGTCATGGCGTCAGGCGGTGCAGGTCCCTGGGAAACAGCGTGACCTCGCGGATGTTCTCGGCCCGGGTGAGCCGCCCGGTCCAGCGCTCCAGCCCGATGGCGAAGCCGCCGTGCGGCGGCATGCCGTGCGCGAAGGCTTCCAGGTAGTCGGCTCCGGGAGAATAAACGCCGAGGCGGACCGGCGAGGTAAGGGAGACACGTGAGCGCCTGGTGGGAAGATGCAGTCGTCTACGAGGTGTACCCGCGCAGCTTCGCCGACGCGGACGGCGACGGCGTGGGCGATCTGCCCGGGCTGCGGTCCCGGCTGGGTTACCTGGCCGACCTCGGGGTGGATGCCGTCTGGCTGACCCCGTTCTACCCGTCGCCGCTGGCCGACGGCGGGTACGACGTCAGCGACTACTGTGCGGTCGATCCGCGGCTGGGGACCATGGCGGACTTCGACGGGCTGGTCAAGGACGCGGCCGGGCACCGGATCCGGGTCATCGTCGACCTGGTGCCGAACCACTGCTCCAGCGCCCACCCGCTGTTCCGTGCCGCGCTGGCCGCCGCGCCCGGCAGCCCGGAACGGGCCCGGTTCATCTTCCGCGAGGGCCGCGGCCGCGGCGGCGGCCTGCCGCCGAACAACTGGCCATCGCAGTTCGGCGGCTCCGCGTGGACCCGGGTGACCGAGACCGGCGGACAGCCTGGGCAGTGGTACCTGCACCTGTACGACGCCGGCCAGCCGGACTGGAACTGGCGCAACCCCGAGGTGTCTGCCCTGTTCGAGGACGTGATCAGGTTCTGGCTGGACCGCGGCGTGGCGGGCCTGCGGGTGGACGTGGCGCACGGCCTGTTCAAGGACCCGGACCTGCCGGACCTGGCCGGGCAGGCCGTCCCGCACGCGCCTTCGCCGTACCGGCACCGGTCCGAACTGCACGAGCTCTACCGGACCTGGCGGGCCATCCTGGACTCCTATCCGGCCGACGGCTTCCCGGGGGCGCGGACCGCCATCGGTGAGGTCTGGTACGACGCGCCCGGCACCCTCGGGCCCTACCTCGCGCCCGGCGGGCTGCCGCAGGTCTTCAACTTCCAGCTACTGCTGCCGGGCTGGCAGGCGGCCGCGTTCCGCGCCGCCATCGACTCGGCGCTCGCGCTGACCAGCGGATCCCGCGCCCCGTGGGTGATCGGCAACCACGACGTCCCCCGTCCGGCGAGCCGCTACCGGCTGGACGAGGGGTACACCCGGGAGATCATCAACAAGCTCATCGCCGTGGGCGGCCGGAACGCCGCCACCGGCGCTCGGCGCGCCCGGGCGGCCGCCCTGCTGCTGCTCGCCCTGCCCGGGTCGGCCTGCATCTACCAGGGCGAGGAACTGGGGCTGCCCGAGGTTACCCGGATCGCGGACGACGCGCGCCGCGATCCGAACTTCCGCCGCACCCACGGAAAGTATCCCGGCCGCGACGGCTGCCGCGTGCCCATCCCCTGGGCCCTCAGCGGTGCTAGCTTCGGCTTCTCCCGAACGGGGGACGGCGCGAGCCCGGCCGCACCCTGGCTGCCCCAGCCGCCGGAGTGGGGCCAGTACAGCGTCGAGTCACAGCTCACCGACGAGCACTCCGGCCTGAACCTGTACCGGGCGGCCCTGCGGCTGCGCCGGAGCCACCCCGCCCTGGGCCGCGGCACGCTGCGCTGGCCCGAACCCGAAGACGCCGCGGACCCCGGGCTGCTCTGCTTCGCCCGCGAGCCCGGCTTCGTCTTCGCCGCCAACCTCGGCGCGGCGCCTGCGCCGCTGCCCGCGCACCGCGAGATCCTGCTGGCCAGCGGACCCGTCCCCGGCGGCAGCCTGCCGCCCGGCACCGCCGCCTGGCTGTCCAGCTGACACTGGCCGCGCATTCAGCATTCACCCAGGTAATGTCGCTACCGTTGCGGTCATGCCCAAGGTGAGGGTGCCACGCAAAAACGTGACGCCAGGTGAGGTGGTCACCGTGCTCAGCCGCAGGCTCGGCCCCGGTTACCAGGTGGAGAGCAACGGCCACCGCCGGGTCACCGTGCGGAAGAGCGCGCTGGAGTACGCGACCATCTCGATCGGCGACCAGCCCGGCGCCTCGGTCTTCGGCGTCCACGGCGGCGGCCTGATCTTCATGCGCCTCGTCAACACCTTCAGCACCGCCCGCCGCGTGGCCAACGCCCTCCGCCGCTCCCCCGAGTTCCGCAGCCTCTGACCGGAGCTTCTAAGGGCTAGCCGCGGGTCGTGGTGATCTCCGAGTAGCGAAGCCGGGCCAGGACGGTGACACCCCGGCCCGGCTTAGCGGGCAAGTCACCCATCCAGTATGAAACGCCGGTCGCATAATCCCGCGCAGTACAGGTGAATTCGCTGGTCACGAAGAAAACCTGCAGGTTAGGGCCGGAAAGGCAGGCTCGCACCCCGGTTCGTTCGGCCTGCAGGACCAGGCCAAGGGCGTCGGCCTGGCCGGTCGGCGCGGTATGGAGGATAATCGGGCGGCCCGGATCGCGGGCCGCCAGGCTCGCCATCGTGGGCACGAGCGCGGGTTCGTTGTCCCGCACATCCATGCGCATCCCGGGGACCACGAAAGCAGTGCAGATCGCGGCCAGAGCGGCGGCCGCGATGACGGTCGCCGATGCCCGACGGCGAGAGCGGGCGCCCGAGACCACGGCGGCGAGGCCGATCGCCGCGATGCTCAGGGTGAACACCGGGACCGACCAGTAGAAGTAACCCATGTAGGGATACCTCAGGTCGTCGATGCCGCGCACCGCGTAATACAGCATGAGGACGCTGACGAGGGCGTTCACGCCGAGCGCGGTGAGCAGGAACCGGCGCAGGGCGGCGTCGGCCACCCGGAGGGAGAGGCCTAGCGCGAGCGCGGACAACGCGACGGCCACTGTCAGCCCGATCCAGCCGGGGCCAGGCCACCAGTACCACAGGAGGTAGCGCAGCGCAGCCGGCAGGCCATGATGCCCGGCCTGGGCAGAGCGGGCATATCCGAGGTAAGCGCCGAACTGCCCGGGCCAGTGCAGTATCACGTCCGCGACCACCGGCAGGGCGAAAACCACGCAGATCAACACGGCCGGGATCCAGTGCGCCTTCCGCTCCAGGCAGAAGCGGCGGATCGCCGTCAGAGGGGGCGAGCCCGCCGACAGGAGCACCGCCGCGGCCACGGTCGCCGTCACCATCACCGGAACGAACAGGAGGAAGCAGGCATGACCGTGGATCAGCAGGCAGCCGGTGACGGCAAGGACCCACAGGTGCCGCGTGCGCCCGGCGGCGACCGAAGCGGCGGCCACGACGAAACAGAGGAACGTCGGCACATACAGGAACGGCATCCAGGCCGAGGTGATGATCAGCGGGCGCGCATCGAGAAACCCGAAGACGGCGAGGGCCGCCGCCAGCGTTGCCCATGCCGACCGGGTCCAGCTGTGCATGAGCCACACCACGGCGGCGACCAACGCGCTGTTGCCGATCGCGACCGCGATCAGCTGCCCATTCCACGGCGTCGGTACCGCATGCAGCAGGCCGTGGAAGAAGGCCTGTCCAGCGGTGAAGATGTAGATATAGCCGGGGCCGGGATGAAAGAAGCCCTCGCGGGAGTAGTTTCCGTGCAGCAAGGTGAAGTGTTCGGCCTGGATTACCAGAATGGAATTGCTGGCCGTATCCCCGGATTCATGAAGAGCGGTGGTGAACAGGTAGCCGCTGCGCGTGAGCAGGATGACGAGGATGGCCGAGAATGTCACCGGCCAAGGCCAGGATATGCGATGCGGCAGCCAACTGGTCCGGGCCGCGCCCGGGGCCCGGATCAGGACCTGGCGGCTGCTTTGCGTGGTCCCGCTCACCGCACCCAGGCTACCGCTGAGCCGTGCCGCACGGGGCTGGACTCTTCGGGCCTTACCGCAGGCGGCGGCGGTCGTCGGGAAGGCGCTGGGTGATCCGGGCCCGGTCCAGGTACTCCAGCAGCGGGATCGCGACCCGCCGGGTGGTGCCAAGCGCCTGCCTGGCACCGGCGGTGGTGAACGGCTGCGGCAGGCTCGCCAGCACCCGGGCGGCCCGGGCGTCCGCGCCGGGGGCCAGCACGATCTGCTCGGTGACCCGGAGCAGCAGGCCGGCCCGGGCGGCGGCGGCGATGGCGCGGCCATCGAGCCCCAGGTCCCGCAGTCGTCCCGCCTCGGGGGCCAGGAATGGCGCCTGCTCCAGGTCCGCCAGGACCGCTCGCACCCCCGCCATGACGTGCGGCGGCAGCGGCGGCCGGGGGGGCTCCCGCGGGTCCGGCAGCGCCGTCGCGGCGGCACCCGCTGTATCCGGGTCCCGTTTCCCGCGGGTGGACGCTAGCAGCAGGTAGCCGTCCCTCAGCTGGACCGGGGCCGACCCGGCGGGGTGAGCGGCCAGCGGTTCAATCAGCGCCCGGTCGGGCAGGCCGAGCGCGGCGCGGGCGGCCTCGGCCGGCATGCCGATCGCGAGCGGATCGCGCCTGGCGTGGGCCGCGACCGCCTCGGCGAGCTGGCGGCGCAGTCCGGCCCAGCGGCCGGGATCGACGAGCCAGTCATCCGCGACGGGCGGCAGCCCCGCGGGGACGCCCATGGCGATCAGCGTGCGGGCCCGCAGCAGGCCGTGCCGGCGCAGCAGGTCGGCGGCGGCCGGAAGGTCCGGCCAGGCGGCCAGCTCGCGCCCGGATGCGGCGGCCGCGCCCCGGCGGGTCAGCGCCGGCGGCGCGACGTCGAGCACGGTGGCGCCCAGGATCGCCAGGCCGGCCCGGCCGGGATCGCGGAGCAGCACCCGGTCGCCGACGTGCAGCGGCAGGGCGGCGCGCAGCGTCAGCCGGGCGATGGGGGAACCGGACGCGGCGGCGCCGGGACCGCCGCGGGCAGCGGCGGCACCGGGACCGCCACCCGGGTCAGCCGGGCCGAGCAGCCGGATCCGGGCCAGCGTGCGAGCGGAGCCGACGTGCAGGGTCATCTCGGGCGGCAACCGGAACCCGGCCGGCAGCGCCAGCCGGGCGTCGATCACCTTGGTCAGGGTCCACCGGCCCGGTTCGACCAGGGCCATGCCGCGGGCCGGGACGCCGGCCGGGACGCCGCGCAGGTTGAGGGCGACCCGCGCGGTCCCGGCTACCGAGGTGACCGGCTCGTTCAGCGATTCCAGCGCCCTGATCCTGGCCGGCCGCATGGACGGGGTCAGCAGCAGTTCCTGCGCGGCCGTGATCGTGCCGGAGGGCAGCGTGCCGGTGACGACCGTGCCGCTCCCCCGGATGCTGAACGACCGGTCCACCCACAGCCGGACCGGGGCGGCGGGGTCGGGAACGGGAAGCTCCGCCACCATGCGGGCCAGCGCTGCCCGCAGCTCCGGCAGGCCGGCGCCGGTCACCGCGCTGACCGCGACCGTCTCCACCTGGCCCAGGCTGGTACGGGAGACGAGACCGAGCGCCTGCTTCGTCGCCGGGCCGGGGTCGGCCAGGTCGCAGCGGGTGACGGCGAGTAGGCCGTGCCCGATGCCGACCGCGTCGATGGCGGCCAGGTGCTCGGCCGACTGCGGCATCCAGCCGGCGTCGGCCGCCACCACGAACAGCACGGCGGCCACCGGGCCGACGCCGGCCAGCATGTTCGGCACGAAGCGCTCGTGACCGGGCACGTCGACGAACGCCACGCGCTCCCCGCCGGGCAGCTCGGTCCAGGCGAACCCCAGGTCGATGGTCAGGCCCCGGTGCCGCTCCTCGGCCCACCGGTCCGGCTCCATCCCGGTCAGCGCCCGCACCAGCGCCGATTTCCCGTGATCCACGTGCCCCGCGGTGGCGATCACCTGCATGGCCGCACCCTCCTGGCCGGTGTGCGGCTCACGAAGATCCCCGGCGAGCGGCCGCGAGGACGGCGTCCACGAGGACGGCGTCGTGTTCCTCGGAAACGGCGCGCAGGTCCAGCAGGAGGCGCCCGGCCTCGAGGCGCCCCACCACGGCTGGCTCGCCGCTGCGCAGCGGCCCCGCCAGCGCTTCCGGCAGGCTCACCGCGGCGCTTTCCAGTTCCACGCCGGGCGCCCCGCCACCGCCCACGGCGGCCCTGGCCGCCGCCACCGCGGCGTCGACACCTTCGGCGGCCAGACGCGCCGCCACCCGTTCGGCCCTGCGGAACACCGAAACCGGGTCGGCGGCCAGCGCGCCGGCCACCGGCGGTACCGGTCCGGCGAGGGTGGCCTCCAGGGCGGCGAGGGTCAGCTTGTCCACCCGCAGCGCCCGGGCCACGGGGTGCCTGGTCAGCGTGCGCACCAGGCCGGCCCGGCCGAGCAGCAGTCCGGCCTGCGGGCCGCCGAGCAGCTTGTCGCCGCTCGCGGTGACCAGGGCGGCGCCGTCCCGCAGCGCGGTCGCGGCGCTGGGCTCGTCCGGCAGCCGCGGGTGCGGGGCGAGCAGCCCGGATCCGATGTCGAACACCACCGGAGGACCCAGGGCGGCCAGTTCGGGGACGGCCGTGGCGGCGGTGAAGCCCTCGATGCGGAAGTTGGACGGGTGGACCTTGAGGATGAACGCGGTCCGCGGCCCGGTCGCGGCGGCGTAGTCGCCGGCCGTCGTCCGGTTGGTGGTGCCCACCTCGCGCAGCCGCGCGCCGGTCGAGACGAGCAGGTCAGGCAGCCGGAACCGGTCGCCGATCTCGATCAGCTCGCCCCGGCTGACCACGATCTCGTCGGCGTCGGGGCGCCTCAGCGCGGTGGCCGCGAGCACCAGGGCGGCCGCGTTGTTGTTGACCACGGCGACGGCCTCGGCGGCGGGTACGGTCCGGGCCAGGGCGTCGAGCGCGCCGGCGCCGCGGCGGGCGCGCGCCCCGGTCGCCAGGTCGAACTCCACGTCGCAGTAGCCCGCGGCGGCCGCGATCGCGTCCACCGCCGCGGCCGACAGCGGCGCCCGGCCCAGGTTGGTGTGCACGAGGACGCCGGTCGCGTTGATCACCGGGGTCAGCGCGCTGGCCCGGGCGGGCAACTCGGCCACGGCGGCGTCCGCGACCTGCTCCGGGGCGATCTGGCCGTCCCTGGCCCGCTGCTGGGCCCGGCCCACCGCCGCCTTGACCAGGGCGCGGCCGAGCCTGCGTTCGGCGTCCGCCAGGCGCGGATCGGCCAGCAGCAGGTCGGTGCGCGGCACGTGGCGTCGCGTGTCCACGTCGCGAACGATACTCCGCGCATCGGAATACAGCGTTCCGGAGTGGGTAGGTGCGGGGCGTCAAGCCCCGCACAACACCAACAACCTGACTCACACAGGAAGTGATAGGCATGGCTGGGATGCTGCAGATTCGGCGCAGTAGAGGGGCCTTGAGCGGATTCCTGCTGATCCTGCTCGGGCTGTGGGGCGCACTCATCCCCTTCATCGGACCGTACTTCCACTACGCCTACACACCGGACAAGGGCTGGACCTATAACACGGGCCGGCTGTGGCTCGAGATCCTGCCCGGCGCCGCGGTGTTCCTCGGCGGTTTGCTGCTGATGATGGCCAAGGGCCGGCACACCGCGCTGTTCGGCGCGCTGCTGGCCGCCGCGGCCGGCGGCTGGTTCACCCTCGGCCCGGTGCTGAGCCCGCTGTGGAACAACCACGTCCCGATGGGCGGCTCGCCCGCCAGCGTGAGCGTGTACATGCGGATCATGGAGCAGCTCGGGTTCTTCACCGCGCTCGGCGTCGTCATCGTGTTCGTGGCCGGCGTGGCGCTCGGCCGGATCGCGTCCGTGACGTCCGGCATCAGGCCGGTGGAGGAGATCCCGGAGACCACCGTTCCGGACGAGACCGCTCCGATCAGCCGGGCGCCGGCGGCGGGCGGCAGGACCGAGGAAACCCGGACCGTCCCGGCCGAGGACACCACGCAAACCATCGGATAAGCCCCGCTCAGCCCGCGGACCGCGCAGTCCTGTTCCGACGGCAGGACTGCGCGGTCCGAATGCGAGACCGTCGGGCAGCGGCTGCGGGCTCCGTGCTAGCGTCCGCTCATGGCGGCAGATCCCGGGACCTCGAGCGACGTCACCGGCCCGCAGGTCCGGCCCGGCCTCCGGGAAGACCGGGCCGGAACGAGACGCCGCCGCGGCGGGCACGGTCGGGCCGGCTCCCGGCCCTTCAGCCGCCGGCCCTTCAGCCGCCGGCCGGGCCGGCAGGCGTGGCGATCCTGCTGGCGACTGTGCTGGCGCTGGGCCTGAGGCTCTTCACGCTGACCAGGCCCGGGTTCCTCACCGGCGTCTCCGAATACGATGATGGCGTCTACCTGGGCGCAGCGATCCGGCTGACCCAGGGCTTCCTCCCCTACCGTGATTTCGCCTTCGTGCAGCCGCCGGGGGCGCTCGTCTTGATGACGCCCGCGGCGGTGGTCGCGAGAGTGACGGGCACCACCACGGCGATCGCGTTCGCGCGCTTGCTCACCGTGTTCGCCAGCACCGCATGCGTGCCGCTGGCCGGGAACCTGATGCGCCACCGAGGCACCCTGGCGACCGCCGTGACCTGCGGGATTCTCGCCGTTTATCCGGACGACATAGCCGCCGCCCATACGCTGCTGCTCGAGCCCTGGATGAACCTGTTCTGCCTGATAGCGGCGAGCTTCGCCTTCAGCCGCGGCATGCTCACCCGTCCTGCCCGGCTGGCCTGGGCCGGGGCGGCGCTCGGCGCCGCCTGCGCGGTGAAGTTCTGGGCGGTGGTGCCCGGCGCGGTGCTGTTCGTGCTCTGCCTCGTCGTCTCCGGGCAGCGGGGCCGCCGTACGTACGCCTACCTGGCCGGACTGGTTGCCGGGTTCGCCGTGCTGGCGGCACCGTTCGTGCTGGCCGCGCCGGCCGCCTTCGTCCGCGGCACGCTGCTTGACCAAGCCAGCCGGACCGGGACCCTCGTACCGGTGTCGCTCCGGCTCGCGCACGTGACCGGCCTGATCGACGTGCTGAACGGGAGGGGTGCGCTGTCGCTGCACGCCGGAGGGCACTCGCTTTTCGCCGGGAGCGTCGTCGCCTATATCTCCTCGTCCAGGGCGGGCTGGCTGCCGCTGGCCGTCGCCGCGGTTCTCGCCGCCGCGATCTGCGCCGGCCACGCATGGCAGCGGGCCTGGCCGTCCCCGCTGGACTGGTTCTCGCTCGCTACCGCGACGCTCGCGTGCGCGCTCATCCTCGGGTACTCGGCGTTTTTCTATCATTATCCGGCCTTCGTGGCACCATGGCTCGCGCTGGCCGCCGGAGGCGCGGCCGGAGGCCTGGCCGGGTCTCCGCGGCTGCGGCGAACGCTGGCGGCCGCCTTCGCCGTCGTCGTCCTCGGCGCGGCGGCTCTTCAGCTGGATGAGGTGGCGCCGCTCAGCGTGCCGACCAGCGCGGCGGCCGGACGGCTGATCCCGGCGGGCGCATGCGTCGTCACCGACGAGACCTCGCTGACGATTTCCGCGAGCCGGTTCACCTCTCTCCGCCCGGGCTGTCCCGATGTCATCGATTCCCTGGCGGCCACGCTGACCCTGAGCCGCGGGGTGAGCGTTCAGGGCGGGGCGGCCAGATCCGGTCAGGTAGTGGCCGCGTGGCAGTCGATCCTCAGCCGGGCGGACTATGCCTGGCTGTCGCCCGGCAACGCCCGCCGCATCCCGTGGACGCCCGAGCTGAGGAGCTGGTTCCGGCAGAACTTCCGGCCTGTCGGCCCGGATAACCCCGTCACCGGCCAGCTCTACGTGCGGACGGGCTGAGCCCGCGGCGCCCGCCTGGTCCGGAGCACCTGCCCGGCGGCTCCCAGGGCGACCAGGAAGAGCGCGAGGCCGACGATGCAATAGAGATTCCCGGCGATCAGCTGCAGGCCGTGCCAGTGGTACTCCGCGTATTCCGGGTTGTCCCCGGCCCCGAAGGCGCTCAGCGGCGCGTACCAGATCAGGCCGCCCTGAAGCAAGGTGGCGCCGCTCGACCAGAATTGCGGCCACGCACCGAACGCCGCGACCACCGCGGCGGCCGCGGCCAGCCCGGCCGCGCCCATCCGGCCGCCTGCCCGGACGGCGGCGTCGATGAGCACGGTGAGCCCCGGGACCACCCACACCCAGTGGTGATCCCAGCTGATAGGCGAGATGAGCAGCGCAGTCAGCGCGCAGGTCATCAGGCCCGCGAAGGTGTAGCCGGCCCGGTGCAGCAGCGCCGCGGCGGCCAGCCCCAGGATCGCGGTCACGAGGGCGGCCGCGAGCCACAGCGGCTGCCCGGCCGCGACGCTGCCGGCCAGCCTGGTAAGCGCGCCGCGCAAGGACTGATTCGGCATCTCGCCGACGAATCCGGTCCGGGTGGCTTCCAGGAAATAACCATCCAGCCACCAGTGCACGGACGGGCGCGGCAGCAAGGCGAACCCGGCGATCACCGTGCCCAGGAACGCCGCCGCAGCCACCGCGGCCTGCCGGAAGCGGCGGGTGATCAGCAGGTACACGATGAAGATCAGCGGCACTAGCTTGATGCCGGCCAGGACACCGGTCACTGCGCCCTTCCACCACCGCCGGTCCGGCTGGCACAGGTCCCAGACGATGAGCGCCATCTGCGCGAGTTCGATCTGGCCCAGAAACAGGGTCCGCTGCACCGGCTCGAGCCAGAACGCGATGCCGACCGCCAGTAGCGTCGCCCCGGTCCTGGCGGTGCCCCGCCAGCCAAGCTCGCGGAACGCGATGCTGGCCGTCACCGCCAGGGCGACGGCGGATACCACGGCCGCCGCATCCATCAAGGCACGGAACGGCACCACCGTGGTCAGCGCGAAGACGAGCGCGGCGAAGGGGGTGTACGTGAACTGGATACCCGGCTGTTGCTGCCAGGTATACAAGCGCGCCGGATCGTTCCTGGCCAGTGCGCCGCCCATCCGGTAGACGTGCAGGTCGAACCCCCTCAGCATGCTGACCGCCGGGTGTGTCACCAGGGCGGCCAGGTAGAGCCCGGCGGCGACGGCAGCCACCATGATGCCGACGGCGAGCAGCACGCGGTGCTCGCCCGACCGCCTAGGCAGGGTAGCCAGGCCAGGGCTGACCCGGTCGGTGCCAGACGTCATCGCTCGCTACCCATG
Source organism: uncultured Actinomycetota bacterium (assembly GCA_963744575.1). Lineage (GTDB taxonomy): Bacteria > Actinomycetota > Actinomycetes > Streptosporangiales > Streptosporangiaceae > Palsa-504. Next base: position 50,196 of record CAVUUF010000016.1, on the reverse strand, counting down.
CCCCTTCGTCCGGCCCTTCTCAGCTGCCGGGAATGCCGCACGATCACAGTAGCGCCCAGCGTGGCGCAGCCGGGGGCGTGCACGGTCCGGCCGTACAAGCAGGCGCCTGCCACCGCCAGCCCCAGCGGCCAGAAAGGCACAGCCACAACAGCGCGGCCAGCATGAGCAGGCGGGCGACGGGGGTTATCCACTCTCCGCCGAGATTCTGCAGGCTGAGCAGCCAGCCGTGCGGAAGGAACACCGCGTCCATGTAGGTGATCGCGGCGAAGCAGAGCCGGATCAGCACCAGCCAGTCGAGTCGCGACGCCGGATACAACGCGAGCAGCGCGATGATCATGACGTCGTACCAGGGACGCTGGAAAGGCCAGCTGAAGATCCACGCCAGGCTCAGCGCCAAGGACGGCGTGACCGCAGGCAGCCAGGGCACACCGGGGGGCAGCCGCAGGTAGAGAATGATCGCGACGATGACGCACACCACCGCCGCGACGGTGACCAGGTGGGCTGGATGGTACGTCGCGTACCCGAGTGGCCGCCAGAAGACCTGGTAGAGGTTGTCCCACGTGACCTGGCCGCCCCGGTTGAACAGCACGGTGACGGCCGGGCGCCCGGCCACCAGGTAGGCCGGAGCGAGAGCGGCGAGGCAACCGCCAGCCAAGGCGGCCACAGACGCCAGGGACCGCCTCAGCGCCAGCGCGGCACCCAAGCCGAACAGCACAAATGGGGACTTGACCGCGATCGCGACCCCGATGAGCAAGCCGGACACGAGCGCCCGGCCAGGTCCCGGGCCGGCGCCAGGCCTGGCCGCGCGCAGTACCCCGATCCCCGCGACGCCGAAGGCGGCGGCCACCCCGTCGATGTGCCCCCCCGCCACGATCTCCCACAGCAGCAGCGGATTGGCCGACCACAGCAGGTGAGCGCGCAGTCGCGCCGCCGGATCTCGCTTCAGCAGCCGGTCAAGGAGCAGCACGACCGCCCCGAACGCCAGCGATGCCCACAGCTTGAGCCAGAAGGTGATGCGCGCCATGGAGTTCCCGCCGAGCCCGGCCGCCGCCCACTCGGACGCGGTGGCCGCCGGGCCGTAGTCTGACAAGAAGTTCTGCCAGGACACAGGGCTGTCCCGGGCGATCTGCGCGCCGCTGGCCAGGAACTCGTTAGGCGTCATCACGTAGGGGCTGTGCCCGGCCGCCACCATGCTGCCGTCGATGGCATAGGAGACGGTGTCCGTGGAGCCGCCTGGCGGCAGCACCGAGAAAACGGCGATGACGAGGAACACGCCGGCGAGCAGCGGCCGGACCGGCGGACGGGCGCCCCGGGCTACCGCCACCAATCCGGCGGCCACTCCGGCAGCCGCCAAGACCGCCGCGGCCCACAGCGACAACAGGACCACGGACGGGCGGAGGTGCAGGGAGTGCCACCACGGCGGCCCCCCCGCCGGGTGGGTCATGCTGGGGACGGTCACGGACGGGCCGTTGACCGAATTGACCACCATGATCAGCAACGACAGGACGATGGCGGCGGCCGCGGCCCAGACCAGGGCGCGGGTCACCGCGGGCGCAGGCACGTTGCCGTCGCTCGTCCGGGTCACGAGTAGACGGTACCGGACGAGTGACCTCAGCCGGCCTCATCACGCCCGCCTCGGCAAGTACCCTGAAGGGCGTGACGGACAGCATCAGCTCGGTCTCGCGCCCTCCGCAGTAGCCGGCCGTGAGCGATGACCTGGCCCTGGCCGAGTTCCGGCAACGCCTGGTCAGCCAGGTGACCCAGACCAGCGCGGTGCGGGACGAGCGCATCCTGGCGGCGCTGCGCGACGTGCCCAGGCACCTGTTCCTGCCGCACCTGCCGCCGGAGGAGGCCTACCTCGACGACGCCATCGTGACCAAGCGGGACGCCGAGGGCCAGCCGATCAGCTCCTCGTCCCAGCCCGCCATCATGGCGATCATGCTGGACCAGCTGGCCCTGGCGCCCGGCCAGCGGGTGCTCGAGATCGGCGCGGGAACCGGCTACAACGCCGCGCTGATCAGCCACATCGTGGGCCCGCCGGGCACCGTGGTCAGCGTCGACATCGAGCCTGACCTGGTGCAGCGGGCCCGCCAGCAGCTGGCCAGCGCCGGGTACCCGGACGTGACCGTGGTGGCCGCGGACGGCGCCGACGGCTACCCGCCCGGCGCGCCGTACGACCGGGTGATCGCCACCGCGGGGGTCAGCGACCTGGCCCCGGCCTGGCTGGACCAGGCCGGGCCGGGCGCCCGGATCGTGGTGCCGTTCGACGTGCGCGGGTCGCAGCTGGCGGTGGCGTTCGGCCGGGCCGGGGCCCACTGGGTCAGCCGGTCCATCGTGCCGTGCGGGTTCATGCGGATGCGCGGCTCGCTGGCCGGCCCGGAACGCACCGTGGTCCTCCAGCCCGGGCTCAGCGTCACGCTGCCGGACGGGCTCACGCTGGCCGACGGGCGGGAGGTCGACGGCGCGGCGCTGGCCGCCTTCCTGGGCGGGGCGCCGGCCGAGTTCGCCACCGGGGTCCGCACCGGCTCCATGCACGTCTTCTGGGGTCTCGGCCTGTGGCTGGCGGCCGGTGACCGGCGGTCGTGCGGCGTGGCCGAGGAGCCTGTTTCCGAAGCGGGCGACGCCCGGCTGGCCCGGGCGCCGCTGCACGGCCGCGGGATGATGGCCACGGCCGGGATCGTGGACTCCGGCGGCATCGCGGTGCTCATCGCGGACCAGCCCGCACCCGGGCAGCTCACGCTGGCCGTAGCCGGGTTCGGCCCGCACGGATCGCAGCTCGGCGCCGCCCTCGCGGCGCACGTGCAGGCTTGGGACCGGGCGGGCCAGCCCGGCGCGGCGCGACTGCACGTGGACGCCTACCCGCGATCGTCCTCGGACGAGCTCGCTCGCGCCGGCGACGCGCTGATTATCGAGCGGCCCGCCACGCGGTTCGCCGTGTACCACAACTAACCTGGGAACGTGACGAGCAGCGACCAGGACGACCATCTGGAAATCGAGCAGAAGTATGACGCCGGAGCCGACTTCGTGCTGCCCGCGCTCGGCGGGCGCCGGACGAGTCCGAAGCGGATCTACCTGAGCGCCACGTACTTCGACACCGACGGCCTCGACCTGATCAAGCACCACGTCACGCTGCGGCGGCGCGTCGGCGGCGACGACGAGGGCTGGCACCTCAAGCTGCCGGTGCGCCAGGACACCCGGCAGGAGATGCACGCCCCGCTCGGCGAGTCGGGCAGCGTGCCGGCCCGGCTCGCCGCCCAGGTTGAGGACATCACGGCAGGCCAGCGCCTGCGTCCCATCGCCATCCTGGATACCGAACGGACCGTGGTGCCAGTGGCCGCGCCGGGAGGGGCCCTGGTGGAGGTGGCCGACGACCGGGTGACCGCCGTGCGGCTCGGCTTGACCGACAGCGAGCCGATGACCTGGCGCGAGATCGAGGTAGAAGCCAAGTCCCCGCAGGCCACGGACCTGCTCGAGGCGGTCGGCCAGGCGCTGCGCGAGGCCGGCGCGAGACCGTCGGACTCCGGCTCGAAGCTGGCCCGGGTCCTCGGTACCAGCTGACCCGGGCTCGGTTGCCTGGCTTGCTTGCCTGGGCCTGACGCGGCGCGGGCGCGCCGCCCTGGATGCTCAGAGCTGATTCATAGGTAATCCTGACCTGAGGCCTACACTATTGGCCTGGAATGAGAACCTGAGCAGCGAAGCTCGCCCGGGCATATCAGGCACGGATCCGACCGAGAATGGCAAGCTTGACAGACATGGAGAACCACGGCCACCACCCAGGCCCGGTCCCGACCCAAGGACCCGCCGCCGGCCCGCGCACCGCTGGCCTGCAGCGCGCGGACGGCACCCCGGTGCGCGTGCTCGTCGTCGACGACGAGCCCAGCCTGGCCGAACTACTGGCCAGCGTGCTGCGCTACGAAGGCTGGAACGTCCTCACCGCGGGCAGCGGCGCCGACGCAGTGCGGACCGCGCGCGAGTTCCGCCCGGACGCGGTGGTGCTGGACATCATGCTCCCGGACTTCAACGGCCTGGAAGTCATGCGCCGGCTCCGGGCCGAGCTCCCGCAGGTGTGCGTGCTGTTCCTGACCGCGCGGGACGCGGTCGAGGACCGGGTGGCAGGCATCACGGCCGGCGGCGATGACTACGTGACCAAGCCGTTCAGCCTGGAAGAGGTGCTGGCCAGGCTGCGCGGCCTGCTCCGCCGGGCCAACCTGACCCGCGCGCAGACCGAGGGATCGCTGGTCGTCGGGGACCTGACCATGGACGAGGACGCCCGCGAGGTGCGCCGGGACGGCGAGCTCATCGACCTGACCGCGACAGAATTCGAGCTGCTCAGGTTCCTCATGCGCAACCCGCGCCGGGTGCTGTCCAAGGCGCAGATCCTGGACCGGGTGTGGAACTACGACTTCGGCGGCCAGGCGCACGTCGTCGAGCTGTACATCAGCTACCTGCGCAAGAAGATCGACGCCGGGCGGGTTCCGCTCATCCACACCGTCCGCGGCGTCGGTTACGTGCTGAAGCCCGCTGGCTGATGTCTGGCGCGCGCCGGCCTGGCGGCCGCGGCCCGTGGGCGAGGTGGCTGGCGGGGCGTACGCTCAGCGCACGGCTGATCACGGGCGTCCTGCTGCTGTTGGTCGGCGCGTGCGCCGTCATCGGCGTGGTCACCTACCTGGCCATCCGCGGCTCGATGGTCTCCGCGCTCGACGGGCAGCTTCGCAGCTCCAGCGGCACCTACGCCGGCTGCATCGAGAATGAGCGCCAGGGCACCACCGGCCAGGCGGGCGGCCGGCACCAGCCCGGCGGCTTTCTGGCCGACTACCAGCCGCCGCCCAACGGCAACGGCTGCAGCCTGGGACAGCCGCAGGGGATGCTGGGCGCGCGGATCAAGCACGGCCAGATCACCGAGTGCGGCATCGTCAACGGCGCGAACAACGAGACCTGCCATCTGTCGGCGGCCGACACGAAGGCCATCATGGCGCTGCCCGTGTACCAGGCGTCGGCGCAGGCGCCGCCGCCCTGGCCCAGCCCCGCCTACAGCGTGAACCTCAGGTCGCTCGACAACGACTACCGGCTGACCGCGATAGCGGGCCGCGACGGTGACATCCTGATCACCGGGCTCCCGCTGAGTAGCGTGGAAACCACCCTGCGCCAGGTGGCGCTGGCCGGGCTGATCGTCTTCCCCAGCGTGCTGGTGCTGGCCGGGGTGCTCGGCATGGCCCTGGTGCGGCTGTCGCTGCGGCCGCTGCGCCGGGTCGCTGCCACCGCGGCCCGGGTGGCCGAGCTGCCGCTCGACTCCGGCGAGGTGTCGCTGCCTGAGGGGGTACCGGACAGCGACCCGCGGACCGAGGTGGGCCGGGTCGGCGCCGCGTTCAACCGGATGCTGTACCACGTGGAGCGGGCGCTGGGCCGCCGCGCGGCCAGCGAGGCCCGGCTGCGCCGGTTCGCCGCCGACGCCTCGCACGAGCTGCGCACCCCGCTGTCCGCCATCCGCGGCTACGCCGAGCTGGCCATCCGGCATCCCGGCCAGGTCCCTGACGACGTGGCGCACGCGCTGCGCCGGATCGAGTCGGAGTCGGCCCGGATGAGCGTCCTGGTCGATGACCTGCTGCTGCTGGCCCGGCTCGACGCCGGGCGGCCGCTCAAGCGCGAGCCGGTGGACCTGTCCCGGCTGGTCATCGAGACGACCAGCGACGCGCGGGTGGCCCGCAGCGACCACCGCTGGCGGCTGGACCTGCCGGACGAGCCGGTCATGGTGCGGGGCGACGAGCACCGCTTGCACCAGGTGATGGCCAACCTGCTGAGCAACGCGGGAAAGCACACCCCGGCGGGCTCCACGGTCAGCGTGGCGCTAGCCCTGGGCGGCGCAGGCGGCGGCCCCGTGGCCACCGCGGGCACCTCGGCGGTGCAGCGCGGCGTGCTGCCCCCGGGCCCGCGGGTGGAGCTGAGCATCACCGACGACGGTCCCGGCATCGCACCCGAACTGCTGCCCGAGCTGTTCGAGCGGTTCACCCGCGGCGAGGTGGGACGCGCCCGGGAGGCCAGCGCCGCCGGCCGGAGCACCGGCCTGGGCCTGGCCATCGTGGACGCCGTTGTCGCCGCGCACGGCGGCTGCATCAGCGTGACCAGCCGGCCGGGCCTGACGCGGTTCGCCATCCTCCTCCCGCTGCTGCCCGAACCCGCCGGGCAGCCGCAGCCCTCCCCGGTCTGACCGGTGTGCTACTTCTAGGGGCATGGACAGTGCCGAGCGGCGGCTCGTGACGACCATGCCGCTGCACGCGATCACCTCGGTCTACGGCGAGGAGGGACTGCGGGCCCGGTTCGCGGCCGAGATCGAGCCCCGGCCGGGGCCGGACCGGCGCCGCCTGAACCAGGCCCTGGACCTGGCCGGGCGCCTGCACGCCGCCGACCGCCGGGGGCAGGAGCCCTACGTCAACCACCTGCTCCGGGTGGCCATCAGGATCATGTCGCACTACGGCGTGCACGACACCGATGTGGTCTGCGCCGCCCTGCTGCACGACGCGGTCGAGGATCACGCATCCGGACTGGCCCCGGACGGCACCCGGGAGGCGGCCCTCGCGGCGCTGGCGGCGGAGTTCGGCCCGCGGGTGGCCGGGCTGGTCGGCGCGGTGACCAACCCGGAGTACGCGCCGGACCGCGACGCGTACGAGCAGTACCGGGAGCACGTCGCGGACAGCCTGCGCCGCGAGCCGTGGGCGCGGGTCATCAAGGCCTCCGACTTCACCGACAACGGCGTCGGCCTGATCCACACCAGCGGCCCGCGACTGCGCCAGCTGGCCGGCAAGTACGCGCCGCTGGTCCCGATCCTGGAAGAACTGATCGCGCTCCCCGACACCCCGCTTGGCGCCCCGGCGCGGCAGCACATCCTGACCCAGCTCGACCGGGCCGCGGACCGCTTCGCGGCCATCCTGGCGCCCTGACCCTCGCGCCTGCGAGTAAAACGGTAGGGTGCCGGAACTTCCCGAGGTCGAGACCGCCCGCAGCCTGATCGCCGGCGAGGCGCTGCGGGTAGCGGCGGAAGGCACGCTTACCGCGTGCCGGTTCCGCTAGGGCCGCGTGGCTCATAGCGCGCACATACGCGCGCTACAGCCTCGGCGAAGCGTGGTCGCCGATCCTCGGGATCATGAGAGTTCTGCAGGTGGACATCGTGGTGCCTGTTCGCAATGAGGAACGTGATCTCGCGCCCAGCATCCGGCGCCTGGTCGGCTACCTCCGTGACGGCTTCCCGTTCAGCGCCCGGGTCACGATCGCCGACAACGGCAGTACCGACGGCACCTGGGCGATCGCCACCCGGCTGGCCCGTGAGCTGCCCGAAGTGCGGGCCGTCCACCTGGACCAGCCCGGCCGCGGCCGGGCGCTGCGGGCCATCTGGGCGCAGAGTGACGCCGAGGTCCTCGCCTACATGGATGTCGATCTGTCGACAGACCTGAACGCGCTGCTGCCGCTGGTCGCCCCGCTGCTGTCCGGCCACAGCGACCTGGCCATCGGCACCCGGCTGGCGCGCGGCTCGCGGGTCATCCGCGGGCCCAAGCGGGAGCTCATCTCGCGCGGCTACAACCTGCTGCTGCGGACCGTGATGGGAGCGGGCTTCTCGGACGCGCAGTGCGGCTTCAAGGCGATCAGGCGGGACCAGGCGCGGGCGCTGCTGCCGCTGACCAAGGACACCGGCTGGTTCTTCGACACCGAACTGCTGGTGCTGGCCGAACGCGCCGGGTTGCGCATTCACGAGATCCCGGTGGACTGGGTTGACGACCTCGACTCGCGCGTCGACATCATCGCCACCGCGCTGGCCGACCTGCGCGGGATGGCCCGGCTCGGCATCGGTTTCGCGCGCGGGACGATCCGCGTTCCGCGGCTGCGCGGCCCGGTCCGGGACGGTGCGCGCGGCCTTGCGCTGCAGGTCGCCCGGTTCGTGATCATCGGGGTGGCCAGCACGATCGCCTACATACTGCTGTTCCTGCTGCTGCGGGTGATCATGTCGGCCCAGGCGGCCAACGTGCTCAGCCTGCTGGTGACGGCGGTGGCCAACACGGCCGCGAACCGGCGGCTGACGTTCGGCATCAGCGGCCGGTCGAACGCGGCCAGGCACCAGGTCAAGGGACTGATCGCGGTCGGCCTGGGGCTGGCGCTGACCTCGGGCGCGCTGGCCGCCCTCGGGCCGGCCCATCCCGGCCGGATCGCCGAGGTCTCGGTGCTCGTCGCGGCCAGCCTGGTGGCCACGGTCGTCAGGTTCCTGCTGTTCCGGCACTGGGTGTTCGGCCGCCGGGAGCGCGCGCCGGGCGCCTGGCCCGGCGGCCGGCCGGTGCTCAGCCCCGCCCAGGAAAGCGAAATGGCTACTCAAGGAGAGCGAACCACGTGAGCGCGACCACCTCGATCCCCAGGCACGTGGCGCCCCGGCCGGCCGGAGGCCGCCTCCGGCGGCTGCTGCGCGGGCCGGCCACCGATCCCCGCTGGGTCCGGCCGGCCCTGCTCGGGCTGCTCGCCCTGACCGCCCTGCTCTACCTGTGGGACCTGACCGGGAACGGCTGGGCCAACGACTTCTACGCCGCCGCGGTGGAGGCCGGCACCAAGAGCTGGAAGGCGTTCTTCTTCGGCTCGTTCGACTCGTCGAACTTCATCACCGTGGACAAGACGCCCGCCTCGCTGTGGGTGATGGAGCTGTCCGGGCGGATGTTCGGCTTCAGCCAGTGGTCGATGCTGGCGCCGCAGGCACTCGAAGGGGTGGGCTCGGTCCTGCTGCTCTACGCCGCGGTCAAGCGCTGGTTCGGGCCCGTGGCCGGGCTCGTCGCCGGGCTGGTGCTCGCGCTGACCCCGGTCGCCGCGCTGATGTTCCGGTTCAACAATCCCGACGCGTTGCTCGTGCTGCTGATGACCGCGGCCGCCTACACGCTGGTCCGCGCGATCGAGAACGGCCGGAGCCGGTGGCTGGTTCTCACCGGGCTGCTGCTGGGGTTCGCGTTCCTGGCCAAGATGCTGCAGGCGTTCCTGGTGGTGCCGGGCTTCGCGGCCGCCTACCTGTGGGCCGGGCCGCCGCGGCTGGGCCGGCGGATCTGGCAGACGGTGCTGATGGGCCTGGGCATCATCGCGGGCGCGGGCTGGTGGATCCTGGCCGCGGAGCTGACGCCCGCGGCCGACCGGCCCTACTTCGGCGGCTCCACCACCAACAGCATCCTGCAGCTGGCCATCGGGTACAACGGCCTGGGCCGGCTGACCGGTGACGAGACCGGCTCGGCCGGCCCCGGCCGGGGCGGGCAGGGTGCTTCGTTCGGCGGGGCTACCGGGGTCTTGCGGCTGTTCCATGCCGAGTTCGGCGGCCAGATCAGCTGGCTGCTGCCCGCCGCGCTGATCTCGCTGGCCGCCATGGCCTGGGTGTCGCGCCGGGCGGCGCGCACCGACCGGACCCGGGCCGCGGCGCTGCTGTGGGGGGGCTGGGTGCTGGTGACCGGCGTGGTGTTCAGCTACATGGACGGCATCATCCACCCCTACTACATGGTCGCCCTGGCGCCCGGCATCGCCGCCCTGGTCGGCATCGGCGCGCTGGCCCTCGGCGCGCTGCCCTGGGGGCGTCGTCCCCCGGGGGCAGTCCTGTGGCCGGCCCGGCTCGGGCCAGTTGGGCGTGCGGTGGCCGCCTTCGCCGTCTTGGTCAGCGCCGGGTGGGCGTGGGTGCTCCTCAACCGGACGCCGGACTGGCTGCCCTGGCTGCGCTGGGTGGTCGCGGTCGCGAGCGTGGCCGCCGCGGGCCTGGTACTGGCAGGCCCCCGGCTCGTGGCGCTGGCGCGCTCGCGGCGCGGGCGGCTGGCGCTGGCGGCAGCACCGCTCGGGTTCGCCCTGGTCGCCGGGCTGGCCGGGCCGGCGGCGTATGCGCTGGACACCGTAGATTCCGCGCAGACCGGCGCGATCCCGAGCGCCGGCCCGCAGGCCGTCGGGTTCGGCGGCCCTGGTGGCGGGGGTGGTCCCGGCCGTCAGGGCGGCTTCCCCGGCGCCGGCCAATCCGGCCGCAGCACGGCCGGAAGCGGGACGGCCACGGGCCCGGGCGGAAGCGGGACGGCCGCCGGGCCGGGCGGAGCCAGCGGAGTGTCCGAGCGAACGGGCAGCTTCGGCGGCGGCCTGGGCGGCGACACCACGGTGAGCAGCGCACTGGTCAAGCTGCTCGAGCAGGACGCGTCCCGGTACAAGTGGGTGGCCGCGACCGAGGGCTCGGAGGGCGCGGCGCCGCTCGAGCTGGCGACCGGCGACGCGGTGATGGCCATCGGCGGGTTCAACGGCACCGACCCGTGGCCCACGCTGGCCGCCTTCAAGCAGCTCGTGGCCAACCACGAGATCCACTACTACGTGGGGCAGGGCAGCCAGAGCTTCGGCGGCGGACGTGGCTCCTCGTCCATCGCGACCTGGGTGGCGGCCCACTTCAAGAAGCTGACCGTCGGCGGCCAGACCGTCTATGACCTCACCCAGCCCCTGTCGTAGGGAAGGCGTCCCGCCTGCAACATTCGCCCCGTCAGCCCCGCTCGCCTCGTCCTGCGGGCCCGGATCCGGGCGGGCCGCGGCCCGGATCCGGAGTCGCGGGATGAGGCGGGGTATACCGGGAAGATGAGCGAGGATTCGCTGCCTGCCCAGATGCGTGTCGCTGCGGTGTCACTGCTGGCCGGACTGGATGACGAGCAGCGCGTGCAAGCGCCCACACGGTGCTGCGGCGCCCGCGCAGCGATTTCGGCGACGACGTGCTCGGGGCGCACTACGCCCAGGCGCATCGCTGACCGGAGCCCGTTCGGTTCCGACCGGGTCAGGTGGTGCAGGCCAGGCGGATGACGACGGGCCGGCTGCGGTGGCCGGCGCCGTCGTAGATCCAGGCCTTGACGCTGCTGGTGTACTCCAGGCCGGTCCCGCAGGCCTGGTTGAGCGGGTAGGCGACGCTGCCGGCCTCTACGATGCCGTCGGCGGGGTCGGAGAACGAGTAGCTCTGCCGGGGCCAGTCGGAGCCGTCGACGCCCACGAAGCCGAAACCCTTGGCGCCCTGACCCGGATCCGAATAATAGATCTCGAAGTACACCATCTGACCTTGCTGATACGTGAAAGTGCCAGTGATGCGCGGAACCGAGGAGGCCGGCGGACGGGGCGCGCGACGGGCCGGCGAGGCAGCCAGGTTGTCTTCCACCTGCGACAGGGATGCCGTACCCGGCTGCGGTCTGGCTGCGGCGGTAAAGCCGTAACCGGCCGCGCCCGAGGCGAGGAGAAAACCGGCCACCGCCGACGCGGTTACCAGAGAGCGCCACCGCCGCCGCGGCCGGGCCGGGGCTCCGCGACCGTCCGGCCGCGGCTGGTCGTCTGCCCGGTAAGCCGGGACCTCCTCGGTGAACGTGTCGGCGGCCGACCGGGACATGGCCTCCATCGCGGCCTGGACGGCGCCCACCTCGGCCAGCAGCTCGGGAGCCGCGGGCCGCTGGGCCGGATCCTTGGCCAGGCACCACTTGATCAGCGGCCGGAGTTCGGGCGGCGTGTCATCGAGGTTCGGTGCCGCGCGGACCACCCGCGCGAGCACCGCGGCGGGCGATCCGGTGCCGAACGGCTTCCTGCGCGTGGCGGCGAAGGCGAGCACGGCTCCGAGGCTGAACACGTCGCTGAGCGGACCGACCGGATTGCCCGCGGCTTGCTCGGGTGACATGAAGCTGGGCGTGCCGACCACCAGGCTCCCGCATGTCAGCGGGGTCGTCTCCACGGCCTGCGAGATGCCGAAGTCGATCACGCGCGGGCCATCCAGTGCCAGCAGTACATTAGACGGCTTCAGGTCGCCGTGCACCACGCCCGCCGCGTGGATCGCGCTCAGGCCCTTGGCCAGGCCTGCGGCCAGGGCCAGGAGCGACGCGGTGGTCAGCGGCCCGCGCTCCTTCACCGTTTCGGCCAGCGACGGCCCGGCCACGTACGCCGTGGCCAGCCAGGGCACCGGGGCATCTACGTCCGCATCCACGACCAGGGCCGTGAACAGCCCGCTCACCTTCCTGGCCGCGGCGACCTCAACGCTGAACCGAGTGCGGAACTCGGGATCGGCGGCCAGCCTGGCATGGATGATCTTCACCGCCACCGGGCGGCCCTCGGCTGACATGCCGAGGAATACCCGGCCCATGCCGCCTGAGCCGAGCCGTCCCACCAGCTGATAAGGACCGATCCGCCGTGGATCGGCAGGCTGCAATGCCCCGACCAAGCTAAATCCCACCCCAGCGCCAGCTGCGACGTTCTGCTGTCATATCAGACAAGCCGATAATAGTGGCCGGACGCCACGATGCACATGGCCCGGACAGTATTCAGTAGATTATCCCGCTTCTCTGGAGTCTCTGCTACCCCTCTGGCACCATGACCGCTCCGGACGCCCGCCGGACACGGCTTCCTCAGGGGTTGCAGGCCATGCCGATCACCACGGGCTGGCTGCGCACCCCCGGCGCGCCGTAGATCCAGACTTCGATTTCGGCATTATGCTGCCTGGCGGTGCCGCATTCCAGGTCGAGCGGATAGGCGATGCTGTCCGGCCCGGCAATGCCGCGATCGGGACTGGGGAAGGAATAGCTTTCCTCCATCCAGCTGGAGCCATTGACGCCCATGAAGCCGAAGCCCTGGGCGTCATTACCTGGATCAGCATAATGGATGTCAAGGAAAACCCATACGCCTTGCTGGTATGTCTGCACGCTCGTAATCTGCGGCGCCGGCGAGGGCGGCGAGGTGGACGGCGACGGGGACGGCGAGGTGGACGGCGGCAGGCTCGGCGAGGTGGACGGCGGCAGGCTCGGCGAGGTGGACGGCGGCAGGCTCGGCGACGGGGACGGGGACGGCGACAGGCTCGGCGACGGGGACGGGGACGGCGACAGGCTCGGCGACGGGGACGAGACCGTCGGCGACCCGGAGGGTGAGGGCGATCCGGACGGCGACCTGGACGGGTGCGCCGTCGGGGACGGCGGGCGGCTGGCGGGCGTACCGGGCGACGTCACCGTGTCCATGTCGGGGATGATGGCCGGTCTCGGTGCCAGGCCCGGAGCGGAGGAGGGTCTAGCCGGGGCAGGGCGCGTGCGGGGGGCCGCGGGTGCCGCGGACGACGCCGGGACGGCCTCCGCCTTGGGCGCCAGCGGAGCAGGCGGCTGATCCCGGGCGGTGCCGTTCGGCGCCAGGTTCGCCGCGACGGACGCCGCGAGCACGCCCGCCGTCAGGCGCGCCGCCGCCGTCAGCGGCCGCCACCGGCGGCGGCGCGCCGGAGGGGCTGGGACAAATGGCTCAGGCGCGGCGAATGGCCTAGACCGTACGGAAGGCTCAGGCGAGACGGACGGCCCAGGCGGAAAGGACGGTCCAGGCGGGACAGGTGCCGGGGCGGGCGCGCTCAGCGGCGCGTCAGTCAGCCAGCCGGCCGGCGGCGCGGCGCTGGCCAGGACCTCGTCGGCGGTGGGCCGCTGGGCGGGATCCTTGGCCAGGCACCGCTCGACCAGGGGACGCAGGTCCGCGGGCACCGGGTCGAGGTCGGGCGGCCCGTAGACCAGCCGGTATGCCAGCTCCGGGCGCGATCCCCGGCCGAACGGCCCCTGGCTGGTGGCGGCGAAGGTCAGAACCGCGCCCAGGCTGAAGATGTCGCTCGACGGGCCGAGATCCTGGCCCATGGCCTGCTCGGGTGACATGAACCCGGGCGAGCCGACCACCCAGCCGACGCCGGCCACCGAGGACGCCCCGGCGGCGCGGGAAACGCCGAAGTCGATCACCCGCGGACCGTCCCTGGACAGCAGCACGTTCGAGGGCTTCAGATCGCAATGCACCACGCCCGCGGCGTGAATGGCGCTCAGGCTCTCGGCTAGACCCGCGGCCAGGGCCAGCACGGGCCGGACGGGCATCGGCCCCGAACCGGTCACCGCCTGGGCCAGCGAAGGCCCGGCTACATAGGCGGTTGCCAGCCACGGCATCGGGCCGTCGGCATCCGCGTCCACCACCAGCGCGGTGAACAGGCCGCTGACCCGGCGGGCCGCCGCGACCTCCCGGCTGAACCGCACCCGGAACTCCTCGTCCGCAGCCAGTTCCGCGCGGATAACCTTGACCGCCACCAGCCGCCCGCCCGCGGACAGGCCAAGAAACACCTGGCCCATGCCGCCGCTGCCGAGTCGGCCGACCAGCCGGTACGGGCCGATCAGCCCTGGGTCCTCCGGTTTCAAGCCCCCGACCACGCCATACGCCACCTAACGTCACAAAGGCCCCTTTGACGTCATCCGGACAAAATTATCCTAAGCCGGCAGCGCAAATATGAACCAGGGGCGTAGGTTGCTATTCGGACACGTCATTCCGTCGTCCGCGGCCATCTTGCCACCTTTACCTGCAGTCACTTCAGCCTCAGTAGTCGCAGCATTGAAGGGCGCTCTTAAATGGCGCAGACGAATTTGGCTGCTTCTATTCGGATAGAAAACAATGACTGAACTCTCGCCCGGGGGCGACCTGCGCCGGACCCCGCGGCCGCCCCCGCCCCGGGCGGCGATGCCCGGCGCGCCGCGACGCCTGCCGCTGACCGCCGTCCGTTAGCTCACGGATCCCCTTATCATCGGAGGTGCCCTTCACGACGCACAGAGGAAGATGCCCGATGTCCGCTGAACCGCCGGCCGCCCCCGAACCGGGCGCCGCCGACCCGATCGGTGTCCGCTTTCCCAACACGGCCCGCATCTGGAACTACCAGCTCGGCGGCAAGGACAACTTCGCGGTCGACCGGGAGGCGTCCGACGCGGCCAATGCGATGGTTTCGGGGCTGGGTGTACCGAACGGTGCGGACTCCGCGCTTGAGAGCCGCCATCTGCTGCAGCGGATGGTCGACTACATGCTCGGCCAGGGCGTGCGCCAGTTCCTCGACCTCGGCTCCGGCCTGCCGAACATGGCTAACACCCACCAGATCGCCCACCGGGTGGCGCCCGAGGCGCGCGTGATCTACGTGGATATCGATCCGATCGTGTCCACCCATGCCGCCGCGCTGATGGCCGGCCCCAACGTCGTCACGCTCCGGGCGGACCTGCGCGAACCGGAGGAGGTGCTCAGCGACGCGCGGGTGCGTGACCTGCTCGACTTCGGGCAACCGGTCGGGATCATGTTCATGTGCGTCCTGCACTGCCTATGGGACAAGGAAGACCCATGGCACGTCGTCCGGCAGTTCCGGGACGCCGTGGCGCCGGGCAGCTACCTGGCCCTCAGCCACATGACCAACGAGGCCCACCCGGAAGCGGCCGAGGGGCTCTTCCGCATGACCCAGGACCTGCACTGGAACACGCCGCTCGTCTCGCGTAGCCGCACCGACATCGCACGATTCTTCGAGGGGTTCACCCTGGTCGAGCCCGGCCTGGTGTCCCCCGCGCAGTGGCGGCCCGACCTGGACGAACCGCTCCGCCAGCGGCACGAGCACGACGGCGACGTACCCGTGCTCAAGCTGCCCGTCCCCGAGCCACCGCAGGACGATCGCGGGGTCGCGTGGCATCTGTGCGGGATCGGCCTCAAAGACCAGCCCTGATCAGCCCGGGTTACGCCGGGAGCGCGGGGCCTGCCTCGGTCTCCGCCAGGACCCCGGCGTCCTGGGCCTGGCCGTCCTTGCGGTACAGCGGCCCGGGGCGGAACAGGATGCCGCCGATGATCGCGCCGCCGGCCAGGAGGCCGGCCGTCCACCAGAACGCGGTGTCATAGCCGTGGGCCAGCCCCTGCCCGATCAGGGCCGCCCGGCCGATCACCCGGGCCGAGGCGATGTGCGCGGTGATGTACGACGCGACCGCGCTGGCGAAGATGGTGTTCAGCAGCGAGGTGCCGATCGAGGCGCCGAGCTGCTGGCCGACCGTGACGGTGGCCGAGGCCACGCCGGCGTCCTGCGGCGCCACCCCGAACGTCCCGGTGTTGATCGACGGCGCGATCACCAGGCCGAGGCCGGCCCCGGTCATGATGAGCGGGCCGAGCACCCCGTCTACATAGGCGGTGTGCGGGCCCAGCTGCGCGAACCAGACCATGGCGCCCGCCCCGATCAGCATTCCCGCCGGCACCAGGGGCTTGGGCCCGATCCTGGGCATCAGCACGATCGTGGACAGGTTCGCCGCGACGGCGATGCCGCCCGCGATCGGCAGGAACGCGAAGCCGGTGACGACCGGTGAGTATCCCAGCGTCTGCTGCAGGTAGTAGGTCAGGAACAGGAACGTCCCGAACATCCCGGCCGAGGCGATGAGCATGGACGCGTAGGCGCCGCCCCGGTTGCGGTCCAGGACGATCCGCGGCGGGAGCAGCGGGTGGGGCGCCCGGCTCTGCCAGAACGCGAACGCGATCAGCAGCACCACGCCGACGACCAGGAAACCCCACGTGGACGGCGTGTGCCAGTTGTGCGTGGCCGCGTTCGAGAACCCGTAGACCAGGCAGAACACGGCGCCGGACACCAGCACCACGCCGGGGATGTCAAGCTGGGGCTTGACCCGGGACGGGTGCCGCTCCAGCAGCAGCAGTCCGCCGGTGAAGGCCACGCCCGCGAAGAACAGGTTGACGTACAGCGTCCACCGCCAGGACAGGTACTCGGTCAGTACGCCGCCGAGCAGCAGGCCCACCGCGCCGCCGGCCGCGGCGATCGCGCCGTAGACGCCGAACGCCTTGCCGCGATCCTTCGGCTCGGTGAACGTGGTCGTCAACAGGGACAGCGCCGACGGCACCAGCAGCGCGGCGAACGCGCCCTGGCAGGCCCGCGCGATCACCAGCATGGCGAAGTTGACCGAGGCGCCGCCGATGGCCGACACGCCCGCAAAGCCGACCAGCCCGGCCAGGAACGTCACCTTCCGGCCGAGCAGGTCAGCCAGCCGCCCGCCGAGCAGCAGCAGGCTGCCGAAGGCCAGCGTGTAGGCGGTGACCACCCACTGCCGGTCCACCGTGGTGAAGTGCAGCGCACGCTGCGCGGAGGGCAGTGCGATGTTCATGATCGTGGCGTCGAGGACCACCATCAGCTGCGCGATGCCGATCACGCCGAGGACGACCCAGCGCCGCCGGTCCCCCCGGGCGGCATCGCTGGTGGAGTTGACATCCGACATGAGCTTCACCAATCTGGAGGTACTTTCTCCGGTTAGCTACACGGTAGCACGAAGCGGAGAAGTTGTCTCCACTTTTCTCTGGAGGTTCAGTGCCCGAGGACACGGTGCGACCGCTGCGGCGGGACGCCGAGCGGAACCGGCAGCGCATCCTGAAAGCGGCCGCGGAGGTCTTCAACGAGCGCGGCCTGGAGGTCAGCCTCGATGAGATCGCGCGGCACGCCGGGGTCGGGGTCGGCACCGTCTACCGGCGGTTCCGGACCAAGGAGGAACTGGTGGAGGCGCTGTTCATGGATCGCCTGGACTTGATGGCGGCCATCGCCGACGAGGCCCTCGAGACCCCCGATCCGTGGTCCGGGCTGGTGTTCTTCATGGAGCGGATGGCCGGGGTGATGGCGAGCGACCTCGGCCTGAGGCAGATGCTGATGTTCGCCACCTACGGCCGGGACCTGGTCCAGATCGCGCGGCAGCGCAACGCTCCCCTGGTCGAGCGGATGGTGAAACGGGCGCAGGCGGCCGGGCAGCTCCGGGCCGATCTCAGGCAGACCGACATCGTGTTCATCGTCTTCATGCTGACCGAGGCAGCCCAGCTTGCGCAGGCCGGCAACGCCGATATCTGGCGCAGGTACCTGACCCTGATCCTCGACGGCATGCGACCGGAGCGGGAGGGCGTCACCCCGCTTCCGGTGGCCGCGATGCTGCCCGGCGAGATGGAGAGCAACATGCGGGAGGCCGCCCCGCGGCACCGGTGACGCCGCCGCGGCCCGGCCGGAAACTGGCCGATACCAGTTGCGATTTGCATTTGCAAGTGCATGTACGAGGCGTAAACGAATCAAATTCTGCAATCGTTAGCGGCGCAGCTGAGCCGTCGCCGGGATTGCTGTCCGTGATGCGTGGCGACACCACGTCGTCGCAGCTAGAGGCCACCGGACGGCGACGAGGGAACGTTCGGCGGGCCGCGCGAAAACAACACGCGGCGCGCCGCGCTGTCATGCGTGACATACCGGCGAAAACGCTTTAGCATGGTTCCCTGCGCTAATCGCGCCGCTCCCGACGGGAAATTACCGCTCCCCGCCGGGTGCCATCCCGCTCGACAGGCATCCCTCCAGGAGACAGCACGCATGAACCCCGGCGACAGCGTCAAGGACGTCAGCCGAACAGAGCCGGACGAAGCCAGCGGTTTCGATGCCGTGGCCGGCCAGGGCAATGACACGCCGACGCGATCGCCGGGATCCCAGAAGCCGCTCCAGGACATCCAGGAGATCATCGACAAGCTCGCCGCCGTGACCCAGCAGTTGCGGCGTCCGGGCAGCAACGTGACCGGCCCCTCGAACTAGTCCGGCAGGCCGCTCAGCAGCCGGGCGCTGTCCGGCGGGCTCAGCGCGGCGGCACCCAGCAGCGCGAACGCCCGGAGGTACCGGGCGACGTCCTCCTGGCTCTCCAGGTAGACGCCGTCCGTCAGCGTCTCCAGGTAGACGACGCCCAGCCCGGGCGGGTCGGAAAACCGCAGGATGGCCAGCGAGGCGCCGCCCGCGGCGGGCTGCGGGCCGGCCGAGAACGGCAGCACCCGGATGGTCAGGCCGGGAAGGTCGTCGATTAGCCGAACGAGGTGGCTGACCTGCCCGGCCATCACGCCGGGGCCTCCCACGGCCTGGCGCAGCGCTCCCTCGCCGAGGATCACCGACAGGCGCCGCTCGGCGGATGCGGCGAGGAAGGCCTGGCGCCGCGCGGCCTTCGCCGCCACGGCGTCCTCTCGCTGCTGGTCGGTGCCGTACCCGGGCTCGGCGGCGGCGAGCGCGCGGGCGTAGGCGTCGGTCTGCAGCAGGTCCGGGACAACCTGCGCCTGGTAGGTCATGATCTCGGCGGCGGCCGCCTCCATGATGACGTAGTCCAGGCACGGCCCGGACAGCACGTCCGGGTACCGCTGCCACCAGCCGCGCTGGCCGCCGCGGCTGGCGATGGCGACCAGCGCGGCCTGCTCTCGGTCCGGCACGCCGTACTCGGTCAGCAGTTCGCGCAGTTCCTTCGGCCGGATGCCGCGCTGGCCGGTCTCGATCCGGCTGATCTTGGACCGGTCACACTCGAGCACGCTGGCCGCGTCCTCCAGCGCATAGCCCATGTTCTCCCGGTACCGGCGCAGCGCGCCGCCGACCGAGACGGCGTCGCACGGGGGTTTCTCCGGTCACGGTTCCTGCCTTTCCGCGGCTCTTCGCCGCGCCAGCGATCCTTGGGATACCTGTGGAGAAATGTAGCACTTTATGTAGCCCTAAACGGGCAGCGACACGCCCGGCCGCGGGGCGGGCGAGGCTAGGGACGCAGCCGGCCGAGGGCGGCGAAGATGCGGTTCTCCGAAACCGGAACCCGGGTACCGAGGGTCTGGGCGAACAGGCTGACCCGGAGTTCCTCGAGCATCCAGCGCGCCTCGGTGAGGCGGGCACCATCACGCCGCGCGGCGGGCAGGTCGGCGACCGCCTGCCGGTAGGCCTGCTCCACCCGCCGGGCCACGGCCATGCTGGCCGCGTCGCGGGCCGGGTTCTCGGGCAGCTTGTCCAGCCGCCGCTCGATCGCGCGCAGGTAGCGGATCAGGTGCGGCAGCCGCCGGTAGCCAGTGGCGGTCACGAACCCGGCATAGATGAGCCCGTCAAGCTGCGCGCGCATGTCAGCTACGGCGGGCCGCACCGCGTCGGCGCTTGCGTCCTCCAGGCGGGCCCCGATGGCATGCGCCAGGCGCAGCGCCGACTCCACCTGCGCCACCACCTCGGCGGTCATCTCGTGCAGGCCGGACCGCACCGCGGCGGACACCCGCTCGAAGCCCTCGCGGTCCCAGGCCGGGCCGCCCGCCTCGGCCATCAGGTAGTCGGCGGCGCAGCTGACGCAGTTGGCGAACATGGCCGCGACGCCGCCGTGCGGGTTGTGGCTGAGCGCCAGCTTGGCCCGGGTGGACAGGCCGCCCGCGATGGACTTCACCGGTGACGGCGCGCCGAGCAGGATCAGCCGCCTGGTGCCGGCCCACATGGCCGCGCGGGCCGCGGCCTCGGTCTCGAACAGGCGCACGTCCACCGTCTCGCCCGCGTCGGCCAGGGCGGGGTAGGCGACCACGCT
Source organism: uncultured Actinomycetota bacterium (assembly GCA_963744575.1). Classification (GTDB taxonomy): domain Bacteria; phylum Actinomycetota; class Actinomycetes; order Streptosporangiales; family Streptosporangiaceae; genus Palsa-504. The sequence continues at coordinate 30,037 of CAVUUF010000016.1, read as the reverse complement.
GCCCTCGCGGAACACCCGCGGCAGCGCGCCGAAGTCCCACGATGTCAGGCCCGTGCGGGTGAGTCCGGCCGCCGCCCGCGACAGCACCGCCCGCAGCCGCGGCCGCAGCTCGCGCTGCAGCTCGGCGACGTCCTTGCCCTCGGCCAGCACGCGGCCGGAGTCGGTCACCCGGACGGTGATCCTCAGGTGCCGCGGCAGCCTGTCCAGGGCCCAGGCGTCACGGGGAACGATCACCCCGCGCAGCGTCCGCAGCTCGCGGGCCACCGCGTCGCGCAAGTCCCCGGACGGCGTCCCGAGCCTGGTGACGACTTCCCGGGCCACGTCCGGCGCGGGCACCAGGTCGCGCCGCAGCGCCTTGGGCAGCGACCGGATCATCTCGGTGACGAGCTCGGTGCGCAGGCCGGGCACCTGCCAGGAGAATTCGGCCGGGTTCACCTGGTTGAGCCTGCTCAGCGGAATGTCCACGGTCACGCCGTCGGTCTCGCTGCCCGGGTCGAAGGCATAGGAAAGAGGCTGGGGCCCGGCGGACTCGGAGGTCCAGACATCCGGGTGGGAGTCCTCGCTGACCGCGGCGGCGTCGTCGCTGAGCAGGTCGCTGGCCAGATGCGTGAGCAGGCCCGGGTCGGCCCGGCAGGCCTGCTTCCACCAGGTGTCGAAGTGCTGGGCCGAGACCACGTTGGCCGGGATCCTTCTGTCGTAGAACGCGAACAGATCGTCCTCGCTCGCCACCAGGCCGCGGCGGCGGGCCCGGTGCTCGACCTCCTCGGCCTCGGCCAGCAGCCGCCGGTTCTCGGCGAAGAACCGGTGGCTGGTCTGCCAGTCGCCCTCCACCAGCGCATGCCTGATGAACAGCTCCCGCGCCGCCGCCGGGTCGATCCGCCCGTAGGGGACCTTCCGGTCCACCACCAGCGGCACCCCGTACAGCGTCACCTTTTCCAGCGCGACCACCGCGCCCCGTTTCCGCTCCCAGTGCGGCTCGCTGTAGCTGTGCTTGACCAGGTGCCTGGCCAGCGGCTCCACCCATTCCGGCTCGATGCGCGCCACGGTCCGCGCCCACAGCCGGGACGTCTCGACCAGCTCGGCGGCCACGATCCAGTCCGGCGCCTTCCTGGTCAGGCTGGACCCGGGGAAGATGGCGAACCGCGCGTTGCGGGCACCGAGGTACTCGGCTCGCGGCCGCCGCCCAGGAGAGCCAGATGCCGATGCGGCGGGGCGGGCCGGTTCGGTCTTCATCCCGATCTGCGACAGCAAGCCAGCCAGCAGGGAAACGTGGAACCCGGCCCGTTCGGCCGACGAAGAACTGACCGCCACCCCGAGATCGCCGGCCAGCCTTTGCAGCTGCCCTTGCAGGTCCTGCCACTCCCGGACGCGCAGGTAGTTCAGGAAGTCGGCGCGGCACGTCCGGCGGAAGGCCGAGGAGGACAGCTCGCGCTGCCGCTCGGCCAGGTAGTCCCACAGGTTCAGGTAGGCGACGAAGTCCGAGTCCGGGTCGGCAAACCTGCGGTGCTTGTCGTCGGCCGCCTGCTGAGCGTCGGCCGGCCGCTCTCGCGGGTCCTGGATGGACAGCGCCGCCGCGATGATCAGCACCTCGCGGACGCAGCCGTTCCGGTCCGCCTCGAGGATCATCCGGCCGATCCGCGGGTCCACCGGCAGCCGGGCCAGCTTGCGGCCCAGGCCGGTGATCCGGCCGTTCTTGAACGCGTTCAGCTCGGCCAGGAGGGTGAGCCCGTCGGCGATGTTGCGCGCGTCGGGCGGGTCGATGAACGGGAACTTCGGGACGTCGCCCAGGCCGATGGCCGCCATCTGCAGGATGACCGAGGCCAGGTTGGTGCGGAGGATCTCCGGATCGGTGAACTCGGGCCGGGACTCGAAGTGCTCCTGCGAGTACAGCCGGATGCAGATGCCGTCGGCGGTGCGCCCGCAGCGGCCCTTGCGCTGGTTGGCCGACGCCTGCGAGATCGGCTCGATCGGCAGCCGCTGCACCTTGGTCCCGCGGCTGTACCGGGAAATCCGCGCGGTACCCGGATCGATGACGTAGTGGATGCCGGGCACGGTGAGCGAGGTCTCGGCCACGTTGGTGGCCAGCACCACCCGGCGGGTGAAGCTGGAGGCGGGGCGGCGCTCGAAGACCCGGTGCTGTTCGGCGGCGGACAGCCGGGAGTAGAGCGGGAGCACCTCGAGCCGGTCACGCCCGGCCAGCAGGTCCGCGGTGTCCCTGATCTCCCGCTCCCCGGACAGGAACACCAGGATGTCGCCGGGTGCCGCGGCGGACAGCTCGCCGATCGCGTCGCTGATCGCCTGCCCCTGGTCTCCGTCCTGGTCCAGTGGCAGGTAGCGGACCTCTACGGGGTAGGTCCGGCCGGACACCTCGACGATCGGCGCGCCGCCGAACGCCGCCGCGAACCGCTCCGGGTCGATGGTGGCCGAGGTGATGATCACCTTCAGGTCCGGGCGGCGGGGCAGCAGCTGCCTGAGATAGCCCAGGATGAAGTCGATGTTCAGGCTGCGCTCGTGCGCCTCGTCGATGATCAGCGTGTCGTAGCGGCGCAACTGCCGGTCGCGGGCAAGCTCATTCAGCAGGATGCCGTCGGTCATCAGCTTCACCAGCGTGTCGTCGGCGGACACGTCGGTGAACCGGACCTGGTAGCCGACCGCCTCGCCCAGCGGGCTGCCCAGTTCCTCGGCGATCCGCTCGGCGACCGTCCTGGCCGCCAGCCGCCGCGGCTGGGTGTGGCCGATCTGCCCGGTGACGCCGCGGCCCAGCTCGAGGCAGATCTTGGGTATCTGGGTGGTCTTGCCCGAGCCGGTCTCCCCCGCGATGATCACCACCTGGTGGTCGCGGATGGCCGTGAGGATCTCGTCCTTGCGCTGGCTGACGGGCAGCTCGGCCGGATAGGTGATCGGCGGCATGGCCGCGCGGCGGGCGGCCCGGGCCGCGGCGCGCGCAGCGGCGCGTCCGGCCGGCGCCCCTGAGTGCCCGGGATGCCGGGTCCTCGGCCCGGCATCCCGGGCAGACGAAGACGTCACAGAACTCGACTCCATGCCGGCGGGAAGAATAGATCAGACTGGTCCCCATCGCATAACAGATTTCCGGCCCGCCGCCTTCCGCCAGCGGCAGCGCGCCCTGAGGCTACCCGGAATCCCAGCCGCACCACAGGTTCCCCCAAGGACACAAGCACCATTAATTCGCTAGCCAGTGCGACTCTCGCGCATTTATCGTGGAGGATTCGGCTTCAGTGGAGAAAAAGGTACCCTATAGGACCCTGCTGGCTTATTGGGCGGCGCGCCGCGTCGCTTCCGGGGCTGCGGCGTGCGTGTAGTTCATGCTCTTTGTGCGGTCGCCCTGCCCCCTTGTCCTCGTCTGGCCGCAGAATGGTGCGGTCATGTCGATGCAGCCGCGGCCCTGGCCGGATGTTCCCGAGCTCACTGCGAAGATGGCGCGTTCGTCGTGCCGTCAGGGGAACCTGGCGATGCGGATCCGCGATGAGCTGGGCGAGGTCTACGCGGATGCCCGGTTTATCGCCGTGTTCGGGGTCCGGGGCCGGCCGGGGATCTCGCCGGGCCAGCTGATGATGGCCAGTGTCCTGCAGTTTTCTGAGAACCTGACTGACCGGCAGGCCGCCGAGGCGGTCCGCGACCGGATGACCTGGAAGTACGCGCTGGGCCTGGAGCTGGAGGATCCGGGCTTTGATGCCAGCGTGCTGAGCGAGTTCCGGTCCCGCCTGGTGGGCGGTGACCTGACGTGCCTGGCGCTGGACGCGCTGCTGGAGCGCCTGGCCGGCCTGGGCCTGGTCAGGGCCGGCGGCTGGCAGCGCACCGATTCCACCCACGTGCTGGGCGCGATCCGGATGCTGAACCGGCTGGAGCTGGCCGGGGAGACACTGCGGGCAGCGCTGGAGGCGCTGGCGGTCGCGGCGCCGGGCTGGCCGGGGTGATCGATGGGTCCTGGCAGCAGGTGCACGGCGCGCGGATCGATGACCTGCACCTGCCCGCAAGCCAGGCCGGGCGGCAGGACCTGATGGTCCGGTACGGCACAGAGGGCTACTTCCTGCTGGACCAGGTGCACGGGCCGGGCGCGCCGGCGTGGCTGCGGGAGCTGCCCGCCGTGCAGGCGCTGCGGCGGATCTGGATCCAGCAGTTCTGCCGGGAGGTCAGCGGCGGCCGGCAGGAGGTGCGGCGGCGGGAGAAGCTCCCTGAGGGAGACGGTCTCCCGCCCGGCAGAGACCAGCTGATCTCCCCATATGACCTTGATGCCCGCTACAGCGTCAAGCGGGACCACGGCTGGGGCGGATACAAGGTCCACTTCACCGAGACCTGCGATGCCCCTGGCGCGCAAGCCGGCGCGAGCCCGGACACGGGCCCGGCACCGGCCGCCGGCCCGGGGCGGGGTGACCGGCCGAACCTGGTCACCGGCGTGGCCACGACCGAGGCGACCGTCCCGGACTCCGCGATGCTCACCCCGGTCCATCAGCAGCTGCAGGAAAGGCAGCTGCTGCCCGGCGAGCACCTGGTCGATCCGGGATTGCCCTTCGGCCGAGCTGATCATCCACGCTGCCCGCATCTTCGGGATCACGCTGGTCAGCCCGCTGCGGCTGGACAACTCCGCCCAGGCCAGGGCCGGCGCCGGGTATGACAAGGCCGCGTTTGCCTTCGACTTCGATGCCCGGCAGGCGACCTGCCCGCAAGGAATCGCCAGCAGCACCTGGACCCCATGCCGGCAGCGCCAGGACGAGGCAATCGTGGTGTCCTGGCCGGCGACCGCGTGCCTGCCCTGCCCGGCACGCCAGCTGTGCACCAGCAGCCGGCGCCGCCAGATCACCATCCGTTCCCGCGAGCTGCACGAAGCGCTCGCCAGCGCCCGCACCCAGCAGACCTCAGCGCAGTGGAAGGCACGCTATAACGCCCGCGCCGGCATCGAGGGCACCATGCGCCAGGCCACCCACGTCACCGGGATCCGCCGGGCACGCTACCTCGGACTGCCCAAGACCCAGCTCGAGCACAACATCGCCGCCGCCGCGATCAACATGATCCGGATGGACGCCTGCTGGACCGGCCACCCACTGGACCGCACACGATCAAGCCACCTCGCCCGCCTCGACTTCACCCTCACCGCCTGACCGAATAAACCAGCAGGGTCCATCCAGGGTACCAAAACCTCCACGAAGGCCATTTCCTCCACGATCTTTTCCAGGAGTGCACCCCGCCTGGTTTGATAACAGGCATGACCCTGCAGCTCTGTTTCGCTCCCGCCCTGTCCCGGCCGGGCCTGCTCGCCGTGCCGGTGGCCGCGGCGCTGCGCGGCCTGCCGGGCGCGGACGACGTGGATGTGGCCGAGATCGACCCGGCGCTGGCCGACACCGCGGCGTTCTGCGAGCGGTACGGCGTCTCGCCCGCGGAGTCGGCGAACTGCGTGGTCATCGCGGCCAGGCGGGGCGGCGAGGTCAGCTACGCGGCGTGCATGGTGGCCGCGACCACCCGGGCCGACGTCAACGGCCTGGTGCGCAGGCACCTGAACGCGCGGAAGGCCTCCTTCGCCCCGGTCGAGGCGGTGACCGCGGCCACCGCGATGGAGTACGGCGGGATCACGCCGGTCGGGCTGCCCGAGGGCTGGCCGGTGCTGGTGGACGAGGCGGTGGCCAAGACCGCGTCGGTGGTGATCGGGTCCGGCATCCGCGGCTCCAAGCTCAGGCTGCCCGGACCCTTGCTCGCCGCGCTCCCCGCCGCCCAGGTGCTGCCCGGCCTCGGCGTCCCGGTGCCGGAGTAGCTCAGGCCGTGTCCGTTGCCGTCTCGGCGGCGGCCACAGAAGCCCGCTTCGGCCCGGTCCGCAGGAATTCCCCGCTCAGCAGCAGGATCCACGCGGGGAACAGCAGCTCCACCCATAGCGACAGGCCCACGCTGATCAGCAGGACGACGGCGACGGCGATGCCGAGAATCCCGATCCATCTCGGCACCACCCTGGTCCGCAGCGTGATGGTAGCCGTGCTCATGGTGAACACCGCGGCCATCCGCATCGCGTACAGGCGCAGCAGGAGCGAGGTGACCTGGCGGCCCAGCGCCAGGGTGTCCGGGCCAGGCGCCGCCGATCCCGCGGTCGCCTCCACGATCAGCCCGCCGGCGAAGGCGGCCCCGACGAACAGCAGGGCAACGAACAACAGGCCGCTGCCGAGGAATACGGACGCGAAGAACCGGTCCTCCAGCTGCCCCAGCCGGTCTCGCACGACTCCGATGAACCACAGGAAGGCGATGCCAGCCACGCTGGCCCAGCACCTCGGCCAGGTTCGCGCACTCGAACGGGATGTGGCCGTTGGCGTTGGGGTAGCCGTCGGTGATCTCGGTGATCCCCGCCATCCCGTTGGTGATGTGGTTACGCCCGGTCATCAGGCACGAGCGGGTGGGCGAGCACAGTGCCGTGGTGTGGAAGTTCGTGTAGGTCAGTATGGTCGGTCCCTGAATTGACATTCAGCTTGCCCCCGGGCATCCTGAGTGAGGTTGAAAACGGGACACCTCGTTCGGTGAGGCGTCTTCACGGACATAGGCCACTGATCCCAACCGTCGAGAGACGCTCCGGATCAGGACACCTCTCCCCGGCCTAAGGGGTGAGGCCAAGTGGCTAGCGGTCGGGATACCGGTCAAGCGCCGGCGGCCGCAATACGCCGTGGAGTGCCAAAGCTCTTACGAGAGAGGTGCGGCCAGGGATTTTCCTGCCTCTGCCGCGTGTTTCCTCAAGTGTCACGCGGAAGTGGCCCCGCGGGCGGCGAGAGCCCGGCGGGCAGGTGCGACCTGGCGCCCCCGTGCGTCGCGACAGAAGGGAGGCACGCGATGGACTCTGATAGTCCGGGCCGAAGTCGGCCCTCCTCGCTGCTATCCCATTCTGTTCCGGGCGCACGCTGAGCCCTTAGCTGACTTTGACCCCGCACGCCGTCTTAACTGCGCGTGCCCTTCGGCGTGTGCCCCCTGTTTCCCGTCCGGTTTGAGGACGCGAAAGGGGTGTTTACCATGGCCACCATTACCCAGACCGCCGTTCTCGACGAGGCGCACACCGGCGACATCCGCGGCGCGCTCGGCACGATCTCCGCCGATGACCTCGCACCGCGAGCCGGCGTGTCCGCCAAGTTCAAGACGCTGCTGGCCATCGTGGGCCCCGGGCTGATCGTGATGTGCGGCGACAACGATGCCGGCGCGTTCTCCACCTACGGGCAGGCCGGGCAGAACTACGGCACCCGGCTGCTGTGGACGTTGCTGCTGCTGATCCCGGTGCTGTACGTGAACCAGGAGATGGTGCTGCGCCTGGGCGCGGTCACCGGGGTGGGGCACGCCCGGCTGATCATCGAGAGGTTCGGGAAGTTCTGGGGGGCGCTCGAGGTCTTCGACCTGTTCATCCTGAACGCGCTAACCCTTGTCACCGAGTTCATCGGGATCACCCTGGCCGCCGGGTACCTCGGCGTGCCCAAGCTGGTCGCGGTGGTGCTCGCAGCCGGCGTGATCCTGGCGGCGGCGTTCACCGGCAGCTTCCGCCGGTTCGAGCGGATCGCGGTGACGTTCTGCGCCGGATCGCTGCTCCTCATCCCGCTGGTACTGCTCACTCACCCGTCCGGCACGCAGATGGCACGGGGTTTGGCCGTCCCCGTCCTGCCCGGCGGCTCCGGGCAGATGGCCACCGTCATGCTGCTGATCATCGGCATCGTCGGCACCACGGTGGCGCCGTGGCAGCTGTTCTTCCAGCAGTCCTACGTGGTGGACAAGCGGATCACGCCGCGCTTCATCCGCTACGAGAAGGTCGACCTGTGGATCGGCATCGTGATCGTGGTGATCGGCGCGGCCGCGCTGATCGGCGCGACCGCGGCCGCCTTCGCCGGCACGGCGGCCGCGGGCCACTTCACCGACGCCGCCGGGCTGGCGCACGGCATCGCCGTTCACGCGGGCCGGGTCGCGGGCGTGGTGTTCGCCGTCGCGCTGCTCGACGCGGCCATCATCGGGGCGTTCGCGGTCTCGCTGTCCACCGCTTACGCGGTCGGCGACACCCTCGGCCTCAAGCACTCGCTGCACCGCGGGGTGGGCCAGGCCAAGGGCTTCTACGCGATCTACGCCGCGCTGATCGGAGTCGCCGCGGCCATCGTGCTCATCCCGGGCGCCCCGCTCGGGCTGATCATCGAGGGCGTCCAGGCACTGGCCGGCGTGCTGCTTCCGGCCGCCTCGGTGTTCCTGCTGATGCTGTGCAACGACCGCGCGGTGCTCGGCCCCTGGGTGAACCGCCGCGGCACCAATATGTTCACCTTTGCCGTGGTCTCCCTGCTCGTCGCGATGTCGGTCATCCTGACCGCCTCGGTACTATTCCCGGACATCACCGAGCGGCAGATCCTGGCCATCTTCCTGGGCTGCGCGGTGGCGGCCGTCGCCGGGGGCGGCGCGGTCCTGCTCCGGTCGCTCCGGGGGCACAGCTCGGTCGAGGTGGACCGCCGTGACCGCGAGACCTGGCGGATGCCGCCGCTCAACATGCTGTCCAGGCCGGTCATGTCCACCGGACGCCGGATCGGCCTGACCATCCTGCGCTCCTACCTGGCGATCGCGATGGTCCTCGTCATCGTCCGGATCATCCAGATGGCCATCGGCCAGTGAGCCCAGCCCGGGGTCCGGGCCGGGGTCCGGCTCCGCGAAGTGACTTTGTATCTCGACAATGGTGAACCTGCCGTGCAGCTGGAACGCGATCAGGTCCGGTTCCAGGAAGGCGTGACGGCCGCCGACCTCCAGGCGGAGCAGCGGCTGGTCGAACATCGTCCCGGCGTCGTCTTGCGACGTGGCCGCCCGGGCCAGCAGCGTCCTGGTCAACTTCCAATATGTGCCTCAATGATTGTTCCCTGGGGCGGCGGAGAACTCCGGTCACTGGCCGGTGGCGATCTCCGCCCTCATCGCGCTGCTGTGCTGGATGGCATCCCCCTGAACGACCCGATGGTGACGCAGGTGACCGGTAATCGATGGTCCGCTCTTCCGGCTCGCCGCCGTTCTCATCGAGGCGACCCGGGCGATCGTCGGGTCAGTCCCGCTGGAGCAGATCCTCGCCCTGATAGGGCACCGGCTCGAGGACGCCCTCGCGTGGATGCAGGGCGTGGCATGGCCGGGAAAGTCGTCGCCGAGGAGCTGATCCGGGCGTGGCGTTATCCGGGCCGGGCGGGCGGCCCGTGGCTGTGCAGGACCTTGGTCCGGTCCTTGTTCCACGCCGTGGTGGTGCCGTCGGGGTTGAGCACGACGGTCCAGCCCCACTGGTGGATGACAACCTGGTGATGGAACGTGCAGAAAAGGGCACAATCTGTCACGCTGGTCTTGCCGCCGTCGGCCTTGTGGGTGAGATGGTGCACCTCGCAGGCGGCCGCGGGCTGGTCACAGCGGCTCGGGAACCGGCAGTGCTGGTCACGCAGGATGACCGCGTGGCGGATCGCCGCCGGGATGTCACTGGAGACCCCGACGTCCAGCGGCAGGCTCGGACCGCCCAGCCGGCCGCCGAGCTGCCGGCGGCGCAGAAAGCTCGCCAGCCCGCCGGGGCCGGACAGCAGGCGGATGGCCTGGCCGATGATGGCCTGCACCAGCGCGTCCGCGCCCAGCGTGCCCTCCGCGCCCAGCGTGGCGCCCGGGGCGGCCGCGTCCTGGCCATCGCCGGCCCCGGCTGCACCGTCGCCGTCGCCTTCGGTGCCAGCGTGACCGGTGCCACCATCGCCGTGATGGCAGAGCGCGCCGAGTTGGACGCACAGCCGGACCAGCCCGTCCAGCGCGTCCAGGTCCACCTCTCCGGTCACCACCGGGGTCATCGACGCATCGCAGGTGAACGCCTCGGCGGCCTGGCCGTCCAGCCACGCCCCGCCGTCGCTCCCGCCTTCGGAGGCCGCGGCCCGGCGGGCCGCCCAGCGGGCGTGAACCTCGGCGGCCCACTGCTCCTGCAGCGCCGAGCTGCCCTCCAGCATCATCAGGTCTGCCAGCGAGACGTGCACCAGCGCCCTGACCGGTTGTCCCGCTCGCTCCGGCAGCAGGTCCGCGGCCACCAGCCGCCGCATCGCCTCCTGTAGGCCATCGTGGTAGCGCTGGGCCTTGGTCCGGGTGTCCTCCGCGCCGGCCGGGGCGGCCAGCGCGTCCAGCACAGCCCCCACCACCGCCGCACACTCCGGCGTCAGGTCCCCGATCATCACGCCCGCGCCGCCGAAGGTGGTCTCCAGCCGCACCCCCCGGTCCTCGAACCCCTGCGTCGGGTCCTCATCGGGCCTTTCATCCCGGCACCGCTGGTACATCTCGGCGAACAGCGCCGCCAGATCCCCCAGGCCCAGACCGCCCGCCGCCGCGTCCACCAGGAACTTATCGGAGATCTCCCGCCGGTCTTCGGGGAGCTTGTCGGTCCACCGGCAGATGGTGCGGCCGACCGACTCGGAGATCTCCTCGCCGGCCAGCGCTGCCACCACCAGAGGGTGGGTGATGAACCGCCCGGCCCAGGCGGTGTGCCCGGCCGCCGCGCCCCGCGTGATGCCCGTCTTGTGGATCAGCCACGCCCGCGCACTGTAGTCCGCGTCGGCGGCATAGCCCCGCCCGGCGGTGAACGCGGACAGGAACGACGACCGCGCCGCCGTGCTGAGCGCGTCCGCCCGCTCCAGCATCTGGAGGCCCTCCGCCTGCGTCGCGGCGGCCAGCTGCGTGGCATCGGCGGCGGCGAGGTAGCCCAGCGCGGCACGGGCCATGTCCATCGCCTCGCCGACGCTGGCGAAGACCGGGGCGACACTCATCTGGACACCTCCTCCCGGGGCACGCGCTGGTCCTGACGGGCCTATCCTGGACTCCGGACTCGGGGTACTAGGTTTTCAGTTCGATTCTATCGCTTGGCTCCGACATTTCTGTCGAGACACCGTATCGTGTCTGGAAAATAGTTAGCGGTAATGAGCTTGCTTCAGCCTCGTTTGCGCGGCCCGGCCGACGGTGACGATGTGCTAGGGGTGCCTGATCGTGGACGGAGTGCACGCCTCTTCCCATCCGCCGCGGGCCATCAGCATGCCGACGACGGCACGACAGTCCTTGGCAGTGAGGCCGTTTCCTCGGCCAGGGTGACGTAGGCGCCGATGTCCTGCTGCGCGGCCCCGGTGACGACCTTCCCGTCGAGCGGGGCATTATCGGCCAGTACATCACCGGGCCGAACGGGTGGCTGGCTCGCTTTTCCGAAGGAGACCTGCTATCGGTGCGACTGCGCGACGGCGCGCTGGAGATCTCCGGGCAGGAGCCACCCCCGCCGACCGGGTTGAGACGTTGTACGCGCTGCTGGCGACCTACGCGGAGCGCGCCGCCTACTCGTGCTGACCGACATCGCCCGGCCGGCCGAACTGAACCGGGCCACCGCATGGAACGAACTGACGAAGCTGAAAGAAGCCACCGATACCAACGTGTCCATCTGGCACTTGCGCGACGGGGCACGCGGAGCACCTCGTTCGGCGGTGGCATCTACGCGCTCCCCCTGTCGGCTCTGGGGCCACGCCGCCCTGTAGCCGCCAGCGACAGGCCTGGTTATTGTCGAGGACAAGGAATCGGGGGCAAGCGCAGGAGGTCCGTGTGCACGCTGACACCGAATCGATGGAGACCCTGGCGGTCCACGGCGGGGAACGCCGCCCGGGCCCGGAGGGATCGGTGGTCTTCCCGATCTACCAGGGCACGGTGTACTCGGTCGAACCGGGCACCGGCTACCACGACATCCCCTACATCCGGCTGAGCTCGACGCCGTCCCAGCGGTACCTGCACGACAAGCTGGCCGCGCTGGAGGGCGCCGAGGCCGCCGTGGCCACCGCGTCCGGCATGGCCGCGGTCACCACGACGTTGCTGTCCGTCCTGCGCGCCGGGGATCACCTGCTGGCCAGCGACTGTCTGTACGGCGGCACGCACGACTTCCTCACCCACCACGCCGCCGACCTCGGCTGGCGGCACAGCTTCGTCGACGTGACCCGGCCCGGCACCTGGGCGGCCGCGCGGACCCCGCAGACCAAAGTCTTCCTGGTCGAGACGATCACCAACCCGCTGATGCGGGTCGGGCGGCTGCGCGAGATCGCGGACTTCGCCCGCCGGGAGGGCCTGCTCACGGTGATCGACAACACCTTCGCCTCACCGGTGAACTTCCGGCCGCTGGCGGCCGGCTTCGACCTGTGCTTCCACAGCGCCACCAAGTACCTCGGCGGCCACTCCGACCTCGTCGGCGGCTGCGTCATGGGCCGGATGGACCTGATCGACCGGGTGCGCATGACGCTCAACCACTACGGCGGCAGCCTGGACCCGCACGCCGGCTTCCTGCTCGCCCGCGGCATCAAGACACTCGCGCTCCGGGTCCGGGCGCAGAACGGCAACGCCCTGGCGCTGGCGGGCTTCCTCGCCGGGCATCCCGAGGTCGCCGCCGTCAACTACCCCGGGCTTCCGTCCCACCCGGACCACGCCCACGCCGCCGCGCTGCTGTCCGGGTTCGGCGGGATGCTGAGCCTGCGGCTGCGCGGCGGCGAGGCGGCGGCGCAGGCCCTGCTTGAGGCGGTCCGGCTGCCCTACTCAGCGCCCAGCCTCGGCGGCGTGGAGTCGTTGATCACCCGCCCGGCGATCACCTCGCACGCGGGAATGCAGCCCAAGGACCGGGAACGGCTCGGCATCACCGACGACCTGATCCGGGTGAGCTGCGGCATCGAAGGCACCCAGGACCTGATTGCCGACTTCGATCAGGCTCTGGCCAAGATCGGGTCATAGCAGCCGATCCAGCCGCGGTTCAGGATGACCGGCTGACGTAGACGGCGACGTCCCGGACGAACTTCTCCAGATCACCGAGATCGGCGAGGCGGCTGATGACCACTTCGTCGTCCACCTCGACGTATTCGTGCACGAGCACGTTGCGGAACCCGACAGCCTTGCGAACAGATGCAGCCAGCTCGGCTGTCAGGACGCCGTGCTCCCCGAGCAGCCGCGCCGCGTCGCCGTTATCGGCCGGCGGACCCCAGCCTTCCGCCGCACAGATGTGCTGCGCCACGTCGACGCACGCCTCGATCGCCGTGACAAACGTGTACTTGACCCCGCGCAGCCAGATGGGATCGCGACGACGTGCCTCGTCAGCTGCCGATTCCTGGTTCAATACGGCCAGATCGTCGGTCACGCTGCGAAGCAGGCGCAGGACGCGGCCCTCATCGACCATGGGCTAGCCTCGCCGGTGAGTGACACTGGCCGCGAACTCCCGGTGAGAACGCGTGATCCGCGGTAGCTCGTCGAAATAGATCTTCCTGGTCCGAGCTTCCCACCTGACACGTGCGACGGGATCAGCGTCGAAAAGCAGCTTGCCACCCACCGCCACACGCCCGGCCAGTTCTAGCGGAGCACGATCAAGCACGAGGAGATCGACCCCCGGCGGCAACAGGATCTCGAACGACTGGGGCGGCCGGTCGCCGAAGTACGCGGCGATATCGATATCTGACCCGGGGCGCTGCGTGCCCGCGGCGCGGCTTCCGTGCAGGTAGGCAAACCGCGCCCCGGCTTCCCGAAGGGCAGCAACCGAACCGGCGATCGCCGCGCCAGCCTCATTCATGGGCCCAGTCTCTCAGACCAGCCACCGCGGATAGCGCGCTCACGTCATCGCGCCGGAATGATTCCTGCCGAGATTCGGAGGTGGCAGCTGCCTTGAGGCGGGAACGCACCTCGTTCGGCCAAAGTACCGTACGGGGCCGGGTTCATGCCTTACGGGCCACTCCGGCGCAGGCCATCTGCAGGACGGGGTGATGATCCACGTCGAGGGTACCGGGGTCGGGGCGCCAGTCCGGCACCAGCACCAGGCCGGGCTCGACCAGCTCGAGCCCGTCGAACAGGTCCATGATCTGGGCCTGCGTCCGGAACTACGCCCGGCCGAGACCGCCGCGCATCTGCTCCTGCAAGGTGGCCGCGGCCGGGTCATCCATGTCGAGCAGGTGATGGATGAAGACGTAGCTGCCGGACGGCACCGCGCGGTACAGCGTCTGGACGATCTGCGCCGGGTTCTCCTCATCCAGGATGTAATGCAGGATCCCGCACATCAGCAGGCCGATCGGCTGGTCCCAGTCCAGGTGCTCGAGCACCACCGGATCGTTCAGGATGCCCGCGGGGTCGCGCAGGTCGCCCGCGGCGACGAACGTCGCCTTGTCGTCGGCCAGCAGGGCCCGGGCGTGGGATAGCACAATCGGGTCGTGGTCGAGGTAGACCACGTGGGCGGCCGACTCGATCCGCTGGGCGATCTCGTGCACGTTCTCCGCGGTGGGCAGCCCGGAACCGATGTCAAGAAGCTGCCTGATGCCAGCCTCGCCGACCAGGTAGCGGACCACCCGGCCGAGCACGTCGCGCTGCGCGCGCGCCTATCTGGGCCGCGGGCAGCGACGCGGTAATCCGGTCACCGACGGCCCGGGGCGGCGAAGTTGTCCTTCCCGCCTGGATGCTCCCCCCAAACACAGACCGGGAGCAAGGCATCATGGAAGACATGCCCATGCCGATCACGCCGTATTGCGGGTGCGGACGCTGCCTAGTGGGAGTGCGCCGCCTCAGCCGGAAGACCGACAAGACCAGTAGCCCGCAGGCCCAGGGCAGCGAGATCCTAGGGGCAGCGGCCGACGTTGACGGCCACATCATCGCATGGGCGGATGACTGGGAGGTTTCGGGGGCAACGGACCCGCTTACCCGTCCGGCGTTCGGCCCGTGGCTGCGGGGTGAGATGGGACCGTATGACGGTATCGTTGCCCGCAGCGTTGAGCGGGTAGGCCGCAACGTGCGCGACACGCTGAACACTCAGGACCTGCTGACCCGCCAAGACCGGATCATCGTCACGGCCGATCACGACGGCGTATGGGACTTCAGCGACCCCAACCAGGAAAACGAGTGGCTGATCAAGGCATGGGGCGGCCAGATGGAGCTGCGCGCGATCCAGAAGCGGAACCGTGGCGAGACGGTAGCGCACGGGAGAACGGCGAGCCCAAGCAGCGCCCGAGCTACGGCTACCGGTACGTCAGGCTGTCCCCGGCGCAGAAGATTGACCACGTGGAGATAGACGAGGTAGCCGCCGACGTCATCCGCGAGATAGCCCGCCGCATCCTGGCAGACGAGACGGGAAGGCTCACGTGCGCCACGGAGGCGGCCCGCCTCAATCGCGAGGGGGTACCCAGCCCCGATGACCGCCGCGCCCAGCTCTACGCCCGCCCCATGAAGGGGGCCGAGTGGACCCCGAAGACCGTTAAGCACATCCTGACGAGCGAGGCCGCGCTTGGCTACCTCATGCACGGCGGCCGGCCGGTTACCGGCACGGACGGGAGGCCAACCCGCATCGCGGACCCGCTATGGGACCGCCCGACCCGTGAGGCCCTGGTTGAGGCCACCAAGCCGAAGCGCAACGGGAGCCGCGCGCCGAAGGGCGCGCAGCTGCTGTCCGGAATCGCATGGTGCGGGAACTGCGGGGCCCGGCTCCGCATCACGGGACAGCGCGCAGACCTGGGACACGCCTACGGGTGCAACGCGCGGGTACGCGGCCTCCTCGCCTCAGCCGGGTGCAAGCCCGCCCCGACCATGACCGTCACGGTACTTGACGGTCTAGTGAGCGAGTGATTCGTGAAGCGCTACGGGGCAGGGGAACTCATGAGGCAGGAATGGGACCCCGGCACCGGCCACGCGGCCCAGGTAGCCGAGCTGGAGGCCACCCGCACCAGGCTGCGCACCGACCGGAACGCAGGACTGTACGACGAGCCCGGCGAGGCGGAATGGTACCGCACCGAGTACAAGCGGCTAGGCGACGAGATCAAGGCCCTAAAGGCACTCCCGGAGCGCAAGCCCGGGATGGTCAGCATCCCCACCGGCCGGACCATCGCGCAGGAGTGGGACGACGCCGGCCAGGCCCGCCGCCGCGAGATGCTGGCAGAGTTCGAGGTCCGCGTTGTGCTGCACCCCCGCACGCACAGCCCGCGCGTCGAGATCACCGGCATGGAGATCAGCCCGGACGGGTCCGGGACGGCCGACTGACACAAGCCCGTCCAGCGGCGAAACCGCCCGGCACCTACGTGGGTAGGGCCGGGCGGTTTCGCCGCCTCTCCGGCTCTCACGGCGTGGTGAATGCCGGAACCAGGTAGCGAAGCGTGCGGCCCATGCGCGTGGTCACTCTCACATCGCGCACCGCGAGCCGTCCCCGTGCCGGAAACGCTGTCACGGGGCATTTCAGCACGGTTGCGGCTGGCCAGGGCGCAAAGCTCATGACCAGGATGTCAAGGTCCGGCTGGGCGCTGAGACGGCACCGTAGCGCGCCGGCGTCGGCACCTGCGGCCACGACCATCAGGATGGCCGCCGGTAAGCGATCCTCACCGTGATGGCCGTGCTGGCGCCGCGGCGGCGGCCAGCGCCCGGCGGCGGCGTGGTCGCCGGAACCAGCCGCCTGATTCCTTGTTGATGCCACCGGGGGCGCCGGGGACCGGGGGTGAGGATGGCTGGGCTGGCTGGGCCGGTTCCTCAGTTGCCTGCTTGTCGTAGATCGCGCTCATGGCTGGCTCGCCTGCTTCCTGTTGCCGTGGTCTGGCGTTGATCCGAATGTCGGCTGTCAGCTTGTAGATAAGCCCGGCCGTTGCCTGGAAATGCGCCTACTGTCTGCCGAGCGCTTCCTGGCCGTTGCCTCTGCGCGGTCGCTGACTGGCCGCCGCGCAGTTGCCCCTGACGCCGTACCGCTGCGCCCGGCGGGAAGTATCACGACGGGCGCGCTGGACTTCTCGTTCGCGGACCTGAGGACCGCGGTGGCACGCTGGGTTGAGGCTCGGCAGGACGCAGGCTAGCCGGTGCCGGTCAGCGATGTCGTTGCGTCTTTCCAGGAGCTGGTCACCGATGTGCTGACCCGCAAGGCGGTCCAGGCCTGTTGGCAGCACGGCGTCACCGGCCTGCTCATCGGCGGCGGCACGGCGGCCAGCTCAAAGGACTTCGCGGGTCTATATCTCGAGGAACTGGAGTTGAACTCCAGGCATTGACCTCACCGCGGTCAGGAAATTGCTGCCTTGTCCGGATCAGGTCCAGGTGGTTGGTGTCATTGCGGATCGTGCTGTCGGCCAGCCCTGCGGGTGGCTGGGTAGCGGCTCCATGGCCGCCGCTGTCGCGGGCATGCTGCGCGGCGGTCTTGGAGGGCATAGCCCAGGCCCCGGCGATGATGACTCCCCCTACACCGGCCGGTACCAGATCCCCAGTCTGACCAGCGTGATCACGCTAGTTTACGGCTGGTAACCCGTTACTTACCGGTACCCGAGTCGCAGGCCGGGTGGACCCGCTTCGCGCAGCGCGGGCGGCGGTTCCGCGCCTCGATGATGGGCGCACCGCGCCGCTAGCTCGGCTTCCCCGCTCGCTCCCGCTGGTTATCCACGCTCAGAAGATTCGCAGGTTACCCACGCTCAGAGGCTTGGCAGAGCCTGAGCCGATCAGTTCCCCAGCCGGCCCGGGAAGGCTGTGCCTAGCAACGTAGCCAACCGATGGGAGACCCGGTGATGATCAGGAAGCCGCAGCCGGATGAGCCGGCCGAGGCGGTGCGCCGGCGCGGCATGGCCCGGCTCGCCGGGGTGTCCGTCGGCATTGCCGTGCTGGGCGTCGGGGGAGCGGCCGGCGTCGCGGTGGCCTTGCCCGGTGCGGCGCATCACACCACGGGCACGGCCAGCGCTTCGGCGTCCAAGAAGAGCTCCGCCTCGCCAGCGAAGTCGGCGCCCCCGACGAAAACGTCGAGTCCGGCCGCGGCCACGTCGGGGGGCTCGTGATGACCGCGGTGCTGGATGTCCCACTGGACGCGGCCAGCAGGACGGCGATCGGGACGGGGATCCGGCTGGTCGTCACCGATCCGCCCGCGCTTGACCGCGGCCAGGCGCTGCTCAGGGTGTACCTCGCCGCGCTGGACGCGGCGTGCAGCCGGTTCCGGCCGGACTCGGAGCTGAGCCGGCTGTCCGGCGCGGCGGGCCGCCCGGTCGTGGTGAGCCCGGTGCTGGCCGGCGCGGTCGGCGCGGCGCTCCGCGGCGCGGCGCTGACCGGCGGTGACGTGGATCCGGCCGTCGGCCTGGCCATGGCGGCGGCCGGCTGCGACCGGGACTTCTCGCTGCTGCCGCCGGACGGCCCGGCGCGCGGCGTCACCGTCCGGCACGTGGCCGGCTGGCGGGACATCGTGCTGGACGATGAAGCCCGAACGCTGACCGTGCCGGCGGGCGTGTGCCTGGACCTGGGCGCCACCGCGAAGGCCTGGGCGGCTGACCAGGCGGCCGCGAGGCTGGCGGCGGAATTTGGCGGCGGCATCCTGGTCAGCCTGGGCGGCGACATCTCCGTGGCCGGGCAGGCACCCGCTGCCGGCTGGCCGGTCAGGGTGCAGGACGTCACCGGTGTTCCCGGGGATCCCGCCCCGGAATCCTCGGTCGTCGTGGCGGTCAGTGACGGCGGGCTGGCGACCTCCTGCACCACCGCCCGGCGCTGGCGGCGCGGCGGGGCCGTGCTGCATCACATCCTGGACCCGCGCAGCGGACTGCCCACGCCGCCGGTGTGGCGCACGGTCTCGGTGGCGGCGGCTACCGCGCTGGACGCCAACATCGCGAGCACGGCGGCGATCATCCGGGGCCTTGCGGCCCCGGCGTGGTTGTCCGGGCTCGGCCTGGCGGCGCGGCTGGTCACCGCCGGCGGCGCCGTGATCACCACCGGCGGCTGGCCGGCGGAGGACCCGTCATGAGCGCCATCACCGCGAGCACCGCGTTGTGGTACGCGAGCCGGGCAACCGGGATCATCTCGCTGGTGCTGCTGTCCGCCGTGGTCGTCCTGGGAATCACCGTGAACCGGCAGGGGCGGCTGCCCGGGCTGCCGAGGTTCGCCGTCACCGGGCTGCACCGCAACCTGTCCCTGATCGCGGTGCTGTTCCTGGCCGTCCACGTGCTGAGCGCGGTCGCCGACAGCTACGTGAGCATCAGCCTGGCCGCGGCAGTCATCCCGTTCGTATCCAGCTATGAGCCGTTCTGGCTCGGGCTGGGCGCGGTCAGCCTGGACCTGCTCGCCGTGGTCGTGGTGACCAGCCTGGTCCGGTCCCGCATCCCGCGCCGGGCCTGGCGCGCGGTGCACTGGCTGTCCTACGGGCTGTACCCGGTCGCCGTCGTGCACAGCATCGGATCCAGCACCGACCTGCAGTCCGGCTGGCTGCTGGCGGTCACCGTGGCCTGCCTGGCCGCCGTGGTGGCCGCGGTGGTGTTCCGGCTGCGCCGTTCACTGACCGCGATCCCCCGCTTCCGGCGGGTCATCACCGCACTGGACGACGCGGCTGCCCGTCCCGCCGGTTCCCCCGCCGGGCGCCAGGCCGCTGAGCGAGGAGCGCCGCGATGACCGCCACCCACGCCCCGCCGCGGCACGACCGCCACGCCACGGGCCCCGGGGGCCTGCCCCGGCTGCTGCAGGCCATGGACCTGGACGCCCACCTGGCCGCCTACGGGCCGCCGCCCTACTGTGAGCCGCGGCAGCTTATCGAGGTGGTCGCCGCGGCGGGGCTCACCGGCCGCGGCGGCGCCGGGTTCCCCGCCGCCCGCAAGCTCACGGCTGTGGCCGAGGCCGGCCGCCGGGCGGTCGTCGTCGGCAACGGCGCGGAAAGCGAGCCGGCCAGCTGCAAGGACAAGCAGCTGCTGTGGACCGCTCCCCATCTGGTGCTCGACGGGCTGCAGCTGGCCGCCGAGGCAGTGGGGGCAACCAGGGCCCACCTCTACGTCCACCCGCACCCGGGGCTGCATCAGCAGCTGGGCAGCGCGCTGGCCGCGCGCGCCGCCGCCGGGCTGGACCGGGCCGAGGTGCAGCTGGTGAGCGCGCCGCCGCGGTTCCTCGCCGGAGAGGAGTCCGCTGTGGTCAGCCGGATCAACGGCGGCCCGGCGCTGCCCCGGTTCAAGATCCCGCCGGTGCACCAGCGCGGGGTGGCCGGCGCGCCCACCCTGGTGCACAACGTCGAAACCCTCGCCCATCTCGCCCAGATCGCCCGCTACGGCGCCAGCTGGTTCCGCGCCGCCGGCACGGCGGCCGAGCCCGGCACCATGCTGGCCACCTGCCGTCGCGCCGACGGCACCGTCGAGGTCGTCGAAACAGCCATCGGCACCCCCCTGGGTGAGCTGCTGCGGCTCCCCGACCTGCCCGCCCAGGCGGTCCTGGTCGGCGGCTACCACGGAACCTGGCTCACCAGCGCGCACGCCGCCGCGCTGCCGCTGGCCAACGCCGCGCTGCGCCCAGCCGGCGCGGCGGCCGGCGCCGGGCTGCTCGCCGCGCTGCCCCACGACCGGTGCGGCGTCACCGAGGCGGTCCGGGTCGTGCGCTACCTGGCCGCCGAGTCGGCCGGGCAATGCGGTCCCTGCCTCAACGGGCTGCCCCGCATCGCCGCCGGCCTCGCCGAGCTGGCCGCTCCGAGGCCGCGCCCGGGCATCCGCGCCGACCTGGAGCGGTGGGCCGGGCTGGCCGAACGGCGCGGCGCATGCCACCATCCCGACGGCAGCGTCCGCTTCCTGCGCAGCACCCTGGCCGTCTTCAGCCGCGAGCTCACAGCGCACGCGCGCGGTCAGTGCACAGCCACCAGCAGCCGCCCGTTCCTTCCCGTCCCCGCCGGAGTCCCGGCCAGCCAAGCCGACTGGACCTGACCCATGAACCAGCGTCTTCGCGTCAACCCCACCGCCTGCACCGGGCACGGCCTGTGCGCCGAGCTGCTCCCCGAGCGCGTCACCCTCGACGAATGGGGCTACCCGGTCATTTCGGCCGATCCTGTGCCCGCCCAGCTCGCCAGGGCCGCCCGCCGGGCGGTGACCGACTGCCCGGCCCTCGCCCTAATGCTCGTGGCCGACCGGTAGGCGCTCACAGAAACCGGCTGGTCCGAAACCACACGGGGCGCCCTGACGCCGCACAGCCCGGCCGGGCATGCTTTGGAGATCAGCGCCATCGGCGACGTGACCAAACCCGGGCCTAGCGCCACCCGGTCCGAGCCGGGCGACCGGCGCCCCGACGGCTCGGCTACCCGTGTTCTGGTCGTCGACGACGAGCCGGGCCTGGCCGGGCTGATGGCCAGCGCGCTGGCTATGAGGGCTGGGACGTCGAGAGGGCAGCCGACGGGCTGAGCGCCGTGCGCGCCGGACGCGAGTTCCGCCCGGGCGCCATCGTGCTGGACGTCATGCTGCCGGACTTCGGCGACCTGGAGGTACTGCGCCGGTTGCGCGCCGAGCCGCCCGCCGTGTGCGTGCTATTCCTCACCGCCCTGGAGTCCGTTGAGGACCGGATCGCCGGCATCACCGCACCGGGCAGAGTGATTTATCGGGAAGAAGCTCCGGTCGTGCGGGAACCCGTACACGACCGGGCAACGAGCGCATTTCTGCCTCGGTCCCGCCTCCGCTCATCCGATTGGCCGGACAGGCATGAATGTTAATTACGTTCTGTCGGTGCCTGATTGTCTTGACAGGTAGCGTGGCGTCCAGGGCTTGCCCTCGGCGAGCATGACAAGGGCGTCGAAGAAGTTGAGGCCGTGCTTGGCGGCGGTGGAGAGATAGCTACGGATGGCGCAGAATTGCGGGCGCCGGTGAGGGTCCGCAGGCAGCCGGATACTTTCTGTTTGAGCTTGGCCATGCGGATGTCGCGCTCGGTTCCGTATTGTCCGGGGAAACCCGGAAGTCCCTGGTGAACCGCAGGTAGTCGTCCTGGCGGTCGAGCAGGCGGCGGGCCAGCGCGTGCTGCTTTTTCATCAGCGCTCCCGAGCGGGCCGCGGTCTGGCTGGCCCCGATCAGGGCGGCGGAGCGGTAGCGTGGATCTGGGCGTCCAGCGCGGCCGGGTCCGCCACGTCGCGGTCCTGGCTGATCGCCTCGCTGACCAGTTTTTGCATCGCGGTGAGCGCGTCGGCGGCCTGGGTGGCCCAGCACCATCGGCCCTCGGGGGCCAGGTCGGTGATGGCCTGCGTTCGCGCCGCGCATGCGCGCAGCACAGCTGGTGGCCCGCCGCGGTGTAGATGTCATACGGCGCCCAGGCGTCGTGCACGGCGACCCCGCCGAACGAGGGGAGCACGCCCATCGCCTCGATCGCCTGCTTCCCCCGCCGGGGGTGGACCATCAGCAGGGTGTACTTGCCGGTGCGGGCGCAGTGCACCCAGTGCAGCCGCCCGTCCACCCGGAACCCGGTCTCATCAAACCCGGCCACGTCGGTGCCGGCGACTGCTCCCGGGCATGCTCCAAGAACCCGCCCAGCCGCCCGGCGGCCCGCGCGGTGAGCGCGGCGACCGTCCCGGACGACAGCGGGACGCCGAACAGCTCGGCCATCGCCTGCGCCGTCCGCATCTTCGACAGGAACTGACCGATGTACAGGTAGACGATGACTGCGGCGATCCGCGGCCCGTACTGCACCGGCGCCTCCGCGCCCTCCGGGGCCACGGCCTTGGTCCGGTGTCCGCAGGCGCATCCCGCTCGATCAGCTGATGCTCGGTCACCTCAGCCCTGACCGTCGGCAGGTCAAAGACCTGCCGACGCTCCACCCCGGTGACCGGCCGTCCCGCCAGGGCTGCCCCGCACCGCCCGCAGCCGCCCGGCTCATGCCATACCTCCCGGTCCGGCCTGGCCACCTGCGTCAGCGTCTGCCCCTTATGCCCGTCCTGCCCGCCCGGCCGGCGCCCGCTCTTCTTCCGCAACGACCGCGGCGCCGGCTTGGCCAGCCCTTCGCT
This sequence comes from uncultured Actinomycetota bacterium, assembly GCA_963744575.1. GTDB lineage: Bacteria > Actinomycetota > Actinomycetes > Streptosporangiales > Streptosporangiaceae > Palsa-504. Next base: position 7,338 of record CAVUUF010000016.1, on the reverse strand, counting down.
CGACGGCGGCTTGGAGGAATTCCGCGGCGTCTGCCGCAGCCGAGCCTCAAGCTCAGCGATCCGCTCCTGCGCCCGCTCCAGCTCCGCCCGCGCCTGCGCCAGCTCACTGCGCAGCGACACCACCAGCGCCGCGAGCACCTCGGATGAGGGCGAGCCTTGATCAACAGGCACACCGCGACACTACGGCTCAAGATCACCCAGCGCACGTCCCCGGCGCAATCGGCGTGCCGGATCAAATCCGAACAGTCACGTGTCAATAAGCGCTGGGATACTGGAGGCGGGCGGGCGAGAGGAACTGTGATGAGCAGCGCAGAAACCGGCTATCAGCTTGGCAGTCACGCCGCGGAGCTGGAGCGGCTGGACCTGCAGGGCAGAGTGCTCGCGCCCGCGACGCGCATGATTCTCCAGACGGCGGGCATCCGCCGGGATATGCGGGTTCTGGACCTGGGTTCCGGAGCGGGGGATGTGCGTTCGTCGCCGCCGAGCTGGCCAGCCCGGCGGGCGAGGTCTTCGGGATCGATCAATCGCCGGATGCCGTCGCGAAGGCGACCGCGCGGGCCGGGCAGCGTGGCCTGTCCAACGTCCGGTTCGTTGCCGGTGATATCCATGACAAAGCGCCTGACGGGCCGTTCGACGCGATCATCGGGCGGCTGGCCTGATGTACGTGCCCGATCCCGCAGCGGTGCTGCGGACGCAAGCTGGCGTGCTGCGCTCCGGCGGCGTGGTCTCGCCTATCGAGTTCGACCTGCTAGTGCCCGCTCGCTGCCTGCGACGCCGCTCGTGGGTCAGGCGCTGTCATGGCTTCGCGAGGCGTTCACCCGGGCCGGCGTTGATCCCGCCCTCGGGCCGGGCCTGTGAGCGGTGCTGCAGGCCGCGCCTGCAGCCGTCGGGGATGATCGGCGTGCAGCCACACTTCGGTCCCGAGGATCCAGATGGCGCCGCGATCCTCGCCGGGATTGTCAGGACCGTCCTGCCGCTGATCGAGCGCACGGGCGTGGCCACCGCAGCGCAGGTCGGCGCGGACACCCTCCAGCAACGCCTGTCCGACGAGCTGGCGGCCTCCGCGGCCGTTTTCGCTCATCCAATGCTGATCAGCGCCTGGGGCACCGCCCGCCAGGCGACGTGATCAGCGGAGTTCGCTCGCCTCCCAGACTGGCCGGCGGCAGCGGCACCCGTTCGCGTATCCCAAGCACAAACAACGTTCCATCGCCGCTGTTCCTGTAAGCCAGAGTGTCCAGGTCGAAGCCAAACGCCGTCACCACGCTCGTTCTCCAAGCACAGCGTCCGCAGTGGTCCGGCGCTGCCGGGTTTGAGCACAAACAGTCGACCAGGACCTGACCAGTTACAATTAGTAACGTCATCCGCGCGGCCTGAGAAGACCTCGCAACATAACCGTCAAAGTCGAGATAAGGAAATCCTGCACACTTTCATGTGAAATTTTCAGCAGCTATGCCCCGTGGTGAGAGGGTAATGAGAGGAACCTGCCATAACGTCAGTGGTGTAGTACTGGAAAGGCCAGTGCCAATCGAGAAAGGGGAAGTGCCATGAGGTTCCATCATATGTTTCCTCGCCTGGTTTCAACGGCTTCGCAGGGAGGTTCACGCTGGGGCGGCCGCCGGCCTTATTCGGGACAGGGCTCTTGCACGCAGGGCGGCGGGCCGCAGGGCCGCTAGCCGCCGGTGACGGGGACACCGTAGCACTGAACATGACGAATTTCGGGAGCGGCGGCAATGGGCCGCCGCTCCCGTCATGCCGGGCCGTGGTCGCGCACGCTCAGAGAAAAGGAAGGTAAGCGATGACATTTCTTGCCCAGCGGCACGTGGCGCCCGCCCGCGATATCTTCCGCCGGTTCTGGCCATACACCCGGGGCACCCGGCTCCTGCTGCTGGCGGGCGGGCTCTCGGCGATCGCGGTGTCTGTCTCGGAGATAGCTGTCGTAGCCATCTTTGCTGTCATGACAAACAAGGTGCTGGAGCGGGGATACCTGGCCGGATTCTGGAGCCTTGCGGCCTGGTGGCTCGCCGTAGCCGCCACGGCGGCGGCAGTCATGGGCGTCGGCGGTTACCTGTCCGGGCTGGCGGCTGAGCGGTTCATCCTGCGCCTGCGCGGCCACGTTTTCGGGCACATTCAGCGGCTGGCTCCCGACTTCGTGAGCAGGCACCGGCTGGGGGACCTGGTCGTCCGGCTGACCGATGACATCGAGCTGGTCGAGGCATTCGTTTCCTCGGCTGCCGTTACTGTCCTCACCTCAGCCATCAGCCTCGTGCTCTTTGCCGGGGCACTGCTGGTGATCAGATGGGACCTTGCCCTGGTGACGTTCGCTGTCGTGCCACTGTTCTGGCTTATCTCCCGCGGGTTCTCCAGCCGGTTCACCGCGGCGGCGGAACGGGAACGCCAGGTCAACGCCGCGGTCACCAGCGTGGTCGAGGAGAACCTGTCCAACCATGCCCTGGTCCAGGCGTTCGGCCGCGAGGAGGCCGAAGCCAGGCGGCTGCGCGGCGAGGCGACCCGGCGGCTGGGCGCCAGGATGACCCAGGCCAGGCTGAACTCGGTGTACTCGCCGCTCATCTTCCTGATCGAGACACTTGCCGCGCTCGCCGTGCTGGCGGTAGGTGCCTGGGACATCGCCCAGCACCGGATGACCCTTGGCGGCTTGCTCGCCTTCGCCGCCTTCACCGCCTACCTCTACCCGCCAGCGCGCAATCTCAGCGGGCTGGCGGTGACGGTGGCCGAGGCCGCGGCAAGCGGGCAGCGGATCACCGAGATCATGCAGGCCCGGCCGGCGGTCACCGATGGCCCGGACCTGCGGGCGCGGCTGCGGTCCCGCGGGCGGATCGATGTCGATGCCGTGACATTCCGTTACCCCGGCGCTGAAGCCGCAACGCTGGCCGGCCTGTCGTTCACCGCTCGTCCCGGGAGCGTCGTGGCCATCGTGGGACCGAGCGGCGCGGGCAAGTCGACGGTCGCCCGGCTGCTGCTGCGCATGTACGACCCGTGCCAGGGCAGCATCCTGCTCGATGGCGTGGACATCCGCCGCATGTCACTGCACACCCTGCGCCACAACATAACGCTGCTGGACCAGGAGAACCTGCTCTTCCCTGGAAGCGTGCGGGACAACATCGCCTACGGCGGGTCATCTGTTACCGAGGCCCAGATCATCGCGGCCGCCGAGGCCGCAGGCGCGGAGGAGTTCATCACCCGGCTGCCGCGGGGTTATGACACGCTGATGGGCCAGCGCGGACGCCTGCTATCCGGAGGCCAGCGCCAGCGCATCGCCATCGCGCGAGCCCTCGTCCGCAACGCTCCCATCCTGGTACTCGACGAGCCGTCGACCGGACTAGACAAGGCCAGCGCCGAGGCCATCCGGGAACTCCTGATATCACCGGCGCCAGGGCGCACAACGGTAGTGATTACCCACGACCCGCGGTTCGCCGCCGAAGCCGACTCCGTGGTCGTGCTCGGCGACCGGGCACCCGTGCTGCAGCCGTAGATCCGCAGCGTCTCTCCGCACCGGCCGGCAGGCCGTCACGGCCCGAGCCGTCCCCCAGTGCCTCTCTCATTGCGCCTGCGTCGCCCCTGCGAACCCGTGCGGGATTGACGCGACTGGCGCGCTTCCCTGGACAGCCAGCGGGCCGCCGGTCATGCGGCCAGGCGGCCCGGGTTGCTGGCCACCAGGGAAGCGTCGGCCAGCACCCTAGACCCTTCGCTGGACGAATCGAGGTCTTGGACCACGGCGAGGTCCCGCATGAACGGGGCCAGACGCAGCGGCTGAAGCTGCCGCTGCGCCGAACCGCTCGTCGGCGAGGTGGACGTGCTTCCCTCTGAGGATGGCCGGTTTGCGGCTCTCAGCCGGGGGTTTGAGTTCACGGCCGGCGCCAGTGCGGAGGCCGGCCACCTACCCCGGTAACAGCCGCGGCGACGGTTGTCATGAGCGCGCTTTTGGCGCGGTGAGGTCGTAAACGGTCATCGCGCCCACGGTTTTCGCCGTGAAATGTGCCTCGACCCAGGAGGTGATCTGTGCGGAATCGCCGGAGTTGCCGCCACGGCCCCCGCCGGACCCGTTGGTCACGAAGTAGTGAATCTTGTGTTGTGAGACGAACTCTTTGAACTCGGTCAGGGTCGGCGCCGGGTCACTGCCGGTGAAGCCGCCGATCGCCATGACCGGGACTCCGTCACTGCTCAGCTCTAGCGAGGCCGCGCTGGTCGAGCTGACCGTGGCCGCAGCCCACCGGTAGCCGGACGCGCCGGTTTCAAGCAGCTTGGACAGGGCCCTGCTGACAGTCCCCGAGCCGCCGAAGCCGCCCCCGATCCCGGCCGGCGCACCCCCGGCCTGCCTGCCCGCCGAGCCGCCGGCGGAGGCGGGCAAACCACCCCGCCCGGAACCTGCCGCGCCGCCAGGACCACCGGAGGAACCGGCGACACTCGGTCCAGCGGACGGGATCGCCCCACTATGCGCGGTAGCCGAAGTGTCGATGCTATAGGCCAGCGGGCCAGCCAGCCCGGCGATCAAGGCAAGTGACACCGGAGCCACGGCCAGGGCCGTCCGGCTTCGCGCAGTAGCGGCCCGCACGGCAGGCTCGGCCAGGATGAGGGCGGCCGCGCCGGCGGCGGCGATCACGATAACTACCCGCAGCCAGGGAAGCCAACCGGGACTCCGGTCGAGCAGGACCCAGGCCCAGGCGGCGGTGCCGGCGATCGCGATGGCCAGGATGGTGCGGGCGAACCAGGTGTGCCGGATGCGCCAGAGCCTGACCCCGGCGATGCCGGCCAGCGCGCCGATTGCCGGGACGAGGGCGACCGTGTAATAGGGGTGCGTGATGCCGGACATGTAGCTGAATACCAGCCCGGTCACGAGCAGCCAGCCACCCCACAGCAGGGCGGCGGCCCGGGTACGGTCGGTGCGCACAGCGCGCCGCGACACCCACAGCATGACCACCAGGGCGATCAGGGCAGCCGGGAGTAGCCAGCTGACCTGCCCGCCCATGCCGGACTGGAACAGCCGGGCGAGCCCGGTCTGCCCGCCGAACGAGGAGCCGCCGCCGGGCGTGCCGCCGCTGAACCCGCTGCGGGCCAGCTCGCGTCCCAGCCCGCCACCGGGCCCGGTCTGCCCGCCGGTGATCCGGCTGAAGCCGTTGTAGCCGAACGTGAGCTGCAGGATGTTGTTGTCGGTCGAGCCGCCGACGTAGGGCCTGTCGGCGGCCGGGGTGAGCAGGTCGATCGCCACCCACCAGCCGGCCGCGGCCACCAGCGCGGCACCGCCGATCAGCAGCTGCCAGATGCGCTTGCCCAGCGTCGGCTTGCCCGCCCACAGGTAGGCCAGCGCGAACGCGGGCAGCACCAGGAAGGCTTGCAGCATCTTGGTGAGGTAGCCCAGGCCGAGCAGGGCCCCGGTCAGTGCCAGCCAGCGGGTACGCCCCGATTCGATGGCCCGGGTGGTGGTATAGGCGGCCAGTGTCATCACCAGCACCAGGAGTGCGTCGGGGTTGTTGAACCGGAACATCAGGGTAGCGACCGGTGTCAGCGCCATCACGGCCCCGGCGATGATCGCGGCTGCGGGCCCGAACCAGCGGCGGACCGTTGTGTAGAGCACGCCAACGGTGGCCACCCCTTCGAGGGCCTGGGGTATCAACATGCTCCAGGAGCTGAAGCCGAAGATGTGGCCGGACAGCTCCATGACCCACAGTGAGGCCGGGGTCTTGTCTACGGTGATGAAGTTGCTGGAGTCCACCGACCCGAACAGGAACGCCTTCCAGCTTTTCGTGCCGGCCTGGACCGCCGCCGCGTAGAACTCGTTACCCCAACCGTTGCGGCTCAGGCCAGCGATGTAGAGCACGGCTGTGGCCAGCAGCAGCCCCAGCAGCGCCGGCCGGGCCCAGGCCGGGTCGCCCCGGTGGCCGCGCAGCAGCCGGGCCAGCGGGCCACCGCCCGCAGCTGGGCGCGCGGTCCGCCCGGACGGAGAGGACTGGGTGGAAAGGGCGTTCATCGTGGATCACTTTCCCATCGGGGAGCGGACTGAACTGGGGCAGTTTCCTGGATCGGCACCTGGGCTGGCGCCACACCGGACCGGGCCGGTGGCCTGTCGCGCCAGCCGTGGAAGACCCATCCCCGGTAGAGCCCGAATCGGATCAGCGTGGCGCCCAGGTTGGCCGCGACCAGCACCGTGACCTCAGTCACCTGAGCCGGCTGCGCAGTGACCGCATGCAAGGCCGCAAGGGCGCCGGAGGTAAGCGCGAGGCCGCTGCCGAACGCGACGAGGCCGCGCGCCTGATGCTGGACGGCGCCGTGCCGTCCGCGGATCCCGAAGGTGACGCGGCGGTTAGCCGCGGTGTTGCCGATGGCGGTCACCAGGAGGCTGATGGCGTTTGCGGGCAGCGCAGCCATTACGCTACGGAGCAGCAAGTACAGCAGAACGTAAGCCACGGTGCTGGTCACGCCCACTGAGATGAACCGGGTCAGTTGGCCGGGGAGCCGATGACGAGGCAGGTCCGGGCCGGCCGGCCAGCCCGGAGGCGCAGCATCCCCAGCGCCGGGACGCGGATCGTGCCTCGGGCCAGCCCAGTCCCGAGCCGGGCGATGCCGCGCAGGTCGGCTAGGGCGGTCGCGAACACCTTGACCCGGGAATCGCAGTCGTCGATCCAGTCCACCGGGACCTCGTGGATGCGCAGTCCGGCCCGCTGCGCTAGCACCAGCAGCTCCGTGTCGAAGAACCAGCCCCGGTCGGCGGTCAGCGGCATCAGCGCTCGCGCTGCCTCCGCGCGGATCGCCTTGAAACCGCACTGAGCGTCGGAGAAGCGGGTGCCGAGGGTGGCGTACAGCAGCAGGTTGTAACAGCGCGAGATGATCTCGCGACGAGGGCCGCGGACCACCCGCGCGCCCCAGGCCAGGCGGGTTCTGATCGCGACATCACTGTGACCAGATACCAGCGGGGCGATCAGCGGCAGCAGCGCGTTCAGGTCGGTCGAGAGGTCGACGTCCATGTAGGCAAGGACGTCAGCGCCACTTGCCGACCAAGCCGACCGCAGCGCCCCGCCTCGTCCCGGCTGTCCGATCTGGACCGCACGCACCAATGGGAATTCGTCTTCCAGTTCGCGGGCGCGCATCCAGGTAGCGTCGGTGCTGCCGTTTTCCGCAATGGTGATGCGGGCGGGGAAAGGGAGCTGGTCAGTCAGGTAGGCATGCACCCGCCGGATGGCCAGGCCAAGGCCGCGGGCCTCGTTGTGGACCGGGACCACGATCTCTACCGTGGTACGGCCAGGCTCCGCAGGGGCCCGGTCATCTGGCCGTACCCGGGGTACGGAATCGGCTGGATGCATGCTCCGATGGTGTGCGCACAGGCTC